>JBBRSB010000030.1:0-64882 GCA_038245785.1 Gloeobacterales cyanobacterium | reverse complement strand
TGTTGAGACCGAATTGAGACTTCATCGTTTAACAATAGACAGATTTCTTGCGCCCTAATAATCCCTGTAATGCAATTAGGAAGATAGGAAGAGAAGTTCAGCGTTTGCTCTTGACTCCCGTCCACCTCAGGGACTATGTTATGCGATCGTAAAGGTCAATGAAATCTTCTTTAAGAAATGTTGATGCAACAATTTCTCGCTCTCGGAGGTCTTCTCCAAGAGTAAAGTCTTTATTTGAGCCTGACCCTAGGCGTACTCCAGGAGTCATCAAGTATGAAGTTATTCGTTCTCTGTCGAATTCAAAAGAATTAAGTTGTGCTATACCAAGCGCGTTCAGAAATCGTTCCACGTCTATTAGCTCAATCGGATATCCGATTGATGATAGTTTTTTAGCCGTCTTTCTTGCCCCGCTGCGGAACGTTGATGTCGTAATAAAGATACCTTTTGTATGTCCACCAACGAGTAACGCACCCGCTAACGAGCGAATTTGCTCGGCCTCAATCCGTCGCTCCTTTTTATAACGCTTGACCTGAACACCAATTGTTTCTCCTGATGAATTATCAAGAATGACATCTATGCCGTCGTCACTAGAATATGCTGTGACTCTTGCGCTCCATCCGCAGTCCTTGAAGACACTACAAACCACGTCCTCAAATAGTTTAGGATGTGTATCAAATATAGTTTCGCTCTTGGCAAGCAAATACTGTCGAACCTGACCTAGTGGTGTTGAAATATCATTGAGGTCAAGCTCTTTGAGACACCCAATAGCGCCAGAGTGACTCTCAATAATTCCAGCCGTTCTGGGGTATTCGCCTTGATGAATTCGATATACAATCCACCACCCGCAAAGTTGACATATCGACAACTGAATAAACAGAGCCTTAGAACCCTTCTCAAATTTTTCTGAAGAGAAGTGCAGCATTGAAGCCCTACAGTAAATACAGTCATCGCTATAAATGCTTCTCATGGTCATTAATCTGGCTGCTTCGCTGTATTCCCACATTGCATTACCTGTTAGCCTCTCAGAAACCTAACGACCAAGATAAGCGGGGTCAGAGGACTTAACTCTATCTTTCGGAATCACTGCTTACCCTTTAGTACTATCCTCACTAATGGCCTATTGAGTGCTTTTGAACGCCACAAGAACCTTGAGCTACAGCCTTCACCAATCGCCTCCTGGGCCTTTTCGCATAAACTGATCACTTGCAAGAAGGAGCGCAAGAACCTTGTACGGAGCCAGCTAACACTGCATAAATTGGTGCGGAGAGGGGGATTGAACCCCCTGCGTTCACTCTTGGCAGATAGCACATATCCATACACGTTATCTCTCGATTGGGTTGGAATTTTCTCGTACTGAGCTCCGCAGGAACGCTATTCCGCACCAAACACATGCCATTACTTGATTAAGGATAGCGAATGAGTTTTTCATAGTTACCTCTACGATAGTAGAAGCGAAGATTTCCAACCCAAACGAGATTGCGACGTATGCTTCAATGTGAACCTGAACCTCCAAGCCTTTTTTGCCAGCGCCATGTAACTAGCGCTAACTAATTATTAGATTGACTTTCTCTGTCTAATTACCTGCGTAGCATCATATTAGGCAGGCAACCTCTTCGTATATTATCACTTAAGAAAACTATGCAGACAACCTCGGTATAAATTTCAGTGGATAACGGAGGATTTGTAGCCTACTTGATTTTAAAGGTTGTTATGCAGAATTTTATGACTTCGGACCCACTTTAAAAAACATCTGTGTCGATAGAAACAGTGGTATCGCATCCAATGTGCCTATAAAAACGAGAAGCACTTGGAATCAAGCATGATTCTCTTTCTGCTCGTCTTCCAACAAGGTTGCCAGTGTTTGTGCCGCTTTATGTGAATTTAAGGGCGACCAAACATGATAGGTCGTTCCTGCCTGTAACGGAGATACGTCTTCTTCCCTCGCCAATTCTTGAACAAGAAATTGCATCCCCCTTAGCTTTTCAGCACGGGATAAGGTCTTTAGCGCTGGGAGGAGTTCAGGAACGCTCATTGGGAATTCAGTAAAATTTAGACTTGCCTTCAATTGTGCCATTCTAATTCGGGACTAAGGGCAACAACAATTGCCATCGAACAACCTCTTCTTGTTCTTGGACAAAGCTTCTGTGTTGTATTTTTTGGTAGCGCTTACGCCCTTTGAGGGGACGGCATGTTGCGCAATTCAATTGAAAAAATCTTAGAGCCTGGAGCAACGACGATTACAAGTACCCGTAGTGCTGCTGCGGTCAAGCTCTGACACAGTTTGGGGTTGTAAACTCGTTACACCAAGCCATACCTAATCTATCATTTGCTGGAACAATCAGCGAATCAAAGTGAAAACCAGCCTACTTAGGCGGTACGACTTCACCCGTAACTTCCTTGGTTGAACCAGGGACTGGCAGCGTAGTTCCTTTTGGGAAATAGGCTATCCAAGGGCTATTCTGTCCTTCCCAGCGTTTGCCAATCTCTCCCGCCATCTGGGTGACCTGTACCTGATAGAGCAGCTCTGCTTCATCCTGATTGAGCAGTCGGTCTTGCTTTTCGTTGCGTCCAGCCTCAGCCAGTACACGGACGGTCAAACGATTATCTTTGTTGAATTCCCAAAGCTCTACGCGGCTTCGAGATTTTACTTCGGTTTCTTGCGGATTCTCTGATTGATTGAGAAAGTCCACACGGGCCACGGCTAGCGCTTTGAGGCCAGTATAGCTAAAAAATTCTCGGACCCGCTGCTCATCCGCTTTGCCCTGAGACAGTTTATCCATGATGTCTTTATCCAAGACCTCATAAAGGGGACGGTTTAGTTTTTTGAGAATCGGAGTTAGCAAAGGAGGCTGCAACAGGGCCAAAGGTCCCACCTCGGGAAAAGCTCCCAAGCGCGCCATTTCTCCAGCCATGCGTTGGGCAAGCTTATCGGTGCGAGGCAGAGCCCCAACGCCAACCATGCCGACCTGAGTCAGTTCGCGAGGAACTACGGCCTTCTCTAAAGCAACGTCCAGGGGAGTCGTCATCGCTTCAACGAGCCAGACCTTGTGGTTCACTGGAGCATAGCCTGCACTTTTTACCTGGACTTGCCAGCGTCCTTGCGTAAGGTTGTTTAGTTCATAGATCCCTTGGCTATCCGTAGTGACGGCTTGTTCGCCCAATTGAACCGTAGCTTGCAGAGGCTTGCCGGTTACATCTTTGACTTGCCCAACAAGACGAGCGGGTTCAGCTTGGGCCACTGTTGCCGAGAAAGCAACAATCCCCAAGCTCAGCAACATGCCGGTCAGCTTATGCATAGTCAGCTTGTGAATGGGTTGCTTTGTTGCCATTGCTTGACTACCTCCTGAGCCATATTGCGAATTTCTAAACGAAATAGACCATCAGCTGATTCCTCGTAGAGGGGATCTCCTCCCACATCATCCTGCCCCTGAACTTTTAGGAAATTGGCCTTTTCTCCAACCTTAGTTTTTTGCAGGTCCAACACCAGCACAGCCCCCTGAGCCCGCAATTGGTTAGGGGTGAAGTTGGGAATATTGGGAATATCTAGAGGGACAAAAATTTTCAAAACAGAATTGACAAAGGGATTTCCCTTCTGGTCATAACCTCGGGAATGCACTACTTGCGTAAATACGATATATCTAAGTCCCAGAGTCCGGCCTAAGGCTTTTAGTTTTTCCACCTCTTGGGTGTAGCGATTGTTGCGGTCAATCACACTCAGACCTTCTACCGCAGAAGCAAAACGGGCAAATTCTGGTGCGGGGCCGAGGGGACCATTGAGGACTAAGACTTTGCGTTTCTTGGTTAGATTCTCGTCCATCAGCGGCATCAGGCTACGGGCAAAAAGCTCTGAGTACTGAGGGGCATCCGCTAAGATGCCGATATTTTCGCCCTCTACCGATTGGTTTACCGTAAATTTCTTGGTGGCCCAATCCGAACGTGGAGGCAGCTGGATATCATTGGTAGCGACGTAACCACCCCGTGCCTGCACTCTAGCGGTGAATTTGGGAAATCCTGGAACTTCCACATCCACTAAATATTTACCAGGAGGCAGTTGGGACAGGAGGAAAGAGCCATCGGGCAAAATCGGGACTTTTCTACCTTCAACAGTGAGTGCCCCCTTGGCGACTGCATTTCCCGCCAAGTCGGTCACCTGACCGGCAACGGCCCCAATATCTTTGCGCGTAGGCGCTAACTTGCTGATTGAAACCTCGGTCTTCAGCGTAGAGCTAGTAGAACCAGTCGAGTTCGCGGTGGCGGCATTGGTCGCTAGCGGATTGGTGATCCAGCGCAAAGATTTAGCCCCTGCCTCTACCACCACCAAACCACTGCCTAAGCGAGCGACACCCGTGGGCGCACTGCCCACTTTTTGGTTGCCAATCGTTCTGCCTGCATCTAAGTCGACGATTTGGATACGGTCACTATCGCGAGACGTTACATAGGCAAATTTGCCATCGGCAGAAAGGACCATTCGGGTGGGTTTCCAATCTAATCCCACGGAGCGAAACGTTCCACCCAAGCTCAAGGGCACAATCGAAAGGTCTTGGGAACCGGAATTGAGCAACACGGCGCGATTATGCTTTGTGTCCAAGGCCAAGTCTTCTGGATTGCTGCCTGAACGCAGACGGGCCAGTAGTTCACCATTGTCGGGATTGACGAGGACCAGACCCAGACCCTCGTTATTCGCCAAAGAAATCCAGATATTGCCCGTCTCCTGGTCAATGGCGCAGGCTAGGGGACCATTGGGCATCGGCAGCGAACGGACTAGAAATTTTTCCTTGGCAGAGCCATCCAAGCGAACCACAGAGATTTGACCAGCCTTCGGATGGGTGGCAACCAAGAGCTTGCGTGCAGGGTCGAGGTCTAGGTCAAAGACACCAGCACTGAGGTCAATGGTTTGGATAACTTCGTTTTTATTCAGGTCTACGACCGCGATGCTATTACTGTTCAGGCCAGCCACATAGGCTCGATTTTGAGCCGCGTCCACACGGGTCACAATCGGCTCAAAGCCCAGGGGGATTTTGGCCTTCACCTGTTGACTATCTAGGTCCACCACGGCGAGCGCCTGAGCTTCCATCAAGCCCACGACGGCGGTTGGTTTTCCTTGCATAAGCAGGACTTCAAGACGATCAGCCCCCGTATCTATGGGGACAATGGTGTCTTTAGCCTCAACCGGGATGGCCAACAAACTCAAAACTAGGGCTGTGGCCGCTATTCTATGGGCGAGAGGAGAGATGTGCATTGCTCGTTTCAAGACCTTCCAAAGCTGATTTTGTTCCAGTTCCGCCCCACATCCTAATAAGGCACTCTAGCAAAAGTGGGACCCCAAGATTGAGTTATATTTCTGCCGTGTTAATCAATTTAATCAAACGCAGCGACCAGCGGCTCCGATAAACTTTCTTTGTCGCGAGAGATGGCGCTGACTTTCTCCTTATATTTACGCAAGAGTTCATCCGTTTTGCGTTTGGAGCTGGCGTTGACATAAATATGAACAAAGGGATCTCCGGCATCCGGTAGGACCAAAACCCATTCATCATCCCCGTAGTAGATCTTGACGCCATCAATTAGCTCTATTCTCTCCGTATCGTTGTCTTCTACGAGCTGACGCATGACCGAGCCCTTGGCCGCCCAAGAGCAGCGAACCGCTAAATGCCTGTAATAAGTTGGCGGAAGCTCTTGGCGGACTTGTTGCAGGGAACGCTGTTGGAGCGTCACCATTTCGATCAGTTTGCCTATGGCGAACATAGCGTCAAATCCAGGATGCAGCTCAGGGAAGATAAATCCAATAGCAGCAGAACCGGCAAGGACTACATTTTCGGCAGAAGCAGCCGCTTCCATGATCGCGGTGGGATTGGATTTGGTGCGAATGAGGGTGGCGTCATGTCTGCGGACAATTTGGTCGACGAGGCTGGACACTTCCACCGGTACGACGATCGTGCCACGGGGATTGGCGCTGAGCACAAGCTCTACCATAACCGCAGTCAGGATTTCATCGCGAATCGATTCGCCTACTTCATCTACAAGGATAAATTGCTCCCCATTGGCCGCCACCTGTACACCAAAGTTGGCCTGGAGCGCTTCTACAACATTGCTCAACTGTTTGAGTAAGCCCTCGCGTTGTTCCATGTTCGGGGCAGAAGGGGTTAGAGAAGCGTTGAGAATGACGGCATCACAGCCAAATTTGCCCAGCAGCATGGGCAATACAGCCCCACTAACGGAATAGGCGTAGTCAATCACAATCTTGGAAACACTGGCATGCAAAGCTTCTGCATTCAGGTTCTTGTCGTAGCCTGCACCATAAAATTCCAGCATCCTGGCCGGGTAGTTCACATTGCCAATTTCTTCAATCGAAGCTCGGCGGAAGTCTTCTTTGAAAAAGGCGGATTCAATTTTCTTCTCCATCGCCTTAGAAATGTTGATCCCTTGACTATCTATAAATTCAATCAAGAGGTGGTCTGGCCGCTCTGGATGAAGCCGTACGTGGATGCCTCCAGCTACCTCGTTTAAGGGCGCACAGTAGCGAGCGATGGGAATGGCAGTGGCATCCAGGTTCTGAACATTTATGCCCACGGACATCAAACCGGAAATGAGCGAACGGGTGACCATTCGAGAGATAGAGCGTTGGTCGCGGGAGATTTGTACCTGAGAGCCTAATTTGAAGGTGGCTCCGTAGGCCGCACCCAGTTTGACTGCAAATTCGGGGTTAATCTCTACGTTCGCAATTCCAGTCACCCCCCGCTGGGAGAAGAGATTCCTCTGTGCCATAGTCCCCCAAATCAGATTGAGATTTAAAATTGCGCCGGATTCTATTCTCTTATTCGGCCAAACTCGGACACCAGATTTCACTTGTGCTTCATTCCCCAAAGTGCACAGAGGGCCGACGGTCGCTCCTTCCATGATCCGCACCCTACGACCCATACGCACGCCTCTACCAACTGTGCAAGCCCTTAATTCCGACTCATCGCCGACGATCACTCCATTCCAGAGAATCGCACGCTCAAGGATGCAATTGGCCCCGATTGTCACATTGTCGCCAACGATGGTTCCCGGTAAAAGCTTGGCTCCAGGACCGATGCGAGAGCCACGCCCAATCAATAGAGGTGCTTCTAGATAGACCGTGGAGTCAATAATGGTCTGCTCTCCGACCCAAATCCCCTTAGACAATTCTTGATAAGGCATGTCTACTAGGACTTTGCTTTCTAAAGCGTCATACTGCGCTTCTCGATAAGTGTCCAGACTGCCGACATCGCACCAGTAGCCCTCGGCCACGTAGCCGTACATCGGTTCTTTCTTGCTCATCAGCAAAGGAAATAAGTCTTTGGAAAAATCTACTTCTTTGTTCTTGGGCAAGTACTGAAGCACTGAAGGCTCCAGGATGTAAATGCCTGTGTTTACCGTATCGGAGAAAATTTCGCTGGCAGACGGCTTTTCCAGGAAACGCTGAATTTTCCCTTCCTTATCGATGATCACGACGCCAAACTCTTGAGGGTCCGGGACACGGGTGAGAACTAAAGTCGCTTTAGAACCTTTTTCTTTATGAAATTTGACGGCAGCCGTAAGGTCAAAGTCTGTTAAGGAATCCCCGGAAATCACTACAAAGGTCTCTGTGAGTAGCGTTTCAATATTTTTTACGCAGCCAGCCGTTCCTAGGGGTTTGTCTTCTTCGACCGCATAGGTCAGCTTGACTCCATAGTCACTGCCATCCCGAAAGTACTCCCGCATGGCATCGGGCAGATAGTGCAAGGTAGCGACTACCTCTTGCATGCCATGACGCTTGAGGAGGTTGAGAATATGTTCGGAAATCGGGCGATTGAGAATCGGCACCATCGGCTTTGGGAGGTCACAGGTCAGTGGACGTAGCCTGGTACCCGATCCACCAGCCATCAACACTGCTCTCATAAAACCTCCTAATCTGCTACGCAAAGAGCCTGCTTGCTCTCACCCTAAGGGAAATAGCGTACGGGTTCAACCCTTACTTTAATCGTTTTTCCCTACTTGCGCCTTAAAGGAGGGCTTCACTAGAAACTTCCGTTTTGCCATTTTGTGGGTCACTGACTGCTATTTCAGGTTGTAACGGTCGAGGATTTGTTGCGTGTGTGGCGGGATAATTTTGGCCAGCTTCTCCGGGTATCTTTGCTTTAAGAAATACCAGTTGCGGGTTTGCTTGTTCTCGACTACCAATCGGGCAAATTCCAAGCCTTTGGGGCCAGAGGACTGAATACGCCCATCGAGGACCCTGGCTAAAAGTCGAGGCAGCACCGTCGGGGGCTTACCTAAATACTTCAAGATCCGCTTCATCCCATCAACGCGGTCGCCGCTGTCTGTAAATGCAGTGTGGTCTAAGTCTGCTCCAATGAGATCGAAAAGCTCTTGTCCTCTTTCATTGCGCACCAAAAGCCACTGCCAGGCTATAGGAACAGCCATATAGCCCACGGTTAAGTCAGCCAAAGCATTCATTTGGTCAAAGCAAGATAGGCAAGCATCAGGGAAGCAGTCCTGAAGTTTATCCATCCTCATTTCAAAGTAGCTAACCTTTTCGATAGACCCATCTTCATGCCAGAACCAAACTCGAAAATCCGGCATGAACTCCAGTTTGCGTACAGACCAGGGAGTGCGACTCGTGGTTTTGATAAACCGCTTCCAATTGGGAGCGGTCATATTGTCAGTACAGACTAGGCCAATGACGTAGAGCTTTTCCAGACCGAGCTGTGCTTCCAGTGCCCTTAAGGTGGAAATTTGGCAACCCACTCCTACTACAGCTAGACGCTTAATGCCTTGTTTTTGGATTTCAGGAATCGCATCTAAAAGAGGGACCATGTCCCAGCGAGAACCTTTACAGTTTTGAAGTTCTTGCTTATTACGGACTAGGACGGGCGTACCTGTATTGTTGCTATTTTTCTGAGTGACCAAAACTGCGTCTACTTTTCCCTGTTCCAGGAGCCGTTCCAGAATGGTAGTGATAGTGCCATTGGTCTGTGCGCCTTGCTGCGGGTTCTTGAGTTTAGAGGCATACATTTTCTGGAAGACCCCAAAGTAGGCTTCATCAGAGTTGAGGTCACGAGGTCTCCCGTGCAGTTCAGGTTCTAAGGGAGTGACCACATCTGTCTGGAATCCACAGAGGTCTTCAACTTGTGCCTCATACTGCGGCTGAGCACATGCCCCGCAATTACTGCACAAGCGCCTTTGCATAAGGGGATAGATAGGAGTCGAAGGAGCCTGGGTCATAGAAAAGGGTTTCAGGGGGATCATCACTAAGACATAGGATACAAGATGGACGGATAATTGCCAGCCAGGATTGATTTTTTAGCTACCCTACCTACAGTATGCATGGATCGCTTGCATTTTTCAGTTCCTGCTAGAGGTTTGTATTGCATATTTCAGCACGCTGCATTAAATATTTGCAGCCCTTGCAAATTCGAGCTCGTGGTCTAAAGTCTAGAAATACGCTGGGTACGTCCTAGCGTAGCTGGGCAAAAGTGGGGAAGGAAAGAAGTTTAGACCGTGCGGTGTCGCTCCTCTATTACATAACATATGCATAAAATATATGAGCAAAAGTAATCTACTTAACGAACAAACTATAGATCTAGCTGAGTACAATAAGGAACCGATTCATACCCCCGGTACTATCCAACCGCACGGTGTCCTCTTGGTGTTACAAGGACCACAATTTAAGATTCAGCAGGTGAGTAGCAATACTTTTGATTTACTTGGTTTGCAACCTGAAGAACTATTAAAAAAAAGCTTAAAGGATTTGCTCGTTGATCTAGAACAAATAAAGATCATTAAGCAATATTTGTCACGAGATTTTGAGAGCATCAATCCATTAAAACTAGCTATTAAAAATGAAGGAAAAACAGTTAATTTTGATGGCATTATTCATCGTTCTGGGAAAGCTATTATTCTTGAATTGGAGCCAGTTTTGTCTAAAGATAAAAATAACTTTTTAAGCTTCTATCATTTAGTCCGACCAGTAATTGTTCTCATGCAAAAGGCACAAACTCTCCATGACTTATGTCAAGTAATTGCTATGGAGATCCGACAATTAACAGGCTTTGATCGCGTCATGATTTATCGGTTTAGTCATAATGGTTCTGGTACCGTTATTGCCGAAGCTAAAAACAAGAGAATAGCACCCTTCATGGGATTGCACTTTCCCGATCTAGACATCCCAAGTCAGGCTAAACGGCTATTTTCTCAAAGTTTTCTGCGCTTAATTCCTGATGCTCAGGCTCAGCCAGTTCCTCTGATACCTACGCTCAATCCCACGACAAAGCAGCCTCTAGACATGAGCTTCTGTACGCTCAGAAGTGTTTCACCCTGTCATATTAGTTATCTTGAAAATATGGGGGTACGGGCAGCGATGAGTATTTCTCTTATTTACCAGCAAAGGCTGTGGGGATTGATTGCCTGTCATCATCAATCTCCAAAACATGTTAGCTATGAAATCCGAACAGTCTGTGAGTTCTTGGGACAAGCCATGGCCTTAGAGTTGGCCAACAAAGAAGAGCACGAAAATCTGGAATACAAACTCAAATTGCGGTCCATTCAAGCTAGCTTGATTGATACGATGACTCAATCAGATAATTTCGTCGACAGCCTTGTAGCGGACAGCTCTTGTTTACTAGATTTAGTAGGGGCTCAAGGAGTCGCCTTATACTTAGATGAGCGTTTAATTTGTGCAGGAAAGACCCCTAAAGAAGCAGATATCTATGACCTGATTCCGTGGGTACACACCCAAATTGACAACCATATTTTCTACACAGATTCGCTGTCTAAACTATATCCACCCGCTACGCCATTTCAGTCCGTTGCCAGTGGGCTATTGGCCTTGTCGATTGCTCCCAATCGTCAGACCTCTATATTGTGGTTTCGCCCAGAAGGGCTTCAAACGGTTAACTGGGGAGGTGACCCCACTACGCAGGTTGAAGTTGAGGCCAGTGGCAATTTGCGGCTATCACCTCGCAAATCTTTTGACCTATGGCAAGAAACAGTGCGACAGACCGCTCTTCCTTGGCTTTCCTGTGAAATTGAGGCGGCGCTGGAGTTGCGCAGTTCCATCGTCGGCATTGTGTTGCAAAAGGCCGATGAACTTGCCAGAGTCAATCTGGAGCTAGCGCAGAGCAACCAGGAGCTGGATGCCTTTGCCTACATCGCTTCCCATGACCTGAAAGAGCCTTTGCGCGGGATTCACAACTATTCCAGTTTATTGATTGAGGACTACGCACAGCTTCTGGATCAAGAAGGGGTTTCAAAACTCCAAACCCTGGCCCGCTTGACTCAGCGCATGGAGAACTTAATCGAATCGCTTCTACATTTTTCTCGGTTAGGACGCGTAGAACTTTTTATGCAACCCATAGACCTGAATGAGGCATTGAAAAATGCTCTAGATGTTCTAAGAATCAATCACACGAGTGAGGCACTAGAGATCCGTATCCCGCGACCGTTGCCTGTAGTCCTGTGCGACCCTACCCAAATCAATGAACTTTTCACGAATTTGATCAGCAATGCGATCAAATACAACAACAAAGCTCAGAAGTGGGTCGAGATCGGTTATTTAGATGCTGATTCAGCCCAACTAACAGACCGACTAACCAAGACATCAGCTCATCACCCTATCTTTTATGTCCGCGATAACGGCATTGGCATTCTAGAAAAACATTTAGGCACTATCTTTCAGATTTTCAAGCGCCTTCATGCCTCTAGCAAGTATGGTGGTGGAACGGGAGCTGGCCTAACGATCGTTAGGAAAATTGTGGAGCGACATCACGGTAAAATCTGGGTGGAATCGATCGCTGACGTGGGAAGCACCTTCTATTTCACGCTTAAGGACGAGGAAGAAAACGATGCCAGGTAATCTCTATCAACCTTTGCTGATCGTTGAAGACAGTGATGAAGACTTTAGCGTTCTAAAGCGGTTTCTAGGCGAGGCGGCTTTAGAAAGTCCCATTTATCGCTGTATCGATGGGGAAGATGCGTTAGCCTTCCTCCATCAGACAGGAGATTACACTAACGCTGTTCAGTCTCCTCGTCCCTCTTTGGTTCTATTGGATCTCAACCTGCCGGGGACCGATGGTCGTGAGGTATTACAACAAATCAAGGATGATCCAGCCCTTAACAGCATTCCGGTAGTGGTGTTAACCTCTTCTTGCAATCCGATAGACGTTGAGTCTTGCTACACGGCTGGGGCCAATGCCTATCTCCTTAAGCCAGTTCATCTGGAAAAATTTCGTCACTACATTCATGCGTTTGTAGATACTTGGTTCGCCATGAGTGTCTTGCCAGGTGCAAAGCGAGAGGCATGATCCGCCAACGGCCATGGACTGTTCTGGTCATTGATGACAATCCGGATGACCGGGAGGTCTATCGCCTTTACCTTTTGCGCGATCCTCAGCACACTTATCAGATTTTGGAAGCAGAGAGTGGGAAAGAGGGACTGGCCCTGTGTCACCAGCAAATGCCAGATGTAATTTTGCTGGACTTTCAGCTGCCTGATATGGATGGGCTAGAAGTCTTGGGTGAATTGCAAACGCAACTGGGCAGAACAGAATCACCCGTGGTGATGCTAACCGGACAAGGCAATGAGGAAATTGCTGTCGCGGCGATGAAGGGAGGAGCGGCAGATTACTTAAATAAGCGTCAGGTCACTAGAGACCGGCTGCAGCAAGTGGTTCGCAATACGATCGAACGTGCTCGCCTAAAGAGTCAGCTTGAAGCAAGTGAGCGCCAATTTCGTACATCTGTTGATAATATGCTGGACTGTCTTGGCATTTATCGGAGTCTACGGGATGATTCCGGCCAGATTGTAGACTTTGTGGTGGAGTACGTTAATGCAGCCGCTTGTGCAAGCACTGGGATAAGCGCGTTAGATCAGATTGGTAAGCCACTGCACAGGCTGCTGCCATCTTATCCAGTCACAGCCCTATCCATACAAGAGACTTTGTTTGAGGAGTGTTGTCAAGTTGTAGAAACGGGCACCTCGCTGATCAAAGAAGTGCTGATCTATGACAATCACAGCCTTTTACCATCACCATCATTGCTCAAAGCGTTTGAGCTTCGGGTTAGCTGCCTGGAAGATGGATTTGTTGCCTCTTGGCATGACATTACCGAACGTCGTGCCATAGAACAAATGAAAAGTGAGTTTATCTCCGTAGTAAGTCACGAACTGCGAACACCGCTTGCTTCCATTCGTGGAGCTTTGGGTTTATTAGCTGCCGGTGTACTCGATGACGAAACCCACATGAACAAGCAGATGTTGGGCATTGCAGCTCATGAAACTGAGCGCTTAGTGCGCCTAGTCAATGACATCTTGGATCTAGAGCGCTTTGAAACCAGCAAATTCACCTTGGACAAGCAGTGGTGCGATGCAACTACTTTGATGCAACAGGTGGCTGAAGTAATCAAACCTCTGACGGAGGAAAGCAAGATTACGGTTTCTCTTTTACCTGACGCTCAGGCCGTACCCGTTTGGGCAGATCCTGACCGGCTAGTGCAAGTACTGGTCAATCTCTTGGGCAATGCCATTAAATTTTCACCTGCCGAGAGTAAGGTTACGCTAACGGCTCAGGCTAAGAAGGACCAAGTTTTGTTTCAGGTCAAGGATCAAGGAAGAGGAATACCCGCCAATAAATTAGAAACTATCTTTGGACAGTTCCAACAGGTTGATGCCTCAGACGCTCGTGATAAAGGAGGTACAGGTCTGGGTTTAGCTATCTGTCGCAACATTATTCAGAAGCATGGTGGGCGAATTTGGGTCAAAAGTGTTCTAGGAGAGGGCAGTACGTTCTATTTCACCCTACCCGTTCCGTTGACGTGAGCATTGCCAGCTCCTCTTTCAGCGACCGCAACTGATTGAGGATGAGGCCCCTAGGAATTGTTTCTTTTGAGAATGAACACTTCTTGAGCTCCAACGGGCATCCAGCGATCAAAGGGGTGCCGTTCGTAGACACGATAGCCATCAATCGGCCCAAAGGTAAGTGCGAAGTCATCGCGGTCCACCCACCACCAGCTTTTGCCAGGCTGCGCCACGTATTTAGAATCGTAGGAATACCAACCCCCAAACTCAAAACCACCATCCATATTTTTGGTGGTGAATCGTCTCTCCGCCAGCCCCTTATTCAGAGCCTCCCAGCGCACCCGATTCCAGGCCAGGTAGTCATGGGTAGTGGCTACGCTAAAGGCACCATAGGCCAAAGTCAAGCTAAAAGCTATAGCCATTGCCCACTGGATTTCGAGTGTCTTAACTGTTTTTGGCTGGATAAGGGCGAGGATTAGCACCAGAGGCAGCAAGAATAAGAAATAGCGGTCATAGGAAGCGGAGCGCGGAGCAATCAGTAGAAAGTAGATTAAGCAGCCGGATGAGGCAAATACCACCAGCCCTTTTTTGACTTTATCGGTTTCGGAGGCCTCAAAGGCCAGGACTAAAAAGTAAACAAGCAGTGCTGCTCCTGCGACCCCCAGCGCTGTCACTATCACCCAGAAAGCAATGGGGGCTTTTGGCATATGGGGCAGCCAAAGCGTGAACGTATCTTTTAAGATCGGAAACCCAACCCCGGTGTCATAGAGGATGCCCGCAAAGATATTGGGGATTAATCCATCGGCTAAGGGTTTTCTAACCGAGACAATCCCGTACATAGCGATGGCAAACGCTAATCCCATGCTTATAGTCTGGAGCGAGCGTTTTTGCCACGAGCGGGCAACCGCTAGGAGCAGCCAGGGAAAGAGAAACAAACCAACGTAAAGCATCATCGGTGCTAAGACGGGCAGGATTTTTGAAAGCCCCTCGACCGAAAATAGCTTCGTTAACTCGCCCGCCTGGTCTTTGTACATCTGGGGCAGCCGTCCAGTGGCCGATAGCCAGGTTTGATAGACGGTGAGACTGGCTCCGACCGCACCTAAGGGCCAGACTGCCTTGACCAGACTTTTTGCACTGATTCCATTCTTAGCTAGAGAAGCGAGGGTGAAGGCTAAGGGCAAAACTATGCCGAATTGACGGGTCAAAGTAGCTGCAATCGCAAAAAGCGTGGCGAGCAGCGTGTCAGGATTGTCAGCCTTCTGCAGCGCTCGCACAAAAAAGAAGATGGCGAGTGCGCAAAAAGCATAGAAGGGCACATCGGTCATAAACGTAAAGGAACTATTCAAATAATCTGGATTACCAAGAATGATCAGGGCTGCCAGCAATGCAACCGCCCGGCCAACGCCCATTTGGCGAACCAGGGCAAAGGTAGCTAGAACTCCCACCCAGCCCAGCACTAGAGTCGACCATCGCAACGCTGTGAACGAAAAACCAAAAGGCAGGCAGAACAGAGCGCCCCAAGCAATTTGGGCAATCTGACTGGCCGGTGCCCAATCCGTCAACTGCAAATCACCTCGAAGCAGTGACTGCACCGCTTTAGCGTAGGCCCAATCATCGTTTAGGGGAAAATCTCCTACAGGATTAACCAGAAAGACAATTACAAGCCAGACAAGCGTGAGCAGCCCCAGGGCCGCGAAATCTTTTCGATTGAGGCCCTCAGCACCCATACGCACCTCCACGGCTGTTGATTATAGGTAGGCCAGCTGTAATTCATCTTACGTGAACTGTTTTTGGTCCCCATTGTTTCCTAACTAAGCTTTCTCCAGGGTATTCCGCTCCCCAGCAGTGGATAGATATTAGACAAGTGCGTATAATGTGCATATAAAGCACATCTAGAGAAACTTATGCTTTCGCCATTTCTTGAAGAAGTGATCGATCCGACACAGGGCTGGATATCGCCTCATCGGATGAGCGACACGATGCGTATGCCCTTAACAGAGCTGTCCCATGTGATTCGGATGCACCGCAACACCCTAACGAAGCGGCCTGATTCGCCAGACGTACAAACTCGGCTTGGACAGGTAGCTCGCATTATCAGTAGAGCGGCTGCAATGACGGGTGGAAATATCAATCGTGCTGTGATCTGGTTTCGCTTTGAGCCACTGGCAGGCTTCGATCACAAGACCGCCGAACAGCTTGTGGCAGCAGGACATGCTGATGCCGTTGAAATACACCTTGACATGCTTGAAGAGGGAGTTTACGCCTGATGTTCAAGCGAGGGGAGTTTGAAGTTTCCCAGTGAGTTCCAAGGAGTCCTCTTACAACAAAGGTGTTGGCGGATTCTAGCCCCGAAGTGGGCCTATGAACCCATGAGTGGCGAGGGCGCAGCCCGTTTTGGCGGTCGGTTTAATCCCAAGGGCACACCTGCCTTGTACCTATCGGAAGAAATCGACACCGCTTTTGCCGAGTATCAGCAGGATCTGCTCGTGCGCCCAGGGACATTTTGCGCCTATCAACTGGACGTGGCAGGAGTTGTAGATTTGTGTAATCCCGCTATTCGGGAATCCCTCAATATCGACAAGCAGACTCTCTTGTCCCCATGGAAAGAGATTCTCCTTGTGCAGAAACGTCAACCACCGACTTGGGACCTTGTATTGCAACTACTGAAGATTGGCATAACAGGGGTGCGGGTGCCTTTGGTGCAAAAGCAAGGCGGAGTGAATATTGTCCTGTGGCAATGGAACGACGATCCCTCTCGCCGAGTGACCGTCCTAGAGCCTAAGAGTGAGTTGCCCCATAACCAGAACTCTTGGCTGTAGCTGTGACTTTAAAAGCCTGTTTCTATATCTTTCAAGATTAATTATTTGCATGCACGGACCCCCACGCGAAAAAGAAAACTTAGCGCTCAATGGTCTAATCCCCCCTCGTAGGCGGAGCCTTCCCGTTTAGGGTGGGGGGACGCAGGGGGGTCTTGAAGTTCAACATGCTCTTGCATCCATTGATAGGAGATTATATTCAGCAAGATGCCATTTGCAAAGAGGATGACCATCAAGGCTATCTGGTACCAGAAGATAGGCGTAACCATTAAATCAAAAACTACGTGCAAAAAGTTCATTACCGTATAGAAGGCCGTCAGGTAAAAATGAGCTTTTCTATAAGGTTTTACATCCGTCAAAGCCGTCACGACCATAGCAAACATAGGCAATGCAAAAAAGCCAAGCATCAGCCACATAATCCAATCAATATCAGCGGCTGGATTAGCCCCTATCTCAACGATACTTTTGCCATGAAATAAAGGCATCAAGCCTAGCTGGGTATGAAAAACAGTTCCCAGCAGAAAAACAGCCCAAAGAGTGATTATTTTTCCTTGATCACTGATAGCCATAGAACTTTCTCCATTTGTTGGCAAACTGGACAGTTGACAAGCATTTCAATGGCTCTATCTTGATTCTAGTGATTCTTACAGAGCGAAATTTTAGTCTGTTATAAAAACTTATTGCCTTTGATGGCTAGTTCTCCTGAATTATGATTTAACCCATCTATAAAAATACTTTTTCATTACCTCAGCGGCAGTGATATATGAGGCAACAATCCCCCCTAAGAGGGCAAGAAAGATTATCGGTAAGGGTTGAAAACCAAATAGACCTGCGATAGGCGTATATGGAACTAGCAGCGTGCTCACTACGATAAGTAGCGTTGCTATCAACAGATATCGACTTGGCATGCTTTTGAAGAAAGGCTGACGACTACGAATCACGAGTACAATCGATGAAGCGGAAATCACAGACTCCATGAACCAACCCGTTCTAAATTGCTCTGGAGATGCTTTTAGGACAAAGAGCAAGACACCAAAAGTAAGGAAGTCAAATATCGAACTAAGCGAGCCAAAGGCCAGCATAAAATTGCGAATAAACTGAATATCCCAGCGTCGAGGTTGCTTAACCATTTCATCATCGACTCGGTCTGTTGCAATTGTAATTTCAGGAAAATCTGTCATCAAATTCGTCAGCAAGATTTGCTTTGGCAGTAAAGGCAGAAAAGATAGAAACAAGGAAGCTCCTGCCATGCTAAACATATTGCCGAAATTAGCACTGGTTGCCATAAAGACATATTTAAGCGTATTGGCGAACGTAATTCTTCCCTCCCGTACGCCTGCTAGCAAAACGCTGAGACTCTTTTCTAACAGCACGATATCTGCAGCTTCTTTGGCCACATCCACCGCACTTTCCACAGAAATACCGACATCGGCAGCATGAAGAGCCGAAGCATCATTAATCCCATCTCCGATATAACCGACTACATTCCCTGCCTTCTTCAAGGCGATGATAATACGCTCTTTCTGGTTGGGCTCAACCTCAGCAAAAACATTAGTTTCATTGACCCGCTGGAGTAGAGCTTCATCGCTAACATGACGCAATTCCTGCCCCGTGAGAATCTTGGGCTCAACGATACCCATTTTCTGACTAATATAGGTAGCAACTGCATGGTTATCGCCCGTAATCATTTTCAGAGACACACCTAGCTGGGCCAAACTCTGAATCGTGTCAGCAATATCAGGTTTAGGAGGGTCAAAGAAAACCAAACATCCTAGAAAAGTCATGTTTACTTCATTGGCCTTGGTAATATCTTTCGCTGTATCGAATGATCGATAGGCAACTCCCAATATCCGAAATCCTTCATTCCCCAATGTTTCAAAGCGCTGCTGAATCTCTTCTTGTACCTGTGCAATATCTATAAATGTTCCATCTACCCTTTCTGCCGATGAACAGACCGATAATATGTTGCTCAATGCACCCTTAGTAATCATCAGATAAAAATTTTCTTTAGCAACTAAGATACTCAGCCGCTTGCGGATAAAATCATAGGGAACTTCATCCAGCTTTTGATAATGACTAATATCAAATGTTTTATGGGTACGAATAGCTTCATCAATGGGGTTAATAAAGCCTGTTTCATAGGCCGCATTCAGATAGGAATAAAACAAGACTTTTTCATTTTCTTGACCATCGAGTCCCCGAGCCGATTGAATCTTTACAACTCCTTCTGTGATAGTGCCTGTCTTATCGGAACAGAGCACATTCATACTGCCAAAATTTTCAATGGCGGCTAAGCGTTTAACAATTACTTTTTGTTCTGCAAGCCGTTTTGCCCCACGCGCTAGATTGATACTGATGATGGCAGGTAACAGTTGAGGCGTGAGACCTACTGCTAAAGCTAAGGCAAAGAGCGCAGAATCTAAAACGGGACGTTGCAGATAGACATTGACGGCAAAGATGGCAATTACAAGATAAAGGGTCACTTCCATCAGGAGATAGCCAAACTTGCGGATTCCCTGTTCAAATTCCGTCTCTGGAGGCCGCAGTTCTAGACGTTGAGAGACTTGGCCAAATTCAGTCTCTAAACCCGTGTGTACCACCACCGCAGTCGCGCTCCCACTGACTACATGCGTTCCTGTGAAAAGCGCGTTATTCCGCTTAGCTAGTGGGGTTTCTGCCGGTAATACACCAATTTCTTTGGTAACGGGATAGGTTTCACCCGTTAACGTCGCTTCATCCACAAAAAGGTCGCTAGCTTCCAGAAGCAGACAGTCCCCAGGGATACTGCCACCCGCAGATAGAAAAACAAGGTCTCCAGGGACCACTTCCTCTACAAACATTTCTTGGCGTGCTCCATCTCTGAGCACCGTCGCTTTGGTTTGAACCAAGGCCAGCAGTTTTTCAACAGCATCAGCCGCGCCTCGTTCCTGCCAAAAACCGAGTAGACCACTGATCAAGACAATCGTTAAGATAATCAGCGCATCAGTGGTTGCACTCAAGAAAAAAGACAGTCCAGCAGCAAAAATCAAAATCAGGATGATTGGGCTCTGAAACTGAGAGAGGAAGAGCGTCAGGGCCGTTGATTTCTTCTTTGGTTTTAGAAGATTCGGCCCATACAGCTTCAGTCGTATTTTCACTTCTTGGCTGGTCAGCCCTGTGGGCGAGCTTTTGAGCTGCTGCAGTACTTCATCGACGGGCATACTCCAAAATGGGACTAGGTTCATCCTGCATTCCTCAGAGAAATTACTTGGAAGCACTTATTTCCTACACGGTGGGCACTTTCCTCGCTTTAATCCCGATTGCTAACCCAATTGGGGCTGTACCTATCTTTTACAGCCTGACCTCGTCGGATACACCCCCCTACCGTAGCCGTCAGGCCCGTCAGGTAGCTATTAATGTTGTTTTCGTTTTAGCTATTTTTTTGCTGGGAGGACGCTTCATCCTGGAATTCTTCGGGATCTCCTTAGGGGTGTTGCGCATCGCGGGCGGTTTGATGATCGGTCAAACCGCCTGGGAAATGGTTACGGTTCGTCAGCGCCTGAGTGTCTCAGAAAACACGGAGGCTCAAGACAAAGATGATATTTCCTTTACTCCGATGGCAGTCCCGCTGGTGAGTGGTCCTGGAGCCATTGGTGTGGTCATTGGTTTATCCGCCAAAGCAGATCACTGGCTGGACTATATAGGCTGCCTTGTGGGCATCGTGCTGCTTGGCATCGCCCTCTATGTCTGTCTTGTCCTGGGAGAACCGCTAAGTAAAGCCCTGGGTAAGAACGGAATCGGAGCGTTTAACCGAGTCTTAGGCTTTTTCATCCTGGCGATTGCCGTACAGTTTGTTGCTGATGGCACCCTGGCTTTGATTCAAAAGTCTGCTCCGGGGCTACTTCGTTAATCTACTTTTGCCGGTCATGGCGGTACCGAACACTTCCGAAATAGCCACACTCAGGAACGAGGAAGCAACATAGGGGCAGTCATTCACATATTGTTCTAGAAGTTGTCCTGCCCCCCGACGGTTACGGACCAAGCCAATCGGATCGATATCAAGCAGCAGGGCTACAGTGCAACGCTCAGCACTTGCTTCTGGATAGAAAACATGGGCTTGACCAAAGGAAAGAGCAAACGACTGTACCCGCGCTGGATTCTTATATAGCAAGTAGCCCAGATCCTTGGCTGGAGAGCAGTCCAAGGGGCTATAAAGCGTTAAAAGCATAGAATCCTAGCAGGCTCAGGAGCTTGAATTAATCTTTGTATACCCCAAAAGTCACAACGCATAGCTTAGCTAGGAGGATTCTGATATATCCAGAGGTGCTCAGGGAATGATACCCGTGATGCTTCACCTGATCTTTTCTCATGTCTTATTTCTGGGTGCCTGGGTTCCGTCCTCTGTTGACGCTGGTCGCTGCCAGTAGCTATATCGTCTGTGCTGCCACTGTAGCTCTGGCTTTGCCCCCTAACCTTGAGAAACAAGTGCGGTCGGGCAATCTCACCCGTCAAGAAGCCGAGCAGCTAGCTCGTACAAGCGGAAGCACATCCAGCAAAACTGCACCCAGTAGCGCCCCTACTGCTCCTGTCGCCCCCCTGCCCCCCAACTTTGGGGGGTTCTGACCTAAAAGTCCTCCAGAATACTCTTCGAGAAGCTGACGCTATGAGAGATTTAGGCTTCCCTGAGCGTCAGACGAACGGGGGCTTCCGGGATTCATGCAGGAGCTCTAGTCCAAGGTGGATGAAAAAGCCCTCCTTGAACGGGCAGAAAAGGCAATCGACGATGCCCATGGAGATGAGCGCAAACTCTTAGAAGCGAAGAAGTATATTGAGCAGGTTCTTACGGCTAATCCCCGGAATGCTCTTGCCTACGTAGACTTAGCCGATCTCGCCTTAGACTTCGGCTATATCAGCAGCGAAGACTATGAGCCACAGGCATTACAAATGGCTCATAGGGCACTCGACCAAGCCATAAAACTCGATCCGCGCCTTTACGAAGCGTATACGCTCTCAGCAAAGATAGCGTATCTTGAGCATGACGTGCCCACAGCTAGAAAGTTGGCCGCAACGGCGGTAAAGATTAACCCCAACCAGGCCTCTGTGTGGGTAGTCTATGCCAAAATCGCCAACAGGGAGGACAACCCTGATGAGGCGATTGTTCAGGCCAATAAGGCACTCAGCAGAAAGCCGAGAAAAGGTTGGAAGGAAGCTGCCTACCTGCAATTGATCAAAGCCTATGAAGCGAAAAAAGAGTATAAACAGGCTGAACGTTACTCTAGCTACCTTGGCTGTTAATCCAAGCGCTTGGGCGAAGATCAACTATGCCAGTTTTCTCGGTTGTGGCTGTGGTGGGCGTGACCCGAACAGCCTAGATTACGACAAGGCCATCAGCTACGGTGAAAGTGCCCTTAAACAGATGAATTTCCCGATGGCTCACAGGGTCTTGGGCCGGATTTATTTCAATCGTGCCGTGGCTCGCAACGACCAGGGACAAAAGAACTTGGCGATTAATGACTTCAAGACGTCAGCCCAACACTACAAGGCTAATGGGGACCAGGAAAACCATCAGATTGTTTTGGATAGGATGAAGGAGTTGAACCTTAGTGGTTTTTGATTCGATTTTTCAATCAGCTTGCTAACAATTTCGGTTTTCTTTAGGGGAATTGGGTGTAGAAGTAGAGCCATAGATTTGTATCTAAGAGAACCTTAGTGACCTGCCCCGTAAAAGAGGTCCAATCAATATGCGAGTTTTGGAAAAGAAGCTAACACATCCTCACTGCGTTGCACAAATGCTTCTGGGCTCAGGTAGCCCAAGGCACTGTGCGGTCGAACTTGGTTGTAGTCTTGCCGCCATAGTTCTATGCTCCACCGGGCACCATTTAGGCTGGTGAACCAATGCGTATTTAAACACTCATCGCGGAACTTGCCATTGAAGCTCTCCAGATGGCCATTCTGACTGGGTTTGCCAGGCTCTATAAACTCCAATCTCACGCCAGTGTGCGCTGACCAAGCGGCCAGAGTCTTGCTGGTAAACTCTGGCCCATTATCCATCTTCAGTGCTTGGGGTAAGCCTCGGCTATGCCTGAGCACTTCCAAAGCCCGAACTACTCAACTGTCACTGATTTAGCTAGATTCCTTGGCTGGTCTACGTCCTGGCCTTTGCGAGCCGCAATGTGATAGGCCAAAAGTTGTAGGGGAAGAACGGTGAGCAGGGGCGAGACAATTTCATCTACTTCTGGGAAAGGCAGAATCGTATCAAAGGTTTCCTCCGCAAGTGGAGTGCGGGGGGTAACTCCAATCAATTTGGCATCTCTAGCTTTAGCTTCCTGAGCATTGGAGAGGACTTTCTCGTAAACTTTGCCTGGAACAGCAACGGTGACTACAGGACAATCGGCATCCAAAAGCGCAATTGGACCATGTTTCATTTCTCCCGCTGGATAGCCCTCTGCATGGATATAGCTAATTTCCTTAAGCTTCAGCGCTCCTTCCAGGGCAATCGGGTAGTTAATACCACGACCGATATAGATGAAATCGCGGGTGTGCTCGAAATTCTTAGCCAGTTCTTCGATATAGCGCTCTTGCGTATCGAGAATTACTTCCATCTGGGCTGGGATCTCTCGTAGCTCCTGCAGGATTACTGCTACGCGTTCAGGAGAACAGGTCTTGCGCTCATATGCCAGGTTCAAGGCCAAGAGGTAAAAAGCAATGAGCTGAGCAGTGAAGGTCTTGGTGGCCGCCACCCCGATTTCAATTCCAGCACGGGTATCAATCAAGGCTGCAACAAGACCGGATAGAGAACTCTCTGGACGATTGGTAATGCCTAAGAGTTTGGTGCCTGCTGCTTTAGCTACTTCCAGGGCTGCCAGGGTATCGGCGGTCTCACCGGATTGAGTAACACCAATGACCAGAGACGAGGTTGTCAGCGGAGGCGTACTATAGCGAAATTCTGAAGCATAGGACACTTCCGTAGGGATATGCGTAAGCTCTTCCAAGAGGAACTTCCCGACCAAGGCCGCGTGCCAACTGGTACCACAGGCCACGATATGGATCCGGTCCACATCATGCAAGAAATTCTTGGGTAGGCCTAAGCTGACAGGCTGTCCATTGGCCGTTTCTGTAACCCGTCCTTCCAAAGCGGCACGGACAACCCCCGGTTGCTCATAGATTTCCTTGAGCATGAAGTGACGAAAGCCCTGTTTCTCGACCATTACTGGGTTCCAGGCTACGGTTTGGGGCGAGCGACGAACTTTATTCCCGGCAAAATCAAAAATCTGGATGCCCTTAGGCGTCAAACGAGCCAGCTCTCCACTATGAAGCGGTAGCACTACCTGAGTGTACTGAATAATGGCGGGCACATCGGAAGCGCAAAAATTCTCTTCCTTGCCAATACCAAGGACCAGCGGCGCCTGTTGACGAATGGCAATCAATTCATTGGGAAAATCAGCGCTCAGGACAACTACGGCAAAAGCTCCCTGTAGCTTCTTTACCGCAACTTGACAGGCTTCCAGGAGACTGCGGCCTGGTAAGTATTCAGCAATGAGATGGGGAATGACCTCTGTATCGGTGTCAGAGACAAACTTATGGCCCAGGGCTTTTAGTTCTTCCCGTAGCTCTCCGTAGTTTTCGATAATGCCATTCTGGACAACTGCTAAGCGTCCTAGCGTATCTAGATGGGGATGAGCATTGTACTCTTCCGGTTTGCCGTGGGTGGCCCAACGGGTGTGACCAATGCCGATACAAGAAATCTTATGATTGGGCGCATCATCGGCCAGTTTGTTCTCCAGATTTTGGAGTTTACCCTTGGCCCGGACCAGGTTGAGTTCAGGATGAGAACCATTATTTTGGACAACAGTGGCAACCCCAGCAGAGTCATAGCCTCGGTATTCCAGTTTGCGCAGTCCCTCTACCAAGATAGGCAAGGTATCTTTATAACCGATGTACCCTACGATGCCGCACATACGCACACTCCTTCAGTCCTGCTGATCACTATAATAACGGTCTGACAGCGTCCTTCAGTATCGGACTCCATGCTTTTTTGATGGGACTTTAGCCGTCTTTTTGAACTCTACATTAATTGGGTCTTCAACATTTAGTTTGAGACGGTCAATTGTTCCCGCTTGCAGCTCAATTACCTGGTCGATCGGCTCGTTCAGTCCGGCACCATAGGTTGGACAGTCTAAGGTCTTGCAGGGAGGAGCATTGCGCTGAAGATAAGCTATCTTGCCAGAGCGGGTGAATACCATGTCCAGAGGAATAAGCGTATTTTTCATCCAGAAACTGATGGGAGTAGCTGGATTGAACAAAAAAATCATCCCCCGGTCCTCTGCGAGCTCCGTGCGATACATCAATCCTGTTGCTTCTTGCTCAAGGGTGCGGGCCACTTCCAGTTGAATAGTTTTCCCGTTCAGGGTGACCTGAGCTTCTATCGGCAGCATTTGCGCTTTTTTGGGCAAAGCCATACTCGGTGGGCTAAAGATAGAAGAGAGTGTGGTGAACGCGACGACGAGCATGGTCCGTTTCATAGAGGTACAAGGTTTAAACGTCTTTTCCTACTATCTCAGACAAATGCTTAAGACCCTGTTGTTCCATCAAGTTCAGCAATCCCCGATGGATGTAATAGGGCAAGCGGGGGCCTTCATAAACCCATCCCGTGTAGGTCTGGAGCAGAGAAGCTCCAGCCGCTAGTTTTTCCCAGGCATCTTGGGGATGAAAAATACCACCCACACCGATGATTGGCAGTTTACCTTCGGTCCGTCGATAGATTCTTTGGATCACTTCAGTAGAGCGCTTGCGCACCGGAGCCCCACTCAGCCCCCCTTCTAAAGATTTTGCATAGTCGCTTTTTAGCCCCGTCCGGCCAATGGTCGTGTTGGTGGCAATCACTCCAGCGAGGGCATAACTTTGGGCCAGGTCTACCACCGCATCGATATCAGGATCTGCCAGGTCTGGCGCAATTTTGACCAGTAAAGGCTTTTGAGCGCTGTTGACCGCTTGCAGTGCTTTGAAGATTTCTTCGAGACGGCTGACATTTTGCAATTCCCGTAAGCCCGGCGTGTTGGGGGAACTGACATTCACCACAAAGTAATCGCCAAAGCTGTAGAGCTTTTCAAAGCTATAGCGATAGTCTTCTGGAGCTTCTTCCAGCGGAGTAATTTTCGATTTGCCCAGATTAATGCCCAGCGGCAGGGTGGACTTCTGCAGCGCTAATTTCTGAGCGACAACATCGGCTCCATCATTGTTAAAGCCCATGCGGTTGATGATCGCCTCATCTTCCGGCAGGCGGAACAGGCGAGGTTGCGGATTGCCGGGTTGCCCATGGCGCGTGACGCTACCAATCTCAGCAAACCCAAAACCGAGATGGCTCCAAATATTCACGCCATCGGCATTTTTATCAAATCCAGCCGCCAAGCCAAGTGGAGCCGGAAAGGTTAAGCCCCACAGCGTTTGACGCAAGCGGCTATCGTCGACAGTGAAATAGGCATCGAGGAGAGGATGGAGCGCCGAGAATTTCCCCAGGGTGCTACAACCTTTAATCACTGCTCGATGGAGCTTTTCTGGGTCAGTGGTCTGAAACAAAAGTGGGTGTAAAACCTGGGTATAGAGAGACATTAGGAATGAATAGCCGGGGTGATGGATTTAAAGACGCTGACAGCAATCGGTCCTAGTCGGTGATACAGTTTTGTAGACCAAAATGTGCACATTCTAAATTTAAGTTAGGAACCTATCTAATACCCTATGTTTTTTTTTGCTCAAACTTATACCCCTGATCTATTCAAGATTATCTCTGGCCCGTTTTTCCTGACAGGGGCCTCAATGCTATGTTCTTTTATATGCGGTGGAGTTCTGCGTGTAGTGCTGACTGAGCAGCTCTCTAAGCCTGTTTCCTATCGCCAGATCCTACCGGTATTCACCTCTTTTGTTGGCTTAGCAATTTCGACAGCGATGGCAACAGGGAGTCTATTTACCTTCGTCGGTCTCGGTGCTCAGTTCACCTATGGCCTTTCGTTCATAGGAGCTGCAGTTTTGGGATATGCGGTCTGGACCCGTTTTGTGCGTCGGCTTTTAACCTGACAAGCACCATGGCTATCCTGAAAACCTCTCCTAGGGCTAAAGGAGGCGTAAGCCAGGAAGTAGATTTCCAATAGTTGTATATTTTTGTTAATATGTTTGCACATCTACTTCTTTTGGCTGATGACTTTTTTCAATCCTTCTGAACCTGTCCTGCGTCGCAAGCAACACGAATTGGATGTTCAGGACCTCAGGGGGCTTTTCCGCATTCGCTGGCAAATTGGGAATTTTACGCTTTGGAATGCAATTTATACTCGTATTGACCAAATATTCATGCTCTGGGGTCTGCTAACAGCAACGATCTTTCTCACCGCTCAATTTTCACCTTTTGATTGGAGTGCACAGGCAGTTTTCTGGTCTATATTAACCGTGCTTGGTACGGTTGGGATGCTGATGCTCAGTTGGTCTTGGGTAGTAGTAGAGCGTGCGGTCTGGCTCGTTGTTGGCTGGGTGCTCTTAATGGGCATTGGACTTGCATTAACTGACTACAGCATTTTCACGGGTTGGGGCGAGGTTATGCTCAACCTAGGCCCACTTTGGCTTGGATTGACCGCTATCGGTTATCTGATTACAGGCTTTGGCCTCCACTCTCGGGCCCTGGCCTATGCCGGAGTTTTCCATCTGGTCAGTGGCTTGGTTCTCTTATTCGTAAGTGATTGGCAGTTCTTGTGTACCGGAATGGTGATGGCTGGTAGTTTACTCTTGCTCGGCGAATCTCAATGGGATATGCGTTCTCCCATTGACTACAATCTGTCTGATATAGAGAAAGAATTTAATCGTCGGCAACATCAAGTACGGCAAGTGGCTCTCCAAAAAAATCGTTAACTTTTCTGTCAGAATGTCTTCACTTTCTTTCTGAAGAACCAAGATAAGAGCACAAGGAGAACTCTTCGGAGTTCCCATTAGCCACATGTAGGTGTTTTGCGGTTTGTCCTACAGTTCATAGCCCGCAGGAGAGCGATGTCAGGGCTTGGTGGCTTGTGTGATGAACAAGTCCGGTTGATTGTAGAGAACGGGTGCAGGGTTTCTATCGCTTCCCCTGCTTTGTAGTTTCCCTGGGGATGTTAACCCGTCTATCAGAACCGCCAAGGGAGCTAACCTATTGAATCTCTCATCAACCGGAATTCTTTAGCCAACCCACCATAATCATTCCTTCCTGAACTTTGACGTGATAGGCAGAAACTTGATGTCCTCCAGGGTGGTCTGCTTCTCCTGTGTCTACACAAAAACTCCATTGATGCCAGGGACAATAGATAACCTTCCCCTCTAGTTTGCCACTTTGCAGGGGGCCTCCCATATGGGGACAGATGGCATTGATAGCAAAAAATTCTCCGGCAACATTAAACAGCGCCATTGGTTTATCAAAAGGTCCCATCACCAATTTGCCTGTGCCTGGGGGAACTTCTCCAACACTGCATACTTTAATAAAATTACGTGCCATCAGGACTACATTATACAGAAAGATTTAGGCTCGGTATAACCACTTAACATGCTTTATTGCTAACCCGCTGATATACGGATTGTTTTACCTTAACAGTTAAGTAAGATTAGTCGCATCGGATTAACGCTGCTGGAGCCCAAAACAGCGATTTATGCAAGAGATATACCCAATCTCCATAAACTATTTCCATAAACCTTTCTATCAATCTTCTATCTTTATCAAAGGAACCATTTGAATGGTCGGCCTGAATTCAAAAACAATTATTAATCAATTTGCGCTTGATATAAAGCAGCTACAAAACTCTTGGCAAATCCTAACTATGGAGCAACGCCAAGATTATCTTAAGTTAACTCTTAATAAAGCCCTGCTGGCTGCTGATTTAGCCTCCTGTGCAGTACATAGGGTCAACCTTCCTTCCGATACACAGGGAGAATTCCTCTCTGAAAATTGGAGCATCGGAATCAGTCAAAACCTACTCAATAGCTCCTATCTATCTATAAAAGATGCTGCTAGCTTGGCCGAGATGCTTTACCATGAAGCACGCCATAGTGAACAAATCTACCGAGTTGCCGAACTGTTAGCAAGTTATCCTCCTGATGGAAAACAGAGAACAGCACAGCAGATTGCACAAGAAGTAGGGACTAAGAATCAGTCTGTTATTCAACGGGCAGTCGAGACAGCGAAGCACACTCCTCTCCAAACGCTGCAATTCGCCCAAGCTCATGAATGGTACCAAAGCGTCTATGGAATGTTTAGCCATGACCGCGACCAAGTTTTCAAGCAGTTAGACCAGGCAGAAAAGACGCATACGCTACTCCGACTTTCCTATGAAAAGACGATTCAAGAGTATAACCAGCTTAAAAAAGAGTACGAGGCTAAAGCAAATAATCCTCAGGTATGCGAGCCACTATATAGAAAACTAGAACAGACCTACTGCCATTTAAGACAGGAAATTGACCCTGAGCTTGAACAAGCTCAAGCTGCCTATAGAAAAGCCTATGCACGCTATAAAGAGCTTCCAGAAGAAGTAGATGCCTTTACGACTGGCTCCTTAGCTGAACAGGCATATAAAGAAACTGTATTTTGACATGAGGAGTAAATTTTAAAAATGAATCGTCTTAGTTTAATCCCTTTGGAGCGAGTCTTCAAGCAAATAATGAATCTCATGCTAATACAATATGACCAGTGGCAAGCTTGAAAGAGTCCAGATAGCAATCTCACAAGTAAAAACGCAACTTGGCGAAGCCCGGTCACAGGAAACCACGCACAAACTCTGGTCAGAAAATTCTCAGACTAAATCGGTAATGATGCTTACGCAAAAACTTGAATATCCTCAGCTCAAAGCAGAGGTAGAAAGACTGCAAGGCGGAATGAGCTATCTGCAACAATGGGAAAAAGTCTCCATTGTGACAGGAAAATCCGTTGGCCAGATTATGCAAATTCATGCCATCCGTGATGATTATCTACAGGGCCAGCCTATTCCTGCCCAGATAGTACAAGCGATGAAACAGGAAGTAGGGCAGTTTCAGCTGCAAAAGGCTTATGAAAAATCGCAAGATGCATCCGTTGGGTCAAGATGATATTGCTTAGTTTTTCAAGTGCAAATTTGAAATAAAAAGAGAGGCATTCTAATTTAGAATGCCTCTCTTTTTTCATCTATAGAAGTTACTTCTGTACAAACAGAACTTCTGTTTTTTGTGACTGGCTGCCTTGGGGGTCTGTAGCCGTTATGTTTACCCGATAGCGGGTTCCAGAAGGTAGGTTGAAAGAAGGCTGAAGTGTAAAGCTAAAGAGCCCTGCTCCGTCCGCTTTGACCGTGGTATCTAAGATGTTCTGAGAAAGACCAACAGGACCGAGCAAAGTAGAAGCCGCCTCTGCCTGGATCTGGACACTGGCAAAAGGAACCGTCTTTCCCTCAATCTTGGCAGGAATAGCAATGCTGTCCCCATTCTTGAAGTTCGTCAAAGTGGGTAGTAACTTTGCCGACTCAGTCGGTGCCGTTGTCGTAGCACTTCCTGGTGCTCCAAAACTGAAGGACCATTTGAGGTCAGTTCTATTTCCTGCTCGGTCTGCCATTTGCACTTCTACTTGCGTCTTACTATCGGGTAGCTGCTGGGAAGGACGATAAGCCACAAAATCTCGACCAATGGTTGCTTGTTTGGTCACATCTTTCTCATTGACCAGCAAACGAATCGTCTGTGGATCCACGCCTGTACCGTCTCCATCACTAAAGCTTGTAGAAATATCTGGAGTACGACTGGCGACAGAACTACCATTTTCGGGTTGAGGATTCTGCAGGAGCGGCGCTAGAGCATCTATCGAAACGGGGTTATCAGCGGCCTGGGTAACAGGTTCAGAACCTTGGCGGCTCAAAGTTAAAAGCAGCTTAGCGTTGGCTTTGCTGTCATTTCGGCGAACCGTGTATCTTCCTTCATAAATCCCTTCTTGAGTCTCTTGCATGGGGAGGTTTTGGGCGAATCCTTCAATAGCGAATAAGGCCGTTGCTTTAGGGGTTCCCGTCGCTTTAACAACCAGTTCATCTCCTGCAAGAAGGGGACCTGTGGCGCGGGTCGTGATTTTTTCAATGCGCAAAGAACTTGCGGTTGGGGCTGGGACCGGGACCGGAGTGGCGGCTGGGGCATTTAACGAAACAAGCGTATCTGAAACTTTGGTCACAGCGGTGGACTTTGGAGCATTCAAAGTAACTGAAAGTTTGGCTTTGGTTCCTTTATCATCCTTACGGACGGTATAGTTTGCTTCGTAAACCCCAGGCTGTATTTCTTTCAGAGGAATTCCTTGGGGGCCGCCTTCAACACCCAGGATTGCTGTAGCAGAAGGGGTACCGACCGCCTGCACTACCAACTCATCTCCTGCACCTAAGGTACTGGGAGAAATGACCGTGATCCGATTAATCGTTAGGGTGACTGCTTTTGCCGGTGCCGGTTTACGAGCAACTTTCTTTTTCTTTGGGGCTCTGGCATAGAGTACTCCAGAGGTTTGTGCTTGTACCGGAAGATAAAAACTACTGATGGAAAGGGTGCCTGCTAAAAGGATACTTTTAATGACCAGACTCGTCTTTTTGTTATTAAAGAACACTTCTTCACTCCTCAAATTTTCAGCCTTGGTGGCTTCTGGCTTGTTAGTAATGAAAAATACCATGTCTAGGGTATACCTACACTGAAAGTTCACAATGAACAAAACAAAGGGGTTCTACGAACGCGCAGGACCCCGACTTTCCAGGGTGATTTCAATAATGTAAGCTCCCGATGGATCCGGCTTGGGAGGAGCACTAAGGGTGACATTTTTTAAGGCAGCAAAGGCTGTGGTATTGAATTTCTCGTCATTGGAAGGCTTAATCCATTGAACGTCCAAGAGTTTGCCTGCATTGTCAATCGTTACCCTCGCGTCTCCCCTGAGGGTATACCGTTTGCGGGGCATCTTTTGATTAAGCGTATCTATTACTTCTCTGTACCAATTACCAAGCGCTTCTTCCTCTGCTTTCTGCTGCACATTCTTGTTAAAACTATCGCTAGGAGACTTTGTCGTCGTTTGCTGGGGAGTTACCGTGCCTCCTAAAGAGGAAGCTTGGGCAAATACAGGTGTATTCCAAGCGAGTACGGACAACAAAGCCCAAATCGTAATCTTGTGCATTTAACCCAACTTATCTCCTAAACGAGCGGCTACCGTATTGACGTCTTTGTCCCCTCTACCGGAGCAGTTAATCACTATAATCTGGTCAGACTTTAGGGTAGGGCAGAGGGTTCCAAGGTATGCAAAAGCATGGGCCGTTTCTAAAGCCGGAATGATTCCTTCCAACTGAGAAACTTGCTGAAAAGCATCCAAGGCTTCTTGGTCGGAAATACTGTAGTACTCCGCTCGTAGCTTGTCTTTAAGGTAACTGTGCTCAGGCCCAACGCCAGGATAATCCAAACCAGCACTAATAGAATGAGCCTCTTGAACCTGGCCTTGATCGTCTTGCAAGAGATAGCTCATCGCTCCGTGGAGCACGCCAACTCGGCCTTTCGTCAGCGTTGCAGCATGGCGGGGCGTGAGCACTCCTTCTCCCGCCGCTTCAATGCCAATCATCCGTACTGTTGGTTCGTCTATAAACTCGTGAAACAAGCCCATGGCATTGGAGCCACCACCAACACAGGCCAAGAGCACATCGGGTAGACGAGCAAAACGCTCCATGCACTGCTTACGGGTTTCACGGCCAATGATTGCCTGGAAGTCTCGTACAATCATCGGATAAGGATGGGGACCAGCGACAGAGCCCAGAATATAGTGAGTATCGTTGACATTGGTTACCCAATCGCGGATGGCCTCACTGGTCGCATCTTTGAGCGTACCGCTGCCTGAGGATACTGGATGCACTTTCGCACCCATGAGTTTCATGCGGACAACATTGAGGTACTGACGCTGAATGTCTTCCACACCCATATAGATGATGCATTCCAAGCCAAAACGGGCACAGACAGTTGCCGTAGCCACCCCATGCTGGCCAGCTCCTGTTTCTGCAATAATCCGCTTTTTACCCATTCTGAGTGCTAGCAGGGCTTGGCCCAAGGCATTGTTAATCTTGTGGGCACCCGTATGATTTAAATCTTCGCGCTTCAGGTAAATCTGTGGACCGCCGTAGTGCTGCGTAAGCCGTTCCGCAAAATATAACGGGGTTTCACGACCGACGAAATCTTTCAAATAGCTCTGGAGTTCTTGCTGAAATTGAGGGTCTTGGGTGTGGTGCCTATAAGCTTTTTCCAATTCTTCCAGAGCGCTCATCAAAGTCTCTGGTACATATTTACCCCCGTAGATCCCATACCTTCCCAGAGTGTCTGGGCGAGGACCAAGCGGAAGGCTGGGTTGTGCGGCATCGGTCGCAGATGGGGTAGAAAGCGGCGTATAGGTCACAGGTCAAACTCTACAGATAGCTAGTGTTATCAATTTTAGCGTGGCGAGGGCACTCAGAATTTATCTCTGTCTAAGGCACTATGGACGAATCTGCTACGCTCTTGCCTACAATGGAGAGAGTGAAAGAATTTATAACCCCGCTCCTGTGGTTTGAGGTCCTATCTTCATGCAACTTTTTTCCATCCTCGCTGCCATATTTTCGATCCTGATCCTGATCATTATTCATGAGCTGGGCCACTTTCTAGCAGCCCGATTGCAGGGGATTTACGCCACGCGCTTTTCCATCGGTTTTGGCCCCGTGATCTGGAAGTATCAAGGGCCGATGACAGAATATGCAGTCCGGGCTATCCCTCTGGGAGGCTACGTTGGTTTTCCTGATGAAGACCCCGACAGCAAGATTCCGACAAATGACCCTAATTTGCTAAAAAATCGCCCAGTGATTCAGCGAATCATTGTGATTTCAGCTGGGGTGATTGCCAACTTTATCTTTGCTTGGTTTGCGCTTATCGCCATGATCAGTTTTGGGGGTCTCCCCGACGGACATCAGGCAACCCCTGGCGGAGTTTTACTGACCCAAATCATGCCAGACAGCCCTGCTCAAAAGGCAGATCTGAAGGCGGGCGATGTGGTGCTTGCTGTAAATGGTCAGCCCTTGGCGGGTAACGAGAAAGGGCTTGGGGTCATGGCTGAGGTGATCAAGGGCAGCAAAGACAGGCCTGTCACCATCAGGGTTGAGAAGGTTCAGAGCAAAGAGCAGCTGACGCTACAGATAAAGCCCAATCAGAAAGGCCAAATCGGAGTAGGGCTACAGCCTCATGGTGACCGTGTCTATCGCTCAGTCTCCAACTTTTCTGAAGCCGTGAGCAAAACCAATCAGGTCTACGGCGGCATGTTTAGCCAGACGATTGGGGGCATTGTTGGATTGTTCTCTGGCAATACCAGTGTAAATGATCTTTCTTCCCCGGTTGGTATCGTCGATAAAGGTTCCCAACTGATTCAAGATGATTGGCGCTCTTTCTTCTGGCTAACGGCGATTATCAGCATCAGTTTAGGTGTGATGAATATTCTTCCCTTACCCGCTTTGGACGGTGGACATTTAGTTTTCCTTTTGTTTGAGGCTGTGCGTGGTAAGCCTGCTTCTGAAGCGTTCCAAGCGAAGGTGATGCAAACAGGTTTACTCTTGCTGGTTGGTTTGGGCTTGGTCTTGATTTTCAAAGATACGTTTTCGCTACTAGCGGGTGCGCTTCGCCTCAACAGTTAACCTATGCCTTGTGTTTCCCGTAAAGCTCAGACAGCCAGAGCCTTAGAAGTTTTGACTCGGCTCAAAGTTCATTACCCAGATGCCACCTGTTCCCTAGACTATGAAACGCCTTTCCAACTCTTGGTGGCGACGATCCTCTCGGCTCAATGTACGGATGAACGGGTCAATAAGGTGACGCCTGCTCTGTTTGCACGATTCTCTGATGCCCAATCAATGGCGGAGGCTGGCCCCCAAGAGATTGAAGAGCTGGTCAAATCCACAGGATTTTTCCGCAACAAAGCTAAGAATATTCAGGCTGCTGCTCAGAAAATCATCCGTGAATTTGATGGCGTTGTTCCCAACACGATGGAGCAGTTAATTACCTTACCGGGTGCAGCCCGTAAAACGGCGAATGTGGTTCTTGCTCATGCTTATGGGATCAATGCTGGCGTGACCGTCGATACCCACGTCAAGCGCCTTTGTAATCGCCTCGGCTTTACTCAGCAAGTTGACCCAGGAAAGATAGAACAAGACCTGATGAAAATTCTGCCTCAAGCTGATTGGGAAAACTGGTCGATTCGCTTGATTTATCATGGCCGAGCCACCTGTGATGCGCGCAAGCCTGATTGCGGCAATTGTTTCCTGGCAGATTTATGCCCTAGTGCTCCACGGCCTTAGCTGTTCTAAGACCACCTGCCAAAATCAGAAGATCCCCCCATCCCCCTTATCAAAGGGGGCCTGAACCAGAAATTTGCTTGAGCCCCCTTTTAGTAAGGGGGGCAAACCCTTAAAGGATTAAAGTTCTCTCTTGCTGGGGGATCTGCAAATGTAATGTATAAATGTTTCTTGCTATCAAGAAGAATGAAGATAATTAACTAGAGCTTCTAACTTCTCCCAAGGCGCACCAGAAGCAAGACACTCTTTAGCAATGAGGTAGCCTGCTTGCCAGGATTCTGTTTTTCCAGCAACTAGGAGCGCTGCACTGGTATTTAGGGCTACCACGTCTGCCTGGGCTTGAGTGCCCTTTCCTTGGAGGACTGCCTGCATAATCTGAGCATTCTCTTCGACACCTTCTCCTCCAGCAATAGCTTCTGGCGGCGCTGAGGCAATGCCCAAGGTGTTAGGCTCAATCCGTTCGCTGAAAAACAGGTCTTGATGAAATCGGGCTACGCAGGTGGGAGCAGCTAATCCTGCTTCGTCTAATCCTTCTAAACCAAAAAGAACTACCCCTCTTTCTCGGCCCAAATTGCGGAGGGTTTGAGCGACCATAGGCAGCAGGCTCTCTTGATAGACACCGACGACCTGACCTGTAGGATTCAGAGGATTGACCAGAGGCCCTAAGAGATTAAAAACCGTGCGAATGCCCAGTTCCCGACGGATAGGAGCAATACTTTTCATGGCAGGATGCCAGCCGGGTGCAAAAAGAAAAGTAATCCCCACTTCGTCAAGGGCAGCACGGATGTTTTCAGAAGGAGCTTGGAGATTCACACCCAGAAATTCTAGGACATCGGCAGAACCGACTTTTCCAGAGGCAGAGCGGCCTCCATGCTTAGCCACAGGAACCCCACAAGCTGCCGCTACAAAAGCGACGGAGGTGGAAATATTAAACGTTCCAGCCCCGTCTCCACCCGTTCCACAGGTATCAATAGTTCCGTTAGGTGCAGGAGTGAGGACCGAAGAGGCAGAAGCTTCCTGAAGCACTTGGGCCATTCCTGTCAGTTCCTCGGCGGTGATTCCTTTAGCCCTCAGCGCTGCCAAAATCGCCCCGGAAAAGCTATCAGGAATTTCGCTATTGAGCCACAGGTCCATCAATTGCTTGGCCTGTGCTCGCGGTAAAGCCTGACCATTTAGCAAATCTTCCAGAGTGTGGCGCAGAAAAAGCAAAGTCATAGGTGACCCAATCGGACTACAGCAGCTCCCCAGCTAAGACCTGCGCCAAAGCCTGCCATTACTAAAGTTGCTCCTCGCTGAATTCGGCCTGCTTCCATCTCGGCTGCCAACGCAATCGGAATCGAAGCAGCAGAGGTATTTCCACAGGTTGCAATATGGCTAACCATCTTTTTGGGAGGCACTTTTAAGCGTTGGGCAACCGCTTCGATAATCCGCTGGTTGGCCTGGTGAAGAATTACATGATCTACTTTGTCTAAAGAAAGACCAGAGCGGAATAAAGCTTTTTCAATTATTTCTGGTACAGCGCCGGCCACAAAACGATAGACTTCACGGCCATTCATCGTCATCGTCTGATAGGCTTGGCGGGGCAAAGTCAGACCTTCTGTAGGACTGATTACTTGGGAAGGATCTACTTCTAAACGCAGTAGAGAAGCCCCCGTCCCGTCAGTGCGCAGTTCGAATCCTAAAAGGCCATCATCGCTATCCGCATCCTCTGCTTCAAGAAGGACGGCTCCGGCTCCATCGCCAAAGAGTACACAAATAGAGCGGTCGGACCAGTCTACGGTCCGGGAAAGGGCATCTGCGGCAATCACCAAGACCCGACGGTAGGTACCAGTCCGTAAATATTGGGCTGCAGTCACTAAAGCAAATACAAAGCCAGAACAGGCTGCACTCAGATCAAAGGCAACGGCATGGTGGGCACCCAAACCCGCCTGTACTTCTGGGGCCGACCCAAAAAGATCATCGGGCGTAGAGGTTGCCAGCAGGATAAGGTCTACCTGTTCTGGAGTCACCTTTGCCTGTGCTAAAGCTGCTTTTCCGGCCCTAATCGCTAAGTCCGTAACTCTTTGGTCGGCTTCTAAGATATGACGTTGATGGATGCCGGTACGGGAGTGAATCCAGGCATCAGAAGTATCGAGAAATTTTGCCAAGTCTTCGTTACTCAGCACCTGGGTGGGAAGTGCCGCTCCTACTCCTGTCAATTTAACTTTGGCAAGTTGCATCAACCATGACTCCCTTACTGAGGACACAGTAGCCTTGAAAAGGCATAGGTAACCTCTCTTTTTCTTTTTTCCTTCTTATTTCCCCACATTCAGCCAGCTCGGCCTGGTGGGATCGAAGGAGAAAAGTTCTTCTGAATGCGCTCTAGCACTTTGTTCTCTACCGCTTCCTTAGCAATCCGGGCGGCATTGAGCACGCCACTGGCTTTGGAAGAGCCATGGGTGATGACACAGATTCCATTGACCCCTAGTAGCAGACCTCCACCATACTCGGCGTAATCCATACGCCGCTTCACTTGCTGGAGATTATCACGCAGGATGAAGGCTCCCATCTTTCCCGTCGGCCCTTGTGGAAGCTCTTCTTTGAGGATCTGCAAAGCGACCAGACCCACTCCCTCAGCAAATTTCAGGAGAATATTGCCAATAAAGCCATCGCAAACGACGACATCGAACGCCCCCATCAAGACATCGCGCCCTTCACAGTTCCCCACAAACGGAATGGCGGGATTGCGTTCCAGGAGCGCATAGGTTTCTAAAGCTTGTTCATTGCCTTTGGTCGGCTCCTCGCCAATATTCAAGAGTCCTACTCGTGGATTCTCAACGCCCAAGGCATATTGGGCATAGACCGCCCCCATCAAACCGAACTGCTCTAAATACCGGGGACGGCAGTCCACATTTGCACCAACGTCTAGGATTAAGACCCGTTTGTCTGCTTTCAGCGTGGGCAGCAAAGCGCCAATAGCAGGCCGCTCGATTCCGACCAAAGCCCTAAGCTTTATCTTGGCGGCGGCCATCGCTGCACCCGTATTGCCTGCCGCCACCACGGCATCAGCCCGTCCTTCTTTAATCAGGTCCATCGCTACAGAAATAGACGCTTTCTTCTTGCGGCGGATCGCTTCGACGGGCTCCTCGCTCATCTCTATCTGCTCAGGCGCTTCCACTATTTCTACTTTTCCCAGGGCCTGATTTTTTTTGAGTTCTTTCTCTAGCTTGGCGGTGTGCCCAACTAATAGAATCTCAACGCCCAGTTGCTCACGGGCCCAGAGTCCCCCGAGGACGATTTCAGAAGGGGCATAGTCTCCGCCCATGGCATCCAGCGCAATTCGCATATAATCCCGGTAGACTGGCTTGATTTTATCAGGATTGTGCCTTTCTCCTAATCCTGTTTTAGCTTCTTCAAGGCTTCCCAACGGTGATCCAGGCAATCTGAGGGATCATTGGTGGCCTCAGAATCAGTTGCAGAGGGAAGAATTCCGGCACAATCTTGAGCACAAATATTTTGGAACGGTAAGTTTAAGCTGAGATGTTGATAGGCCAAATCATAGACATCTAAAGTCCCATCCTCCGGTAAATGTTCATCCAGCTCCTCCAAATCTTCATCTACTGCTTTCGCCACTTCTTGTAGCCACACGATTTCATCAATATCTGCTTCTAAACGGTGATTGTATTGGCCTAAGCAGCGATGGCAGGTGAGGCTGGTAATGGTTTGCACGTGCCCCTTGATTTCCAAAAAACTGCCTCGATGAGATACCGTCATTTGGCCTCTTACCGGCGTCAGGCTCGGTAAATTGGCAAGATTTTCCTCAATGTCTACGGTGAGGACAGGGGGTTTCCGACTGGCTAGGTGTGGAAGATAGATGTTCATAGGGGCATCTGTTAGAGGGGATATAAAAGTACGTTCTAAGGAATCACGGCTTTAAGCGCTGCTGTTACTTCTGGAGCGGGACGGACGCCTAGCCCGCTATATGTGAGCATTCCGGTTCGGTCAAAGATCAAAGTATGAGGGACTTTGCCTTGATAGTACTTGCGAGCCTCCTTCTGTTTCGGTAAGCCCACGAAAGCATCGGCATCGATGGCGATAAAGTTGACTTTTTTTTCGTAGTTAACCTGGAGCTGAGAGATAACTGGGGACATCTGCTTCGCATCCCGAGAGTCATTGACGTAAAAAAATAACACGACAGGCTGACTACGCTTCTTAGACTCTTCTAACGTAGTCCGGGGCTGGATAATGGCGCCATTGCCTCCATAGAGAATAAAAATATTATTCCCCTCATAGAGGTCATCGTTTTTGCCTGCAAAAGCACTATCGGCAAAAGCACTCAGAGACAACAGGGCGATGGAGGAAAGCCCTAAAACAAGACGGCGAATGGAGGGCATACCTGTATTCTAAGAGGACAATTTACTTTTTGAGGCCGTACCAGGCGAGAAAACCTAGACCGGCGAGCATTACCAGAAATGTAATGGCATTGAAAATCCCGGTTCGGTACTCAAACAGCCTATAGGCAATAGCCCAAGGAAAACGGGCTTCCAAATACTCGCGGAGCTTGGTATCACCGCCAATTGCCATCGGACCACCGGGATAATCGGTCATGAATACCTGCAGGGCGTCATCGCGGGTACCGCCAGCGAGCTGCACCCACATGTTGTAATCCCCTAACAGAGCATCACGGGCTTGTTCCATTTCTTCAGAGGTGTCATAGAGCCACTCAGGACCTGCAGCGCTCTGCCACATATTCTTTTCAGCAGTTTGATCAGAGTTTTGTTGTTCAGTAGATTGATTTGCTTGATCTACTTCCTTATCATTTATATCCATGGCAGAGGAATCCTCCAAAAGGATGTGCCTTCATCAATCCTTTACATTATTTCACACTCGTGGAGTTTGGGCACCAGCGCGGGTGAGTTGCCGTTCAGTATGGAACTCCAGTAAATAGGATTCAGTGGGCCTACGCCAGCTTTGGGCTTGCCCCAGAGCCAATAGCAAAAGACTGAGTATCACCCCTGCTCCGAGCTCTGGCGCATAGTAAGCAAAGACAAGTAGCAGTCCACAGACGCCATCTTGCAGGAAGCTAGCCCAGGTGGGAAGCGGCCCCGTGCGAAATAGAAAACCACTCTGTACCAGTTGAAAAACAGAGGCGATGAGCGCGCCTAGCAAAACGACGCCCACACCAGGCCAGAAATCTCCAGACCAAAAAGCTGCGGCTAGGAGGCCAGCAACTATGGGCGTTAAGCCAAACTGCACCAGTCGGACAACCCGCTGCCCAAGGGCTGTTTTAGAAGCGACAACTTCTATCAGCGTCCAAGCAAACAGGATGACTAACATCAGAGGTTGAGCCAAAAATTGCCCGAGCCCACTTTCTGTTTGGGCTCCACTGATGAAAACAATCAATAAAAGGGGTAGACCCACACGAATTCCACCGGCACTGGCCGCACATAAACTTGCGAAAAGGCTAATCAAGGGAGTCATAGATTTCCCTGCGAGGAGTATTTAAAAGCAGTGCCTAAAAGTAGGTACCGTCTTGGGTGTCTATAATTCCCAACAATTCGTCAAAAGTTATCAGATAGGTAAAAACTTTTCATGAAATTCGTAGTTTCTTGTTTCTTCTATGAACAGATGCTATGCGTGCGTTCTGCCAATGTCGTATATTTAAAGGCTGTGCCAATTTAACTATCTGCCAGTGCCGTGGAATCCCTATCGCGGTGCTGCTCATCTCAGTAAAGGGGCCCTAGCCCCGCACTGTCTTATCAAGGAGTACATGATGGGCCTTCGTACCTACCGTCCGATGACACCGGGAACCCGGACGCGTACCAATTCGGACTTTAGTGAAATCACTAAATCCACTCCCGAGAAATCCCTTACTAAAGGGCTGCATCGCAAAGCAGGACGCAATAACCGGGGTATTATCACCTCTCGTTTTCGGGGAGGCGGCCACAAGCGTCTCTATCGGATGATCGACTTCAAGCGCGACAAGCGTGACATCATCGGCAATATCATCGCCATAGAGTATGATCCCAACCGCAACGCTCGCCTTGCTTTGGTTGAGTATGAAGATAAAGAGCGCCGCTACATTCTTCATCCTCTGAAATTGGAAGTGGGCGCAACCATTGTTGCTGGTGAGTCTGCAGATTTTTTCGTCGGTAATGCTACTCGTCTAGAGCGTATTCCTTTGGGTACGACGGTCCATGCCGTAGAGCTCATGCCCGGACGTGGAGCTCAGATGGCTCGGGCTGCTGGCGCTGCCGTTCAATTGGTGGCCCGTGAAGGAGACTATGTCACCCTCAAGCTGCCCTCTGGTGAAGTGCGCAAGGTCCGCAAAGAGTGCTACGCCACTATTGGTCAAGTCGGAAATATCGACCACAAGAACATCACGGTTGGTAAGGCTGGTCGTCAGCGTTGGTTGGGTCGTCGTCCTCATAACCGAGGCGTCACCATGAACGCGGTGGATCACCCCCATGGTGGAGGGGAAGGCAAGTCTCCGATTGGAGGACAGCCTCGTACTCCTTGGGGTATGCCTACCCTGGGTTACAAGACCCGCAAGAAAAAGAAACTCAGCAGCAAGCTGATTATCAGCAGACGCAAGAGTAAATCGGGTCGTCGTTAGAAATAAAAAGCGGGGTTTAGGCCCCGTTTTTTTTGCCCCCCTAGCCCCCAATTCTGGGCTACTGTGTACACACAAGTTAAATCTGCTTAAATCTTCATTTGAACCGCCCCCTAAATCCCCCAATTCTGGGGGACTTTGAAGTCAGAACCCCCCAAAGTTGGGGGGCAGGGGGGCTGTGTACACTGACCGTAGCCAATTCTGTGGGGAACTGGGATTTACTCAAGATCTATTGGTTTTTATTATTTTAATGTTGAATTGACTAGAGCAATTTTGAGTGACCATTGCTTTATAGAATTCTCGATGTTCGTAGCAGAAACAGTTAGCTTCCCGCTAGGTCGACCACATACAGGTGTGGTAAATGGAGATGATTCTTTGATGGCTGTGAGAAATCTGCCAAGCATACTGTCTGAATCTCCACTACTAATATTCCGAAGGTTCCCCTCAAAAATATCTAAGGTCTCTGTATATCGTTGGTTCCCAAAATGCGGACCATCGACAATTGTGTCATAGGGGAAGCGCGCTCTTATCTCTGAAATAATCGACTCTGGACAATCTGGAGACATGACATTGGCTGCAACAGTAGATGCCGAAGAAGCTTGTGGTGTCACTTTTTTCTGTTCTGCTTTTATCTCTGGGATAGATGTTCTAGGCTGAATGCTCTGGCTTCCTTTCCACAGAAGGACTGCTTCTTGACGGGATAAAGAACCGGAACGAACCTGTTTTTCAAGCCAATTAGGTAATGTTTGAGCTAAAACTGGGGAAGCAGTAAGCAAAATAAGAACATATAGAAAAACTTTTTTCACGAGCTGCGTTTTGAGACTTCATGCTTAAGATGCCCCAAAGTGAACGACGGTATACTCCATCCACAACTATCAATCTTGCCTTCCCCTAAGAAATAATGTATCTTCTTTGTAGATACATTGTGAGTAAGTGAAATGAAAGCTCGTGTTCAGAAGTGGGGAAATAGCCTTGCACTCCGCATTCCTAAATCCTTTGCGACGGAAGTCCACTTGACTCAAGACTCCCTAGTGGATGTATCCCTTGTTGATGGAAAACTCTTAGTAGTTCCGGTTATTGAACAAAAATTGACGCTCGAACAACTCCTTGAGGGAGTGACTGAAGAGAATATTCATGGTGAAGTTCAAACAGGACCTGCCGTAGGTAAAGAGTTCTGGTAAGTTCTATGGCCTATACCCCTGATCGCGGTGATGCCATCTGGATTACCTTGGATCCTCAAGCCGGACGAGAACAAGCTGGACGCCGCCCTGCTGTCATCCTTTCAGCAATAGCTTATAACAAAAAAGTTGGACTTGCTATCTTATGTCCAATTACGAACCAAGTTAAAGGTTATCCCTTTGAAGTTCTTCTTCCAAAAGGATTAGCAGTCACAGGCATTGTTCTTTCTGATCAAGTTAAGAGCCTCGATTGGCGTATACGAAATGCAGAGTTTATTTGCACCTTGCCAGAAGCAACAATTATCGAAGTCTTGCAAAAGTTGACTACTTTGCTATAACTGCTTACGCATAGCTCTAGGGAGAAACCTTAGCCTTTTCGTCTCCCTGATGGAGGATGAGCCGATTTCCTATGGGGTCATAGGCATAGATTTCTCGACCATGAGAAGCTGTCATAATTTCTCCTTGGGGAGCATGACCTAACTCTTCTAGTTTCGCTATTACTTCTTCTAAACTATCTACTTCTAAGCAGATACTCATTGAACTATTGGCTGAATGGTTGAATTCTGAAGCATTAGAGTCTTTCGGTCTGAAAATAGCTAAACGTAAGCCAGGAAAGTTGAATTCAGCATAGACATTTGGAGTAAGGGGTTTGGGCTCTTGGGTCAACAAACCCTGATAAAAGGCAATGAGGTCGTCAAAGTCTATGGTCGCAATCGTCAAAAAAGCGGTGCTCAGGTGAAAAGCCATGAAAAGCCATAAGGAGAATAAATAGTTCTACTATCAGACTACTGTTTTGTGAGACATGGCGATGAATGAGGCTGACTTAGAACAAATCCTGGCTAAGTACAGCCAGAACTACAGCTTGTTTAATCAGAATCCCGAAGTCTGGGAAGCTCAATATGGTCCCTGGCCTGAATATGAGCATCTTGAAAAATCCCGTGTGCTTTTTGAGATGGGGCGAATCATGGAATTGCTGCATTTGGCTACGCGCAATGAAGGAGCCTTGAATACAAAAGGGGACTTGGAATATTACTCGACCGTCCGCGAAGCTCTCGAAGGAGTCCGTATCTTTCTGGAAAAGAACACTACTGAAAAACTGTGAACGTTCCTGTTTTCTTAGGTATTGACCTCGGTACCTCTGGCCTCCGAGTCGTCGCCATTGACTCGCAAGGAGAGCTGCGGGCTGAAGCTTCTCAGGTATGGGCAAAGCCAGAGACTGTCCCTCAGCAGTGGTTAGGAAGCTTGAGGCAAATACTGCAACAGGTCAAAATAAAGCTTAAACAAGAACAAATCACAGCCCTGAGTATTTGCGGTACTTCCGGTACGATTCTGGCGGTGGACCACCAAGGTAATCCTCTAGCTCATGCCTGGCTATACGACGATCCACGCGGTAAAACACAGGCCCAACAACTGGGCATATCCAGTAGTTGGGGGTTGAGCCGCTGGCTATGGTGGGCACAAACCTTTCCTAAGAAATATGCAGAGAGTTACTTAGCTCATCCTAATGATTTTTTGCTTCATAAATTGGGGGCTGAACCGCAGATTACGGACCATACCTCGGCGCTGAAAAGTGGATTTGACCTGGACCGTTATCGCTGGCCTGCTGATTGGTTAGCGTCCCATCAGTTGACCGTTGAGAAATTTCCTAAGGTCGTTGCGCCCGGTACGGTTCTTGGGTATGCATCCCCTGATTGGGAACTTGGCCCGGAGGTCTTGCTGGTTGCTGGATTAACGGATGGCTGCGCAGGTCAGCTAGCCACAGGAGCGATTGGGCCTGGACAGATTAGTACTTCTTTGGGCACCACCCTGATTTTCAAAGCCACCAGTCAGGAAAAAATCCAGACCGCCGATGGTTCGGTCTATTCTCATCTGCATCCAGACCGCACAGGCTGGCTACCGGGTGCGGCTTCTTCCTGTGGAGGTGGAGCATTGAATCACTTTTTTCCAGAAGCTGATTTCGCTGCCCTTGACAGAGCCGCAAGTGCACAGATTCCGACCGGGTTAGTCTGTTATCCCCTGTGGCAGAAAGGGGAGCGATTCCCTGTGCAAGATGCCCAGTTTGCTGGTTTCTGGCCCGAAGAAAAAATAGAGTCCCTGAAATTTTATGCGGCCCTTTTGGAAGGAATAGGATATGTCGAACGCTTGGGTATTGAGCGTTTACAGGCATTAGGACTAACTTTTGAAGGTCCGGTGCACACTACGGGAGGCGGTTGTCGCAGTTCCCTCTGGCTTACCATCCGAGCGAACATTTTGAATCGAGCCCTGGTTCTGGCCAAATATCCTCAGCCTGCGGTGGGAGCAGCGATGGTAGCCGCCGCTGGCGCATGGCAATGTTCCGTAGAGGAGGCCGTCCAGAAGCTATTCCAAAAAGGAAAAACCATCTTTCCGGAGCCTGAAAAAGCCAAGGAATATGACGCGATCTACCAAGAATTTCTGGAGCGATCCCCCCCGGCTAAAAAGAACTTTACGCCGTAAATAGTCTTGCCCCCCTTATCAAGGGGGGAGCGGGGGGATCAATAAGCCTTGATAATCGCCGTTGTGCTCTTCCAAGGAACAATTTGATTGCGGAGCTGCTGTGTGAATAAATCTCGTAAAGTCGCCACTTCTTTCGCGGAGAGAGAAGACGCAAGGTGATTGGCATAGGTGAGACGATGGTTTTTATCTTGTTGATTAAACCAGCGGTCTAAAAGTGCAGGCGTGATCCGAATTTCTGTTTGGGTTTCTTCCTGATGCATCTCGACGGTTAAACCAGCCGCTTCAAACAGAGCGACGAAGTCTTGCTCATCCCAATTCACCATCGGGTCTGTGGCTTGGGTGTAGATGGATTCTTCAGCCTCCATCCAGCGTTTGTACAGTTTCTTATCTAATCCTGTGGGTTCTAGCAGGCGATACAGTCGTTGAGCATGACGTGGAATTGTTTCTGCCAAGATAAACAATCCTTGGGAATTTAAGTATGGAATCAGGGATTGGAGGATGCTGGCCTTATCCTCTTCATGGAGCAGAGCATTGCGTCCGAGGATGCAGTCAAACTGGACGCCGGGAGCTTGCTGTGTAAGCACCGTGGATAATTTTGTTAACTCGGCTGCCAAGATAATCGGACGCACCAATTCAGGCAGAGAGGCTGCTTGTTCCCGTAAAGCCTCCGCATCCGCTGGGTTATGGGCACAGGCATAGACTCCACCTTCTGGAACCTGACGCAAAGCCTCCCAGGTCAGTAATCCACTTTCAGCATTCAGGTCTAGGACTACTTGATGTCGTTGCAGTTGGGCCAAGGTAAACAGTCGGTCCCGCAATACACCCAACTGTTGGCCGACCTGGCCGAGGGTGCGTTGTACCCAGCGGTCGTAGCCTTTGTCCTGTGGACCAAACGTGAGCACTTCTGGTAATTCAGTCCGATTAACCAAAGCAGCCAGCTGTGCCTCTCGATGACGAGCAACCTGAGTCCGAATTGCTGCTTCAAACCCTTGGTCAGAAGGTTGATAAAACACCTGCCCCTGCAAACTTTTCGGTAAATATTGCTGAGCTACCCAGTGGTCCCGATAGGCATGAGGATAGAGATATCCGGCTCCGTGACCAAATCCTTCTTTGTCCCGACTGGAATCTTTGAGAGGATTGGGCACTTCGCCCTCCCGTTCGCGCTCGACCGTGGACAAAGCATCGAAAAAGGCCATCACACTGTTCGACTTAGGGGCTGTAGCTAGATAGAGGGTCGCTTGGGCTAGGGGATAGCGTCCTTCGGGCATGCCAACCCGTTCAAAGGTCCCGGCGCAAGCATTAACGACGACCACCGCATTTGGATCGGCGAGGCCCACATCTTCACTGGCTAATATCAGCAGGCGGCGAAAGATAAAACGTGGATCTTCTCCGGCATAGACCATGCGGGCCAGCCAATAGAGGGCAGCATCGGGGTCAGAACCACGCACACTCTTGATAAAAGCGCTGATCGTATCGAAGTGAGCATCACCTTCTTTGTCGTAGAGAACGGCTCGTTGTTGGATCGATTCTTCGGCAACGGAGAGGGTTATGACGAGGTTTCCGGAAGCATCGGGTAGCGTGGTTTCGACGGCTAGTTCCAGGGCATTGAGCAGGGCGCGGGCATCCCCATTGGCTATATTCACGAGATGGTCAAGCGCTTCCGGTTCCACTTGGACCTTGCGTTTGCCATAGCCTCGGACTGGATCTTTGAGCGCTTGTTCGGCTGCCTGGCGTAGGTCTTTTTCATTTAGAGGCTTGAGCTGGAAGAGTCGCGAACGACTGACCAGGGCTTTGTTGACTTCAAAATAAGGATTTTCGGTTGTTGCCCCAATCAGGATAATCGTTCCATTCTCGACCCAAGGTAGCAGCGCATCCTGCTGGGCTTTGTTAAAGCGATGCACTTCATCGACAAAGAGAATCGTGCGCTGGCTATGAAGTCCACGTTTTTCCTGGGCCACTTCGATGGCGGCCCGAATCTCTTTCACCCCCGCCAAGACCGCATTAATCGGGATGAAATGAGCGCGGGTCGTATTGGCAATAATCCTTGCCAGAGTAGTCTTTCCCGTTCCCGGTGGGCCATAGAAAATAAGGGAAGAAAGCTGGTCTGCCTGAATCGCTCTGCGCAATAGTCGTCCTGGCCCGACAATCAAATCTTGCCCGACAAACTCATCCAAGGTGCGGGGACGCATCCGGGCTGCTAGAGGGGCTTCCGATTCAATCTGTTGCAAACGGTGTTGATCGAATAAATCCATGTTTTAGAAATAGGGGAAGGATTTTTGATTAAGAAATGACTTTTCGATAAACAGAAACTCCACCCCGGTCGCCTCGCTCAATGTGGAGTTCTTTGTCTAAATACGTTGTTCTCAACCAGCCAGAAGCCCAGTTACCAAAAGGAATTTTAATTTCAGGTAAGAATCCCAGTTTTAATCGCAATTGCTGGAACGTAAATTGAATCTTTTTCTCTGCACTATAGAGAAATGGCCCTTCTACCGTTAAACAGAAATAGGGAAGGCGAACTTCATTTTCTATCCAGCTTCGACCTGTATCGAAGCGTTGAATAACAGAGGTCGTAGAAGATATTGGTTTGAGCAAATCCTTGTTAGATGCTTGATATTTTTTAGTGCCACTGGTCCACAGTAAGCTCCATGCTCCTGCTAGAGCTTCTTGATTTTTGCCTGTTACTTTCTGCTTTTCTAGGGATTGAATCGCTTCTAGAATTTCCTGCACCGATACTTGACTGTTAGGCCCTAGGTTTAACAGTATGGTTCGTTGATTATCCATGTCCACGATTCATGCTTCCTCTGTAGCCCTCTTGTCTCAAAAGATAACGTCCTAGCGCTTTCAGATAAATAGCAAGAGGAAACTGATAATAGTTAAGAAAAATGCTACTTACTAATAGGAGATGCAAGAGGAACGTCAGACCCGTCCAAAAGAGAGGAAACCATGCCCAGGGAGTATTGGGTGGGGCTGGAAAACAATAGGCCAGGAGTCCAACGATGATTGCTGGGAATAGAATGAGCGCTATTCCCGCTAAACAATCTGCCTGTCCTAATTCCGTACCCTTAGCATGAACTCCGCGCCAGGTGCGACCACTCCAATGCCACGTTAAGGGTTTAGCACTATCGACTACGGTCACGGTCTGCTGACTAGCATCTACGGTGAAGATGTGATTGCATTGAACACAGGATAAAGTGTCCATTAAAGACATAGTGGCTAGCTGTCCAAAGCGACACATTGGGCAATATTCGCTCTCTAAAATCACGGATTCCTCTTCCTCTTGAAATATCAATGAAAGGCTATAGGAGGCTTGCTGGTATATTTTGTCTAGAACAGCACCCAGATCTTAGCCGTCTGCTCTGCTATTCTCAAATACCTTTGTGATTGCTTTATGCTTGGGCTGCTTTTGATATGACAGAAGGAACTTGGTGGTTAGTGGGGACGGTAGTGGGTAGCCACGGCCTCAAAGGTGAGTTGAAAGTTCTACCAGAAACGGATTTTCCAGAACGCTTGACGGAATCAGGCCCGCGCATACTGCAAGGACCGGATGGGCAACAGCGGGATGTCTATCTCCTATCGGGCCGCTATCACGCCAGTAAAAAACAGTATCTGGTCCAACTGAAGGGCATTGAAGATCTGGATGCAGCAGAAGCTTTGCGCGGTTGGCAGCTCGTGGTCTCCAGCGAAGAGCGGCCTGTACTAGAGAGCGGTGAATTTCATGTCATGGACCTGATTGGTCTGATCGCTTATCGTCAGGATACAGGTGCGGTCCTTGGGCCCGTGGTGGATATGAATACCTTTGGCAACGACATTCTGGTGATTCAAACGCCCAACAAACAGCTGATGGTTCCATTTGTCCAGGCTTTAGTCCCTGTAGTTGACCTGGAGCATAAACGACTGGAAATCAATCCCATTCCAGGACTATTGGATGAGCCGCTCGATGGTCCAGAATCGTAGCCTGATTCCTTAAGTATCGTAAGAGCTTGAGCCAATTGTCGGGCAGCGGAGCGGTACAGTTTATTTTTTCTTGGGTAACGGGATGGATAAATTGCAAGCGATAGGCGTGCAGTACCTGGCCTTGGAGGTTAACCTTGGGTATTTTCCCATGACCATAGAGGGGGTCAGCCAAGACTGGGTGGCCCATATGAAAACTATGGACCCGGATTTGGTGCGTGCGTCCCGTTTCCAGACGAAATCCGAGCAAGCTGTAGTTGCCGATGCGTTCCAGCACTTGCCAATGAGTACGGGCAGGACGGCCATTTTCGACTACCGCCATTTTTTTGCGATGAATCGGGTGGCGACCAATCGGGGCATCGACAACGCCTGAGGGCGTTTTTGGTGCTCCCCAGACAATGCCTAGATACTCTCGTTGAGCCGTTTTAGCTTGGATCTGGGCCTGTAGACTTTGATGGGCCAAATCGGTTTTGGCAACAACCAGAACGCCACTGGTATCTTTATCCAATCGGTGAACAATGCCGGGACGCTCTACGCCATTAATTCCTGATAAATCAGAACAGTGAGCGAGGAGTGCATGAACCAAAGTCCCGCTGCTATGTCCCGGAGCAGGATGGACAACCATACCTGCGGGTTTATTGATCACAATCAACTGGTCGTCTTCATAGAGGATATCTAAGACGGCCGATTCACCCGTGCTCGGAGAAAGATCCAAAGCCACGGGAGCAGGAATTTGAACTACCACCTCATCCCCAGATTTGATCAGACTTTTGGATACACAGGGATTCTGATTGAGCAAAATTTGCCCTTGTTCAATCAGTTTTTGCAAACGAGAGCGAGACAAGTCGGGCAGTTGGGCTGCTAACCATCGGTCTAATCTTTGTTCCGAAGGGTCTGACGGAACGAGCAGATGGTAGGTGTCCATAGGAGTCATTTAGTTACTTTGGTTCGAGCAGAAAGTTTTTCAAGAGTTTATTGACCCGAGCGCTATTTTTCTGGTCGCCTTTTTCATCAAAGAGGTTCTTTGCATTTTTGAGCTCAATTTCTGATTGCTTCATCAAAGCTAGTCCCAGGTTGTAGCGAGTGATCGGGTCTTTGGGGTCTAGCCGGGCTCCTTGACCTGCTGCCTGTATAGCCTCTTGGTAACGCTTGGCAGCAATCAGAGCACCCGCCAAATTACCTTGAGGTTCAGCTTCTTTTGGGTTAATCGCTACGGCTTTCTGAAAAGAGACAATCGCATCTTCTAGACGATTCTGCGTGAAGTATATTTTGCCGACATTATTGTACGCAAAGCCTAACTTTGGGTCCAATTCTAAAGCCTTATTAAAGGCTTCTAGCGCTTCTGGCACTTTATTTTGTAGACGCAGCGCTTCGCCAAGATTGTTATAGATTTTTGCGGTGCGGGGATTATCTCCCGGCGGCATGCTTTGGATTGCTTTACGATAGCTATCAACAGCGGCTTCATAGTCTCCCTGCTTTTTGAGGGCAATCCCTAAATTGTTGAGGGCAATAGCATCATCGGGCTTGAGTTTGAGATAGTCGCGGTACAGGCGAGCCTGGCGGGCAGGGTCTTGGGCTTTGACCGCATCTTGGAACAGACTATCAGCAGGAGAGACCGTGGGCGGACTGACAGGAGGTGTCGTTGTATTCTCTGTTGGGGTTTGGGCTAATAAAGGTGTTTGCATGGCCAAACAGACCGTGCTAAACCCTAGTCCGAGCAGGGTTTGCCGCACTAGAGAATTTTTGAGTTTATTCTTCATATAACAGAAAGTAAATGGAACGTGCAGTATTACTCTAGCGTCAATGCTACTTGCGTTCTTATCTCATCGGTTCTCACCGGTTTTCCTTCGTCATGCGTAAAATTCCTGTTTGGACATTAACTATCTTGCTATCCATGCTCTGGTCCACTCTTTCCACCTCTGCTAACGCTCAATGGGTAGGCACTTTGATTACACCCCTACTCAAAACATGGGTGAGGCAACAGGTGAGTCAGGCGGACAATTTGGATATAAAGCTCCAGGGGACAGACCAGCAGCTGCTCAGTGGACTAATTCCCCAAATTGATATCACCGCAGACAATGTTGTCTATCAAGGGGTTCAGGCTCGCTCAGTCAATCTGGTTGGTCGGTCGGTGCACCTAGATTTGTCTCAGGCATTTAAAGGAGGTAGCGTTAAACTGAAAAGCCCCGTTCAGGCAGACCTCGCGATTACGATGGCAGAACCGGATCTAAATCGCTATTTGACTTCTCCCCAATTTCAAAAGCAGTTTGCCAATCAGAGGCTTTCCATGCCCAGTTTTGGGGGAGCTGCAGCTACCACCGTACCCCTCGTCCTAAATCAACCTCAAATCAGTCTGCTGGATCAGGGACGGGTCCAGGTAGCGGCCAATCTACAGCCTGAGAAAGGAGCCGCACTGCCAGTACAAATCACAACGGGCATAGACCTCTTGAACGCGAACACGCTGAAATTGAACAATCCAGAGCTCAAATCTAGCGGTCAGTTGCTTCCTACCGAGGTGCTCCAAAGTCTGAAGATTGATTTGGGACAAGATACTCAGGTTAAATCGTTGGATATTCGCAAAGGCTTAATGCAGATGAAGGGGATTTTTACCATTCGGCCTTGAGTGACCTCATCTGGGTCGCCGTTGGGGTAGTTTTAATTAAATGTGATGTTTCTTGTCTACTTCTTAGAGGATTTTTTTCGTGCGTCATCAAATAGCTCTCTTCTTGCTAGCTACCACCTTTGGTCTAGCGCTCAATCTATCCAATCAGCCAGCCCATGCTTTGGAGGAGAAAGTGGTGCTTCGAAAGATGGATAACATCCCTGTTTTCACCCTGCTCAATGAGAAGAGTAGTCCTGTCCTCGTAGCACCTCCCAAGGGCGCAAAAACCTCTGCTTCCCAAATTGCTTACTTTTTTCTCAGTAAACAGGAACTCATGGATTTCCAAAAAGTTCTTCAGAAATCCAATCCTGAATTAGCAAAATCCCTCAATGCCAAGGCCTTACCGCTTGGCAAAGCGATAGAATTTGGCAATGAAAATAAAAAGAACAAGCTCGCTATTGAGATTTTGCCTGCGAAGGATTCTTTGGATTATGCCTTGAAGCTGGCTCAAGAAAAGGAGAAAGGTCTCAAATCCTATCCTGGAGTTCCTGTCTTTGCGCTCACTGATAAAAGTGAAAAAAATGTACTCGGTGTGAAGCAAAATGGTCAAACAGTCCAACCTTTTTTCTTTGACAATCAGGATGCACAAAGGACTTTTGATAGCCTAAAGCAAAAAAATCCTGAACTTGCTAAAAATACGAAGATTTCTGTACTGCCGTTCCAAAAGCTTTTTGAGCTGTTGCGGCAAACTAAGGACGCAAAAGAAGCAGACCGAATTGCGATTGTCCCATCCGCTGAATCTCTACAGTATGCTCGCTCTTTGGGTCCGAATCCTGCAGCTAAAAAGTAAGAGCTGATTACGGGTTTGGTTATTAAGTATTTTTTTAAAGAGGCTCATTGCGTTTGAGTCTCTATTTTTTTGACTAGTGCTGCCTGCTTTCTCAGTGAATTATCAGGATCTTCTAATTGCTCCTTCAGCTCTCCATCATTTCTGATCCAGGCGGAGCTCCTAGATTATTACTAGAGCTAAGTGGGTGGGCTTAACCCCCGGCTATCGCCGTCCCCCTTACCACTAGGCGGAGCCTTCCCGGAGGGTGGGGGACTGTAGGGGGTCTTCTTAATTCCATCTAGCTACTTAGCGCAAGCCTATGTGGGCTCTGTCAAAGCTTTGTTGCACTATACGGGGACAAGCCCCTTGGTATCGACAGAGCAGTTCTAATGGGTTGACACTCCCCATCGCATGGCAGATGGGGTATTTCGCGGAAAGGGATAAGGTGGGAAAGTGACGAATAGAATAATTGTCTCTGAGGATTTCTGATGCTCCGTCCTAGCTTTACAGCTCAACCGACTACCAGACTGTCTTTGGCAGAACGCTATCAACAGGTCCGTCAAGTCAGTGAACAGATCTGCCAACCTCTACTGACGGAAGACTATGGAATTCAGAGCATGCCGGATGTCAGCCCTCCTAAGTGGCATTTGGCCCATACAACTTGGTTCTTTGAGACCTTGCTTCTAGTCCCAAATATACCGAGCTACGAAGTCTTTCATCCCAAATTTGGCTATTTGTTCAACTCCTACTACGAGTCCATCGGACAGCGCCATCCCCGTGCGCAACGGGGCTTGTTGTCGCGTCCGACCGTGGAAGAAGTCTATCGCTATCGAGCCTATGTGGATCAGGCGATGCACGCGCTCTTAAGCCAGCCACTTGATGACCCAGCCTTAGAATCCCTGATTGTCTTGGGGTTACATCATGAGCAGCAACATCAGGAATTGCTACTCACCGATATCAAGCACATCCTTGCCTTGAATCCGTTGCGTCCTGCCTATCGCTCGGATATTCCGCTGATAACCACTAAAGCAGTCGCGCCAAAAGAAAAATGGCTGGACTATCCCGGCGGACTGTATGCCATTGGACATGAAAATGTCCCTGAGAACAAAGATTTTGCCTTTGATAATGAGGCTCCTCGTCACCAGGTCTATCTGCAAGACTTTTGGCTAGCTTCCCGATTGGTGACTAATGGAGCTTATCTAGAATTTATTCAGGCAGGCGGTTATCACAAGCCGGAATATTGGTTATCGGAGGGCTGGGCAACGGTGCAATCGGAGCAATGGCAGGCTCCGCTGTATTGGGAACAACTCGACGATGCCTGGTGGGTGATGACCTTAGGTGGGCTACGTCCGCTGAATGAAGATGAACCTGTCTGTCATGTGAGTTTCTATGAAGCCGATGCTTTTGCCCGCTGGGCTGATAAGCGGCTCCCCACCGAGGCTGAGTGGGAAGTAGCTGCTTCTCAGGTCTCGATGCAGGGGAATTTCCTGGAGCATGGACAACTCCATCCGGTTTCGGCCATGGGCCTCACCCGACCAGACCAACTATTTGGAGATGTGTGGGAGTGGACGCAGAGTGCCTATTTGCCCTATCCGGGCTTTCAGATAGCTTCTGGTGCGGTCGGGGAATATAATGGGAAGTTCATGTGTAGCCAGATGGTGCTACGGGGCGGGTCCTGTGTCACATCCCAGAATCACATCCGCCCAACCTATCGCAACTTCTTTCCTCCTTCTACCCGCTGGCAATTTAGCGGCATTCGCTTGGTTAATTCACGCTAGGGATAGGGCAATGCCCTGTCCCTAGTTTTTAAATAATGTGGGGTCGTACATGATGAATACCGCATGGCATATAACTGGCAGAATAGAGCCTAAAGATCTGACAGAAGGCAGACTGCAATTGCACTACGCCATTCAGTTTATGGCGGCAACAGGAGCAGCTTTGGCAGAACCACTCCCTGACTATAGCCATACCAGTCTGGAATGGAGGCCCGACTTAGCCGTGTTTGTAGGAGCACCGATTCGCGCAGCAGAAGTGTTTCGGGTTGCTTTAGAGCCCATCCACCTTATGTCCATACTTTTGAATAGACAGGGTGAAACGATCGCCACCCTTTCTCTTGATCAGAAAACCTTGGCACAAGGAATGGACTGGCATAAGAGCGAAATTGCTAAACTCGGTGCCGATGCCAGCAAGATTGAGCTTCTTTCCTATCCAGCGGATGATTTTCCCGATCATCCACTTGCTCATGGTGCTGTTTTTGAACTGAAGCAAAATGAAACCGCACGGCAAGAGTGCACCCATTACTACGCCAATACCCACAAACTTTTGCAAGAAGTGATGAATGACACGGAGGATGTCTCCCCTATTCAGATCTGGCCACACCACTTCGATATGGCGGTCTTGATTTCCCTGCCAGGCAAAAAGGGTGGAGAGCCGATGACGATAGGGATGGGGCTATCGCCTGGAGATAAGAGCTACAGCGAACCTTACTGGTATATAACTCCCTATCCTTATCCCAACCCAAAAAATCTTCCAGGGCTAGAGGGCCATGGTTTTTGGCATACTGAGCACTGGGTAGGGGCTGTACTCCCTGCTTCTAAGCTGACCCAAGACTCGGCCCAAGCCCAAGAGCAGCAGGTTAGATCCTTCTTGCAGTCTGCTCAGAAGGCATCCGAAGCCTTACTGAAAGAACCCGTAAAGTGATGCTCTTAAAATAGTGATTTGTTGCCTGGATTCACCAACGATGGAGGTCTCCGATGTCTGACTTTGGATTTACCCACGTTGCCTTGCCTGTCAGTGATATCGACCAGAGCAGTGCCTTCTATGCCAAATATGCTCGGATGCAGGTGGTGCATCGGCGTATCGATACGACCATCCAATCAGCCGTTGTCTGGTTGAGTGATTTGACGCGGCCCTTTGTCATCGTCTTGATTCAAGTGCCTCATGTGGACCATCCCCTACTGCCGATTGCTCATCTGGGGGTTGGCTGTGCAACACGAGAAGAAGTCGATCGTCTGTGCGATGCTGCTCGCGTAGAAGGTCTTTTGCAAGAAGGCCCCCATGACTATGCTTACCCCGTCGGCTACTGGGCATTCCTAAAGGACCCCGATGGTCATACCCTTGAAGTCTCCTATGGACAAGAAGTAGGGTTGACCGTCCAGCAATCTATCCCAGACGCCCTAGAACGTTCACTGATTCAAAAAGCGGCTGATGCCTGGACAACGGGGGATGCCGATGCCTTTGCAGCCCTCTTTGATCCAGAGGGAGAATTTATCGTACCGGGGAATCATTGGGTAGGCCAGGAAGCGATTCGTCAGGTGGCGGCTGATTTTGCGGCTGCCTATACCGATGTGAAGATTGAGATCCGCCGCGTTCTAATGGAGAACCATCAAGCGGCAGTGGAATGGCACTGGCAGGAAATTGAAAAAGCTACCGGAAAGTGCGGCTCAGCAGACGACACCATTGTCATTGAGTTCCAGGATGGGCGGATCCGTCGTTGGCGAGAATACATTGATACCCAGAGCTGCATAAAACCAGCATCTTAAGTTCATTATTCCTAGGTGATTACGGTTGGCTTGTCCATTCCTGTGAGTACACGAATTTGAGCTATTTCGTCAGCAATTTTAATTAAATCAGCCAGTCCTTCTTGGGCATCAAAATGGTGCTTGGTTGCATCTGACTCATAGCGTTCTAAGTAGACCCGTAAAGTGGCTCCCTGCGTTCCCGTTCCTGATAGACGATAGATAATACGCGAACCATCGGTGAAGCCAATCCGGAAGCCTTGGTTCTTGCTCACACTGCCATCAACGGGGTCTGTATAGCTGAAGTCATCTGCATATTCCACTTCATAGGCACCATACTTTTTGCCTTTCATCGTCGAGAATTGCTCCTCTACCTGCTTCATCAGGGTATTGGCACGATCGATGGCAACATTCTCATAGTCATGGCGAGAATAGTAATTGCGACCATAGGTTAGCCAATGTTCCTTCATCAGTTCTTCCACGGACTGTTGCTTTACGGCCAAGATATTGAGCCAAAACAATACAGCCCACAATCCATCTTTCTCCCGAATATGATTGGAGCCCGTTCCGAAGCTTTCTTCACCACAGAGCGTGGCCTTTCCCGCATCCAATAGATTTCCAAAAAACTTCCAGCCCGTGGGCGTTTCATAGCAATCAATCCCTAGTTTGGCCGCAACGCGGTCTGGGGCTTGACTGGTGGGCATAGAACGAGCAATGCCTGCTAAACCATCTTTGTATCCAGGCGCTAAAGTTGCATTTGCCGCCAGTACCGCCAGACTATCGCTGGGAGTGACAAAGAATTTCCGTCCCAGAATCATATTCCGGTCGCCATCGCCATCGGAAGCAGCGCCAAAGTCAGGAGCATCGTCACCAAAGAGAATCTCTACTAAATCATGGGCATAGACCAGGTTAGGGTCAGGATGTCCACCCCCAAAATCTTCCAAAGGAATCCCATTAAGCACAGTCCCGGTAGGGGCTCCCAACCGTTGCTCAAAGAGCGCGTGGGCATAGGGTCCGGTCACCGCATGCATAGAATCGACGCAGAGGCGAAATTTTCCGCCTGTAATCAGTTGGCGGATCTGGTCAAAGTCAAATAGGGATTCCATCAACTGAGCATAGTCATCGACAGAGTCAATCACTTCAACGACCATCTCCCCTATTTTGGATGGCCCCAGGCTGTCTAAATCGATATCGGCAGCATCGAGGATCTTGTATTGGTCAATCACTTTGCTGCGCACAAAAATGGCCTCTGTTACTTTCTCTGGAGCTGGTCCACCGTTGCTAATGTTGTATTTCACCCCAAAGTCACCGTCGGGGCCGCCTGGATTGTGGCTGGCAGAGAGGACAATGCCTCCCATCGCGTTGTATTTGCGAATGACGCAGGAAGTGGCGGGTGTAGAGAGGATACCGCCCTGACCGACCTTGATCTGGCCTACCCCATTGGCCGCTGCCATTTTCAAAATAATTTGGATAGCTGGGCGATTGTAATAGCGTCCATCTCCCCCTAGGACCAAAGTTTTCCCTTTCACCTCACCAATGCTGTCAAAGGTGGATTGAACGAAGTTTTCCAAATAATGAGGTTGCTGAAAGACTGAAACTAACTTACGCAAACCAGAGGTACCGGGCTTCTGGTCTGAGAATGGTTGGGTTGTAATGGTTTGAATCTTCATCGGAAAACTTTCACCTTCTGCGGAAGTGTTGACTGAGACAGACGCTATCAACACTACAACGATCAGCATATAGATGATGCACAATCCTAAAAGGATGTCTGGGCCACAAAAGCAAGGGGCACGGTATACCGCACCCCCAAAAACTTATTACGTCTGAGTAAGACTCGCTTTTATTCTTGAGCAGGAGCCACTTGAGACTGAACGGGATTCTTACCCTGCTCACCTTTAGCCTGAGCCCAGCTCTGCTTCGCCCACTTAGGAGCTTCAGAATCTTCCCAGCCAGAAGGACGCTCAGAGTTATACCATGCGATAGAGCCGATAGCTACGCAGGCCACGAAGCCTAAAGACAGTACACCATAAAAAAGCATTAATCCCATCTGTTGTGCCCTCGTAGAGCTTTATTTATCTCGGTTGAACTAAGTGTACACTATTGTAAACTTATATTGCAATAAGCTTTTGCTCCCTCCCTGAAGAGCTTTCATCTCTATCTAGCTTTATCAATCCCTGCATAGGCCAAAGCGACGAGCTACCTTCTAGATCAAATTATCTTGGGCATTCTACCTATAGAGAAAGCAACTGGATTTCATAGATTGGCTAGATTAGAAGTAACAAGAGCAACAGGATGAGCATGCGGGTCATTGTGGTCGGTGGGGGATATGCCGGACTCAGAGCAGTCCAGCGTTTGAGCAGACTTCCTAACTTCTCGGTTACGCTGGTCGAGCCACGCAAGGAACATGTCCTTCGTACGCGCTTGGTCAGTAGTGCGGTTCAGCGTCGACCTCTTAAAGAAGTACTAGTACCTTTTGAAGAAGTACTGCCTAAAGGAATTCAGTGGGTTCGAGAACCCGCTGTGAGCTTCGATCCTGAGCTGGGAACGGTAGAAACGGACCGGATTACGCTCACAGGAGACCGAATTTTACTCTGCACTGGTTCTATAGCAAAGAGAAATGTGTCTGGAGCCGAGAAATATGGCTTTTCACCCTACACCTTGGAGGACTGTCGCCAGATTTTGCAGTCCTGGAGCGAGTTGCAAAAGCAACTAGACCGCCAAAAATGTGATTCTCTGGCACTGCGGTGGGTAGTTGTGGGAGGAGGAACTACGGGGGTTGCCTTGGCCGCTGAGTTGGCGCATCTTGCCCGTCGTTGGCGCAGTCGCTACAAAGGCCAAGCGGGCGCTATCCAAGTGCATCTTGTGCATGAAGGGATGGAGCTGCTTCCTGGTTGGCGGCCCTCCATAACTGATTGGGTGCAGCGCTGGCTAGAAAAACATCAGGTTGTAGTCCATCTCGCAACGAAAGTGCGCAGAGCACGACCGGATTATCTGGTCTTGGAGCGTAAGGGCGAGACCAGCCAATTAGATACGCGCAGTGTGTTTTGGAGCATGGGAAAGGAACCTCATCGTCTGGAAGAAGAACCTGAAGGCTTAAGAGATGAAGCAGGATTCTGCAAAGTTGATCACAGCTTGCGTCTGGTGAACTATCCCAAGGTCTATGCCCTAGGAGGCAATATCCTGGCCCAGGATTCAGCCATCGCTAAAATATTCCCCAATATCGGCCCTTTATCCGTTCAACAAGCGGAATGGACGGTCCAAAATCTTGAGCGAGAAGCGCGTGAGCAAGAACCCCTAGCCTATATCCCTGAAGTCCGGCGCTACTCTCTATCGCTAGGCGCTTTTGATGGGGCTGCCATGATTGAGGAGCAAGACCTGATCGATACGGCAGGCTGGACCGCCGCTCAAGCAGAGGATCTACTCTATCGGAACAGTATCCAGCTCGTTTTACCAGCGCTTACGGCTCCTGCTCGGTCGGGAAGTAGAGATAAGGAAGTCTAGTAAGTTGAGCCATGTGGAAAGAAATAATCCTATACAAACAGCAGGAGTGATTTGTTCCATGACTCAAAAAAACCAAAAAACACTTCCAGTAAAAGATGTGGAGTCACAAAACGCAGAGATTTTCAAACAGGCGGTGGATCTTTTTGAAGATAAAGATGAAGCCACTCATTAGTTAAGTACCCCCAAATCTTCCTTAGGCGGTGATACTCCTCTGAATGTTTTAGTAACGGATGAAGGGACAAAAAAAGTTAAACAGATGCTCTACCGTTCTGAATATGGAATGTTTGGATAGCGAACTTTTAGAGCATCTGTTAGTAAAGACACATGGCTACCGATTTCTTTAAGAAATGGGGCCTCTACCAATAGACTTCTTGCATGAATCGACTTTCGCCCCCCTGCCCCCCAACTTTGGGGGGTTCTGACCTAAAAGTCCTCCAGAATACTCTTCGAGAAGCTGACGCTATGAGGGATTTAGGCTTCCCTGAGCGTCAGACGAACGGGGGCTTCCGGGATTCATGCAGGAGCTCTAGTGCATAATCTTTTGCTTCTACGGCAACAAAACATTTTATGTGGGCTTTTTCCATGGCCGTTCTCAAGGTTGTATCCAGTTGGACTAGGGCGGCCTGAAGCTGATGGATAACCTCTGAACCAAGTCGCTGGGCAACAACGATCGGTGGGATAGGACAGGGGCCGATCGATTCAAGCACCCGTAGCTTTGTCGTCAGTTCCGGAATATCCCGCAATTCTTGCTCAAGAACCGTGCTGTCAATGGCCGCACAGTCTGCCAGACCCTCTGCGACCCATTGGATAGAGCGTTGGTGAGAACCTGAGGGCACAACTTGACCAAAAAAATTGTTAGGTAGCCCAGACTGGATCAATCGTTGGCGCAAAAGGTTAAAACCACTATTGGAGCCAAGGTCGTTGTAGCAGAGGGTTTTTCCGGCTAAGTCTTCAAAAGTAGTAAACCCACTGTTGGCTTGGACAATCACATCGGAGAAGTAAACTGGACGGTTTTTATAGCGCGTTCCTACCATGACTGGAGCAACCAATATCTGTAATTGTTCAGCGTTTATGCGCTGATATCGGGCAAAGGGCAGACCGCAAATAAAGGCAAGATCTAATTGGTCTTGTAGGAGTAGGGGATCTTCCAGGGGGTCCAACTGGCTTTGGACAACCTGCGTTTCCACCTGTAAGACCCTGCTCAGAAAAGCTCCCACCGCTTTATAGAACCAGAAAAAATTGGGCGCAAGATAGGAGACCAGCTTTAGTTTCATTAGGCTCTACCTGTGAATGTTGCTAAAGAGCAGCCGCAAGTTCTTGTAACCGAGCGTGACCATCCCGAAAAATGGACCAGCCATCTCCCACCAGAATCGCCTCGACCGTATTCAAATGGGCCAATCTCTGGACCGAGGCTATAGCTGCTGACCGATCCTGAAGTTTAGCTTCCGGCAAAATCATCAAACTACCCGCCCGATGCGCCCGCACTAAGTCGCCTGTAATCAGCGTCGTTTCTTCCAGTAAGAGGGCCAGTTCACCAGGGGTCTTAGAACCATGCAGTTCAATTACTTGTAAACCGGGAACCAGTTCTTCCTCCTCTGAAAGCCATCGCTGACAGGGAATTGGGAACGTCTCTTTTTCAGCCAAAGGTCCTGCAATCTGAGCCCCTGTCAATAGGGATAATTCTTTAGCCGCCCGCACATGGTCCGAGTTAGTAATAACAATCCAGGCAGCACCACCGAGAGATTCCAGGTGCGCTTGGTCATGCTCCGAAAGGGGCATGGGGTCAATCAGGACATTGCCTCCAGAACGTATCCAGGCCACTCCATTAAAATCAACGTTCCTTTCTGGATCAAAAGCGGACCAACTGTAGAGATCTGTGCGGTGTAAGGATTTCATAGGAATTTTAGGCTGATACACTTAGGGAAAGAATAAAGAATAGCTCTAGTCAAAGCGTACAGTCTATGAATCGTTTCTGCTTCTCATCGAGGCAAGACAAGAACGGCTAAGGGCGTCTGCTCCTATAGAATTAGATAAATCCGTCATAAATTATCAGTACCTATCTAAGGCAGTACCCCAACAACTATGTCAAAGCCTCTCAATCCTCCCACCACCAAGCCCAGCGTTCCCTATTTCTCCTCGGGTCCCTGTGCAAAACGTCCTGGCTGGTCTGCTTCCAATCTGCAAAACGCTTGTGTCGGTCGTTCCCATCGTTCTGACGATGGCAGAGCCAAGTTGGCAGAAGTGATTGAGCGCTCCAAGAAAATTTTAGGCGTTCCCAGCGATTATCGTTTGGGTATTGTTCCTGCTTCCGATACAGGTGCTGTAGAGATGGCCCTATGGTCACTGTTGGGACCGAAGCCCGTGGATATCTTGGCATGGGAAAGCTTTGGTCAGGAATGGGTAAAAGATGTTCTGGAGGAGCTGAAGTTACCGGATACGCGCCTGATGAAAGCGCCCTATGGCAGTTTGCCAGATTTAGTCCAGGTTGATTTTAGTCATGATGTGGTGTTTTTGTGGAATGGTACCACTTCCGGGGTCCGGGTACCCGATGGTGATTGGATCCCAGAAGACCGCCAGGGGCTGACGATCTGCGATGCTACCTCTGCTGTTTTTGCGATGGATATCCCCTGGAACAAATTGGATGTGGTGACCTATTCCTGGCAAAAAGTATTGGGCGGAGAAGCTCAGCATGGCGTGATCGTCCTTTCTCCTCGTGCTGTCGAACGGCTGGAAAGCTACCAACCGACTTGGCCGATCCCCAAAATCTTTCACTTGAGCCAGAAAGGCAAGCTGATTGAAGGCATTTTTAAGGGCGATACGATCAACACGCCCTCGATGCTGTGCGTAGAAGACGCGCTCGATGGACTGCAGTGGGCAGAAAGTATCGGTGGACTGCCAGGTTTAATTCGCCGCAGTGAAGCTAACCTGCAAGCGATCGCCCAGTGGGTAGAGCAAAGCAGTTGGGTAGGCTTTTTGGCCAAGCAGGCAGAGACTCGGTCTTCCACCTCAATCTGTTTAAAGATTGTGGATTCTTGGTTTAATAGCCAAAACCCAGAAGAACAGGCTAAGTTCGCCAAGAGACTGGCAAAGATTCTTGAGCAGCAGAAAGTGGCTTATGATATTGCCTCTTATCGGGCTGCACCTCCTGGTTTACGCATTTGGGGTGGAGCAACGGTAGAAACTGCCGATATTGAAGCACTCTTGCCCTGGTTGGATTGGGCTTACGCGACGGTGAAAGCCGAGCTGGTTCCTATGATGTGATAGACACCTGCCTGTTTGCGCCTGAATCAGGTGACTTCTTTCGGGCGTGTTTGCCTCCACTCTTGTAGACCTAGCCCTTAACAGTCACCGGATTCGGCGGGGCTATCAAACCAGATTTCCAGACCCAACTCCTGTACATAGGCCAGCCCGCTATGAATTTGCTCGGAGCTACCATGAAGCTCTAAATCAAACCATCCGTCTCCAGGAGTATTGGCCCCGAGGATGGCCGCCTTTATATTCACCGTCAGCCCATAATCGGAAACCAGGCGAGAAATGACAGGCTCTCGGTGATACTGTTTGGGGATTTTTACCCGAATACGGACCGGGGTTTCTGCTAGACCTTGCTTAGGTGAATCATTCCAAGCCGTTTCCGTCTCGTACTGCTTGCAGGATCCTCTACAAACAGCGGTAGAGATTGGGTCTGACGAAGCAATGTTGCCCGATACCACTGAGAAGCGCCAAGTTCTCCCATGGCGCGGGCATTGGTTAAAATCACGCCATAGAGCAGACCCCAGCGGATATTCGGCAGGGTGACACGCCAAAAGATCTGCCAGTCATTGGCACCCAAAGTCCTGTTTGATCAGGGGCTATTTGGGGTAAATATAGCGAATATACCTTTGGCCCTAGACTTGACCCACCTTTACAGGGACATGCCTTAGAGCTGCTTAAAAAGTTCGATATCCTGTAGATTCAGCTGACTCTTTAGTTCTAATACTGTTTGCTGATATTGAGGATGTACCCAATCAGGAATAATCTCCGCTAGAGGAACTAAAACAGAACCTCGTTCAGCCATATAAGGATGAGGTAGCCTTAAATCAGCTGTGTGTAGAATCAATTGCTCATAAAAGAGCAAGTCCAGATCCAAGGTGCGGGGTCCCCAATGAATTTCTCTAACTCTACCGAACTGATTCTCTACCCGCTGTAGGGCCTTTAAAACTTGATCAGGCGTAAGCGTTACTTCGAGAAGGGCACAGGCATTGATATAGTCTGGCTGGGGAGGACCAAAAGCAGGCGTTTGATAGAAACTGGATACTTTCTGTAGCTGCCATTGAGGCTCTTGCGATAGTACCGCAAGGGCGAGCTTAAAGGTATGTGCAGGATTTCCTACATTGCCACCCAATCCCACCGCAATGATAGCCATTACTTCTTAAATAAGCGGAAGAGAGCAATTACTCCCGCAATAATGGCGGCAAACACTGCCAAGTTCAGCAACATAAACACTAGGCCAAAAGCCATTCCCAGAGCCATTCGTCCAAGCACTAGGACAACAAAGACGGCAATGGCGATCCATATCCATTCCTGAACAGAGCTACCCTTTTTCTGATTAACCCGTTCCTGTGCACTTAAATTTGCGGGAGTTTTCCACTTAAAGTTTGCATTAGTCTTTGAATCCCGATTTACTTCCTGCTCTAGACGCTTGAAACGCTCTTCAAAATCTTGTGTCATGGTTTAAATTGAAGACCTACTTTTTCAGTATGTCACACGGGCTTGGGCGTACAATCACAACAAGTCTTTGTGAGTATTGTGGTTTGCATCGTCGATGGTCGATCATTTTTTTGCTTCTACTTCTTCAGAGCACTTTCGTAGGGCTTCTCAATCCTGTGCTTGCTCAGAGTATCCCCAATCCAGAAGAGGTCCCAGAAGAAGTAGCCCGGCTTCAGCCCATAGAACATGCCCGTTCACCAGAAGATAATCGCCTACTGACCCCTGCAGAATACGCGCTGCTACAAGAAGAACTGCAAAAAGCACAGGAAACACAAGCGGTGAGTCCTAAACTAAGACAGTTGATTCTTCAGCTTCGAGTACGGAAAGTCATAAAAACTATAATTCCGTTTTTCTAGCTAACGGTCGTGTTCAGCGGACGCAAACCACCCTTGCAACTGAATGAAGAAAGCTGGTACGTTCCGCTGCAACACGTTTTATGGGGAGACGACCACTAGAAAGGCAGAGGAGACGACTATGCATGCGATGACAGGAATCATGTCTACTAACATATGGTTCGCTCCTCCCCATCACCCCTAGACCGATTGAAGAAGGGCTTAAAGTAAAAAAGCGGAAG
>JBBRSB010000029.1:0-65311 GCA_038245785.1 Gloeobacterales cyanobacterium | reverse complement strand
TTTCATCATGTCTACTTCATTCATGATTACAGCCCCCATACCGTAGTGATGAGGTAAGCTCTTTTAGGAGTACCTCTTCAGTTGTTCTCAAAGAACAACCTTGGTTAGATTGATGTGCAGAAAACTGGCTATGAACTTGATAGTTGGTCACGGTAGAACTCCACTTAAGGGGCACTATCGTACCCCTGTGTCTGAAGGTTCTCCCGGGCTTTTATCCCGCCGTGTCACCAGCTCAAGCTGGTTGCTTCTCTCGGACCAGCCACTCTATGTTTAGAGTCGGAACCCTAGAAGCTAATCTTCTATGCATGAACAGAGTATACCGGACTCTAAGGACCGTCAGTATCACAGACTACGGCAAGAGATAAGTCTTTAAGTAAATCTTCGCTGTTGTCTGGATTGTCTGAAAAATCTGATAGTCTATCTCTAGCTTTTCAGGCTCCCATGCACCTTAGTCCTCAAGAACAAGAGAAATTGATGATTTTTCTGGCTGCTCAATTGGCAGAACGCCGCAGAGCTAGAGGTCTCAAACTCAACTATCCTGAAGCGGTCTCTTTTCTGACCTTTGCCCTATTGGAAGGAGCCCGTGATGGCAAGACAGTGGCTCAACTGATGAGTGACGGGTTGGGTATTCTTTCGCGAGCGGATGTTATGGAAGGAGTACCAGAGATGATTACAGAAATTCAGGTAGAAGCCACCTTTCCCGATGGCACCAAATTAGTTACCTTGCATGACCCCATTCGCTAAGAGAAATTTTGATGAAACCCGGTGAGTATCTACTGTCCAAAAAAGAAATCGTAGCCAATGAAGGACGGGCAACCTGCTCTATCCAAGTGAGCAATACGGGAGACAGACCAGTGCAAGTGGGTTCTCACTATCACTTTTTTGAGGTCAACCGCAGTCTAGATTTTGACCGGGAAATCTCTCTGGGCATGCGCCTCAATATTCCGTCAGGAACAGCCGTACGCTTTGAACCTGGTCAAACGCATACAGTGGAACTTGTGGCCCTTGGCGGTAAGGGTTTAGTGCACGGTTTTAATCGTCTGCTAGAAGGTTCTATCCGGACTGAGACTGGGAAAAAGCGTGCTTTAGAAAATGCCGAAGCATTTCTCGAAGGTGTTTAACTTAGCTCTATGACTCTACTTGCGCTTTTGCAGCTCTGTGATTCTGCCTTGCCGATTGGCGGGTATTCTCACTCGTGGGGCTTGGAAACTTGGATCCAGAAACAGACTTTTAAAACGGCTCAAGAGGCTGAAGAGACTATCAAAATCCTGCTCACCGCGAGCATGGCTCCTCAAGATGGAGTGGCCTGTGCCTTGGCGTACCGATACAGCATGGCTCGGAGCTTCGAAGATTTTCAACAACTCAATCAATATCTAACGGCTAGTCGCTGGACCATAGAACCAACCCAAGCCTCGATCGCTTTAGGGCAGCGTCTGAAAAAGCTTTCAGGCAACCTGGGTTGGTCAGCCGGTTTCCCTGAAGGTGAACATCACCATGCGGCAGTGTTTGGCTGGCTGTCTCAGGCTCTGGGGATTTCCGCCCATGATGCCGTTGCTGGATATCTCTTTAGCAGCACGAATAGCTTGGTTTCTGCTTGCGTAAGACTGATTCCTTTAGGACATACCGATGGTCAAAAAATTCTACGAGCTCTACAAGAAACCATCCAACAGCAAACGGTTCATTGCTTGAAAGCAGAACTAGAAGATTTGGGTGGGTTTGCTCCCCTACAAGAATGGGCCTGTGAAGAACATAGAACACTATATTCAAGGCTGTTTCAGTCATAGAGTCGAGTCTCATCAGCGCCCTAAATCGTGCAGTTGATTGATAATTTGGGCGTATTTTGCTGTATGTCTTTGGAGGACTGCTTTGTCTGTAGATTCAGGTGGTTCCAACAGCTCTGAGATCCTTACAGTGAGGGGCGCAGGCTTGGGTAATATTTCTCCTCTTCCTAAAGTATTGTCGGTGCCCCAAATAGAAACAGGAATGACGGGGACTTGTGCTTTAGCTGCAATCAAAGCTGCTCCCAGTCGAGGATTATGGACTTTGCCATCCTCCGTTCTGGTCCCTTCTAAGAAAATACCTACGGCCCAGCCCTGAGCTAAAGCTTGCAAAGAAGCTTTTATCGCTCCTCGGTCTCCGGTCCCTCGTTTTACGGGAAAAGCTCCGTAGGTCCGTAAAATTGGACTGCTCCACGATGTGAACAATTCTTCCTTGGCCATATAGGCTACGGGCCTATTAACAGCGTTGGTAAGGACGGGGACGTCAAAATTGCTGGCATGATTAGCCACTAGAATTACAGGATTATCTTTGGGGACATGCTCTAGGCCATAGGTCTTGAGGCGAAATACGCCAATCAAGAGCGGATTGACCGCCAGATATTTCGAGAGGTTATAGACTACCCGACTGGTTAGCGAGACTTCAGTCATGAGTCGATACTCTAATCAATCGTGATAGACCAAGTGCCAATGTAGCGAAAGCTGGGAAAAGGACCAACATTCAGAACCCGTGCTTGCAGGTTATAGATGCCCCCAAAAGTGGGATTTTCTACGCGGTCTAGAGCGATTTCCCCCGTGATGCCTGCCGGAATGGGCTTAGAAAGCTCAATGCTAAGGATACGGGCTTCTTTGTCCCATTCTGCTTGTTCCACGGCAAACAGAGATTTATCCTTGGTGCCATAGGGAATGGCTGAATCATAAACCTCTATCTTTTCTTTTTCAGGATAGAACCTGCCATCAAAGCTACTGTCATAGCGAATCTGAATCTGATAAACCGCAAATTTTTGTGCTTTTAGGGTCAGATAATAGCGGTCCGAAGTGCCCCTTTGGCCTCGATCCGTGGCGTATTTTAGGACATTGTCAGGGTTCTGGTTGAGGACAATGCCCCCTTGAGCCCAAGCGCTACTGACTCCTAAAAAGCTGCTCACTCCTAAACCAAGTAGGACGCGCCTACCGAAGGGCCGATCCATGCACATCCTCATCATGCTCTGGCTTGATTATGCACGAGTTAGCGCAACAACAGGGCTACCATCGCCCCGAAATTCAAAGCGCCAAGAGCAATGGTTATATAGAGTAGCGGAGGCATGGGAGCCTTTGCTGCAGGAGTTGCTGGAACGGGGTCAGGATCAGGGGGACGGACTACGATCGCTTCAAAGCGCCGTTCAATAGCTGTCAGGCGGTCTGAAAGTTGCCCGTAGGAATTGCTGAGGCTTTCTCCTATGCCCGCTTGGATTTCTTCCAGTCGGTCCAAAGTGACGACAGATTGCATCAGGGTAGAATCCACATTACTGAGGCGAGTTCCGACCATCAGCAGATGCTCTTGCCCGGACTCATCTGGATAGGCCTGTGGCTGGGTTAGAACCTGCTCTTGCAAGGCTTCAAAATGCTTGGGTAAATCATTTAGGTTATTGAGTATGCCACGCATATGGGAAAATTCTTGCTGCAACAAAGCCGTCTGGTCAGCCAAGTTTTTGATCGAGTGCATGTCTTTAGCTACGCGCTCGTCTAAGCTCTGTAGCACTCCCATCACATAGGTTTCTGTCTGGATAATATGAGCTAAGTTTTGCTGGATGTAGTCTAAGCTCATCGCTTCTACAGATACTGGAACAATGGATATCTCTGCAGTTTCTTCGCTGGTTTGAGCGTCGCGTGGAATCTCCATCGGTAGTTCATGAAGTTCATGGATGCTTATTTCTTCCAAAGATATCTCAGCCGCAGGCATTTCAGGTTCATGGTTCAGGCTAGCTACCGTTTCGTTTAATGGCGCTGTTTCCATAAACATTTCATTGATACTTGTCTCTTCTAAGGAGTTCTGAACTGCAGCTATTTCGGTAGCTTCGGAGGTGGAGTCATGTGCTGTTTTGCTTAGGTGCGCTATTTCCATAGTTGATGCATAGATAGGGGCAAGACTCACTTCTTCTATAGGCATCTGAGCCACAGGCACTTCAACGGGTTCATAACTCGGAGTTGTAGGTACCTTTTTGTCTTCACCTATGAGTACTTCTACGTCTAGCGGCAGTTCATGGACGATATTCAGGCTCGTCTCCTGTGTGGGAACTTCTAGGGGAATCTGAGCCAAAGGTGTTTCATGAAACTCATCGTTTGGAAGACCATAGACCTCTTCGCTTAAATGGGCTGTTTCCACAATCGGTGCAGGGATAGAGACAAAACTCACTTTCTCCATGGGAACTTGAGCGATAGGTACTTCGATGAGCTCATCGCTTGGAGCACTGTTTACTGTTGCAACTAGGTCTTCTGTTTGTTCTGCCTCCATAGGTAGTTCATGGATACTCATTTCTTCTATGGAGATTTGAGGAACCTGGTCTATAGAGATTTCGGGCATTTCAACAGGGGCGCGACTGACATGGAGTGCAAATTCTTCTTCGAGGGTCGTTTCGTCCTTAGTAAACACCACGACCTCTGGCTCAAGACTGACTATGGGCTGAGGCTGGCTCTCAGCCAAAACCACAGCTTCTCCAGCAGGCACTAATTCGTTGCTGCGTGTTAGTTTGTCGAGAGAAGCTTCTTCCTTATGAGCCGTATCTTCAACCGTTGTGGAGATAAATTGCAGTTCTAAGGCCAGAGCAATCTGCTTTTTCAAGGTTTCTGGATCAAAGGGCTTGGATAGGAAAACAAATTTCTGTTCTGCTTTTGATTCTGCAAATTTATTGAATACCTCGACTTTGCTCCCAGACATAATCACAATCGGGAGGTCAGCGTACTCAGGCTGTTCTCGCAGCTTTATATAGACTTCATAGCCATTCATCCCAGGCATGATGAAATCGAGAAGAAGGATATCCGGACAATGCTCGTAGATCCGCGCTAAGCCCTCTTGGCCACTTTTAGCGACCTGAACGTGGAATTCATCCTGGGGAAGAAAACTCTGCACCATGCTTCGCATGGTCGTACTGTCATCGACGACGAGAATAGTGTTCTTAGTAGCCCCTCCGCTCATCTGACTCTGCACCATCTTCTCTGCTAGCTCCCTACACGTACATACCCGTCACTGACTACGTCTGACAGTATCTAACTATGTATAGGGTGCTCTATTCGATAGATGAAATAACAGAGAGACTCAATTTTAATTTTGCAGATGGGCTGCATAAAACGTTAAGAGATTCTATAATAAGCTCACTCAACTGCACATTTATTGAGACTAGACACACCATGGCCATAGACACACGTCTTGGAAGAATTCTCAAGCCACTAAATTCTGAGTATGGCAAAGCCACACCAGGATGGGGCACTACGCCTATTATGGGCTTTCTGATTGCTGCATTCGGGGTATTTTTGATTATCATCATCCAGATTGCCAATCACTCGCTGGTGCTGACCGATGTTAACGATAAATACGTAAACAGCAACTACACCACGAATAAGCCCTATCGCTAAAGCACTAAGCGTCAAAGACACCCCTGAGCATAGGGGGTGTCTTTTTCATAGCTATATTTCTAGTCGAAGCTGGTCTGTGGGCTGTTTTTGCGCTCGAGGAAAGGGTTGTATAGGCTGGCCCAACTTTTCTTTGAGCAGGGTCGCGCTACCTGGCGAAAAACCTTGAAAATGATTGTCCGTCAGGACATACACATGGTTTTCCTGTGCCGCTAAGTCTTTAACGGTGGCTGCCCAGACGCTTAATTCTCGGTCTCGGTCTATTTGCAGGTGCGTAAAGCGTTTGAGTCCTCCTTCTTTGAGGCCCATTATCCGGATATAAAGCCAGTCTGTGGGCAATTTTTGGACCCAGGATAGACTCACCTCTGTGGAAATCCAGGGTGTTTCCCCCAGCGTTAGGGCTACTTGGTGAGCGCGTAATAGATCCAGTGTTTGTGGGTTTAGCCATGCTTTATCTCGAAACTCTATGGCAAAGGAGATGTCTTGAGGAAGATGGGGTAAAAACCGCTCGAGCACCGGGAATTCACGAGAACTGAAAGATGGCGGCAGTTGGATGAGAACTGCGGCTAATTTGGGGCCGAGCACTCTGGCCCGCTCACAAAACTCCTGTAAGGTTTTCCTTCCTCGGCGTAAACGGTCTTCATGGGTGAGGGTCCGGGGCAACTTGAGGGTAAACCGGAACGAATCGGGCGTCTTTTCTGCCCAGCGTTTGACTGTACTTTCTGGTGGAGTGGCATAGAAAGTGGAATCCACTTCTACTAGGTCGAAGGTCTGGCTATAGTGCGATAATTCCTGGTCAGCTCGGGTACTCGGCGCATAAAACGGAGCACTCAGCGGGCCTGCCTCTTCTTCTTGCACGCGCCAATCAGCGTAGCGCCATCCCTGACAACCAACATAGATAGGTGAAGCCATGCCTATTACTTAGATTTTGCCTTGGCGTACTGCACAACTCAACCATTTTCAGGCATCATAAGGGGTCAAGTGTATTGATCTCTATGATACCGACTTAATGCCATTTACCAACTTCACCAACCCTTACCAAAATCCAGCTAACGTTCCAGAGAACTATCGGCAACATTCTAATCTCTCCAAGTTGTTTAGGGCAGATGGAACTTACGTTCGTCCAGCAGAAGACTCAGTAACGATCTGGGCGATTGCTCTCCTGTATCAAGAATACGGTGTGCCGCTGGATGCTCTGGAATTGGAACTTTACGCAGATTTTTCCGAAGGCACCTATCAGGGTGGGCGACGGTATCAGGGACGGGCGGATGTAATTGCCTACGATGACCGCTACATCGGTGCGGGTGGAGGCTTGGATGTAGCATTCATTATGCTGGAGGCGATGGAGCCAGGTAAGAAGTTTGAGGGAACGGAGCCGGAGGGATGGATTGAGCACTTAAATCGCCTTAATGCTTACATGAGTGCATCACCCTCTGCCCGCTACGCCATTCTGACCAGCGGCATTCATACAAAAATCTATCGCCGTGATCTGGAGTATCCCCGTAACCTTCAGGAAATTGGGGATTTGCCCAAGTATGAAAGTGCGCGATCGGCGGCGGAGCATAGCCCGTTTAAGGTCATCCTGAACCCCAGCGAACCAGATGGCATTCAAACTGGATTGCAGCCGTTGACTCGTGACAAGTTCCGAGAGGTATTGGGCGATACGAGATCGGGGTGTCACTCAATCTTGCGGGATAACGAGGGATTGCAGCCCCAGGAGGCAGTGGATGCAATGGTCAAGTTTTTGTTTGCCAAGTGGTATGACGAGCAGGCAACGATTGACCTGGTGAAGAAAACGGGGGAAATGCGTTCCTATGTGTTCAGCTATAAGCATGGGGAAACTGACCCAGAGCGTCTCATGGTGCAGGTGCGGGATACCTTTGAGAAAGCGAAGCAGTGGGAACGGGATACCTTAAGCGAAAAGTTTGGGGATAATCTGGGCATTCGGTTGGCGTTTACCGAGTCGGATGCTCTGGAGTTTAAACCACATACGACGGTTGAAATTGTCAAACGATTGCAGCCTTGGAGTTTGCGAAAGTCTACGGCAGATGTGAAGGGAGGCGTGTTTGAGGATTTCTTGGGTAAGACCTTTCGGGATGACCTAGGGCAATATTTCACGCCGACTCCGGTGATTAACCTGATGGTGGGGATTTTGCAGCCAACGGTGCATGATTTTGTGGGCGATCCGGCCTGTGGCTCGGCGCGGATGTTGACCCATGTGCTGGACTATGTGCGAAAGCAGGAACTGGAGCGGGCAGAGGCGGCAGGGATTGGGGTCACAAACCCAGATGAACCGACGCAAGAATTTATAGAGTTCCGCGAAAATCGATTGTTTGGGGCGGAGATTTCTCGAAATGTGACGCATGTGGCACGGGTGAACTGTTTGATGAACGGAGCACAATATGCGGATTTGAAGGTAATGGACTCGCTGCAACCGTTGGGCAGCATTACTGGCGGCACTATGGAGGGGTTGCCGAATCGACCGGGGTTTTATCCGGGTGGGTTGACGATGATTTTGACGAATCCCCCGTTTGGAGCAAAGGTAACGAGTGAAGGGATTTTGAAGGATTTGGCTGCAAGGGATGGGGTGACACAAAAGAACGGTAAGACTGTTAAAACCATGCCTCAGGAAATTGTTTTTCTTAATCGTTGCCTTGAGTTCCTAAAGCCTGGTGGAAAACTTGCTATCGTTCTACCTGATGGAGTCTTAGCAAACAGCCAAACACAGGACGTTCGTGATTGGATTTTTCGCTGGGCAAAACTGAAAGCTGTTCTCAGTTTGCCTCAAGAAACATTTGCACCTTATGGAGCAGGTGTTAAAACTAGCATTCTTGTTTTGCAAAAGCGTAATGCTCGGTTACCGCAAGTACAGCTTGAAATTGGTCAGGATAATGTTGAGGATGAAGACTATGACGTTTACATGGCAAGAATAGACAATATTGGTTATGACGCGACAGGGCGATTAAATGTATCAGAGGAAGAATCACATTGCCCTTCTGATATTTCTTTGGCAACTACAAAGTTTAACGAGTTACTAGGATGGCTATAAGCACAAATCGAGGCGATCGAACTCACTTTTTGGTCAAGCGTAGTCAGTTAACTATATCAAAGATTTTTGTTGAATTTTATCTGCCAGAGTATCAAGAAAGACTTGATGCTTTGAGCAATGCTCCATATCCTTTGAAACCCTTAAAGAAGGTTTCTTCTCGCTTATTTGATGGTCCCTTTGGGAGCAACCGCAAAGTTGATATGTATCAGGATAACGGGATTCCCTATATTCGGGTTAAAGATGTTTTGTCAACAGGTATTGATTTAAGTAACATTAAATATATCTCTGAAGAGAAGCATCAAGAATTGAATCGAAGCCGAGTAATTCCTGGGAATGTTTTGATAACTATTGCCGGACGAGTAGGAACAGCAGCTGTCTTTCCGGACTCTTTAGAAGAAGGAAGTATTACAGGACATATTGCAGGAATTGAATTGCCAGAGGATATTAATCCTCATTATGTTGCAGCATTTCTTAACTCTCAATTTGGTGATTTTCAGGTCTCTCGCTTATCGCATCGAACAACACGACCTGAAATGAATTTAAAGGAAGTTGGGAGGATTTTGATTTCAGTTCCTCCTCGATCGCTCCAAGACCAGATTGCTCAGGTGATGCAGGAGGCTTATGGCGATCGACAGAAAAAGCTAGAAGTAGCAGAGAAACTATTAAGCTCTTCTAGCAGAGTTGTTCTTGAAGAACTTGATTTAGAAATTTCTGAATTGAAGGATGAAAAATATTTCACTGTCGGCATTAGCAAAATTGCTGGTGGGAGGTTTGATTTGGATTTATATAACACTTGCTATGTAGGATTAGTTTCAATTTTACAGAAAAGGTTTAATTCCAACTTAACTCCTCTTAAATCCATTTCTCATCAAATTACAAGCGGCTCAACTCCTCTAGGTTCAAAGTATGTTGATGAAGGTGTTCCATTTTTAAGAGTTCAAAATCTTAATGATGAGGGAGAAATTAGTTTTGATGATTGCTTGTTTGTTTCACAAGATTTTGCAAAAACGCTGAAAAGAGCAATGATCCAAAACGGTGATATTCTACTTGTCATTGTCGGAGCGACCATTGGAAAGTCTGCTGTCGTCAAAAATATTGAGCCACCATTGGTCACAAATCAAGCTCTTGCAAGAATCAGAATTCGTGAAAATGTTGATTTATTGCCTGACTTCTTGCAAGCATTCTTGAGTAGTCCTGCGGGTCAAATTCAAATTAGTGCTTTGAAAAGACCCGTTGCACAGGGAAATCTCAATCTTACCGAAACAGGTCAGATTCTTGTCCCTATAGTTCCACTTGACCAACAGAAAAAAGTAATTAACAGAATACAGTCCTACCGTACCGAGGCAAAACGGTTGCGATCGCAAGCCGAGGCCGTCATTGCAGCCGCAAAAGCGCGAGTTGAGCGGATGATTTTGGGTGAGGAGACAGTGGAGTAATTATCTTGTTTCTCTAAGGAGTGCCATTATGCAGCTTCAGCAGACCATTAAATTCTTCATTCGTCCAGGAGAGCAAAGCGGTCATGTTGCCGAATGTTTGGAGATTTCAGTTGTGACTCAAGGAGAAACCCTGGATGAGGTTGTCAAAACCTGAAAGAGGCTGTTTCCCTGCATTTAGAGGGTGAAGATCCATCTGAGTTTGGTTTGGTCGCTAATCCTTCTGTTCTAGTTACATTTGAGTTGAACCCTAACTATGTCCAAGCTTAAACGATTATCGGATGCCGAAGTCATCGCAATTCTGGAGCAATTCGGCTTTCAGATTGCTAGTCAAAAGGGTAGCCACGTTAAGCTACGCCGGATTGGTGTAGCAGGGAAGGAAATTCTGACGATTCCGAATCGCCGTCAGCTAGATACGGGGACCTATCGGGCAATCTACAGGCCAGATTGTCGATATATTCCTAAATCAGATCTTTTTTATTGCTTTTATGAGTAAGGAGATTGTTTGAAATGAGTTTAGTTATTCCCGATGAGTTTTTACAAACCGCACATATTTCTGAAGCCGATTTAAAGCTAGAAATTGCCATTTTGCTCTTTCGTCAGGAAAAGATTACCTTGGCTGCAGCCAGCCAATTTGCGTGTATGAAACAGTCAGAATTTCAGCAAATTTTGGGCAGTCGCAAAATTCCAATTCATTACGGTATTGAAGACTCCCAGCAAGACTTAAGAATGCTGAAGGCAAATGCTTCAGAACTAAAACAAGGACCGCCAATCCAGGCAGAAATTCTTCGGCGGATAGAGCAACGACGGACGTTTGCTCCGGCTCAACACAATTTACCTGATACCCTCACCTTGCTTCAGGAAGACCGAGCCAGATGACATCTTCAATTAAATGTGTTGTCGATGCTAGCGTTGGCATCAAGAAATTTATCATTGAGCCACTGACACCCAAAGTTGATCAGCTTTTTGCCCATTTAAGCGATCCTGATGCTCGACTTTATATCCCGGACTTGTTCTATATTGAATGCACGAACATTGTCTGGAAATACATTCGCGCTGGATTGTATGATCTTGCTGAAGCACAGGCGAATTTAGCTGATCTAAAATTGCTCCACTTCACTGCAACTCCTACCGCTGATCTCATGCTAGAAGCACTTACCCTTAGTGTGACTCATGGAATTTCTGCCTATGATGCTTGCTATGTTGCCCTGTCACAGCAGAACAATGCCCTCTTACTCACTCAAGATAAACGGTTAGTCAACACATTGAAAAATGCGAACTTTGATATTCAGCTATTCTCTGATTTTTCTATTCCACCCCTTCCGACGCTGACTTAGATCTTCTCGATTCATTCTTCATGAGCATCAAACCTGGCAGCAAATACTATCCTCTTTTTGAGCACCTGCAACGCTGCAATCAAGCAGAGACGATGCTGACCTTTGCCGAAATCGAAGCCTTTATGGGCAGCCCTCTGCCCGCCTCAGCGTTGAGCAAAAAGAACTGGTGGAGCAATCGCGACAGTTCTAGCGCCCTGCAGGCCGGAGCATGGATTAGCGCAGGCTACCACATTGAGTCAGTTGATCTAACCCAGAAGGCTACTACCTTCCGTAAATTTCAGGCACAATACAACATCCAACAAAAAGACGGAGAAATCGTCTGGCAGCAGGACGCGATCAAAGCCCTTCGTAAATACATGAACTTGACCCAATCCGAATTTGCTCAGGCGTTGGGTGTCCGTCGGCAAACTGTAAGTGAGTGGGAAAACGGTGTTTATGAACCCGATCGCTCCACAATGAAATTCTTGGAACTCATCGCCAAACAATCTGACTTTCAAGTCCCTCCCGAAGAAAAGCGATAATTTCATATTGACTAATGTCCGCTAAGCGTTCAAAATACTGCTAAGCGATCAGGTTTACTCCTGAAGCACGATCTCTTATTCGGTATAGTCAATGAGCGGTGTCAATACTCCTCCAAAGGCGCTTTTTTTCTCCCCTGACGGCAAAATCTATCCAGATTCGCTAATTTGTTCCGGAATGATCTCGGCGGAATTGAACGGCAAACCCTGTCCCTATTCTCAAAATGGGCGATTGCCTGACCCTGTCCCTATCGACGAAACCGACCCTAACTACAGCTCTGACAAAGGCAAACCTGGAGATCTGTGCCCTCCCTGTGCAAAACAGCAACTTACTAATTTGGGACATTGGCAAGGGCATGGTCAGCAAACCTTTCCAGAAGAACTCTTGTCCTTGCGTTTATTCAAATGCCGTATGTGGCTGTGGCTAGTTGTTCCAGGACTATATGATGCAGAACCAAAGAAGCTGAATACCGATAGTTGAGGGCTTATAGCTACTTGTGACCGCAACCTACGGATAAGCTTTCAACCTCTAAGCCCCCACCTTGAGGCGGCATAACTGTAATATGAGCCACGTTCCTCAGCCTGATGGTTGTTCGATAACAAGGAACAGCCCCGTGTGAAACTAGTGCTAGATGGATGAACGGAGTTTATTGGTGAAAATGCTGCATCTTTTTCAGAATGCCTCAGACACACGCTCTTTCTCTGCGGGGGAATATCTCTTCCGCCAGGGAGACCAAGCTGAGCTCATGTACATATTGATTGATGGAGAAGTAGACATTCTAGTAGGCGACGCCATTGTAGAGACAGTCGTACCGGAGACGGTTCTGGGTGAGATGGCCATGATTAAAGACCAAGATGATGAAACCAGGTGTGCGTCCGTACGAGCAAAGACCGATTGTCGCGTCGTCCCCATTGACCAAAAACGATTTCAGTTTCTCCTTCAGCAGACCCCCTATTTTGCGATTGAGGTCATGCGAATCCTGGCACATCGACTACGCAAGATGGATGCCCGGTTTCTTGCTTAGGGCAATGCCTAAGTCGCAAGTCTAAAAAGGACTCGTTTTGTTAGGTCATTAAGCAACTTCGTTTTGTACTGCTACGATAATCCCATGCCTCTCAGCATTGAAGACATCCAGCACAAGCTTAAGCAATGTCATAAAACCCTGAAATCTTTTGGGGTAGTGCGTCTCATGCTCTTTGGTTCTACTGTTCGCGGGGAGGGGAGAGAGGATAGTGACCTAGACTTTCTAGTTGAACTTTCACCAAAGACTTTCAGAAACTACATGGGCCTCAAGCTCTTCCTTGAGGAGTTTTTTGGCATACCTGTGGACTTAGTCACTATAGAGAGCTTGAAACCATATCTACGTGAACGGGTATTGCTTGAGGCTAAGAATGTCGCGTGAGGTTGGCCTTTATCTGGAAGATATATTAGGAGCCATTGATAAGGTGACTGCTTATGTCTCAGGAAAGACCCTCCAAGATCTTCACAGGGATACACTTCTGCTGGATGCGGTGGCCTTCAATTTAATTGTGATTGGTGAGGCAGCAGGAAAAGTACCTCCAGAAATCCGAAGTGCTTATCCTGAAGTTCCATGGTCCCAAGTTGTAGGCTTGCGCAATATCATTGCTCATGAATACTTTGGACTTGACTTTGAAATTATCTGGGATGTGGTTCAAAACGAATTACCTATCTTGCAGCAAGTTGCTAAAAAAATACAAAAAATGGACAGAGAATAGGCACAGCTTGCCACGCGGGGCTCAACCATAGGCTACATCTACCTCAGACGGCTTTTAATCTATTATCTCTCTCCCACAATGATGAAAGAGCGCTATGCTCGCGGTGTTTTCCTTAGTATCATAGCTATTCATGGTACTCTTCGCGTTCCGCAAAGGAGTGCCTGCAGGTCCACCTAATAACCAAAACAAGAATGTCTAAATTGCAGAAGCTGCATAGAGCAAAAATCATTATTGATGTAGAGAATATACTTGGTTTCAAAGTAAAAGCTCTTACATATATTCTCTACGCTCAGCCTGATTCATCTAAATACAAAGAATTCGATATTCCTAAACGATCGGGTGGCACACGACGTATTGCTGCGCCCAATGATAGGCTCAAATTGCTTTAGAGGCGATTGGCAGATCTTCTCCAAGACTGCCTTGATGAAATCAACAGTAATGCCGCTGAGAATGAAACAGCAAATTCTTGCGATAGCATTTCTCATGGCTTCAAGAGAGGGCGGTCCATTCGCACTAATGCAAAGAGACATCAAAACCGGAGATATGTATTTAATGTTGATCTCGAAGACTTCTTTGGCTCCATTAATTTTGGCCGTGTTCGAGGTTTCTTTATAAAAGACAGAAACTTCCATTTGGATTCTAAAGTTGCCACAATATTTGCGCAAATAGCTTGTTTCAATCAGAAGCTGCCTCAGGGTAGTCCTTGTTCTCCTGTTATATCCAACTTGATTGGACACATCCTAGATATACATCTAACCAGACTAGCGTCTCGTTCTGGGTGCATCTATTCAAGATATGCAGACGACCTTACTTTCTCAACAAATAAACGCGAGTTCCCTCAGAGGATTGCAATACAGAATGATGAGAATAATCACCTTTGGATTCCCGGACCAGACCTGTTGCGATTAGTAAGCCTGTCAGGTTTTGCACTTAATAACAAGAAGACAAGGATGCAGTATCGCAGTTCAAGGCAGCAAGTAACCGGTTTAGTCGTGAATAAGAAAGTCAATATACGGCGTGAGTATCGACACAATGTTAGGGCAATGGCTCACCATCTATTTACAAAGGGTAGCTTTTTTGTGCCAGCAGTTGCAAGAGATGCAAACGGAGAGTCTCATCCAACAATGATACCCGGCAGCCTGAATCAACTTCATGGAAGACTTGGCTTTATTGACGGCATTGATCGCTACAACAAGGAGCTCTTCCCTCGTAAAAGTGAATCATCGATCTCTAGCAAAGAAGCAATATACTCTAGATTCTTATTCTTTAAGGAATTTTACGTTGCGTCTAGGCCGGTGCTCATCTGCGAGGAATGGACAGACTATATATATATTGAGACTGCAATACGACAACTTGCATCCAGCTATCCTTCGCTTGTGACATCCGATGAGAATGGCAAGGCCTCCTTTGCAATCAGACGCCTCAAATATGCTGGCAGTAGTACGGGAAGAATACTTGGTATTAATGGAGGCACAGGGGCCTTTAGTACTTTTATTTCCGAATACAAAAAAGCGTTTTCTCGCTTCTCTGTCCCTGGAATGACGCAGCCAATGATTTTACTTATCGATAATGACGATGGAGCAAAGAAAATTCTCAAGACAGTTAAAGACTTAACAAAGCCAAATAATGTCGACAGCAAGCAGCCGTTTATTCATGTTCACCGCAATCTATATCTAATTCTAACTCCTCTACAGAATGGTGCATCGAAGTCTAAGATTGAGGACCTTTTCGACGCTTCAACCAAGAGTATAAAGCTTAATGGCAAGTCGTTTAATCCATTGAATGATATTGATACAAGCACTAACTATGGCAAGGCTATATTTGCCCGAAAGATTGTTGAGGAGCGAGCATCTTCAATCAACTTTGGTGGATTCGTACCCCTGCTAGATCGGATAGTGCAAGTGATCGAGACCTACTACGCTAAGAGATTGGCATGATCAAGGATAATAACAAAATCAGCCTAACAATAAAATACTCACATTGGTAATGGGAATGATGGTTTCAACCAGGGTGTTATGAAACGTTGCTGATATTTTTGCCACCGGAACTTGACGGTCTAGGTCCTCTAAAACGCCTTGGATGATCAAGGCCCAATCAATGATGAATGGCTTGTTCGCTGGGGGGATCTCTTCAAGCTTGTTGAGGAACCAGGTTGAAGACGGTCAACTCAGGCGGGCAGTAGAAAGAGAGACTTTTGAAGCGGCCCAAACCTGAATTGACATATAGACGAGAGCGATCGGGACGGTCATAGAATCCAGCCCATGCGCCATGTCCCGTTACAGAATAACTTCTGATTCGGTTAACACGATGGCGAATACCAGGCACATCTTGGACCCATGCTCTGATGGCAGGCTCATAGTGCAGCAGAGGCACTAAACCAAAAAGATTCACCTGCCCACCGTGAGTATGACCAGAAATCTGAAGGTTGACCGGATTGTCGTAGTACCAGAAGGTATCTGGCTGATGAGCCATCAAAATGGTGCCCATGCCCTTGGGGATGCCTGCCAAAGTACTTTTCGGGTCGTGGTCTCCAAAGGTTAAATCACCCACCCCCGCAAGGGCCATGCCATGCACATTGGTCCACTTATTCTCTAATCTTGGAAGCCCGTTCTTTTTCAAAGCTTTGAGCACTCTTCTTTCGTCGAGATAATCATGGTTACCCATCACTGTGTAGATGCCTTCTTTGGCTTCTAGATTACTAAGCCATTCCACCGCATCAGTGACAGGATCGCCTGGCCGTGAAATAAAGTCGCCCGTGGCAAAAATCAGGTCGGCTTGCTCTGTCTTAATCTGTTGAGCGACCTTACTTCTCAACTCTGCTGAAAATGACCCCACACGGTCAAAGTGAAAGTCACTAATCTGAAGGGCCTTTAGACTCTTTTGCAGTCCAGGCACCGGAACATCGTAACGGCGTACCACAAGGTTGTTTTTGTCATACCCGAAAGCAGGAAAAGCAACCGTAGTCCCCGCCAGGGCTATAGCCCTTGTAAGCAACTGACGCCTATTCATAAACCTACTCACACCTAGAGAAGCCTTTCACAATTGTAGCTTTGGATTAGAGTACCCATATGGCGGACCCCACTATGAATTAAGAACACTTTGTTCATGCATTTTGGCTGGATAAGCATGTTAGGATCGCCCGATAGAAAATAGGACTACCGAGTCCTTAAGCTTTGTTCCTGTTAGAAGTGTAAAACCCATGGAAAACCTGAGTCTTATCGGTCAACAGATGTCCCAACTGACAGGCGTGCGCGCCATCATGAAGGATATCATTGCCACCCTGCAGTCTGGGGAAGAGGCTTCCTGGATAGACCTCAGTGCAGGCAATCCCGTGATTTTGCCCGAAGTAGAACAACTTTGGCGGGAGCAGGCCCAGAAAACTTTAGATAGTCCTGAATTTGGCCCGATCATCGCCCGCTATGGCTCTTCGCAAGGCTATGAGCCGATGATCGAAGCCGTCGTATCGTTTTTCAACCAACGCTATGGTCTGTCTTTAGGGCCTCAGAATGTGCTGATTACCCCTGGCTCCCAATCCATTTATTTCTTTGCTGCCAATAGCTTGGCTGGCCCTATGCCTGGCGGAGGAAAGAAGAAAGTCCTTTTGCCTCTTTCCCCTGACTACACAGGCTATGGCGGAGTAGCGCTGACTCCAGATTTAGTCTGGGCGGTCAAACCTTTTATCGAGAAAACATCTGCTCATCGCTTCAAGTATCGGCCTGATTTTTCCCAGTTAGTTTTTGATGAGTCGATTGGCTGCATCATTTTCTCCAGGCCCTGCAATCCAACAGGCAATGTACTGACCGATGATGAGGTCCAAAAAATTGCTGATTTAGCGGCGGTCTACGATATCCCCGTACTGGTCGATTCTGCCTATGCCCCTCCCTTCCCGGCCTTGAACTATGTGCCGATGGAGCCCAATTTTTCGGCCAATGTGCTCCACTGTCTCTCTCTTTCTAAAGCGGGTCTACCCGGTGAACGATTGGGCATTGTGATTGGAGATGCCAAATACATCGACCTTTTACAATCCTTTCAAACCAATGCCTGCGTTCATTCCAGCCGTTTTGGACAAGCTATTGCCGCTCCTACTATTTCCTCTGGCACTTTGGCAGAGATTGCCCAAAATGTAATTAGTCCTCACTACGGCGAAAAGTTTAAGTTAATCACTGAGGCATTTTTCCGTTATTGCCCTGACGCCATCCCCTGGTATCTACATGAAACAGAAGGGGGTATTTTTGCCTGGCTATGGTTAGAGAATCTACCGATCACCGATGTTGAACTCTATGAATTACTCAAGGAGTCAGGCGTAATTGTTGTGCCTGGAAGTTCTTTCTTCCCTGGTTTACGAGAAGAGTGGAAGCATAAGCATGAATGTATTCGCATTAGTCTTACAGCTACGCCTCAAGAGCTGGAAGAAGGCGTTCGCAGGATTGCAGACGTAATCTCTAAGGTCTATCAGGAACAGGTTGAGGCATCATGAGGTCATCCTCCCTAAGTTTCTGAATAAAAATATGTCATTGTTACTCCCCCGGTCCTTCATAAGCACAGGCTTCGCTCTCCTGCTAACGCTAAGCCTTAATAGCGCCGCTCATGCAGAACCCAAAAACCTGCAATTTGAGCAAGCTACCGTAGCCTATAAGGGTCGAGATGCACTTGGTTCTTGGACAGGGACCACAAAAGATGTGAAGGGCACCTTAGCCTACGACAGCCAAACTGGAGAACTTCTCAAAGGGGAAGTACAGGTAGGATTAGCTTCGATTGACTCAGGCAATGGCGCGCGGGATGCCCGGATGCGCAATGAATTTCTCCAAACCGATAAATTTCCCACGGCCCTCTTTGTCGTCAAAAAAATTGAGGACTTTCCTAAGTTTTCAGACTGGAAACAATGGGGAAACCGTCAGAAAGGAAGAATCATCGGCGAGTTGACGATTAAGAATGTTACGAAACCTGTCACCTTTGAAGCAGAAACGGTCTACACGGGAAAAGAACTTAAAGTCACTGGAACGAGTAAAGTCAAGATGACCGACTTTGGCATCACACCTCCCAGTATTTTTCTCGTCACCGTGGAAGATACAGTGGGGCTGGAATTCGATGCCGTAGCTAAGCAGATGCCTTAATGAGAACCTATGAGCAGCCTTATCCAGTGGTATCCGGGGCATATTGCCAAAGCCCGTAAAGGGCTTCAAGAACAACTCAAAAATGTTGACCTTGTATTTGAGGTTCTAGATTCTCGAATTCCTCGATCCTCGCGCCATCAAGAAATCCTTCAGCTGATTGGGGAGCGGGCTTCTGTCTTAGTGCTGAATAGAATGGACACCGTTCCTCAAACTATCCTCAAGCAATGGCAGCGGGCCTTTGAAGCGCAAGGGTCTCAGGTCTGTCTTACGGATGCTCAGAAAGGCAAAGGCATGAGAGACCTATTAAACGTCGCTCAAAAGACAGCCAAAGCCGTGAATGAGCGCAGACTCAAACGGGGAATGAATCCAAGACCCTTGAGAGCTGCCGTGATTGGTTTTCCGAATGTGGGCAAATCGGCCCTGATTAACCGTCTTGTAGGTAAACGGGCCGTGGCCAGCGCTTCTAAGCCTGGAGTGACTCGACAGCTTCGTTGGGTCCGCATTCTGGACCATCTAGAACTCCTGGATAGTCCTGGCATTTTGCCGCCACGTATTGAGGACCAGGAAGCAGCCGTAAAGCTTGCCATTTGTGATGACATTGGACAGGCAGCCTACAAAGAAGAGCAAGTAGGCATCGAAGCAATCAAGATTTTTCAGACTATTGTGCCGGGACGCCTAACGGAACGCTATGGTTTGGCTTTTATCGATGCTGAAACAACCCTCACCGCCGAAGCCTGGTTAGAACAGCTCGCCAAGAAACGATTTGGCGGTTCTGGGGAAAAAACCGCCAGAGCGATCTTGCAGGACTTTCGCAAAGGACAACTGGGAGCGATTGCCCTAGAAGTGCCCGAAAAAACAGAAACATGAAAAAGCCCCCAGTTGGGGGCCGTGAGAATGAACTAGGAATTAAGTTGCGTTTACTTTTAGTCTTGCGCAGGCCGTGGAATGGAAGACTGCTGCTTCATCGAAGGGGAGAAAGGACTGCCTTCATCCGCTAAGGAGTAACCACCGACCAAACCAGAGTAGCTCTCTTCGCCATGCTCGTTGATGTCCAGACCTTCTTGCTCGGCTTTCTCGGTGGGACGAAGACCCATCGTGAACTTAAGTGCGTAGAGAATGACAGAAGTTCCGACAACCGCGAGGGCGACAGTACCCAGCACACTGATGATTTGGATCCAAACTTGGGTAAATCCACCACCATAGGCCAAGCCTTCGTTGGCTACCGCTGGGTTGACCGCTTTCGTGCAGAAGACCCCTGTCAAGAGAGCTCCCGTCAAACCACCCATCCCGTGACATCCAAAGACATCCAGAGAATCGTCATACTTGAGCTTAGTGCGTAGCTGAATCATCGCGTAGCTGACGATAGCAGCAATACCGCCAATAGCAATCGAAGCGAGAGGCGTAACAAAGCCTGCTGCCGGAGTGATGGCGACCAGACCGACCACTGCACCCGTAGCACCTCCAACAGCCGTTGGTTTGTTGAAAATAGTCTCAATCAAAAGCCAGGTGGCCATGGCTGCTGCCGTAGCCGTATTCGTCGTCACAAAAGCGGCGGCGGCTAAACCGTTGGCCGCTCCTGCAGAGCCAGCATTGAATCCAAACCAACCGAACCAAAGCAGACCCGCACCCAACAGAACAAAAGGCACGTTATGGGGAGGCATGGGTTGGTCAGGATAGCCTTTCCGACGACCTAGGATCAGTGCTGCCACAAGTGCCGATACTCCGGCACTGATGTGAACAACCGTACCGCCTGCAAAGTCCAATCCGCCCAAGGTCCCAACCCATCCACCAGGGATAAGCTTGCCATCTGGACCCGTTGTAAAGCTCCATACCCAGTGCGCCAGAGGTGCATAGACCACTGCAGACCAGAGCATGATGAAGACAACGTAGGTTTTGAACTTCATCCGGTCAACAATGGCACCGGAAATAAGCGCTGGCGTAATCACTGCAAACATAGCCTGGAAGACCATGAAGGCTAAGTGAGGCACCGTACTCATATAGAGCGTGCTCGGTTCCTGTCCTACGCCATTGAGGCCCAACCATTCGAGCCCACCCAACCATTGGGAACCTGGAGCAAATGCCAGAGAGTAACCAAAGAGGACCCACTCAATACCGACTACGGCGAGGGCCACAAAACTCATCATTAAGGTATTTAGAGAGTTTTTACCCCGCACCAGGCCCCCGTAGAAGAAAGCAAGGCCAGGAGTCATCAAGAGGACCAGCGCAGCAGAGACTAAAATCCAAGCGGTATCTCCACTATTTACCGCTGGGGCATCTTGTGCAAAAGCAGGAGCCATGGTGGCTGCAGCTAAGGCTAAGCCCAACGATACAGGTTTCATTTTTTTGAACATGAATAGGTACACTCCCTAGTTCAGTTAGAGGAAAGTGCAGGCCAGTGCCTACAAGCATTAATCCAAGAGTGAACAACCTCTGAAGGGGTTAAGTTGTATCAATAGCTACGGAACTATCTGTATAGCCCAACACACTTATACGATTTTCTTATAGAGGCACCCAGTATTTGATTATTTTTACTAATCAAAGCGATGCATAATCTATATGGCAAAGAACAGATAAACGGCAAAAAACGATATCCTAAGCGACCAAAACTTGCCTGGATTTAATTTTTCCCTGAAGCAGTCTCAATGATGAACAGCCTGTGGTCCAAATTGCAGGGACAACCCCTCGCTACTGAACTATTACAAGCCAGCCTTACCAAGGGACGGATTGCACCTGGCTACTTATTTGCTGGACCAGAAGGCGTGGGTAAATCCTTAGCCGCTCGTCTGTTTGCGGCCGAGCTTCTAGACACGACCCACCGTTTCCAAAGAATAGAAGAGGGAAATCATCCTGACCTCCTCTGGGTGGAACCGACCTACAAAAAAGGTAATCAGCTTTATACCCGTGCTCAAGCTCCGGCAGAAGGGATTTCTTTACGTTCCAGACCCCAGGTGCGCTTAGAACAAGTACGTGCCATCACCCATACGCTCAGTCGACCACCTACAGAAGCCTCTCGGCAAGTAGTTGTGGTCGAAGGTGCAGAAACGATGGCAGAATCCGCCGCCAATGGTTTTCTCAAAACCCTAGAAGAACCTGGACATGCTGTGATTATTCTCCTCGTCCCAGATATTCATCACGTACTTAGTACGATCGTTTCTCGCTGCCAGCGCATCCCCTTTTATCGGCTTAGTGATGCCTTAGTCCTGGAAATTTTGGAATATTCTTCTTGTCCTCCAGAAATTTTAGCCATGGCCCAAGGGTCCGTAGGCCAAGCCCAAATCCTACTCCAAGGCTTGGAATCGATGCCCCCTATGCTCTTAGAAGAGTTGAAGTCCTGGCCAATAGATCCAATCAAGGCTCTGACCTTAGCTCGGACCATCGATAAGCACCTAGACCCTGACCAACAGCTATGGCTAGTGGACTATCTACAGCAGAACGCTTGGAAACAAGGTCATACCCAGGTTTTGAAGACTTTAGAGCAGGTCCGCTTTCAGCTAGGACGATACATCCCGCCCCGATTGGTTTGGGAAGTGGCACTGCTTAGGCACTAAAGATATCGGGGTGACAGGATTTGAACCTGCGACCTATTGCTCCCAAAGCAACCGCGCTACCAAGCTGCGCTACACCCCGAATTATTTACTTGGCGTTTATTACTTTACCCTAAGCCGAGGACTATCCACACAGGACTTCCAGATCTCAGCTCCCAGTCGATGTTGTGAATATTTCTATAAAAACTATCATAGCGAACATATTTTCATAGAAATATTGGGCACAATAGTATTTAGAAACATACGCTACCAAATAGTAAATGAACGTTAAGGTATCTCTTTTAGAGCAAGACTTTTCAAATTCTGGTTCTTCTATTGAAGTTTCTTTTAAAGGGGCCTTTAGGAGATTTGAATCAAACGTTCTTGGGCTTTTACAAGCCGTATCTTACGCTATGAGCTTCGGACGCCCGATTAGATTTTGGGTGGGCACGCGTGAGGTGGATGGCGTGGATGGTTTTGAAACATTAATCAAAGGGCGATCATTATGTATTCTCTAGGCTCTTCTCCTTCAGAGCTATCCTCATCTCCTGTGGAGGTGCTGTACGGTCCTTGGCATGGCAAGCGAGGACTGATCAAGGCAAATTTGAGTACAACCGAATGGCTTGTCAGCTTAGATGAGCAGGATGACTGTGGAGAGGTGCTCTTGGCTCTTGAGAAGAACCAGTTCAAAACTCTCTGATCCTGAGGGGTTGTTCACGCTCTATAACTCTTATATAGGCAGAAAACCCTGGCATAGAGATTGTTTTGATTCCATCATCTTCAACCCCCGATATTCAAGAAGAGACCCTCAGGCTCCTGCAATGGAATCGCCTGTGTGAGCAGGTTTCCACCTTCGCTATGACCAAAGCAGGAAAGCGGAGCCTGGAAATCCTCAGACCCGCGACGACCCTGCTGGAGGCTCAACGCGCCCTCCGTCAGACGGCAGAAGTAGTGTCCCTGGAAGAAACCCATCCTGAAGGTTTACCCTTGGCTGGAGTGCGCGATATCGCACCTTCCCTGCGTCGGGCTGCTGTGGGAGGACGATTGGAAGGCAGCGAACTTTTGGATATTGCCAGTACGCTTGGAGCCGCCCGTCAGACTAGAAAATTGATTGATCAGCAGGAAACGCTTGCTTTACCTGAGTTGCAGAGTTTAGTGGAGACGCTACGCTCTTTCCCAGACTTGGAACAGCGCATTTACCGAGATATTGACGATCAAGGTGGCGTAGCAGACCGAGCCAGCCCAAAACTGTCCGAGGCGCGAGCCCAACAGCAGAGGGTCAGAGTCGCCATCCAACAGACACTCCAATCCATGCTTCAGCGCCGACCCAATTGCTTCCAGGAAGCATTGATTACCATGAGGGACGAGCGCTTCGTCCTGCCCGTCAAAGTCACTCACCGCGACCAAGTGGCGGGTATTCTGCACGATACCTCCGCCAGTGGTCAGACTCTCTACATCGAGCCGATGGCAGCGGTAGAGCAGCATAATCGGCTTCGAGAATATGAGCGTCAGGAAGCCCAAGAAGTAGACCGGATTCTTTACGAGCTTTCTTCTTTGGTGGCTGAGGAATCAGCGGATTTGGGCTATTCCGTAGAAGTCCTAGCCATTCTTGACAGTGCCTTAGCCCGTGCCCGCTATGCGGTTTGGCTCAAAGCCGTGGAACCCACTCTGGTGCGGGACTCTTCCGTATCGCTTCAGTTAATCCGTACCCGTCATCCTTTATTGGTATGGCAGAATCGCCAAGAGGGGGGATTTCCGGTTGTGCCTGTAGACCTGCGCGTCGAAGTGCCAATTAAAGCAGTGGTAATCACAGGCCCGAATACAGGCGGCAAGACCCTAACCCTTAAAACCCTAGGCTTGGTCTGTCTGATGGCCCGTGCGGGTCTTTTCATTCCCTGTCAGGACCCGGCGCTCGTGCCCTGGTTTAGTGAGGTTTTAGCGGACATCGGCGATGAGCAAAGTATCGAACAAAATTTATCCACCTTCTCAGGCCATATCCGCCGGATTAGCCGCGTTCTGCAGGCGGCGGGTCCCCAGTCTCTCGTCTTATTGGATGAAGTAGGCGCGGGCACAGACCCAGAAGAAGGGGCTTCGCTCGCCAGAGCTCTACTGCAAACCCTGGTAGACCGTGTTGGGTTAACGGTAGTCACTACCCACTATGGAGAGTTGAAAACCCTCAAATACGAGGATGACCGCTTCGAAAATGCTTCTGTGGAATTTGATGAAACCACCTTAGGTCCAACCTATCGCCTTCTGTGGGGCATTCCTGGACGCTCCAATGCCTTGACGATTGCCTTGAGGCTAGGCTTAGAACCGGAGATTATCAAACTAGCCAGAGGGACGATTAAAGCAGATTCCGTCCAGATGGACACGGTGATTGCTGGCCTAGAAGCTGAAAAACGCCGCCAGGAATCGGAATCAGACCAAGCGGCTCGGCTCCGGCAGGAAGTGGAACAACTCCGTCAGGCGCTTGCTGACCAACAGGCTTATCTAGAACAACGGATTTATGACCTGGAAAACCGCAAACAGCGAGAAGTAACCCAGGCCGTGGAAGAAGCCCGTGGTGAAATTGCTGGGGTGATTCGTCGCCTGCAAAAGGGCAATGCTTCAGCCAAGGATGCACAACGGGCCTCTGAAGAATTGGCTCAATTAGCGAAGGAACGACTGGCGGAGCAGGCAAGAGAAGTTTCTGAGTATCGTCCTAAAGTGGGAGAAAAGGTCTACGTCCGCTCTCTGGCGCAGACGGGAGAAGTCCTGGATGTAGAAGAGCGCTCAGGAGGCGCAGAGGTCCAAGTACGCTGTGGCGTACTCAAGCTTTGGGTTCCAGCCTATCAAGTCTGTCCGCCGAATCAGAAAGACCAACCTGCTCCTCCTCGTCCTGCCCGCAAACCGAAGATGGAGCCTCGTCCTCAAGTAGCGTTGCCCGTAGTCCGCACGGAAGCAAATACGCTGGACATTCGCGGCCTGCGGGTAGCTGATGCCCTTCACCGTCTGGAAAACGAGCTTGCTGGCCGCCAGGGTCCCCAGTGGATCATTCATGGTCACGGTACCGGAAAGCTGCGAGATGGCGTCCGCGAGTTTTTAGACAGCTATCCCCGAAAAGAAAAATATGAATTCGCAGATTCAGCAGATGGGGGAACTGGAGTAACCGTAGTTTTTCTAAAAGGTTAGACAGTTTGTAAGCTCAACAAACTTTCGACCAGTTCTGCGACTTTATGACAACAAGGATTTGTATGTTCTTGCCAGCCATTGGCTTCACAACGTTTCATAAGCTGCTTGGCTCGCTGGATGGCGTCCCGTGTAAGTGGCCCTAGAGGTTTAGGGTAGAGAATTTGAGGTTTTTCATAACCAGGGATATGGTTTTTAAGAGATCTTTCAGCTTGCTTATTGCTGAGATTGGCAAAGTAGTCTTGAAAATGAATTAAGTACCAAAATTCAAAACATGGATTTGAGATTGCTAAATTGATTTTTTCTTTGGCTGCTGTCTGAAGAGCATTTTTCCACCTCTGAAGATCATTCCTCATGTGCTCATCACCATCAAATACAGCCCAGGCAGAGTCCCCTTTTATCCAAGCTTGTTCTCTTATCTGTTCTTCCCGTGAACTGATTGCTTGTCTGACAATAGTATATGGGTCAGTGCCAGTATGAGGAGCTAATATAACTCGTGTTGACTGTAAGCGTAAGAATTGTCGAATTGCATTAAAGTAACCTCTCTCAGCTCCCATGCCTTCATAGGCAATAAGTATTTTTCGACCAACACTTTTTGTAGTTCGTTTCGGCTTAATGGGTTTCATTATCACCCTTCAGCTATCGAAGCAAATTCCTCATCAGCAAGGAACGGAACAGCTCCAAAACGCCCATCTAAGTAAGCCTTATCAATAGCAAGATCATTACGAACCTTAAAGTCACTGAGTGGATATAATTCAGTACTTCCATCAGGGCGTTTTTGAGTAAACCAGATTTGATCTCGGCGCAGCAAATTGCCTCGTTGCAAAGTGCTATCATGACTTGTAAAAATCAACTGAGCATGCTTGGGATTAGTCTTTGGATTTTGGAAGATTTTTATAATTTCACGAGTTATGTTGGGATGGATATTTGAACCAAGTTCATCGATTGTGGTCAACAATCCTAATGAAAGTCCAAAATGTATACTTAAAGATAAAGCAAAAAGACGTTGTGTTCCTAAAGATTCTTCCCCAAAAGGCCAACGAATGATTCCCTTATCTGAATCATGGTGAGCAAAAATTCGCGTTTTTCCTTCATTTTTTTCTAATGATATCTCAGTGATGCCTGTATCAAATTGTCGAATAGTATTTACTATTTTTTTCATCATTTCTTGTTCGAAATATTCATACTCCGAAAACATTTCTACTATTATTGCACTATCCCTATTGACAAAAACAGTGGAAACAGGGTTGGGTAGATATTCCATAATATTTTCGAATGCAGGGTGTACTTTCGGTAAAATACTCATAAATGGCTCACGATCACTTAGAGTCTTTTCCAGTTGTGTATGAGGTCCCTTAAAGTCCTCTCCATTCTTCCAAATAAAAGTTCTCTTATTCTCATCCCAATCACGATGAAACAGTCTCCGGTTCCGCTTGGAATGTGCTAAGGCATATTCCAAGTGCTCTGATAGAATACGTTCCCTGTTGAGGGATATGGAATATGTGTGGATAAGCTCTCCCCGGGCAATGCGAATTTCAAAGCGTGTTGGAGCTGCCAAACTTTCAGAGTCTAGCTTAAAAGGTACAAAATTATTGAAGGTACTCAACTCAAATGGACTTGATCCTCTCTCTTCCCCCTTCCTTATATAGTTAAGAAAGCTATCGAGAGCGTTGACTACATTGCTCTTACCCGATGCATTCGCGCCAAAGATGGCGAGAACGGGTAGAAGTTTAAAACCCCAACCTTCGACAGGGTAGCCAGGAGCAATTTCGTAGTCAGGCTTAATACGTGGGCGTCCTTTACCCTTCGGAGCCGTGCCAGCTTTACGTCCCTGAGCTACAGCACTCAGCGTTACGGGACCTTTGATCGAGCGATAGTTTTCTACGGTGAAGTCTACGAGCATAATTTAGACCTCTGAGAGGTGCTTTTTCGTGAAAAAGTCACGGAAATACTATTATCGCAGCTTTTTTTCTAGATCGGAAGAAGTCTTGGACATGGAAGATCGTTCAGAGGGCGTAGAGGTTCAAGTGCCAAGCGTTTGTTCGCTCCACCGCTGATTGACTGACTCCAAAGCCTCTTCACGAGTAACAAAAGCTCCAATATCTTGGGGTAATTCGACGATCTCACCTTGATAAAACTCCAGTGCCAACTTTGTTATAGAGCTAGCTATATGCTGATTAAATCTAAAAGAATCAAGAAATCGGTCATCCGCTCGAAGTGTATGCATGTGCTGGTCGCTCACAGTATCAGTTTCAGCGATGAGAGAGAATTTATACTTGTCTTGGCCAATCGAAATAATCAGACTAATCTCTGAGTCTTGTTTGGATTCAATGCTGAGCACTTGTGTGTTCATCGCTTCCTCAAATAAACAACCTGGTAGTTACAGTGGTTGCAAAATTTTCCTATACATCACAACTTCCATGCCCAGCCTCCCCTCAAGGGGAGGTGCCGAAGGCGGAGGGGTGTGCAGGATAGAACCCAGTTGCGTTATAGTTTTTGATTATTCCACCGCACAATTCTTCCCTATGGCTCAGCTTAATAAGTACAGCGCGCGTATCACCCAACGGAACTCTCAGGTCGCTTCCCAGGCCATGCTCTATGGCACCGGACTGACCGATGAAGACATGAACAAGGCCCAGGTGGGAATTGTCAGCATGTGGTACGAAGGCAATACCTGCAACATGCACCTATTGGACCTGGCCGCCGAAGTTAAAAAAGGGGTGCAGGCCGTTGATTTGGTCGGTTTTCGGTTTAATACCATTGGCGTCAGTGACGGCATCTCAATGGGCACCGAGGGCATGAACTATTCCCTGCAATCCAGAGAAATCATTGCGGATTCGATTGAAACGGTGATGTCTGCCCAGTGGTATGACGCCTGCATCACGATTCCAGGCTGTGACAAAAATATGCCCGGATCGCTGATTGCTATGGGCAGGTTGAATCGGCCTAGCCTCATGGTCTATGGCGGAACGATCCGACCAGGATTCTGGGAAGGGAAAAAACTCGATATCGTTTCCTCCTTTGAAAGCTACGGCCAGTTCTTGAGCGGGTCGATTGATGAAACGGACCTCAAAAATGTCCTCCAACACGCCTGTCCTGGAGCTGGAGCCTGTGGCGGTATGTATACAGCCAATACGATGGCCTCTGCCATCGAAGCCTTGGGTATGTCCTTACCCTATAGCTCCTCTGTTCCCGCTACCCATCCCGACAAAATCCGTGAATGTCATCAAGCCGGAGCTGCCATCCGTCATCTGCTAGAGAAAGATATCACCCCTCGTCAAATCATGACCCGCAAGGCTTTTGAAAATGCGATCGTTCTAGTCATGGCCTTGGGTGGGTCTACCAATGCGGTCCTGCATTTAATTGCTATGGCGAAAGCAGTGGATGTTCCTCTAGAGCTGGATGATTTCCAGGTAATCAGTGACAAAGTGCCTTTCATTGCAGACCTAAAACCTAGCGGCCTATTCGTGATGGAAGACCTGCACGATGTGGGTGGAACGCCTGCCGTACTGAAGCTTTTGCTCGAAGCTGGGCTAATTCACGGCGATTGCTTGACCGTTACAGGTAAAACCTTGGAAGAAAACCTAGCTGACTTACCAGGCTTACAGGAAGGTCAAAAAGTAATCTATCCGCTGTCCAAACCGATTAAATCCTCCGGTCACCTGCAAATTCTCTTTGGCAACCTGGCCCCAGATGGTTCTGTCGCCAAAATCACGGGCAAAGAAGGATTGGCCTTCACTGGACCCGCCAAAGTCTATGATTCCGAAGAAGAGACCTTGGCAGCCCTAGAACGCAAAGAAATCGATAATGGCGATGTCATTGTCATCCGCTATGAAGGACCCAAAGGCGGACCAGGAATGAGCGAAATGCTCACGATTACAGCCGCGATTATGGGTGCCGGTTTAGGGAAAGAAGTGGCCCTGATTACAGACGGACGATTCTCTGGAGGAACCCACGGTTTCGTGGTCGGTCACGTCACGCCCGAAGCCCAGGAAGGCGGAGCGATCGGCCTCATCAAAACAGGGGATGTGATTACTATTGATGCAGACCAGAAGAAGCTTTCTGTTGCCTTGAGTGAGGAAGAACTCGCCAAGCGCAAAGCCAACTGGAAAGCCCCTGCCTACAAGGTCACCCGTGGGACGCTATACAAGTTTATTAAAAATGTTTCCCCTGCTTCCCAAGGCTGTGTGACAGATGCCTAGGTTCAGACCGACTTACTCGACAGAAAGCTAAAATAGCAATACTGAGTTCGCCAAGGATGAGAGCATATGTCACCCATCAAACAAGAACTATTAGCCGCGATCGAAGCCGCGCCCGATGAAGCAATCATCCAAACCCTTCTCTTTCTCAAAACCTTAACTAAGGCAGAAAATCGATCGCTATCTAGTGATAGAGCTAGTAAAATCGATCGATTCTCAGAATTTTTACAAGCTGAAGGTTGCTATGAGGATGAATTTATCGATCGTTGCATGGCAGAAACAGAGCGTAAATGATTACAGCAGTCATCGATTCCTGCGTGATTTTTGGAATGTCTTTATGCGACACCCGCCAAGACAGATAGCTGAACCGTAGTGGTTCATTAGGAGAGAGCAACCACTGGCTGGGTGAATATTCTGGGAAGGATAACCTTCGTGGCATTTTCAGAAGAATCTCTTCCTCGCTTTGTGAACCCTTAATGAAGACCAGTTGACGCTACCCATCGGTCTGAGTTAGCGTGGAATAGTTAAACAAGTCAGCCTAATTCGGCGCTCGGCATACAGGTGTGTGCTTACACCCCGAGCCTGGAGCGGAGGAACCGCATTTTGGGGCTTATCTCTGTAGAAGCAAATCACAGAGAAGGACATCTCTCAGTCCTAGCCCGTCAGCTAACTTCGTAGGCATTGAGAGGAGACTGCTAGGTCAGCATTTTTCAGTAATGTTTTGATCTCGTCAGAATCCTAATCTAGTAACTGGTCGCATTGTTGTACCAGACCTTGAACCTGAACAGAGGCGGCTTTACCGCATTTTCAGGCATCTGTGGCTGGAGATGCAAATCATGAAGGAACGTAGCCGTAGAGGTAAAACTGTGTTTTTGACGCAACATCGCATTGCCTTAATTTCAGTAGATGGCGACCCAGCCGCAGAGATTGGTCAAGAAGAAGCCGGAGGGCAAAACGTCTATGTGCGCCAAGTGGGTTTAGCTTTAGCAGAGCGTGGATGGCAAGTGGATATGCTCACGCGAAGGAGCAGTCCTGAACAGGCAGCGATTGTTTCTCATGGCCCCGATTGCCGGACGATTCGCTTAACCGCTGGTCCCACTGAATTTATGGCAAGAGACCACTTATCCGAATATTTGCCCGAGTTTGTCCGCAAGGTGCAGGCATTCCAAAAGCAAATGGGTTTCCAATACGCCTTGGTCCATACTCATTACTGGCTCTCTTCCTGGGTAGGGATGGAGCTGAAGAGCCAACAAACGCTGCGCCAGGTGCATACGTACCACTCGCTCGGGGCCGTTAAATACAAAGACATCAGCCCTATTCCTCCCATCGCCTCCATGCGCTTAGCGATTGAGAAGACTTGTTTAGAGTCCGTGGAACGCGTGATTGCTACCAGCCCTCAAGAGCTTGAGCATATGCGGACCCTTGTTTCCCGAGAGGGAAATATTGAGATGATTCCCTCCGGTACCGACGTTGACCGATTCGGTAACATCTCGAGAGCTAGCGCTCGGCAACAGTTAGGTCTTGCTTCTGATGCCAAAGTAGTTCTCTATGTGGGCCGTTTTGATCCACGCAAAGGGATTGAAACCTTAGTCCGTGCCTTTGCCCAATCGAAATTCCGGGGGCAACCAGAACTGAAGCTAATTATCGCGGGGGGTAGCCGTCCAGGACAGAGTGATGGCATGGAACGGGAGCGTATCGAAGGCATCGTCCGAGAACTGGGCTTAACCGACTGCACGATTTTCCCTGGTCGTCTGGAAGAGGACGAGCTACCAATCTTTTATGCCGCAGCTGATGTCTGCGTCATGCCTAGCCACTATGAAGCTTTTGGCTTGGTGGCCATTGAAGCTATGGCAAACCGAACCCCTGTAGTAGCGAGTAATGTCGGAGGATTGCCGTTTACCGTTATTCCAGAGATCACAGGATTGCTCGTTCTGCCCAAATATGAAGCTGGCTTCACCATGGCCATTGACCGGATTCTGGAAAATCCTTTGTGGCGAGACGAACTAGGGGAAGCCGGTCGAGAACGGGTAGAAACCGCCTTTAGCTGGCATAGCGTGGCCTCTAGGCTCAGTAAGCTATATACCCAGCTGCTGCTAGCTCCTACGCGCAAATTGAGAACACCCGTTGCCTCGTGAGCCTGAATCCATAAAAAATGGGGAAATATTGGTGCGGTCGGAGAGAGTCGAACTCTCACACCTTTCGGCACTACCACCTCAAAGTAGCGTGTCTACCATTCCACCACGACCGCACAGTCCTTGATGATGATGAAGGAGTTCAGACCAATTGTCAATGTGCTTTTCTGAAATCTGAATGCTAAGGTATAACCACAGACTGAGAGTTCGACTTCGGCTATGTGTATCTGCATCAATTGTGCCTATGTGGACCGTTGTAGTAGCTACCATGCGGTAGAAACCCAGCATGAGCAGCCACATCTGACAGAAGACCCAGATTTTGAGCCCCTCCATCCCACCATCAATATTAACCACACCTTCCCCAAGGTAGTTATCACCGACGATGGCCGGATTATCCAGCAGGGAGACTTTGGCGTTGAGTGGGATGTAGTCGGCTGTGAGAGCTTCACAGAAGAGAAGGGCCGCTGGATGGCTTTGCGCCCCAACGAGTTGGTCCCGACTTAGACCAATTTTTGGGTATGGACGCGTTCTCCTTGGATAAAGACCAACTGGCTTGCCCGACGTTTTCTGGCGACTGCAGGAGCTTCTCCCTCTGAGATAATGCCCGTGGCCAGCTCTACGCACTTGCCTTCCGCCCGCAACTTTTGGGCCTCGGCTACCGCTGAACCGTAGTCTGCTTCTGAGGCAGGAACCACTAGAGCATCCACTTTCGTACCGTTCAGTTCCGGACTAAGGCCAGCTTCGGTCAGGGCTTCGCAGACCCGTTCAATCCCATAGCTAAAGCCCACCAAAGGCATGGGGTCTGTTTCGCCAAAGATTTTGGATAGACCATCATAGCGCCCGCCTCCGCACAGTGGGCGGCCTCGATGCTGGATCTCGAAAATCAAGCCGCTGTAGTAGTGCAATCCGCGCCCAAACCCCAGGTCTACTGTGATTTGGCCTTGGGGAATACCGCTTTGAATCAGCAGGTCTAGCGTTTGCTGAAGCTCTAGGAGAGGCTCTTTAGAAAGTTCGTAGCGTTGGATAAATTCATCCAGCTTGCTCAGAGTGCTATGGGCAGGTCCATGCAGGGCACTGAGTTCTGTAGCTGCCTGCAGGAATTTACTCAATTGGTCACGCTGTACATGCCGATTGGACTTGCTGACAATTCGACTCATCATGTCCTGGAAATTCCGGTTGGGGCCTACTTCCAGGTTCAAGACTTTGAGAAGACCGGCCAAGAGGGAAGCACCTTCTTCCGGACCAAGACGGTTCAAAATAGCAGCCAGTTCTTGTTCTTCCTGAGAGACATCAGCTTGGGGTGCAGAATTGACAGAAAAGCCCAATTCTGCCAATCTTTGTTCAATTTCTCCAATAGACTGCACTTCTTTGCCCAGATTGCTGAAGTTCTCTACCAGAAAATCGCGCAGTTTGCGCTCTTCGATCCAACGACGGGCCATCTCAATGACGGTGCCTAAACTGCCCAGAACAATACGATGACCTGTCAACCCCAAAACTTCTAACCCTCGGTAGGCCACTTGGACAACTTCTGCATCGGCCCAGGAGCCTCCCGCACCAATTAGTTCCAAGCCAGCCTGGGTAAATTGACTATCCGTGTTGGCGGCGATGCCTTGATTGCGAAATACTGGTCCCTGATAGGCAAGCCTGATCGGGAACAGGGCCGTGGGCAAGAGGGGTTGGATTGCTCTTAGCAGAGAAACAGTAATCTCAGGCCTTAAACAAAGATCTTCCTGCGGGTCTGGGCTATCTCCGGCTTTAAGGGTGAAGAGCTTACGCCGGGAAGACTGACCTGATTTCCAAAGATACGTCTGCGTACGCTCCAGAATAGGCAGGTCCACACCCTGGTAGCCATAGCTAAGAAAATGCTGCTCTAATTTCTGGAGCACTGAACGATGGAGATAGTATTCATCTCCCAAAAGGTCTCTCGTACCTCGGACCTGGCCAAAATTCATAAAAAATCACTGTCTAGACGCTTGAGTGGATTGATCGTATCACCTGCCATCCCCTCAAACACTTGCTATGGGAGACAATTCATGATGAACAGAAATCGGCTCACTCGGACAGTGAATACCTTGAGCGAGCTGTAACCTCAGGGAATTCCAGGAGCATCCCTACGGAGAACTTTATTCGAGTTTAACGCTTATATCTAAGACACTTTCTGAGCCACAAATACCAATCCACCTGGGTTGGCAGAATCATTATCAATCAAAGCATCAAGAAAGAAAGCAATCCAAGACAGAATATCAATCGGAAACACAATAATTTTCAGAACAATATAATATAATTTTTCATTAACTTTGTTAGCTCTCCATCCTAAATTTAGCGGAGCTGTTCGGTGATAAACATACTGAGCAATCAAGGTAAGAAGCGTTAAACAAATACCCCCAATCTTCTTTAAAGCTACTACTTTAAAACCATGATCACCCAGCGTTTTTTCTAGACCTTGGGGGGTCCAACGATAGAAATCTTGCTGGTCATGCCTGCCGTACATAAAAGGAATGGACATCGTAATATAGCCATCACGCTGTAAGACTCGACTGATTTCCCCTAAGAATTTATGGGTATCAGGAATATGTTCCATCACATCAAAGGCAGCTACTAAATCAAACTCTGCATCAGAGAACGGTAGGTCTTGGGCATCACATACAACATCAGTATTCTCGGTGGGGGCAATGTCCGAAGATATGAACTGTTGAGAGCGGCAAGAATTCCGGAGTAGGTCTTTCATCATTGCAGTCCCTCCTCCCACTTCGAGAACCTTGGGACAGGGAGACTGATTTGAGAAAAACCGTTTCACCGTGCCTCGGATCACTAGCCTTGCAGGAGCAATATAAAAGCAGTAGTTTCGATAGACTTTAGTCAGGGCATAGATTATATGTTGCATACGGGTGCAGACTATACCTAAGTATATGTACACAAAAACTCAACATTAGCTAAATGATCAGAAAAGAACAAATATCCAATGAGCCTCTATTGATTTCGCATGACTCTCCGCATCTTAACATTAGAACCCAGTCACCCCAAGTTCACATAGTCATGAGGTCTGACAGCTCAGGAGAATCACCCAAAATCTCAAATATATGAACACACAATTGCAAAACTCGCGCTTAAAATATCAGGCCTAGCTGTTGGCTTCCAGAATCGTAGATACTTTGTACTTTTTAGGTCAAAAAGAACGAATGAGCGCTATCAGTGGGATCTGTTCTTAGGAACTCCGATAAAGAAATCCCGTAGAAACATGCTCCATTCACGGGTATTGGATAAACCAAGACCATGGGGTGACTTCTTTTCTAGAAGAAGTTCTTTTGTAGCATAATAGGCATCTTGATAGTGATACCAGGGTACAGACGGCCATAGATGATGCACTAAATGGTAGTTCTGTCCAAAAATCAACCGATTTAGCCAACGACTGGGATAAACTCTGGTACTCCCGAAACGCCCCAAGCTATCAAAAGGGCGATGGGGAAAATAATCCAGCCAAATGCCAAGACCTAAAGCAACCCAGCCAGCTGGAACAAACCAGTGGTCCATAACATACTTGAAATAGCCTAAGTGCCAGGCCAAAACCAAAAGACCAACCTGAATACCCCGACTCAGAGCCCATAGCCCCAAATCTTGCCAGCCTTTATATAACCGATGGCGAAAGAAAAACCATTCCTGGTGGAAAAAACGGATCGGGGTCAGCCATAGAGGACCGCCCGTGGAGACATAGTAATCAGGGTCCTTTTCCGGGTCATTGGTATGGGCATGGTGCGCCAGATGGGTCCGCAGAAAAACAGGCCAGGTAAGCCCCTGCAAAAGCGCAGCCCAGAATCCTAGAAAATTATTGAGCCAAGGCCAATGATGGGCGCTGCGATGGCTACTATCGTGCAGTACAACGTTTAGGAGCCAGACGGCGATGAATCCTGTGGTAAACGAAAGCCAGGGATTCCAATGCACTTGATAGAGCCCAAACATACCTACCAGCGGCAAGAGCATCGATAACAGAAAAAGACCTAAAGTGGGGCTAAAAAAGTTTTGAGAAGGCCCCATTAGAGATTTAGGGGGCTTGGATTCAGTAATTGAAGCTTGAGCGGTGGCAACCATAAAAAATTCTTAATACTCCAGTATTTTGCCACTCATTGCCCTGCTAGTAACATTAATGCTGATAATTTTGCCACCAAGTTTTGGCCCGACCTAAGGCTTGCCGCACCTGATCAAACCCAGTTCCGCCATAGCTATTGCGGGCTGCGACCACCTGTTGGGGAGCAATTGCTTGATAGAGGTCTTCTGCAAAAGCAGGATGGAATTGTTGCCAGCGGTCTAGGGGCAGAGCCTGTAGAAGAATTTTCTCCTGCAAGCAAGTACGGACGATCGCTCCAACTAAGTTGTAAGCTTCCCGAAATGGCACTCCTTTACGCACCAGATAATCGGCCACATCCGTCGCATTCGAAAAATCTTCGGTAATCGCCTGCGCCAGTCGTTCGGTCCGGAACACAATGCCTTCTGCCAGCAGGATCGTCATTGCCTGTAGACAGTTTTCCACCGTCCGAACGGTGTCAAACAGGCCTTCCTTATCCTCCTGAAGGTCCTTGTTATAGGCCAAGGGCAGAGCTTTAAGCGTAGTTAGCAAACCGACTAAATGGCCAAATACTCGTCCCGTTTTTCCCCGGATCAGTTCGGGGACATCGGGGTTTTTCTTCTGGGGCATCAAGGAAGAACCTGTGGAACAGCGGTCTGTCAGAGAAATAAAGCCGAATTCCTGAGAAGCCCAAATAATCAATTCTTCTGAGAGACGGCTGAGGTGCACCAAGATTAGCGAACTGGCACTCAGAAATTCCACGACATAGTCTCGGTCGCTCACTGCATCCAGGGAGTTCTCGCTGGGGGCACTGAAACCCAATAGGTCAGCAGTTAGGTGGCGTTGAATCGGCAGCGTGGTCCCAGCCAAGGCACCAGAACCCAAAGGCGAAATATTCACCCGTTTCTTGAGGTCTAGGAGGCGTTCACGGTCCCGCTTGAACATTTCAAAATAGGCCAGGAGGTGATGGGCCAAACTCACGGGCTGGGCACGCTGCAGATGGGTGTAGCCAGGAATCAGGGTCTCCACGTGGTCCTGAGCCATGTTCAAGAACTGGCCTTGGAGGGCACTTAGGAGGCTATCAATCCGGTTGAGGTGATTCCGCAGGTAGAGTCTCAAATCGACCGCCACTTGGTCATTGCGAGAGCGAGCCGTGTGTAGTTTCTTGCCTAGGTCACCGACCAACTCAATCAAACGCTTCTCGACGGCATAGTGGACATCTTCTGCTTCCGGATCCGGTTGAAATTTTCCGGTGCGCCATTGAGCTAGAATTTCGTCTAAAGCCGCTTGCAGTTTTTGTTGCTCTTCAGGACTAATAATACCCGTCTCGCCTAACATCTGAGCATGGGCCTTGGAACCTTGGATGTCGTACTCAATCAGCGCAATATCGAAGGCAATAGAAGCATTAAAGTGATAGATCGTTTCATTTAGGGAACCTTCAAAACGACCACTCCAGGCTTTAGCAGCGGGATTTTCCATAGGGGCAAAGGCCAATCAGTCTTATCAAGAGTAGCAGCTTGGGGGAATGTCCCCTCAATTCAAACGCAGGCCATCCTCTAAAGAGTCATCGAACTACTTGAACAGTTGCAAACGAACGAACTAGAACCTATTAACTGATGACGCTCTTAAGCAAAAAACCCAAGACGAACCCAATGCCTGCAAAGGTCAATTTTCCCGTTGCCGTTAGGTCATGCCAAAAAGCTTGGATTTGAGCAATTACATCTTGGTTCTTTGGGACCAACGCCAAAAAAGTATCTAATAAATGCCAGGTCAACATGAATTCCTCTCAGCAATCTAATGGGCTTGCAGAATAATCAGAGTCATGTCGTCATTGATGCCTTGTCCCTTGGGTGCAAAAGCCAGCACTTCACCAAAAATATGGTCCAAGATGATTTGGGGGTCTCGATGGTGGGTCACTGCCCAGCGGGTTGCTTCCCTCAAACGGTCATCTCCAAATCGGTCATCTTGACCATTGGAAAGTTCCGTCAAGCCATCGGTGTAGTAGACCACCACATCACCAGACTGGAGTGTGATGCAGGATTGCTCATATTCACTTTGGGGATTTAAGCCAATCAACATGCCTGGAGTATCTAAAGTAGAGAGTTCCCCTTTTTTGGCATTCCAATACAAAGGAGGATTGTGGGCAGCATTGGCATAGCAAAGCGTAGAAGTCTCAGGATTCAGCTCTGAGTAGAATAAGGTGACAAACCGACTAGAATTCTCCAAGTCCACATACATGACTCGGTTTAAATGCTGGAGGATGAGGGATGGGCACTCTTGACGCAATACTTCGGCTCGGAGCATGCCTCGCGTCATGGTCATCAGGAGACCAGCAGGTACCCCTTTCCCCATGACATCCCCGATTACTACAGCCCAGCGGTCAGTCCCCCAGATGGGAATGAAATCATAGTAATCACCCCCCACCCGATTGGCATTTTGAAAACGGGCCGCTAGCGAAAAGTTAGCAAAAACAGGGCTGCTACGGGGTAGTAGCTGGGCTTGTATTTCAGAACCAATCTCTAATTCTCGGTCTAAGCGTTCCTTCCGTTGGAGTTTGAGCGTCAGCTCATCATTTTCAATGGCTACAGCCGTTTGGTCCGCCACCAAGTGCAGAAGCTTGAAGCGTCCCTCTGTCCAAATATAATTTTTATCACCATCCGCAAGAATTCTACCTGGACGGCTAAATATAAAAAGACGGCCCCGTATCTGATTTTTGACCAGAATGGCAGCACCATGAACCTGTACAGGAACAGCACTGCCGATCCGGGCACTTAAGCATTCGGTAAGCTGTTGGTCTAGCTCTTCACTGTCCAAATCGGCGGGTAACGTATCAAGACAATTTTGGATATGCTCTAAAAAACCAGCATCCGGACAGTACACCTGATGAACCCGGCCCTTCGGATCATCATCTTTAAGCAGGACGATTGCCCCCGCTTCTCCATCGGTTACCCGACAAGCCATCAAAGGAACCAGCTCTAAAAGCTGTTTGACATTATTGAGACTGCGCAGGGCAAAACTCAGAGAACTCAACAGGTCTTGGGTTCTGCGCTTTTCCCGATCCAATTGAGCCACTAAGTCTTCGAGGGTCAAAGTGGAATCGTTGTATTGCGGCACGGACGAGGAAGTCATCAGGACTACCTTTAGAGGGACAGAAACGCCCACTGGATGTTACTCAGGGTATCCTATACCGTTCAAAAAGTAACGCCAAAATAGGTTTATTCTGTGACGATCGGAGCATCAGCGCTGGGATCGGGGCTTGTCCTTCTCGCTCTGCGACGCTTGCGTTTTTGAGATTTCTCCGAATCTGAATTATCGCTAGAAGAAGTTACCTGTTCTGAAGCATCTTGGCGCTTTAGTCTACGCCTACGCTTTTTGGGTTTCTCTGCATCAGGGTTAGAAGCATCGGTGACAGAACCGTCAGAGGCAGCCACTGAATCATCCTGTTGCTTCAGTCTGCGCCTGCGCTTTTTCTTCTTCGGTTCAGTGTTGTCCGTTTCATTGACTGCGGCAGCGGCTCTAGCTTTCGATTTCTGGTTGACGGCAGGAACTGCAATCGGAGGAACTGCGGAGGTCGCGGCGGGAGTAGCATCGGCCTCACTGGTACTCCCCAGCTGCGACAAAGTTATACCATCCCCCTGTTTAGGAAAGGGCAGAACAGGGCTGCCCTTAAGGGCTTTTTGCATATACCCTTTCCAAATTGGAGCCACAAAAGCTCCGCCAGCCGTCCCTGAGACCATTTGACTGTAGTTATCATTGCCAATCCAGATGGCTGTAACCATCTGAGGCACATAGCCGACAAACCAAGCATCTCGAAAATCCTGGGTCGTTCCTGTCTTACCTGCGACGGTACGGCCTGGAAGCTGGGCGGCAGCGCCCGTTCCTCCAGCAGAGACCACCGTTTGCAAAGTGGAATTGATCTGCTCGACCGCTCTGCGATCCATAGTCGGTTCCCGAGTCGGGAGGTTCTGCTCTACCAGATTGCCCTTGGTATCCGTGACTTGCATGATTACCGTTGGCGTAATGCGGTACCCCCCATTGGCGAAAGCACAATAGCCACGGGCCAGTTCCATGGGAGAAATATCTACAGCCCCTAAAGAGGTGGATAAATTGGGCTGGATAGGAGACTCAATGCCCGCATCCTTGGCCGATTGCACCACATTACGAAGCCCTGCTTTTTTACCTGCTTTCACTGCCGGGATATTGCGAGAGAGGGCCACTGCTTGGCGTACCGTCATCTCTCCCATAAATTTGTTGTCGTAATTACTGGGTGTGTACTTCCCATAAGTCACTGGAGAATCGTCGATGATCGAATCTGGGGTAAGAACTTTCCGGGCATAGGCAGTGTAATAGACGAAGGGTTTAAAGGAAGATCCTGGTTGGCGGCGAGCCTGAATGACCCGGTTGAACTGGCTGGTGGCAAAATCGACACCCCCGACCATCGCTTTTACATAGCCCGTGCGCGGGTCAATACTGACTAAGGCCATTTGAGACACCCGTCGTCCTCTGAGTCTACGCACCCCATTGCGCACCGTATTCTCTGCTAATCTTTGCAGGTCCAGGTCCAGGGTCGTTTGAACTCTCAGACCGCCTTTCAAGACAGAATCTTGACCGTACTTACGGCGCAGTTCCTCGGTCACATAGGTACTGAAATAAGTAACCTTGCGTTGAGGAGAAATCGCAGTGCCATAGGTTATCTTTTCGGCTTTGGCGGCATTCGCTTGTTGGGGTGTAATCCAACCCAGTTCAACCATCCGGTTGAGTACCGTCTCCTGCCGCTTCTTGGCCCGTTTAAGGTAGATCGTTTTCGGGGATTTGATTGGAGAGTAATATTCTGGAGCGCGAATGAGGCCTGCCATCATCGCTCCCTCCCCTAGGGTCAAATCCTTGGAGCTCTTGCGAAAGTAAAGTTGAGCAGCCGTCTCTGCTCCGTAGCTGTTATGCCCCCAGTACACTTGGTTGAGGTACATTTCCAGGATTTCATTCTTTGTGAAGACCTGCTCAACCCTCAGGGCTAAAACAGCCTCTACTAATTTACGACCGAGGTTCTTCTCAGGGGTGAGAAAGAGATTCTTGATCAGCTGTTGGGTAAGGGTGGAGCCTCCCTGCACAGAACGGCCTGCGCCATAGTTTGTAACCGCAGCCCGAATAATCGTGTCAGGACGAACCCCACGGTGCTGATAAAACTGGTCGTCCTCGATAGCCATCAAGGCCCGCTGGAGATTCGGAGAAATATTTTTTAAGGGCACCACCCTGCGGTTGACTTCCCCGTAGATGTTGGACAAGAGTCGGCCTTTCACATCTAAAATCTGGGTCGTCTCACTGGGATTATAGTTTTTGAGGACTTTTACGTCTGGCAGGTTACGGAAACTGACAGCAAGACCGAACAGCCCACCCGATAGGCCAGCAACAACGAGCAACAGCGTGCTGATCAAGGCCCAACGTACCGCCGCCCAGGGAGATTTAGGAGGACGAGCTTGTGGGGGTCGGCCCGATGATTGGGCAGAGGGATTTCTTCCCGAAGGCCGACCACGTTCACCACGTTCTGTAGATGACAAATCTAGGCAGTCCTAGGGTAAGGTTCCAAATAATTATAGAGGGCTGAATTCCCCAAGTATTACTCTAAAAGACTAGACCTGTTTTCTCTTAAGATTTAGAGCAGTCTTTAAAACACTACACAGACAGCACTATGACCTTGCTTTCCAGAGGAGTAGCCGACCTCTTCCCCGCTCAGCTCGACATCTCTGAACCCTTCGACCAGGCTCAGGGCAAACCCTTACGGGTAAAGCTTGGCATCGATCCGACCAAGCCGGATTTACATTTAGGCCATACGGTCGCCCTTAAGAAGCTACGCCAGTTCCAAGACCAAGGACATGTGGCAATTTTAATCATTGGTGACTTTACGGCCCGGATTGGCGATCCCACGGGTAAATCAGAAATGCGTCCGCGTCTGACCCAAGCAGAAGTGGAGCACAATGCTCAAACCTACCTGGACCAAGCCCGTAAAATTCTCGATTTTGCTCCTCAAAAACTGGAAGTCTGCAATAACAGTGAATGGTTGGCCAGCTTGGACCTGCAAAAAATTATTGAAATCATGGCTTCGATGACCCTTCAGCAAATGTTGGCCAAGGAAGGCTTTCGAGAGCGCTATGAAAAACAAAATCCTGTCTATCTTCACGAATTTCTCTATCCCCTGCTCCAAGGCTACGATTCTGTAGCGATCCGTTCGGATGTCGAGATTGGCGGTACGGACCAGAAGTTCAATATTGCGGTGGGACGGGACCTGCAAGCACTTTATGGTCAACCTCAGCAAACAGGACTCTTGGTGCCCCTCCTCGTCGGGCTGGACGGGGTCCAGAAGATGTCCAAGTCCCTAGATAACTATGTTGGTCTTACCGATGAACCGATGGTGATGTACCAAAAACTGGAGAAAGTGCCCGATACGCTTGTAGAAAGTTATTTCGAGCTCCTCACCGAGCAAGACTTGACTCAATTGCCGGCTAATGCCCGTGAGCGGCAGAGACTTTTAGCCTGGAGTCTTGTGGCGCAGTTATATGGAGAAGAAGTAGCGACCCAGATTCAGGATGATGCCCAGAACGTCACGAAGGGGTCTTTAGGAGAGGTCTCAGACCAACTTCCTGAATTTTCCATCTCAGGACTTGAGTATCCCCTTAAATTATTTCAAGTCCTGAGCCTCAGCGCCCTTTGCCCCTCCAACAATGAGGCCCGCCGCCAGATTCAGGGTGGTGCGGTCAAGCTGAACGGGGAAAAAGTAGCAGACCCCAATCTAGAATTTTCCAAATCTGAAGAAATTAAAGATGCGGTGCTGCAGGTAGGGAAAAAGAAAATTATTCGATTGGTGTGAACCCCTCAATCCCTTTGGGACAGCTCCCCTGAGAGGGGAGCCTGGGCCTTTTGAGAGGAGAAAGCTGCGGGTGTAGCGTTAGAACAGAGGGGATACGATGACGCTATCATTATCATCCCTAGAGCCCAAAAGGCGCGTAGTCCAGTCTATTTCAGCCATAAAGAAGAAAGCTGTCGCTCTAGCAGCTTCTGTAGCTAAATCCAAGCTATCTGGCTCCCTCCAACCTAGGCTCCCCTCCCAGGGGAGCTGTCCCAAAGGGACTGAGGGGTAGGCTAAATAAAAAGCCCCAACCGAAGTTGAGGCAAAAGACACGAACTAAGAGCGTCTATGCTGTGGTGCAAAGACGGTCTAAGGCTTTTTGTACCCAGTGCATATGGCGAACTTCAGAGCGAGTAACTTCATCGAAAGCCTGTGCAATATCTTCCTTGCCCTGAGACCGCGCTAGAGCGGCAAAGGCAGGATAGGTCTTGGTAGCTTCAATGCTTTCCACTTCCAACGCCGTTTCCAAGGCACGCTTCAACCCACGGGGGTCGGTTGCTACTACCTGCATCTGGGACTCAATCTCAGCGACTAGGCGCTTGGCTTCCAGGGTTTCTGGAGAGTCCTTGATTTCGAGTTGGGGATAGAGTTTACGCAGCAGTTCCGCGTGCTCCCCTTCCTCCCGAGCAATCGCATCGAACATGGAAGCCACTTCCTCATTCCCAGACTCGCGGGCAACGCGGGCAAAGGTAGGGTACATGTACTCATGTTCGTAAAGTTCTACCTCAATAGAAGAGGCAGCGTTGAGAGAAGTATCGCCATGGTAGACAGCCTCTTGGAAGAAACGGTCAATTCCCATAAAGTCTTCTTCTTGAAACTGCAAAGACATCCGGTCTCCTTAGGTTCGCAGACATTAATGTTGTCCGTCATTCTATGACCGAAAACCAGCCCTAAACATTGAAAAACATTGCAATATCTCATTTTCCTGTAAATAAATGTAAAGATCAAGACATGAACAGGACTATATTTTTCTCTTGCAAAGCACTATTCAAATATGTAAAAAGCATCCTTTCCAGTTGATCCATCTTCTTGAGTCAAGACTTTATAAAGTAGCAATAATTAACGATCTTTAGCAGCTAGCATCTTTTCATCAATAAAGTTTTTCATGTTTTTTTGATAACGCATTCTGGAAAACTGTTCAGCGTGCGTACGAATGAGTTTACTATCCCATTGCTGATTTTCACAGTCTTTAACCGTATTGATCAAAGCCTCTACCGTTTGTTCTCTAAAGAAGAGCCCCGTTTTACCTTCTACTACGGTCTCAAGAGCGCCACCCCTACCATAGGCAATAACGGGTCTACCGCAAGCCTGGACTTCCACTGGCAAAATGCCAAAGTCTTCTTCCCCAGGGAAGAGTAGAGCGCGACAGTTCGCGAAACACTCTTTGAGTTCTTGACGGGAAAGATACGGGGAAAAAGTGATATTCGGTTTAGCCATCGCTCGTATTTCTTCCAGTTCAGGGCCTTCTCCGACAACCCGAAGTTTCAAACCGAGTCGATTAAAAGCTTGAACAGCTAGGTCGATTCTCTTATAGCCTACGATTCGTCCTGCGATCAGATAGTAATCTTCTTGCGGAAAAGGAGTTGGAGCAAAATAATCTACATCGACAGGAGGATAAATAGTGGTAGCGGGACGGCGATAAAACTTTTCAATGCGTCGCTGCACATGATTACTATTAGAAACCAAATAATCAGGTCTCTGGGCTGCCTGGAAATCCCAATTCCGCAAATAGTGCTGAGCCACAGGAGCTAGTTTTGCCTGCCAGGAACCAGGTTTATAGCTGGCAAGATAATCTTGGTTCAAATCCCACAGGTAACGAACGGGGGTATGGATATAGCTGATATGTAGGCTATCCGTGCTGGTGAGCACCCCCTTGGCATAGGCGTGGCAGCTGGAGAGGATTAAATCAAAATCTCTGAGGTCAAACTGTTCATAGGCTAAGGGCATCAGCGGCAAAAAGTACTGCAAGCTCTTTTGATAATTCTTTTTCCCCAAAGGCAGTTTTTGCAGAAAGGAAGTGCGAATATCTCTCTGCTGCCAACGCTCAGGCATCGTCTCCGGACTATAGAAACAGCTAAAAACAGGAGCGTCCGGATAAATTTCTAAGAGAGCCTCAACGCAGTTCTCGGAGCCTCCCTGATGGATAAGATATTCATGAACAATGGCAACCTTCATCTCAAAATTCTCCCCCAGCCTCGCCCCCGTTCGGCTGACGCTCAGGGAAGCCTAAATCCCCCATAGCGAAGCTTCTCGGAGAGTACTTTGGGGGACTTAGAGCACAGAACCCACGTTCGGCTGAGCGCTCACATCGAAGCCCAACTTTGGGGGGCAGGGGGGCGATTCCAAGATCTGCATACACCTCAGCCAGCCATTCCAGAGAAGGACCCATTCAGAGCTTTGTGCCGCATTCAGGGCAGAAATGGTTTAGAGAAGGATTTTTAGCGCCACAGTTCGGACAATAAACCAGTTCAATCCGGTCTGTGATCGGTCGCTCGGGTAAGCCAATCATCTGAGCATTGGAGGAATTGGGGGGGACCATTGGGTAGCAATTTTCATCGCGGACCACCTGGAAATCCGCTACTACCGGACCATCATGGGCCAAAATGTCCTTCACCGCTGCTTGAAGCTGGTCTGGATGGTCTACGACTACCCCTTTAGCGCCAAAAGCTTCAGCGAGTTTGACAAAATCGGGCATTGAGGGAGCCATATCCGAATTGGAGTAGCGTTCTTCATAGAAAGCCTGCTGCCACTGACGGACCATTCCCTGCCAACCATTGTTGATAATCGCGCACTTGACGGGCAGGTTGTATTGCACCGCCGTGCCGATTTCCTGAATATTCATCTGTACACTGGCGTCCCCAGCAATGCAGACGACCTGTTCTTCAGGCAGTGCAACTTGGACCCCAATGGCCGCTGGATAACCAAAGCCCATCGTTCCTAGACCTGCCGAAGAAATCCATTGGCGATTACCATTGCGCAAAAACTGAGCAGACCACATCTGATGCTGACCAACATCTGTCGTGTAGTAAGCATTAGGAGCCTGGTCCCGAAAAGCAACAATCACTTCCTGCGGATAGAGGCGCACCCCATCATGAGGAACATGCAGAGGATAGTCATGCTTCCACTGGTCTATTCGTTTGAGCCAGGCAGCTGTTAAAATTGTAGAATTTTTGGCATTACCATTGCGGGCCGTCATCCGCTCCAAGAGGTCTTGCAGCACGATCTTCACATCCCCAACAATCGGGACCTCAGGACCTCGGTTCTTGCCCACTTCGGCGGGGTCAATATCAATATGGATAACCTTGGCTCCACTGGCAAAAGTATCGAGTTTTCCGGTCACTCGGTCGTCAAAACGAGCGCCCACAGCAATCAATAGGTCACATTCCGTAACGGCGAAGTTCGCGTAGGCCGTACCGTGCATACCCAACATGCCAACAGACAGAGGATGGTTTTCTGGGAAAGATCCTTTCCCCATCAAGGTCGTGGTTACGGGAATTTGGAGAAGTTCAGCCAGTTGGCGAATCTCAGCAAAGGCTCCTGCCGTAATAGCACCGCCTCCGACATAGAGCAGCGGCTTTCCAGCTTGCTCTAAGAGTACAAGAGCTGCCTGAATCTGTCTCGGATTACCTTTTGTGGTCGGTCGATAGCCATCAATGCGGACTTTTGGGGGCTCTGGATTGTAGTCAAAGATTTCTGTCCCAACATCCTTAGGTACATCGATCAAAACAGGTCCGGGTCGGCCTGTACCCGCAATATGAAAAGCGCTAGCTACTGTCCGAGCGATAGCAGAGGTTTCCCGAACCACATAGGAATGCTTGACAATCGGTAGCGTAATACCAAAAATATCCGCTTCTTGAAAGGCATCAGAGCCAATCGCAGGCCGGGGAACTTGACCGGTGACCACCACCATTGGCACAGAATCCATATGAGCCGTGGCAATTCCGGTGACAAGGTTGGTTGCCCCTGGTCCAGAAGTGGCCATGCAGACGCCTGTTCGTCCGGTCGCCCGTGCATAGCCGTCAGCCGCATGGGCCGCCCCTTGCTCATGTCGGGTCAGAAAATGCTTGAGTTTACCTTCCGCTTCTGCTTTGTAAACTTCGTCGTATATGGGTAGAATTGCTCCCCCAGGATAGCCAAAAATGTGTTGGACGCCCTGACGGTGCAGGCTATCCACTAAGGCAGCGGCCCCCGTTATATGCACCACGCGTATGCCCTAAATCACAACCGTAGCACTCTAGTGTAGTCTTCAATACATCCAGAGTCCAGTTCTATTGTGCCTTTACGAGTAGGAAAACGTATCTTGGCGCAGGAAATTTATAGTTTTTTTTGCAAAAGAGACAAAGCTTTCGCTAGAGAAGGGTCTTGCTCTTTTTTGGGACCATCAAAAACGACGATATCGGGCTGAATTCCCCGATGGTCGATATCTTTGCCAGAGGGAAGCAGGTAATGGGCGGTAGTCACAAAAAAGCCAGAGCCATCTTTTTCCGCAAATACCGTCTGAATAGAAGCTTTCCCAAACGTCTTCAATCCGACGATCTTGGCCCGTCCACGCTCCTGAAGAACGCCCGCCAAAATTTCACTGGCGGAACCAGAACTTTGGTTAACCAGAACCACTAGGGGCAATTCGGTCAGCGGTTGACCTTGAACTTCTATCGATTGTGCCGCTCCTCGTCCATAGACCTGAGCGACCACGCCTGTCCCTAGCCATTGTTGAGCAATCTGCACGGCACTATCAAAAAGCCCACCCCGGTTATCTCTCAGGTCCAAAATAAATCCTGTAACCTGCTGGCCCTGCAAACGCTGAATCGCTTCAGCCATTTGCGATGCCGCTTGAGGATTAAACCGATGGAGCTTAAGGTAACCAACTCCTGATAAGGCTTTAGCTTCCAGGACTGGACTAGATGCAGATGCTGGAGCAACCATACCTACACTGGGCACTGCTACTTTTTGGAATTGAGCAGGAGCTAAAAAACGGGTATAGCGGTCCTGCAGTTTACTCAGGAGTTCTTGGGCCGCTTCATAGGCCTGCTCTGGTTTGTCATAGGAACGCTGGGCATAAATTTTTTGATAGCTTTGCCAGTCCAGCCCCCGAAATTGGGGATCATAATATCGGTCTTGGACAACTTGCCATACCCTGGTTAATAGGGTGTGATAGTGAGCAGCTTGGGGTTGAGCGATTTTTTTGAGACTTGTCTGCCGGGCTTCTAGGGCACAAGGATTCCATAAAAAAATCAAGCCTAATACCAGGGCTGCGGCTCGAATGACCGTCCGACTGCAGATTGACAAGGGTTCCCTTCAAAACTTACCGTTCTGATTATGACGCAAAACATTTTTATTACTGGGGCTAGTGGCTGCGTAGGGCACTATGTTTTTCATCGCTTGGTGTCCGATCCCCAGTACCATCTCCATCTATTGATCCGCGACCCCAAAAAGCTCAAGTATGATCCCAGCAGTTATCCAAATGTTACGGTGCATCGTGGAGATTTGAGTCAAATTCAAGACTTCAAAGCAGTCCTTGAATCCATGGATCAGGTAATTCATCTGGCAGCAGCCTGGGGCGGAGGCAACACCCCCTTCGAAGTGAATGTTGACTATACATTGCAACTCTTTCAACTTTTAGAAAACTCTAAATGCCATAGAATCCTCTACTTTTCTACAGCCAGTATTTTAGATAGCAAAAATCAATCACAATTACTTCCAGAGGCAGGAGCGCTTGGCGGTGATTATATTCGCAGTAAATATGTGGTGCACGAAAAGCTTTCCAGTCTAAAAGCTTATGATCGGATAACAACACTTTATCCAACTGTCATCTTTGGAGGAGATAAAGACCATCCCTACTCTCACGTTTCGTCGGGTATTCAGCAAATACGCCGTTGGATGAATATCATCCGCTTTATAAACGTAGAGGGCAGTCTGCATTTTGTTCATGCCTATGACATTGCGCTTGTAGTCAAACATGTTTTGGATAACGGTTCTCCAGACAAGAATCTAGTCTTAGGCAATCCAAATACGACTACAGAGGAAATAATCAAAGAATTGTCCGAACATTTAGGCTATAAAACTCCTTCCTTTAAAATTAATCTTTCAAAACCACTTATAGAATTGATTATTAAGCTCTTCAATATTCAACTAGATCCTTGGGACCGCTATAACATAGAAACGCGACACCTCCGATTTGAGGTAACCAATCCTGAGATCCTAGGTATCCCCTCTAAATACAGTACGCTTAAAGGTATTTTGAGTGATTATTTTTGAGTTGGGATTCCAAGTTTTTTCAAATCTAAGGCATAGCCACTAACCACGAGATAAGCTTCTTCTGCTTGACGGGCTAATCGTTGATTAAGCATGCCTAAACGGTCTCGGAAAATTCTGCCTAGGGGATAGACCGGGACTAGGCCCCAACCAACTTCTTCGCTAACGAGAATGACGGTTCCCTGGTAGTGAGTAATCAATTGGGTAAACGCTGTGGCTATCGGTTGCCAAACTGCTTCAGGTTCTTCCAGCCAGGTGGCGATCCAGGTGCCTAGCGAATCAATTAACAAACAGGAGGTAGAGTCTCGTTTGTTTTGGAGATAGGCGATCAATTCTTGATTCAGCTCAAGAACTTTCCAGGATTCAGGACGTCTTTTTTGATGCTGGGTAATGCGCGCTTCCCACTCCAAATCCTCTAAATTGTGGATTGCCGTTGCAATATAGATAATTGGCTGGCCTGTCCTCTGGGCTAGAGCTTCTGCCCATTCGCTTTTTCCCGAGCGACTCGGTCCGGTGATCAGAATGAGAGCCATCAGTGGGATGATAAGTAAATATGCTGGTTTGGATGCAATGGTGATCTCTTCACGGTTTTCTCCCTAGGTTACGTCCCGCTACTCAATAATTTTATGAGTCAGGTTCATTCCTCTAAAGATAGTTGGTCATGGCGATTTTTCCTTTTTGGATGCGCCACCATTCCAGTCAGTGCTGTGCTCGTTCTCCTATGCTGGCTGATTGCTCTCGGAGGAGAACTACGCACTAGAAAATCAGAGCGCAATCAGACGCAAAGACCTGTTCAGGCCATGAAAGCGCTTGCCCTGATCAGTTTAGGACTCTTTCTAACCAGCCTTCTCGCCTATAACCCTCTAGTTAGCTTGCCAGGACTATTCAACTATCTACCGTTCTTCTTGTTTTTCTGGCTGATCACCCGCTTGGTCAAAACTCCAGAACAGCTAAAACAGGTTTTGTTGTGGTCTTTGGCCGGTGGCGTGTTCGCAGGCACGGTAGGAGTGCTGGAATGGGCCTTAGATAAGAATCAGGAACTGGTTCTCCTGGATTTGGCTCATTGGGGCGCGAAGATCACGCTTACCCTTGGGTCGAGAGAATCTGGCGTTCTTGAGCGTGTCACTTCCTTTTTTGGCTGGCCTACCACAGCCGCAGCCTACTTTTTATTGATAGTTCCGATGGGATTTGCTCTAGCCCTCAGCAAAGTCTCTCTGTCTGCACGCGCCTGGAGCGGTTATAGCGCCTTAGTCAGCTTTATCAGCTTGATTGGAACGCAGTCACGGAATGCTTGGGGTGGAATCTTTTTAGCCCTGGGAATCCTGCTGGCCTATGGCAAACGCTGGTGGACGATAGGAATCCTGAGCTTAGTGATAGGACTATCCCTGGTGGCGGGGTTTGGCTCTCCACAGCAATCTTGGGTCCAAGCCAGTCGCAAGGTAGTGCCTGAGGTGATTTGGGCAAAACTTCAAGACAGTATAGATAAAACAACTTCTTCCTACAGCTCTACTCAGAACCGCTTGGAAGCCTGGAATATTGCCTGGCAAATGGCCCAGGCTCGTCCTTTGACAGGTTGGGGCCTAGAATCTTTTCCGACCGTATCTACCACTATTTACAAGAAAAAAGGGGATACCATCCATGCCCATAATCTCTACCTTGCTTACTTTGCCGACATGGGCTTTCCGGTAGCGCTAGCATTGCTAGGATTTTATGGGTTTTCGTTCTGGAGAGGATTTAAGGCATGGCCTAGGCTCGATTCATCCACCCGCTGGTTAGCAATGGGCTTAGGCTTAGCGCTGTTTGCCTATTTCGTCTTTGGCCTATTTGACGTGGCTTTTAATGATGCTCGGGTAAATGCACAGTTCTGGTTATGGCTCAGTTTGTTTTGGTGCCTCGGAGAAGAAGAATTCAATCCTGACTTTTTTAGTCAGGATTGTTTGTAGGGGTTGACAGGGCGTGCTATATTTTCACGAACCCTTAAAGAACTTGCTTTTATGACCGCTAAGCAGATATTTACAGATTCTTTAACAGCAGCCAGCCAGGATATTAGTAAGCACTCTACGCTCAAAGGCTTGCGCTGTCGTGAGTGTGGCAGTGAGTACGAAGCCAAGGCTACCCATGTATGTGAATTTTGCTTTGGGCCTCTAGAAGCCCACTATGATTACGAGGCCATCGCCCGTCAGGTAACCCGAGCCAGTATCCAGGCCGGTCCTCTTTCCATTTGGCGCTATCGCCCCTTCTTGCCCGTTACTTCTGATAATTTGATCGACTTAGGCACAGGGCTAACGCCCCTGGTCAGAGCAGACCGCCTTGCCCGTCGCCTAGGACTGAAAGAACTCTATATAAAGAACGATGCGGTTAACACCCCAACCCTAAGTTTCAAAGACCGGGTGGTTTCTGTTGCTTTGACCCGAGCGCGGGAATTGGGATTCACTACCGTCGCCTGCGCCAGTACCGGAAATTTGGCGAACTCCACCGCAGCGATTGCCGCCTATGCAGGCATGGAATGTTTTGTCTTTATTCCTTCGAATTTAGAAGCGGGCAAAGTCCTGGGCACCCTGATTTATGGCCCTCAGGTTCTAGCCGTCGAAGGTAACTACGACCAGGTCAATCGCCTTTGTTCTGAGGTGGCAGACCGCTACGGTTGGGGATTTGTAAATATCAACCTCCGCCCCTATTATTCCGAAGGCTCTAAGACCATCGGCTTTGAAATTGCCGAGCAACTGGGTTGGGAACTTCCTGACCACATTGTCGCGCCTTTGGCTTCTGGCTCTCTTTTCACCAAGATTCACAAAGGTTTCCAAGAATTTATCAAGACCGGACTAGTGGCCGATAAGAACGTACGCTGCTCTGGGGCTCAAGCGGAAGGATGCTCTCCTATCGCTAAAGCATTCCGTGAAGAGCGTGACTTCATCGATCCTGTCCGTCCTGACACCATTGCCAAATCGATCGCGATTGGCAATCCTGCTGATGGCGTCTATGCCCTAGATGTCGCTCGTAAAACAGGTGGCAGCATCGCCTCTGTTACAGACCCTGAAATCATCGAAGGGATCAAGCTTTTAGCGGAAACAGAAGGCTTGTTCACCGAGACTGCAGGCGGTACGACCATTGCTGTTCTCAAAAAGCTTGTTGAAGCAGGCAAAATCAATCCTGATGAGCGCACCGTAGCCGTAATTACAGGCAACGGACTGAAAACCCAAGAGGCTGTGGCCAGTTATGCAGGCGAACCCCTGTATATCAACCCAAGCTTAGACAGCTTTGAGCGGGCACTAGAGCGTTCTCGGACGCTTGACCGCTTGGAATGGCAACAAACCCCCGTTTAGATTCAGAGTAGAGAGACCCATGACTGTTAACGTTTTAATCCCCACCCCCCTGCAAAAGTTGACCAACAATCAGGCCACGATTGCCTGCGCTGGTGCCAGTGTGTCTGAGCTGATTGAGTCCCTAGAGGTATCCTGTCCCGGCATCAAAGGACGTCTCTGTGACGAAACCGGCAATCTCCGTCGTTTCGTGAATTTTTACGTTAATAGCGAAGATATCCGTTTTCTCCAAGGAAAAGACACTCCCCTGCAGCCTGGCGATGAAGTGAGCATCGTGCCAGCGATCGCGGGCGGTTAAGACCGCTAAAGACGAATTGCTAAATAATGCTTGCTGGGATCAATCAGGAATGCGAGATTAGATATAGGCAAAATCTCACCTCTATCCGAGATAGCCTCTATCCCCCAAAATGAATCTCGAAGTTGGTTGTAGGTTGGGCTACCAGTGCGTAGGCCCAGCAAATTTTATGCTGACGATACAGCCTTATACCGGACGAGGACAGAAGGTCCTCCAAGAAACCTTCCAAACAAACCCCGATCTCTGTCTAGAAGCTACGCAGGATACCTTTGGTAACCGGAGTGTTCGCCTTCAACCAACGGGCGGCAATGTTCTCATTACCTATAGAGCCTTCGTTTCAACAAGCCCAACGATAACGGCCATTGAGCCTCTGTCTTGGAGCGCCTCAGAAAAGACTTCTAGCCCTTTCCCTGCTGAAGTGCTCCCCTTTCTATTACCCAGTCTCTACTGTCCGTCCCATCGATTAGCTTCGCTCACGGAGAAGTTATTGGGGGAACTGACATCCAACGCGTCAAGTTGGGACCAAGCAAAAGTCAGTAGGCTCTGCGATTGGATTTACAACAACATTGAATATCGCTATGGGACCAGTGATGTTAACACCTCGGCGCATGATACTTTGATCCAACGCACGGGAGTCTGCCGAGATTTTGCCCATGTGGGCATTACTTTTTGCCGTGCTCTGGGTATCCCCGCTCGTTTTGTAGCGGGCTATGCTCTTGCTCTTGACCCGCCCGACTTCCATGCCTGTTTCGAAGCCTACGTGGATGGTCAATGGCACTTATTTGATCCTACGCGCAAAGCAGCAAAGGAACATTTGATTCCGATTGCAGTTGGGTACGATGCCGCCAATACTCCCTTTGCTCAATGGTATGGAGAAGCGAAAATGAATCACTTAGAGGTATGGAGTCACCAGGTTCCTGAAGAAGTAATCCCCTTCGAACTTATGCCTGAGCCTGAACAAGTAGCGTGATGGCTTCATTTCTCACATCCTTTCCTTCCTCATAGTGCCAACTTCGCTACCACCGTTGAGTACCTTTTCAATACGACGATCAGGGATGAACCAGATGAGGGCTACTAGAACATACAGACTGAAAGATACCCATTGATTAATGAACGACAAAGGTACAGCCGCAGTATAGATAACTAAAGAAGCTTTGTCTTTGAAGTCATTACCAAAAGCGGCAGCCAGGGCTGAATCCTGCCCATGGTGCTTAATGAGGACACGGGACAGGATGAAGTAAGCGATGGCCGCCATCAGCAGAACTGAACCGTAAAGGGCAACGGGTCGCGCGGCAAAGTGATTCTCACCCATCCACCCAGTCACAAACGGAATCAACGAAAGCCAGAAAAGAAGATGCAAATTAGCCCAAAGAATCGGCCCGTTTACGTGCTGAACAGCTTGGAACATATGGTGATGGTTATTCCAATAGATGCCTATATAAACAAAGCTGAGCACGTAGCTAATAAATACGGGAATTAAGGAATACAGAGCAGACAGATCGTCTCCATGTGGCACCTTTAACTCCAGCACCATGATTGTGATGATGATCGCCAGTACACCATCGCTAAATGCCTCTAATCGTCCCTTGCCCATTTAGGACCTCCCATGCATCAAAACTTATCTTCATAGGCTTTTATCGTACTTAAGAACTCCCGCAGCAGATTAGGAATGGCCTCGATATATTTATTTCGAGTCGCTTCATCCATATTGGCGAGTACGGGTAGCCAACGCAAGGCGGAGGGAATAGGGAATAGTTTTTGGGCGAGTGCAAAAGCTTCCTCTAGCTTTTCTCTAGATTCATATTCAGTCCAGACCTCTAAGTAGCAATCTCTAAGCCGCTGAAACCAGAATGAACTTTTTTCCAGTCCAAATCTTCGCTCCAAACTATCGTAGGTGTTGCGCATCGTGAAAAAAGGATGAGCGGCACTACTATCACCCCAGTCAAAGAGCAGGTACTGTCCATTATGAATAAAGACGTTTCCATCGTGTAGGTCTCCATGATCGAGCGTCTCTGGCACGCCAAAGGCCGCTAGCTGCTCACACAGCCTTGCACATAGAGCAACACTGTCTTGTAATTGGTGATACTTAATGGCACTAAGTCCACCAGGATGATTCAGCGCCAACGCTTCAGTATTCGTCAATAGTTCCTGGAACTTTGTTGGCAAAATGGCTAAACGGCGGTCAGGCAGACCAAGTTCTAAAAGCTCATCTAAATGTTGAGCAGACTTCTTCTGCATTTCTGCATAGATTGGCAAGAGCACCTGCCAGTGCTGAATATCGTCCTCTGTTTTAAGACGTTCCCGAAGCCTGTTGCCTCCATCAGACATGAGCAGCCAACCTTGCTCCCTGTTGCTTGCTAAGACATGCGGCATGCAGTTTGGATACACATGCGATAGCGTTTGGGTAAGGGCTGGTTCATAGGCAAGCTCGGGTACAACCGCCTTGAAGTAGATGTCGCCTATGTTCGTGGGGATTCGGAGTACCGTTGACCAAGGACGAACATGAGGCTGCTCAATGGGGCCAATGCGTCTTATACCTTGTCGTTGCAGCTCATTTTCAATCCAGCTACTGGCTTGCTCAAGCCAGGTAGTTTGTACCCAAAGGAGGTTAGAAGGATGGTCCGCCAATTTCTTTCATCCTTGTGTATGGATGTCCTAATGCTTAGCAAAATTAGCCGGGTCCTGGTCCCGCCGATGTTTCATGGGAATGGGAGGGCCTTGACCATCGCCCGCTAAGGCAGCGGTTTCCTCCAGAGATTGCCTCAGCCGCTTAGACGCATAGATAGACATGTCCCGAGGTACACTAATCCGGTCGCGCAAATATCTCAGAGCGGGATCAGACCCTGACGGTGGCATACAGGCTTCACCCGTCATCATCTGTGTCAGCGCACAGCGCAGGGCTTGATCAAACAATTTGTCATCGGCAGGATTTACGCGAATGATATTGTTTCGGTGCTTGAGCACCCGTTGGAGCGCTTCAACACGAGAGTTTTCGGGCTCTGGGTACGTCACATCGGGTAGCCCTTCCCAGGGACCGTTATCCACCCTTGCCTTGTTAAGTAGCATCTGGGGCTCACCGTTTTCCCAACAGCCTCCCATCTGGGGCGGTAAATCATGGGCGTGGGTGTGGAAATCGCTCTGAGTACCGCGATAGGTGGGTCGGCTTTCCATCGCTGCAAACCAGGCGTTTAAACGAGGGTTTTCCTCTCTTAACGAGTAGCCCTTGTAGTAATAGAGACTGGCATTCATCCGTTCGACATAGGGCGTAAAGATCACGTCGGCGGTGCTGAACTGATCCAAGAAGTAAGGGCCTGGAGTGCTGCCCAAAGCCTCCTCGACTTTAGTTGCCGTTTCTTTGAACTGGTCTCGGTTGCGCTGCTCTTCCTGAGCTGAACGCGCTGGATAGCAAAGCCAAGAGCACCAGGCTCTAAATAGAAGTCGCTCTAGTCGCCTCATGGGGAGCACTGTTGGGTCTTTCATGCCCGGCCCCAAGGGGCCAAAAACCTGTTCCAGGGCTATCAAAATGTCGTCGCTTTCCGTGATGATGCGGCCATCAAGCTCAATGGCTGGCAGCATACCCGATGGCACCTTGCGCTTGTACCAGCTCTCTTTCTCCCCGTAGCAGAACATCGTCACTTTCTCGATGCGGTAGGGGATCTGTTTTTCCTCTAGCCACAGCCAGATTTTCTGGCAGTAGGGACACCAGGCGTGATGGTCGCGGTATAGCGTCACCCGCACCTCGGATTCGGTATGGCCAAACAGACGCAACCGAGCTTGAGCGTTGGTAGGGCCATTGATAGTGTCTACGTGGAAGTCGGTGAGGGCTTCTAGTTCTGGCCAGCTTAGGGGAGCGATGGGCATGGATTTCCGTTAGTAAGGGTTAAGGGCAAGTTGCTGCTACTGCCAAACATCGCGTAGAAAAACGGGCAGATCGGTTGCTGGCGGAACCACAGGAACTTGGTACATCATATCTCCGACGAAACCACGATGATAGGTTCCATAATTTACCCAAAGTCTAGACGCTAGTCTAGACAGATTGCTAAACTGAAGCTGTGAAATAAACAATCCACAGGTTAACCATGGCCGTCAAATCCTCTGGACCAAGGCTTGCCGACCCACGGAATATCCGGCAATCGTGGAATTTATCGCGTGAGGGCATAGGCAGACTTCTGCATGTCAGCGCCAAGACCTATGAGCGCTGGGAAAAGGGCGAAGCCGCCCCTAGCCAAAAACACAGGGCCTCATTAGCCAAACTCAAGGAAATTGAAGAACTCGGCCTACTCGTGTACACTCCCGATGGTCTCAGAGAATTCATGCGTACTCCTGTGACTGCCTTTGACGGTCACTCAGCGCTTGAAATGATCACGCTGGGTCAATATGAGCGAGTTATCGCTGCTCTAGCTGCTGACTATGAAGGACTTGGCTATTAGATGGCTCTGGGTGATTTTTTAGAGACTTGGAGCGGTTTTGGTGTGCGCCATATTCCAGAGGGTTCACCCTACGGAATTCTTGATTTTCGCTTTAGCAGCCGAGCTAAGGACAACCGCTGGAACGTTGAAGGACAACCGACCCTTTATCTTGCAAGCGAAAAGGACGTAGCGTTAGCGGAGTATGCCAGACATTTGCAGATTGATCGGTCTGCAAATCTAATGCGCCAAACCCGTGCTCGTCATGTCTGGAGACTAGAACTCACGCTTAAACACGTCGTCGATTTACGAAATCCACAATTATGGAAAGAACTGTCCTTACAGAATCCTCCGTCCTGCTTTCTTGACCCAGAGCAGGCTAGGGCCGTCGCGCAGCTTGTACGCAAGACTACGCTTGCCGAAGCTGTGCTTGTCCCTTCCATGGCATTTTTAGATAAACCAGACCGCTGGGTTATGGCCATCTTCTTGGAAAAATTGCTAACTGACCCCTTAAAAGGTGATCCAAGCAATTTCATCCTTTCTGCCACGGAAGATGGGCTCTTTGAAGTGCGTGATTGAAGAAGTTGAGTAATTTGGGCTTGAGCATCAGTGATATCGATCTGTTGCATTGTCTAGCCTCATGCGATTACGTGACAACTTCAACAATCCTCATGCACTACGTCATCAATGAAAGATTCACGGTCTTCTTCAGACATAGTATCCCAGTTGTAGCCTCGTTCCTGGGCAATTAGTCTGACTTTATCAGCGCCATAGCGAGATAGTGACTCCCACTTGCTCCACTGCTGGAGAAGCAGGAATTTAATGGAGAAGCAGGAATTTAAAGACCTCGATTTGCTGTTCAACGGGCAACTGTTTGACTAGTTCAACAACTTGTTCGTTACTCAAGGTTAATGTTGCCATCCTTCACCTTTAAAGCTCCATGCCTTCCTATTGTAAATAAACTGTTCAGACATGGTTATTTAGAAAGCTAAGGCACGACTTCTCAAAGGTACAAGTACTCCATGCAGTACACTTGGTTTCGCATTCAGATACACTTCACAAGAATTGCTCTCGTTGTATCCAACAATAATCGCTCCAATGAATGTACCGACTTCAGGGTACATCTCTTCACTCATCTCTCCCTCGTCCAAAAAGTCAGGGATCTTAATCAAGCCTTTCACAGAGGGCTCACCAATATCTACAAAAACTCCGAAAGGAGCATGATGCTCGACCTTTCCCTGCACAAACTGACCCAGTTTGTACTTAGACTTAATTTGCTCCCAGCTTTTACTATCCATGATGTTTACCGTGGCTTGAGGATTCGTGGAAATTGGTTGAGGATTGGGAACAAGGTTTGAGGAACAACTACCTCAATCCGGTCACAGTTGCCCTTTTCATCATAGCGATACTCAAGCGGCTTGAAATACTGATCGTAAACTGCCTGATCGATCGAAACCTCTAGGACTCCTTCTTTGTAGCTTTGATTGAACTCCTCAGCAATACTCCTATCATTAGGTCCGGCAAAGTAGCATTCTCCTCTTCATCTCAGGGGACACTAGCTACTAGGTATATCCGTTCAGCTATCTCGAATATAAGCACTCAGGAAAACCAACTGATTAACCATATCTTCCGCAGACTTTTCAGTCATCAGTTTCAACAGTCCCCGCAGTTGTTCACCAATTGAATAACGTTGTTGCGGTGCCAGAATAATGCCACTATGCCTCCTGCCCTCCGACAAGGAAATACTGTGTAATTGATGAAAATCTCCCATGTTGAAGCTGTAAATAACACGTCCCTGTTGTGCAGCCTAGATAAGTTGCGCCTCATCAGAAAAACTGGGCCTGCCAGCATCGATAACAGTCATGACATTTACACAAGAACTCTGAAGAGCTTGCACCAAAGCATCTTGAAGAGCATCTTCATCCAGAAAGAGACGGATTTGGTTCACGCTCCCTGGCCTGACTTATGCTCAACTTCCAAACGATCGAATTCTTTATAATAAGTGGCTATCTCTGCATCGATCGCCTCTTTGTTTGCGTAGTAGTAGGCTATCGCTGCATAAACTTGTGCCTGTGTCAGGGGTGTCCTCTCAGAAACGATTGCTTCCGGCTTCATCCCTGCATTGAAGTCGATTGCAATATTTTGAACCGTAATCCGGGTTCCAGCAATTCGAGGACGACCGCCACAGATTCCAGGAGTTTGGACAATCAAGGTACCAATATCAATAGCTACTTACATGGTTTATGAACCGAACCTTGGTTCTATGATAACCCAGCGGCATAGCTACTGAGATTAGGGCTATCGTTGACAAACCACAAAAAAGTATGAGTGTCGATGAGTATTTTCACTCCATATACTCTCTGAAGTCTTCTAGTGGTTCGTCAAAGTCGGGGGCCATCCAAATCTGTCCTTTGGTGCTACCTCGCTGTCGCCGTTTGAGAGTAGGAGCGAATTGAATCAATTTAAGGATAGGTTGATTATCACGGGTGATGATAATTTCCTCACCCCTCAGGGCAGATTGAAGGAGTTGAGTAATTTGGACTTGAGCCTGAGTGATATCGACCTGCTGCATTGTTTAGCCTCCTAAACTTCGATCTCTACTTTAATACTGGTGTCGCACCGAAGGTACCAGACGACCTTCAATATATTTGCTGTGAGGGGCTTATTCTTCAAAATCCTCTAAGGGCTCGTCAAAATTCTCCGACATTTTCACCAATCCCTTAGCACTACCAAATTTAGGGCTGGTTCCTGCTGCGCTTATCCTCACGATTTTGAAAGATACCCCGTCACTGTGGGTGATGATAACTTCTTTGCCGCCTGCCGCTTCTTCAATGAGTCTTGCCAACTGAGTCTCAGCTTCTTTCAAGTTAACCTGGTGCATTGATTGTTTCCAGCAAATACCCAATGTCTTGAATATACTTTCGGCATACCTTTATTTTATACGTAGAATTTTACGTATACTAGACATCCAGGTTAAAACCAAGCAGATGCTGAGGGTAAGTCATGCTGAGCATGGGGCAAAAAATTTATAGGGATGAACTGATTAGTGCAACTGAGCTGAACCGTCAGCCAGGCCACGTTCTTGATATTGCTCTTCAACGCCCAGTCACTATCACCCGCAATGACCAAGCCTTTGCCCTGCTGCGTCGGGAAGACGCTGCACGAATGGCGGATGCATCTGGTCATGCTGAAGTCTTTTTTAATCTGGCTCAAGCCATCTACCATTTAGGCACAAAGAAAGGTCTCCAGGACCAGCATCCTTACTCCTGGCTTAAGGCGTTTGACCCAGATGAGTTAGAACAACTTTTTACCGAAGTCCAAGAAGCTTTCCACAGAGCCCATGTGGGCGAAGATTCTTGGGACGAATTTGAGGCCGTGCTCTATGAATGGCATGAAAGTGCTCTAGCTATCATGAGTACAGAACTAGCTGAAGCTTTTGCCTAAAATATATGCATTGATTACGAAGAACATATGGCCAGTATTACCATTCGAAATCTTGATGAACACTTGAAAAGTCAATTGCGGGTTCGTGCTGCCCAGCATGGGCGTTCTATGGAAGAAGAGGCCCGCGATATCTTACGTACAGCTCTTGCGATCGAACAAACAACTCCACAGAAGAATTTAGCCAAAGCGATCCATCAGCGCTTCGCGGCACTGGGAGGAGTGGATTTGCCAGCGATTACCCGTGACCCTATGCGTGAGCCACTCCAGTGAGAAGGAGGTAAAAAACAGTAATACTGGTATCGCAGCCAAAGGTAGTGGGCTTAATATCGACTACCCGGAGAATGATAGATTCGTTTACTACATCGCTGAAACAAACTCATCCACAGTCAACCCAGCGGTCCGAATTAGACTGCGCAGGGTTCCCTTGGCTACTTCGCGATGATCGGGAACTGAAAGTGTTGCAACTTCACCATCCTTGACCATGATGATGTGGCTACCCGTTTGACGGACCACTTCCCAGCCGAATGATTCAAAAATCCGGACGACCTCACGACCGCTCAAGATTGGAAGATTAGATCCCATAACTATGCAACGACTTCAACTTGGTGAGTCTCGATGGTTAGAGGCATCCCGCGCTCTGCACGAACTTGCAAGCAAGCAGTGATGGCATCCTGAATGTTGGTTATAGCTTCTGCTCTCGTCTTACCTTGACTAACGCATCCAGGGATACTCGGGCATTCTGTAATCCACATTCCATCTTCATCGCGGTCAAGCGTTACATTGAATTTCATAGGGGGGCGAAAGGAAAAGGGTTCTCAACTATTTTATCGTAAATCCAAGTTGAAAGGGTGAACCTGACTTTGCTAGTGCCAGAAATCAGAATAGATTGTTGTCAGGAAAGCACCGTAGAAAACAGGTATTGGTATCAAAAACAGCAACGTATTGCATTAATCTTCATGTACTATGTCATCAATGAAAGGTTCACGGTCTTCTTCAGACATAGTATCTCAGTTGTAGCCTCGTTCTTGGGCAACTAGTCTGACTTTATCAGCGCCATAGCGAGATAATGATTCCCACTTATCCCACTGCTGGAGAAGTAGGAATTTAAATACTTCAACTTGCTGTTCAACCGGCAACTGTTTGACTAGTTCAACAACTTGTTCATTACTCAAGGTTAATGTTGCCATCCTTCACCTTTAAAGCTCCATGCCCCTCTATTGTAAGCGAGATGAGAATTGTGACTGCTGATATCCGTACCAGAATTTTCATCGGCCCTTGAACGCACTCAAAATCTCTTCTGGCAAAGGATCATCAAAATCATCGGGAACGGTGAACTCACCAGCACATAGGCCAAATGGTCGCAATTGCTTAGTGCTTGTCGAAATCGGTCTAAGTTCAGCGATCGGCTTATCCGCCTGAAGAATGACAAAAGTTACCCCAGCTTCCACCTGACGTAGATACTTTAAAGGATCGCGCTGAATTTCATCAATAGTCACATTCAACATAAAAATGCCTCGGGGCAAGTTCAATGGATAACGCTCTGTCTCACTCAATTATAGATGATAGGTCATACACTCCCACTTGGACTGAGTATTGAGTCCCAATTTCTGACCAAGCTAATTTGTTGATTAAAACGTCTTTTCAGTTTCTAAACTTATTGGGAAGCCAAGTGGAAATTGATGACATAAAATCTTAATCTAATGTCCAAAGTCAAACTCGCGTAATCATATTATAAAGAGAAAACTAGGAGTACTTTCTCGATCAAGATCCAGAGCAGACTAACGGTGCGACTGAGCGGCTAAAATGATTTTTGTATCTTTAAATGAGTATTTATCAGGTCGCTTTATGCGAGTTATTAGGCAGCCTCTACGAATCCAGAGATAGGATTAATTTATACTATACAAAGTTATGATTTCCATTACTTTTTATAAATTCCTTCTGCTTCTAAATCTCCTGAAATACTACCTTGTTCATTTACAAAAAGCAAAGTTTTTTGTATTGCATCTTGAATTAATGTTTCTGCAACATCACTAGCATTAAAGGTGATCTCTTCAGTAAATTCATTAATCTGGTAGTAAACCTTTATCCTTAGCAGTTTTAAATCTGGTTTTTCAGTTTGTAATAAAAAACCTTCATTAAAGTTTTTCTCCCATTCATGAGTACATGATATGTCTTCTAATCCTAATACTGGGAGATACCTTGGAAGCTGATCAAGAAAAAGTCTCTCTCCTGTATTACGATCTTCTATCACAACTCCTTTAACTGAATGCATACCTTGCATCTCTTGAAGAAGTGTTTCTCTTTCAGTACCTGTGTTTGTCTGGTACCAAGCCTCATCCAAGACTACGTCCAATTTGAGATTTATTGGCAATCTCAAATGCATGTTGATATGAATAGTTTTAATGCGTCCATCGTAGTCAATATTTTCGGCTTTTCGAACAACTTTAAGGCTAATACCTTTACTCTTTGCAAATGTTTCCGCTCCAGATGTGAAGCCAACAGGTGAAATGATAACGCCACGCAACCCCGGTATATCATCTAGAACTCCCCAAAAATCCCTAACAATGCCCAAGTCAACTTTGGCACTATGACGCTTGCATTCCAGTGCAACACGATGAGTGATGCCAGCAAGACGATATTCCCAATAAACATCAATTTGATGCTTTTGACTACTTATGCCCGACAGCTTAATATCATGTTGAGCTATGACGGTTTCCAGCCCCTGTGCACTTAGAAGAGATTGTTGAATGTCCCGGACAAACTGCTCATACTCAGTGCTGTTCATAACTACGCTTACATGCCTATATTTTTGAATTTGCTTACATCATTTCTATTAATTAAGCAACTAGTCGCCTTGCCACCTAGCTTTTTGATATCCCCTAGAAATTTTCACTCATCTCATACATTTAAAATGGCAAACTCTATCAATAAACAAACATCTAAAGTATTATCTCCGCAAGGATTTTAGGAAATTTACACCATCTGATGAAACCCTCATATATTTTAATTTTCCATTTTTTCGCGTTTGGAAAAGAAGCTTCTTCTCTGACAGTCTGTTCAGTGAATTTGAAGGATTTGTTAACTTAACTCCATGTTCCTGAAGTGACTTATTAACTTCAGAAGTCTTGAAATCGTTTTGTATTGATTGTTTCTGTACATAATAAGCTGTGATTAATGCCTTTTCTAAATCGTTGAGATCATTTTTGAAACCATGAAGCCATTCACCAAAAGTATTTGGCACTTGAAGTCCTTGCTCACCAACAGATGCCAGTTTTTCCTGTTCTTCCTCTGCAACAGCAGCTATTTCCTCTTGCTCTATGATGCTCCCATCATCCACTGAATTGTTTGATGCAAGTAGTGCCATATACTCCACAATGGAGTCTATTTTAGCAAGTTGACTCTCTACAAACTGTTCTGATCCTTCTAATTCAACTTCACCTGTTTTAAAGTTGATTTTGGCCTTTACTTGGTTGGTCATTACCATTTCTTCACTTTTTGATTCCATTTTTGTACAGTAGCTCCTCAATAGCTGCTCTATATTCAAGTAAAACCTTTCGAATATCTGCTTTTCTAGCATTATAGTAAATCTTATGTGCAGAGAAGTTCCCGAGTGATCGAAAATCCTCTAAGCATAGCTTTGTATTTCTTGACAGCGAAAGCTTAGGATTTCCTATCGCATTTGAGACAATTTCAGAGAGCATTTTGTAGTTTCCATGAGAATCCCTAATCTCTGCATCGATCTTTTGATTTTCATAGGAAAGTATAAGGCAGATTTCCAACAATCTCCGCATTAAAACTGCACAACCGTCAAATATATTGTTTTCATATGATGCGTTTATTTGTTTCGATAGAGACTCTATATATCCACGAGTGTTTTCATAGAGTGAGGCTGGTAAAATTGTATCTGTTGATTCTATTTCTTCAATCTTCTCATCCATGAATGAGAAATCTTTATTGAGAGACTTCACCTTATTAACGTGTAAACGAAAAGAGTCTTGTTCCTTACCCTTTACAAAAGATCGTGACTTGCCTAAGCTTTGTTTTAACCGGGATTTGTTCGGCTTATGTAAGCCTAATGCTTCAAACCAGTCACACACTGAGTCCGTTGTAAACTCGAAGTTGCTTTGCCCATTTTGGTAATAAAAAGCTAGCAACATAACTTTGTCAACTTCTCCTTTCGCAAGTATCTCAGTCTTCTCAACAAAATGGCTTAGCGGAACTGTCATCTGTATAGATTGTTGATTGTTAACTTTAGCCTGAGCAAATATCACCTGAGCTGAGTCAATTTTTCATGATTGAAAATCATGGAGTGGATTCTCAAAGTATAGCAATAGTCAAGAATATTAGGACATGGGCTAGAATTTGTGTTGTGCTCCGACATTCTCATGGCCAAACCTTATAGCTACGACCTGCGCCAAAAAGTCATCCAAGCTATTCAGATGGATAGCATAAGGAAGAGCGAAGCGAGCCTTATCTTTAATATCAGTCGCAATACTATTGACCTATGGCTCAAGCGCCAAGCCGAAACCGGAGACTACCAAGCCAAGCCCAAGCAGCTTCGCGGCAAGGGGCGCAGAATCACGGACTGGGAAAAGTTTCGTGCCTTTGCTCAAGCGCATGGGGATAAAACCCAAGCTGAGATGGCACAACTCTGGGAGAGTCCAATTAGCGCGCGCACCATCTCCAGAGCTTTGCAAAAAATCGACTTTACCCGAAAAAAAAACTTATGGCTACCGAGAGCGCGATGAAGCCAAACGCCAAGCGTTCCTGGAGCAGTTGTCAGCCAAACCAGCGCAGAGTGTGGTCTATATCGATGAGTCTGGGATGGACAATCGAGACGATTATGCCTATGGCTGGAATGAGCGAGGTCAGCGCTTTCATGCCCTGAAGTCAGGGAGACGGCAGGGCCGAGTCAATATGATTGCGGCCCTGTGCAACCAGCAACTGATGGCCCCGTTCACGGTAGAGGGAGCCTGCAATCGTTCGGTGTTTGAGATTTGGTTAGAGAATTGCCTACTGCCCGTACTCAAACCAGGCC
>JBBRSB010000028.1:0-66201 GCA_038245785.1 Gloeobacterales cyanobacterium | reverse complement strand
GTGGCTTGCATGCGCAAGTTGCTGACAATACTCAATGCCATGGTCAAACAGGGAGCGTTGTGGAAGACAGCTGAGTTGGCAGAAGAGGGGATTTAAGGGTTCAGCCCTTGACTCTCAACACAGTCGCTCAGTCCCTGCGGGGTCTTATTCCAGATAGGCTCGACGGGCGATGGGGTCAAGGACAAGGCGGTATTTGCGCAAGAAGTCGAATCCGAGCAATCCATCCCCGGAGAAACTCCCCTCTTGGATAACCAAGATAGAGAAGTTCGACACCGATAAGTCGCCTAACTGTAGGCTACTCACCTTGGCAATGCTGGTGGGAACTACTTTTCCACTGGCGACTTCCGCTTGACTTTGCCCTGTAATCGGTAGCTGGAGGGCCTGGGCTAAACGGTTAGAAATCATAGTCTGGCTGGCCCCTGTATCTAAAATTAAATTGACGGGAGTGCCGTTAATTTTCACCTGGACAGGAATTTTGAACTGGCGGGGATTGTAGGGAAAGTTTGTCTGGGCGTTGATCGAGGCCGCTTCGTTGGGATTTTCTACCACTAATTGGTTACGGGCAGCTTCCAACGTCAAACGATAGCGACCCAAAACATCCATGCCAAGGAGGTTAGCGCCCCGTTCACTGACGACCCGTGCTGAAATTTGGGGGATGGTGAAGGGACCAAGTTTCACATTCTGTAGCGTAATGACTGGAACGGCTGTGGTTCGACCATCAGCGCTGCGGACATTGGTATAGCGCACCTGGTTTTCAGGGATATCTAGTTTCTGGAAGGTTTCTTGAGAAATGGTGGTGCTGCTTGCTCCTGTATCCACCAAGAACGGGAATCGATTACTGCCCAGATCCAGTTCAGTATTGGCCTCCAGCGTTCCTGGCACCAAAGGGATTTTCCATTCCTCAGCGGCGGCGGGTAAGCTTATGGCCAGCAAGATAAGAGGCACCCAGATTTTCCGAATCATTCCCGCTCGTATTAAAGTTTAATGTCTACTTATAATGCCCAGCCTTTATATCCCTGACGCCTTATCTAGGATAAATTTTAGCGCGACACCGTTCATGCAATAGCGTTTGCCCGTGGGAGGAGGACCATCATCAAAAACGTGACCCAAATGTCCACCACAGCGACGGCAATGTACCTCAACGCGAGTCATGAATAGAGATGTATCCGTTGTGGTACCAACAGCTCCTTTAATCGGGGCGTAGAAACTAGGCCAGCCGGTCCCACTGTGGAACTTCGTGGTGGAAGAGAAGAGAGGCAAAGCACAGCCTGCACAGGCAAAAATCCCTTTGCGCTCTTCTTGATCTAAGGGACTGGTCCCTGCACGCTCGGTCCCTTGCTGACGGAGGACGTAGAACTGTTCTTTCGTCAGAATCTTGCGCCACTGATCTTCCGTTTTAGTGACTTCGAAGGCATCCTTTGCAAGCGCTCTATCACTTGAATTTGCTGATAGAGAGCGCACGAACCAGGCAGCAGCAACGAAGGCTGCACCGGATTTTAGAAACTGCCGTTTCTTCATGATTGATTTTTGAGGAATGAATTTACAAAGAGCGATTTGGCCATATCAACAGTTAAGCACTGAATCGAGCTTTCACCCTGAAATTAGACTGACTAAACGATTAAAGTTCGCTGAGCGTCTAAGTTTCATCCAGCAATAACAGGTATACCCCACGACGGACAGCTTCTGCCATTAGACGGTCTTCCCACGCTTGGGGCAGAGCAGAAGTCCCATAAATAATAACTAAGGGAAATTTTGCACTCTGGACCAAGGATTGGATTAGAAGATAACCCACATGCGGGGAACTGGGTTGGGTCAGCCAATTCATACCAGAACGAACCAACATCTTCCAGGCAGACGTCGAGCATTGACCGGGAAAATCGACAACAGCACAGCGCTTACCCACTTCATTGAATTGCGCCATAAGGTTGCGTAAAGGCGCATCTTCAAGCTGGGTATCTCCCCAGAGCGAGACGAAGCGGGACAAACAATCTAAAAGATAGTGCTGAGAATATTGAGGCGCCTGAAGGACATAAACCATAAGTTTGTGCTCATTTGTCCATATTTTATGTCGCGGATGTTGATTTGTCCATGAATGTGGGAATAATAGTTGGCCGCGTCAAAACGGCAGGCGTCTAAACCTCTAGAGAAGGCGGTTCCAGGATATTTGCGTATTGGTTAGGCCATAGACTGACAGCGGCAGGGGCGCAACTATTCTGACTTTGACTTTTTGACCTTCTGGCTGAGGAAATAGGTCAACGCTGCTATCACCAGGGCAACGGCTGCACCGTAGGGCAGGATATCTGTACTTTTCTGCTCTAGGGCTTTACCAAGAAATAGAACGCCTAAGACTACAATCACGACACTAGCGAGCTTATTTTTCAGATCGTCTAAGTCTTGAATAGAGAGCCACGCGGGAAGCTGGATATTCGTATCAATAAAAAGTTCATAGAGCCCTAGGGCAACGATATAGAAGACCGTAGCGAGCAAGAATACATCTATGATTTCTATAAAGGAGAGAGACAACGCTTTGAGTCCCTTACTGGTGGGGTCTGGCTGCGCGACCGTCTGCACAATGGTCAAAACAATCTGTAGGGCTCCTGCAAATAGGAGGGTTATAAATGCTCCAAAAGAGCCAAGAACGGCAACGATGATTAAATATCGGCTGGATGCAAGGATTCGATTAAACACATGTACCTCTAGATCCTGAGACGCTTTGCCCATGTATGCGATCTAACCATTCTGAAAACAGGTTCATATTTGAAGGAGTGTAGAGTATTGCTACAGCCTTCGTCCAGGTTGGTTAGACTAAAAGATATCCAAAGGTGGTCCAGGCTACAGCCCGTTATGAAAAATAGAATCGTCGCTGCACTGCTTGCTTTATTTTTAGGAGGGTTTGGTCTCCATAAGTTTTATTTGGGGCAAATCGGCTGGGGAGTTTTATACTTAGTCTTCTCTTGGACCTTTATCCCAAGCATTGTTGCCTTTTTCGAAACTATTGGCCTACTTGTCACTAGTGACGAAAAGTTCGACCGTCAGTTTAACCCCGACGCCCTGCCTGCGGCCATTTCGATGCCGCCGCAAATCACCAATGTGATTCATGTCCACAATGCCATGCCCGGTTCTAACTCCACTTCAACCGTGAATGTCTCACATCTCCCCAACCTAGACCAGCTTCTTGGCCAGCGCACTTCGCCGCAAGCGATGGCAGACCGACTGTTTGAAGAAGGCCGCAATGCCTACGAGGCAAAACAGTATGAGCTGGCAGAGTCCAAATTTGCGACGGCGCTGCTCAATAAACCAGATGATGATGCGATTCGCCTCTGGCATGCCACGGCGCTCTGGGCTCTTTCCAAGACAGAACAGGCCATTGCTGAATTGTCTCAAGTGGAAAATCAGGCCCAAGACCCTCAGCTCCGCAATCATGCCCAGCAAATGGTCCAACGTTTGATTGAAGCCGAACGCGCTCCAGGCACTTCCTAGGCAACGGCTAAATGAAACCGTTAAAATAGAAGAGTTAGCCTAGGAGTTACAGATGCTCAAGCGCCAAGGTAGTTCAGGAAATGTCATCGCTGCTGTCGCTAGCTTCTTCCTGCCCGGTCTCGGACAGTTGACGCAAGGCCGTATAGGGTCTGCGCTCTTCTTCTTCATCGTAACCGGCATCCTCTGGTTCGTTTCCTTCGGGACGCTGGGCTGGGTAGGTCACATCTGGTCCTGCTATAGCGCCGCTACATGGCAGAGCTAGACAAAAAGCGGCAAGCTGGCCGTCAACCCTGTTTTCGCCAAGGCGGGTACTCTAGCGCTTCCCCAGTAGATGCTGCGAAGAAAGCTTTCGTATTCGCTATCGCCTCTTAGGTTATTCATGCCCAAGCCTTTGTTGTGCCCAGAGGAATGGATCAAGATACCATTGCCTACATGAATACCGGTGTGGGTTGCTCGCTTTTTCTTTTCGTTAAAAAAGACAAGGTCACCAGGACGTAGTTCGTCCAGTTGGTCAATAGTTTTGGCTACGGGTAGGCTATATCCCTGCTGCTGATAGGAATCTCTGGGGAGAGCGACACCAGCTAAACGAAATACGGTTTGGTTGAAGCCGCTGCAATCTAGATCTAAACCTTTGGTCCCTCCCCACAAATAGCTATAGGGGGCATTGCGGCTAATGGTGTAAATCTGCTGAGCGATGGCGACAACGCGTTTTTGCAGTTTTGGAGCGCTGGATTTAATCTGATAAGCACGGGCTTGACTACGGGCCAAACCGAGTTTTTCTCCATCCGGGGCTTCTATCGACCAGCCTTTAGCAGAATCATCCATTAAAGGCACAATGGACCCACGATAGAGTGGCTGATTATTCGCTGCGGCTATCTCTTCCAACAAGACTGCTTTCGGGCGTTTCATCCACGTACTGAAGGCTTCAGCATCCAGCATTGCCAGCTTTCCCATCTCAATCCAACCAACGTAGCCGTCCCATTGACGAAATACTTCCAGCCAATTTCCTGACTGGCTAAGAATTTGGAAACTATCGCCAAGGATGGCCTGGGAAACCAGCTCTGCATCTGCTTTCGGTTCGCCGCGCATATCGGCATAGGCACTCACTAGGCGGGCATACGGCTTCGGCTGACTGTAGGGAAAAGTGATGATTTTATCTTCCACAGAACCGAAGGCCGCCATCGCTTTTAAGAGCCCTTTTTTTTCTTCGAGGCCCAGCGTCCGTCCTTGGAGCAAAATTTTTCCTTGTTGTCTTTGGGCTTGGACCTGAAAGACTCCGCCTGCCCCATAATTAGGCAGCAACGTTTTTTTGAACTCCTGGAGAACACGCTCTAAATCCGGTTCACTTCCCGCGCCCCAAGCTCCGTTGCTGAGCATCCATATACCCCCGATCAGGGTTGGTATGACTAGACGACGACGCATCCCCTTCTCCACCAAGAATCTACGGCCCATCATAGATCCCGCAGGCTCTAGACATAGCGTCTTCCCGAAAAGTTTCTAAAGTTCTTATAGTAGAAAGGACCTTAAATTATTAAACTCTTGAACGAACAACAGCTCCGTCAGCTATTGCAAGGGGTCTCCCAAGGAGACGTACTCCCTGAGATGGCCTTAGACAAACTGAGGAACCTGTCCTATGAGGACTTGGGATTTGCCAATGTAGACCACCATCGGGCAGTGCGTACAGGCTTTCCAGAAGTCGTTTGGGGACCAGGAAAAACGCCAGCCCAGATTGCTGAAATTTTGCAGCGCTTGCAGGAGCGCAATGCTGTGGCGATGGCCACCCGGATCACCGCAGAAGCTTTTGAGCAGGTCCAAAGTCTCTTTGCCAGTGAGCTAGCATACTTCCCGACGGCGCGCATTTGTGCCGCCCATTCCGCCACTATTCCTCTAGAAAAGCGTTTGGGCACAGTCGGCGTTATCAGTGCGGGCACTTCTGATATTCCGGTAGCCGAAGAAGCAGCCGTGACGGCCGAGCTGTGTGGATTTGAAGTTCTGCGACTTTGGGACCTCGGCGTTGCCGGCATTCATCGTCTTTTAGACAAAGCCCCAATTCTCAATCAGGCAGATGTATTGATTGTCGTAGCAGGCATGGAAGGGGCTTTGGCCAGTATTGTAGGCGGTTTGGTCCGCTGTCCTGTGGTCGCCGTTCCTACCAGTATCGGCTACGGAGCAAACTTCGGTGGTTTGGCGGCTCTCCTCAGCATGTTAAATAGCTGTGCCGCTGGCGTCGGCGTGGTCAACATTGACAATGGCTTTGGAGCAGCGATGTTAGCAGCCAGGATTTTGAGCTCTTCCAAACCTGAAAGTCATTAATTTGCTGTCTCTCGCCTGCGTTGATGCGCTCCTGTTCGGCTGACGCTCAGGGAAGCCTAAATCCCCCATAGCGGAGCTTCCCGTTGGCGTTCGCGTAGCGTCTCTGTAAGTAGACAGCCTGCTGTTAGCGAAGCTTGCCGAAGGCACAGGGTATGCTGAGGGACTTTTTGAGTCTTGAACCCCTCAGGCCCTTGCGGGCCAGCTCCCCTTAAGGGCCTGAGGGGTTCAAGACTCAGGAGAATGAATCAGCCCTGCCCCCCAAAGTTGGGCAGGGGGGCGTCCTGCGGCAGGAATTAAGGGGTAAGGGTAATCTTTCTTTATTTTCTTCAATGCTTCTTCACATTTCCCCAGAGCCTTATGCACTGGGGATCAGGGCCCAAAACGGAGCATTTTTCAGGAAAAAGTAAGCAACAATTTTTTAAATTCAGAAAGCAATAGCCTCTGTACACTAACAAGAACTTTACTGAATAAAAGTCTGCTAGAGGGGGTTTTAGATGTCAGAGGCTACCCTTGTTCTCAATAGTTTTGATTGGCGAGGATTATTGAATCTTGTTGCTTTGGTCGCTTGTTTATCCGGCATAGCCTTGTTGCTGTGGTTGCCAGAGAAAGATGGAGACCGCCATACGCTGTTGATGATGACCTTTGCTTGCTGGACCGTATATTGTCTGGCTTGGTTTAGTCAAAGCCATATTCCCCATGATTCGGTGCATTTGATCCGTTTGGCTCGGTCTACCTGCGCACTCTGCTCGATATTTACGTTTTCTTCCCTATTCTCTCTCCCTCTTCATGCCTTCTCGTCTGAATTTAATCGAGTTGAGTAGTTAAGCAGAGGAGTAAGATCAGGAGGAATAAAATCTTTCTGATGCAAATATGAGTGTTCCTAGTTCCTTCCCTTCCCCCAATCAAGAAATTGCTCCCCTGACAGCCAAGACCAATGCCCAAGGGCATTTGGAGATTGGGGGGTGTGATGTTCCTTCATTGGTTACGCAGTACGGAAGCCCGCTCTACATTATTGATGAAATCACGCTCCGAGAAGCCTGCCACCAATACCGAGAAGCCTTTCGACGTCACTATCCTGCTGAATCTTTAGCTATCTTTGCCTCCAAAGCCTGGAATATGCTCGCCATCGATGCCATTGTCCAGCACGAAGGTTTGGGCATCGATGTTGTGTCGGCGGGTGAACTATACACGGCTATTCGCGCCGGGGCTGATACTGAAAACATTTATTTCCACGGCAATAACAAATCTCTACAAGATCTAGAGATGGCTCTGGACTACGGGGTAACCGTAGTTGCCGACAACTGGCAAGACCTACACACCCTGACTCAGCTAGCAGACGATAAAGAAGTTCAGCCGAGGGTGATGCTTAGGATTACACCAGGGATTGAATGCCACACCCACGAATACATACGCACCGGACATCTAGATAGCAAATTCGGGTTTGATCCGCAGGATGTACCTGCGGTTTTTGAATTTCTTGCCCAAACTCCGGCGCTCAGCGCGATTGGCATCCATGCCCATATTGGCTCTCAAATTTTTGAACTCACTCCTCATCAGGATATCGGCCCTGTCTTGGTGGAGTGGTTTGCCAAAGGGTTAGCTTTTGGACTGCCCTTTTCAGAACTAAACGTCGGAGGGGGCTTAGGTATCTGCTATACGGAGCAAGACGATCCGCCGAGCATTGATGCATGGGTACAGACCGTCTGTGCAGGGGTGGTTGAGGCTTGCCGCGAGGCTCGGGTTCCCCTTCCAAAAATTATTGCTGAACCTGGACGGTCGCTGGTTGGCTCCTGCTGTGTGACCGCATACACCTTGGGAGCGACCAAGGTTGTGCCAGAAGTGAGGACCTATATCTCAGTAGATGGAGGAATGTCGGATAATCCGCGCCCGATTACCTATCAGGCTCAGTACACCGCCGTAGTTGCCAACAAGATGAATCATCCTGACAAACAGATCGTTACCGTGGCAGGCAAGCACTGTGAGTCCGGTGACATCCTGCTTAAAGATGTATCCCTAGCACCAACGGAACCAGGAGATATTTTGGCAGTCTATGGAACTGGAGCCTACAACTACGCCATGGCTTCCAACTACAATCGGATTGCTCGTCCTGCAGCAGTCCTGGTCAAGAATGGAGAATCGCAGCTAGTTCTTCAACGAGAGAGTCTGGAAGATTTGGTCCGGAATGACCGTTTACCGCTTTCTCTGCAGCATGCCGGGGGTTGAGGTTTATCAGGGTTCCTCTCCAGTATCTTGGTATTCTGAGATAGAGATAGGACCCAAGCGATTTTGACGAGGAGTGGCTGTGGATGTTGCCTGACCAGAAAGACGAGAAAAATGAAGACCTCTACCAAATATTAGGGGTACCGCCAGATTCCAGCATGGCGGAGATCCGGGGTGCCTATCGCATTCTGTCCAATGCAGAGGCCGATTCGGGGAATCATAAAGAACGTCTCCAACAGGCTTATGAAGTGCTTTCTGATTCAAAAAAACGCGCTCATTACGATCGCCAGCAACAAAAGTCTTCCCCTGCTAAACAAAGTCAAGCTAGACAAAGGCAAGACTTCAAACCCGCTCCTCTCGCCAGCAACTATTTACTCTATGCTGTCTCCTTGGTCGGGGTCGCTTTCGCTGGATTCTGGCTTGGCTACAAACTCTTCGGAGGTTCCGCGAATCTTTCTGCGCTCATTCCTCGCCCTTCTGTCCCAAGTCCTTCTACTAGCAGTAAATCGACTACAGCCAGTGCAGACCTAAAATCTCAACCCTTTAAGCGGCCAGCCAAACCCTACACGCCTCCAGCTCGGTCCTCTGTCAAAGAGACTGCTCCCACTTCAGAACCAATCGAACCAACGATCTCTTCGCAACCAGAGACCTTGGCAGCCCAAAAAGGCCAACAAGGGGTATTAGCGGAAAGGCAATCTCAAGATCCGACGCAGGAATCAGATGCTTCCCCTCTAGTGCAAGGGGTGGGAGAACAGGGCTCACCTAGACGGGATGCGAAAGCCCTAAGTATCTTTAGTGAAGAAACGATTCAGCGCCTCAATCGGACCTGGAATCCAATCAGGGGCAGGGCTGGAACGGTACCGATTCTCCGAGTAACGCTCAACCAAAGCGGTGAAATCACCAATACCCAGGTGGTTCAGCAAAGTGACGATCCAGATGCAAACAGCAGCGCTATGGAAACCATCCAGCAGAGCGCTCCCTTTGCACCGCTCCCTTCTGGTTATCAAGCAGTGACCCTATCGCTCACCTTTGGTCAGCGGGTTCAGGGTTCTGTCCAGGGGAACGTGTGAAAAAGTCATAGACAAACGCAGATAAATCACTCATGAATCCGCAGAGGAACAGGCAGGGTTAGTGGGCATGAGAATGAAGAGCATTCTAAAATGCCCAAAATATCGTCTTGAAGGCCAATGTGTTATACTTGAGGGGTGAATTTAACCTTCAATTCCTTCTTGGCCCCCCTAAACCCCTCTTGTGTGGTTTTAAGGGTCTTATTTTTTGGAGAACCGACGTGAGTCAATTAAGTCAATCAGCTTATACCGCCGATCAGATCCAGGTGCTAGAGGGCTTAGAGCCTGTGCGCAAGCGACCTGGGATGTATATCGGGTCTACGGGACCACGGGGGTTGCATCACTTGGTCTACGAGGTAGTAGACAACGCTATTGATGAAGCGCTGGCTGGCTACTGCACCCATATCAATGTCAGCATCAATGCCGATGGTTCGGTGATGGTCACCGATGACGGTCGCGGCATTCCCACCGAAGTTCATAGCAAGACGGGTCGCTCGGCGCTAGAGACGGTCATGACTGTTCTCCATGCAGGCGGAAAGTTCGGCAGTGGCGGCTACAAAGTCTCCGGTGGTTTGCACGGGGTCGGCGTCTCAGTAGTAAATGCGCTTTCCTCCAAGTTAGAAGTGCGCGTCAAGCGCAATGGCAAGGAATTTGCCCATAGCTTCTTACAGGGCGTGCCTCAGGGCGATATAAGAATTATCGGAGATTCCGACGAAACGGGCACCATGGTCACCTTTTGGCCCGACACTGAGATTTTTACAGAGACCACGGATTTTGACTATGACACCCTCTCCGGTCGTCTCCGGGAGTTGGGCTATCTGAATGCAGGCGTGAAAATTATCTTCACTGACTATCGGGTAGAGCCTGTTCGTCAGGAAATCTATCACTATGAGGGCGGCATCCAAGAATATGTTGCCTACATGACCCGTGAGAAGACTCCTATCCATAAAGAAGTCATTTTTGTGACCACAGAGAAGGATGCGGTGGTTGTGGAATGTGCCCTGCAGTGGTGCGGCGACTCCTACAACGACAATGTGCTTGGTTTTGCCAATAATATCCGTACGATTGATGGCGGAACCCACTTAGAAGGCTTGAAAGCAGTCCTTACCCGCACCTTCAATGCTATTGCCCGCAAGACGAATAAGCTCAAAGAAGCAGACAAGAACCTCAGTGGAGAGCATATCCGGGAAGGATTGACCTGTGTCATTTCCGTTAAAGTACCCGACCCAGAATTTGAAGGACAAACCAAAACGAAGTTGGGGAATACGGAAGTCCGAGGCATTGTTGATTCGGCGGTGGGAGAGCAACTTGGAGAATATCTAGATTTCCATCCAGAAGTTATATCGGCAGTCCTTGAAAAAGCAATGCGTGCTGCAGAAGCGGAAGAAGCCGCTAAGCGGGCCCGTGAGTTGGTCCGCCGCAAATCGGTCTTGGAATCTTCGACTTTGCCAGGAAAGTTGGCTGATTGTTCTGAGCGAGACCCCGAGAAGTGCGAAGTTTATCTAGTAGAGGGAGACAGCGCGGGTGGCAGTGCCAAGCAAGGACGGGACCGCCGCTTCCAAGCGATTCTGCCTCTGCGCGGCAAGATTCTGAACATTGAACGGGCTGATGACCGTCGTATCTACGCCAACACAGAAATCCAGGCCATGATTACGGGTTTGGGTTTGGGGCTGAGAAGCGAAGAGTTTGACCGTGCAAAACTGCGCTATCACCGCATCATTATTATGACGGACGCGGACGTAGACGGAGCGCACATCCGCACGCTATTGCTGACCTTTTTCTATCGCTACAAGCGGGACTTGGTAGACCAAGGGTTCATCTATATTGCTCAACCCCCTCTCTATAAGATTACGGTGGGAGAAGGACGCAATTCACAGGCGAACTACTGCTACTCTGACTCTGAAAAACAGGCCATCATCGGTGCTCTGCCAGCCAACCGCAAGTACGAAATTCAACGGTTCAAGGGTTTGGGTGAAATGATGCCCCAACAGCTATGGGAAACCACGATGGACCCAAGCACTCGTACGCTGAAGCAAGTCAATATTGAAGATGCCGCCGAAGCGGACCGGGTCTTCACGATCCTCATGGGGGAGCGCGTAGAGCCGCGCCGGGAGTTCATCGAAACCTATGGAGCCAAACTTGTCCACACGATGGAATTGGACATTTAGAACCCCTTATATGTTGAGCGTGAGCGGTAAACCGACGACTCTTAGATGCTGGATATCGTGACTAAGCCTAGGTTGCCGCTTACTCCCTCTGGAATCCGTACAGGCGCTTGGGACCATAACTCCGTATGAGCAAGGGCGGGTCTTGACCGGGACTGCCTGCTTACCACGTTGGAGATCCACCCATGAGCCAAATTTGGGTCGGGATTGATGTAGCCCTTCGACACGGCTCAGGGGCCACTAAAGCCCGTCTCGGCTGCGTGAGTTTTACCAACGATTGGTAGGCAAGGGAAAGGCGAAGAAAGTAGCGATAGTGGCTTGCATGCGCAAGTTGCTAACGATACTCAATGCCATGGTCAAAGATAGAGAGTGGTAAAAGATGGCTGAGCTGGCCGAAGAGGGGATTTAAGGGTTCAAGCCCTTGACTCTCAACACAATCGCTCAGTCCCTCCGGGAGTGAGGGGTCATACCCTAGAGGCAGAATAACTTTGACGATACTGTTGCCATTGTTGATAGAGGGTCAGACCGCCTACATAGCCATAGCCGAATAGGTAAAGCATAAGAAAAGGGAGTACCCCGTAAGCATGAAGTTCCCAAGCCAAACTAGCAGCCTGAAAAGCGTACCAGCATAGAAATAATTCACCGAAAGTCACGGGATCGAGGGTAAGGACATAGCGTTTGTCTTGCCAGCGGTCTGAGCGATTGCGGATATCAAACTTTGGGGTCCGTCGAAATGTAGACGTAGGGTTAAACAGGGCAGAAAATACGGCTCTGGTATTAGATAGAGAAATTCCCGTGCCCAATACTGCCAGCAAAACTATGGTGCCCAATTGTTTGATCCAAGATTTTGGATGCAGGTCTCGTTGGGCTGTGGCATACAAAAGAGGCGGGCCAAACGTCGCCGGGACCATCAAGATTCCCCAAACGATACTTAAGGGATGTTGGGGAACCCAGTCTACAGTTAGTAAAGGCCAGGATAGAAGTAGAATCACCACCATCAAAGGATGGACAGCATAACCTGTAAGGTGCAGCAAAGCTTGAATCTTTTGCAACACAGGTCTGCGACTCCAAAGCACAGACCCTAGCAATTTACGCGCACATTGAATACTGCCCTTCGCCCAACGGCATTGTTGGAGCTTATAAGCATTGATCGCTACCGGCAATTCTGCAGGGGCCACGACTTCATTGACGTACTGGAGACGCCAACCCTGTAATTGGACCCGATAGCTGAGGTCCATGTCTTCAGCTAAGGTATCGCTTTGCCAATTTCCACCATCGAGAATCGCTTCTTTGCGCCAAATACCAGCAGTGCCATTGAAATTCAAAAAATAGTTATTACGGGAGCGGGCCTGCTGTTCTACATTGAAATGTCCATCAATACCCAAGGCTTGTAGGCGTGTCAGCAGAGAATAATCGGTATTGATATGGCCCCAGCGGGTCTGCACGGCTCCTGTCTGGGGGTCTTGAAAATGAGGTAATGTCTCTTTCAACCAAGAACTAGAAGGAAGAAAATCCGCATCGAAAATAGCAATAAATTCCCCGCTTGCTTGGTGCGTCCCCTCTGCTAGAGCGCCTGCCTTATAGCCCTTGCGGTCCTGACGATGGAGATACTGTACCTGAAATCCTTCGTCTTTAAGATTTGTTACCATGTCCTGAAGCAAAAATTGGGTCTGGTCTGTGGAATCATCCAAGACTTGGATTTGTAGGCGGTCTCGTGGGTAGTCCAGGCCAGCTACGGACTGGAGCAATCGCTGGGCTACATAGTATTCGTTGTAGATCGGCAACTGTACCGTCACCAGAGGCCACTCTGAGGGCTGTGGGGGGACTTGGTTGGGTCCCTGATGTCTTCGCCAGACCAACCAATAGGCGTTGATACCGTAGCAAAAGAGCCACAGTGCAGCAAGGTTGTTTGCGATCAAGAGAATCAGAATCAAATCATGAGACATAACTACGGAATTTCCTTCATTTACAGCCTATTTCTCTTTAAGAACACGCTAATTGACTCCAGGCTAGCTTATTCAAAAAGAGCTTGGAGGGTAAGGATGCTACAAAACGGAGCGTAAAAACTGCCTACGATTTGTGCTATATCGCATAAAAAGGTGCCTCTAGGGCGCATATAATAGGCTTCTGATGGGCGGTTGGCCGAGTGGTTATGGCAGCGGGCTCATAATCCGTCGGGGAAACCCACCGTTGGTTCGAACCCAACACCGCCCAGAAATTCTGAGACTGTGTGTGAACCCAGTGCTGGTTTTGTCGTAGCAGCAAGTGACCTCCTCTCGTCGAAACACCTCGGTCGAGTTCGGTGCTTGAAAATAGCAGTGATCTCCAAGAGCCTACATCTCCTGATAGAGGGGATGCTTTTCTCAACGTAGCAACTTTAGATTTTGCGAGAAGTCGAGCATCCCAGATGAATAGCCAAAAAGCAACCTTCCCTGGATAGAGAAGGTTGTGCGGATCTTGGGATCGCCCCCCTGCCCCCCAACCTTGGGGGGTTCTGTGCTCAAAGTCCCCCAATTCTGGAGGATTTAGAGGGCGGTTCAGATGAAGATTGGAGTTGGCTTTGACTTGGGTGTACGCGGTAGGCTCTAAAGCAGGGACGGTCAAGCTCTAAAGCTTCAGTAAGACTGGCGCTGAATCATCAGAGCGGCATAGGCTGCAGCAAAGTCATCATTGCTGATAAGAATTGTGGAAGGATCTACCAATCCTTGAGCACGATAGTTGCGGATGGCATTCAAAGCGGCTTGATTGCTGAACAGCGCGAGGTCTGCTCCATTCCAGCCTTCCGTTTGGTTGGCCCAAGTAGCCAGGTCTACGTTCTCCAGCGGACGACCCTGGTTGTGAACCTGTAGGATTGCCAGGCGGCTATGCTCATCAGGCAGGTCCACTTTCAGTTGGATGTCCAATCTTCCGGCTCTCAGCAGCGCAGGATCTAAGGCATCAGGCCGGTTGGTGGCTCCAATCAGCAGCACCCCAGGACAATCTTCCACCCCGTCCAGTTCGGTGAGGAGCTGACCGACCACCCGGTCACTGACCCCAGAATCTCCGTCATAGCGGCCCCGTCCAGGAGCCAGCGTATCCAGTTCATCAATAAAAATAACGCAGGGTGTAGCCTGACGCGCTTTAGCAAAGACTTCTCGTACCGCTTGTTCAGAAGCTCCGACCCAACGGCTGAGCAGTTCCGGGCCATTGATCCCAATGAAGTTGGCCCGTGCTTGAGAAGCAACCGCTTTCGCCAACAAGGTTTTGCCTGTGCCAGGAGGTCCCCAAAGCAGAATTCCCCGTGGCGCTTTAGCTCCCGTGCGCAGATAGAGTTCTGGATTGAGCAAAGCTCCTTCTACCGATTCTTGGAGGGTCTGCTTAATCGATTCCAGGCCACCAATTTGGTCCCAGGTAATGTTAGGCGACTCAATTTCCACGGAACGGAGCGAGGAAGGTTTGATGTCCTTGAGGGCTTGCATAAAGTCTGGATGCGTAATCGTCATTACCTCAGGCAAAGGACTCTCCAGGGAGGGAACCTGACGGCGTAGAGCGGTATAGGCTGCTTTTTGACAAAGAGACTTTAAATCGGCTCCAACAAAACCGACAGCTAAATCGGCCACCATGTCCAAGTTGACCGAACTATCCAGAGGCATGGCACGGGTCATGATTTGAAGAATTTCCAGGCGTCCTTTGCGGTCCGGTACGCCAAAGCGGATTTCTCGGTCAAAACGTCCGGGGCGACGCAGGGCAGGGTCTATATGGTCTGGGCGATTGGTGGCTGCGAGGACAATTACCCCTTTAGTTTGGGCAAAGCCATCCATCAGGCCCAAAAGCTGGGCGACGGAACGCTTTTCCACTTCTCCTTCCACCTTGCTCCGGTCTGGGGCAAGGCTATCAATCTCATCAATAAAAATCAGACAGGGTGCAGAACGGGTCGCTTTTTCAAAAATCGCTCTGAGTTTCGCTTCCCCTTCACCGTAGTACTTGCCAATCACTTCCGGACCGACGATAGCGATATAGTTGACGCCCAATTCTTCAGCCAAGGCTCTGGCAGTCAAAGTCTTCCCCGTACCAGGAGGGCCGACCAAAAGCACGCCACGGGGAGGCTCTAAGCCCATTCTCTCCAAGAGGTCTGGGCGTTTGAGAGGCATTTCTACCAGTTCTTTCAGTTCTCTAAGGACCTCAGAAATACCGCCCACATCCTTGAGGGATACCGTTGGGCCAGACTGGGACGCTTGACCCGTTTGAGCGGAAGAGGGCGCTGTTACGGGCACATCTACGGGGGTAGAAACATCGGGGGAACTGGGACGGATACGACTCGTACCGATATTGCTAGGCATATTGCCTTGGCGGGGAATACTATCTAGGCGGCGAGAATTAATTTGGAAATCGGCTTTAAGTTCTCCACTATCGAGTTTTTCTTCCAGTGTCTTGGCGAGTTCCAATAGTTCTGCAAAGCCTTTGAATAGTTCACTCATCCGTTTGTCTCGTTGTCCCGTGTGTACGCCCTCTAGAGTTCCCTTGAAATGACCCATACACAACACGCGCCAGCTCAACCGTTTTCGATGCATTCCTATGATGCACTTCATCTTGCTTTATTCAGTGGAAAGGGGGGTGTCGGTAAAACAACCCTTTCCTGTGGCTTTGCTCGACACTGGGCAAAACAGTTTCCTGACCAAAAAATCCTTTTAATTTCGACCGATCCAGCTCATTCTCTGGGGGACGTTCTCAAGCTGGAAGTAGACAATGAAGCCAAGAGCCTTCCCGATTTAGCCAATCTCTCGGTCAGAGCTTTAGATGCAGAAGCCCTCCTTGAAGAATTTAAAGACCGCTATGGAAAAACACTGGAACTCCTAGTAGAGCGCGGCAGCTTTGTGGAAGGAAAAGATTTGGCTCCCGTTTGGGATTTAAGCTGGCCTGGCCTGGATGAGCTGATGGCTATCTTAGAAATACAGCGATTGCTCAAAGAAGAAAATATAGACCGAATTGTAGTCGATATGGCTCCCAGTGGTCATACGCTGAATCTATTTGGCCTGATGGACTTTTTAGATAACTTTTTAGAAGCCCTCAGTCTATTCCAAGAAAAACATCGGGTTATCCAGCGTTCTTTCACAAAGAGAGATATCGAGGATGAAGCAGATGCCTTTATTGCGATGATGAAGCAAGATCTAGCATCCTCTAGAAGCCTGCTGCAAAATCCTGTCCACACCGCTTGTTTAGTCGTAGCGATAGCAGAGCCGATGAGTTTTCTAGAGACTCAGCGTTTCCTAGTCGCCTTAGAGGATCTAAAGATTCCTCGCGGTGGACTGTTTGTTAATCGCATCCTTGCTGAAAAAAATGATTTAGATAGATATCAAGAGCAAGAAGCGCTGATTAAGCAGTTCATCATCCTTGCCGAGAAAAGACCTTTATTCCTCGTTCCTCAGCAAGCAAAAGAACCGATAGGTTCGGAAGCCCTGGATACAATAATTGCGGGTATACAACTTCCCCAAATTTCACCGATTGCCCTCCATCCAAAAGCAACCCTTGTCCACTGGCCTCAAAAAGTCCTACCAGGTTTTCCTGATTTTCTTAGTGAAGGCTACAAGTTAATCATCCTGGGGGGCAAGGGCGGCGTTGGTAAAACGACCGTAGCAGCCAGTATTGCTTGGGGTATTGCCCAGAGTCATCCTGATAAAAAGATACGTGCTATTTCTATCGATCCTGCCCATTCTTTAGGAGATGCACTAGGCCAAAAATTAAGCCATGAAGCCACCGTGATTACCGATAATTTAAGTGCTCAAGAAGTGGACAGCAAAGCAATTCTAGAAAAATTCCGCCAAGACTATCTCTGGGAATTGGCAGAAATGATGAGCGGTGGCAAAGATACGGGTGGAGTAACGATTGCCTATGGCCCCCAAGCTTGGCGAACTATTGTTTCGCAAGCCTTGCCGGGTATTGATGAAGTCTTGGCTTTAGTGACGGTGATGGAGCTTCTGGAGAAGCAAGAGCAGGATTTGATTGTCCTCGACACCGCGCCCACGGGTCATTTATTGCGTTTTCTAGAAATTCCGAATGCCTTGGGAGATTGGCTGGGGTGGATTTTCAAGCTATGGATGAAATATCAAGACGTGCTCGATTACACGGATTTGATGAGTCGTTTAAGAACCTTACGTCAGCAAGTATTGCGGGTCCAGAAGAATCTAAAAGCTAATAATCATACCGAGTTTATCAGTGTCTTCCAGGCACAAGCCGTCATTCTTGCGGAAACGAAAAGACTGATTGAAACCGTAGACAATCTTAATATTTCTCAACGATATACGGTTCATAATCGCTATCAAGAGCAAGCCTCTGTAGACCCTCAACTGTTTCCTCAAAAGACGATTATTCACCTGCCTGTGCTCCCTCGTTCAATCGCTCCTTTGGAGCGCATTCAGGGTGCTGCCAACTTGTTGTTTGAAAATATTGGTGAGCGGGTACGCTAAGAACATATTTTTTGCATGTTCACAAAGGAAGTCCCATGCGCCCCACTGCCCGTCGCGCAAAGATTCAGCCCAAAATCAGCAGCATGCCACGCCAAAAGACAGACTCCTCTGTCTATTTAGATCTGTATAAACTGAGCATTGAGAAGTCTAGGCTCCAACAGGAGCTAGAAACCATGGAACGCCGTGGTGAAGAAATACAGAAGCACATGGTCGTTCTTGAGCAGCACATGGCAAGGCTACAGCAGAATGGTGAAAATCATGGAGAGGTGGTTATTGCCAAATCAAAAGTATCGGTGAAATCGACATCGGAAGGATTGCCGGTGGATACGATATTTTTGGATTATTAAACGGTCGCGATTCGATTAATTCGGGTTTTATCCATTTGGTTATGGCGTCGTAGGGGCGATTTGCAAATCGCCCCTACACGACCCGATATCCTGGGTTTGTTTTTGTGTAATTGGGGACGCACAAAATCGAGTATCTAAATTATAGATACCCTTAAATTCGATCAATAAATCGCCTCTACGCCGCCTTTTCTTCTCTTTCGCGTTGGGCAACTTCTTGCATCTTGATCAATATTTCATTTTCTCTTTCATCATATTCTTCTTCGGAAAGGTCACCTATATCCAAGGCCAGCTGCAGGGATAAGAGTCGCTTAGACAAGTTTTCTTTCTCGTCTAATTCAGCACTAGCGCGCTCCTGGATTTGTTCAGCAATCCAGATAATGCCAGAAAGGGGAGAGAAGAGCATGATTAATCCGCCAGTTGTGCAAAGTGATAAGGAGCCGTGAAATCGTTATAGCGAATGCGTAGACGGCCCTGAAAATGTTCATCCAAGGTTTCTATCGCTTGATTGAATTGAGGCTCTGATTCCCAAGGGATGAGATAGGCACCGTTGTAAATCATCGAATCCATCATCGGATCATTTTGGACTACTTCAATGGCCAAAGAATCTAGCCGCTCTTTGAAGGATTTAATAATCGATTGTTTCCGCTCTTCTAAAGCTTTCTCAATCAATTGTCCGATTTTAATCACTTCATCCATGCCCAGTTGCTTTCCTTCTAGGCTGTCTCGCTTGCTTTTAAGCTGTTGATTCTCTTGCATGAGAGCCTGCAATTCCTCATTGCTTTCCCACAAAATTTTGACACTGACTTCTCGCTTGCCCTCTAACTTTTTGAAGAGTGCTTCTAATTTTTCATGATAGGGCGTAATCAATTGTTCTGTAATCGATGACCAATCTTTGATTACCAAACCAAACTGCAAGGGCAACAGCGTCTTGTACCCTTGATGCATCGCTTCTTCTAATACTTTTTCATGGGTCAACAAATTGCGGCGACTGGCTAAATACTGCTCCTGTTTAGCTTCGGAGTATAGAAAGACAAAGCTGTCCACGGCATGGGTCAGTACAGGTTCCTGGTCCAAACCTTGCACCTTCAAATCTTGGGGACCCGGTTGAGGAAAGATACCGTATAAGTAAAGGCTACAGTCCATATCGTCTCCACACTCCTATACTTTTTTGTCAGGTTTCTTAGAAACGCTAATCTAATAGAGTCTGTCTAATAAGACAGCTCCATCTTTAGAAGTACCCAAGCAAACCGCCGATCTATCTAGATTTTTGCCACTGACCATTGAGCCATTGGCGACGGGTCTCTTGTTTGGCTATCTGACTGTGTCCGCTGAGACGTTGGAGTCTCTCCTGCTGGGCATAGCGAAGCCCGCTTAGGGAACTGCACGAACGAGCACCCAAAAGGGCGCTGCTCGTGGCAATTTGTTTCATCGTTTTGATTGTGATCATGGTTTGGTCCTTAGTTGGAGGTAAGGGACAGCCTAATCAGCCCTTACCGCTTCCTTAGCTGCAGGCAGAGCTTTGAACGCTGCCAGTTCAGTCTCTAGGGTGTCTAGCCGTTTCATCAGCTGCTGATTGGTCGCCACCAGAGCTTGGGTTTGGCTGCTGAGATAAGGGTCGCTTTCCCACCAGTTGATACCCATCTCTTTGGCTTTATCGACGGAGGAAACCAAGAGACGAATGCGGATACTGAGCAGTTCAGTAGACCCCACCGAAACGGATATATCTCCGGCGATAACAATGCCTTTATCAAGGACGCGCTCTAGAACATCCGCGAGGGTCGAACCCTGTGTCGATGTGGTTATAGCAGTCAAGCTTTACTCCTAGCAGTTGAAACCGTTGAAGACTTGAGCATTTCATCCAACATGGCCCAGAGGGTTGTTTTCGCTTCCGTTGGGGATAGAGCCGCCCGCGAAAAGAGTACATCGCCACAGACTTCCCGAAAATCAGGGTCTTCCAGACGGGCGCTGATGTTGTGCTCGTGACAAATCTTAGCAATCATCATGCAGGAACGTAGGCCAGAAGATTTTTCTGCAGAAGTCTTAGCCCGGTAAGCAGTGACCAAGCGGACGATCATTAAGGCACCTTCACGCTCGATGCCTGCTTTTTGAACCAAGATTTCCTGTTGGGTCAATTCATCCGGTTCTGGCATATCGAGAGTGACCAGACGGTCCATCAAGGCATCTTGAGTGGCATGAACGCCGCAATATTCTTGAGGATTGGAGGTCAGGATAGCCCGGAACTGAGGGTGAACTCGTAGGTACTCAGTGCGGCTGGAATCAGGAGGCAATACCAAAAGCTTTTCTTCAAGAGCAGAGAGCAGAACGTTATTGACCTCAGGGCGAGAACGGTTGAACTCGTCATAGACCAAAGTGAATCCATCCCGACAAGCCATGGTCAGCCGAGAATCCACCCAGCGCTGGGTAAGTTCATCTTCCATCTTGACTACGGAGTGGATGTAGTTATCCACTACTTTCTTGCGGGTATAGCCAGATTGACTACCAATCAGATCGGAAGTACGGAACTCATCGTCTCCGTAAATAAGACTGGTGGGACGGGCCAGCAGACTTGCTAAATGCAAAGCCAAGGTGGTTTTGCCGGTTCCAGCAGGACCGCGCAGATGGATAGAATAACCAGACTGTAAGAAGCGTAGCGCCCGAGTGGCTAGCTTTTCTACATTGGGAGTATTAACAAATTGACGGGGACGCGTTTGAAGTACCGTACTCACCGTGAAGAATCCTCCTGCGTTAGGTAATCTCTATCGCGCTTAACTAAGATGCCTTTGTCCAAGAGAGAACGCAGCGCATCTACTGCCTGAAAGCGGCTAATGCCCAAAGCCTCTTCAATCATGGCCAAACGAGCACCGTGATTGTTTTGGACGTAGTCGTACACTTCTTTCTCGTGGGGGACAGAAACTGGACTATCAGCTACAGGAGCTGCTTTAGCTTGCTTAGCAGGTGCAGCTTTAGGAGCAGCAGCCTTTGCAGGAGCCTTTTGAGGCGCTTTGCTAGTGGCTGGTTTTGCTTTCTTGCGAGCAGGGCGGGCTGTTGCCGTTCCCCAGGCTTCTTCTTTGCGCTGTAGGCTTTCATCCTGGATATCCAGCATTAATTCCTTGGCATCAGCACGCATGCTGCTGACTTCAGCCTGGAGGTTGTCTACAAACTCGGCCCGTTCCTTCACGCTCTGAGCGCTATTCTTCGCTCTTTGCTTACGGTTTTGGGTGAGCTCGTTCTGGGTCTCTTTTTGAATCTGAGCGACATGAGCCTGCATTTCTTTGCGCTGGCCAGGTAGGTCTTCGTTCAATAACTGAGCAACTTCTTGAACCAGGTTGTTGCGGAATCCAGCCAAATCAGTCATGAGCGCTTGCGCCATCATCATCCGGTCCGTGCTGATTTCGGTCATCAGGTCTTGAACATCTTGCTGGAGCTGACCTTGGAATTCTTGGAGGGCTATTTTTTGTGTGCTTGCAGTCTGCATTCTGACATTGGCAGTCTCTTCTAGAAAGTCGCTAATGCCCAAAGAAAGACCACGCTGAAACTGTTGGCGTTGAGCCGTTGCCTGAGTACATTTTTGTTTGCGTTCCTGTTGGGCTTTAGCTAAAGCCTCACGCACCTGCTGTTGCCGTTCTGTCATAGCTTGCTGACGCTGCGTGCGCTCTTGCTGCATCTGTCCAAGCCAAGATGTATGTTCGATGGTCACCGTGAATTCTCCTCAGTCAAGCATCGAGAATGATCGAGCCTGGTGTTTACTACATCATTAAAATTGCTAAAAACTGTTAAAAAGTCTTTGAGAAATATTGCATTCTCAAAGACTCCTTAATTGCTTAGAGTTAAGCGGGGACAGCTGCTTGAGAGGTCAAGCCAACAGCCTCAGCATACTTCAAGTAGGTTTCAACGGAAGCAATGACCACACGGGCTTCAATTGCCAGCAGTTCAATACCTACCAAGGAAACGCGGACCCAAGCGTCGATTACGATACCCTTGTCAAGGATACGATCAACGACTTCAGCCAAACTAGAAGAAGAGTTAGTCTTCTCAACAGCCATGATTCAAGTTCTCCTAAGAAAGAAAGTGTTAAGCCTGGGGGTTCATCTTCTAAATAGATGGAATCGGCTCACAAATTAAGCATGCCCAGTATTTTTACTGGTTTAACCACAAATAAAAAAGTACACGTTAAGTGAATATTCGGATAAATTTTCTCACTCGTGATAGAAACTATGGCCAGATGGGTAGGCCAAAAAGCCACAAATAAGAGTGTATTGAACATTACGCTGTGCGCTTGGCTGTCATCGGCAAAATCGACCTCAGAAAGATTATCCGCAGATACGATATTTTTGGGTTATTAATTTCCCCGGCCCCCGAAATTGGGGTTTGCCCCATAGGTTATGGCGTCGTAGGGGCAATTTGCAAATCGCCCCTACACGATCCGATATTCTGGGTTTGTTTTTATGGGGTTGGGGGGCGTGCAAAACAAAACATCCAAATTTCGAGTGTCGTTAAATTTGATAAATTTTACCTTTGCGTTCCGAACAGTCTTGCCGTGCTTCTGGGGAACGGGAGGAATCTAGGGAATCCTGCATTCTAGAAGCGTTATCTTTAATTCATTCATGGCTACCTCTCCTCTTGCGCCCCTCATAGATGGTCTCGTTACCTACAAAGCCTGGCAGCAGAGGGTGGAAGAGCAGATCCTCTCCCGATTTCCACGCACTGCGACCGAAGAATCTATTCCGCTGAGGGCTGTGGTTCAAGCTTTAGTGATTGTCGGTATGATTGCCACCGATGTGGCCTCTGGGAGCTGGACGAGCATCTGGGCCGCTCCTGTCAGTATCGCGGGAGCAGTGTTTAGTCATTCCCGCCGCAAAGAGCGCAATATCCCCGTCAAGTTTCTGCTGGCGATTGCTATGTTGGCTGCCTTGGGATTTTTCTTTACCAATATTCTCGGGTCCCTGAACGATACGCGGCTAGCCCTGGCCTTACTCCTGATTCATCTGCAGGTAATCCATAGCTTTGACCTGCCTCGCCGCAAAGACTTGGGCTATTCGATGGCGATTGGTTTGGTGCTTTTGGCTGTGGCCGCAACCCTGAGTGAAACTCTGAGTTTTGCGCCTTGGCTGATTCTATTTATTGCCTTAACCATTCCAATGCTCTGGTTGGATTATCGGGCTCGTCTTAATTTGAGTCCTAAACTGTCTGGATTCACGGCTGGCGCTAAATCGAAAATTCCGTGGTTACCTTGGGGAGGAAGTTTTCTGGGCGTCATGGCCTTAGGAGGAATGATCTTCGTCCTGCTGCCACGCTTCCCTGGCTATCAGCTGCGCACCTTTCCGGTTTCACAGACGATTCCCTTGCCCAAAGATTTTAAGCCTGCGCGGGTGAATAATCCTGGCTATCCCAGTAAAGCAGCGCAAAAAGGGGGCAGTGCATCGGCTCCTGGCGGTAAACAGGCACAAGAAACCTTCAATCCAGACTATTACAGCGGATTTAATGACCGTATCAATCTAAACCTCAGAGGCTTCCTCACTCCGAGAATGGTGATGCGGGTCAGGACCCAGGGAGCATCTTTTCTGCGGATGACCACCTTCGACCAGTACACGCGACTGGGGTGGCAGGCTTCAGCGATAAAGGCAGTCAAAGTCTTTCGGCAAGAACCGTTCAGCGTTTTCTATCCTCCCCTGAACCTGGTCTCTGGCGCAACGGGAGCCGTACCAACCCAACGTATTGTCCAAACCTATTCGATCACGGCTAATCTGCCTAACTTTATTCCTACCGTTCCTTGGGTCAAAGAACTTTATTTTCCGACCGAGCAGGTGGGCATAGACCAGCTAGGAATCTTGCATTCACCGATCGACCTTTCAGAAGGACTGACCTACACGGCTATCTCAGAGGTCCCGCTCCGGGATGAAACGCAGCTACGCAGGCTGACCTCTGCCATCCCTGCGACAATCCGCAACGCCTACCTACAGTTGCCCAAGGATCTCAATCCGGCTATTCATCAACAGGCTCTGGCAGTCACGTCCAAATTCTCTGATACCTACAGCAAAAGTCTGGCCCTGGCCCAGTATCTCAAGCAAACCTATAGCTTAGGCACCCCTAAAGTTTTCCAGGGAGAAGTCACAGAAAGCTTCCTTCTCAAAGAGAAGAAGGGCTATCCTGAGCACTTTGCTACCGCCTATGCGGTCATGCTTCGTTCCTTGGGCATTCCAAGTCGTCTGGTCACCGGTTTTATGCCAGGGACATTCAATGCTTTCACCGGATATTACGAGGTATGGAATACCGATGCGACCGCGATTGTGGAAGTCTATTTCCCTCGCTATGGCTGGGTGGCCTTTGACCCTGTACCGGGAAGGCCGCTGATTCCACCGACTCCAGATAAAGCTCAAACCTTTGGGGTGGCAGAACAAACCTGGAATGCTTTCGTAAAACTTTTGCCCAGTCCTGTCACTCAATCCGTGGCGACTGCGGCCGGAACCTTGGGTGGGTTGCTAAATGGCATTTTCGTCTGGGCAGGTTTTTTGGTCCAGCGCTTGGGCTGGCTAGGAGGCTTAATCTTGGGGGGTGGGGCTTCAGCCCTGGTCTTTGCAGGTTGGGGCGGTGTCCTGGGATTCAAAAACTGGCGCTATCGATGTGCTTTAGCTAAACTCGCTCCGGCTGAAAGGGTTTATCAGCGCATGTTAGACCGACTGGCCCGCCAGGGTCTTTTTAAAGCAGCCCATCAAACCCCTAGAGAATTCCTAGAAACCATACGCTCTTCAGAGGGCCAAGTTCTGAGCGCTATTACAGAGGCTTATGTCCAGTGGCGCTATGGAGGACTGGCCTTAGAAGAACCCGAAGCTCGGGCTTTAATCAAACAACTGGAACAATCAACAATCCCCACGGCAAGGGGGAATGCAAAAACCTCTTAGGTTACTTTAATTTTTAGATCTTCTAGAAAAGCTTCAGAGAATCTTAAGAAGTGGATAAATGCCCTGCCAAGCGTCTATGTGTAGATCATCTATTTTAAATTTTCCTCCATCAAAAGGTTGATATATACCAATGGTTTTTAGCCCTCCCTCCGTAGAAGCCGACCAAGGCTACCCCCCTGAACTTTGCCCCACCTTGCCCAAATCGCTCGTCCGTCTGTGTGAAATTTCCGAAAACTACTGGTGGACCTGGAATGAAGATGCACTGACCGTGTTTCGGGAAATGGACCCTGACCTTTGGGAGAAGACAGAGCATAACCCTGAGCGCATGATCAATGAAGTTTCTTATCTGCGCTTAGCCGCCCTCGCTACCGATGTGAACTACTTGAAAACAGTCAGGCGTATGGTAGCGGCCTATGACCACTACATGGCAGCGGAAGACACTTGGGCAAAGCGAACGATGCGCGACCCAAATACAAAAATTGCTTATTTTTCAGCAGAATACGGCCTGCATGAATCGCTCCCCACGTATTCTGGGGGGTTAGGGATGCTGGCCGCAGACCATCTCAAGTCTGCTTCTGACCTGGGCGTGCCCCTAGTGGCCCTGGGAATTCTCTATCGCCAAGGTTATTTTAAACAGCGCTTGAATTTGGAAGGTTGGCAAGAAGAAGTCTATGAAAGTTCCGACTTCACCGACTTGCCGATCAATCTGGTCCGAGATAAGAGTGGCATTCCGATTACGGTCGACGTTAGAATCCGCCAGCGGATAGTGAAAATCCAAGCGTGGCGCGTGGATGTGGGCAGGGTCCCTCTTTATCTACTGGATACGGACATCCCTCAGAATGACACCACAGACCGTTGGATTACAGCCCATCTCTACGGGGGTAACAAAGACACCCGCATGTCCCAGGAAATCATTTTGGGAATCGGGGGTGTGCGCCTACTGCGCAAACTGGGTATTGAACCTGCTACCTATCACATGAATGAAGGCCATGCCGCCTTCTTGACCTTAGAACTGCTTCGGGAAGAAGTGGATAAGGGTACGGCGTTCCTGGATGCTGAACCAAAGATACGCCAAAAGTGTGTTTTCACAACCCATACGCCTGTTCCAGCGGGGCACGATGCCTTTAGCCCGGATGAGATGGATACCTTCTTTGCCTCATACTGGCCTTCCCTCACCCTCAATCGCGAACAGTTCCTGAATCTTGGAGCCCGCAGAGCGGGAGATCCTTGGGAGCCTTTCAACTTGACGGTTTTAGCACTACGCTACGCCCGAACGTCCAACGGCGTGAGTAAACTCAACGGAGAAGTCTGTCGCAAGATGTGGCAGGTCCTCTATCCGACGAAGACTGAAGATGAAGTGCCGATTGGTTCGATTACCAATGGAGTCCATGCCCGCACCTGGATTGCCCCTCTGTTCTGGAACATGTATGACCAGTATTTGGGAGAACATTGGGAAGAGCATATTTGGGATCCCGAGGTATGGGCGAATGTAGACAAAATTCCTGATGAAGAGCTTTGGGAAAATAAAGCAGCACTGCGAGAGCGGTTGGTTTCCTTTACAAGACATCGAGTGCTCAAATCCCGTCGGGAGCGAGGAGAAGACCAAGACCGAATTCAGGCAGTCGGCAACCTCCTGGACCCCCATACGTTGACCCTCGGTTTTGCCCGCCGATTTAGCACCTACAAACGGGCAGATCTCATCCTCCGGGATTGGGAGCGGGCAACCCGGATCTTCAGCAGTGCCAAAAGGCCCGTCCAGATTGTCTTTGCTGGTAAGGCCCATCCGAAAGATGATGAAGGTAAGCGCCTGATTCAAAAAGTGATGGAATGGTCTAGAAATCCTGTTCTCTACGATCGGGTAGCCTTCATCGAAAACTACGATGCCTATGTCGGTCGCAATCTGGTTCAAGGCGTCGATATCTGGCTCAACAATCCTCGTCGTCCCCTAGAAGCCTCTGGAACCTCTGGTCAAAAAGTAGGATTTAGTGGCGGTATGAACCTCTCGGTGCTCGATGGTTGGTGGCCTGAAGGCTATAACGGCGAGAATGGCTGGACGATTGGCGACGGGATTGATGAACCTAGCCTGCAAGATGATTTCGATGCTCAATCGCTCTATAACCAGTTGGAGCAGGAGATCATCCCCATGTTCTATGACCGGGATGAGCATGGATTGCCCCGTCGCTGGATTGCTCGGATGAAAGAGGCGATCCGCACCCTAAATCCGATGTTTAATACAGACCGGATGGTGTCGGAATATGTCACCCAAATCTATGAACCAACTCAAGCATCGGTCTTACCTTTTACTGTGGCCAGATTATAGATCCAAGCTGGTTGTAAGGGGTATCAAAGCCCCTTACAATAGGCACTCCCTTAGAGGGAACTAACATGCGATTGCTCTACGAAAAATCTATTTCCTATCGGGGACATCTGCTCATTCCTTTCAGATTTTCTACCATCTCCCTCATGCACGATAAGCCTTTATATTCCTATATCTTATTGTCTGAATTGGGTCTGGAAGGTCGTTTCCACCAGGTAGAAAATCCAGGAGGACTTTGTACGGATAGTCCAGAAGGAATTGTCACTATTGCTAAAGAATATCTAGATACCCATTCAGCAACACCTTCCGAAACTGATTACTTTAAAAATCGATACACTTATCGAGATAACTTAATCATCATCTTTGAAATGGCAGGCAAGTATTTTTATGACCACTATCCTCCCCACGGTCTAGATAATATCGCCGCCCCTAAAATATTCATCTGTGAACAAGATTGTATTGATTGGATTAAAGAAGGCATGGATCGCATCCATATTAATCAAGAACAAGAGGTTGAAAGATAGCCCTCCTCACCCCACCGCAGGAACTACGGTCTGGGTTTGAGCACTAAATCCTGATTGATTGAGAAGGGCGACCGTAGCATCTGCATTCTTGACGCGGAACTGGGGGCCAAAGCGAACGAAGCGATGTTCCTGTCCAAAATCAATCCGGGCAATCACAGGTACCAATCCAAGCTCTTCTTTCTTCTCAGGCGCTTGACTCCCCAGCAGTTCACGCAATCGATGCTGGACTTGGATTTCTCTCGCTTGGTTTGGAGAAAGTTCAACCAAAATCATGCGGACATCCTCAATCGGTTCGGCATCATTGAGGATTAACTGAGGCTGGTCATCTTTATGGTCTACCTTGGCCCAGATCATCAAGCGGGCATCGGGCTTAAAGCATTCATTTAAGCGCTCATAGGCTTTTGGAAAGAGAATAGCACTGGCGCTTCCAGTAAGGTCTTCTACTTGCAGAATCGCCATCCGGTCACCCTTTTTCGTAGTCACTACTTTCATTTCTGTAACTAAAATAATGGCGCTGACCGATGCTTCCTCTCGATAATCCGGTAGATCAATCAGATTAATCGGTGCCAAGATTCTAGCCACTTCTCTTATGGATTTGAGGGGATGGTCAGAAACATAGAAACCCAGCAGTTCCTTTTCCATCTTGAGCTTATCTTGGGGAAGTAAATCTTCGACGATGGGTCCTTTAGGAGCGCTATCAAACATTTGTTCCGCTGTGCTCGTTCCAGACAACAAGCTATCAAAAAGATTGACTTGTCCCGAGGCTCGGTCTCGTGCTCGGCGGATAGACCATTCCAGAGTAAGTTCCAGGTCACAAAGCATCTGATTGCGATTGCTATGGAGCGTATCCAAGGCTCCACAACGAATCAAGGCTTCTAAGGCTCTTTTGTTGACAACCCGACTATCAATACGGTCACAGATATCGGCAAGAGAAGTGAATGGACCTTCTTGGTCACGCACTTTGAGCAGACTATCTACCGCAGCGTCTCCTGCATTTTTAACCGCCGCAAGTCCAAATAAGATGGTTTTCCCTTCCGGCGTAAAGTCAGGACCAGAACGATTGATATCTGGAGGCAATACATAAATGCCCATGACCTGACAGGCAGCCAAGTAACGTTGAACTTTATCCTGGTCTCCTCTAACAGAAGAGAGCAGCGCTGCTAAATACTCTACGGGGTAATTTGCTTTAAGATAAGCTGTTTGATAAGTAATTAATCCATAGGCAGCAGAATGTGCTTTGTTGAAGCAATTAGAAGCCACTAAACCATTTGCTAGAACAAAGTTATGGTCCTGCTCAACACCAATGTCATAAACAGATTGAGTCCCTAATGATGTACAGCTAATGATTTTAACCACGTCGATAGCTCCCTAAAATCTGTTCAATTTTGATTTTTTTGCGCTGTAATCCTAATGAAGGCACCTTGTATACCAAGTTGTAGAATGCCTGTATATTGATGCGGCTAAAAATTCTCCAGTAGTACACTGGTTTTGAATGATGTCTCTGTATAGAGCCCACACCTAAAAGTCTTGCCACTTCGCTTGTAAATTCTAAAGAACCCACGATGCTCAGTGAGCCCCCACTTCTACCTTTATTGACATGGGCACAGCCATCTCCATCAAAGTAGCCCAGTATGTAAGAACTTAAAAATTCTGTTTCGGGAAAATAGAACAGACCAGATTCCCCTCTCCCTACCTGGACACCCTGTCGAGATAGAGCGTGAGCTAATTGCTTGGAAGAAAAATTAATCCGATAGTGAGGAGCATAGTCTTTTGGGAAGATAAGTCTAGTTTCCCCAGTATATTGCAGCTCTGTTTTCAGTAGTTCAGTTAAATTTCCATCAACAGACTCAAAAGACACATAGTTGGTTTTAGTGACACAGCCATCCGCTGCTAACAGTCCCAAGAGATAAGCTTTAACCTGAGAATCAATTTTGTCAAAATAGGTTTCATTCAGGGTGTACCGATTTCTTCGTTTAGTGTTAATTCCTGCTTCGATTAAGACTCTAGAAACACTCCTCTCACTGATTCCCAAACATTTAGGAATCTCTCGGCATTCCACACCAACATTGAATATTTCGATGATTTGTTGTTTTTGGTCGAGCGTTGACTGGCCGTAGCGAGTTGGCATGACTACAGGCCTCCCATGCACACTAGATCAAGACCCTGTTCGAAGATCTCGTGAATAGGGAACATTTGACCATTAGTAGTCATAAACTTATGGTCTTTTGTCGCTCGAATCCGTGAACCATCTTCTAAGGAATACTCAAGAACTTCTTGCTCCCCGCGATGATGCCATTGGGCGATAGGTTGCGTATAAAGATGGCCCTGTGCATTCACACTGTAGACCGTGCACTCTATTTGTTCATCTACAATCTTACCGATAGATAGAGGCCCATATTCAAGGGTTAGTAGTTCAGTATCATAGCTCAGACAATATTCCGCGAACATAACCATCTGTTCAAACAGATTAGTTGCAGTCTTTGCGTTAACACCATTGCGGGTAGCCCCATCGACAAATTGCTCACGATGTTTTTCCATCTCAGAAGCTTTCTTTTTACCCATCGCACGACGCAATAGGTCTGCTTGTCCTAGGGAATAACCTCCCAAATCTTGAGCAATTTTCATGATTTGCTCTTGATAGAGAATAGTCCCATAGGTGTCTTTTAGAATCGGCTCTAATAGAGGATCATCATATTGAATTTTCTGACGACCGTGTTTGCGGTTAATAAAGTCAGGAATCATTCCTGCATCTAGAGGACCAGGACGATAGAGCGCCAAGATAGCAGAAATATCTTCAATGTTTGAAGGGCGCAAATCTTTTACAATCTGTTTCATTCCTGATGATTCTAATTGGAATATCCCTTCAAGTTCTCCCTTCGCTAGCAGGGCATAGGTTTTTTCATCATCTAAGCTCAGGGTGTCTAAATCAATGACTTCTTTATTCTTGGCTTCAATAATTTCTAACGCCCTTTGAATCATGGTCAAGTTCCGCAAGCCCAAGAAGTCCATCTTCAACAGACCCAAGTCTGCAATGTCTTCCATATAGTATTGGGTGATGACTTGACCTTCATTATTCTTCTGTAAAGGCACAATCTCATCAAGCGGTTCGCGGGAAATAACCACCCCTGCAGCATGAACTCCAAAAGTTTTGTTTGTATTCTCTAACCGACGGGCCAGATCTACCCATTTCTTAACTCTTGGGTCTTTATCATAAGCTTCTTTGAATTCTGGAGCGGGCGTATCCTCAGAAATCATTTTGTCTAGTTTGGCAGGCTTCCCTCGGAAAACAGGAATCATCTTCGCCATCCGGTCAGATTCACTGTATGGAATTTCCATAACTCGGGCGACGTCTTTCAAGACTGCCTTCGAAGCTAATCGGTTAAACGTAATAATTTGGGCAACGTGGTCTTCCCCATAACGCTTTGTTACGTATTCAATGATTTCGCCCCGTCGTTCAATACAGAAATCCGTATCAATATCAGGCATAGACTTACGCTCAGGATTCAGGAATCGTTCAAACAGCAAGTTGTAGCGCACGGGGTCCATGTTCGTAATGCGCAGCGCGTAGGCGACTAGAGAACCTGCCGCAGAACCTCTACCTGGCCCGACGGGAATGCCATGGTCACTGGCATATTTGATATAGTCCCAAACGACTAGAAAATAGGTAGAAAATCCCATCTGTTGCATCATCTTCAGCTCATATTTGAGCCGCTCTTCATAGGGCACTTTCTCTTCTGGATCGACAATCTTTATTTCTTTAAATCGTTCTCTCAGTCCTTCCCAAGTTAATTCTTCCAGATAGGTTTCCGCAGTATGACCTTGAGGAATGGGGAAGTCGGGCATCCGCATTCCGCCCAGCAGTTCTTGGTCATATTTTTCTACTTTGTCTGCAATTTCCAACGTGTTTTCAAGTGCTTCTTCCACAATTTCTAAAGGCAAGTGGTCTCGGAACATCCCTGCCATTTCTGTGCGGGATTTTAGATATTCCGTTCCGGTATAACGCAGACGATTTTCTTCTTCAATAGACTTGCCTGTTTGGATACAAAGCAAAGCATCATGGGCATCCACATCATCCATGCAGGTGAAGTGAGAATCATTGGTTGCCACTATTTTAATCTTGTACTTCTGGGCAATTCGAACAATTTCTGGATTAACCGCTCGGTCTTCTCGACTACCATGGTCCTGAATTTCTAAATAGAAATCATCCCCGAAGACCCGCTTATACCAAACTGCAACTTCATAGGCTCTCTCTATTTTTCCTTGAAGGATAGCCTGAGGAATTTCTCCTCCCAAGCAGGCAGAAGTAACAATCAGACCTTCATGATATTGCTCTAATAGTTCTTTATTAATCCGGGGCTTATAGTAGGATCCTTCCAGATGAGAAATCGTCACTAATTTGACGAGGTTCTTATAGCCTTGGTAATTTTTGGCTAACAGAATTTGATGATAGCGAGGAAGACGGGCTTTCTTATCCCGTACATCTCCATTGATCACATAGGCTTCTACCCCGACAATCGGCTTCATCCCAATGTTGCGACAGCGCTTGATCAGCTCAATTGCTCCATACATCACGCCATGGTCTGTGAGCGCAATGGCAGGCATATTCAATTTTTTGGCTTGCTCTATCAGGTCGGGCAGCTGAGAAGCCCCATCTAATAGGGAATATTCGCTGTGGGTATGCAGGCTGACGTAACCCATATTTCTCTATATCTAGTGGGAATTGGAGTGAATTATAACGCGAGGGCACTACAGTGTCGCCCAATCTAAAGATACATGAAATAAGGACATATGTTCATAAACTCTAAAGACTAACTAAAAACAGGCTTGATAATGAACAGGTAGCAAGGAAATACCAATGCCTACACTTAGCCAACGCTTACGCAATTTGACTATGGCATCCCTAATCGCCTCAGCCTTAATTATCCCTAGGGGCAACGCTGAGGCTGTAATTAACCCCGCACAACGTCTCTACCGAGCTTGGCGGAAGAACGACAAGAGAGCAGCAGAACGGGTCGCCAAGGCTGAAGTGGTGAATGTCCTATTCGCCCGAACCTGGCGCGAATCTGATAACTGGCATTCCACTAGCTGTGAAGGCGCTGCTGGATCTATTTACTGCACCTGGGAACGCCCTTCTGAAAAACTGATCATCCGCTATCGGAATGATCCGACCGCACCCGGCAAACGTGTGAGTGAAGTTCGTTTCGAACCAGCCTGACCTGGAAAGTTCTATCCAATCTCTACAATCATCTCCCCCTGCCGTAAGCGTTCTAGGGCATCAGGTAGAGTAAGTGAAAGTAGACGCCGTAAGTTGCGGTTCGTAACATTACCACAGGTCAACCATAAGATCTGTGGCAACTGAGCATCAACCCAGATGTTCATGCAGTGAGTCGAGTGAAATCAGTACGTCGGGCAGCAAATAGCAAGCAAGCTTGAATATCTTCTAGCTCAAGGTCGGGGAAGTCTTCTAGGATCTCCTGAATGCTGACGTTTTCAGCCATCATCTCTAGAATGTCACTAACCCGAATTCTCATTCCTCTGATACAGGGGCGACCACCACACTGACCGGGAATTTGAGTGATGCGAGTTAATAAGTCTGTCATTGAGTTCGTCTACTGTTTTTACTCTCTGATTTTATGATACAGAGTTGAGGAAGGTTATCTCTGGTAGCTAATAAGCGTCCTGTAACTCATAGAAGTCTGGCGTAATGTAGTCTTTCCGCATCGGATAACCCACCCAATCTTCTGGCATCAAAATACGAATCAGGTTGGGATGGCCTTCATAAATCACCCCATACATATCGAAGCTTTCACGCTCTTGCCAGTCAGCCGTACGCCAAATCCAGTAGACCGAGGGCACCCGAGGATTATCGCGGGGAAGATAGACCTTGAGGCGCACCTGACGGAGATCCTTTTGGTCCAAATTCATGATGTGGTAGACGCTGACCAGGTTATCTCCAGGTCCTACGTCATAGGCACACTGGCAGCGCAGATAGACGTAGCCCTGGTTATAGAGCGTATTGGCCACGGGTAGAAGGTCTGCCGCTTTGACCTTGACGATCTCTAAGCCCAGATGGTCGGTGCCCTCAAACTCGACGGCATAATTCTTAGCCAGCAACTCTTTGGTTATCGGCCCTGCTTCCACAATCGCAGTTGCTGCGGCTTGCTGGGAGGTGTTTGCTTCTTCTACCACAGGCTTATTTGACCTCTATAGATTCTTTCTCTTTGATGCCCATCAGCGCCGGTGGAATCGGGGTTCCAATTGCTTCTTCCAATTCCAAAGGAGGCGTGTACCGAGAAGGAGATTCTAAATAAACCCCCGTCAGAATTTCTGGAACTGCCTTCATTTGGTGGGAAATCGAATAGTAGCGGTGGGTCTGCTTGATTTGGCTGTAGCGTTCGCCCAAATCTTCGTTGCCCATCTTCTTACGCAACTTGATGATGGCATCGATAATCGCCTCAGGCCGTGGAGGACATCCAGGGATATAGACATCCACGGGGATAAGTTTGTCTACCCCACGTACCGTCGTATAGCTATCCGTAGAGAACATCCCGCCTGTAATCGTGCAGGCACCCATCGCAATCACGTATTTAGGTTCAGGCATTTGCTCATAGAGCTTAACCAAAGCCGGAGCCATTTTCATCGTCACCGTTCCGGCGGTGATAATCAAATCGGCCTGACGGGGAGTAGCCCGAGGCACCAAACCAAAGCGGTCAAAGTCAAAGCGGGAACCGAGCAGACTGGCAAATTCGATGAAGCAACAACTGGTTCCATAGAGCATCGGCCAGAGGCTCGACATCCGTGCCCAGTTGTAGAGGTCATGTAGCGTAGTCAGGATGACACTATTCGACAGATCTGCTGTAACTTCCGGCTGTTTCGGAGGATTAACTAATTTGTTTACGTCCATTCCAATGCTCCTTTTCTCCAGGCATAAACGAGACCAATGACTAAAATAGCGATAAAGATGAGGGCTTCAATAAAGGCGAATAAACCGAGTCTGTTGAAAGCAACCGCCCAAGGGTAGAGAAATACGGTTTCTACGTCGAAGACCACAAAGACCAGCGCAAACATGTAGTAACGGATATTGAACTGAATCCAAGCGCCACCTTGCGGGCCACGGGGCTCTACCCCCGATTCATAGGTTGTCTCCCGGAAAGCTCCGCCACCTTTTGGTCGCACGAAGTAAGAAGCTGTCAGCGCTAGGAGAGGCACTAAGCAGGAGATGAGCAAGAAGCCCAAAAGGTAGTCATAGCCTTGCAGGACCACAGAAAATCCACATCAAGAAACGTTACACCTTCTAGTATATCTGCGTTATGTGGGGTTTCGAGATTACTGTACTAATTCAGAGCACCCTGCAATTTCACCTGGATAACCTGGTCAAAGTGTTCTTCAAAGACGCTCTTTTTCTCTTCTACACTCCACAGTTCCATAGAGCAGTCTTCATCAGGATGCATGGGAATAATCCATAGAATCAATCCTCTAGAGTCTTCTGCTCGTTCTAGCTTCACCTCTTTGACTACGATGTTGCGTCTGCGGTCTAAGGCAGAAGCCAAGCGTAAGAGGGGACTTAAATCGCGCACCACTTGACGATGCTGCTTGGAAAGTTTCATAAAGTCTGGATGGTTGCGTTTTGGTGAAGAACGTCGGTGGTAGCGGGCTAGATTCGCCATGATTTCGATTTCTTCTTCGGTGTAGCCCAACATCTCTCCATGGCGGATCAGGTAGTAGCTATGTTTGTGGTGGGAAGTATGGGCAATTGAATGACCAATATTGTGCAGAATAGCTGCTGCCCAGAGCAGTTGGCGTTCATAATTTCCCCAAGCATGCAGTCCTAGTGCTTTTGTTTGGTCAAATAGTTGGAGCGTCAGCTTGGCCAAATGCTCTGTATGTTCCCGTTCCACCCCGAACTTATTGACCAGACGATAAACGCTGCGTTCACGCACGGATTGCTGATAGCGCAAGCGGTCTTCGATATAGCCGTTTTGAATCATCCAATCGACAATCAATCCCTCTCGGAGTGCCCGTTCACAGATGATTAAACTCTCGGCATTCAAAAGACTCATTGCTTCCTGGACAATCAAAGCCCCAGAAACGAGAACGTCTGCCCGACGCTCTGGGACCAGTTTGCGTCGTTCTTGATTGTTCATCCCGCGCAGTTCTTTGAGCAATTGGCGAACATTGGCCTGGGTTAGTTCATAACCATTCATCGTGTCTGGAATATTACTGGTGCGCCTACGACTGTCTAATTGCGCTAGGGTAACCACGGTTCCGGAAGTAGCAATCATGCGCTTGAACGGCCCTTCTGCCAAAAGCCGCTCTGTCATTGGCTCAAGCATGCTATCGACATGCTTCTTGAGGGCGTCATAGTCCTCAGCACTAAGGGGATCAGAATGAACAAACTGGTCGGTCAAACGCACCGAACCTACCTTTACACTGCGCAAGAACTTGGCCTCACCGCCATCCCCCAAGATGAACTCGGTGGAACCTCCGCCAATATCCATCACGATATGAGGTTCGCCATTAAAAGGAATGGCGGAGAGGACGCCAAGATAAATCCGGCGGGCCTCTTCTTGTCCAGAAATCAAGTCAACTTGGATTCCTAACGTGCGTTCGATTTGGTGCAGAAAATCCACCCCATTGGGTGCTTCCCTGACCGCACTGGTGGCTACCGCCAACATTGTTTTTGAGCCAAAACTTTCGGATAGCTGCTGGAAACGTTTCAGCGCCTCCAAGGTCCGCTGCATCGCTTCAGGCGTAAGCCAGCCCGTGGTTTTGCAGTATTCACCAAGACGAACCATTTGTTTCTCACTAGCCAGCGCTCGGAAACTGGGAATACTCGGGTTTACTTCCACAATCACCATATGGACTGAATTGGTTCCAATATCGATGGCTGAGACAACTATTTTAGAAAGATTGGTTTTATTAGGAGAACGTTCTTGTACAGGAGAAGACACTATACGCCTCCTATCTAAAAAGACTTAACTATAAGTACCAGAAAAACTACAAAAAAAGCAGCCCATACAAGATTATCCAATCAGGAGAAGGGCTGCTGTAAGTGAATGCACGTGAAGACAAACGCACAACCCATGCGCTCACGTTGTCCTACTACTCAAATAGTATCACTACTTGAGAATTATTTGCAATAAGCTAGCGGCTGCCATTCCCGTTACTAGGCGTGGTCGTCAGAATCTTCTCCACAATCTTTTCAGGCACTTCTTGCAGGTGGTCATGCTGCCATTGAAAGAAACCGACTCCAAACGTTAGAGAGCGCAGCTCCACAATAAAGTCGTGCATTTCTGCTTGAGGCAAATGGGCTACCACTTGGTCCCAACCGTTCCAATCAGGCTTGGCTTCGTAACCCAAAATTTGCCCTCTCCGCCCCGTCAACAACCGGAGAACATTGGAGGTGAAATTCGTAGGAATGGAAACCGTAATCTGGATAATTGGCTCCAAGAGGACAGGTTCACATTGGGGCATGCCCTCCTGCATCGCAATCCGAGCAGCTTGTTTAAAGGCTTGCTCAGAACTGTCTACAGAGTGGTAGGAACCATTGGTCAAGGTGACGGAAAGATCGACCACGGGAAATCCAAGGGGGCCATGACCTAAAGAATCCCGTACTCCTGTTTCTACCCCAGGAATGTATTGACGGGGAACAACTCCACCCACGATCGTTTCCGCGAAGGAGAAGCCTGTGCCACGGGGCAACGGTTTGATATCTAAATGAACGTCTCCAAACTGCCCGTGCCCTCCCGTTTGGTGCTTATAGCGCCCACGCACGGAAGAGGGTTTGCGGATAGTCTCTTTGTACGGCACTTGCGGTAGATGGGTATTCATCGACAGGTTGTATTTGCGCCGTAAACGTTCTAGGGCCACTTGCAAATGAATTTCTCCCTGGCCCCAGAGGATGATTTCATGAGTGTCACCGTGCTGCTCCCAGGTAAGAGATGGGTCTTCTTCCAGCAATTTACCCAGGGCGCTACTGACTTTGACTTCATCACTGCGCTTTTCTGGAATCAGCGCTAAGGCATAGACAGGGGTGGGCACTTCCGCGCTTGGTAGCCTTTTGAAGGTTTTCGAATCAGATAGGGTATCGCCTGTTTTAATCCCTTCTAAGCGACCCAGGGCAACGATTTCACCTGCCTCTGCAGTCCCCAAGCTACTTTGCTGCTGTCCCATCAAACGGTAAACACCCCCGACCCGCACCTCATTCAGCGAAATACCATCTTTGACCGTTCCCTGCCAAACCCGGACTAAGGACTGCTTACCGCCATTGGGTGTGACATAGGTTTTGAGGACTTGAACCAGAGGAGTCTCACGAGTCGTCGATAAACCTCGCCGCTGCGCCGTCTCTATCGCATCAGGAGCTTCCCGCAAGAGGGCATTCAGTAGAGGACGAATCCCGTATTCTTGCTCGGCTACGCCCAGGAATACAGGCACGATCAGATCCGCACCCAGTTCCATTTTCAGGTCTTTGATAATCTCTTCTTTTGGGGGGTCGATTTCTTCGATCAGCTCTTCTAAAAGATGGTCATCAAAATCAGCCAGGGCTTCTAACATTTCCACCCGTGCACCATGCTCTTGTTCTCTTAATCCATCGGGTAAGGGGATTGGAGCCGCTGCTTGCCCCGGATGATACTGATAGGCTTGCTCCGTTACCAAATCGATAAATCCAACCAGGTGATCACCTTTACCAATCGGAAATTGTTGTAATACAAGAGGACGACTGGAAACTGTCTTCAAGGCCTGGAGTACATCCATGAATTCTGCATTTGCTCGGTCCATTTTATTAATGAAGATGAGGTGGGGGATTTCCCAATCATCGAGGAATTTAAAAAGCGGAGCTAAAGTTAGAACTCGCTCCGCTTCTGGTTCACAGACCACCACTGCTGCATCTACGCCCACAAGGGAATGGTAGGTTTCCTGCGCAAATTCTACGGAGCCAGGACAATCCAAAAAGGTAAAACGGATATCTTCATAGGTGGTAGAAGCTGCTGTAACTTCAACGCCCATCTGATGGTCGCGGGCTTCTGGAACCCCATCCCCTACTGTATTTTTATCTTTTACCGAGCCTTTGCGGGTAATCGCTCCCGTCACATATAAAAGACTTTCTAAGAGAGTCGTTTTCCCGCTTAAATACGGGCCAACAAGGGCAATATTGCGGACTCTGGAAACTTCTTGTGCATTCATAGGTTCACCACCACAAGTAAAGAAAACTCAGCTTTAATCGGGGGATACTGGTTACACACCCCTATTCACTATTTTCTGGATTCCCCTGTGCAGCATGAGGCGGCGCAGACCCGCCTTTCCTATATCCGTGAGCGTATCCTGTTTTACGGATCAACTCCATAAAAGTTGACATTTATTTGGACATCAAATTAAGAAAAGTAACACTGGGGCTAGCTCTTCAGGTCGATGCCATCTACTTATTACTTTGCGCGCTATAAATAAAGTGCAACTTGCTATATTTGTTAACTAATACATTAAAGACTTGCCAATAGAAGGGAGGCACTTATGAACTGGGTCCAGGCTCTTCCTGAAAACGAATTAGCTCAAGGCCAGCGCAAGGTTATAAAAGTCGGCAATCAAGAGATTCTTTTACTCCAGCACGCTAACCAAATTTATGCCATGGATAAGGCTTGTCCGCATCTTAAATTACCTTTGAAAGGAGGTGAGATAACCGCAGACGGAGCTATTGTTTGTCCTTGGCACCACAGTGCTTTTGACTTGCAAAGTGGAGATGTCAAGATCTGGTGCCCCTGGCCCCCAGGGATAGGGCCGGTGCTCGGTAAAATATCCCAACCACACGTCCTCACTATTTTTCCTACCCGTGTGCAAGAGGGGAGTATCTGGGTGGCTTTACCGGACTCCTAAGAGGAGGAGGTTTACACGATGAATAGCTTATTTGAAAATCCCACGACCCTAGACTTTCGTTCCTATCTCGTCACCGCAGGCTCCCTGTACTGCGCCTTTATGATCCTCATGGCAGGGGTTACTGCTCTCTTAGTTAGCTCCTACCTATGGTTGAGAACTCATTAAGGTCTAAGCTGAACGGAAGCATCTGAGAACGTCATGGAATCTTGGGAATTGGATATATACCGCAGTCCCGTGATTGGCGATGACCAAAAGCCTCTCTGGGAGCTACTCGTTTGCACTTCCGATGGACAGAGCCTTTTGAATAAGTTCTGTACTGCTGCCCAAGTAAATGCCGATTGGATTCAGATACAGCTCAAAGACCTGATTGCTCAAAGAGAAGGGAATCCGTTAGAAATCCGCGTTTTTCGTACAGCTAGTTTTAATCTGGCCGAACCAGCCTGTCAGACTCTTTTCATCCCTTTAAGGAAAACCCAGCGGGCTATTGCTATCCAACGCTGGTTAGTCCATCGGCAACAACAGGTATATCCTTCTATGCCAGGATATAGCCCTCCCGCCAAGAGTCATCCAGTCAAACGTCCCGTTCCCGTGGCCTGTCCTGAAGAACTCCTGCCAGAACGTTGGGGATTTAGCGCTTTGCCTGCTTCGGAACTCTCTCTATTGCGCAAGGTGTCCATCCCCTATGGCGAAATTCCTTTTTGGAAGGAAGATTGGCTGGACTGGCCGACCACAGCGGTGATCCCTGGTCTTTTTTTAATCCGAAAAGAGGCCAAACTCCTGGCTCGCTGGCTAGAGGAGCAAGGCCCTGCCGCCCTAAGCTATGTCGAATCAGATTCCGGGGCCATCATGCTAGAAACCGATGCCGAAGAACGTTGGATTCTGGCTACCTTTGAAGATGCTGAAATGAAAATGTCTGCCCGTCAATTTGTCGAACGGATGGCTAAGTTTCAGGGTTTACACTTCATCGCTGTCCAAGCGTCAGAAGAGGATGAAGCGATTACAGGATTTTGGCTTTTGCAAGCACAGTAGCCTGCACTTTATTTATGGCTAGTTGCGACTGCCAAAGCGCTCTAGTAACTCCTCACGGGATAGCTGCGCCAGCTGTAGCATCAACCCGGCAAGCTCTGCATCCGAAAGCTGAGCCATTGCTGGGATAAGACTAGCCATTTCTGCGTCCACAGCCCCAAACCGACTAGCTAAGGCAGCTTCCAGTAGTTTTCGGCTCCGTTCCTGTTCTCCCTTTAGTAAAGTCTCTTCTTTCCAACGCTCATAGACGGGTGACAAACTCATGATTAATCCCCTTTCATCCTTATTTAAATTTTGACGCGCCTGCAACGATACGCGCAAGTTTGCTAACTGCCCCTCGACCCCGCTCGGGGACCACTCCAAGGTATGGCGTCTGAACGGATGCTCTGCAGGGAGGGCTACCAGTTCTGTCACTGCCTGACTCTGGACTGTGCCCCGGCCCAATAACCTCAACCATAGTGTATCTGCACTGACAGGGAGCTGGTGAATACAGACTAAAGCACAGCCCAGATGAGCTGACAGAAAGTACACGCCATTGGACCAATCCTCTTTTTCAACGGCCCCAAACCCCTGCCATACGCTCTTTGAAACCGTAGGGGCCAAAATCCACAATCTGGGTAAATCTGAGTCCGGTAATGGGATCTTCTGGCGCTTTGCTTGCCGAAGTAGCTCTATCTCTACATCCAACAGCTTTCCCAGACAACCGCGCACATCCACGGCTTGGACTAGATTTCGAAAGGGTTCTATTAGACAGGGGCCTTCCACCATCCGGCCCAAAAGACCTAAAACCTGTCGTGCTTCTGCAGCACTGGCCGGATTGGGTTCAAACCAGACATCCACCTGACGGACTTCACTAGTAATTTCTCGACTGACCAGAGGCTTTCCAAAAGGTTCTAGAAACCCTGACATACATTGCTTTGCAAACTGGTCATGCGGTGTGCGTGTCATCTCATTCCTGCTCCCCAGTGATTTTACACACATTGCGCAGATCGCGATGAGAGGCAGGAGATTTTTACCATTGATTTGTTAGGCGCGCAGTTCTTCACTGGCTAATGCCTTGGAAAATCGACCCTGTAGTTTGAACGTGGCCTAGACGGTACGGATTTTTACTGGGTCAACGATCAAATTATCAGTATTTTCATAGTCAAAAATACGACGACCCATAATCGTTGTGTATGACTCATTTCCACAAGTCCATTTGACTCCGAGCGTTCTCGTATTCATGTGCTCTGCGATCCTAACTAATTGTGGAGCACCACCAATAGTTGAAGTGGAGTCGGCAGCGCGCAGCATGTCACGCAAAATCTTAAACGGCTCAAACTCGAAATGTAAAGGTTTTTTTCCATCGTATGAATTTAATTGTTTTATAAATTCTGCTCTGGCTTTTTTAGCTACATCGCCAATAAATGCAACTTGTCCCATCATGGGATGCATATTTTTAGCTGGTCTTGCTGCAAATTGTTTATCTTTTTCAGAATAGTAAATAGTCCAAATTTCGAATGACTTTGAAAGCCAAGAATAACCACAAAAGAGAAATTGCACGTCATCTCGTTCTATTGGCATTGGAGCATCTTTCACATTTCTAATGATGTCTGTGAACACTCTCAATAAATGTGGTTTCAGTGTTTTGATATCTAGACTCCGCTCTTTAGAATACTTTGCGTTGGTTCGCAGGATTTTATTTTTGTATGCAATTTATCCAGATGGACATGAGTTATTAAGTGAGTATGGAAGTTCAAGGTTGCAATAGATTGCTTACCATTCCTCTACACCTAGTTAAGGGGAGAGCGGGGGATCTCTCGTTGAAAAACTATTCTGAGCAAGGGAGGGGCAATAAAAGTTGTGATGATCACCATGACAATCAGGGCCGCATCCAAAGCAGGACTAAGAACTCCACTACTAGTTCCTACCCCAGCAAAAACGAGCCCCACTTCGCCTCTAGGAATCATCCCTACGCCAACGGCCAAACGGTTGATTCCTCCACCAAAAGCTGCATAGCCAGCTATGACTTTCCCGAGAATGGCAATTAATACCAAGACGGAAGCAATTACCAATCCTTCTCGATTTGCTTCTATCGCAGGATTGAGCACGCCCAAGTTGGTCTTAGCGCCAACGGCAACAAAAAAGATCGGGATAAATACATCCGCCACGGGCGTTAGCTGGAGCTTTAGGTCTTCTCCCTTGTCCGTTTCTGCCAAAACAGCCCCCGCCGCAAAAGCTCCCAGAATCGCCTCAGAACCAATCACATTGGCGGCCAGGGCTAGCGCAAAGGCAAAGACCAAAGAGGAAATCAGCAAGTCGCCACGGGTCCTCAGTCGTTCTACCAACCAGAGGAAGAAGGGAGCTGTCAACCGACCGATAAAAATGGCCCCGATTAAAAATCCACCAGCGGCTACGGTGACATAAGCAATACGGCCTATAGAAACTTCGCCCCTATCGGCTAAGCCCACCACCACAGCCAGGATGATAATGCCCAGAATGTCATCGAGAATGGCAGCGCCAACAATAATCTGTCCTTCCGTAGAATTCAATCGGCCCAGTTCAGAAAGGACTCGGGCCGTGATGCCAATACTCGTAGCCGTTAAAGCGGCTCCAGCAAAAACAGCCGCAATCAAAGGTACCTTGAAGAGCAAGAGTAGAGCGCCTGTCCCTAGCACAAAAGGCACGGCTACGCCTACTACGGCTACTGCGGCAGCTTGAGGACCGACCTTAAACAAAGCCCTGAGATCCGATTCCAGGCCGACTTCAAAGAGCAGGATAATCACACCCAGTTCAGCCAGTACGTTTAGCACTTCCCCCTGAGTCTGAAAAACTTTCTGGGCTTGGTCCGCGTTCAGGCCAGCGGTCCAGCGGATGAATTCCATTACACCCGAAGTAGAACCCCCCCTACTGGGAAATACCAAGAGGCCCAACACGGAGACACCGACGAGGACTCCTGCGACCAGTTCTCCCAAAACCGCTGGCAAGCCAATCCGCACACTTATTTCACCGCCAACTTTACTGGCGACATAGATAATCAAAAGGCTCAACAGGACGGCCGCCAGGATTTGAGAGCCACCGGCTGAAGCTCCTGCAGCCAATACAATCGGCATGAACAACACGCTACATCTTCCTATCTGAGCTAATAAGCTTAAGCTAACAAGATTTCAGAAGCTTTAACTGCATCTGAAATATCCAAAAATCAGGTACACCGTCTATCCAGTTTTTGCGAATAAGTAGCTAGATGAAATTTATAAGACCCCCTATAGTCCCCCTTGCCACTAGGCGTAGCCTTCCCGGAGGGTGGGGGACAGCGATAGCCGGGGGTTCTATGACACACACGTTCTATCTTCTATGAAGCTTGTATAAGGGAAAGTCAACTGATTTATCCGTATATATATACTTAATTGAGATTTGTGCGGAGAAGATTATGAAATGTTTTATTTCTTTAAAAAGCTCACTGTTATTGTGTTTTAGCCTTTGTACAGTACTGAATGCCCAAGTAGCTCTAGCTCAAACTGCGAGTACATATACGGTTGTTGGTAACACTTTTCAGAAGAATGGAGTATCTACCTCCTGGCGGGGAGCCAATGCTATGCATGTATTTGGAGGAAATAGTAGTGATATGAATAGTTGGAATGTGGATATTGTCCGCGAGTTTATCGGTAATATGCGCGATACTCCTCTCACGGGCTATCCCGTCAATGTGGGCGGAACCTATCTTTATTCACTCCAAAATATTGTCAATGACAATCGCGCCAACGGCAAAGTGACGATTCTTTGTCCCTTCGGCTGGGATGGCTCTGCGGCTACAGAATTCGTAGGCCAAAATCCATCACAAACTTCCTGGTGGGTAAGCTATAAGACCAAGTATCGAGCGATTGCTAAGCAGTTTAAAAATCAACCCGATGTCTGGCTTGAAGTTTGGAATGAACCCTATTGGTACGACCGCTCCCATGGTTATTCTGATGCTCTTTGGCTGAGCGATATGAAAGCGATGGTTGATAATATCCGTAGTACAGGAGCAACGAATATTGTTCTGGTCCCTGGAGCAGAAACGGGGCAGGATGAATCAGTTCTCCTCGCTCGCGGCCCTTCCTTGCTGTCAGGACGCACCAATGTTGGCTTTGATATCCATGCCTATGAAAAATGGCTCCGAGATACACAACCTTCCGTAGAAAGTCGTATACAGAGCGTAAAAACGGCTGGGCTATCTATGCTGTTTGGAGAAGTAGGCCCCTTCAATACCGCTGAGATTATGAATCCCGCGAACTTCCTCGCTGCCGCACGCACTCAGCAAAGTACCGTCTCTGCTTGGTTCTGGAAATATGACGGCACAGACTTGGATGCCCTCCTGAATATAGACGGTACGCCCAACGACAATGGCAACAACAGCTGGGGTTCTACCTATCGGGACTTCACATTAAATCGATAGGCTTCTTAACCGTTTGATTGCCAAACTGGAGATGCATTTTTAGGTCCACCTTTGCCTGGGTTAGCGCTTCAGCCAGTTTGTCTGGATCTTTCCCTCCTGCTTGGGCAAAGTTGGGCCTGCCACCGCCACCGCCGCCACAGATTTTGGCAATCGTGCCGATGAATTTTCCCGCTTGCAATCCTGTTGCCACCACTTCTGGACTGAAATTCGCCACCAGAGAGACTTTCCCTTGAGGCGTTGAACCCAAGAAAACGGCTCCTGCTCCCATCTTTTGGAGGAGGCGTTCTGCTGCAACTTTTAGGCTTTCTGGGTCGGTGTCTCCTAAAGAAGCAACCAAGACTTTATGGCCATTGATTATTTCAACTTGAGTGAGCAGCCCATCCGCCTGGAAAATGGCCATTTGTCCCTTGAGCTGTTCAATCGTCTTTTGCGCTTGCCGCAGTTCAGCCTGTAGCGCTGTCATCCGCTGAGGTAACTCTTCCACGGGTACTTTCAGTTCTTGCGCCAAGGTTTTAGTTACCTGGTCGCGAACGGAAAGGTATTCAAAAGCGCCCATGCCAGATACCGCTTCAATTCGCCGAATACCGGCAGCTACACCTGATTCACTGACGATTTTGAACAGGCCCAATTCTACCGTGTTGCCAACATGGGTTCCTCCACACAGTTCCATGCTGACACCGGGCATATCAATCACCCGCACCACATTGCCGTATTTATCTCCGAAATTGGCTACGGCTCCTTTTTCCTTAGCCTGGGCCAAAGGCATCACCTGGATATCTAGGCGATGAGCTTCAACAATCCACTGATTGATCGTGGTTTCGACTTCATGGATTTCTGCTTCCGTCAGTGCACGAGGACAGTTAAAGTCAAAGCGCAGGCGGTCGGGAGCGACTAAAGAACCCGCTTGGGCGATGTTTTCGTCCACTACTTTTTTGAGGGCGGCCTGCAATAAGTGCGTAGCCGTGTGATGAGCCTGGGCCCGTCTTCGATGGGCACTATCCACTTGCGCCGTGACCGAATCCCCCTCCGTCAAGATTCCTCGTTCTACTCGAGCACGATGGAGGAATATATCTCCCTGCTTCTGGACATCCAAGACACGCGCCACAACATGGGTCCCAGACAGATAGCCCTGGTCTCCCACTTGACCGCCAGATTCCGCATAGAACGGAGTCTGGTCCAAAATTACCTGGATTTCCTGCCCTGCTTCTGCCTGTTTTAGGCTAGAGGACTTCGGATCCAATAAAGCCAAGATGTTTGCGGGCGCGGTTAGCTGCTCGTAGCCAATGAATTCGGTTTTCGCAAGGCCCGTTAGTTCCCCTTGCGCTGCCTTGGTTAGGTCAATGGCAAACTCTTCTCCACTGCTGCTTTGGTTGAATTCAGCAATCAGCCGTTCACATTCTGCCAAATCAACGGTGAAGTCCTGCTCCTCAGCGATTTCCAGCGTCAGTTCCACTGGGAAACCATAGGTCGTATAGAGATCAAAAGCCTCTTGACCGGCAATCAGTTTGCTATCGCTATTACGCGCCATCAATTCTTGCAGAAGGCGCTCTCCCCGTTCCAGGGTCTGACCAAACTGACGCTCTTCCAGTTGGAGATTTTGCATAATCCAACTTTGTTTTTGCAGGAGTTGAGGGTACACATCGGAAGCGCCATCAATCACAACCTGCGCTAACTCAGGCGTAAAGGGTCTGGCAATTCCCAGCTGTCTGCCATAGCGAATCGCCCGACGTAGTAATCTTCGTAGGATATAACCGCGCTTGAGATTGGAAGGGATAACGCCATCGGCAATCAGATGCACCACGGCCCGCATGTGGTCGCCGATTACTTTCATCGCCCGTTTCTGGGTTTCGCTGGCGGTTTCGTATTCTATATCGGCCAACAATCCTGCTTTCTGCACAATCGGGAACAGGAGGTCCGTTTCGTAGTTGTTATCTACTTGTTGGAGCACCTGGGCCATTCGCTCTAGGCCCATGCCGGTATCAATATTTTTCTTCGGAAGCTCCGTCAGACGCCCTTGGGTATCCTTATTTTTCTCCATGAAGACCAGGTTATAGATTTCGAGAAAGCGGTCGTCATCTTCGAGATCGATGTGGTCATCTCCAGCTTCTGGTTTGAAATCAAAATAAATTTCGGAGCAAGGCCCACAAGGTCCCGTCGGTCCAGATTCCCAGAAATTATCAGCGGCTCCCATGCGGATAATGCGCTTGGGAGAAACACCCACTACATCCCGCCAAATAGCTTCGGCTTCATCATCCTCTTCAAAAATGCTGACCACCAAATGCTCGGGCGGCACCTTAAATTCTTGAGTGATCAGCTGCCAGGCCCACTGAATCGCTTCTTTCTTGAAATAATCTCCAAAGCTGAAATTGCCTAGCATTTCAAAAAAAGTGTGGTGACGCTTGGTCCGGCCCACATTCTCAATATCATTGGTGCGAATGCACTTTTGGGAAGTGGTAGCACGGAGAAAATCAGGCTCCCGCTGCCCCAGAAAAATCGGCTTAAAAGGCAGCATCCCAGCAATGGTCAGCATCACCGTTGGGTCTTCCGGCACTAAGGAAGCACTGGCTAGTCTTTGGTGGCCTTGGGACTCAAAGAACCGAAGGAACGTTTCACGAATTTGAGCACCCGATAGCGAAGTCAACATGGGTATGAATTTTAGGATAGCTTTCTATTTTATCTAATACGTACCGCTCTTCGCCGAGCAATCTCGGAAGAGTACATAAGTTCTCCCCATTAAATAGGACGTTGTCAGCTCAGCGTTGCAGGAGTTTAAAGCCCACCTGCCCTAACTGCTGTGTATAAGCCAGTTGAATCAGTAGCATCATGGCGGGCTCGACATAGCGCGAGTTCTTTAGCGCTCCCGCATCAACGGGTTCAACGTCAAGTTCACGTAACAAATTTGCCACAGCTAGTTTTGCCTGCTGGTCATCGCCCGTGTAAAACACGGTTGCTTGTTGATTATCAAAGCGTCTTGACTCAGAATTGAGAACTTCTGCAAACACAGGTAATGCCTCAACCACATGGGCACCGATTGCCCGTTTAGCAATTTCCTCAGCGGCTGAAGTTGTCGTTCCCACTGCCATTCCGCTCATATCGGGCAACAGCGCATTGACAATGCTAAAAAGAATTTTGCCTTCCAGTGAACCTGCTGCTTTGAGTGCATCTTCTACTGCACCATAGGGCACAGATAATACAACAACATCTGCAAACTCTACGGCTTCAACGGGTGTGCCAACGCGGGCGTTACTACCGATCGATTGAGCAATCTTGTCGAGTTTCGTAGTGTCGCGGGAGTAGCTAAACATGATCTTATGTCCGTTTTGCGCCCAGATTTTACCCAAGCCGCTGCCCATGTTTCCTGCGCCAATAATTCCAATGTTCATCTCAAGACTCTCCTTACTTGATCTGACTTAGTAACCTCTCCGCCTCACTGATTTTGAGGTTTTTGTTATAAAGAGGTGCGTCCGGCTCGAATAGTCTGCCCTGACTGAGATCGCCCAGGTCTTGAGGCGCAAACCCTATGTCTGCGATCAGTTGCTTCACGGTTTGCTTGGCTTGTAAATCATCGCCACATACTTGCACCGCAATACGTTCATCGCCAGACCGAAATGCTTGCTCATCCAACACCTTGAAGTAGATGGAATTAAAGGCTTTGACGGTATGAGCGCCCGTAAATTGGCTGGCGACGTAACCCGTGGCTGTTTGCGAAGGGTCTGCAATCACTTGCCGTGCGACGTCGCCGTCTCGCTGAGGATAGGGATTGGTCGCATCAATGAGAATTTTGTTGTTCAATGGCCCAACCTGTTGGGCAACTTCGGCAATGTAACCAAACGGAATTGCCAGCAAAATTACCTCACCAAAGGCTGCCGTTTCCTCGATCGTGCCGACTTGAGCACCGACTTCTGTGGCCATCGACTGAAGTTCTTCAGGATGTCGAGAGCTAAACATGATTTTATGTCCAGCCTTTGCCCAGTGCTGTCCTAAGGTTCCGCCAATGTTTCCCGATCCAATGACCCCAATGTTCATAGACTCATTCCTTGCTAAGACTCAGATAACTTAAAGTGCAAATCTCAGGAGTGGTTGATTTCACGCAACAACGCACCGGGCTGAGTCTCTGGTAAGACCTGTCGCCACTCACGAATGGTGACTTGTTTAAAGATGCCGGACTGATTGTATGGTTCTGTTTGCATGAATGCTTCGGCTGTTGCTAAATCAGAGGCATTCAGAATAATTAGCATCATTTCGGGCTTACCTTTCAGATCCACGGTTGGACCCCCACAATAAATGCGCTCTTTATTAGCTTCCAAGTATCGCAGGTGAGTAGGCCTTAGCGCCAGCCGTTTCTCGTTAATGTCTTTTTCCAAGACGCATTGAATTGCGAAGTGCATCGTTATTCTCCTAAGACAAGTCCTTCAATCTCCACGTTGAGCTGAACGACCTTTGCCGATTCTACTCCCGTGGGCAGCGGCAAAGACATTCCCCCATTAGTGGTTACATAGATGCTGGTGCTGTTATGGGCTCGACCAAATGCTAGCGATGTGCTGCCCGTCATGCCCTCGTCTGTTTTAGCAATCGTTGTGATTTTCTTGTCGGGTGAAATCCGAATCACACTGTTGTAAATATGAGTTGTGCCATATAGATTGCCACGGACATCAAACGCGAAATCATCCAGGTTGATATTGGTAAGAAATACTTCTGGTGTTTCGGGTGTCCCATCCGCTGCTAATGGAATGCAAATCAAAAACTGACGTTGGGTATTGGAGGCAAATAGTGAGTTTTGATAAATCTTGATGCCATTTACTGCGGGAAATGGATTGCTTGGATCTGAACGACTTAAGAGAGGATGTTGTATCCAGATTCGGGCTGTTTTTTCGATTGTATCAATCTCCCAAATGGCTCCTTTATAGGAATCAGCGACTAGATAGCGACTCTCTTTCAAATGAGTCATACCATTTAGGAAGATGGCTTCAGGCAGGAGAATCAGTGGCTCTACAACTCCAGTTGAATTAACGTGAAAAATTGTAGAAGTTTTGCCATTGATAGAACCTGCAACGAGCAAATCTCCTGCATGATCAATAACAATACCCGCAACGTTGCCATCAATACTGGCAAATTCGCTGCTTTCACCCTTAGGAGTTACTCGATAGATTTTGCCTTCTTCATAGCTTGTGACGAAGAGAGTTCCCTGCGCGTTAATCGCTATATTTTCCAGAAATGTATTGGCTGTAAATTCTGCAACGACTTGAGCAGGTACAATCGCTTCTGAAGTGCGATCAAAAATGGCTGGAAGCTGATGGTTGAGGGCAGTGACCAGCGCGTGGGCGATACTGGCACTAGAGTTGGGATTCTGCCCGGTGATCAATGTTCCATCGCGTTCAATATGATCTGCTTTATTTTCATGGGCGATGAAAATGGCACCCAACTCGCGCAAGCGCTGCTCTAAGATAAACGGCACTTCTTTGTCCAACTTTGCTGCGATTTCTTCTGAGTTTGTGTAAGAGGTTAGTACTTTATCTTTGACCAGTGGTGTTCCATCCGTTAACGTTGCACCGACTAGCCCAGCAGGTCCATGACAGACAGCCGCAATAATTTTTCCATCCTCTCGAAACTCTCTAAGGAGTTGCTGCAAGGCTGAATTATCAGGAAGGTCAAACATGGGACCGTGACCACCGGGCAGAAAGATGGCATCAAATTCTGTAGACTTTACCTCTGATAGCTTGACCGTCTGCTTTGAAGCTGCAATCGCGCTTTGCCACGCTTTTTCCTGCTCCAGTGTGGGCAAGCTCCGTGGGTCAACAGGCATCGCGCCGCCTTTGGGACTAGCAATTGTTATGTCAACGCCGTTCTTCAAAAGCTCCAGATAGGGCAGCGCAAACTCTTCCATCCATACGCCTGTTGGATGGGGATTGGCTCCCTCAAAGTGATCATGGCTCGTGGTTACAATTAGAACCTTGCTCATCTTGTTTGCTTACCTCTCAGATTGCATTGACAAACCGTTTGATACAGCGAGAAGATAATCGGCAATTTGGTGATTTTTTTGGATACTTCAGAGGCAAAATCTAGCAATAATCCACTCTAAGGTGAGAGCATGAAAGAAAGAATTAAGATTAATCATCGATTCCTGCCAAATCTATTGCAATCCTGCTCTCTAAAGTTAAAATCAAAGTTTTTTGCGGTAGTTGCTGGGTGTTGTGCCTGTGAGTTTGCGGAATTGAATGGCGAGTTGATTTTGATTGGAAAAACCGACTTGCATGGCGATCGCTGCTACTGAGCGTGCAGTCGTTCTTAACAAATATTTGGCTCGCTCAATCCGCTGTCGCATGACATATTGGTACGGCGATACACCCATTGATTGCTTAAACATCCGAGAAAAATAGTATTGACTCATCGCTAGCTCATCTGCAATCGCCGCAATGGATAGATCTTCTGCCAAGTGTTCATTGATGTATTCAATCGCTTGCTGCAACTTGCGCTGAGACAGTCCTCCTGTGTCATCCTGTAAAGGTTTCTGCCAGTCTGAATAGTGCCTCAATAGATGAATAGAAAGTGCAATTGTCAGCGAATCTACAAACAAGCGACTATGCAACTGATTAGATTCTAGTTCTGCTGTGAGCGAACGTCCGATTTGGTCAATAAACGGATCGTGCATGGCATAGTGGGGAATGAGTTCAACGCGATTAGCCGTAATCGATTCATGGGCAACCTGAGTTAGGTAATCCGGCTCAAGAAATAGTAAAGAAAAGGGACTTTCCTGATTCCAATTGGCTTGATGGAGAACTGTTGTTGGAACAATCACGATGTTTTTGCCACCTCCTAATTGTTCTTGCTGCCTGCGCCCATTAAACCGACGTTCTGATTGAACTATCCGATCAGGATTGTGAACCAGAAGCATGTGCCTGGTGTGCGCATATTCAGGGGTTTCCCATCCAGGCTGCTGATGCTGCTGAACATGAATACCATTCCACCCTAAGTTTTCGCTCGATCGCAACGCTGGATTTGGCAAAATCCGCAAAACATCTTCTTCCTGGGTAAAGTCAACGGTTAAAGCCTGTGTCTCTGACATTACGCTCACTTTTGGCGAAGTAATCACGATATTATCGCAAGCTCAGAGAACCAGAATTGTAGTGATTGATCATGCTGTTTGAGGATTTGCAACAGATCGCGACTCACTTCTAGACAGACTTGTACCATAGAAAGCCTTGAAGACTCCACGGACAAACAGGGAGCTAGCTATGAGTGAATTTTGTGTCGTTGTCATGGATGGTGCGCGAGCCCGTTTTCTATCTCTTGAGAAAGCAGAATTTCCTGAATTTGAGCGCAGTTCCAAACTGATCGAATATGAAGCGCTGATCAATCCAGAACAGGAAACTTCTGCTGGAGACTTATGGAGTGGCCCAGAATCGGGACGGGAGCATAGTTTAACCATCGGTTCTGCCCATACCTATAGTGACCATCGAGAACAGCATGAAGATGAATTTGAGCGGCGCTTTACCCAAATGGTTGATGAACAAACGGCTCGATTTATCCAAGAGCAGCAAGCTCAGCATGTGGTAATCGTCACAGAGCGTCACATGTTGGGATTTGTCCGAGAGGCTTTAATACCTTTGGTATCTGATGGTCTACACATTCAGGAACTGGCCAAAAACCTTACCAAGCTGAAGTCCTCGGAACTGCATGAGTATTTGGCCAATGAAGGGCTCCTGCCAAAGAGGAAAAACTCAGCGCAACTTTGAGAACCACGCTCTTGGGTCAAATTATGGAACTCGAAAGTGATGCTTTTAGTCCTGGTGGTCCAATTTCTCGGCATTACACGTGCGATGGCGATAATATTTCCCCGTCATTACGGTGGCATGGCTTACCAAAGCATACGCACAGTCTCGTCTTGATCGTGGATGACCCCGACGCTCCCGGCAAAACTTTTGTACATTGGGTTCTCTATGATTTGCCCCCCGATACGCATAAGCTGCCAGAAAGAGTCGCTACGCAGCCCAAGCTTTACAATGGGGCTATACAGGGAACCAATGATTTTGGTCGGCTCGGCTATAGAGGTCCTTGCCCACCAAGCGGTACCCATCGCTACTTCTTTAAACTTTATGCTTTGGGCCAAACATTGGGCTTGGCTCCTGGTGCCACCAAAGCGCAGGTTATCCAAGCAATGGAAGGCCATGTTCTGGATAGTGCAGAATTGGTTGGACTTTACACTCGGCACTAACACCCACATCAAAGATCCAAGCCCCGCCCTTCCAGAGCGCGACTTGAATCTCATTAGGCTTGGTCAGAACAGCTTTTACGTGTAAATCAGGCTAGGCGTCTCTAAAGTCCGTCGATGACCGTTGTTCTCAAAATTCTTAGCCAGAAGCCCTTGGTAGACAGCTTCATATCCATCTACCATTTGCTTGGCCCCAAAGTTCTGCAAAACGTGTGCACGACAGATACGACGATCCAATTGGGCGACCTGGTCGATGGCTGCTACACAATCTTCAACTGTATGGCAGAGCACGCCTGTTTTACCATCGACAACTACCTCGGGCGCTGAACCCATAGCCATTGCAATTACAGGGGTGCCGATCACCATGGATTCGATCATCACCAGGCCAAAGGGTTCCCTCCACGTGATTGGAAATAGAATGGCAACTGCACCGCCAATCAGGGCACATTTCTGGTCGTAGTTCGCTTCGCCAAGGTATTCGATTTGTTTACCATCGATATGCGGTGCGATCTGCGTCTCAAAATATTCTGTATCCACAACGTCGACTTTCCCGGCCATTTTTAGATGCCAACCGGATTTAAGAGCGATCTCAATAGCTAGATGTGCTCCTTTTTCTGGTGATAAGCGTCCAAGAAAAGCGAGGTAAGGAGGATCACTAGGCTCCGGAGAAAATGCAAAGCGATCAGTATCAATGCCGTTGTAAACAGTAGCTACATAGTTAAGTTCTAATCTGGGTTCTCGCTGGGCGTTAGAAATGCTGATGTAGGGTTGTCGCCGGGCATGGGAGAACATTTTTTCGTTGTCTGGAGTAAAAATACCATGTAGGGTATGAACTGTAGGTGTCTTAACCAGAGGAGCATAGGGCAGAGCTGCACAACCAACATGTGAGTGAATAATATCAAACTCGTTAGCGCGCTCATATACATGACTGAGGTTGAGCATTTCGTATATGCCGTGCTCTTTAACTGCTGGGTCTAACCGTAAGGCTTGAGGGTGAACCGATTCAAGTTTAGCGAGGGTCAAAGAGTCTCCAGAAGCAAACAACGTTACTTCATGGCCACGCCGCACCAACTCATCAGTCAGTAAGCTAACAACTAATTCAATTCCACCGTAAGCAGGGGGAGGAACTCGTTCCGATAACGGAGCAATTTGTGCAATTCTCATATTTAATCTCCATACCTCCAGAACGTAGAGTCGTTGCAGAGGGCAGACAACGAACTTTGTAGTGGAATGACTTATGTATGCATTTTGATAAATTAATGCCCCTACTGCCTCTACCTTCCGCAGGATTTTTTAGGGCTGTAGTGATTAGCTTTCCTTATCTTACTCTTATAGAGGAGGAACTCAGATTGTGTCCTTTGCAACCAAAAGTTGGTCGAGGCACGGATAAGTATATACCTTTGGGGAGATGAGTCTTACCGGAGATACCAGTACCTTTGATTCATTCGATTTATCCCGAGCCCAAAAGGGAATTTGTTACTTATGAATTATGGTGAAATTATTTCTATTCTCTTGAAGGAGATGAAGGTTACTGAGTCCGAAGTCAGCTTAGGGCTTAAGCAGTGCAAAATAGAAGGTGGCTATCTGCCTATTGTACTCTGGAAATATGGACTAATTTCTCTACAGCAACTAGACCAAATATTGAGTCGGTAATATTAACACTTTAGATTAGAATAAGTAAGCTAAGCTTTAAGTTTATATCCTGTTGTTGATGCCTGTATAGTTGTAATCTCATTCCTAGGGTAGATTCTGTCAAAGCTAAGAATCTTGTACGATGTCGATACTAATAATAGTTGAAAAGCCATAACCGAATTATAAGGACTCAAAATGCGCCTCAAGAGTACGTTTTTCTCTTTACTTGCAGGCTTGGGTATCTCTTTGTGTGCATCACAGCCAATTTTAGCTGCAGAGCGTTTAGTTGTTAGCTATGGAGCACTTCAGCGCTCGGTTCCTATTACTGCAGTACGGACCTTTATCCAGGAAGGAGAGGTCACGCCGGAAACCAGGGCCTATGCGACTTTACTGAATTCTCAAGAGCTTGCTAATTTGCGTACCGCTCTTCAGGGAGGAGTCAAGCTGGGAGTAGTCCCTGTAGACAGCTTCTTGAATAGTGAGTCGGGAAACGCTCTACTCCAGAAGGTGGGCGAAATTATCCGCATTGGTCCAAATCTTACAGGGGAGAAGGCTGTTTCTGCAGCGCTAATCATCTCTGCAGGAAAAGAAGATGGGATCAATCTAGTCAATTTTCTAGAGAACTTCCCCAATTCAGAGGTCTATGTGGATGGGCTCAAGTTGCAGGACACTGTGTCCAAGCTCGAAAATCTAGTGACCGAAGCCCGCAAGGTAGGATTGGCAGATACTCAGCAGGCCACTGTACCTTTTACGGCACCGTCTGGGCTGAAGGACCCCACAGAGAAAGGCCCTTATAGTTTTCAGCAGATACGTCTAGAGCAAAACCAACGGCCTCAAATTACTGATCTCTATCTGAGTTCAGCCAAGGGCGCGCGTCCGGTGATTGTTATTTCTCATGGTTTGGGAGAAGACCGAGAGACCTATCGCTATTTAGCAGAACATTGGGCCAGCTATGGCTTTCAGGTTTTAGTCCCAGAACATTCTGGCAGTGACCAAACAAGGATGCTGGATTTGTTGGCAGGACGGCTTAAGGAAGTAGTAGAACCCCAAGAATTTGTAAACCGTCCTCGTGACATTACCAACCTGCTCAACTATGTTACGCAGCTCAATCGAACCGATACTCGTTTTAGGAAACGTTTGAATTTGAGGGATGTGGGAGTTTATGGTCATTCCTTCGGCGGATATACTGCCCTAGCTCTTGCTGGAGCACCACTTGATCCCCCCTATCTAAGAAAAGTTTGTGCCAATAGCCCCCAAGAATCTTTGCCAAACCTGTCCTTTCTTTTCCAGTGTCGGGCTCAAGACGATGGCCCCCTCGTGAGTCTCAGAGATACTCGGATCAAGGCTGTGATTGCTGCTAGCCCTATGAGTAGCGTTGTTTTTGGGGAAAGAGGTTTAGCCCGCGTAGCCGTTCCCAGTCTGATGGTGGCAGCGAGCGATGATACAGTAGCTCCTGCACTTTTAGAACAGTCGAAAACTGCTGCCCTCCTACCGGCTCCAGCCTATCTGATGACCCTTGTGGGAGCGACGCATTTCAGCTTGCAGGGAGATAGAACGTCTCCAGTACCAGAAAACCTGCCCCAATTCGGAAATTCTAGCCCCCAAGCCCGTCAGAGCTTCAAGGCGATCAGTACGGCCTTTTGGAAGACTTACCTCAAAACAGATACACGCTACCGTGCTTTTTTAGCCCCAGGCTACAGTCCTCCTGGAGGTTTGGAAACACGAATGCTCGCCAATCACCTTAAGCAGGCATTGGCTCCTTCCCCTTGAGGAGGAGTTATAGATCGCACGCCCTCTAAATCCCCTATAACGTAAGCTTCTCGGAGAGTATTCTGGAGAACTTTGAGTCAGAACCCCCCAAAGTACTCTCCGAGAAGCTGCGCTATGGGGGGCAGGGGGACGATTCCAAGATCTGTTTAGACCGTAGCTCCAATGGAGGGAACCGGAACTCACACAAGAGCCAACCACCAGCATCAGTGACTATGCAACCAGCCACGAAAGATATCGGCCTCTCTCGCTTTGCCACTCCAGCGTGCTCGGTTCATGCCTGTCAAAGCAACAACCATAGCTTGGTGCTGTCCAGCACGATCTCCTAGTTGCTCAAAGCGGCGGTAGAGTTCGTCGATGCGATCTACAGAAGTATGCGCTGCTTGTTCATTCTTAAAAGCCAGCACGCCTCGGAAATAACGTGAATAGGCGTTTTGCTCTTCAGCTGTAGTTGTATACAGGTCAAAGTAGCCCTTGAGTAAACCAGCTTTGCCCAGCACATAGGAAACATAAGAGGTGCGGGATTCAGTTCGATCAGCAATTTCTGCCACATCCTTAACCCCTTGTTTATAGAGTTCAAGAATGTGCTCTTTTTTGGTAACTTTTTTGGGTACTAACTGAAGTAAACGTTTACTGCGTTGCTTCGATTTGGGGGCCTTAGAACTAATGGATATTTCACTAACCAAAGCATTATCCTCAGATAATTTTGCTTTCTTTCTCTATTACTATTGTAGTCAATAGAATAGTGCGTTGGCAGATACTAGTTTACGGATTTATTTTGATGATTAATCCGCTGCGCGCAGGTAATTCTAGGTGAAGGTGGCCGTCAGACACAGTGGCTTTTCCACTACCAAAAAGAACCATAGACTTTTCTGCATTTAATGACGGTAAAGTTAGTTGAGAGGAATGCATAGCGGCATTGACAGCAACCCATAGATTTTCACCATCTAGCTGTCGCTCAAATATATAAGTATGGCTGGATGCGTGCCTAGTTTTGTAGGTACCCGTGCGCAAGCAGGCGTAGCGATGACGCAGGGCGATGAGATCTCGGTGATAGCCCTGTAGAGCCCGGTCCCATTGTTCTTCAGCGGGGAAACCTCGGCGCGCATCGGGATCTATCCCTCCCTCCATACCGACTTCATCCCCGTAGTAGATACAGGGAGTGCCCGGAAGTGTAAAAAGTAGCAGGGTAGCCAGTTCCACGCTTCCAGAATCCTTTCCTGCGATGGTCAGCAGTCGAGCGGTGTCGTGACTGGCCAATAGGTTCAACTGGGTTAGATTGATCTGCCAATCGTAAAGACTGAGGAGACTCTCGATTTGGACCGCATAATCGGCGGCACTGAGTGCTGGATAAGGCTGGTAAGAGCGCCCCTGCACATGTTCCATCTGCACCCGTTCGCCAGCGGCAAAAGCAATTGTTGACGCAGCAAATGGGTAATTCATTACGCCATCGAACTGAGTACCATCCAGCCATGAACGGGCATCACCCCAGATTTCACCGACAAGATAAGCCTCTGGATTGATAGCCTTGATCCGCTGACGAAACTCCTCCCAGAAACCAGATGTTTCGATACACTCAGGAACGTCAAGCCGCCAGCCATCGATCCCTGCGCGTATCCAGTGCTCACCAATCTGCATTAGGTATTCGCGAACTTGGGGGTTGGCATGGTTGAACTGGGGCAGTGCACGATTATCATCCCAGCAGAAGTAATTGGCAGGCCGTTCACTATCGTAGGGAGATAGCGGCCAGCCTTGAATATGAAACCAGTCAATCCATGGAGAATGAGGACCATTTTCTAGAATGTCATGAAAAAAGAAAAAACCGCGACTTGCATGATTAAAGACACCATCAAGAACTATTTTCATGCCGTGTTCGTGAGCAGCTTCTAGCAATGCTTGAAAGGCTGGCATACCTCCAAGCATGGGATCGATTGCGTAGTAGTCATGGGTATGATATCGGTGGTTGCTTGCTGACTGAAAGATAGGTGTTAAATAAAGAGCCGTGATGCCTAAATCTGCCAAGTAGTCCAGTTTTTCAAGAACACCCCACAAATTACCGCCTTTGTAACTATAGAAAGTAGGCGGAGTAGACCAATCCTCCAGATTAGGGAACTGATACAGCTCATGCTGACTACGTGAGAAGCGGTCAGGAAAAATTTGGTAGAAAACAGCATGCTTGACCCAGTTGGGTGTTTGGATATGCAAAATAAAAATCCTTCTTGTCCCAACTGAAGTAATAGCAGTAACTAACTTTCATAAATGTATAAACGGCTTATCAGGTATTGATCACTTCGCCACCATTGGGATGTAGGATCTGACCGGACATATAGGAAGAATCATTTGAAGCAAGAAATACAAAACAGGGTGCTACTTCTTCCGGTTGGCCAACTCGGCCCATGGGCGCAGAGGAGCCATGAGCTGCTACGCGCTCGGGTTTCATAGAAGCTGGAATAAGCGGTGTCCAAATAGGACCAGGTGCTACCCCGTTGACTCGAATCCCTTTTTTGATAAGCGACTGAGATAAAGAGCGGGTAAAGGAAACGATGGCGCCCTTAGTTGCAGAATAATCCAGTAGATGTGAGCTGCCCTTATAAGCCGTCACAGAAGTGGTGTTGATAATAGTACTGCCGGGCTTAAGGTGGGGCAGTGCTGCTTTGGTCATAAAGAAGTACGAAAAGATATTAGTACGAAAAGTGCGCTCTAATTGTTCAGCACTGATATCTTCAATATTTTCTTGCGGATGTTGCTCGGCTGCATTATTGACCAAAATGTCTAGGTGTCCAAATTCTTGAACAGTATTTTCAACACATTTTTTGCAGAATGCTTCGCTCCCGATGTCTCCGGTATAGATTGCGCACTGACGGCCAAGATCCTTAACCGCGCGTTGAGTCATTCGTGCATCCTCGTACTCGTTTAGATGCACGATGGCCACATCGGCACCCTCTTTTGCAAAGAGAATAGCGACTGCCTTACCGATGCCACTATCCCCGCCTGTGATTAGGGCAACGCGGTCCTTAAGCTTGTCTGCACCCTTGTACTGCGGATCATCTGATATGGGTTTGGATGTCATCTGGTTTTCGATACCCGGTTGCTGCTTCTGTTTTTGCGGCGGTTGCTTCTCAGCGCTTTTTTTAGCCATTATTTTGTTTCTCCCGAAAACTTTGAAAAAGTAAGTAGACGTGGTCAGTCGCCTTGAAATATTCTTTTGTCCATGCTGAGTGGGTTAGGAGTTGTAAACCATCTATCTACTGCTGCACATTCATATTTTGCACAAACCCACTGGATATGTGCCTTTAAAGCTAAACTACGCCTCAGTGAAAGAGCTCTCTCCAACGGAAGAATTTAGTCAAAATACTCCTAAAGATGCATCTATTACATCCTGTTTCTCTCTCTGGTATGAGGGTAAAATCACTTCAGCTACATAGGATTAGGAGCAAATGCAAAAGGGGTTTTCCATGATTAATCAACCAACTGAAGGGTCAAGCATGGCGCCAGATTCCCTAAGAGCGGGGATGCCAACCAACCTTGATCAACCTTCCCGTAATGAATCTGGGGCAAGAGACATTGAAGATGTTTTCGAGTTGCTGAAAGTGGACCACGACCGTCTTGCTAGCTTGTTCGCAGATATAAACAACAGCTCCAGTCCTGAGGACAAGATTGAAAACTTTGGAGTTCTATACAAAGTCCTGACGGTTCATGCAAATACTGAAGAAGCAGTATTCTATCCAACTGTTGCTCAATATCCAAGTGCGGCAAAGTGGATTCCACAGAATATTGAGGAGCACAAAGAAGCTAAGGAATTGTTGGAAGATATTCGTGCGCTTGGTGTAGATACTGAAGAAGGCATGGCCGCGTTGAAGGAACTACAGGCGGCACTGGAGAATCACGTCCGTGAAGAGGAAGATTATGTTTTCAAGGGTGCAGAGACCGATATGAATGAAGAGGAATTGCTCGATCTGGCTCATCGTGTTTATGCAGAGAAGCAACGTCAAGCTGAACAATATGATCTACAGCTGATCGACTGATCTCTAAAATCGTTGTCTGAATTATCGTTATAGCCTACGGAGCTGAGTGAGCGTTGGTCAGCCCAGATGAATGACTTCAAATATCCTTCGCAGGGTAGAGGTGTATATCACTTCTACCCATTTTAATCGTAGGTGAGCGTATGGCAAACGTGTTTACATTGTTCGGGATAAATATTGATTTAGGAGATAATTGAACCTATGCTATCTAAACATTTGCTGGGATTAGGAATGGCAGCCATCTTGATGACTGTATCTGTTGCTAACGTAAATGCAGCACCCATGGAAACTGCAAAACAGCCTACCACTGAAAAACAACCCACTGATGTTAAACCAGCTCCTACTTCTCCTTCTGCTGTTAAAACATCCTCTAAAAATATTTTTCAGGTTGCACAGGCGGGAGGTTTTAAAACGTTTATCAAAGCGGTAGAAGCTGCAGGCCTACAACAGGCACTACAGAATGAGGGTCCTTCAACTGTTTTGGCTCCTACAGATGCGGCTTTTGCTAAACTACCTAAGGGACAATTGGCGAGCTTACTGAAGAAGGAAAATCGAGGAAAGCTGAGAAAAGTTTTGACATACCATATAATACCCGAGAGAATCTTGTTTAAAGACCTGGTTGCACAAGGCAGTAACTCAGCTACAGCAAGATCCACACTGTTAACTTTCAAGCAGTCAGGTAAAAAAATGACGGTCAACGGTGCTTCCATTGTTAAAGCCGATATGGTGGCCAGCAATGGAGTTATTCACTCTATTGACAGAGTCTTGATGCCTAAATAAGGTTTTATCAGCTTTAGAATTTACAAAGAAATAGGGGATACAAAGCCCCTTTTTTATGCAAGAAAGAATCCCTCTGTCAATTGACAGAGGGATTCTTTCCTACTCAATAGATGTTTGCTAAAGAATTACATTGGAGGCGCACCTACTCCATTACCAGAAACTACGCCTAGTACGTCACGAAGAACGCTGTAACCACCTAGATCCCACAGTAAATAAGCAACAAAGCCGATCATCGCCAAGCGGCTATTCCAAATCTCTGCTTGTGGTGTAAAACCAAAACGAAACGCATTCCTATCATGAGTCAAGTCTAGTGGATCATGCGCAACTATTTTTCCCTTTGGATCTCTTTCGGATTGCATAAAATTACTCCCAAGACAACGTTTGCTTATTGACAAGTATATCAAGCTTAGCAACTACATTCTGTCTATCTTTAGTAATAGTTTCTAGGTGAAATCTCTCTTCTTAAGTAAGATAAAATTGGATGTTTAAAAGCATTAGGCTGTTTATTTAAGAAGTATCTGTATACTACTGTTGCTTATGTGACATTATTCAAAAATAGCCCCCTATACTAGATGATAGAGGGCCTTTTAACTAAAATGATGGCTTTTCATTGAGACTACTATTTACCAGGAAAACCGCTACCAGCAACCAATCCCAACACATCACGGAGAACACTGTAACCGCCAAGGTCCCATAATAGATAAGCAACAAAACCAATCATGGCAAAGCGGCCGTTCCAGATTTCTGCCTGTGGCGTAAATCCGAAGCGAAACGCATTGCGGTCGTAGTTCGCGTCTAAAGGATCATTGACGATGTTCCTGCCTCTTGGCTCTCTGTCAGTTTGCATAAGCTTGCTCCCAAATCAACGTTTACTTAATATTAAGTGTAACAACTAAGTAACTAATCGTTATCTATCTTTAGTAATAGTCTGCATTAGAATATTCTTCTCCTAAGTAAGATTTATCAAACCAGATTGGCCAGATTAGACAGCTGATGATATTGAGCTAGAGCAGGCTTAACGAGCTATCAGAATTGTTCCATTCTTTTTTTTAAATGAGGAAATGCCCGTCCATATCAAAAGGTTCTCCTTCAATAAAGGCACGCACTAGGGAAGAACGAAGTATCTATGCCACATGCTTATGACGTTCCATTAGAACTGCTAGAAAATCCGCCCCGTTCCTCTATCGTTATAGAGTTCACTACACATGTTGATATGCTTACGCAAAGAACAGATGAGCGGCTCGTGGTCCTTGAGCAAACTATCTACCATTTGGAGCGTCGTAGATTCCACCTCAGGATTTTTCTGAATAGAGGCCATTTGTAAAAACTCGGCAGCGGTAGCAACAGGATAGCCGCCGAGTATGCGTGTTCGTTCTGTATAGCTGTCAAGATTGTGCATTAGGGTTCACTCTGTTCATTCCACAGTTTTAGCAGCATTCGAAACTGTGGCCCCTACACATCCCACTAGGCTTTCTTGGTTTTAATAAGTAGCAGGTAGGTACCGGAGAGGTCACGATTGAGTAGTTCAATCACCCCCCTAACATTGTTCACCTGTTAGACCTATAAAAATCTTTCTTCTTTTATTCATTTGAGTTCGCAAGAGTTATATCTTTCTTTTAGCAGTTAGAGAATCTGTAAAAATCGATACAAAGATAAATTTTTACAGATTTGTCAAATGCTAGAAATTAGTATCTGTCAAAAGTAAGAGAGGATGATCCCTCTAACGCAAGATGATTATCCCGGCTGCCTAAAACATAATAGAAACAAGCAGGTAGTTAATTTCAGCTATCTGCACGGTCACAGTAAACATTTTGCGGTGCATGTTTACGAATTGCAAACCCAAAGGAGAACGATAGCAGGGTAGCGAGTGACCTGAGATATAAAGGCCCAGTTTATGGTTGATGGTGTAGGGTTTTTGTCGTTTCCCCTACTTTACAGTTACCTAAGGAAAGCTAAACCTTTCAGTGGAACCGCCCGAGGTACTGACGTTTGAAGATTATAAACTGGGCTTCTTTATAACTATTGAAGAGTACTTAACAAATTAATCAAAAGTGTATAGCAATTAATTCCTATTTCTTATACAACGCTATATGCTCTATCTGCCTGATAAACCAATACCGGATTGCATTTTAAGGCAGGGATATCAGATTGGGAGTCTTCTTCTGGATGAATGATAGCGTTTGTCTCAGGGTAAAACATCATAATTGATCCACGTTTGATATTTCCGAAAATCACTTCCACCTCTAAAAGCTGGCCAACTTTGCCCTCAACAGTCACTTTGTCATGCTCTTTAAAGCCTTCTTGAACTGCATCTTCAGCATGCATCATTAAGCAATTGCGGTGGGGCATCCCCCGATAATAGTCTCCTGGCTTATAGACGACGGTATTGTGCTGGCTATAGGAACGGGCTGTTATGAGCGTGAATTGCTTGGCTTTGGGGTTTCTTTCGACACTCCATGCTGCAGTTGATAACTGTTTTAGTTCAGGCAACGGCGTGACAAACATCGATGCTTTGCCCGTAGGTGTCGGGAATACTCCGTCGTGCAAGATGCGGCCTTCAATCGTAAAGTCCTTACCTGTACTACCAATGTCAGCAATTTTTCCATAGCCAGGAATGATCGTAGCAATCAGTTGGCGAATATATTCAGGGTCAAGCATCTTAGGCCAATCGATCGGCGCTTTGCCGAGCACGCTATAGGCGAGATTGGTTAGGAACTCAATTTCAGAGATGACATAACGACGATCCAGATGAGTACTCCCAGGCTCATTATGCCGCACAAAGTTATTGCCCGATTCGACCGTGGTGACGTAGTTATGTTCACCGCGAGCTAGGACTGGAATAATGATGGTCTGCTCCGCCGCCAGTCCATGGAAATGGCCAAGATTGGGTTTGGTCGATAGGTAGATGATTGTTTTGACACGGCTTAAGGCCCGACGGACCTGGTCACTGTCTGGATTAGCAGAGAATAGGTTTCCTCCCAGACACAGCAGGCTGTCAACCTGTCCTGCCTCACAACCACGCACCAGCTTGCGAGTATTAAAGCCAGGAACCCGACTAAGCGGTTTGCCTAAAAGCTTTTCTAAAGCCTCTCGGATGGTTTCCTTCAGTTCGATGGTGACTCCCATGGATCCGAAGCCCTGTACATTGGAATGCCCACGGATGGGCATGCATCCAGCTCCTTCTTTCGCCACATTTCCGGTTAAAAGTGCTGTATTGGCAATCGCCATTACATTTTCAACCCCATTTGCCTGCTGCGTAATCCCCATCGCCCAGCTAAAGATCACACGCTTTGAGTCTGCAATCATCTGGGCAGCCGCAGCAATCTCATCCATAGAGATGCCGCATATTTGGGTAATTGTCTGCCAGTCGAGGGACTGAGCATGCTGGATGACCTTTTCCCAATCCAGGGTGTGCGCCTTGAGGTAGGACAGATCCGCTCGATCGTTTTCAATCAACCATTTCTGGATACCGAGAAATAAGGCGGCATCACTACCAGGGTGAGGCTGCAGGTACAGAGAAGCGATGTCGGAGCCGAGAACGAGCGACTTGACCTCTGCAGGTGAAGCAAATTTGACCAGTCCCACTTCAACCACAGGATTAATGACCAGAATTCGTCCTCCCCTGGCACGCAGATCTTTTAATTCGTTCATCAGGCGCGGGGCATTGGCCGGTGCGTTCGATCCGACCATAACGAAACAGTCAGCCTTGTGCAGGTCTTCCAGTTGCACAATCGAAGTTTTAGTGCCAAACATTTTGTTCAAGGCGCGGGTACTAGGGACGTGGCACAGGTCGGAACAATCTGCTAAGTTCTCGGAACCCATAGCCCGCATCATCAGTTGCAGCGTAAAAGCTGCTTCATTGGAACTGCGGCCAGAACTGTAGGACGCAATTCGCTCTGGCGAGTTTTGAAAAGCCGTTTGGGCAATGCTATAGATTTCTTCCCAACCAATCGGTTCGTATTTGCTGCTGCCTGCACGCAAAATCACCGGATAGCTAAATCGTCCCAAACGCTCTGCCTGATAAGAGCTGAGCATTTTTAGCTCTTCTAGAGAGTGGCGCGAGAAAAAGTCTGGAGCGATCCCTTTTTGAATATCACCCTTTTCTGCTTCTAAACCTTTCATGCAGCGCTGTAGCGGCTGGCCCAACTCATTGGTGAATCCGCTTGTCCCCCAAGCACAGGACTTACAGGCATGGTGATGAAACAACTTTTTCCAGATTTCAGGGCCTTCTGGGCTTAACGTATTTTCTGCCCAGTACTCGATAACAGGCCAACCGCCGCCGACTTGGGGCTTGGAGGGATCAATGAGCTTGTGTGGGTCCCGTGTCTCTTCAAAAGTCATAGATGGCCTGCTTTGTTTTGTATTTCACATGCTCAGGAGAAAACCTGCGTGTACTTAGAGCTCATACCTGACTTTGGCCCTCGATCATCTTAGCGGTTATGCATCATTTGAACCGCCCCCGTTCGGCTGACGCTCAGGGAAGCCCAAATCCCTCATAGCGTTAGCTTCCCGAAGGGTAAGTTGGCAGAGCTGATTCATTCTTGGAAAGGCTGTAATCCAACCCCTTAGGCCCTTGCGGGCCAGCTCCCCACCCTGCGGGAAGGCTTCGCCTAGGGAGGGGAGCCTTTGCTGCAAAGAGGCTCAAGCTTATGACATGCACCGCACATTGATTCTAGAAAGCTTAGGCATCCAAGCAGTAGATAGCGTG
>JBBRSB010000027.1:0-66356 GCA_038245785.1 Gloeobacterales cyanobacterium | reverse complement strand
TCTGGATGAATTAGAGGAAGTGGCCGTGCACCGCTGTCAGGGGTTGCTCAAGCAACGAGCGTTGATTCGAGGATTAACGTGCTACCACTGGTGGCCATTAGTAGCGAGCTAACTATGGGCAATCAACCGGATTCGATATTATTATCGAGCAATCCCAAGGCAAGAAATTCAACCGAGGCAAGTTAAAAAATTGCGGTTTCGAAATTGCCAAAGCAAATCATGATTATTTTTGCTTTCATGATGTTGACTACCTGCCGAGCTGGGCAGATTATTCCTATTGCGAATGTCCCACCCGGCTGATTTGGTATGGCCTGACCCTCTCAGAAAATCATGAAACCTTCTTCGGAGGAGTTGTACTCTTCAACAAGGAAGACTTCCTGAATCTTAACGGCTACAGCAACGAATACTGGGGATGGGGTTTTGAAGATGTCGATCTGTTCGTTCGGATTCAGAGGAATGGCCTGCAAGTTGATAGACGGGATGGAACCTTTATGCCCTTGCCTCATGTGCATCAGGGAATAGAAGCGAATGGTACCCTAAGTGTGGAGGCTCAGGAGACACAAAAGTTGTTTCGAGAACGCCTAGCCCTTCTAAATGCAGGATACAGATTCACGGAAGATGGCATTTCTAATCTGGAATTCATGTGCGAATCCAGCCAGGCCCTTGCTGAAAATGTATTCATTCATAAAGTCTCAATTTAGGAATCATGGAACCGAAGCTACAGTAGGAATAGGATGCAGAATTTAGAACCAATCAATGAAAAGGCATTGTTAGAGATATACTCTCGACGAGAGTATGATCAACTTTCAGAGTTCTTTATATCGGTATTAGAACACTTCGAAAAAGTTGTGTACTACACACTTTCTCCTGAACTTGAAAACACGATCAATGTTTTTCTCAAACATTTTTTCTACATCTTCACGCAACAAGATTATATAATTGGCAATCGATATATAACTCGCTTTATTCAACTCAACCCAACGATATCCAACCTGGTCTCAATATCCAGCTTCGGGACTACGGATCCCTACTTAAAAATATTGGAGAATCAGGCGAATAATTTTGTTAAGGTCCTTGCACTTTACTCAGCACGGAATGAACACAAATTTGACCAGAAGTCTTTTTTTAAGGCAGAATCCAGCTTTGCAAGCCTGTGGTATTCGGCCTATATAGGGATCTATCGGTGTGCTCTTGTCAATGCCAAAGCCAGACAAAATCTGGTGGACCACTTGGCCTATGCTGATGAAAATCATAAAGCCTGGCACAATATTAACGACGTTTACTTTGGATCAACCTATATCGATGATCATCTCGATAGGCAAGTCAAGCAAAGGATCAACCGAACTATCCAGGCAAGGTTTGTCGCTGAGGGCGTGCACTGCCAGAACACACCCAATCCCAAGAAGATAGCCATCGCGACCAGTATGTGGTTTCAGAATCATTCGGTGTATCGCACCCTTTTCGAACTCGTGGACTCACTGCGGGGTGAATACGATCTTACGTTGATTCATCTAGGCAGCATTCGCAACGACCTTGATATCTCACTTTTCAACCAAGCAAAGTTCGTATATTTCGAGCATGGCAATCTTAATATTTCTTCTGTTCTGAGCAATGATTTTCAGATGATTTACTATCCAGATGTGGGCATGAGTGCGGAGAGTATTCTGCTTGCTAATTTACGGCTTGCCCCGATTCAAATTTGTGGTACGGGCCATCCAGTCAGTACCTTTGGTTCACAGATCGACTACTTTTTTAGTGGCGAAGAAGTCGAGCCCCCTTTCGGTGCCGAGAACAATTATTCTGAAAGACTTGTCCTGCTTCCTGGCCTCGGTGCCATTCATAATGTCCCGCTTTATCCGCTGAAATACATCCAGAAGCAACGGGAAGAAATTCTTATCAACTGCCCCTGGTATGCACAGAAGGTTAACTATGAGCATCTCTGTCTACTACAAGAAATCATTCGTCAGTCTTCCAAAAAAATAATCTTTCGATTTTTTTCGGGTGGTGCGCTCAACCGATGCAACGAGTTTTTGCCCTTCGTTAAAGATGTGCAGTCTCTTCTAGGCAAAGACCATGTAGAGGTGTTTCCAGCAAAGCCCTACGCTGAATATATGGAACTAATGGAGGAAGGAGATTTCAGTCTTGACTCCTATCATTTTGGCGGGAGTAATGTCGTGTCCGATTCTTTACATCTTCATAAGCCAATCGTTTCTTGGGAAGGACAAAGATGGTACAACCGCATCGGTCCCCACACCCTTATACGAGCAGGGCTGGAAGAACTCGTCGTCAAGAATGCGCAGGAATATGTCCAACTAGCCCTGAAACTGATCCACGATGAGGCGTACCGCCACGAATTGCAGGCTCGGCTCACGCAAAGCGATATCAAGAACAAGATATATGGGCCACAAGAAAAACGATACTTCAAGGCAGCAATCGATTATCTTTGTGCTAACCACGAGATATTGCAGCATGACACGGTTAGAACACCCATTCATATCCCTAAGTGAATAAAACTTGAAACCTTAATCAAAGATGTGGGTTCCAACATTTTGCCTGAAGGTTCATGATTGGGTCCCATTCTGAATATCGCAAAACATTTCACCATACGTCGGGTAGAGACGCGATATATCGCGTCTCTACCGTACGCAAACAGGGGATAATTGCGATTAGGTGGAACGGTGCGCCATTCCAGAAATATAAAATTGCCTAGATATCGGTAGAACCTTCAACGTGACCGGCCAAGACCAAACGTTACACCACCCATTCTGGCCCGCTCGATGGGTCTCCAACAACGCCCAACAGAAGAACATCAATTCAGTCCTGTAGGTCAGTGGTACTCCGTTTGCCAACCTGAGCTTGTCCTGTGGAATATTGCAGAAGGACAAAAGTGATATTGTCATGCCCTAATTCTTTGAGGGCTAATTCGATTAAACCCTGCGTTTTATCGCTCAGGTCTTGATGCAAAAGGGGCAGGAAGGCATCTTGCCAATGCTGTTCGACGAGAGAACCATCGCATAAACCATCACTACACAGTAGAACCAGGCAATCTTCGGGTAGAACAAACGTCTGCACCGTTGGCTGTAGCGAGTGATTATCAATCACACCAAGCGCTTGCGTGAGCGCACCGCCAGAGGCTATGGAGCGAATAGCACTGCGGGTAGTCCGGGCAAGGCTGATTTCTAAATTGGCGATATCATCATCCACCGTTACCTGCTGACAATGCTGTTGGTCGATGAGGTAGATGCGACTGTCTCCGACATGAGCAAGATGCAGGAGGGGTCCTGTCAAACAATAGGCAACAGCAGTTGTTCCCATCTTCCGATAGCGGTCTCGTCCCTGCTGTTCGTTGAGTTCAAAAATTTGTTGGTTGGCCTGATAGAGCGCATCGGCCAAGCCTTGGCGGAGCTGGAGTGCGGAAAACGTTTGCTGCGCCAGGGAAACAGCATTTTGTGCCAGGCTCTGAACGGCTAAGTTACTTGCTACTTCTCCTCCTTCATGGCCTCCCATGCCATCGCAAACAATGCCATAGTGCCCTTCAGGATCATAGGCAAAAGTGTCTTCGTTATTCTCGCGCCTGCCGGGATCGGTCGCCCCCGCAATCCCTTCCACCTTCGCGCTACTGCCATACTGCAAAGCCAGAGATTCCAATTCCCCTATCAGGTCTCCCACCCGAGTCATTTTTCCTTCTGCTAAAGATTGAGTCAGCATTTGCAGGGAGAGCACCATCGGGGTCAACTGCTGCTGCCAAGAGCTTCCTAGCTCCTGTAGAGAGGGAACAGAAGTATCGTGTTCCAAAAAAGAGAGACGGGCCTGCCAACCTTGAACCCGAATATTTTCTGGTTGCAATAGAGATAGCGCCACGCCTTCTTGAAGGCAGGGGTCCCAAAGGCGGGCAATCTGTAGGAGCCATCCCAGTTGATGGAGGAGCGTTGCCTCGACCCACGCTTCTTCTAAACTAGGCCAAAGGCAACCATCGGCTGTTATCGGAACCTCTTCTAAAAGAACGCAGGGAGCTTCTTTAGGACCGAAATAAGTGTGTACACCCGGTATTGCCCAGCGAAAAGCATTTAAACGCTGATAGGGGCGACAAAGAGCAGGCATCACTTGCGGGTTAGGGTCTGGAGCGAGTTCTGGCTCCGCATCTTCAATAATCTTGGGCTGCTTGGCTTCCCCAGTCATCTGATAGCGATTGGGTAGAGAAGAGCAATCACCCACAGCCAGGTAATACATAGCTACTCTTCCAGTTCGAAACGGAAACTGACCTTATCCCCTTTGCCCAGGGAAATAGTGTCGCCAGCGTTTAGGGGACGACGGAATCGAGCACCCGCACGGATGAGTTCTCCATTCAGATAGGTGCCATTGCTACTGCCAGCATCTTCCAGCGCGTATTGCTCTCCTTCCACACAAATGGTGGCATGTATGCGGGAAACAACATCGGTATCAAGCAGATGCGATACATCAATATCAGGCGGCAGTTGCTCATTCGGTTTACCGATATAAACCAGAGAACGACCAATCGGCAATTCAAAGCGTTCGCCGGTGCCCGTATGCACCAGGAATGCCTGGGTGAGCTGTAAGCGCGTGCCTGCTATTGGCATGGGTGTGGGGCGTGAAGGGGGAGGTGGTACGGGAGTGGGGGGTGAAGCAGGCGGTGATGACGCAAGAATGGACGGACGGGGTGGAGGACTCTCTGGAATTGCTTCTGGGGGTGCTACCGGCTCTGATTTGGGTTTTTCTTCAGCTTTGAGTTTCTCTTCTGCTTTCAGTTTTTCTTCAGGAGATGCAGAACCTTTAGCGGCTTTCGGGGGGCGTGGATTGGGCGCTGCTTTTTCGGCGATCGGTTCTGGCGTTACCGCTACCTTGGACAATTCAATGCCACATTCCCCGCAATACTGGGACTCCGGGGGATTGGCACTACCGCATTCTGGACAGGTAATGGACATCGTTGAAACTCCCTAGGGCGAAGGTGGTGGTGAAACAGGCTTTGTAGCTGGAGAAACAGGCGGCGTCAGCGGTGGAATCGGAATAACAGGGGGCAAAGATACGGGAGGCGGTGGCGTCGGGTCGTAGGTTTCGATCGAAAACCCACGGGTGACTTGACCGGACTTATTCGTCGCTTTGAGCGTAATCGTATCGCCCGTGACCTGCTGGTAAGCAGGCAAAGATAGCTTGCCCGTAGTCCCAAAGCTCCCATAGGGTGGAATCTCGACGATAGTGTCTTTGCCTTCGATTTTCCAGGTCAGATTCAAGCCTTTGCCCGATGCCGTTGGCGTCTTGATCGGTAGCGATACTTTGGCGGGAGCATTGATTCCATTCAGTTTGAAAAAGATAATCTTGGGAGCCACTTCCGGTTTAACGGGCCGAGGAATAATTTCACTCAGGTCGGTCGTTTTTGTCAGCGGCTCTCCATCCCCATCTCCTTTAGAGCGGGGAAAGACCTGGATCTCAAAAATGTATTTACCAGCTTGCTTGGCATCGGTTGGCACATGGCTGCAGGTCAAAACTTTTTGTTGACTCTGACATTGGGCTGCCAGATCTTTGGGAATACCCTTGCTGAAGTCGTAGGCAACTTCTTGGCTGGCTGGTCCTGCTTTACCAGCTATCGTAACTTTTTGAATTTGGTCATCATTGCGGATTTGCCAGTTGAGCCGAATACGGTCACCAGCAGCCTCCCGATAGACAGGACTATCCGGTTGAAAACTAAGCAGTTTGGGGGGAGGTGGCGGTTTGAAATAGATTTGCCAGATCAGTAAAACCAAGCCGAGGATAGCTACGAAGACCGAGAAAGCCAATAGCAACAATTGCCACCAAGGGCGCGGCTGCCAAAAGAGAAGTCCTTGGGGTAGTTCTTTGGGAAGGGGAAGTTGCTTACTATCTTCCACTTCAATCTGAAAGTTGAGGTCTAACGGGTTTCCATAAAGTGGTTGACGCCACCATTTAGTCGGTTTTACCTGGAGACTGACACTGGTGGTTTTTCCTGGTAGAACCCTTACCTCTTCCGGCGCACAGGTATAGGTGCAGAGATCTTCTTCATCACGGCTTTTTGCGCGAACCGACAGTTCCCGAATCGTATTGCCTTCATTGGTCAATTTAATTTCATACTGTCCAGCGCTGTGGGTGACTTTGCCGAGGAGGGTATCCAGTTCTACATTTAGGCGAAAAAAGGCTGGAATCTGGATATAGACAAGGTCCAACAGCACAAGGTCTGGATTGTTGGCGGAGTGTACGCGGATGGTCGGCGAATAGCTACCCGCCAGGGTAGTAGGAGGAGGCTGAAAGAGCAGAGAAATCGGGCCTTGGGCACCAGGGTTAAGCCCTAAACCGTCACTGCCCGCAAGCAGTCCTGGCCCTTCTAAACCTGCCGCGTAGCGCACGCTAAACCAGTCTTCCTCTAAATCTGGACAGCTCACCCGGAAACGGTCTACCCGGTCAGAGCGGTTGTGCACGAGGACTTGCATCGGCAAGGGTTGGCCCAGTTTCAGTACAGCTGGTTGCGTCGGATTGGTAACGGGCTTCAGGCTAAAGGTGGGGTCATTGACTTTGACGGCAGCCTGTTCTAGGGGCAAGACCTGGATCTGACGCGGGCGCTGAATCGGCGTATCTTCTGGGTAGTGCTGGGGTGCATCCACGACCAGGACATAGTCATAAATTCCCGGAAAAGCCTGGACAGGAATCTGAAAGCGGAAAACCACCTCACTGCTCTGCTGCGGTCCGAGAGCCAATCGCTCACGGGGCGTTTCACACCATTGACGCAAAGTCTGAGAAGCTTCATCAATAAACAAGTCAATCACGGCACTCTGTGGGCCTTGATTGCTCACCGTCACGTAGAGTTCAAGGGTAGACCCAGGCATCACCGACTGCATTCCGGTGGGATTGAGGATCAGGGCCACGGGGCTTTGTTTTGCCTGCATCTTAGGGCTCCTCAGCAACGCGGCGTAAGGTCACTTGCTTATCATCTCCAGCGCTCACGACCAGAATTCCCTGCTGGTCACGGGCTATATCTACGCTGTTTACTTTGGCGGAGTGACGATCAATCTCTTTGCCCTCAACCGCTTTCGGGTCTCGTTTTCCCTGGCTGGTCAACGGCCAGAGAACCACCCGGCCATCATCTCCAGCACTGACCAACAAACGACCATCGGGACTTAAGGCAATAGCCCGGATAGACACTCCTCCATGTCCCTGCCATTGGTCACGCACCGCACATTCTATATCTACGGGCAGGTCCGGTTGACTGGGTGAAGTATCGGTTGGTTTGCATTGGCTTAAATCCCAGAGAGTGACATAACCGCTGGAATCAGACATTGCCAAAAGGTTGGGCACCTTGGCAGCAAAAGCCACACTCCAAATCAGGTCATTTTGTCCTCCTGGAACGACAATTCTCTGGGGCCGAGTATTGGGGTTTGCCAGATTCCAGAGCACCAATCGATTGTATCGTCCAGCACTGACCAGGGTGCGGTCATCCGGGCTCAGGGCCAAGGCTTGAACGGTATAATCCAAGTCCTTATTGAGCTTGAAGATTCGTTTGGGTTTAGTGCTTTTAGTAGTATCAGATTTACGGTCCCACCACAGCACTAAACCACTGCCGTGTCCGCTGAACAAAGAATGGGAGTCTTTGGTAAAGACAAGGTCAAAAATGCGGTCTCCCTGGCGATAGGTAAAGGCTCCTGTTTGCTTGGCTTCAGGTACATTCCACAGTTGAACGGCTCCATTTTCCAGACCCGCCGCCACTTGGTCATTATTTTCAGGGACAAAACGCAAGACCCGCACCGATTTATCCGTAGTCGCCAAGATTCCTTTTCCCTTGGGTTGGAGACTATCTCCCTCCACGGTCCAGCGACGAATGGTTCGGTCATCCGAACCACTCAAGACCGAGAGCACATCGCCACTAAAGCGCACCGAGTTCACAAAATCAGTATGGCCTTCGGGACGGGGACGTGGCCAGAAAGCGATCAGGGCCGCCAGCAGAGCGATCAGGGCCGCCTGAAGCCATAGAGGAATAATCGGAAAAACTTTCAGCTCTAAGCTCTGCGTGGCAGGGTCTACACTCCCTAAGCGTTGGTCTGAGAGGAAAGCAGCAGCTTCTAAACGTAAGGTCTGGGAAAACCCTACCCAAGGGCGAGATTTACGGGCTTCCAGCATCACGTGCGTGGTTTCTCCCAGACTGAGGTTCGCTTCTAGAGGAATGACTTGATTGGTGCATCGGGCTTGGTCTTTCCCTTGGATCTGAACATTCACCTGTTGGGCTACATTGCTGGCGTTTTTGAATAAGAGTTCATAGGTTACAGGGTCAGCCTGTGTACTCGGCCACCATCCCCCTTGAGCCGGGATACGTTGTTTCTGAGGCGTCGCCCGAAATTGCACAAAGCCAATTGGCAAAACGTCCAAACTCCCCTCCACCCGAGTTCTCGTTCCATCTTGAGGGATGGCTTCAATCGCAAAGGGATAGTCCTGACTGGGGGCTTGCGTAGCAACTGGAGGTTGACAGCTAAAGGTTACTTCGGCCTGAGTGCCAGGGTCTATTTGCACCCTTCGTTCTGCGCCACTGACCAACCAGGAAGATTCTAAACCCAAAAAGCGAAGGACGACATCAGCCGATTGCTGCGATAAATTGCGCACCCGCACGGGAATTTCTACCGTATTGCAGGGATAGGTCTGGAACTGGCGTACGGGCAGGTCTACGCGCAAAAGAGTAGAACCTATCCCTTGTTCAATCACCAGACGCAGCAGATATTTGCGTTCATCCCGCAGTTCTGAAGAAAAGATGCGCACCGTCAGGTTCATCGTGCCGATAAAGCCCAAAATAGGGGCATTGGTAATTACTACTTTGAATTGGGTGCGGTCTCCTGGTGGTTTTTTGGTGGAAACTTCTGGAGAGAGCGTATACCACTGAGGAACCAGATTGCGATCAGATCCGGGGGCAATCAGTTCTAGCTGAAAAGAAGCGAAGCGGTCACTCTCATTGATAACCGTAACGTCAAAGGAAACAGCAGGCCCACCCGGTCGAAAGGTAAGGGCCTGTTCAGAGAGTGTAGCGCTTATTTCTCGCTTTTCCATAGCTGCTACAGTTCTATATCCAATAGGGTTTATAGTCTAGAAATTCTTTTATATAGCCAGCCAAAACTAACTCCTTCTTTCAAAATAAGCCTTGAGGTTGCTATAAAGTTGATTCGCCCACATAGAAGCTGAATTCTTGAAATAATTCATACCCCTTGCCTTGACCAATTTCAGCTGTTGGTCGGCTAAAGATTCTGGAGGGGTCAAGGGTGTTTGGGCCTGGTTTTGGATAGGTGGCACGGACTGCGGGGGCATCCCTGGCCTTTGAGGGGCCTGGCCCTGAGGTGACATGCCTGGACGTTGCGGGGCTTGGCCTCCGGGCCTTTGGGGTCCTTGACTTCCGGGACGTTGCTGCCCTTGGCCTTGAGCAGGGGCTCCTGGACGAGGCGGTGGTGTAATCGCCTGTTTATCTTTGATGCTGCTCGGTCCTTTCCAACTACCTCCGAGGAAGATTGAACGGAACCGATATACAAGGTTCTGTAAATCAAGTAAGTCGTCGAAAAAGTTCCTAGACATAACTACTTCCTCAATGATCCAGCGACAGATATCTGCATCCTAAGTCCATTCCCTGGTGATTTCTAACAATTGCAATTAGACGTAACCTGTTATACCCATCCTTAAATAATCACTAACCTGTTGGTCCTAGAGAAGCCTGTTGCTGCAAACTGATCAACTGTCCCCTCCGCCAGGCATAGTGCAATAAATTAACCCCTAATTCCTGAGCCGTACGAATGGTTACGCGAGCTAGAGAAAGCCCTTCATCCAATCCCCAAGCGCTAGCCAAGTCACCAACTACTAGAACAATACCTCCGCCGGTTAAAAGTCGAATCGGCTGTTTATTAATCACGGGTAGGGCTGCAAAGAGAAAAGGCCGTGTCCGAAGAGGATGGTCTCGACGCAAGCGGTCCAGATATTCGAGCGGAGTTTCCAACTGTTGGGCCAGGGCTGTCACACTCTCTACCAGGGGCGTTCCATCGGTAGGAGCATCGACAAAAAGTCCACCTCCGCCGTCGAGATATCGTTTTAAGGCTTCAAATTCTCGACTGTTCAAAGACAAAGCCTGCTTGCCCGTCAAATAGAGCAGGTCATAGCTATCCAGCGCTTCGTTGCCCGGTTCCAAGGTCACTTGACCGATTTCATCAAGGGCCTGTAGCTGCGGATAGAGGACTTCCACAGAGCGGAGCAAATAGCCGAGATTAAAAAATCCGCGCGCACAGTCAGGATCACTGTGGTTCACCTGCGCCACCCGGACGACGGCCTGGGAACGGGCTCGTGCTTGGGTGCGAAAACGCAGGTCCAGATTGTCGTAGCCAGGGAAAAAGACATCACTTGGGAGAGCAAGCTGGACTTCGCCCGGTTGCAATAGAACCCGACAGACTTCAACTTCCATGCCCTCCGCTGGATTTGTCTTTTCGTCAATCCGGAACGTTTCCTGGACCATCTCACGGCGCTCATCGCGGCGTAGGTCTTCAGGGTCTACATAACTAAGCACGAGATAAACCATCAAAGGCTCTTGGGCAGGCACGTCCACCGCAATCCGAAAATCGATGGGCTGGGGGACAATAATTGGGTTTCCGGCTAAGTCAAGGGCAATGCCAGGCTGAATCTGGACCCAGCGACCATCCCGGAACTGAGCCTGGACTTCCAAGGGCGCAGGAATCACATGAACGCCCAGTCCGTGGACAATTCCCGGTTGATTCAGCGATTGATAGTGAACATTTTGACGTTGGCGATGGTACTCATGAGCTTTGCGCCAGCGTTCAGCGTTAATCAATAGACCATCGTTAGCTTGCAGTCGTTCAAAGGGCTTGGCGGGTGGGGGTGGAAAAGCTTGGGTCATAGCAGTAATCCAATGTTCAAGAAGTGGGATTGGGGACAGGTTCTGGATTTGGCGGTTGTTGTGGACTCTCAGGGGGCTTCGTAATCATCAGCTCGTAGGTACAAAAAGCCGGTTTTTCTTGAGCCAGAATACGGCGGACCAACCGTTCATCTACTTGATTTTCTCGTTCAGGACGTAGACGAACCATGAAGTGATAAGGACGTCCTCCTCCCAGAACCGAGTCCTGACCTAAGCGGGCCCCGCCCAGGATAAGCCCCTGGCCAGAGGGCTCGGTGATACTGATATGTTTGTCCGCTTCACGGGGGATATGGTCATCGAGGGGTAAACCTGTGTAGTGATGCAGATAAAGACGGAGGCCCCGACGGGTGCCGCGCCAACGATAAAGTTCGACCGCATTGCGGATTAGACGGCGCTGCCGCGCCAGGTCCCAGCGAGGGTCTAACGGCCAAGCCACCCAATAAGCCAGAAAAGGCAGAAGGCCACGGGGAGCTGTCAACGGGTCTAGATTGGCCCACATCGCATCCAAACTTTGGACCGCAGGCTCAAAGGCTTGCTCAAAGATTTTAAGGAAGCGCCCGATGAAGTCCACTTCCCGATAGATGACGGGCAAAAAATCAAGATAAAGGCTGTGGGGACGGATATGGAGACTAAATTCTGTATATTCGACCTGTTCCACTCCTCTGCTGGCAGCGGTGGAATAGTAGACACAGAGGCGACTTTGATAATCAATATTCAGACGCTCCGCAGATTCTAAAGCCTGTTGTTCTTCAAAAAAAGTGGCCGGAAGCTGAAAGTAGAGCACGGCATCCATCTGCTGACTAGGAGCTAGTTCATGGCCTTCTGTTCCGATTCGGAACCATGCAGTGGGAAAAGCTCCTTCTACCCTGAGGTCTATCTGCTGGGTTTGAGTGCCTAGGTTCTTGACCTTCACGACCATTTCACTGGGTTCTCCCGGATGCAGCACCAGACTGGGTCCTTGGGAAGAAACATCGGTCGTCATACCCCCCGTAATCGCTAAGCCTGCATTCGGGACCGCCTCCGGAATCTGCATCGGCGTCAGTTGGATCCTCAGGGCTTGACGGTCACGGGCTTGTGTCATGGCTAACGACCGCCCAAGGGATTGATGACATGACTGGAGCGCAGACGATTATCGGCCCAAGAACAGACCAGGCCCAGGGGACCGGGGTCAATCATTGGGTCAGGCGAGGGCTTGCGTACCCAGTTTTCTCCTCGCTTGCGCACCACAAAAAGCAAGACGGCTCCCAAATAAAGAACCCCAGGAGTCTGTTGGAGCAAGGCCACAATATCGGAGGGATAGACGGGCCGACCGAAAGGCCAACCCTTGCTATCGGCTCCTCCAACCAAGGGATTCAGGTAGCGGTAGAGGGCCATCCGTAGATTAAACAAGACCTCTTGCTGGGCGCGGGGATTGTTGTACTCCGGTTGGAGGCCCACTTCCGTTTGGACCTGGACACCAACATATTCAGGCTCTTGGAGTTGGACTTGGACTCCCAAAAGCTTACGCTCATTCAGATAGCCCAGAATCTGCTGTTGCAGTTGAGGGCGGAGGGTAAATAGTTCTGGATTCATCCCATCGCCTCGTTTCAGGAGATCGGTATTGGACTGGGGGATGACCAACAGCCGTACGGTTCCTGCTTCATTGGGATTCATGGCAGGTAGACAGCGCACCCTTGCTACCGCTCCTCCGGCGGCTCTTTGCGCCAAAGTCTCAAAATCTTCAGGTGTCACCGCTCGGTCACGAGTTCTCAGCATTTGTGGAGCTCTGAGTACGGCCTGGTCCAGAGATTCTGCATCGGCCCCATTGCGGGCCGGAATATGGTTGAGCACCCGACTAATATAGGGCACTGCCGATTTTAAAACTTTCAAGCTTCCTGGCTGAACATTGCCTCGCCGCCCTCCCCCTAGGCGATAGGACACCATCACAAGCGTTGCACCACGGGGTGGAACCGCTCCATACTGGCGTTCTAAGGAACTTATTTCTTCTGCGGATGGAGCAGCAGCGACAACAGCATGAGCTTGCTGTTGGACGGCCAAACGAATCTGGGTTTGCTGCTTGAGCTGGACAGGTTCCCGAATCAAGGGACCAAACTGAACGGTACCAGTCAATGAATCGAGGGTGTAGTGCAGGTCTTCCGGGCCAGAGTCAGCAAAATCAGTAATTTCTTTCCAGGTTTGGGGCAAGCCACCAGGAGGCGTCACCAAAACATATTCGCTGTCCCGACGAGCCAGAATCGGGGCTCCTTGCAATTGAAAGGTTTGTCCTGGCGTTCCGTCACTCGTGCCCAGGGACTCATTGCGAACCTGAGTACTATTGCTTGCTCCCACCGTCCCGCCAATAGCGCGCACGGCTAGACCAATAATCCGGGGAGAACTGCCATACCCCGGTTGGTTTGGCGCAGGCGTTGTATAGACGCAGCGTAACCAGCGACCTTGATAGGTTGTAAATCGAGTTACAGGCCAACGCTGGGGCAGATGGAGTGTGACATCGGCTCCTTGCACAGGATTTTGACCCTGCTGAGCCATTTCGCTAAAGCTGAATCCTCGTGTTTTATCGTCCCTTTCTCCCAACAGAACCGATTGCCAGCGTTCTCCGTTCCAGGCTTCCCAGCGACGAGGAGGAAAGTTGGGATTGATGCCCGTGGGTGTGGCTGCGGCCCCTTTCAAGGTGATAGCCAGCACATTACCGTCTAAAGGCTGTTCTGGGTCGAGCACAAGATAGAAACTATTGCCGGGCTGAGGTTGTTCATCAAAAATAGGCTGTTCACTTCCTTGCCATTGCCCATTAGGCTCACGGGTCCAGAGGTCGGTGACTCGGTCCCGCAGTGCTTGAGGAGCGTCTTCCAAGGTCTGGGCCGTCAGAAAATGGGTCAGATTCGGTTTGCCAATCCATAGAGGACGGTCGGTACTGAAGACAATGGCCTCATCGGTCTGGGTGCGCTCGGTGGCAACCTCCGTATTCGGCGGCACACAATAGGCTTCCGGAAGGGCATTGGTCAGGTAAAAGGTCAAGTCGGTTTGGGCAGGGGCAGGAGGCTGAAGACGAATGCCCAGCAATTCTAAAAAGGCTACATAGTTACGGCGGGGCACCTGGTTGAAGCGGAGCAACATCTGGTCTGTTAGCCAGGAAAATAGCTCAATCAGCGTGATACCAGGATCACTGGCGTTGTAATCGGTCCATTCTGGGCAGTAGCGGGGGATGCGCAGAATGCATTCATCCACCAAGTCCTGAAAGGTCCGGTCATCCAGATTGGAATTCGGTAGCTTAGGTAAAAAATCAAATTCCACGATTACTCCTCTTCAGTGGGCGGAAGGAGATAGAAGGGATAGACCAGACTACGAGGGTCGTAGCTAGACTTTAGGTGGTAGTCGATGATGATATCCACGCGACCGCGCACGGGGTCGGGGTCTGTCTGCACTTCGTCCAGAATAATTCGGGGCTCCCAAATTTCTAAGGCTTCTTCTACATGCAGACGCATCATTAAGAGCGTTTCACTATTCATCGGGGCAAAGGCTAATTCCGCTAAACGCGATCCAAAGTTAGGCCGATAGACCCGCTCTCCTAATCCAGTCCGGAGGATAATCCAGATTGCTTCTTCAATGTCTTGCTCCTCAGAACCAAGCTGAAGGCCCCCCTGTACATTGAGTCGCAGAGGAAAAGCCCATCCTGTTCCTAAATAGGCACGCTGCTTACCATCAGTTATGTCCGGCATGCGAGTTCTACTCTGCCCGATATACGGAGGCTAGCGTAACAAGTTGCCTACGGGCCGCCTATTCGCCAAAGGTCGAAGGCTGCAGCGCGTTGAATTTGCAAAGCATCTGTTAAATATTCCACATATTTGTTAAAAATTTAGTTTTATCCCCTACTTAATGGCTATCATCCTAGTGGTATGGCAAGCAGCGCTTGATTTCTTGCAGATACTTGAGCTGTCTTAGTGATGCTATGAAAAGAGTAGTCAGTTTGACTGACTGGTAAATCCAAGAGGTAGACAGTCTAGCAAAGGGTAAAAGCCTGATCTAGATTTTCATTCTAAGGTTTGAGTGTATCAACCTCAGAGCGATTTCCTTGGCAGGGGTTCACCATTTTAGTCAATAGATCAACTAAGCATTTTCTGCACATCACTTTTTCATACCTCAAACTCATAAAAAGCCCTTACTTTTTCTCACAGCAAAAGATAGGTAGAGGAGTAATTATTGAGTTAGCAGAGCCATTAACAGACGGTTGGGATTAAAACTCGCTGTGCTGTTTTCTATAGATACCCATGGGAGATAAAGCGATGTCTGATAAAGAAGAGCAGGGTGTATACGAAATCGTGGGAGGCGCTGGAGCCCTCGGTGCAGGGTTTATGGGGGCTGGAGCAGCAGGTGCTGCTGCCACGACGGCTGGAGTAATTGGCGGTGCGGTGCTAGTTGCTGGAGCAGCGGGCGCAGCTATTGGTATGGGTATCGAGCATGCTACCGATGGAGCAGTTAGTGGCGCAATCTCCGATGGCCTGACGAGCTTAGTCGGTGAAGAAGAGTCCTACCAGGCTGCTAATGCTTTCTCTGAAGGTGAGTATCTAGAAGGTGTTGGGCACATGGCATCAGGAGCCTACGACACAATTTCTGATAAGGCTAGTGATGCTTATGACACGGTTTCTGATGCCGCTAGTGATGCTTATGACACCGTTTCTGACGCAGCTAGTGACGCTTTGGACTATCTCAATCCCTTTGACTAAATACTTTTTGGCTTAGCCAGTCAATCATGGGGGAGTGAACGCGTATAGCACCAAGTTAGTAATACTTTATAAGAATCACTGACTTGGTGTCTTTTCCAAAAGACACCGATTTAGGGCAAGGAGAATCAGATATGGAAGATGAAGAGATGGGGATGGTTGATGAGATGAGCAGTTCTTCTAGTGGGTCCTCAAGCAGTTCCTCCAGTAGTAATTTAGGGGCATTTAGTGAGCGTGACCTGGTAGAACTTTCCGGTGAAGGAGAATCTGACGGAGATCCATTTCCACCAGGATTTAATCCCACGCCAACACCTACCTTAGAGATGCCTCAGGAATATATGGATAAGGCAGGAGAAGTTTGGGATACCGTTTCAGATGGGGCAGAAAAAGTTTGGGACGATGTGACCGACACTGCTGAGCATGTTTGGGATAGTGTCACAGGTGACGCTGATACTGAGCCAGTTCCTCCCGACTTCTACGAGACTCTCTCCCCTGAGGATAAAGAAACCTATGACCTTTTTCCTAACCATGGTGGATTGGGAAGAGACCCTGATGACCACGGTATTTATTAATCCTGACTTCTCTCAGAAAGGCTCAGAAGTGACACCTTTTGAGCCTTATTACTTTTTAAAACCTTTGCAAGAGAACGTTCTCACTTTTTCCTACTGAAATCGATGGCTAGATTGTGGATGATGAAATCGAGGGTGACTACTGGGAGGAAGTTTCAAATCACCTGATTATTTATTTAAAAGTCAAAGGAGATACAGAATGAATCCTGACGAAGATGAACTAGAAATAAACGATACGGGTCTTGGTGTGACTGTGGGAGATTGGCAGATTGGGGTCACGCCAAAGGGAAGCACCAGTGACCGCTATGACGATCCAGAAAAACGTCGACGAGCGGAACAAGAGGAAGAGGATAAACGAGAAGCCCAACGTCGGGGTGAGCAAGGACCTCATGAATGGTGGAAGCCCGATCCTCTTCCAACAATTTCTGAAGAAGATCCGGTTACTCGCTCGATTCGGAAAGCCAACGAACAGATGCACCCTCAGCCACCGATGATTATTCATGACCCGCTCACAGGAAAACCTGTGATTCTGAATGCGCAGCCAGAAGAGTATCCTGAAATTCCGACAGATGATTCGACGCCTTCTGAGCCTGGGGATTATCCAATGCCACCAGAAGATCCAACTTGGGCTTAGTTTTAACCGCGAACCTATGTTCTGTACATACTAACAAGGAGCTCTACAAAAAATGGACCAAAAGAAAGATGCTGGTCACCATGCAATTACACAAGAAGCGGCGCGACAGCTCTTTGCCGCGAGAGCTGTTGATGGTCAAGTAGATGGGATGAATTTTGACCAGTTTTATGCCGCTTTAGATGAAGGTCAGAAATATGCTGACCGCAGTCCGGGTGCCCCGATCGTAAACGAGTTTTTTGGTGAGGATAGTACTTTCGGTGGGGGAGATACCTGGAAGCCATATTGGGCGGCCCGTGATGCCCAACGAGAGCATAGTATGGCTGATCCAAATAAATCTGGTGAACAGAATTTGGCAGATATTCGCAACTTTGTCACAGATGAATTAGAGACTGCGAAGGCAGACCATGACGCCCTCAAAAACTTCGATAAACTGGACAGCAACCGTGATGGATTTCTGTCACACGAGGAGATTAACCAGGGAATTCAGCGTAGTGTACTCACAGGGCGAGCTGCCTCGAATTTGAAGGATAACCAAGACTCTATCGAAGATCTGCATGATGACCCTGGAATAGATGACTGGAATGGAGTTTCGAAGGCAGATCTGCAAGCGCAAGAGATGCGCGACCTGGGACAGGCTACCCATGCCCTCGAAGACAGCTACAGCAACGCCCATATGTTCCGCGACACGAGTAATACCGCAGACCCCCATGCTCCTGTTGAGAGCATTAATGTTTTCAATCCCGTGGGCTTTGGGGCAGACGATACCCACGTAGAAGCTTTTGATGAAGTCCCTTTGGATAGTAATAGCAACTTAATCCGTGGTTCGGATCAGGCAGCAGCATCGGCCAGTACTGAAATGATGAATAGCTACCTCGCCCATCGAGATAATGCTGAAAGCGATGCTCATACAGCCTTAGATAGCACAGTGGGCTCTTTTTATCAGCCAAGTAGTGGAGGCGTTGGCGTTAATACAGACAATGATGACCCTAATTGGCAAAGAGAACGGGATGAACGGCTAAAGATACAAGAGCAAGAACAGCATCCCTTGGGCGATTATCCCATGCCCCCAGAAGATACTGACATGGGATAGACCCTGTCCATCGTTCTATGGCGTCTGGTCAGTGCAGAGCATTGCTATAACAACAATGCTCTATTTATTTTAAGGGCTCAAAAAATTTTGCCCACCTTAGTGATCCATCTAATATCCTCCGACGTATGTAGGACAGAAACAAAGATTGCAGTCACTGGCTACACAATCATTGGTTCGTCAACTAACTACAAGGAGAAGCACCATGGAAGAAAACGAGTATGAGCCTTTAGAATCTTCTGAAGTTCCCGTTGAAGAAGCAAGTACAGAAACACAAGATGAAGATAGCCTTATCGCTCATGAAGATGTGGATCAAGACCCTTTTCTGCTTGACGAAGACATCATCATGGAAGAAGGGGAAAGTCCCCATTTCCCTCTAGATGCTGACGGAGATGTGATTATAGAGGAAACTCCTCCTTATCCAAATGGAGAAGATCAGGAAGTACTGGAAACGAGTTTTGGTTTAAGAGCTGAGATAGATAACAATCCAGAGCCTGAACTTTTTGAACCTACTCCAGAAAATTATTCTGAATACCAGCCTCCATACTCGGGTGATTATGAATCCGAGGATGAAAATCACGGCGGGCCAATGACTGCTCCAGCAGCTTAGAATCATGTTTTCAGTGTTTCAAACAACATTTATGCAGATAGTGTCAAAGACTCTTGAATTATAGTGACTAGCAGCAGTATCCAGGTCTAAAGTCACTACTTTTCTAATAGTCAAAGAAACCGTGAGTCTATTCACAATAAACAATGACAAGGAGATGAACTATGGACCCCGGACTGCCAGATTTTCAACAACAACAAGAATGGCAAGATCTTCAACAACAAATGGAAGAGGAAAATGGCTGGAATCTAGAAGCGACACTTGCTCCAAACCAGATCCTCATAGAACCGTTGGACCCACCTTTAGCACTACCAGAAGAATCAGATTCTGAAGGCCCTGATAGTATTCATTAGAGCGTAGCAGTTACCCATGTCAGAGAAACTAAACATTCTTGACAGGGGTAACTCTATCGCCAAGGATTACCGTCGAGCAGGCTGGTCTAAAAACAGCGATCGAAAAAATGTCCAATCGAGCCGAAAGATTGTCCATTGACAAGATGCTTAGGGCTGTTCATACGCTTGAGCTCTGTACTTCAACCTAACCACTCTATAGATTTGTGATGTTATTGCTACTTACGGTAACTGAATATCCACTATTTCCTGGAAATATGCCATATTGTGGACAAAACAATTATTCACTTTTTCTGTTTCCACCTGTGTCTCAACCCTATACCCGTCGCGATACTTTCCTCAACCGTACGGTTGGTCGCTACCAACTCGTTGAAAAGATTGGTGCAGGCGGCATGGGTTCTGTCTACAAAGGGGTGCACACAGAGATTCCTGACTTGGTGGTGGCAATCAAACTACTGGCCCAGAGCTGTGTCGATAATGATGCTTTGCGTCAGCGGTTCCGAGATGAAGCCTCGATTTGTGCCCGCCTAGGAGACCGCAGCCCCAATATTGTCCAAATCCGCGACTATGGCATTCTCGATGAGCTAGACCTTCCTTACTACGCCATGGAATTTCTCCAGGGCCGCGATTTGGAAGAATTGATTCGACCCGATGCCCACCTGGAACTAGAACAAATAGTCTCCATCGTGCAGCAACTCTGCGAAGGGCTCCAGGTAGCCCATGAACAGGGTGTTATTCATCGTGACCTGAAACCGAGCAATATCTATCTCATCCCCGATGCGCAACGGGGAGAGCGGGTGAAGATTTTGGATTTCGGTATTGCCAAATTTTTGCGGGATGCAGCTCTAGCGCAGACAGGACCTTTGACCCAGGGCTACATGGGCACTCCACGCTATTCTTCTCCAGAGCAACTGCAGGGTAGGGAGATAGACCTGCGTTCGGACCTCTATAGTTTGGGGCTGATTCTATATGAGTTGTTTTCTGGAGCTAAGCCTTTTGCGGTGGAAGATGATTCCTTTGCCTCCTGGTATCGGGCGCACAATGAGCAGTCTCCGCGACCGATGGCACAAGCTAATCCCGACCGCCCGGTACCCGCTGAGATAGAGCACGTTATCCTCAAGTGTCTTGAGAAAAATCCCCAAGACCGTCCAAAGAGCAGTGTCGAAATCAGCCAGCAGTTAGAACGAGCGGTACGACGCCTCCAGGAAGACAGTCTCCGGCAGCAGGACCAACAAGTTCTGAACAGTGCCCTCCAATTGACCGCTCAAGGTCGCTGGGCTGAAGCTAGCTCCCTGGTTCAGCACATTAGCTATAGCTCTCCGGTCTATGCGGAAGCCCAGAACTTCTTGAAAAGCTGGCAGCTAGAAGCTGAGTACCAGCGGGTTTTAGAACAGGCTCGCCAGATGGCTCAAGAAGGAGAAATCAGCAGTTTGGTCCGGGCTGTATCCACCGTCGGAACGATTCCTTCCAACTCTGTGGTGTACAGTACGGCCCAACCAGAATCCCAACGCTGGATCGAAAAAGTCCTGGAATCGGCGGAAGATTTAGCGCGCGGAGAGAAATGGTCTGAAGCGCTACAGAGAGCGGAACTGATTAACAAGCTGCCGGGAGTCAGTCAGCGTTTGAACCCGCTGATATCCCAGTGGAAAAAGGAACAACAAGCAGCTGATATTTTGCGCAGGGCAGAATCTCTGGCAGCAGAGCGGCGTTGGGAACAAGCGGTCAAACAGTTGGCAAGCATTCCGGCGGGAACGGTGAGTCAGCCACGGGCTTTACAACGTAGACCCCTGTGGCTGAAAGAAATCCAGGCCAAGCAAGCCTTGGAGCAAGCTGAAAGACTAGCTGCTGAGAAAAAGTATGATGAAGCGATTAGTCGAGCAGCCACCGTAGTTTCTGGGACCGTGTTTGAATCTGAAGCGCAAAACAAACAGGCAGCATGGAAAGCGGAGCTGGCCCAGCAGCGAGCCCAAACCTATGTGGAGGAAGGTCGGTCTGTATCTACAACCCTAGACCGCACAGAGTTTCAACCCTCTTCGCCTGCTCAGGATACCTTCACCAAGCCTCAACCCTCCATTGGACTGTGGATCGGGGGTGCATTCGTGGCCCTGGCCCTGGCAACCGCAGTTTTTGTTCTGCCCCAATTCAACGCTCCCCCAGCTATTGTCGACAAAGGAGGCTCCGACCCCTTAGCAAGGAAATTGCTTGAAGATACGCAACAAGCAGCCAAAGAGAAACGCTGGGGAGATTGCTTGCAACAAATCAATCAATTGCAAGGACTGACGGTTCCTAAAAATATCGAAGACCCCTTACAGGTTTTGGTGAAGCAATGCAGTACTGGCCAGTTTGTATTGGCTCAGGACCATGCACAACAGCAGCAGTGGAAAGAAAGCTATGAGGATATCAAACGCTTGCTTTCCTTGGCTCCCAAAGCACCTGAAACGACTCAGGCCAAGCAATTACTGCAAAAAGTTAGTGACACTTGGGCTGATGAACTGCTGCAGGGAGCCACCTCAAATGGCAACCTTGGCATGTTGAATGAAGATGCTACTTTGTTACGTCAAGCGGTGGCTACCGCCACCCAAGTTCCTCCTGAAGCTAAGCGTTATCCTGAATCAGAAAAACTCATTAAAGAATGGAACAATGCACTCAAATAAGCCACTGCTACTATGCCTTTTGCTCGGTTTAAGCATAGGTACTTTAACCCCTGCCCAAGCAGGAACTAGCCCCAGGGCGATCACCGATACCCTCAATAGTGATGGCCGACTAAAAACCTTTGGCCCTTATCGTTTACAGACCGAACAAGAACAGCGCTGGCTCCTGTTCGCAGAGAAAGGGGGACCAGAAAGTAAGCCATTTTTTCAAAAAACATCGACTCAAGCGGCGTTGATCGTGTTGCGTTTTCGTCCTGATTTCCAGGGCAATCTTGGTATTCAATCTAAACCTTGGGCAGCAGATATTTCTACCGCTGTATTGTTGTCCATGGCAACAGGCAAGATAACCCTTGCTGATTATTTCAAGAAAATATCAATCAATGCCACCGAGCCCGTTGCATCCAAAGACGTTACGCCTAAAACGACTACGCCACCAACACCGCCGCCCAATAAAGCTCCGCGTCCACAGTTCGATCGTAGTACCAGTCAACAGGTGCAGTCGGGACAGCCGATAACGGTCGCTTTTCGGGTCAAAGATGAAACACCTACGAAAATACAGGCCATTGTTCAACTGCTAGAAGGCGATAAAGTATTCGTGGCGGTGAAGCCAGTTTTTCAAAAACAATCCAATCTATACGTTGTTAAATTTGGGCCTGAAATAAGCAAAAGGCTGAATCCAAAAGCTCGTTATAGTCTGCGAACAATTGTCAGTGATGGTGAACTTTTTGGGAATGTCCGTCAAGGGCTTCAGGTGATTCAACCTGTCCAGCCTGCGAGTAAGCTTCCAGTTACCGTACCACCGAAGAAACCCAAACCGGAAGTATCGTCTAAACCACCTGAAACTCAAGAACCTGTAGCGACGCAGCCAACTACATCCAGTACTCCTACCCAGATTGCTTTTTCTGAACAGACCAGTGAACAAATTATTCCAGGAGAAGCGCTGAAGATAGAGACGCTCGTCACCGCTCCCCAGCCAGAAAATGTCAAAGTTACGGTACAGCTTTTAGATAAGGATAAAGTCGTCGCCACGCTGCCCCTTACCTATCAAAGTCAAGGCATCTTCCAAGGAACGTTTCCAGAACAGACAACTGCTGATCTCACTCCAGGCCGCTCCTATCAGTTGAAAGGCTTGGCAGAGGGTAAAGAAAGCGCAGAGGCCCTGGAAGACCTGATTGTGGCCAAGGTCGCTACGGAGGATGCTGGCTTCAACTTGCAAGTTCCAACCTTTTTTAATCCGGGCACCAATCTCAAGGTTTCACAAACCAGCTGGACCCCCGGAGGCGACCCGGCCAATCCCAGTGCTACCTATCAGTTCACCGTCGCTCTTCCAAAAGGAGCGGGGAAAGATATGGGCCAAATTCTCGTGGACTTCCCTGAAGGGTTTACACCGCCTAGTTCCGACCAGGTACTGCTTGCAATGAACAATACGTCCATCCCTGTTAAAAGTGCGGAGTTAAAGGGGAAAACCTATGACATCACCTTTGAAAAGCCAGTTCCTGCGGGCACAGAAGTAACTGTCAAAATCCCTGAGATTCGTAAAGCAGCCTCATCGGGCAGTGCTAATAGTATTGCGGTTACCGTGCTTCCCGCAGGCGATTTACCTGCTTTCTATGAACTGCCCACCGCTTTTGCCACAGCCCTACAGCTCAAAAAATCAAATAACTTATACAGAATCGTAGACTACTATCCTTCCACCTACCAATTTGGTATCAAAATTCCCCCTGAAGCCAATCAGCCCTTGGCCCGTCTTACGATTAATATTCCTGATAACTTTGGAGCGTTTGGAGCAAATGTCCCCAATCCAGGAGATGTAAAAGCATATATTCCTTCCAATCCAGATAGTGACGGCGCCTTTCTTCCTGCACGCGTCCTCCCCGCTCAGGTCACCTTGGAGGGTCGAACCGTCGTTATAAACTTTGACCAACCGATACAGCCCAATCAAACCGTGGCAGTAGATTTCAAGCCAATCCGCAATCCCGGTCAGGCAGGAACCTATCTCTTTGAAATTAATGCCTTTCCCATCGGCAGCAAACCAGTCAAGCAATTTGTTGGTTTTGGCAGGATGAGTTTTCAAGAAGTAAACCGCAGATAAGGTCATCACCATGTTCTGTTCTAAAACCTTCTCCCTTAGCCTCTGCCTTGGTTTCGTCTTGGTTGGGGCTTTTCCGGTCCATGCTGGAGTTAGTCCTCAGAGCATTACCGAATCTTTAAATAGTGATGGTCGCTTGGCGGTCTATGGTCCCTACCGTCTCCTGACAGAGCAAGAACGACGCTGGTTACTCCAAGCCCAAAAAGGAGGGCCAGAGAGCGGACCGCTGTTTAAAAAAACTTCTACCCAGGCAGCTCTGATCGTCCTCCGTTATCAACCTCTATTCCGAGGCAATCTGGGGATACAGTCTAAGCCTTGGGGCACCGATATTTCTGCACCGCTGTTGATTTCCATGGCAACCGGGAAGATGACGCTGGCAGACTACTTCAAAAAGGTCCAGGTATATGCCATGGAGCCAACCAACCCTGCGGTAGCCAGTAAACCCTCCACTCCGGCAACCCAGGCTGTTCCACCAGCCAATAAAGCGCCTCGCCTCCAGTTTGAACGCAGCACCAGTCAAAAAATACAGATCAATCAACCGCTGAAAGTAGCGGTACGGGTAAAAGACAAAACACCCGCTAAAACCCAGGCGACCATCCAGCTTTTAGAAGGGGAAAAAGTTCTCGTCGCAATCCGATCGAAAGGGGCTAGCCTGTACACCGCCACCTTCGGGCCTGACGTTACGAGTAGACTCAATCCGAAAGTTCGTTATAGTTTGCGGACTATTGCCAGTGATGGTGAGCTATTCAGTACCATCCGCCAAGCAGTGCAAGTAGTGCCTATACCTGTTGCGGTTAAGCCTGCACAGGCAAAGCAAGGGCTAGAAAAGCCCTCTAACACTAAATCCAAGCCAACTGTTAAAACTCCGCAAGAACCGTCAGCTAAAACGACCTCAGCTGAATCTGCTCCTGATACTAATCCAATACTTTCTCAAAGCACCCAGGAACAACCTTTAGCAAAACCATCTGTTCCTGAGCCAAAAATACCAGTTGTAGAACCCGTGAATCAGTCTATTCTTAAGAATAAGCCAACGGGTGAAAAACCTGTAGAAGCTTTACCTGAACCTATCGCAACCCAATCTTCTATTCCGGTCCAAATTGCTTTTTCAGACCAAACCAGTGACCAAATTATTCCAGGCCAATCTTTAAATGTGGAAATGATGGTTACGGCTCCTCAGCCAGAGAAGGTAGCAATCAGCACGCAACTTTTAGACAAGGAGGCATTATTCAAGACGATTACGCTGATGGCTAAAGGGAATGTCCTCTTTCAAGGAGGACTTTCCGGGCAGGAAACGGCTGACCTCATCCCTGGACGTCCTTATCAGTTAAAAAGTGTAGCGGATGATGGGAATAGCAAAGCAGAGGCGATGGAAGACTTGACAATTGCTCAAGCTGCGATAGAACCTGATGAACCTTTTGATCTGCAGATTCCGACCTTCTTTAATATTGAAGGAATTCCTCATGCTACGGGAGCAACTTCTTCTCTACGGGTAGCTCGTAGCCTCAATGCCACCTATCGCTTTACCGTCGATTTACCCCGCGAGGCGAATAGAGGCATTGGACAGATATTGTTAGAATTTCCAGCAAGTATTGCACCTCCTAGTGCAGGCAGCATCAGAGTCTTAGCCAATAACAACCCAATTAAACTGCAGAAAGTCGATTTGAATGGCCAAGAATTTGATATCAAACTCAAAGATGCGGTTTCTCCAGGCAGTTCGATGACCGTTGAGGTGCAGGGTATTCGCAATCCAAGTATAGGAGGTAATTATCCTTTTAGAATTACAGTTCTTCCGGCAGGAGACTTGCCTGCTTTTTATGCTTTAAGTCCGCTGAATATTATCTTTGTGGATCGTCAGTGAATTATTGTGTATTTATTCAGCCAATGAAGAGATTGGGATGTATCAAGGTCTCACTATAGAGCTTTCCGTACTTATGGAGTCAAGATATCTAAGTAGTATGACGATTGAGCAGGCACTGAGCATCATTGATACAGTGCTAACTCCAGCTAAGCTGACCAATATTCAAGAGCTTGTATTCCGTCAGTGTTGGGAGAGTAAATCCTATTCCGAAATTGCAGAAAAAGCTGGCTACGATGATGAATATATTAAAACGATTGGCGCTAAAGTATGGCAGATACTCTCTGATGCCCTTGGAGAAAAGGTCACAAAGAGTAACTTCTTAACAGTTTTTCGAAGAAAACAGATTGAGCTGAGGCAAAAAGATACGCCCTTTATTCAGCAGGAAATAGCTAAACCTCTGTCGACCCAAGTTCAAGGATTATCTAATTCTTCCAGTACGGTGCGGCAGCAAACTCAAGCAGTTTTGGTCCATATAGAAACCAATGAACGCTTAAGAGTTGCGCTTGGAAAGTCTGTAGTCTATATCGGTAGACCCAATGAAAGACATCCTCCTGATATAGATGTTTCTTATCTACCCTCTTGCAGTATTGTTTCTCGGGTTCATGCCCTCCTCACCGTCAAAGGCAAATCCTATTTTTTGGAGGATGCTGGTAGCAGTAACGGTACTTATCTCAATGGGAAACCGATCGATCCAGGGTTGCCTCCTGGATGCCAACTAAAACCAGGAGATATCATTTGCCTGGGACAGGATAACAAGGTCTGTTTTCGATTTGAATTAGAGGAATGGTTGATTACCAGTGACGGTAAGTTTCAGATAGATAAAGTCACTTAGACAAGACAGCCTAAGAACAAATTAAGATCAGCATCTATAGTGAATAAAGGTATCGGATTAACCTATGCAAACTGGTTACCTATTCAGGCCCAATTTTCGCCAAACTAGCCCCTAATAGGTGATAAAGATCGAATTCTCAATATTTTTTGGCATTCGCTTTTTTATGGCCGTGCTACGATACTCAGCACAATTGTGAGGAGTCGAATTGTTATGTGGGGTACACGATTTAGCTTTGCTCATCTTTTAGGGCTTTCTGGTTCCTTGTCTCTGAGTATTCTTGCTGTTCCAGCATTAGCTACTCCGGACACTTCTGTTTCTGGCATGATCAATTCTAGGGATAGCATATCTCAGGTGTCTTCTGTCTCAGAATTAACTGATGTAGACCCAAATAGCTGGGCCTTTCAAGCTCTTAAATCTCTGGTCGAACGCTATGGTTGTATTGAAGGCTATCCCAGTAAGAAATATTTAGGGAATAGACCGCTCAGCCGTTATGAATTTGCGGCAGGTTTGAATGCTTGTCTTGACAAAGTAGGGGAACAAATTGCGGCAGCCACGGCTTCGCTTGCTACCAAAGAAGACTTAGCCATTGTTCAACGAATGCAAGAAGAATTCAAGACAGAACTGGCAACCCTCAAAGGCCGTACTGATGCTCTAGAAGCGAAAACGAAAGAACTGGAAGCCCATCAATTTTCCACGACGACCAAGCTTGATGGTTCGGTAGTTATGGCCGTTACAGGCGGCGGCGCTAGTGGTGATGTAACCCTTGGCGGTCCTTTTGGTGGATTATCGGGTAGTGTCTTCAGTTCAGCTGGCTGTATTCCTCCTCAAATACCTATTCCTCAGATCCCTATTTCTCAGCCGCCGCCTGTAACAGGGGGACCGATTGGCTTTAATCGCATAGCCCAGCCCTCCGTGCTGGTGGCATCTGCTTTAACAGATAATCTCCTAAACACCGATGTACCCAATCCGCTCTTGATTGCACAAGCTGTGTCTGGCCTTGACAGTCCTTGTGCTACTCCAACCGGAGGGGTCATATCCAGCGCAGTCCCCGGCTCTGGTGGAAATACTACTTTTGTAGGTCGTACCCGTCTCAATCTACGCACAACTTTTACAGGCAAAGATGAACTCTTAGTTCGTTTAAGTGGTGTTACAGGTCAAGATGCTTCCTTCACCTTTGGGAACAACTCAGCGACTGACCCTGGGAGCTTATTCTTTGCCGGAATCGCTGATGGTTCCGTTGCTTCTAGGGCCTCCGTCGGAACCAATGGCAATGCTACCGTCACCTTCGACAAAGTTCGCTATGTAGCCCCGCTCTTTGGGGATAACTTCCGTTTCTATGTTGGACCCCGCACCCAGCTATTTGAATTAATTGATAACAATAGCTATGCCAGTAATGAAGAAGTCGATTTTTCTGCTACTTCTCTGCTGAAAAATCAATTGATCACCCGGACTATTGCACTACCTATTGTGGATGCAAATGGAGCAAAGACGGTCAATCAAGACATCGGTTTTGCTGGTCCTGGCTTCGGTTTTGACTGGACTATTGCTCCTCAATTTTCCTGGAGGGGCTCATATATTGCAGCTAGTGGAGGGCAATCTTTTGGCTTCGGTAATGGTGGCCTCACAGGAGGAAACACGACCCTGGTGACAGAGTTTGAATTTCTACCCTCACCTACTGCTGCTATCCGTTTGCAATACTCCCATTTCACGCGAAATTTCCAAGCTGGACTCACAGGAGAACGTCCTCTTTTCCCTGATAAATTAACAGGCGGCAATTTCCCAATTTTTGGGGCCGGGGATAACCTGCAAAGCGATAATTTTGGCGTCAATGCGGAATGGGCGCTTACGCCTAATGTTGCTATATTTGGGCGCTATGGCTTTGGTTCTGGAACTTTGCGCTTTACAGGCAATGGGAGCATTACTAGTTCTAATGGCAGCAACAAAGACACGTTTAGTTTCGATGCCACTACCTGGCAGTTTGGCTTTTCTTTCCCCGATCTTTTCACCATCGGAAATGTCGGAGCCATCTCTATCGGGCAGCCACCACGCTCAACCAAGGCATCGATCACGGGAAATTATGCGTTGCCTAACTTGAATAACGGAACGGAGACCGATATTGAGGCTTACTATAGTTTCCGAGTCAATGACCGAATGACGATCACCCCCGATCTGTTGTTCATTTCTCAACCAGGAAATATCAGCAGTAATCCTACGTTATGGATCGGCACTCTGCGGGCTGTTTATTCGTTCTAGCCACCAATCAGAACCGTGGGTAAGCCAAACGCAATCTTATTCGTACTAGTAGCTTCCTGAACGGTGTCGCCCATGCGGCAGGCAGGCAGGTTATTGATAAGAACTGTTTGGCTCCCATCAATCACTACACCAATGCCATGAATTGTTGGGATAGGGGGCGGTGGACAGAGATTTTTATCACAGGGGAAGGCTGCAGCCATGAGCGAACCAGCTGCTAATCCTTTTGCTATCGCCGCAGCCTTGGCAGGAGGAGCGACAGCCAAATCAATCTCCCGTTGATTCTGTTCAGAGAGCTGTTTCATTTGCTGTCCCATCGCTGCGGGCACTCCCCGCCAGGCCAGAAGTCCTCCAATAATCACGTTGGGACTCCCCGGCCCTGGTAATAGCGGTGCACCATGAGCTGTAAGGTCTGTAATTCGAGCAGCAGGTCTACCCGCCATAGCAATTTCTCCTTGAATAGAGGTCTAGTTAAGCGCAATTGGGGTTCCTTGAACGGTGACAGGACCTGTTCCTTTAATGCTAATCGTGGCTCCATTGATACTGATACTGGTGTTGGCCTTGATATCAATACTGGTCCTGGCTTCGATGCTGATGCTGCCCGTGGAACTCATGCTGATACTTCCTACTCCATGATCATCCATCGTCAGGGTATGACCGCCATTAGTTTCAATTTCAACTTTGCGGTCGCTGTCATTGATTCGCACTTTGTGTCCACCGGAAGTTGTGATGTAAATCCCTGCCTTGCTGCCCCCTTTATCTTCTTCCACGAATTGGAGGACGTGCCCGGTGCGCGTTTTAATCGTTCGTAGGCGCACCTTGCCATCTTGAACAGAATCATCTACCTTCTCAGGAGGAGCATCTTTCCCATTCCAAACTCCACCCAAGATATAAGGCCGATGAATATCTCCATGTTCAAAAGCAACCAGTACCTCATCATCCACTTCGGGCAAGCAATCGAACCCCCGATGATTGGCGGCACCGACGCCTACAACTCTGGCCCAATGACTTTCATGATCTTCTGTTAGCGTTGGAAATTTGACTTTGACCCGGCCCCAACCTTTTGGATCTTTATTATTAGTGACAATTCCAACTAGAAAAGTCTGTCCTGGTTTGAGGTGAGTTTGAGGGGATAAGGTATCGAATAGGCTGCCCCCGCGCAAACCTCGCACACTAAATTCGGTGGTATATACGTTCTCATGAAAGATATGGCGAGCTTCAGTGATGTAGTATTCACCGTTATAACGTTCCCCCATACCTTGGAGCTTCACCACCCGGCCTGGACGGATATCTGGATTCCCCTGACCTTTTGCATCAGCATAGACAAATTCACCACCTAGTTCATCGCATAGAGCCTGAGCCATGGTGTCTGCTTCTTTTGGACTGAATACAGGCTGATCTACCACAATCATCTTAGGAGGTTGGCTATCGAGACGGAATTTTGTACTGGTCTGGCTTCCCTGTTGGCTTCCTGTTTCAGTAATTAGGCGTTCGCGCCTAGCAGTAGAGACAATTGCTTTTTTTTCCCCGTAATCCCATCCCCGGACTTCTACCGAACTCACCTGCTCTGCGCTGGTTATGCGAGTGCGGAAACTATGGATATCCACGAGCCATTTCAGGTCTAGAGATTGATCTGTCTGGGGTTTACGGAAATGCAGTTTATTCTCTTTTTCTTCGCTGTCATAGAGAACAAAGAGTTCAAAGCCGATTCGAGCTGCCCTTTCCCGTAAAAAAGCCATGTTCGTCTGGTTCTCCTGGAAAACATAGTCATGAGGAGCACCACTATCATCGATTTTGCCTTTTCTAATGCTTACTTCATTAGCAATTTTCTTAACGATGTCGCTATCAGTCATATTCACAAAGGAGCGGTTATAGCGTCCCCGATGGAGACGATGAGATGCGTCATAACCTCGAATTACAATTGGCGCATCCCCACCCTCCGTAAAATGAGCTTCAATCGCAGTAATCTCGCCTTCAAAAATACAGTCAATAGATTTTTCTGTTTGGAATTCTTGAGCCTCCGTAGTAGCAGTATGAAAACCAAACTTGATCCACTTACCAATAGCCAGAGTATTATTTTCCAACCAGGGATGCTCATCTTGGCTGCGTCCAGTAGTGAAAGGATTATGCAAAATGATTGTAAACATAGCTGGCAAGTGGAGACTTTCTTCAATAAATAACTGAAGTACATCCTGACTCAATTTTTGCTGTTTTTCTCGCTTCAAACCTTCTAATTGAATGGAGAGGCGAGAGATATAGCGGCTCTCATTACTTGGCATAAATGCACCTAAGTATTTCTTATGTGGCCAACTCAAACTTTCATCAATTATTCAAACGTCAAGATAACCAGTCTTATTCCTACTTCGTTCCTCTTCTTGCTTAATCCCTTAGTTTTTACCTTCCTCCTTCCTCTCGTTGCTTAGAAGTAGGCTGAGGAGTCCCAGATTGATTTTGCCTTTCTTTATCTACCTCCTTTAAGGTCAGGTCTACTTCAGCGCGGACGGGTATGCCATTAGGTAAGAACATAGTTAAGTTATACGCAAGAGTGGTCACAACACATCGGAATTCAATCAGTTTTCCCTCCTTTTCCCGCTTTCCCAGCTCTCCCCAAGTAAATATATATACAGGTGGGCGTTTCCGATTTTTTGTTGCACTTTGACCACTAGCACCTTTACTAGAATTAGTATGTTCTGTCGGTGTGACAGATTGCTTAAGCCTATTTAAGTACTGCTCTAGGACATCTTCGCTACTTTCATAAGTATCAAAAATAATCTTCTTGATATTAAGGACATAGGGCACGACCCCGGTGAAATCTGTGGTAGACAAGACATCATCATCACCCCGAGCACCTTTTTTATCTTTCCATTCAGCTTTACGAGAAAAACTAAGCTGCGTTGGATTAAACATAAATTTTATAGGATCAGCCTTTTCCCCATCGACTGGAATAAGGCTAGCTTTCTCAAGTTTCATAGTGATATTTATCCTCTCAAAACGTTTGAATTATTACCAAGGCAAACGACCTATATACAATCCCTTACGCTCTCTTTCTATAGCTAACTTTTGCTGTAGAAAACTATAGATTTTTCGTGCTAAAACTTCAAGTTCCAGTTCATCCATTTCCTCTTCATTAATATTTTCTAGTGAGAATTCATCATTCCCTTTTAAGGTTTCTGTAGTTTCTTCATTGCTTTGTTCTAGGGGCATAAAAGTAGAAGAGTATCCTTGCTCTTCATTACCTTCTGGTGAAGTATAGTTTCTATTAGAACCATACGATATCAGATTTTCCCAATTGTCAAAGTTCGTTGATTCTGGATTCATAAGAGATGAAATCAATTCTTCACTTCTTGAAGATGAATTCCCTCTAATTAATTCCTCTATGCTGGACCATTCAGTGGGTATATTTTCTTCAGTTGAAAAACTGGGTGCTCTTTCTTGTTGGGCCGTGCTGCGTGATCTGGGTGTAGGTTTAGAGGCAAAGGTTAGAGGGATATAATTACCATTGCTGCGCATCACGGATGGAGCATTAACTATGGGTAACTGAATTTCTTCTTCAAGAGACTGCAATAGCGCCTCTTGTCTGGGGGAAACCAATGCTTCCGCTGTTATGTTTCCATCTGTTTTTGTGGTTTCAGCATTGACAGTCTCTTGTGTATTTTCTGCTGATTGATTCTCTCTAGGTGAATTTTGTTCTGAAGGTTCGGGTGAGTTAGGAGTGGTTAATAGGCTCGGTTCGGGAGTTGGAGTGGGTGCCACAGAATCCTCTTCCCTGCGTGTAATAGTTTGACGCGGGACATTAGGTGAGGCAAAGGTCATCGGCTGTTCTAATCCAAAAGGCATTCCCATCTGACGCCCAGAGGAGAATGGCTCAGAGGAAGTCGGCAGAAAATTGGATAGTTGCGTGAGGGGGGAAGCAGTGATTAAGGAAGTAAGAATTCCTAAATCTTCAAGCATAGTCGGTAGTGAAGGAATGACTTCCAAGTTTTCTACTGCTGGTGCTCTCAACATTTCTGGTTGATTGGGAACGGATAGGTTTTCCTGTTCTTCTTCAACCAAGGGATTTTCAGGGGCGGCAGCAGAAGCCTCTGTGGGCACAAGGACAGGACCAGGGATTTCTAAGAGAGGGGTTTCTGCTATCTCTGTTTCTGGGTTAGCGCTGCTCTCTTGATGGACTTCTGGACTCACATTCTCTGGGACAAAGGCCGCTTCTTTTACACCTAACTCTTCTGGTTCCAGCCCACTAGAGACTTCAATTTGCTCTTCTAAAAATTCTTGACGTCTGGAAATCAGGGGACTGGCTTCTGTCTCCGGCTCATTTTCAAGACCCTGTTCAACTATGGGTGTGGCCATTTCTTGAACACGGGCGGCCAAAGATTCAACACTACTCGCTATAGTTTCTTCGGGTACGTTTTGCTCCGCTGCAATTGGTTCTACTTTTGGAGTGACAGGAGGTTCCTCACTTTCTATGTTGATTGGAACCTCTTCGGTGATTAGTAATTGCTCTTCATAGGTTTCTGGCGGAGCGGTCTCTGCGCTTTGCGAGGCTTCAGCTGTTATTTCGACGGGTAATGATGTTGCCGCTTCTGAAGTACTCACTGCACCTTCTGCTTCTTCTTCCAGAGGCGATGATTCTGAAACAATACCTATTTCTTTTTGTTCTTTGGGAATTATCTCAGAAGTGGCAATAGGCGTTTCTAGTACTTCAGGAGGCGCTTCTTCGGGAGAAGATGCTGCTATTGGAGGAATTTCTTCTGGTACTTCAATTTCTAAAAGAACTGGAGATTCTAAAAGTTCAGCATTCTCGATCTCTGGGGTAGCCAGGATTGGCCCTTCAGACTCGATCGGGGGTTCCTCAGGGAGTTCGGAAAGAGGCTCAGCTCCTTCAGAAGAAGACGCAGCCAGGGGAACCTCTTCGGGCACTTCAATTTCTGGAAGCACTGGGGATTCTAAAAGTTCAGTATTCTCAACGGCTGGGGATTCCAGGATGGGTTCTTCTGTCTCTGCCACCACGGTTTGCACTACAGCAGGTTCGGGAGCCTGGAGCGTTTCTTCCGCTTCAAGAGCAATCTCCTCAAGCTGACTATTTTCCGTTGATGTCTCCAGTTGCAAGCCTGATAGAAGCTCTGGTTCTGGATTGATAACATCGGTCACTACTTCTGTTGTTTCTCCCACTTCTTCCGTAGGGATAAAAGAAACGGGAATCTCTGAGGTTAACGCTGCTTCTTGGGAAACTGGTTCCTCTGCCTCGATAGGTAGCGCAGGAAGCTCAGCGGTTATTTCTGGTTCTAGGACTTCCGGCGTTTCTACAACTTGGGGGAACTCAGGCTCCGTGAGAACAGCCGATAACTCCCCAGCAGGCAATAGTTCTGCTTCCTCAGGAATCGGATTAGTCGTTATCGGTTCTGTGAGCAAAGGATCAGAGATGAGGTTTTCTTCTGGGCCGGATATAGGCGTGGAAGTAGTCTCTGGAGAAAGAGAAGGCGTGTCTATCGCAGGTTGCACTGCTGACGGTTCTTCTACTTCTATCGCTTCAGAAATAACATTCGACTCTACTTCTGCTAATTCTTCTAGGGCTGGAATGTTTTCAAGATTTGGAGCTTCAAGCTCTTCTATAAGAGGGCTTGTTAACTCTGCCTCTATCTCTGGAGCTTCCAAGAAGGTTTCGAAGTTCTCTGGAGGAGCCAATTCATTCAGCAATTCGGAGCGTGGAGGGCGAGGGGCTCTTGGGGAAACTTCCGGCAGAACTTCTATTGGCCTGGGCCTCAGGGCTTCTCTTGCTTGGATAAAGAAAGGAGATTCTTGGAAGGTATTATCAGGTGGCTGGTAGCCTGGTAGCCCCTCTGGGAAAAACACAGCAGGATTGGCTGCCATCAAAGGTACTGTGGCAACAGGCATCAAAAACTGGGGATACAGTGGCTCCTGCCCAAGCGGTTCGGGAGGAAGCAAGGGATTAGCTAAGCCCAGAGGGAGTAGTACTTCATCGTCAGATAGTGTATCCATAACCTTCCTGCAGATCAGGGCTTCACAATGACCTAGTTGCTTGGGAAGTCGCCCGATTTGTCATTCCGTGAGATCTTGATAGTGGCACCCCCGCCACCTTCTTTAGCTACTTTTAAACCCTCATAGGCTAAGGTCAACTGCTCAATAGCCATCGTGTTCGAATCTGCTTTCAATGTCGGCACTTTCCACGCAACAGGAATTGCACCGATTAGAGTCCAGCACTGCATTTGTTCTCCTGCTTGGTTGAAGATAAGAATATGGACATTACGACGGGTTTTATAATCCTTCCACAGCTCACTGATCCAACTCCAAAATTCAACATCATCACTCAGACCGCGTTTGAGAATCACAGGGTCAAATGTCGTCTGGCTTAACAAGATACGTTGTTGATCATTAACACCGCCTTCCATATATGGCTTATGTGCTATCTTTGCTCCCAAGCCCGAACACTCACTAAACGAGGCTTTGATCGTTTGTTCGATTTCTACGTAAAAACGGTTTGCTGTCACGTACTGTAGTACATTAGCCATCAGTACCACCCCCCATAATTTCTATTACGTTCTCTTTGAATACGCAAATCTTCCAGCAATAATTCATAGACCCTTTCACTGAGTGCTTGCAGCATCGCAGGATCTCGTAAGATTTCGGTTTTTGAACGTGGAGCTGAATCATCCTCTTGGTCTTGAGCAGGGCGTGTCCGGCGAGTAGGCATAAAAAGACCCAGTACTGACCGTCAGTGTAGAAAGAGGGTGTGGTACTGGGTAGTAGCCGAAAGTCGAAGCTTTAGCGTCTATCTGATGCGGACGTCATCCATGTCGCCGTCCCGGTCGTAGTCATTCTGCCAGGTGTCTACGGTACCATCGCCATCCCGATCAATTTTTTTGTCAACGATATCCATGCCCTCGGCTCGGTCTCGTTCGGCATAGGTACGATGACCACTCGCATCAGCACGAGTTACATCACGTTCATCCAAGATATGGTCTCGGTCGTTGTCGATCCTAATATCATGGCTGTTTCCTGCTCGGTCCATATGGCTCTGATCACGAGCAACCACGTCTCCGTCTTCCAAGACATCCACTTTATGGTCTAAGCCTGAACGACCAGCCTGCAGGCTCGACCGCCAATCAGTCTTCCCATCACCATCGGCATCCACATCCCATTCGCCTTTGGCTTCGACATCAAATTGACTAGCTTTGCCTTTACGGTTGTTAACTCGGACTTCGTCCAGTTCTCCATCACCATCCAGGTCTCTGAGTTCTCGGTCAATTTTGCCATCCCCATCATCGTCATAGCGTCCAGAAGTCTGCTTACCCTTATCATCGAACTCCTGCTCATACATGCTCTTGACCCGGCCAGACCGATCCATCTCGGCGCTACGGTTATAAACAGAGCCATCTTCATGGGTTTCGTCCATTGCCCGCACGCTAGTGCCATCATTGCGACGTTGGGTGTATTCAAAAGCATCCGCTTCTCCATCATGGTCTCGATCAGCACTGACCGAATGGACCTGACCACCTCCATCCTCATCGGTAGTGTATTGGTTTGTAGAGATAGCTGGTTCAGAGAGATCTTCATTCCCGGTGAGTTGGTGCTCTTCGTCAATATCCAGTCTGGGGCGGCTCATGATTTTCTCCTTGGGTTAGTTTCAAGCGTGGGTGCGACCAATGAAATCAAGTTCTGATGAACAGAAAGTGGGTAATCAGCAGTAGGAATGCGAACCATACTCCAACGAAGGGGGTCGGGACAATGATCGGTAAAAGCACCAGTAAGGAGAGGGTCCAGAGGGCCAACATCAAGTCAGTCAGATTTTCTGAGATAGCAGCCTTAGAAGGATGCCCTGAATTAGAAAAATTTTGCTTCCGCTGATTGGGTGCCATCACTATCGCCCTCACCGTCCATAAATGCTCTTTAGCGTTATCTATGCTTACAAGATAGAGAATTTACGCTTCGTCCTCAGTGAAAAAAAGTAAGGTTATTTTCGGCAAGATTAAGCCATTCGCGCACTAAAGTATGAAAAAGTGATTTTGAAGAAGAGTTTCTGCACAAGAACTTAAGGTAGCTACCTATCTGTAGCCCCTAATCTGTCGAGATATTCACATCCAAGGCCTAAGCAAAGAAGTTCTTGTTTTAGACCTTTAGGTCCTATTTTCGTGCTTCCTATTCAAAATTTTTGCGATTTTTCACAAAATTACGCAATTGAGATCGTGAACTGCACCAGGTTCTCTTTTCCGAGTTGGAGGACATCGCCATTGATCAGTTGGTAGGGTTCTCCTGCCGTTAAAAGATGACCATTGAGATAGCTACCATTGCGGCTGCCGCTATCGACAAAGGTGTAGGTGCTATAGGTCTGGTCCCAGTAAACACGGGCATGGGGGCGCGAAACTACCTGGTCATTGGGAATTCCGGTTAAATCAATTTCCGGTTTCGGTTTAACGGTTCCTCCCCGACGACCGATATAAGCTTCCTCTCCGCGCAGGGTGAACTCTCGACCGGACGCATGCATTAGTTTGAGAATAGGGCGCGTGGTACTGATGGGTGAATAGGGAGTTGCTCCCACAACAGCCGGTTGGGCGCTAGCAGGAGCCTGGTAGGCTGGCAGAGCTGCAGGGCGAGCCACTACATTGCCCAGCGGGGTTCCACACATCGGGCAAACTTGAGCACTGTTGGGGAGCGTACGATTGAAGTATTCGCACTGGGGATTGGGACACTTGGGAGCAGACATAGGCGTTAGTTCTTCGGCAAGGGTTGTAGGGGAACAAGTCCTGTTTTACTGAGCAAAAGCTGGCCTTGTTGGGTTGTCAGCAATTCGGCAAACTTAATCCCTGGCAACGAGCGCTGATTATCTTTGGGATAGACCACGACCAGAGGATACCCCAAAGGATAGCTCTTGGAGACAAAGGCTTGGACATCGGGTCGAGCGTTTTTGGCGCAGAGATTTACTTCAGGATCCACGGGCCGCCCATTCGGTTGAATAAGTCCTTGGACAGGTTTATTGCCCTCTACTAAAGCTAAGGGATAACCGGAACACTGGTCGAACGTTTTGCTAAGAATTCCAAAACTAATGCCCCCCGCTTGCTCCCGGTCAAAATCCTGGAATATTTGATTCTGGGCTGCACTGGTGGGGAGGCGAGTAACCGAGGTTTTGAAGGTGGCTATCTGTTGGGGGTTATTCTTAAATACGCGCTGCTGAAATAAATGCACCGCTTCTGGTTCCGTAGGAATGAAGAGTTTCACAGGCAAATCAGGACCTCCCAGCTCCTGCCAGTTCTGAATCTTGCCGGTATAAAGTTGGCGCAACTGCTCAAAGCTAATTTGTCCTTTGAGAGCACGGGGCAGGCTGTTGGCTTTTTTACTAGAGGCCACGAAGACAAGGAGGCCATCATAGGCTATCGGTTTGATATCCAAATCACTATCCGGTAATTTATCCGCCAAACTGGTGATGGCAAAATCAGCTGTGCCCTGTCGAACTGCTTCTACCACAGCACTAGCTTCTTCTATGTTGGGAGAAACAACAGGACGGTAGCGCATTTGCACATTCTTCTTCGGCTGTTGCAGCGTTTTCTCAAGCCGTTCATTCGACTCTGGCCGCAGCTGAAGGGCAAAATTCCAGGTTCCGTCGCGCTCGGCCACATAGAAGAAGGTCCCCTGAGGGACTCCAGCCACAGAGGCAAAGTCGGGCAGTAGACGAGAGGTATTGGAGTCAGCGCTATCATCGGACCTTGAGAAGGTATTCCAAAGAATCCCCGCTGTAAACAGTAACGCTAAAACGCCCAAAATCAGAAAAGGCTTTCGTGAAACTTTTTCTTCTACTTCAGGAATGAGAGGCGCTACAGAAGCCGCCCTCTGATCTTCTTTGGGCAATTGGAATAGAGCTTGACGGGCATCTGCTGCCTGAGCAAACGGTACATCCAACCCCATGAGCCGCAAGAGCAACTCCTTCAGCGCAGGAGCTGTAGCTGGCCACTGTTGTACATCCTTCGGATCCAGTCGCTGTCCTGTATTCGGGTCTAGTTCCCGACCCACCAAGAGGTAAAACCCAATATATCCTAGCGCCACCAAGTCATCAGAGGAAGAAGGACTCGCTATCTCTGTGAGCGGTGGATGAAACAGATTCTCCCAAATAGCCAAGTCTCCAACATAAATAAAGAAGGGCTGATCGCTTTGAGCCCTAAAGAGCAAGAGGCTATCGAGATTGAGGTTGCCATGGGCTAAGCCTTGCTGCACTTGACCGGAAGGAAAACGAAATTTTTGACCGTGTAGAAATTCCAGCGTTTGCAGGACTTGGTTCAGGACTTCGCGCACCTCAACGGCTGTCATCGAAGTTTGAATCAGATTCTCAGGAGCTTCTTGCAGCGCTTTGCTCTGTAAATCCGCAAGATAGGCTCTCAAGCTTGGGGATGCATTCAGCGTGCCTCGAGTAATTAGATAGCAGCGTTCATCCCGTTCATCGGCGATTGCTTCCCAGGTGCTCAGCAAACGGAAATCTTGGGTTTTTCCATCGGCTGGACTTACGCCCGCCAAACGGATAAAAGCATCTTTCCGCTGACGAGTTTCCTGTTTATTGAAACAACGGTTGGGCAGTATATATTCTTTAATAACGATGGGTTGACCATCATTGAGTTGGATGCCTTGATATAGGCGGCCCATACCCCGTTTGCCCAAGGCCTTGAGCACTCGGTAGGTCCCTCGACTACCCCGGATTTCCGCTTTCTCCGCAAGGGGTGTAGGAAAACCACACTCCAGACAAAACTTAGCCCCTGGAACTTCTTCTAAGGTTTTTTGAGGCTGGTCACAGCCTAGGGGGTTATTGCGAGAACAAAAATACTCTTTGTACAGGGGATCAGGCACCTGATGCTCTCCTCTGCAACATGCAGGCGCAATAGTGCATAGTCATTTCATCTCTACTTTAACGCTAGAAAATAAACTATAGTGGACTCGCAATAAACAGCATCACTTTGAGATGAAGGATGCAGATCACGATTCAATGTTTATCCGGTTCCCTGGCGGGAAAAACTCTTAAGTTTGACCAGCCAGAGATTAGTTTGGGCCGGGGAGAACAGCAGAAAAAAGATATTGACTTTTTAGATACGGACACGGCTGTTTCCCGCAACCATGGCATGATTCTTGTGCGGGATGAACGCATTTACTATACGGACCAAAGTCGTGGGGGAACGCTGGCTAGAGGAGAAAAAATTCAAGGTGCAACGATTGAACTGCAGCCAGAGGATGAACTACAGCTAGGGGGTAAAAATGGTCCCCGTTTAAAAGTTGGATTCCGCCTGCTCACTGTTATAGATACAGATAGGCTAGATCGGGCCGCTATGCCCCAAGCTGCTGTGGCTTCCACACCCCCGTCCACCGTGATGCAGCCGGGTTCACCCCCTCCTTCTCCAAGACCCACGGCCGATAGTACTATCCTCCAAGGCATAGATGGGGCTCAGGTTTCTCCCACGCCTCCGCTGCCCAAAGCGCCCCCTAGGCAAACCCCTGCCGAAAAAGCATCACAGGGGGAGGAAGTAATCCGTGCCTCTTCAGATGCAACAGTTTTTCAAGCCCCTTCCTCTCGGCCACATAATGTTACAGGGGGAGAAACCGTTTTTCAGTCGCCGCTCAACCCCACTCCCTCTACGGGCGGAGAAACGATATTCCAAGCCCCATCATCCAAGGCCGTACCGTCTCCAGAAAGTGGCGAAACTATTTTCCAAGAAATTCCCCCCCGCACACCTGAGTCTGCCCGTTCGGATGCAACCTATTTCCAAGGGGCAGAGTCTGATCCAGGAAGCACCGTTTTTCAGGGAGCTTCATCTCCGGTGGAAGATACAGGCGCAACGATCTTGCAGGATTCCCCAAACCCTCGCACCATTCCTTGGGTTCCTATTGCTTTGGGATTAGCTACAGTGGCAGGAGCCGTTTGGTTTTTTTTCCTGCGGTAAGTTGAAAGCTAGTTGTTAACTATTGGTTAACATTATTCTCTCCCGTTTCTGGATTGCTCCGCTGGTCTAGCATATTTCAGTTAGATCTTTTATATCCTTTTTGGAGTACTGCTTGCTCACTTGGGATTTTCCAAGCCTTTCCGTTGTAGTACTGTAAAAACCCTGATTTGCGCCTAAACTTGGTTACCAACTCTATAAATTGTCCATCTCGTACCCTTGACTCAAATCCTAAAGCCGCATCAGATTCAAGTATTTTATTTAGAGCTACGGGCGAACGTTTTATCAAAATAGGCTCGCTTAGTTTGGACGCTACCTCTGTGTCTACTGAGCGAACAGGTAAAGTCTCTGCCTGAGGAGCTGTGAAAAATACTCGATTCAACGTAACCAGACTTACCCCTAGGGCAACCACACAGAAGATAATGGATAGCGCTCTGAATAGATTATTCTTCACTTTCCTGTTCCCCCCTGGTAACTGCCATCCTTTTGGTAGATCTGGACCTAACATCCATTTGCTCTTCTGATTTGAGCGTAGGTCATCCTAATTAGCGATAAGCCAAACTTATTATTTAAGAAGGAATTGAGAGCCCCAAGACCCTAGCCGAAATCTGCCGAGCGCATCAAATCGCTCCTGCTGTCATGGCTATGCAGCGCGGCTGATGCGGACAATCAAAAGTACAATCTTAGCAAGCTGAGAGGTATGCGTAGTTGTTGCTAGATCAACCATTTTTCCAATGTTCCTTATCCTGTAAAGGCTTTAAGATTTTTTATTCTCAATACGGTATCTTGATTGCAGTAACACCCGGTGCACAGGATTGTGGCATCAAACCATCAACGTCGTAGGGGCGATTTGCAAATCGCCCCTACGAACACCGAAAATGCCACCATACCATCGGCAAAAATGTCCCAACAAAATGTTCCAATGATTTGTGTTCTGACATGCAAAACCGTTTTTTCAAAATGGATAAATATCATCTGGTATTACCTTTTGGGATTCATGCAGGAGGCCTAATGGAAAGAATAGAGAGTTACCAGTCAATTCTTAGAGCTGGCAAAACCACAACCGAAAGAGCTTTACAAGTGTTTGACGCTCTCGAAACCGTGAATTTAAACTTTATGCTCGGTCGTTGGCAAGGCTCTGGACTTCATACAGATCACCCAATGGATGGCTTATTAGAAGCATCTAATTGGTATGGGAAAGAATTTGTCGATCCTGAGAATGTACACCCTTTATTATTTTTAGATAGTAAGGGAAAAATTTTTAAGGTTTCACCCAATCCCACTGCCATGAACTGGGTTTTAAAATCTCCAATCCTCAAAAATGAGTCTCTGAAACCTCTGCTGATGCTGACTAATTCCTTGATGGAAACAGAGACAAGTCAAGCAAGACTGCGCATGATGGAATATCGAGGAAAAGTCAGTGCCACGATGATCTATGATTATTTGCCGATGAATGACTCTTTTCGGAAGGTAGATGACAATACTGTGCTAGGAATTATGGATTTTAAAAACTTACCTCAACCTTTCTTTTTTGTTCTCAAGCGATGCTCTATTTCAGCAAGCTAAGGGCACCAGCACTAGCCTACGCACGTAGCTTGTTGGTGATTGGGGTAAATATAGCGACGCTGATACCGGAGCCAAAGCGGATTTTCTTAACTAAAACGGATGTGCGTGGACGGACATTCTGGGCATTGCATCAATACTGACTAGGCTGGAATTCGACATCGATCCAGTAGTTGCTGACATTATAGCTTTTGGTGGGAAAGCCGCCCCCTACGCCGTAGGTGTATGCACTATTGCTGCCGTCCTCACCATCACGCAGTGCATGCAGTGGCACCTGATCGAAGACCACAGCGAGTAAGTTGGCGTCTGCGTTTGCGCTGAGGCTGTCTGTATCCTTTTTTCTGAGCAGGACATTCCAATTTTTGGATGGCTATACTCATCATATCTATACGCTAGTCTATTATTATCCAGTCATCTCCAACACCACCACTGATCTGGTCATCACCTTTCCCACCAGAGATGGTGTCGTCTCCAGCTCCGCCTGTAATCCGGTCATTCCCACTGCCGCCCCAGAGAAAATCATCTCCTTCTCCACCGTCAATATGCATCCTATATAGAATGTTTTGGCTAACAGCAATATGGTCATCCCCTTGACCACCTTCGATGCGAAGATGTTGCGCTTCATCTGCACTATAGCTACGGCTAAAAATTTCCTGATGATTACTGTCGTAAGCTTTGACGATCACGCCCCCGTCAGGGTTGGGCAGGACTTGGATATGGTCACTGCCCTCTCCCCCTTCAAGAACGATCTCCCCCGTTTCCGGGTCTCGTTGCTGGTCTAGCATTTGCCTGCTTCCTTCTTCTCAAAGCAATTCGATTATAGTTCTATTTCTGTCGATTTACTTGTTGGCGCAAAGTTAGACATTCGTCTGAACTAAAAGCAAATTTTCAGATTTAAACTATTGAACAGTAATGTTCCCATAGACGCTTTTATCTCCAGGTTCTCCAACTGGACCAAACCCTGGAGATACAATTGAGTCTTCTTCGTCAGGGTAAACAACATCAGCGCCCTCACCACCATATAATTCATCGTCTCCTGCATTACCAAACACATGATCACGTCCTCCACCGCCATATACGAGATCATCGCCTGTACCGCCAGACACGATATCATTCCCCCCACCGCCTAAGACCGTATCATTGCCTCCACCGCCATCTAGAATTAAATCAGAATGAACACTTTCATCAACGTCAATATAATCGTTGCCCTCTCCACTTTTAATGGATAATCCTCCTCCTTGTCTCACTTCTTCAGCATTCAATTCATAGCTTCGGATTGCATTACCATCCCTATCTAGACTCTCAACAATGACTCCATCTTCACCTTCCTCAGTCATGCGAGGTTTCACATGAATATTATCTGCCGCTGCGTCGCCTTCAATGATGACTTGGCCCGTTTCTGGATCTCTTTTTTGATGGATAGACATGATTTTTCTCCTTTCTTAGTTAATGTGATTGCGTACTTGGACAACTCAACAGCAGCATGACGCCCATCATGCCTGAACCAACCCAAGTTTTAAGGCACTGACAATCGCCTGGGTACGACTGGTGACATTTAACTTGGTGAAAATAGCAGTCAAATGAGCTTTTACCGTGGCGGTTGTGATGTAGAGATGCTTAGCAATCTCTTCATTGGAAGCTCCTTGGACTAACCAATGCAGCACTTCTTGTTCTCTTTCCGTCAGATGAACAGATTGAGCAGCCTGTAAGGAACGGCCTGAGTAAAAGTGAAATAAGCGGAAAAAGCGGGTGGCGACTTCGGCGGGCAAATAGACTTCGTGATTCATCACCGTGGTGATCGCTTGACAGAGTTGACTGGCCAGATGATTTTTGAAGACGTAGCCAGAAGCACCTGCCTGCATTGCCCGGAAGATCCAATCCTCCTCTTGATGGGCAGAGAGAACCAGGACTTTGCCGGAGTAAGAAATTTCTCGCAAGCGATTCAGCGCAGTGACGCCATCTCCTTGAGCTAATTCCAGGTCTAAGAGAATGAGGGTCGGTCGTTGCTCTTTGGCTAAGCTTACGGCTTGTTCCACGGAAGCTGCTTCCCCAACCACTTCAAAAGCTAGGGTATCGTCACTATAAAAATTAAGGAGGGTGCGTAGTCCCTGCCGAAAGCGGGCTTCGTCATCGACCAAGAGGAGGGAGACTTTTTGTTGGATTGTGCAATTTTCTAAAGCGGTAACCATGATTTTTGTCCTTTTAAACTCAAAAAGAAATGGCCCGAGGCAGTGTGATTGAAAATTGTGCCCCTCCTCCTGGAATGTTTTGTGCCCAGATACTGCCCTGGTGGTCCAGAACAATCTTGCGAGCAATCGATAGTCCTAAACCCGTTCCACTGGGACGACGGGAGTAGAAAGGCGTAAATATTTGTTGGAGGTCCTCTTCAGAAAGTCCTGGCCCTTGGTCATAGATTTCAATTAAGACCTCATGCTGGAAGACACTCCAATGAAAGCGAATCTGTCCATCGTCAGGACTAAACTGGATTGCATTACAGAGCAAATTGTCAAAAACTTGCTTTATTTGCAGATAGTCAACAGTCAGATTGACTGACTTTTCTGGATAGGTTATATGTACTTTCTTTTGCTCAATTAAAAGCCTCAATCCACTGATACTTTCTAAAAAAATGGACCTTAAATCCTGAAGGGCAAAGCGCAATTTTGATCGCTGCCCACAGTAGATTAAGTCATTGAGATTGCTATCCAGATCTCGGAGTGTCTCACAGATTATATTGGCTTGTTCCTGCAAGTTATTCGTGGATAAGGATAAGCGTAAATTTTCAGCGTATAAACCTACTAAAGCTAAGGGGTTGCGGAGCTGGTGTGCTGCTTTTTGAATGATCTGTTCTAGTAGTTGAATCTCTGTTTGCTGTCGCATGTGCTTTTGGTGAATATCAAGGTATTTTCTAATCATTTGCACACACCGCTTCACATACTGTTGCTGAGCTTGAGGAAGCGGCTCATCTGCAAATATAAGCACGTAAGCAGATTCTTGCTCTCTACGGTCGATAAAACACACATAGCTACTTATTTTCTCATCTAAGGACAATTCTCGTGATTTTAGCTCATTGAATTCTAGGTTCGACTGAATATCATTTAGCCAGGTTTCCGATTTGAGATTGGCTAAAACTTCTGCGGAAAAAGTCAATTGCTGAGGAGCATAATGCATAATCCATTCACGTTCTGCCTGCTCTCCAGTACGATAGACAATCCAGACAGAAACTATAGACTGTTGCATGATTAACTGCTCTGCCTGAAGCTCACAGTAATCACGCAGTTCTTGTTGAGGAGAATAAATAGGAATTACGGCAGGGCTGAAAGAAGGCTTAATCCTTGACAATTCTAAGGGTAAAGTTTTCTTAGAAACCGCTTTCTCCCCAAGCACCGCATCGATATTCATTTCCTTGCCAATTAGTGTTTAGTGACGAATCCTGGGCGAACCTGGCACAAGTATAGTTCCAGATTTATCGGTGGACTTCCTAGGGGTATGAAATTTATTTACGTTTATAGAACTTGTATTAATATGATGCAGATTGGGACTTGCTAAATTACGTTCATCTGCATCCCAGCTTTAGAGCTACAAACAGTTTTTCACGACGCACATATCAATAACCATGTTTTGACCTCATTTGAGTCATGCTTACCTTCACTCTAAAAACTTCATCAACTCTTCACAGTAGGAAAAAGTGATAGGTTTTCAGGCCATAGCCTGAACTGGGTATGAAAAAGTAATTTTAAAAAAGGTTTCGCCAAGAATTAAACGGCTGACAAACCACTCAGAATCACACACAGTCAGCCTTGCACTCAAAATCTCGACCAAAGTCTAGTAACCCTATGCTCTTTCTATATCTACGCTATTGCCTGTACAGCCTATGTCGGCGGTTCTATGATTCCCGCTGTTGTTCAGACTCTGGCAGAAATCCTGGCTGGTGGAACTTCTCTTACCAGTACAGAGCAAATTAGCTTCGAGTTTCCCAGTGCCCGCCAGGAGACGACGGGACCTTCTTTGAATCTGTATTTCTATGACCTCCGAGAAAGTGCTCAAATGCAACACTCGGGTCGGCAGGTAGACCGCAGGGCTACGCAAGAGGGTCCCCAATCAGCCAGCATCGGCTGGGCTCCTGCTTGGTTTGATGTTTCATTCTTGATAACGGCCTGGGACCGGACATCGCTGGGAGAACATCATCTGTTATCGGAAGCCTTGACCCTCTTGCTGCGTCATCGCTTGCTGCGCGAAGACCTTTTAGCCCCGGCCTTACGCGGTCAAGGCAACCTATCGATGACGGTTTCTGCGGTGCAACCGATCGATATGGGAGCGCTTTGGAATGCCCTCGGTATTCCGTTACGACCGGCGGTGCAGGTGACAGTGACCACTCCTTTCGGTCTCCAAAGTACGCCTCCTATTCCTCTGGTTTGGGAACGCATACTCCAACTGCAGAGTGAGCCTGGAGGAGCCACCATACGCACCAAGAAAGTAGCGGTGGCAGGCTTAGTGAAGAGTGCTGTTTCCACCTTGCCTTTAGAGGCGACAGAAGTCGTGCTTGTCGGCACCGAAAAGATGGCCACGAGCAACGAAGACGGACTGTTTTATTTCGAAAACCTTGCTTTGGGCCACCACATCCTGGAGCTGCGCCGCTCTGGCTATATGCCGCAACGGTGCAATGTTCTGGTCGATGGTCAAAGCTATGCCTTCAAAGAAGTGCTACTCACCCCGACCTAACTTAGACCTAATTTAAAGGGAGACCCTCATGCCAAGACTGGATTACTTTGCCCCTGGCGTCTACGTTGAAGAGATAGACCGGGGCAGTCGCCCGATTGAAGGAGTCAGTACGGCTATTGCTGGCTTTGTCGGTTTTACGGAAGATGTACGCGGTGGTGCCGAACTCTTCAAACCGATGCTGGTCACCACCTGGACTCAGTATCAAAACTATTTCGCCCGTGCCGGTTCTGATGGCTTTACCGATTTCAATGCCTACTTGCCCTTTGCGGTATATGGCTACTTCCTCAATGGTGGAGGCCGCTGTTGGATTACCAGTGTTGGTACCCAGCTGCCGGGTACAGTCCAGCCTCGGGAATCAACCTATACGGGGTTACAGATTCAAAGCCGGGGCAACCGTCCCTCGCTTAGCTTTGGTCTGCGGCCTGAACAGGCGGCTTTTGGCCCCGTTGCTGTAGCGATTGCGGATAGCGGACCGCGTGCGCTGCCTGAAGGGACAGAAACCCCAGAAGCAGAAGCGCCCGCCAACACGGGTGAATACTTTTCTGTCATCATTCGTCGGGAAGACCAAGTCCTAGAAAGATTTGACCACCTGACAATGAACCGAGAAGCTGCCGCGCAGGTGGCGACCTATGTGGCTACGGCCCTGCAAACTTCTGCCTATATATCGGTCCAGGATCTCTCTCAAACCGGACGGCCTTTGGCCCGCAGACCTGGCAATGGGGTCTATGAGCTGAGTCCGCCTCCAGTTGCCTCCTCCCCAGAGCGCTTTTCGCGGAATGTTGAAGGAGCGCGGGATGACCGCACGGGTGTACGCGGCATTTTTGAGATTGATGAAATCACGATGCTGGCTTGCCCAGACCTGATGCGGGCCTATGAAGCAGAGCTTCTAGATTTGGAACAGGTCCACGGCATCATGGAACTGATGGTCAGTCTGTGCGAAGGGGCTGCCAATGGCGATGTGCCCAACCCGCCAAACCGGATGGTCTTGCTCGATCCACCTCCAGACCGCACCAAACCTCAGGATGTAGTCCAGTGGTTGAGTGCCTTTAACCGCCGTTCTATGTTTGCGGCTCTCTACTACCCGTGGATTAAAGTGGCCAATCCGCGCAATAACGGTAGACCAATTCTTGTCCCTCCCTGCGGCCACATGATGGGTGTTTGGGGCCGTACCGATGAAACCCGAGGCGTCTACAAAGCGCCAGCCAACGAAGTGCCACGGGGTGTCCTTGGCCTAGGCTATGAAGTCAACTTCCGCGAACAAGAACTGCTCAACCCGATTGGGATTAACTGCATTCGTTCTTTCCCGAACCGAGGCATCCGTATTTGGGGAGCGAGGACGCTCGTCGAACCGGACAAGACGGAATGGCGTTATATCAGCGTTCGTCGACTGATTAGCTACATCGAAAAATCGATTGAACTTGGTACTCAGTGGGCAGTCTTTGAACCTAACGATGAAGACCTCTGGATGCGTGTCAAGCGGACGATTAGCAATTTCCTAGAGCGGATCTGGCGGGAAGGAGCCCTGTTCGGGTCCACGCCGGAAGAAGCGTTCTATGTCAAATGTGATGCAGAGCTGAACACGCCTGAAACGATGATTTTGGGTCGCTTGTATGTGGAGATTGGAGTTTGTCCCGTCCGACCCGCAGAATTCATCATCTTCCGGATCACCCAGTGGAGTGGCCGTGAGGAGAACGAATAAGTGAACGAACAAGTACGTAAACAGGAGTTAATCCCAGGAGTCAATCCATGGCTGAATTTTTAACCAGTTGTAAGTTCTACTTTGAAGCCGATGGCATCACTGACAAGATGATTCGGGAGATTTACGGTCTTGCTTCGGAATCTCCCGTCGGTGGAGGTGCTCAGCCTCATGGTTCTGGTAAAGGTGGGGTCAAAGCCCGCCAAGCCACGCCCACCAATGAAAAGTTCAATAATGTCACCGTTAAACTAATCGCTACTAATGAGATGGATCTCTATCAGTGGTATGAGAAGTGTAACAAAAACGATGCAGGGGGCTCTTCTTGGAAGAGTAGCCGCAAAGCAGCTTCAGTAACGGCCTATGACCAAGCGGGCACGATGCAAGCTCGCTGGGAAATAGTCAATGCCTACCCCTGCAAGTATGTCGGTCCAACCTTCAGCGCCTCCACCGGGGACATGGCTAATGAAACCCTGGAATTGGTCCATGAAGGTATCAAACGTGTCATGTAAATAAGGGGATGAAACTGTGGCAAAACCAGATGAATTTTTAACTCAATGTCGCTTTTATTGGCAGAGCGATAAAGTTACTGAAAAAGCGATTCGGGAGATTAGCAATATTTCAACGGAATCTCCCGTTGCTGGCAAAGGGGACCCCATTGGCTGTGATAAAACAGGAACCCATGTTTGGCAATCAACACCCACGCTAGAGAAAAACGGTGAGGTTACGATTAAGTTTGTTTCCTCTAATGATGATGACGTTTGGCAATGGTATTCCAAAACGAATCAGTACGACAAAGGGAACAAGTGGAAGGACAATCCTGGTCGACAACGGGTTCAGATCAGTGCTTTCAAACAGGATGGCTCGGTTGAAGCTATCTGGGAATTACAGAATTGTTATCCTCGTAAGTACTCAGGCCCTAATTTCAATGCAACGGGGACTGAATGGGCTATCGAAACAGTCGTTCTAACCTATGAGACCTTCAAACGTGTTCAGTAGATGAGGAATGGATAGGCCATGGCACAACTATCTCCAATGGAAAAGAAACCTTATGAGTTCTTAACTGCTTGTCGTTTTTACCTAGAGCTAAAACTTGATGGCTCAAAAGACCCTGTAGATGCCATTTTTTTCGAGTGCAAAGGATTCAAAGCTACCCAGCAGGTGGTTGAAATTTGTGAAGTAACTCCCAGCCCATGGGGCAAAGGCAACAATAAAGGAGAGGTTGTCCGCACTAAAGTTCCTGGAAATACTAAGTATGACAACATTACTCTCCGTCGAGGAACAAGTGATTCCATGACTTTTTGGGATTGGTTCGAAAAGACCCAAAAAGGAGAGTGGGCTGAAGGAAAGCAACGAAAAGATGGTTCTCTGACTATCTTTAACCAAGCAGGAAAAGAAACCGCTAGGCTCCAGTTCAAAAGAGCTTGGCCCACTATTTTCAAAATTGCTGATGTCAGTGCAAAGAGCACTGAGTTTGAAATTGAAGAGTTAGGGATTGCTGTTGAAGAGTTAATCCGAGACAAAGTGTAGGTTTTTATGCTCCAGACTGAATTTGAATTTACACTTCCAAAAGGCTACCTGGATGATGAAGGTAATCTTCACCGCAAAGGAGTGATGCGTCTATCCAGAGCGATGGATGAAATTGCTCCCTTGCGCGACCCTCGGGTTAAATCCAATCCTGCCTATGCGACAGTGATTATTTTGTCTCGTGTGATTACTAAGCTAGGGGCCGTAGACGAGGTAACCCCCTCAGTTGTAGAAGGTTTTTTTGCAGGAGATTTAAATTACCTACAGCAGTTTTATCGCCATATTAATGATTTAGATGGTGGTGCGCCTAAAGAGATCCCCCCTGTCCCCCACCCTCCGGGAAGGCTTACGCCTAGCAATAAGGAGGGGTAACCAGCTAAATCTCAAGTTCCCCTTGATAGGGGAAACCTTCGTTCAATTTTGGAACCATCCAATGCGCCGTAAAAGTACACTCCAAACTGAATTTGATTTCATCCTGCCGAGGGGATTGGTGGATGCACAAGGGCATGTCCATCGTCAGGGGGTGATGCGTTTGTCCACCGCCAAAGATGAAATTCTGGTCCAAAAAGACCGTTTGGTTCAAGATAATGCTGCCTATAGCGTCCTGGTTATGCTTTCACGGGTGATTACCCGATTAGGAAGTTTAACTGCGGTGACGCCCCAACTTTTAGAAGGCTTATTCGCCCGTGACATTGCCTATTTGCGAGAGTTCTATAACCGAATCAATCAGCAGGGAGAGGCCCATATTCCAACCCAATGTCCTCAGTGCAGTGCCCACTTCAATGTGGAGCTTGCCCTATCGGGGGAATCTTAGGCTACCCCTCCGCTCGACTGTACGAGGAGGTAGCCTTCATCGCTTTTCATTTCCACTGGTCTCAGGATGACATTCTGAACTTAGAACATCCCGATCGTCAGCGCTGGGTATCCCAAATCAGTAGAATCAATCAACAGGGAGAAAGTTCATCCACAGAAGATATTTGGAATGTTATGTAGGTTAGGACTTATCGCCCTGGTAAACCCAGTAAGGAGGGTCCGCTTTGGAATGTTGTCAGCTAAATCCTCCTGAGGTTCGATTCTGTAGGACCTGTGGCCGTCTGTTGCACAGCCAGGGAACCCTGCGCAATCCTGAAAAAGGCTGGGAATACGAAGTTATAGATGTTCTGGTCCAAGGGGGGATGAGTACGACCTATCGGGTATACAATCCCCAGGTTCATCGGTTGGCTGTGCTGAAAGAGATCAATGCCGACCTATCGCGTAAGGCTAAAGCCCGTGAGTTATTTATGCGGGAAGCCCAAGCCCTGCAAGCGCTACAGCATCCTGGCATTCCCAAGTTCTATGATTTTTTCTGCACTGATGAACACTATTCCCTCGTCATGGAGCTGATCCACGGACCAACCTTAGAGCAAATACAGCCTGTTGATGTAGGGCAGGCTGTGGGCTGGATGCTGGAAGCCTGCGAGATTTTGAGTTATTTGCACGAACGGGGCGTCATCCACCGTGATATCAAGCCCGCCAATCTTATCCTGCGCCATAGCCCTCGCCAAATTGTGCTGATTGACTTTGGAGCCGTGAAAGAAGTGGGAAGTGCCCCCGGAACTCGGATTGCAACTCCCGGCTATGGCGCTCCAGAACAGAATCAGGGACGCCCTTGTCTGCAATCCGATATTTATGGCATCGGTACTACGCTGGTCTACCTCCTCACCCGACAGCCGCCTACCCATTTTTACAACCCGAGAGCACGAAGTCTGATGGGCTTAGAAGAGACGGGCATTCCCTCCGCCCTGATTCCTATAATCCTCTCTGCCACGGCTTTAGACCCACACCAACGTCCCCAAAGCTGCCAGGAACTGATGACGGCGTTGCAGCCATTTAGGGATTGAAATAGGGTTAGCGTCTTCTCGTTGAACGGAACAGAAACGATAAGGCTGAACGCAAAGCAACGAGCCAAACTTTCTGGCAAGGCAGACACCATTAGCCGAAAGTGGCTTTGCTTCAGGCCGAAATGTGAACAGCTAAGGAAATTGGACAAAGAAGGGAAATCTAATTATTACTAGGGATAAAACTCCCTCGCCTATGGATATTAGTAAAGGATTCTTCAGGGGATGTGAAAAACATTAGGGACTTGTCACGAATGGATAATAATGAGCCTATAAAGTGCTGGAACATTGAACCTTTCGTATCATTTGTTGGCACTATTGGATTAGCAAGCATACTAATAGTTTTCTAGTATGAGCAAAGAGGAGATAGAGGAAATGCTGACGATAACAGAAAGCGAGTTCAAGCAATCTAGGCTCTATCAGTCAATAGAGCAGGAAGGCCGGTTAGAAGGAAAGCAAGAAGGCAAGCTGGAAGGCAGACGGGAAGGTAAGCGAGAAGGCAAGCTGGAAACCGTGCCTGAATTGCTCAAGCTCGGCCTTAGTTTGGAGCAAATAGCCCAAGCACTGCATCTTCCTATAGAGGAAATTGAGGCCGCAACTCAAGTAACCTCGAATCCAGAAAACTTATAAGAGTCCGCCCCTCCTCCACCCTCGTAATCTTCTCGCTGATTGCTTTTTCAGAGTATAGAGCTGCCTCATCAGTTTGAACGATACAGCACCCAGAGCAGGTCAATACAACTAGGTAAGGGGCAGCTCACGAAAAGGACAGAATCGTACGCTTGTATCGCGCAAGCACTACGCTCTTCTACAATGGATCACTGCGTCTATTTGAGTCATGGCAAAAACAGAAGGCATTAAAATACTCGCGGATAACCGCAAAGCCCGCGCTGATTTTGAAATTTTACAAACTTTTCAGGCAGGGATTGAGCTTCAGGGTAGCGAGGTCAAATCGATTCGGGCAGGAAGGGTCAACCTGCGGGATGCTTTTGCTCGGATACGGAGGGGAGAAGTCTATCTGCTCAATATGCATATTTCTCCGTTGGCCGTATCCCAAGGACAGGTCTTTGGCCATGACCCCACCCGTGACCGCAAACTCCTGATGCACCGTGCTGAGATCCGCAAACTCCTAGGTTCGGTGGATGAAAAGGGCCTGACCCTTGTCCCGCTCAAGCTATACCTCAAAGATGGATGGATTAAAGTAGACCTAGGAATAGCCCGAGGGAAAAAACTTTATGACAAGCGGGAAGACCTCAAGAAGAAGGAAGCCAAGCGAGAAATCGACCGAGCGATCAAGTACAGCTAAAAAACTAAACGAGCCGTCCGAAGGGAACCTTGATAGCCTGGATAGTATGAAGATTCTCATCCTTGGTGCAGGTTTTGGAGGGCTCTATACAGCCCTGGCCCTTTCTCAATATCCCTGGAAGGGAGAGCGTCCTCAAATTACTTTGGTGGACCGGGAAGACCGTTTTTTGTTTGTCCCCTTGCTCTATGAGCTTTTGACGGGTGAACTCCAGACTTGGGAAATTGCCCCTCCGCTGGTCGAAGTTCTGGAAGGAACAGGCGTAGAATTTATCCAGGGTGAAATCAAAGCGATTGACCCGGATAGTCAATCCTGTATGTTGACGGATGGTCGGACGCTAGAAGGGGATTATCTGGTTGTAGCTATTGGGGGACAGACTCCTTCCTTTGGCATTAAAGGGGTATCTGAGTATGCGATTCCTTTTCGGTCTCTAGCTCATGCTCAGCGCGTAGAGCAACGCTTGCGAGAATTGGAACAGAAAGAATCGGTGCGAGTGGCGATTGTCGGAGCAGGAGCCAGTGGCGTAGAACTGGCCTGTAAAATTGGGGACCGTTTGGGCTCCAAGGGCATCATCACCTTGCTAGACCGCGCAGATATTGTCCTGCCCAATTTTGATGAAAATCTGCGCAAACCAGCGCTCAAAGCCTTAGAGGACCGGGATGTTCATCTCAAGATGGAAAAAGTGATTGAAGAAATCACACAAGAGGGTATTGTTTATCGCAGTGTCGACGGAGAGGTGACAGAGACTTTGCCTGCGGGTCTGGTGCTTTGGACGGTGGGAACGGCTGTACCAGAACTGATTACCCAATCGCCTTTGGAACAAGATGAGCGAGGCTATATCCAAACCACAAGCACCTTGCAATCTACGAACTATCCCCGCGTTTTCGCTCTGGGTGACCTAGCCAATTGTCCATTGCCCGAAGGTAAAAAAGCACCTATAAGCGCCCAGGTTGCCTATCAACAAGCAGACTTTTGTGCCTGGAATATTTGGGCTAGCATTCACGGTCGGCCTCTGCTCGACTTCCGCTACTTCGAGTTAGGAACGCTGATCAGTCTGGGTACGACGCAAGCAGCAGCTTCGATTCTGGGTTACGGTATTTCCGGCTCTGTGGCCCATATCTTGCGGCGTTTAGTCTATTTGGGACGGATGCCCAGCAGTAAGCATCAATGGCAAGTGGGGGTTAACTGGTTGTCTGATGCCTTGGTTCGTAATTTGAGAGCTTGGGCTAGTAGTTAGAGTATTTGAGGTTATTCAATGATATCTCCCAAGAAATTCTTAGATATTCTTCCCAAGACTCTGATGTTCTAAGACCCATTGACGTCGATTAGGTTGACTATAGTGTGATTTCACAAACGTCATACTAATTGGGATAAGAAGTTCAGCTTCATCAGCCATGAGTTTTACATGGACTTTGATACTATATGCTTTTATTTTTTCCTGTCCTGTAAGGATAATCTTATTGGCTCCATCTATAGTGAGTTGAGTACTTGAGGGTTAGATATTGACAGAGTCTAGTTTATAAGAAAGATATTCGTTAGCATGGATTACTTCGACCATTGAAACAGGAAGAGATATTTTCTCTAGGTCTATATTATTTATTTCTAAAATTTCAACTGAGGCACTACATTTATGGCACGGAATAGTTACTCTGGTTTCAGAAACAGAAGAAACATGTATCTAGTTTTAAATTCAGAATCGATATCTGAATCTGAATATTAAAGTTGGCGAAAACATGAGTGGGTATCGTACTATCAAGAGATTCAAGTTTGGGCATTTTTTGCATTGGAGATAGTATCTTTATAAAGTCGGAACGATTTGCAGATCTAACGCTTGCGCCTTTTCTCCAAAGAACTTCAAGCTCTGGAGAACCTCCATTAAGATTTTTAACATTAAATGCAGAAGCTATCACTTCTTAGACATCTTCTAGCCAGACAAAACTGCGATTTAACTGTTCAATGGTCAATAGACCATGCTGCCAAAGAATTATCGAGAGCAGGTTAGATCTTTGATTTTCCTCAAGGGGATAAATTCTTTTATACACACGCTCGGCAAACGCAATGGCCCGTTCGGAAATTTGTAAATCCATCTTCAAAAAGTGGACGAATCGAATATAGTCGGTGTAAATCATTTAGACCTCTTTCTTAAAAATTAATTGTAGATACCTTTTCGCGCAGTTGAGCGGCTATCACTTTTAGCGGCATTATCAATTCGGGCCAGGCATCATAGAGAGTACTAATCAAGATACCGTTCAGTTTCTTGGAGTCCGTCAGTACAGGTGGAAGAGCCTGTCTTTCTTTCAAGCTTGTACTTTGTCTAAAAAATGATCATCCTCGGTCTTTACACAACGTTCAAGCCTTTACGTAAGCCAGCATTACTAAGTAGGGCTAGGGCCAATCAAGAGATTCCTATCTTTTGCTCGCGACAAATACTGTGAGAATGACGACATTTACCGTACCGTGAGGTGTGAAAAGGGGGGAAAGAGGTGTGTCCCTGCTGGAACATTCTCTTTCCCCCCTCCCTGGAGTAGTCACCTATATTCCTTTCTTAGGAGACCAGGCTGCCTCCCAATCGATTTGCAGCGGAATCTGCTGCAACATGTGGCTCACCACTTTCCTGATCAACCTTTGTCTTTACGACTGCGATTGCAAAGATCAGAAGGCCAAACACGGGCTTTGCCAGCACGTCTGCAATCGTGTACCCAAGCTGAACACCAACAGTCGCAGAGGTACCTGATATCCCAAGCATGGGTAGAAGGTATGCGATTGGGTATACACCCCAGGAGAGCAACAGCAGCAACCGCATGTTGCGGACTAAGGTTTGCACAGCCGCAGGCTGACGCACAAGTGACTTGGATAATTCAACCCACAGTACATAGAGGATGTAAGCAAAGGGAATCGTACTCACTGTGCCCCAGATGACGCGAGTCGTAATGTCAGAAGAAATCTCGCCGGGATAGCCCGCAGCAATCATCAAGACCGCAGCCACCGCCAGTTTAATCAGCAAAGGTCTTCCCTCTTTTCCAGGTAACCCCAGCACTGCGACTGCCTCAACAAGTAGCAGAGGCACAGTCAATAACCAATCTACATACCGATAAGCATCATTAAATGGGGTACCAGTCGGGGAGTACACGCCGTTCTTCAAACTGTAGGCAGCATCCCAGCTATTGAATATCCGGAAGTAGTGGTATCCGGCAATACTCACAACAATCGCTGAAATAAGCAGGGCCAGTCGATACCGCTGACCAACTTGTGCCCGAGCGCTAAAGAAGAAGAGGGCTGATGCAAACATTGCCGCGATCGCAAACGAGAAGGCGTTGTAAACCAGATTGAACTGGTTGGAGGTCAACGACTGCACTGCCGACGACAAGGGACTTGATACATTGACCTGGGCAAAGAGCGCTCCAAGGAAAGCAAAACCAGGTACGAAAGAGACTCCAATCATTAACGTGGTCTCCGTGTAGTAAGCATGAATTTGGTTCTATCGTCAATCAGGAACGAATCCAGCGGAGCCTTCTGGGCTGGCACAGCTGAATGTTCCAATGAGTAGTTTCACAGCAGGGTACCTTCCTGAGCCGCAGCAGGTCTTTAGCAGGTACCAGACGCTCCCCCCTGCAGGGAGATGCTTCTATAAATCTTTTGGTGGCAAGCTGATATTATCCCTGAGTCCATCAAAGTCGTTGCATTGTCATTTTGGGTCGATAATCCAAAATGAAATGTAGCGGATGCTCTACGACCAAAATTTTAGAAAATGAACGTTGCATCAAGTAAAAGAAAACGGATTGTCATTCCTATCGCCAATCGCCTTTTCCATGTATCAGTTTGAAGGCGTAAGCCGCTAGTAAAGGCATTGAGTTCTTACTTGCCTATCTCAGTGTTATTTCTTTGAAAAACATATGGCAAAACCTCGAACGTGTAGATTTATTAACCTGTTCTCATAATACTTCACCACGAAAAGACTGTCATCCTTCCTTCCGGAAAATATTTCAAGCGAGGGCTTGCATTAATGCTCACTGAATTCACTAAGCATTTATACAGATGTCACTCTCGTAAGCCTGCGAGTAACGTTACGTTTACCTAGCCAAAACTAAATTTCGGACTAAGGTACTTCCTCCTCATACAAGAAGCAATGCGCCGACGCCTAGTCTGCATTGTTTAAAAGCAAGCGAGACATGAGTCTTTTCGAAAAGGGATGACGCCTGTAGAGCTATTTATATCTCGTAGACATACGCACAGCGCCACTGTCAGTTATATAAATCTAAATCTTTAGAATAAGTCACTTGTTTCTCACACAGGAATCAACGTGATGACATTAGTATGCGGCATTTAGCCGAATCTTTACTCAACCCGTTGGTAGCATCGGACTCTATTTTGATATGCTAAAGGTTCTGCTCGAAGTAGGACTTCCAATCGGTGGCAGGAGCAACTAGCTTAATAAGTAATTTACCGATGGCATTGGCGCTAAGGACCACAGCAGGTCTGATCTTTTTAATTTCTGTTCCGACAGTAGGGTCAAAATTAATCAGCCAAATCTCGCTGCGTTGAGGTAGGGCTGGATCAGTCATCAGTGATGTCTCCAGCGATGAGTTCACGCCACTCAGTGGAATGTTGATAGTGATCCAGTAGGGTATCTGCCTGTTGGGCAAGGATTTGACTACGCTCTGTGGGAGATTTTTGGAGAAAGGCACGACGTTGCTCTAGGGAAGAGGGGACTGTATTAAGTTCTGGAGGGCTCACTGTTGAGAGCTTTTGACGCACTAGTGCTTGCTCTTCAGGGGAAAGCGTGTGGATGACTTAGACGATCGACTCTACTAGCTGAGTATTCATACGGCCTACTCGCTTGGTTCTGTTTCTATTCTATGGTTCAGTCGCTCAGAGAGGCTTGCTATACATACTTCTCAGGGTCTTCTCCCAGTTGTCGAAGTCTCTCAGCTAGGCGTTCTGCACGTTGTTCTGCCTGCTCCAGTAAGGCCGCCGTATGACGTAATTCTTCTGCTAATTCTGTGGGTAGCAATAGCTTCTCGCCCGTATCTTCTCGATAGAGCCCGAGTAATTGACCCTCTACGGATACTCGCAGTTTCAAGACTTCGCTGCGTCCATCGGTAATCGGTGTATACAAGGCTGTTGTTTCTCCCTCCACCGTGACAGGGACCAAGCGGTATCCTTGGAGTTGGCCTTCTATCCACTCACCTTTTGGGTCGAATAACCAGTACTCTTGGACACCCATCTGCTCGTAGAGCAATTTTTTAGAACCTTTATCTTGCTCGCGCGTGCCTGCAGAAGTTATCTCAAAAACTACAGAGGGTGCCTGTCCCTCTTCCCAAATTTTGTAGTTGTCTCGTCCACCAGGAGCGACGTTGTAGATAACCATGACATCGGGAGCGACCCGAAGCTTAGGAAAACCTTGGGCGTAGTAGAGGAACTGATTCGCAAGTACGGTAGCTTGTTGCCCTTCAAGATACTGCTTAAGCACTTCTAGGGTCGTGAGAATGGCATATAGATGAATATAAGTTTCAGCCACGGGTTCGTTGTCTGAGCTTGGATAAATAATGGATTCGACTGATTTTGCCAGAGTCATAGCGATGCCTCTTCCTTATGAGATCGCCGCAGTTCTTGGCGGATGTCATAGTTCAAGAATAATGCCTGGTAGGGATGGTGTGCATCTAATACAAAATTTTGCCGTATATCCGCGTACAAACGGGGTATTCCGCCCAGCCAGTACTAGTAAGGTTTTCGGGTGCCTTGGCATAGGCTACACGCCGCTGACACCTGGGTCGTTATATCGTTCCATCAAGAGTAAGGAGGAGCTTACATGACTGATAAAGAAGAAGCACTTGCCAAGGCAGAGACAGTTTTCAATGCCGCATCTGATTACTTTGATGCACCAGCTTTATCTTTCTGGAATCGTTTTGGGCAACAAACCATCAATCGAATTTCACTTTATCCTGGCGATCGGGTTTTGGATGTTTGCTGTGGGACGGGTGCTTCCGCGATTCCAGCCGCAGTTCTGGTCGATGCCAATGGACGGGTACTTGGGATAGATATCGCCGAATCCCTGCTAGAACTGGCACGTAACAAGTCACGGCAACAAGGTATAGAAAATATCGAGTTTCAATACGGCGATTTTGAAAATCTAGGTTTCCCCAGTGAAAGCTTTGACGCGATTGTTTGTGTTTTCGGGATTTTCTTCATTCCAGATATGCTGGCAGCCGTGCGAGAACTTTGGCGGATGGTTCGTCCTGGAGGGAAACTAGCTATTACCTCTTGGGGAGAGAAAGTCTTTGAACCTGCTAATCAAGTATTCTAGAGTGCGATTGAAGCTGAACGCCCAGACTTGTATAAGAAATTTACGCCGTGGGACCGAATTAGTGCACCCGACTCGCTCAAAGCCTTACTGGAAGAGGGAGGTGCGAATCAGGTAGAGGTTTTTGCAGAAGCCGTCACTCATGAACTAGCTGCTCCAGAAGATTGGTGGACCATGGTTTTGGGTGGGGGGCTCCGAGGCACGATCGACCAACTTGATTCGGCAACAAGGGAACGGGTCCGACAAGCGAATCTGCAATTCCTTCGGACTAATGAAATTCATGCACTGGATATCAACGTCTTGTATGCCTTAGCGCAGAAATGAGGTGTTGGATAACCTGAGTTTCAATTAAGACAAAATTCCGCACCCAGTGTACGCAGTAATAAGGATTTTAGCGAAACTGCAAACATTTAAGCCGCTATACGCAGCAACCAGCCTCCGCACAGCAGGGAGATGGCGTATCATGCTTGTGCTTAGCACAGGCTTCACTGCAATAGGTTTTTTCATCCATGACATACGCTTTGGTGATGTCAATAGTGCAGGAGCAGTGGCCACAGGCACAGGGAACGAGAAGAGTTTCTGTCATAAGTTTTGCTCAAAAGATAGTGAGTCAAATATGACATATCAGGAAAATTGAGGCTAGAGATAAAATCGTTTTTGATATCAAAACACTTCTTACTCAGTCCCTAGAAAGGTATTCCAGCGCTGTGCAGTCCAATAGACCAAAGGAGCCCACAGAGCACTTACCAGGGCTGAAGCTAAAGCCACCTCTTGGTGATGATTCCAGACCTGAACGATCTCCTGAGAAGCGAGTAAGGTCCGCTGTATAGCAAGAGTAGTTTCATTGAGAACGGTCATCGTGAACGTTAACAGAACCAACACGATTGCATCTTCACGGAGCAGTCGCTTGTGATAGAGCAAAGAAGTCAACAATCCCACCAAAGCCAGCCCGAAACTGTGGGTTGGAAAGGCTCCTGATTGCAAAGTACCCACCATGCCATCTTGGACTAAACCCATTAAAAGTCCGGCAGAGGTTGCCTGAAATGTAGGCCGTTTTATGCTCCAAACTATCACCCAAATCAGGCTCCAATCAGCATTGACGCCCACCAACTCCCAACCGGGTAAAGAGCCCCATTGGGCCATAGAACAGATAAGGGCAGAACCAAACGTTCCAACCCAGGAAACCCACTGTGGCTTAGAGGGGATTTTTAGCATTTTTGTTGGTCGGTTTATTGGCCGGAGTAGCGTCTAGTTCAGGTTCAGGCTCTACTTTGGTAGCGGGCGGATAAATATTAACCCAGGCTAGCCCAACCGTTGGCGCGTGGAATTGTATGCCTGCTTTAGGCGGTGGCTGCGTGTCATCGTAGCTCACCACTTTGCCTACAGGTAGGTTTGGCAGGAATCGAGAACTCAAGCCGGAAGTCGTTACCAAGTTTCCCTTTTTCACAGGAACCGCTTTGGTAAAAAATTCAACGACGCCTGTGCCATTCCCCATTCCTTGGAGAACGCCAGCGACTCGGCCCCCATTGACTACTACCCCCACTCGACTATTCGCATCGGTCAGGAGAAGGACGCGGCTGGTATGGGTCGTTGTGCTCACCACCTGGCCGACCAGACCACTGGCTGCCATGACCATCGCCTGTTCTTCAACCCCATCCGCACTGCCACGGTTCAGCGTCATTTGTTGCCACCAATGGTCAGCACTACGACCAATCACCCGAGCCAGAATAGGCTGGCCTGGGATATTGGGATCGGCTTTAGCCAGAGTGCGGAGGGTTGCATTTTCCTCCTCTAAACTTTGGATTTTGCTTTCCAAAGCCTGTTTTTCTCCACGGGCTATAACTTCGGGCGCAGGACGGTCCAGCGTAAAAGGGTAAGACACGTAATAGAAGGCTTCGGCAAGCCAGCCAGAACGTTCCTGACGCATCCAAAGTACACCCAGCAGCAGAAATAGCACAACCAAAAGTTGGCTACTGGAGCGACTCCACCACTTTCGGAGTCCACTGAGGCTATTCATCATGAGGGTGACCTACGAAAGAGCCCATAATATTGATTATGCCCTTCCGCCCAACTTTAACTTCCCTTGAAGCTGCCACTGAGGACCCGCTCCAAGCTCTTGAAGTTTTCTAAGACTTTGCCAGTACCTAGAACCACGCAGTCCAAGGGATTCTCAGCGATGTGAACCATGATGCCCGTCTCGTGGCTAATCAGCGCATCGAGTCCTTTCATTAAAGCGCCACCCCCAGCGAGCATGATCCCCCGGTCAATGATGTCAGCGGCTAACTCTGGCGGAGTACGCTCTAAAGTCCGTTTTACCGCTTCCACAATCACACCCAAAGGCTCTGCCATGCTTTCCCGAATTTCTGGAGCAGCAATGGTCACCGTCCGGGGTAATCCAGAAAGTAGATGCAGACCCCGCACTTCCATTTTCGCTTCTTCGCCACCTGGATAGGCTGAACCAATCGCGATTTTGATCTCTTCGGCGGTACGTTCCCCGATGACCAGGTTATGGACGCGTTTCATAAAGGAAGAGATGGATTCACTGAGTTCATCCCCAGCCACCCGCACAGATTCTGAGAGCACAATCCCTTTGAGGGAGAGCACCGCCACTTCCGTAGTTCCTCCGCCAATATCCACAATCATGTTGCCCGTGGGTTCGGATACAGGGAGGCCTGCACCAATCGCTGCCGCCACGGGTTCTTCCACTACATGCACTTCCCGAGCCCCAGCCCGAGCCGCAGCTTCCATAACAGCCCGCCGCTCAACGCCCGTCACGCCAGAGGGAATGCCAATGACAATGCGGGGATTAATCAGGTAGCGGCCATCATGAACTCGATGAATAAAGTTTTGGAGCATGAGCGCTGCCATGTCGAAGTCAGCGATCACTCCATCCCTCAGGGGTCGGACTGCCTTGATATTGCCGGGAGTACGTCCCAACATTCTCTTGGCTTCTTCTCCCACAGCGAGAAGCGTTTTACTCGCTTCATCTATCGCTACAACTGAAGATTCCGACAGTACAATGCCCTTCCCAGCCACATAGACCAGGGTGTTAGCCGTACCTAAATCAATACCGATATCACGCGAGAAACGATCAAGAAAAGCCACTCTTCCACCTTCTCAGATCAGGGCAAATTGTAACATAGCGAACAAGGGTTCGTATTTAAGGCGATTTCGGCGTAGGTGTTGCCGGGTTCTTGGTGAAAACCCTTTCAACGACCCTCCCAGGAGCACCCAGGGGACCAATAGCCTTTTGATTGTGACTGACTAAAATTCCGCCCGCATTTCCTGTGCGAAACTTAACGAACTGTTTTGCGCTCCAGTTGCGTTGTGCTCCTTTAGGCAAAACGCCCTGAAAAACAGTCCGTCCGTCTGCAGAGACACGCACCCAGGTGTCTGCTGCCACGTTAACTGCTACTTGCACAGGCTGTGCTTGGGTTGGAACCGGGGTCACGGATGGAGGAGTAAGAATGGGCTGCGTCTGCTTTGCTGCTTGTGAGGGAGTCAAAGCAGTCTTTGTGCCCTTAGGCACAGGGGATGAATTAAGTTTAGCAGGAGTTTGAGCGGTCACGGCCGGAATAGAAGGCGCACCAGTACTATTACTATTTTTCAAGGCAAAAAACGTAGAAAGACCGAGGACAGCGACTACGACCCCAACGGTATATCCCAACCAGTTGGTCTGCTTAGGCGGGGTCGGCATCAACAGAGGACCGGAGCTACCTTGTTTGCGGATATCGGCCATGGGAAAGTAGCGTTCCGCAATCGCGGCACTGTCTAGACCGAGGAAATCTGCGTATCTTTTTAAGAATCCCCGAGCATAGACAGGTTCTGGCAGTTTATCCACCGTACCTTCTTCCAAAGCCTGCAAATAGCGCCTTTGGACACGGGTTTTGCTGGAAACTTCGTCCAAGGAGAGTCCACGACTCTCACGGGCTTGGCGTAGCTGGGCGCCAGGGGCTGCATAGGAAGAGGTAGAACCAGAAGAGACTGGACCGGAAGAAGGAGAACCAGAAGAAGAAAAAGACTCTTGGTTAGTGTTCATGTTGGGTATTAGTAGTACGCCTTTGGTAAGAGTGCAGCAACTTCTTTAGAGGAGAGATTTCGATAATTTCCAGGCAGTAAATCACCTAGTGAAATTGTACCAATAGCGACCCGCGTTAAGGAAAAAACGGGATAACCTAACTGTTCGCAAATGCGACGAATCTGGCGGTTCCTCCCTTCCTGTAGGATAGCTTCTATTAGTGTGTTTCCTTCGTCCTGTTGCAATATATTTATCTGTGCAGAAAGCGTGGGTGTTTTTCCCAACAGAATTCCTTTTCCCCACAGGCGCAAATCGCTCTCTGTGGGCTTTCCCTGGACCCAGACATGATAAGTCTTTGAACAGCCATAGCGGGGATGGGTCAGCCTCAGGGTGAAGTCTCCATCGTTGGTGAGTAGTAGAGCGCCACTACTGTATTGATCAAGTCGTCCAACGGGATGAATGCCTTGAGAAGCCATGGAAGAAGGCAAAGAGTCTAAGACTGTTTTTCGCCCTTCCGGGTCAGAGCATGTACTCACAACTCCCCTGGGCTTGTGATATAGAAGATAAATTTTGTTTGTCGCCGGGTATACCAGTTTTCCCTCTACCCGAACTTGGTCTTGCTCAGGGTCAACTCGGGTTCCTAATTCTGTGATTGGTTTTCCATTGACCTGGACTTTGCCTGCTTGAATCAAGTGTTCCGCTTGGCGTCGGGAACTGACCCCACAGCTAGCGAGGTATTTTTGAAGACGTAGGCCGGTCATAGCCATTGGTTCCGTAGCCATAGGCAGTATTGATCGATTCTTCGGGGGCTTGGATTAACTGACAATCGAACTCTTCGGCCAAACGATAGACTTCTTTGAGGTCTTCTTCAGACCATACGGTCCAGCTGCCTCTTAGTTCATCACCCACACGCACTTCGACACGATTTCCGACGATGTACATGATTCGTTGACGGCGGTTAGCCTGTTTAGCTTTCTCTTGAATCAGTTCAATCGGGTCAATATCCAACAGGCGTAATGCTACCAAAAGTTTGGGGAACGCTTCTGTAAGTTCTTGCCGCGCACGGATCTGATCGCTGCGCAGCCAGGCAATCAAAGCTTCTGTCACCTCTTCATTGAGATGCTTTAATGCTTCAAGGGGAGACTTTGTTTGATAACGGGGGTCCTCCCATATTTTGGCTAGGGCTTCCTGGAGGTCCATAATTTAGTTATTGATCAGCATATCCTTGATGGGAAGCGTTATTGTCTATACGTTAGATACTAACAAAGTGTTCATTAATTTGCTTATTTTCTGAGAGAAATGGTTCATTATTTTTCTCAGGTATCGGGCAGCATCTCTTTTTTTGAGTTTATTGAGGGTACAATGCCCATCGCATCCGCCAATGACGCCGACCTATGAAATCATATCCTAAGCCCAAAAATCGCCCTGCGCTTGAACTCTGCAGCGAATGTGGTTTATGTGATACGTCCTACTTGCGCTATGCCAAATGGGCTTGTGCTTTTATTACCCAGCATATTGAAGAACTAGAAGAGCAGGTACACGGAAAATCTCGGGCTCTGGATAATCCACAACAACTTTATTTTGGCGTGCATCAGGCGATGCATAGTGCTCGTCGGAAAGATCCGATCCCCGGTGCACAGTGGACCGGAATTGTCAGTACCATTGGGATGCGTGCTCTTGAACAAGGCTGGGTTGATGCGGTGCTCTGTGTGCAAGCTTCTCCTGAGGATCGTTTTCAACCCCAGCCTATTCTCGCCAGAACCCCCGACGAAGTGCTCGCTGCACGGGTCAACAAACCAACGCTTTCTCCCAATCTTTCGGTTCTAGATGAAATTCCTAAACAGGGAATTAAACGATTGCTTGCCATTGGCGTCGGTTGTCAGATACAGGCCCTACGGACGGTACAAGATAAAATCGGTCTCGAAGAACTTTATGTCTTGGGAACGCCCTGTGTTGATAATGTCAATCGTCAGGGCCTGCAAAAGTTTCTAGATACTACCAGCCACTCTCCTTCTACCGTGGTTCACTATGAGTTCATGCAGGACTTCCAGGTGCACTTTAGGCATGAGGATGGCCACATCGAAAAGGTGCCGTTTTTTGGCCTGAATACTAAAGAGCTCAAAGATGTCTTTTCTCCTTCTTGCCTGAGTTGTTTTGACTACACCAATGCCCTGGCCGATCTCGTGGTGGGCTATATGGGTGCCCCTTTTCAATGGCAATGGCTTTTAGTCCGCAATGATCGAGGACAAAAGTTGATGGACTTGGTGAAGGATGAGCTGGAATTCACCGATATGGTGGACAAGGGAAACCGCAAGGCTGCTGTCCAGCAAGGGATCTCCATATATGACCAAGGTGTTACTTTACCGATGTGGTTAGCTCAAATCATGGGGGTAGCGATTAACAAAATCGGTCCGAAAGGCCTAGAATATGGTCGTTTCTCGATTGATTCCCACTTTGTCCGCAACTATCTATATCTCAAGCGCAACCAGCCAGGGAAATTTGAGCAACAAGTTCCGGCTTTTGCTAAGAAGATTGTTGAACAGTATAAATTGCCTGAAGTGTAGGAATACCCCTCAGTCCCTGCGGGGTCCAAGACTGAGCGACTGTGTTGAGAGTCAAGAGCTTGAATCCTTAAATCCCCGCTTCTGCCAACTCAGCCGTCTTCCACAACTCTCCATGTTTGACCATGGCATTGAGTATCGTTAGCAACTTGCGCATCCAAGCCACTATCGCTAATTTCTTCGCCTTCCCCTTGCCTACCAAATGCAGGGCAGCGCCGGTAGGGCGAAAGGCAACGTCGAGATGAGCTTTAGTGGCCCCTGAGCCGTGTCGAAGGGCTACATCAATCCCGACCCAAATTTGGCTCATGGCTAGATC
>JBBRSB010000026.1:0-67605 GCA_038245785.1 Gloeobacterales cyanobacterium | reverse complement strand
TCCCTACAATCAGCAAGAAATCTCTCATCATGTGGCCCTGTATAACTCCCAAGGCTATGACGCAGAGGTGGATTCCTATCTCGATAGCGATGAGTATCTAACTACCTTTGGCGAAGATGGGGTTCCCTACTATCGGGGCTTCGAATCTCAAACGGGACAGCAGAGCACCGCTGCCTTCAATCGGATGGTGAGTTTGTACGATGGTTATGCCGGAAGTGACACCGACCGTGTCCGCAGTGGTCAGGTCGCTCGCTTAACAGAGGGTTTGGCTCGTTCTGCTCAATCAAAAACGGCTCCTGTCGCTTTTACCCCTTCGCCGACGACCTCGCCCACGTACTATCAGCCCCCAAACACCTATCAAGCCCCCACGTACTATCAGCCGACGACCTACTATCAGCCCCCAACGTTCTATCAACCAACAACACAGCCTCCCTCAGCAGCTCCTGAGTCTTCTCCCTATGGGCAGGTCGTTACCCATGGCCAAGACCGGATTCGGGCTACCGCTGCGCTGGAAGTTCGCAAAGTCGTCCTTCGCGCTCCCTTTTCCGAAAGCGAACTGCAATCGGCCCTGAATGTCATCTACCGTCAGGTCTTTGGTGGTACCCATGTGATGGAGAGTGAGCGTCCTACCTTTGCGGAATCCCAACTGCGGGATGGCAAAATCACGGTTCGTGACTTTATCCGCTATCTGGTCAAGACAGAGGCCTATAAGACCCGTTTCTTTTCCAGGGCTTCTCAAAATCGTTTCATCGAACTGAACTACAAGCTGCTTTTAGGTCGTGCGCCCTATAATCAGCAAGAAATTTCCCATCATGTCGCGCTGTACAATACGCAGGGATATGATGCGGAGATGGATTCCTATCTCGATAGCGATGAGTATCTGACCACATTTGGCGAAGATACTGTGCCGTACTATCGTGGCTTTGAGTCTCAGACGGGGCAACAAAGCACCGATGCCTTCAACCGGATGATACGGTTATACGATGGCTATGCCGGTAGCGATACAGACCGAGGCAGTGCAGGGCAGGTGGCCCGTTTGACGACCAACCTTGCACAAGCCGGTCGTTAAGGATGTGAGGAAAGCCCTGGTAGACTAAAGTTCTCCAAGGCTTTCCAAAACCCCAGAATCTTCATGTGTTTCTGTGGTTTCCCGTGACTCAAACTCCCGGGTTTAAACAATTTAAACAAGGAAAAGGAGCTCGTATGACTGTTGCAGACCAATATCTAGCGATGGCTAGAGAACTAACGGGAAGCCGTGTTGGTGGTTTCGATAATAAACTGACGGCTCCTTCTCCTTTCGCGCAACCAGAAGCCTATGGCCGAGACCGTTTAGGAACAGCTGTTCTGGCTGAGAATCCGAAAGTTGTGCTGAAGGCTCCTTATTCAGAATCTGACGTGCAGGGGGCTTTGTGTGCCATCTATCGTCAAATCTTTGGCAACACCTATGTGATGGAAAGCGAACGGCCGATTATTGCCGAATCTCAACTACGGAATGGCGAACTGACCGTCCGTGGCTTCGTTCGCAATTTAGCCAAGAGCGAAGTTTACAAGACACGCTTCTTCTACAACAATTCTCAGAATCGGGCGATTGAACTGAACCACAAGCTCTTGCTCGGTCGTGCTCCCCATGATCAGAAAGAAATTTCCTATCACTTAGATCTGTATGAAAGCCAGGGCTACGATGCAGAGATAGATTCCTATCTTGATAGCGATGAATATCTAGAGGATTTTGGTGAGGATACCGTTCCCTATTTCCGGGGTTTTAACTACCAAGTAGGGCAATGGTCTGTAGGCTATAGCCGCCTTTTCACCCTTTATGATGGCTATGCCGGTAGCGATACGAACCGGGCTAAGGAAGGACTAAAATCTCGCCTCAGCGCAAATATTGCCCTGAATAAACCGACCAAGGTTGCGCGGCCTGGGGCTTTGCAAGATGTATGGAAGGATGCCAATCCTAACTTCGGCTATATTCCTGAAACCGTGACACCAAAAATGTTTGGTTTGGCTCCCTTCTTGGAAATGGCTCGTCAATTAGCTCCAAAATCGGACATGCAGGCCTCTGACTCCCTGCAAATCTCCGGTGACTTCATGGGAGACCGGGTACAGCGGTTGGCCAGTGAGTATGCCCAACCTTCGGCCTATCAGCAAACAGACACCCATGGACAGGAACGCATTCGCGTAGTCGGGGCTTTAGAAGTTCCTCGGGTAATGCTACGGGCTCCTTTCTCGGAATCTGAAGTGCAGGGTGCGCTCTATGCCATCTATCGCCAAATCTTTGGCAATACCTACGTGATGGAAAGCGAGCGGCCGATTATTGCCGAATCTCAACTACGGAATGGCGAACTGACCGTTCGTGGCTTTGTTCGCAATTTGGTTAAAAGTGAAGTCTATAAGACCCGTTTCTTCTACAAGAATTCTCAGAACCGAGCAATTGAACTGAGCCACAAGCTCTTGCTCGGTCGCGCTCCCTATGATCAGAAAGAAATCTCTTATCACCTAGACCTGTATGAAAATCAGGGCTACGCAGCAGAGATGGATTCTTACTTGGATAGTGAAGAGTACCTGAGCACCTTCGGCGAAGATACCGTTCCCTATTTCCGTGGATTCAAGTACCAAGTCGGTCAGAGTGCAGAAGGCTTTAACTGGATGCGTCGTCTATACGATGGCTGGGCGGGAAGTGATACAGACCGTGGCATCGGCAGGCAACAAGCCCGTCTGAGCGCGCTTATCCCACGCGCTGGTTCCAATTTGGAGCCCTTCATCGCCATGGCCAATGCTCTTAGGGGTACCACGGGCATACCATCTGGACGTTAAGGACAGATACTTGTGGACCTCTTAGCCCTGACTCAAAAAGTCCAAACCGCTCAAAACGAAGAAGAACTCCGGGTTGCTATCGAGCAGTTGATAGCAACCCATTCTTCTGAGGCGATGCCTATATTGATTCGCAGTCTGCGCTGTACCAACAGTGCTATCTGTGACCTGATCGTGGAAGGCCTGGTCAGCTATGGCGAACAGGCTGTCTCCGTGATTATCCAAAACTTGGATGACCATGACTATGCCGCCCGCTATCAAGGAATTCGGGCCTTGGTTCAACTGGCTCATCCTGACAGCTTTGATACGTTTGTTTGGGGCCTGACCAAAGATTTTGCGCCCAGTGTGCGCCGAGCTTCGGCTAAAGGTTTAGGCGTTTTGCAAGACCCTCGAGCAATTCCTGTTCTGCTCTCGGTGATCGGCGATCCTGATTGGGCGGTGCGTTATGCCGTCGTGATTGGCTTAGAATCCTTTGTCCAAGACCCAACCGTTCAGCAAGCCTTAGTCCAAGCGAAAGAAGATTCAGACCGAGTGGTGCGACTGAAAGCAGCTGAAATTCTCAAAAAAATAGGGATATAGAAAGTTCAGTCTCCAAACGCCTTGATGAATATTTGTTTAGCACTTCGGAGACTCTCTATTGCTCTAAAGCCTCTCGGGGCAGACATTTTAGTTCATTTCCTAAAGATACTCGGAATAGAAAATCGGAAGGCCCTATTTTAACGATTTCATCCATGCAATTGAATTCATTGAAAGTGTGCACGCTACAGATAGCGTGCACCTAAAAAGACAAACTAAATGCATCTAAATGTGCTAGTCGCTATCCGCAAAAGCCCTTCCACCGCAGATATAGAGCATCTCTATACGATTAGAAATTCTTGTTATTGCTCTCACAATTAGTGGTTGGAGTACCCATTTATCTTCTGTGCTGAAATGGGCTTTTCTTTTTTAAAAAAATCTAAGTGCGCTTACTTATGTTCCTGGCGAATTACCAGGAATACCTAGTTAATCAATTCATCTAATTAGTATTTAGAGCCTGTAACCCTTGCCAGATAAAGTTCTTTTGGAGAAACATTACTTTTCTTTTTCAAGTAAAAGTACTCATGTGCTATATGTAGGGGGCTGTGCCTTGACATCCCTGCTTTTTTCAGGGATGTTGGTTTGTGTTGATGCTTTATTAGTCAAAAATAATGACTGGAGGTGCTCGTAACACTTCCAGTCAACTAGGCAAAGCATCAAATTCAATACCGAGGAATTTGCATGCTTACCGCAAAGTCTATTACTAGACCGCCGATACTTCAAGCCCTTACCTTCTCTATCTTTACAAAAGATTGCCCTGATGTTTTTAGTATTTCTAGACAAACCCTGGAACCTTGGTATGGCCAGAGTTTTTTGAGAGATGGCATTCACAGGCTCAAAGCAGGTTCCAGCAAGACGAATAAAGTCTTCTACTGCGAGCTTACTAGGTGCCACTCTCTGTTACTTCCTAGTGAAAAACAGCCTCCGCACTCTCTAGATGTCGCAAACATTAAAAGCCAATGCGGGGCTCTAATCAGTTTCACTGTAAATATAGGTCGTGATGGTCCAGGAAGATATCCTAAAAACTGCTCAGTTTTCGCATTGGGATTAGTCATACAAGGGAATTGGAAATCACAACGCGCCTTTAAGGTAATCCTCAATGAATCTAAAAATTAAAGTTTCTCCTCAAGAATTTGAAGCCGCCTGCTCTAATGGTTGTGTCTATGGAGAAGTGCGAAGAAAGGCAATTCTTTATGCTTACGTTGATTTAGGCCAGGAAAAGCCCTATTTGGACAGACCTGGGGATAACTCAGAAACGCGCTTTCGGGCTTTTGCCAATTGCAATGTCTTTTTCGCAGAAACTGAAGCGGATGTGAATAACAGCAGGTTTCAAGGTGAGCTATCTAATCAATCCGTCATCATTTACTGCTAAAACAAAAGCAGTCTCTATAATTTGGGACTGCTTTTCTAGCTATTTCATTTCTTGGACTATTTGGCAGATGAGGAACTTTGAGGTTCGAGGATTCGGGGTCTGCCTACCTTGTGATAACGTGTTTCAATCTGGTCCCGATTATTTTCTAGATAGTCCTCAAGTTCCTCAAGGGGAACTTGTATATTTTTCCCACCTTTCAGGTAGACTGTCGTCATTGTCATATTTCAACCTCTTTCTCCATGTAACATTATTAGCATTCTTACCCTTATTTATTAGTATTGTTAATATTCGATCTAGGTTAATGAAAGACGCGGCCTCCTATGGAATGGTTAATCTTATCGCCTGCTATGTCACACAAACTTCAGCAGGGCGGTAGTTTCCAGGCCGCACCAGAACCCCGTAAAGCCTCTTGATATACAATTCCCTAAAGCGAGACTGAACCTGACCTTCGGAGTCAGTTAATTTTCTGTTCACCACCAGGGGTTCACATGTCCAAGTTTTCTAGAGCCTCAGTATTGGCTAAAGCCCTGTCTCTGCAAGATGTTTTGCATCGACGAAGAGCTTGACCATTTCCCTCATGGGCATTGCTTTTCAAGCTTCCGCGCCATCGCACCATCCCCAATTACTGACCATCTAGTTAGTAGTAGATAGGATTATTTGCCTGGGCGAAGGTAGACCCTACGAGGGTACTTATCGATCTAGGACTCATGAGCGGCCCAGTTGAATATTCAAATTCCCTATACGGACAGATTTTGCCTTCAGATATATGTGTCGTCTAGCTTAGCTAAGCACCCATGAATTAACAATCTGACTAGATCTATCAGGACATTTTTTCAATTAATTCCCAAAGATTTTGAAGGAATCTCCCCGTGTGTTGGCTGGTTCAATAGGTACTAGAGGCTGTTTACTGTCGAAACGGAAAAGATACATCAGCAGGCTCGTCTTGCCCATCCTTAACGTATAGAACGTGTTGATATGGGTTTTTGGATCGCTCAGATCTGGTTTGCTCAAATTAAAATCAGCGATTCGGTCGGCCAAGAGAGAAGAAGATTTCTGGGTAGAGACACCCACCTCTAAAGGTTTGCCCAGAGAGCTATCCTTAGGCGGACTACTTTCGGTTTTATCAGACTTGCCATTATTCTCTGCTGGAGATTTAGCCGTTTGGGTTGGAGGAGCTGCTGCAGGTAAGGGCTGAACGGCTTGCGTGCCCAGTTGATAGTCTGTGTACTGGCTGCCAATATCCACTAAACCCTTAAAGGTTCGTTGGGAAAGACCAGCGGGTACCCAGAAATTCATGTCGATTTCCATACGGGTCTGTAGCGGTAACCAGTAGGTTTCAACAGGCTGAAAATCTAAGGTCATGTTGGCAACCCCCCAAACTCCAGATAGATAGAGCTTGGCACGTCGCGGTAGCGCCGTTTCAGGATCTAGCCATAGTTCACGAAGGCGGCCTCTGTTGTTGGGTTTGAGCTGTAGATAATCAACGGGTTTACCCCCTAATTCCCTCGTTTCCATGACCACAGAGGTATAGGATTCTGGCGTTGCATCCAAATCGATAGCCACATAGGGGGCCAGCTTTTCGGGTTGCTGCACATAGAGGGAATACATACGCAGGCGGTCACCCTGGTCCACCAGTTCCACTTGAGAAGAATTGAGCGTGCGCAGTTTATCTCCATCCTGAATTTGGGCTTCCCAGCTACCATCCTCTTGAAAGCGGAAGTCTGCCGTAGCGATACCTTCTTGCCAACTGGACGTTTGGGTCTGCTGAGTATAGCGTTTCTGAGGTGGGGAAGTCAGCCCTTGCAAGGCTTGGTGGTAGCGCGTAAGGAGCTTATTAGAGTCCTCAATCTGGGCGGCTGAAACCGACCCAGCACTCCAGATTAAAAGCCCTACTAGCAAAAAGAATGACCCATATTTCAAGGAAAACCGGAAACTTTGAGCCATAGAGAGAAATCTTAGGAGATAGATGTTAGATCCAGGTTAGCTCTATTGCACCGAAAACTTGTAGCCACCAGGAACCCGTTTGCCGATGATCGCTTTTACGGTCCCTCCTCTGGTCACCGTTCCTTCCCAGACTTCTGGCTTTTCAGAGGTCATTTGGAAGTTGGAAATGGTTGAGCCCGTTCCCACTTTTGAAAGGGCATAGGCTGATGCTGCCGTTAAGAGGTCTTGGGGCGTTGGTTGGGTGTTCACTGATTCTGGAGTCAGATTATAACCAATATCTTCCCCGGCAGACTGCAGACTCTCGACGCTGCCGGAAGTCTCTTTCTGCTCTGGATTGGGCTTACTGGGTTGATTCATGCTAGAAACCCTCTAAAAATCCCTTCTACCCTAACAACTGCGTCAAGCTTCTACCAGTGTTCTTCAGGACAGGCCTTACCATTAGAGAAGAATAGTGGTTGGCTTATTTTTCAGCTGCATCCGCTAAAAAGGAAGAAGGACGTTCCGCCTAGAGAGGTTTACCGTGATTCAAGAAGTTAGGAATCATCTTATTCATGACAGAGATGCTCGTGGTCACGCCAAGATTGGTTGGCTCGACAGCTACCACACTTTTTCCTTTAGCAACTTCTATGACCCTAACAGGATGGGCTTTCGCTCCTTGCGGGTGATCAATGAAGACCGTGTTATTCCTGGGGCTGGTTTTGGCACCCATCCGCACAAAGATATGGAAATTCTGACCTATGTCTTAGAAGGGGCTCTGGAACACAAGGATAGTTTGGGTACAGGGTCTGTGATTATGCCCGGAGATGCCCAGATTATGAGTGCAGGTACAGGCATTGCCCATAGTGAATTTAATCACTCCCAAACAGAGCCTGTTCACCTACTGCAAATTTGGATTCTTCCGGATGAGCAGGGATTGAAACCCCGATACGAGCAACGCGCTTTTCCTCTTGAAGAGAAGAAAAACAAATTGTGTCTGATCGCGGCGAAGGATGGCCGGGATGGAGCAGTTACGATTCATCAAGACGTAGATATTTACGCTGCGGTGTTGGCGCCTCAAAATACCGTCACTTTTGAGGTAAGACCGAATCGCTATGCTTGGCTACAGATCGCCAAGGGCCGGATAACCTTGAACGGTGAGCCCCTCAGTGCAGGCGATGGTGTACAAATCAACGGCGCAGAATCTCTAACGATCGGCACAGACGCTACAGCAGAAATTTTGCTTTTCGATCTAGCATGAAAGTTAGTGGACCTACTCTGCTCATCGGCCTTCACGCCCAAAAGCCCTCACCCTGTGCAAAAGGAGCGAACCGCTATGAAAAGTCAATATCACAGTACACGGATTGACCTTCCGCTAGAAACTCGTTCACAGATTGTTGACTTGCTGAACCAAACCCTGGCCGACACCCTAGACCTGAAAACTCAGGTGAAACAAGCCCATTGGAATGTCAAAGGGATGAACTTCTACCAGTTACATGAACTCTTTGATGAAATAGCCACGGAGCTGGAAGAATATGTAGACATGGTAGCTGAGCGGGCAATAACGCTTGGTGGAGTTGCTTTTGGAACGGCTCGGGTCGCAGCGGAACGCTCCACCTTGCCCGAGTATCCTTTAGAGATTTTTGAAGGCAAAGACCATGTAGAAGCACTTGCCACCCGCCTGGCCCTCTACGCTAAGTCTGTGCGGCAAAACATTGACGCTTCCAATAGCCTTGACGATGCGGATACCGCTGACCTCTACACGGAAGTCTCACGGGCTATTGATAAGCGCCTTTGGTTCTTAGAGGCCCATCTGCAAACAGCTGTTTCTGTCGCTGACCGCACACCTGCAGCAGCTCGCTAGATAGAAAATGAGTGGGTTTAAAACTCCCGGCTATCGCCGTCCCCCACCCTTCGGGAAAGATTCGCTTAGGGCAAGGGGGACTATAGGGGGTCTTCTTAATTCCACCCAGCTACTTAGTTGCCTTTGGGCAGGAAGTAGTTCTTGCATTTTATTTACTGTGAGATACTAGGATGCCCGTTATCACTAAAGCCCAAGACGTAACCACGGTAATGGCGATCTACACCACAGAGCCTGAGGGACAGCAAAAGCTTGTAGATGCGATTCAAACCTTCATCCAGTCAGCGATGCAGCAACAGCCAGGATTTATTTCATCCACTATTCATAGAAGTTTAGATGGGCTACGGGTGATCAACTATGCCCAGTGGAAGAGTGAGAAGGAATATTTTGCATTCATCAAAAATGCGGATGTAAAAGCAGCCGCTGTGAAACTTTCTGATTTTCCGAAACCCGATCTTCATCTCTACGAAATCTTTATCAGTGAGCCCGAAGGCAGTCAGCTCAAAATCGCTACCGATATAGAAGGACTGATCAACTTCGGCATTTTCAAAATGAAGAAACCGGAGAACCAAGCACGGTTTATCGAGTTAGCCCAAGAATCGGTAGGCTTAGTGTCTGGGCAACCAGGATTGGTTTCTACGCACTTTCACCGGAGCATTGCTGGCGAGGGCGCTGTTTGTGTGAACTATGGGCTGTGGACAACCCAGGCTGAATACGCCACCATGGTCGACAATCCCCCGTTCGCAGGTCCTATCGTCGAAATACTAGAACTGGCCGATAACGAGTTTCAAAAGTCTTTATACAAAATTGTTTTCACCGAGTCTGCCTCGTGAAGTTGTTAAGAGGTGAAGTCCGCAATTTGTCCTTTTCTGTAGGTAGAATTAAACAAGTACCGACGAAATAAGACAAAGTGGCCGCAGAATCGAAAACCGAGAAAATTCTCAAAATTGTTCAGGCCGGAGGAATGCTCCGGGCTAGGGACTTCAAACTGGACCCGAACAGCCGACGATATCTGGCCCGTCTAGCTGAGCAGGGATTGATTGAACGCGTTGGTAGAGGGATTTATACCAGCAGTTCACAGGAAATTAGTGAGCACCACACTATGGCAGAAGCCAGTCTTCGGGTTCCCCATGGAGTCATTTGTCTGCTTTCGGCTCTGAGATTTTATGACCTTACGACCGAAGCTCCTTTTGCAACGTGGATAGCCATAGAGAATAAAGCTCGTACGCCTCATCTGGATTATCCTCACCTCCAGGTTGTGCGGATGTCGAGCGCTAGCCTAACCAGCGGGATAGAAGAACATCTCATTGAAGGGGTCCGAGTACAGCTCTATAACCCTGCCAAGACAGTTGCTGACTGCTTTAAATTTCGGAGTCGGATTGGGCTGGATGTCGCCCTCGAAGCCCTCCACGACTATCGACGGCAGCGTATGGGCAGTATGGATGATCTGTGGAAATATGCCCAGATTTGCCGTGTGGCCCGTATCATCCAGCCCTATCTGGAGGCCATGGGATGAACAAAATTACTTCACGGGCCGAGCAGTTTCTCTGGGGTGACAAGATATATGTTGGGATTGTTCGCAGCTCTGGCTTTGAGGTCTGCGGTGAATCCCTGCCGAGCAAAGATGAGATAGTGGCAAGGGATGTTTCCTTTTCCATAGGTTGTTCGTGTTGAATGCTCGATCAGGCGGTCCAGAATATTCTCTCCGACAAGATTCTTCCACCATTTGCATTCGCCGTAGAAGACTGAGCCATCCAGTAGTTTTCCGGCGACATCAATATCAAAGTCTCCTGCCCAAATACGACCCACTTCCTGAGCAGGATTTCCTAACAGTTCTTGTCCATATAAGCGCATATATTCTTGGCAAATTCGTTCGAAAAGACATCCCATATAATCATCGAGAAAGGGCTCAATCATGCGTTCATAGACTGCCTGGGAATGACCAGACTCTAACGCAGACCAATTCGGTAATACGAAGCGATACCAGAAGGAGAGAAAAGGATCATCCAGATAGTATCGATATTGGCGCTGCCGTTCATGGGCATCAAGGGACCTTATTATCTGAATCAGGCGTAACCCTTCAAGCTTTTTGACGTAAGGGGAAAGTTGGCTGCTGCCCTTGATATCCCGCAACCGCCCAAGAATGTCTCCCCACTCTTTACAACCATCCGCGATGGCATGGAGGATACTGGCATAGCGAGAAACACTGGTAAGCTCAGCCTGGAGTAAGAGATTGGGTTCATCATGGAGGGCCGCACCCCGGTCGAGGATTACCTCACGGATATTGACAGCCAGAGGAGCGGATGGATCGCATAGGGAAAGATAATAGGGCATACCCCCAAAAACTCCGTAGGCAGACAGTTTCTCTATCGGCGACCAGTTTGGAAAGCAGCACACAGCATCGCGATAGGGGAGCGGTGCAAGATCCAGTTCTATCGTTTGTCTTCCGCGCAAGGGATTTCGTTCAGCGAGTAATTCCTCCATAAAGGAGATTTTGGAGCCACAGAGCACCAAGTTGAGAGGGGCAGCCTGGGCCTGTATTCGGTCCCAAGCGCTTTGAAGGATAGAGGGAAGAGCGGGTTGTGCCTCACAGAGGTAGGGAAACTCATCTAGGATGACGGTTAAGCCTGGTCGCTGTGCTGCGACTTGCTGAAGATAACTCCAAATTCCAGCCCAGTCATTTAGGCTATTGAGGAGCGGATCAGAGCCTAATTCAGCCGCAATCGCTTGCTTGAACAGCATCTGGTTGTCTGAATCCGTGAGCTTGGTCGCTTGGTAGTAAATATGGGATCGGCCTTCAATACTTTTCAAAAGCAGCGTTGATTTCCCAACGCGCCGCTGCCCCAGCACCACAATGAGGGAAGGCCGAGAACGGTTATACTCACGCCCAAGAATCTGTAACTCTTGCACTCTGCCTACAAACATGGCCAGCATTGGTTGTATAATCTAAATTATTATAATCCAAATTAGTCTAATTGAGATTAGATTGACGCTGACCAGAATTGCCATGATCACGAGCCACAGAAAGCTCGTAGCCTAGTCAGTCAGATGGTGAAATCCAGCCCAGACTTAACCTAAATCTCCTATACCCGTAAAAATCCAATGCCGATAGCGTAGTGGTTCCGTTACGCTGAGAGAAGCACCTATATCAATATCGGTAAGATTTCTAGCTATGGTCTTTTCTCATCAAAAATTGGCTATTCCTGAAGACCTCTATGACCCGAAACTCTTTAACAATCGGGAACTAAGCTGGCTGGAGTTCAACAAACGGGTTCTGGCAGAAGTCTACGATGAGCGAAACCCGCTTTTAGAGCGTTTGAAGTTCTCCGCGATTTTTAGTAATAACCTTGATGAATTTTTCATGGTGCGAGTATCAGGCTTGGAGCAGCAGAAGGCTGCACAGGTCACCAAACGGACTCCTGATGGTCTGACCCCAGAACAACAGCTAGAAGTACTAAGCGAACATATTCATCCGGTGGTGAGTCAACAGGCTCGTTATTTCGAAGAAACGCTCAGGCCGCTGTTGGCCGAAGAAGGCATCTACATTTTGGATTATGACCAGCTTGATAAGGGCCAAAAGCAACTGGTCCGCCATTACTTTGAGGAAATGGTCTTTCCTGTCCTTACCCCTCTTGCCGTAGACCCTTCCCACCCCTTTCCCTATCTATCTAATCTCAGCCTTTCCTTGGCAGTCTTGGTGCGCAACCCTGATGGAGGGATGGATCATTTTGCACGGGTGAAGGTCCCTCAAAAAATCTTGCCTCGGTTCGTCGAAATTGATACGCCGTATCACTACGTTCCTTTAGAACAGATCATTGCAGCGCACCTGGACGAACTCTTTCATGGCATGGAAGTACTCGCTAGCTATCCGTTTCGGATCACGCGCAATGCAGATATGGCTTTGGAGGAGGAAGAGGCGGATGATTTGCTCCTGGTCATTGAGCAAGGCCTAAGGACGCGCAGATTTGGGGATGTGGTGCGATTGGAAGTCCCTCATGACATGCCCCCCTCCCTGTTGACCTATCTAATGGAGGCGATGGAACTGAGTTCTCGGGATGTATTTCCGATCCATGGACTCTTAGACCATGACAGTCTCTTCAGTCTCTGTAATCTGCCCTTTGCCCATCTCCAATATCCACCCCATGCCCCAGCCGTTCCGACTCCGCTGCAGAACAAAGAGGCGAGTATTTTCTCTCTCATTCGCAGAGGCGATCTCTTCGTCCATCATCCTTATGACAGCTTTGCCTCCTCGGTGGAACGCTTTATTTCAGAAGCCGCTGCAGACCCAAAGGTATTGGCGATTAAACAGACGCTTTACCGTACCTCTGGAGATTCTCCGGTGGTGCAATCGCTGATTCGAGCAGCTGAAAATGGGAAACAAGTGGCTTGCTTGGTGGAACTCAAAGCCCGCTTTGATGAAGAGAACAATATCAACTGGGCCAAGGCTTTAGAAAAAGCAGGGGTCCATGTGGCCTATGGGCTGATTGGCCTCAAGACGCATAGCAAGTTGGCGTTAGTCGTCCGACGAGAAGGTTCGGGCATTCGTCGCTATGTGCATATTGGCACCGGGAACTACAACTCCAAAACTGCCAGAATCTATACAGACTATGGCCTCTTCACCTGTGACCCTGAGATTGGGACAGACGCAACAGATCTGTTCAACTTTTTGACTGGCTATGCCCGCAGACATAAGTATCACAAACTCTTAGTCGCCCCGATTAGTCTACGCTCTAGTTTCTTAGACCTGATCCAACGAGAGGTGAAAAAGCACCATCCTGACCGTCCAGGGCGGATTATGGCCAAAATGAATTCCCTAGTCGATCCAGAAATTATCCGCAACCTTTACTATGCCTCCCAGCATGGGGTCCAGATTGACTTGATTGTCCGTGGGGTTTGTGCGCTCAAGCCTGGGATCCCTGGAGTGAGTGAGAGTATCCGCGTGACCAGTGTGATTGGACGCTTTCTGGAGCACTCACGGGTCTTCTACTTCCAAAATGGAGGCGAAGAGGAACTCTACATTGGTTCTGCCGACTGGATGACCCGCAATCTAGACCGCCGAGTAGAAGTTGTTACTCCGATTCAATCCGAGGTTGTTAAACGGAAGCTCTTGGCTAGCCTCCAGATCTATTTTGAAGATAACTATCAAAGCTGGGAACTCCACGATGCTACCTATACCAGACGCTACCCTGAACCTGGAGAAGAGCCTAGACCCTCACAAGCAAGGCTGATTGGCGTAGCTGAAGACGGTTAGTTACTAGCTAAAAGAGAACTTTTCCCCTATCTGATAGGGATCTAAATATCCACAGAGAACAGTAAGACAAGCAGGAAGAGGAAATCGACTGTTAAAATAAAGAAACACTCCTGACCTCTGACGTGTTTAAGACCCTCCGCAACCTGAGCACCGTCGTCCGAGCAGATATCCAGGCAGCCCTTGATAAAGATCCTGCGGCCCATGGCGTGCTGGAGATTTTGCTCTACCCTGGTTTCCAAGCTCTAACCATTCATCGGATTGCCCATGGTTTATTCCAGATGGGCGTGCCTTTCTTTCCGCGACTGATCTCCTATCTCACCAGGTTTCTGACAGGGATTGAGATTCACCCAGGCGCACGTTTAGGCCGAGGAATTTTCATTGACCACGGGATGGGCGTGGTGATTGGAGAGACGGCCATTGTCGGTGATGAGGCTCTGATTTATCAGGGAGTCACCCTGGGAGGAACCGGAAAAGAGCTAGGGAAGCGTCACCCGACCCTTGGTAAAGGGGTTGTCGTCGGTGCCGGAGCCAAAGTTTTAGGAAATATTGAAATTGGGGATAACGTCCGCATTGGTGCAGGTTCTGTAGTCCTGCGTTCTGTCCCCAGTGATTGCACGGTGGTCGGTGTTCCCGGTCGTGTAGTCTATCAAGGAGGCCGACGCATCGATCCACTCAACCACGCTGAAAGTCCTGACCCATTAGCCGATGTGATCCGCAGCTTAGTAGAACGGTTAGACCAAGTAGAAACAGAATTAGAAACGTTGCGCTCCGGACAGGCTCCCTCTAATCCGAGCCCTACCCGTCCTGCTCTTAGCAAAGATAAAAAGCTCGTATCTATTCTCGACGACTTTTCCCACGGTTCAGGAATTTAGACCCGGTGGCCGATGTCTCTCTCCTCCAATACATAGTCCCCCCGATCGCTGGTGCAATCATTGGCTATTTCACCAATGACATTGCGATTCGGATGCTATTCCGGCCCTATTTGCCTGTTTATGTCGGCAAGTTTCGGCTTCCGTTTACACCTGGACTCATCCCGCTAAATCAATCCCGCCTGGCTGTTAAAGTCTCCACCATCGTCATGGAGCGACTCTTGACACCGGATGCCTTGCAGGACCTGGCCCATCGCCTGTTGCAGCGGGAACGCTTGGAAGCAGCGATCCAATGGCTCTTAGGATCGGCGCTAGAACGCTTATCAAGTTCTGAAGCCCAAGGTCGTACAACCCAGTTATTAGCCAACTTGCTGAAAGAGCTTTTCAGCGAATCGCTCCCTCGAATTATTAAAGTGCTCGCCCGCCGCGAAGATTTTCTGGAAGAACAGCTGGATGCTGTCTTCGAGCGCGTGGTCATGCGCTTAGAAATCAATCAAACACAAGCTGATAAACTCTCAGATTTTTTGTTATCCAATACGTTACCTCCTGATGTTTTGCGCAAGGGCCTGATTGCTTTTCTGACAGATAGCAGTATTGAGGCTTTAGACCAAAGATTTAGAGAGAAAACTACAGGCACGTATTGGCTGGTTGCTAATCTAGTTGGGGCAAAAACTGCCCTTGTTCGTCTGCGGACTTTCTTGGTAGACAGTCCAGAAAATGCTAATGCACTTTTATCTGAGTTGCTGGGCTCGGTTGGTATTAGAAAGCGCTTAAGTGAATTGCTCCAAAGTCTCACGCTTAAGACGCTACCGACCCAAACTATTGCCCAACTCAAGGAGAACCTCAACGGTAGCATTCGGGACTATGTACGGACCGAAGGCCCTGATCTGGTGGAAGGTTTAGGCGCTTCTATTGATTGGGAAGGTGTGGCGATTCTACTACTCAAACGGGTAGCTAATTCCGGTTCTCTATCAGATTCGATGGGGCCGATTAGCACAGAACTTGCTCAAATTGTAGAGCGTTATCTTGAAAAAGATATGGAACAGCTAGTAATGCGCGTGATTCCTATCTTGAATCTAGACCAGATGATTACTGAGCGGGTGCAGTCCACCTCGCCCCAGGAATTGGAGAGTGCCATTCAGGCGATTGTTCGTAAAGAGTTACAAGCTATTGTCAATCTTGGGGGCATTTTAGGCTTTGCGGTAGGCTTAATTCAGTTATTCTTCATCCCAAGATAGTGCCAAAAATTACGATTGGTCTGACAGGGGGCATCGCCACTGGGAAAAGCACGCTCGAACGTTTTCTGCGTGCCCGAGGAGTCCCTGTCTTAGATGCCGATCTCGTAAGTCGAGAGGCTGTGGTACCAGGCACTCAAGCGCTGGCAGCAATAATTAAACGCTACGGCCTTGATATCCTCCAGTCCAATGGCTGTCTGAACCGTAAAAAATTAGGGCGTATCGTTTTTCAGGGTGCAGCGGAACGCCACTGGTTGGAACAGTTGATCCATCCTCTGGTGCGCACACGGATGAGCGAGTGGCGAGATGCGGACGACGCCATAAAGGTGCTATCGATCCCGCTACTGTTCGAAAGTGAGATGACCGATCTGGTTGATCTGATCTGGGTTGTCTCCTGCACTCCAGCTATCCAACAGCTTCGCTTGCAGCAGAGAGACCAACTGACAGCCAAAGACGCCCAGGCCCGCATTCAGGTCCAAATACCCCTTGACCAAAAAGTGGCGATGGCAGACTGGGTTTTCGAAAATGACCGTTCTCCAGAGCATTTGGAGTACCAGTTAGACCAGGCTTTAGCAAGTCTTCCGTTAGAACCCCGTTAGAACAGGGTGTCTAGTGGGATAAGATAGTTGTATAGCGTTCCTAGATGAACGTTTATGGAGGGCGCACGTACTGCGTCTCTAAAGGGAGGACCGCATGCTGCATCGTAAGATCGACCAACTCTCCCGAGAAGGTACCGAGGTTTGGATTTATCTTCGTGACCAGGGAGTCTGGCTAGAGAGAGCGAGAATCCTAGACCTACAAGGAGACCTCGTCACCGTCCGCTACGAACTTGAAGATGAAGACGAAATCTGTTCTTGGGAAGAGATGATCCGTCTGGAAAGTATCGGGACGATCAAGCGTCGTTTATCCTCTGTGCCCACGGGGGCCATGAGTTTAGCCGATTTGATTGTGTCTGAAGATTGTCCTGAAGCTGAACGGATAGATTGGAAAAAGACTGAGTAGAACACAAGAAAGTCCCTCCTAGCTTAATGAGCTGGGAGGGACTTTTGTCTATTTTGCTAGCCTTAGCGTTCAGAACCCCCGGCTATCGCCGTCCCTTTTAAGGGGGACTATAGGGGGTATTCTTAATTCCACCTAGCCACTTAGTCTTTTCTTTGCATCTGCTCAGCAACCTCCGCTGCAAAGTCTACCTCTTTCTTTTCTAAGCCTTCGCCTAGAACAAAGCGGGCAAAGCGACGGACTTTGATGTTCTCTCCGATGGTGAGCATCTTCTGTTTGATCAGCTCGTCGACGGTGATGTTGGGGTCTTTAATAAACGGCTGATCCAGCAAAGCCCGTTCTTTCAGGAGTTTATCAATCCTTCCTTGAACGATCTTTTCCCGAATCGCCTCTGGCTTGCTTGCCAAGTCCTCGCGACCCATTTCAATCGCTTTTTCTCGCTCTTTTGTTTCCTCAGGTACTTCATCCACAGAGACATACTCTACGGTGGGAGAAGCGGCAATCTGCATAGCAATGTCCCGAGATAGCTGACGGAATTCATCACCACGAGCCACGAAATCCGTTTGGCAATTGACTTCCACCAATACGCCAATTCGGTCTCCGGTGTGGATATAGGAGGCGACTAAGCCTTCTGTCGCCACACGGCTAGCCAGTTTCTCCCCTTTGGAGAGTCCTTTTTTGCGCAGGACTTCCTCAGCTTTTTCCACATCGCCCTCTGCTTCAACCAGAGCTTTCTTGCATTCCATCATTCCAACTCCGGTTTTTTCCCGGAGTTGTTTTACCAATGCAGGAGAGATTTCAGCCATGACTATACTTCCTCTACAACGGGTTCACTGCTGGGGACTTCGGATTCCTCTTCGTCCTCTGCTTCTACTTCATCGTCGCCCACGGCAAAAGCCATTTCATTTTCGTCTTCGGTCGCTTGGGCACTGCCGCCACGGCCTTCAATGATGGCATCGGTCAGGCGTCCGACGATCAAACGGATAGACCGAATTGCATCATCGTTCGCGGGAATACCAACATCCACCATATCTGGATCGCAGTTGGTATCCAACAAGGCAATCACTTCGATGCCCAGACGGCGAGCTTCTAGGACTGCATTGTTTTCCCGACGCTGGTCTACAACAAAGAGAATATCCGGTAAGCGGCGCATTCTCTTGATGCCACCCAAATATTTCTGAAGACGCTCCATTTCCCGACGCAAAGAAGAGGCTTCTTTCTTGGGAAGGCGATCCAACATGCCATTTTCAGACATGCCTTCTAAGTCTTTGAGGCGGTCCACACGGGTTTTGATCGTGGTCCAGTTGGTCAACATGCCTCCCAACCAGCGTTGGTTTACCCAGTACATGCCGCAGCGGGCTGCTTCCTGGGAAATAACCGAAGCTGCCTGGCGCTTGGTGCCTACGAAAAGAACTTTTTTGCCTTTGCTGGAAGCATTCTGCAAGTAGCCATAGGCTTGTTCGAGATACTGGGCGGTCAGGGTCAAGTCGATGACATGAATTCCATTACGCTCAGTGAAGATATAAGGCCGCATTTTAGGATTCCAGCGGCGGGTCTGGTGTCCAAAGTGAACCCCAGCCTCTAGCATCTGCGAGAGGGTTAAAACACTCATTTTTTCTCCTTCGGGTTAAACGTCCCCCCAGAAACCCAAAAGCACCCGAATGCTCTGGAGGTGTGAAAATATCAGCTTTACTAGGTTAACACGAGCTAGGCGCTGTCTTGATAACCGCTGACAGTGGTCAATAGACTTCTTTTTTGCAAGGCGACCTGCTGCAGTCGATCAAAGCCGCTTTAGTCCCCCCAGGCCCTACCACCAGGACTTTTGGGGTTTTCATGCCCGTGACCTGCTTGAGTTTATCCAGCCATTGCTGTTTCTCTGAGCTAGATAACTTGAGCCAAGCGCCATTGGCGGGAATCTTTACGGCTTCGGCCGGTTCTGCTGGATTCTTCTTCGGGTCTGTGGCAAAGACATACTGCCGAGCAAAGTATTGCTGTTTGGGGTCAACTTCTAGAAGACGGTTGTAGAGCGCTTGAGCAGATTGGGCAGCGCTGAGATTCGCTGTAGCCGTGGTGGGACTGGCGGTTTCTTTCGGCGCTGTGTTGGGGCTACAAGCTGAAATAACGAGGATTAAGGGAATTCCTCATGAACTACCCCACCGCGTAGGCAGATGGGGTTTCCGAAACCCCTCCGTCTACAGGGTTAGATTTCTGTCTCTTTATTTGCCCTAGTTGCTTCATAGAACCCGTATGTTTACGAGTCTGCGAAGTAGAGCTAAAGCATCCAAGACTAATGAGGCTAGTTCCTAGCCCCAGTTGCTGATTTGTCGCAACGTTGTACATCACCATCGCAGATCCCTGATCCCTGGGAACCTCAAATCCACAATCAGAACAGATATGGTACCGATTGCCTAGTTGTGCCCATTCTTTATGAATGACTCCACAATTGGGGCATCGCTGCGATGGTTTGATAATGCGTGTGGGAAGCTGCAAGACAAGTCCACCTTTTTGCTCAATTTTGTAAGTGACCATCTTGTTGAGAGTCCCAAACCCAACCGACAAAATGGACTTATTGAGTCCTGCTTTCTGAGCCTTACGCTTACTCCCCTTCTTCGCTTTGTGGGTCATTCCTTTGGTATTCAGCTTTTCAGTTACACCGATGTCATAACGACTTGCAATGTCTGATGTAATCTTGTGCTGCCAGTCTTGACGCTGACGAGACACCTTAGCTTTTAGATTGGATTCCCGTTTGTTGATTTTCTTCCAACGGCGTGAAGCCCTAACACCTTCTCTAGGGGCGCGTTTCCTCCTTTTCTGTCTAGCAACTTTACGAACTTTTACGTCATTGTTGTGACTGAATCGAGGATTTTCAATTTCCTCAAACTCAGTCCCATCAAACAGCGTAATCGCTGTCTCAGTTCCTAAGTCATAGGTCACGAGCGATTGATAGGCGAGGTCAGAATCAGATCCAAACTTCGCTTCTTTTACTGCGACTTCAATCGTGAACGATGCAAACCACTGACGTAAGGACGGTTTATAAACAAGGGTCAAGGTACCCGGTTTGCCCCATTCTTTAGCCTCGCCTCGCATCTTGAGAGCAATTCCCAAGTCTTTGAGAATCATGGTTCCATGCTTGCCCTCAGTATCAACTTTCCACCCCGTAAACGAGGTGTAAGTCCATCCTGAGTAATTATGAATCGATTTGAATTTAGGCTTCCCGCGTAATCCTTTGAAGAATGACTGGTAAGCCAGGTCAACCCGTTTTACTGTGCCCTGCAACGCCTGAGAATTCAAGACCGCAAACTCCACCCATTCCTGCTTGAATGCAGGCAAGAGGTTTTGTTGAGTCAAGTAGTCAACCGTTTTATTGCCTAGACGGTACTCTGTTTGACGATGAGAAATACAGGCATTGTATAGATAGCAGTGCAAACGACGTGCCTCAAACAAAGCTTTTTCTTGAGCCTTGTTTGGATACAGTCGAAATGTCTGCCGTCTCATCACCACGAATGATTACCTTGGTTTATTGATTCACTCGATATTTATGCATACAATCAGTATAACAGTAGTTTTAACAATGACTAGAAGGCTGTATGACTTCACTCAGGAGCGGGTCTCATGTTGTTTTTAGGATTCACCTGCATATCGTTTTTGTGACCAAATACAGGAGAAAAGTTCTTACCCAGCCAATGTTAGAAGTCATGAAACCTGTCCTAGAGAGAGTTTTGACGGCAAATCAGTCTGTTTTGACCGAGTTCAACGGTGAACCGGATCATGTTCACTTATTGATTGACTTACATCCTGATAACAATATTTCTGATTTACTGGCTTCTCTGAAATCAGCTTCTAGCAGAGTCTTGAGACAGCAATTCAAGGCTGAAATCGATAAAGTCTATTGGGGCAAAGCTAAACTTTGGCATGACTCTAAGTGCATTATTTCTTGTGGTGGCGCACCTTTAGAAATAGTCAAAAAGTACATCCAAAATCAATCTGGAGGAAGATTGGAAGAATGATGGGCATCGAACCCATCATTCTTCCTCGCTATCCATCCCCACCGCATGGGCGCATGGGGAATTCCGCGAAAGAGGTTAAATAAGTAGCGAGGTTTGCCCGCTGTTTTTGACTACGCATAAAAATGACCTTAGATCGGGCGTATCATCGACTGCACAAGCCATCAAAGTCAAGGGAAAGACAACTATAAAAAGCCTACTCCTGAGAAAAGGGTCCGATGCTCAATCCTCCGCTGGTCCCCACTAACTTCAACGTTCCAGACTTAGTAGAGACTCCCTACTTCCGGCTGAGGATGCTAACGGTCAACGACCTTGATCAAGACTATGAGGCCGTCCTGTCCAGCACTGAGCGCCTCTCCACAGTCTTCGGTAAAAACTCCGATTGGCCTGGAACTCTCACGAGGGAACAAGAACTGATCGATCTAGGCTGGCATCAGAAAGAGTTCCAGATGCGGACCTCTTTCGCCTATACCGTGGTCAATCTAGATCAGTCTCTCTGCCTTGGCTGCGTGTATATTTTTCCCTCGCCCAAGGTGACGTTCGAGGCCGCCGTTTTCCTATGGGTCCGAGATTCTGTCTACAACCATGGTTTAGATGAGGTGCTTCACCGCTTCGTCAAGAATTGGATCGAAGAAACTTGGCCCTTCAAAGCCGTAGCTTATCCAGGGCGAGACCTAACTTGGGAAGCATGGAATCAGCTTCTGGAGCACTCCTGAGCTAAGATCCTCAATGAACTTCTTGCGATCCTCCTGCCAAAAGAGAACTTTAAGCTGCGACCCCCCTTAATCCCCCCTTGCTAAGGGGGGAAATGGCGATCCCTTCCCTCCCCTTAGCAAGGGGAGGGCTAGGGTGGGATCGTGCAACGTGACCAAGCTCGGGGATCAACGGTTCAAGTCACTCACTCAAAACCATGATCAAAATAGTGCTCGTCCAACCCAAAGGTCCGTTGAATATTGGTGCTGTCGCCCGCACGATGAAAAACTTTGATCTTTCAGAGCTCGTGCTGGTTGCCCCTCAATGTGACCCGTTTGATACCCAAGCGCTAGATATGTCGGTGCATGCTAAAGATTTACTGCGTCGTTGTTCCATAGTTGATAGCTTGCCCGAAGCTCTTAACAATTGTGTAGCGGTTGTGGGCACTACGGCTCGTACGCGAACGGTCCCGGCCCCCCTCGAATCTCCTGAAATTGGGCTGGCTTGGTTAGAAAAACAGCGTCATGCGGGACCTGTCGCGCTTGTCTTTGGCCCGGAGGACCGAGGACTGAGTAATGCGGAATTAGCCCTTTGTCAGCGGTTTGTCTATATCCCCACGTCCCAAAATTATCCTTCAATGAATCTGGCCCAAGCGGTAGCCATTTGTGCCTATGTCCTCAGTCAACAAATCCAAAAAGAATTGACCTTGAGTGTCACCCTACAACCTCAAGCGACCGCTGGAGAGACAGAGGGGTTTTATCAGCATCTAAAAGAGACTTTGCTCGAGGTCGGTTACCTACAGCCCCACACCGCTAAACGCAAAATAGAGAAATTCCGTCGATTGTTCAATCGAGCAGAGCTGACCTCAGAAGAAGTGGCCATGCTGCGGGGTGTGCTCCGGCAAATGATGTGGAGTAATGATCAAGATTCCCACAAACAAAATCCCCCCTTACGGGAGGACTCGGTCTAGGAAGAACTATTGATTAGGCTAAGCCAATCCACTCATAGAGACGCTGGCGATGCCGGGTGCGGCGCAACTTGCGGAAGGCTTTAGCCTGAATTTGACGAATCCGCTCCCGAGAAAGCCCAAAAATATGACCTACTTGATCGAGGGTGTGGCGCTGTCCGTCTAATAGACCAAAACGTAAGGAGAGGATATCTCGCTCCCGAGGGGTAAGGTGATGATCGAGCAGATCGTTGACTTCGGAGCATAGGGCTTCACGGTCCAGATTCTCGTCTGGAGGAAGGACCTCGTGGTCTTCAATCAACTGGATCAGTTCTGTATCCTCTTCCTTTCCTACTGTCACATTCAGCGAAACGGTCCGACGGGAAGCACGAGTAATCGCTTCCAGTTCGTCTACATCAATGTCTAACGCTTTGGCCACTTCTTCGATGACCGGAGCACGCCCCAACTCCTGCGTCAGTTGACGGCGAACCTTCTTGACTCGATTGATCTTTTCGACCATATGGACGGGCAAACGCACAGTGCGGGACTGAGAAGCCACGGCCCGCGTAATAGCTTGGCGAATCCACCAATAAGCATAGGTAGAGAATTTATAACCTCGTTCGTGTTCAAACTTCTCAGCGGCACGAATCAAGCCGATAGAACCTTCTTGGATGAGATCGAGGAAAGGTACACCGCGATTGAGATATTTCTTGGCAATAGAAACTACCAAACGCAGGTTCGCTTGGACCAGCTTGCGCTTGGCCCGTTCTCCTCTAGATCCTCCGTCAGCAATTTGACGGGCTAAAACCACCTCTTCTTCAGGTTTTAGAAGAGGAATTCTGCCAATTTCCTGCAAATAAAGCCCAACAGAGTCCCGGTTGAAGCCTGTTCTGACGCTTTCCATTCTTTTCTCTCCCCTCGATTTGGAATGCAAATTCTTATTTACTCGTTTTGCCTTTCGGAACCCGTCTCACACTCCTCAAAAAGAGTTGATTTCTAGCTACAATTTGATACAAAACAACACTGAAGAATTTACAAAAGTTTCTTATTGGGTATCTTGACCATAAGACGAATAGCGAGGGTATGTCAATTTCCGCACTCAATTCTGAAATAACTCTTAAGATTCACAGATTTATAATCAATAGACTAATCGAAAGACTGAGTATAATTACTTGTTATTTCTGATACAAACCATAGAGAAGTGTCTCTGATGCTCCTATGCATAGCATTAGCGCGGTTGGGCGAAAAGTTTGCTGAGTGAAACGCTAATATAGGGACACTTATACACATCGGCACTATGGTGATACGCATCCTTCATACGGCAGATACCCATCTGGGGTCTGGCTTACTGCATGGAAGAATCAATCCCCGTACAGGGCAGAATACTCGTTTCGAAGATTTCGTCAGCACTTTGAGCATGGTAATTGACCGCGCGATTAGTGAAGCGGTGGATTTAGTGCTGTTTGGTGGAGATGCTTTTCCAAATGCCACCCCAGAGCCCGCGCATCAGGAAGCTTTTGCCCGTCAATTTAAACGTCTCTCAGAAGCCAATATCCCTACGGTGCTTCTCGTAGGCAATCATGACCTTTATGGTCGGGCAGGCGCTTCTGCCAGTTTAAATATCTACACAGCGCTAGGGGTACCAGGATTTGTTGTCGGGGATAGTCTGACGACCCACCGCATTGAAACCCGCTCTGGACCTGTGCAGGTGGTGACTTTACCTTGGGTGCACCGCTCAACTCTACTGACTAAGGAAGTAACCCGAGGAATGTCGCTGGAACAGGTGGATGAACTGCTGGTGCAGCGGATCGAGACGGCGCTGGAAGGAGAAATCCGTAGATTAGACCCGAAGGTGCCCTCTCTCTTGGTGGCCCATGCCATGATGGACCGGGCCGTCTACGGCGCAGAGCGTCACCTTGCCGTAGGAAAAGGGTTCTGTCTTCCTGTATCTTTAGTCGCTCGTTCAGAATTTGAATACGTCGCGCTTGGGCATGTTCATCGGCATCAAATACTTTGTGAAAACCCGCCTGTCATTTATCCGGGTTCGATTGAGCGCGTTGATTTTGGGGAAGAGAAAGAAGATAAGGGCTTTATGCTCGTTGAGATCGGAGAAGGTCCTGCGCGCTATGAATTTGTTAAGCTGCCTGCCCGTTCTTTTCGGACCATCCAACTAGACCTTGCTGAAAACTTGGACCCGCAAACGTCTTTGCTGAAGGCGATCGGGTCCATTGCGCTGGATGGTTGCGTGATTCGATTGCGCTACAGTCTCCATGCCCATCAAGCAGATCAGATCGACTTAGAAGAGATTCAACGTACGCTTGCCCCTGCATTCTCCTATCAAATTCAACCTCAGCTAATCAGCAAGTTGGCACAGCCTCGGGTTCCTGGTTTGGGTGAGAATAGCACCCTGAATCCGGTGGAGGCCCTGAAGCAATATCTCCAAACCCAGGAAAGTTCAGAAGATCTTCAGCGAGATCTGATCACCGCTGCTCAGCGTCTCTTGGAAGGAGAAGGAGCTCAACGGGTGCAGGCATCAGTAGCGCTACCTACGGAATCGCCTACGGAGACAGAAGGAAATATGACCCAGGAGAGATTGGACCAACTTCGTCTGCTCTAATGCCCCCTCCGCCCAGGTTTCCTGTCCTCAATCGTCACAAGGGTGTAATGCGAAATACACACGAAATCTAAGTATCAGCTTTATACTTTGTTCATGTGGATACTTTTTGCGCCATGAAACTTTCTCTCCCGCTGAAAATGCCTTTCCCTTTCATGGGCCTAGCACTTTTGGCAATCGTCTTCTTCGTCTTGTTCCAGTCTTTTTACAGAGAGCCTGAGTCGGTTAGACCGATATCTGTCACTCCGACGGATGAGCCGATGCTGGCTCCTAGACCCCTAACTAGGGCTATCAAATAGATCTATCTATCAGCAAGCTAGTAAACAGAAGAAAAAGGAGCTTATGGTATCACTCCCCAGCAGTATTGACGTACAGGCACTGAATGTCCTTCTCAATGAAGAACTAAAGACTTCAGGACCTGTCCTCAAACAGTGTCTAGCCAATTCTTCTCAGTCTTTACCGGAAAAGTTGAATTTCTACTACGCATTTTTAAATACTCTGCGCGCTGCTCATCATGGCTATAGAGCGGAAAAATTTATGCATGATGCGCGCTCAGATAAGGCTAAGGCTCACCTGTTAAGGGCTATCTTGGCAACTTCACTCAAGCAACTATGTAGAAAAAGCTAGTGCTAAGGGCTTCCGTACATAAAACTAAATGCTCGATAGATTTCCAAAGATGTCCTGTCGAGCATTTCGTCCTTGATTGTCTTAGTATCACCTTAAAAGCCCTCTGCTCTTTACAAAAAGCATACAAACAATACGTAAGTTCTTCATAATCAGGCGATATTTGAAATTTTGTTTTGTATTCTTTATTAAATCTAAATCTTTGCTTTATATTATGAAAATTAGAGCAATTTAATATGAGTTCTTCTCCTTTATGAATCTTTCATTTTCCCTTCTCAATCTATGTCTTGGCATCGGTATCGCAGGTGCTTCTATGGCTATGGTCGCGTTTGCTCAACCACAAGAAGAGCTGTCAGTCAGACCCATGTCTGTTGTCCCAGCCGATGAGCCTGCTCTTGCTCCTAAGCCATTAGGGAGAGGTGAGGATGAGGGACAACAATCGCTCGTTCCAACGGAATCTACTAAAGAGAAGAAAACGCAGCCCGTTTCGATTCCTAATGCGCTCGATTTCCAATCTCCCTTATCCCCTCGATAAGTACATATAAATAAGTACTTTCCCTGTACCTTGGAGCTGAATGCTCTAATTATTGTCATGAAAGATGACACGGTAGAAGACTTAGAAATTTCAGCTTTTGTCCTTGAAAAGTGGCTTGATGAGGCAGTACGCAAGCAGTCGAAAAAGGGGTTTTTGCCCAACTACATTAGTCCGAGGCGATGCTTATAGCTTGTAATCGTGTTGGCCATCAGCATTGTCACCGTCATCGGGCCAACCCCTCCAGGAACGGGAGTGAGCCAACCGGCGATGGATAGTACAGATTTAAAATCAACATCACCAACCAGACGCGTATTGCCTTCGTAGTCTGTTACCCGATTGATGCCTACATCAATGACGGCGGCTCCTGGTTTGACCATAGAGCCCGTAATCATCTCAGGCCGTCCTACGGCAACGATCAGGATATCAGCCTCTTTCGTTACTTTAGCTAGATCGGGGGTTTGGGAATGCGCATAGGTAACAGTGCAGTTTTTTTCTAAAAGCATGAGCCCAATCGGTTTGCCGACCAGGATCGAGCGGCCAACGACGACTGCATGTTTTCCCGCTAGCGGAATTTGGGCTTCCTTTAGAATAGCCATCACGCCAGCAGGGGTGCAGCTCCGCAGTCCTGGCTCCCCCCGCACGAGTTTCCCTAAATTCACCATGTGCAGGCCATCCGCATCTTTATTAGGATGAATGCGTTGGGTCAGTGCTGCGCCATCTAGACCGTCTGGGACAGGAAGTTGCACCAGAATGCCATCGATGCTTTCATCCGCATTCATCCGGTCAATCAGCTGCTCTAGTTCTTCTTGCGCAGTGTCCGCTGCTAGATGCTCGCTAAATGAAACAATCCCGACCTTGGCACAGGCTTTTTCTTTATTGCCGACATAGGCATTACTCGCTGGATTGTCCCCCACCCAAATCACGGCTAACCCTGGAGCCCGTCCTGCTTTTCGAGAAAGAATGCGCACTTCTTCGCTGAGTTGTCCTTGAATTTTTTGGGCAAGCGCTTTGCCATCTAGGAGTTGTGTGCTCACGGTGGTTATCCTTTGACTATCAACTATATGCAAATCTGCTCTTAAGCTTAACGGAGCCTTTGATTACAGAGCGCTGAATTGGGGAATCCTGATGATGTTATCTCTGTTGAGCTAGGTCCCTATGAGCGCTGAGAGCCCTGCTGCTACCCCTGTGGCTGAACGCTATTTGAAGTTGAGCAAAGCCTATGTCAAATTAGCGAGTCGCTATGCCAACTTAGACGTTGAGCATGGCAAACTAAAACGCATTTTGATCAAGTTGTTGCTTTCCTATCGGGACCTCAAAAAAGATTTGGCAGAGGCCCATGAAAAAATCCAGTCTATGGAAGATCAAAACCAGGAGCTTCAGCAATTTCAGGCGCTTTTGGGTGATGAACTCCAATTGGCTTTAGAAGAAGCGGAACAGGCAGAAACGAACTGTGAACGCTTACTCAGCTCAGAGAAACAGGATTTAGATCATCTGGCTCTAGAAGTTGATGAAGCGGTCAAACAGCTGGAAGCGAATCTTCCGATCGATGTTGTCGGGACAGAACAGCCGATGTTGGAGGAAGCGCCCGTCGCCGCTGAAGAGCCCTCTGTGCCTGAAGTAGCGAGCGAAACGGTAGTGGAAATAGAAGTTCCTGAAACGGTAGAAGAGCCTATCGCTGCGAAAGCTTTGGCTGAATCAGAAGTTCTTGAAGCGGAAGAAACCCTCTATGAAGTAGTGCCAGAAGCAGTTCCTATCGCAGCAGCAGTTTTCAAAGAAGAGCCAGTCTATAAAGCAGTTCAAGAAGCGGCCCAAGAACCTATCGCTGTTGAAGCTCTTGCGCTTAACGATGCAGAAGAAGAACTCATGTATGAAGTAGCCCAAGAACCTGTAGCTCCGGAGGCTATCTCTTCGTTAGAAGAAGTCTCCCAAGAGGAGTTGGTCTATGAAGTCGCTGCAAGCGCAGAAGCAGTCCAAGCTCCTATTACAACAGAAGCGCCCGTCGCAGTCGCTACAAGCGCAGAAGAATCTAAACCTCAAGAGTCTGAACAAGCGTCTCCTGCCATTCCAACCTCTCCATCCGATGATTGGGATTTAGCCTTAGGATTCTTCGATGTAGCCTAGGATGCGCTTAAATAGTTGGGTTATCCTCCCAGAGTTTAAGCATGACGACTGCAGGAACTAAGCCCCGCCAAGCCCTTTTAAGTGTTTCTGATAAGACGGGGCTGGTGGAACTGGCCCGAGCCTTAGTCGAGCAATTTGGGTTCCATCTGATTTCCAGTGGCGGCACGGCCAAGGCGCTGATGGCTGCCGGGATTCCAGTGACGGAGGTTTCTGCCTATACAGGTTCTCCCGAAATTCTGGATGGTCGTGTTAAAACCTTGCATCCCAAGCTGCACGGGGGCATTCTAGGGCGCACAGACCGGGATTCTGACCTGGCTCAAATGGCAGCTCAGGGCATTGTCCCGATTGAGTTGGTGGTCGTAAATCTCTATCCTTTTGAGGCTACAGTCGCCAAACCGGATGTTAGCTGGGACGAAGCGATTGAAAATATTGATATTGGTGGTCCTTCGCTGACCCGCTCCGCCGCCAAAAATCATCAGTATGTAACGGTGCTGACAGACCCCAGTCAGTATGGGGATTATGTAGAAGAACTGAATCAAGCAGGCAAACCCAGCCTAGAGTTCCGCCGCCAATGTGCGATGAAAGCTTTTACCCGCACGGCGAACTACGACCAGGCGATCAGTACTTGGTTCACGACACAGACGACGGAGCTAGCGCCTTTGCGGATTGAAGCCGCTCCATTACAAGCGCTACGCTACGGAGAAAATCCTCATCAACCTGCTGTTTGGTATAGCACCGCTCCTCAAGGGTGGACCACGGCCCATAAGCATCAGGGGAAGGAGCTAAGCTTCAACAATTTGATGGACTTGGAAGCCTCCCGCCGAATTGTGGCTGAATTTTTGGCAGACTCCCAAGCGGCAGCGGTGATTATCAAGCATATGAATCCCTGCGGCGTCGCCCTTGGAGATTCCCTGCATCAGGCCTATACCAAAGCCTATGAAGCCGATTCTGTCTCTGCCTTTGGTGGCATTGTTGCGCTTAGCCAATCGGTGGATGAAGCCACAGCCCAAACCCTAACAACCACTTTTCTAGAATGCGTGGTTGCTCCAGGCTATAGTCCAGAAGCCCTAGCCATCCTCAGCAAGAAAACCAATCTCCGCATTTTAGAATTGCCCGATTTAAGCTATTGCCCAGAACGGGATTTGAAACCAATTGCTGGAGGGATGCTTAGTCAAGCCAGTGACAATGCCCCCATTGACCCGTCCACATGGAAAGTAGCCACCGTCCTAAAGCCCACGCCAGAAGATTTAGCCGAACTGCTGTTCGCTTGGCGCTGTGTAAAGCATGTCAAATCCAACGCCATTGTTGTCACGCGAGGCGGTCAGACGGTGGGGATTGGTGCCGGGCAGATGAATCGGGTTGGTTCTGCCCAATTGGCGCTTACGCAAGCGGGAGAAAAAGCTCAAGGAGCAGTCCTAGCCAGCGATGGCTTCTTCCCTTTCGATGACACGGTTCGCGCCGCTGCCGCTCAAGGAATTTGGGCGATTGTGCAGCCAGGGGGCAGTGTGCGTGACCAAGATTCAATCAAAGCCTGTGATGAACTTGGTTTGGTCATGGTCCTCACCGGAATTCGCCACTTTTTGCATTAGCGCTTCAAAAATCTGGTAAATTTTCACAAATCCTAAAAAGTAAGGCTTCTGTTTCCACTGCATAAAAGCAAGAATTGAAAGCTAATGGTTCCTTTTAGCTATCCGTTCCTTGCAATGAGATACTTAGCTTTGTCCGCGACTTCCATAACAGCACGCGATGAAAAATCTTCTCAATCAGACACCGCCCGATGATACAGGTACCGAGACACTGCGAAGGTTTCGTTATCAAGCTCAGCTTGCTCTACCATTCTGTCTGGCATGTGCTCGCAAGGAAGAAGTGCGCTCTGTTATCATGGAGCACTTTGAAGATATTGTCGTTGAGTACGATAATTACTGGCATTTCATTCAAGTCAAAACCCGAAATGCAAATCGAGGGCACTGGAAACTACCGGAGGCCATAGATGGTTTAAAAAGTCTGTACCGTGCTTTTAATGAGACATCTCATATAGAGGCTAAATATAGTCTCTTTATCGAAGGAGCAATATCAGCAGGAGACGATCTTAATACTTTGGTTCCAACCAAAAAAGATATTTCAGATAGTTTTGTGGAGAAAATATCTCAAGCACTTAAAATTAATGATTCTGATTGCAGGACTTTTCTCAAAGTTGTCACTGTTCATCCTAATCAAACACCTCGAGCAAACATTACCTCACACAATATTCACCTGATTGGCAAGATTTCAGCAAAGACTTCGATCATTGAAATTGAAACGATAGAGAGGAATCTTACGGATGAAATTTATCGCGCAATGCACTGTGATTGCTTAGGTAACTCCTTGTACAATTACATTGTACAAGGACAAGATGTTGAAACTGAAATCAAATTAAAGATAGAGTCTAAACGTCTTACTGCTCAAAGTATCAGTGTTATTCTGGGTTCTTTGACTAATGGCAATTATCCTCTATTACAGAGAATTATTGATCTTGAATCGCCAACTCCAACTAATCTAGAAAAGAAACTTATTGCGGGCGGAGCTACTGACAGAATTATTAAAGATGCGAAAAACTTACGAGCTAATGCCTGTATCCGCGAAACTGAAGTTCTAGCATCTGGATTTTTAAATGAGGAAGAAAAAATTACGGATGTACAGATTCGAATTCAAACAATCATAAATTCAATTGTAGAAAGCCATGATGAATCAGAAAAGCCAGCCAAGATTATCTGGAGAGAAGTTCTCAATGAGTTAACTCAAAAGAAGGAATTTCTTGATCCCAATCTCATATATAAACAGGAAACTTTTCTGTTAATGGGTGCAGCCTGTAGACTTTCTGATGAGTGCCACATTGATTGGGGGGTAAAAATTGCGTAAAGAACTATTTCAACCTTCTATTGAGAGTGAAGCGCGCATCTTGCTGCTTATTAATGCTTTTACTACAACAACCCAATCTCTAGAAGGCAGAACCAAGTTAGCTAAACTTAATTTTCTGCTACGCTATCCTAGCTTCATGCAACGTGCCCTAGCCATTCGCACGTCAAATCAAGTTATGGAAGTAGCTTTTGAAGAACAGCATAATATTGAGGGGCGCATGATTCGATATCGTTACGGTCCTTGGGATCCATCATACTACGCTATACTCGGTAGACTTATTGGTAAAGGGCTAATTGAAATAGTACCTAATAAGCTAGGCTTGAGTTATCGCACCACAGAGCGAGGTAGTCAAATTGCCAAAGCTCTTGCAAAGGAAGATAGTTGGTCAGAAACTAGCCTACGTATCAAACTTTTAAAACAGAATTTCAATCTTTCCGGTAGTACGCTCAAGGATTTTATCTATAAACACTTTCCCGAAGTTACTAGTGCTTCCTGGGGTCAAGAACTATGAAAATGGCTATCAATAAGATCAACTTGCTAGGTGCTGGGCGTGAATTTTCTCTGAAACCCGGTTTAAATATCGTGACAGGTTCAATCACAACTGGCAAGACAACACTGATTAAGTGCTTTCGGGGATTATTGGGTTCTGTACTTAAAGATTTTTCAAGAGAAGCACGAGAGAACATCACTAATTTGGCTGGGGAGGTTCTTATTGGTGATAATTCCTATGAAATTATCAGACCTTTCAGCACGACAATTGACGCAATGGTTTCTATCGCTGGTAAAAATGAGGCAAGACGTTTACCAGCTTTGCGTGGTAAGACCAATGAAGAGACCTATGGAACTTGGTTGCTGGAAAAACTTAACTTGCCGACCCTGAGAGTTCCTACAGCCCCAACTCAAGATGACAGTGATACATCACCTTTGTCCATCAATGATTACATGATGTATTGTCATCTTCGTCAAGATGAAATTGATGATAGCGTCTTTGGACATAGTAATTCTTTCAAAAACAACAAACGCAAGTACGTTTTTGAAGTCATTTACGGCAAGTATGATGTCGAAGTAGCTCAACTACTAATGGAACGTCGTGAAACGGTTAGTGAAATTAGACGTTTACAGAACTATGCTAAAACCATCGATGAATTTCTTGCAGGAACACCATTTGAGAATCGAGCAACTATTATCCATAGCCTCAATAATATAATCCGTGAGCTGGAAACAGCATATTCGGATTCAGAAACTCTAGCACAGGAAATCAGAGGTTATACAAACACAGATGAGTTGCGTCATAATCTTTTAGAAGTACAGCAAAAATTGGATAAACTTCACCAGAATCTCCAGTATGAGCAGTACAGTCTCGAACAGAAGCAAGGCCTCATCGCCCAACTACACACCCAAAGTGCCAGACTTACCAAGTCGATCGTGGCAGGAAACTATTTACTGGATTTTGATTTCCTGTCTTGCCCTCGTTGTGGCTCTCCTATTCAACCATCCCGAACCGAACCAGAAACTTGCTATCTGTGCTTGCAAAAACCAGAGCCTCAAATCACCCAAACCGATTTAATAAAGGAACAAGACCGTCTAGAACAACAAATCACCGAAACCGTTGAACTAGTGGACGCACATCGCACTACAGTTGGTAGGATTGAACAGGAAATCACTCAGCTAGCTGCGTATCGCCAAACCTTATCCTCCGAGATAAACCATCGTTCTCGCCGCTATGTTTCTGAACAAGCAGAGCAAATCGCGCAGGTGGAGCAACACCGCACTCAATTGCAAGAGCAAAAGCAACGTTTAGAAGAGTATCTTGGACTATATAATCGACAAGATCAGACTACCAGTGGTATTGCACAATTAACATCCCGTCTCGAAGAGTTGGACGTAGCTATTGATTTAGCTAATAGCCGAGCTTCAGAGTTTGAAAGCTATATAAGTTTTCTGAACAGCACTTATCAAGAAATCTTACAAGAAATTCGAGTGCCATCTTTTGCGGATCCGGGACCATCAATCATTGATCGCAAAACGTATTTACCTCTCTTCGAGGGAAGACGTTTTGATGAGTTGGAGTCTCAAGGTCTCAAGACAATGGTCAATACTGCTCATGCTTTGGCACACCAACTAACTTGTATGCATTTCGATTTAAAACTCCCCAACATTTTGCTAATTGATGGTCTGTCCAGTAATATTGGCTATGATGGGCCAGATCTTGAACGTATTGAAGCCATGTATGCCTATATCATTCGGATCAGTCAGCAACATCAGAATCGTTTGCAAATTATTGTGTCTGACAATACTGTTCCAGAGATTGCTCGTGAATATGTATTTGCAGAGTTTAATGATGAGAATAAACTTATACCTCTCTAAAGCCATATATGGTGATCAGTAAGTTTTCAGGTTAACCTGCGTGCTTGTTCTTTAGACGGCCTTCAGGCATGAGGTATCGGTTTCAACCCTAGTTCAACGATAAGGTCATTAAGTGTTGTGTGCCGGATTTGAGCCAATTCCACTAAATCTTGAATACGGTGTGCGTTGATTTCTTCAATTTGGTCAGAAAATCTTATCAACTCGGCTTGTTCTTGTGAGGTTAATAGCTCAGCGTGGCGTTTTTCCTGAAGTTCATGATAGCGTTGCCACTCAACAGGAGACAAGCTGCGATTAATTCGCTGAAGTAGTTCAGCTTGATCACGAGGTAGTCTTCGAACGTCATCATGGGGATGGGATTGCTTAAGATCTTGTTGCAGCAGGTGAACAACGTACATATCTGGTGTAACGCCAGCTTGCTCTGCCGCCTGATGTAACTGGCGCTCTAGCTCCGGAGACATTTTAATTTCAATCGTCATGGGCTGATTTTTCTTTGTACTCTCTATACTACAGCGTCATTTCAGGTTATGGCTTGTGATGAACTCGGTTTGTTTATTTTCCTCACTGGAATTCGTCACTTTTTGCATTAGCATTTCAAAAATCTGGTGGATGTTCATAAGTCTCAAAAAGGACACGACGAAGATTCACTAGGCCAGGACGGTTGAGTTATAGCGGAAGGCAACGAGCTAACCCATTGGCAACAGCATACCGTCCTCAATCCGTTGCCGCGCCTCCTCCTCCTTAGGTGAATCAGCACGCTTCAGACACTCAACTAACAACAAATTGGCAGTGTAATACTGGTTGAGTTTGTTTATCTGTTCAGTGCTGAATTTCCAATCATGCCCAAGTTTTCGATACTCATTCATCGCGGCTCTAAGTTTTTCTATCCATGCTTGCCCTTGAGTTCTCCACCATGCTTGCCCTTGAGTTCTCCACCATTGTTCAAATTCTTCTGCGTTTTGCGGTCGGGGTGGTAGCTGGTTTCGAAGTACTTGCAACGCACGCTGCAATTCGGGGTCGAGGTCGAGGTTGAGAGCGCGGGCGAGGTTGCGGTTGAGGGCGAGGGTGAGGCTGCGGTTGAGGAAGAGGTCGAGGTTGCAGTTGAGGGCGAGAGCGAGGTCGAGGGCGAGGTCGAGGGAGAGGTCGAGGTCGAGGTCGAGGTTTTTGGCGCGGTTTTCGGCGAGGTCGAGGTTGGGGTTGAGGTTGAGGGCGCGGTTGAGGTTGAGGGCGAGGTCGAGGGAGAGGTCGAGGTTGCGGTCGAGGTTTTCGGCGCGGTTGAGGGCGAGGTCGAGGGAGAGGTCGAGGGCGCGGTCAAGGGAGAGATCGAGGTAAAACGCTCGAATTGAAGCAGTTTTATAAGGTGTGTCTACTGAAGTTGCCTTTTCGCTGACCCAATTCAGAAACCGTTGCAGGGCTTCATCTTCTGCCAATATCGAGTTAATCTGTTGCAGCATCACCGTTAGTAAGTAATCAGCATTCTCCATTCGCTCCACTACCAACAGAAACACTTCGCGCCAACGCTTCTCGGTAATATATCCTGCTAACCGATCCAATGCCGCTTTCCGATGATCCGCATCAGACGTATCTAAAATATTTTTTGCCGCGAAATATTCATGAAACGTTAGATGTGAAAACGAATAGATATCCGTTGCCCGTTCTGTGAGTAACCCATGCTGAGATTCAATTGATTTCAGCACCGCATGGCTATCTATCAGCAGTGCATCCGGGTCAATGCTGGCATTCGGCAAATTTTGAATGTATTGCCCAATCTGTTTTTCGGCAACATTCGTCCGAAAGAAATACTCACCCCGCTCAAAGGTGTGCATTGCCAGATGCCCTAGCATGATTTTTTTGTGCTCAATTGGCAGACCCTTATACACTTCATCCCGCTTAATTCGCCGCTGTTTATCCCACTTGCGCAACAGAATATTTAATCCCCGCTCATACAGCTCTGCCCGACTCTGGGGAAATTTCGAAGACTCTTTAAACTCCAAACATAGCAACGTCAACAGCAATGGGTTTGTCGCCAGTTCTTTAATTAGTTTTTGCTCTTCAAGCGCTTGCCAAAATAACTGAGCAATGGTCGATTTACCTACTATATCCAGTTTTTCTGGTTCCTTTGCTTTAAACCACTTGTCGGCAAAATCTTGGATCTGCTTATCATTAAAATCTGCCATCTCCACATCAGTAAACTGTTCAAATACGTATTCCTGTGCCGCAATTCTGCAAGTAATGATGATGTGTGATTGGTCATAGTACCGAGCGAACTCCCGAATTTCTTGTAGCACCCGGTCATGGTCTTTCTCCAGCACCTCATCTAACCCATCTAGTAATACTAACCCTCGCCCTTGTCTTAGAAAGTTATCTACTACTGCTATTTCTATCTGAGGTGATAAGTTATGCGTGATAAAATCCAGCAACCCTGGTTGATTAATCGTTTCAGCAAACTCCTTCAATGTGACAAAAATCGGCACCTGCTCTAGCAAAAACTCCCCTTGGTTGCATAATGTTGCCAATCGCTTGAGAAAAGTAGTTTTACCCGCTCCCGGTCGCCCCAAAATCATTAATTGCTTTTTTGCCTGTACCGCTTCCAGCCCATCCACCCGCTTTTCACGTACCTCCCCTAAAGAGAATCGATCAAAATTCTCTGCCGTACACCCTTGCATCAACTCAGCTAAATCCCGTCGAGTTTTCCCCGTAATCTTCTCTAGAATGTTCACGTCGGTATAGATCGCTCCCAAGCCAATCGGCTGGTTCATATCCAACACGCGCATCGTTCCACAGCGCTTCTCAATATCCTTACACCCGCGTTCGCGTGCCTGCTGTACCAGCGCCTCTAACTCTGTGGGGGTAATTGGTGACACTGATGAATGGGACGTGGCTGGTTGCTCTAGCTGCCTTAGCCCAGCAATCTCCTCCCAGTCCAGATTCAGTTCCTTACAAAGCTTTTGAAAATTCTCTACAGCAATGGGTTTCCCCGAAAAAAACTTCTGTGCCGAGCTTCGCGATACACTAACTAGGTCGCCAATCACTTCGGCAGTTTTCCCACTTGTCTCCCGTTTCTTCGTGATTTGCTTTAATCCTTCCGGCGTCGCTGCAATCGATCGCTTTGCTCGTCCTGTCATATATCCATACCAGCAAATCCGAGCTAATTGTAACCACTTACACAAAAGTTACACAACTTGGCGACATAAGTTGTTCAAGCTGAAAGCATTACCTAGACAGAGTCTCCAGAATTTTCCTTGATACTGAAGACATAGATTCAACGGATATCAACTGTCATGTCTCAGCTTTCTCAACCTCAACCCACCCCACCCGAAGATCTCATTCTCCAAGAACGTATTCGCCAAGCCCGCCATAGTTTTAATCTTGCTCTGTTTACTATCGCTACCTCTACCTGCATTAGCTTAGGGGGAGCCGGACTACTCTTGAGCGGCAAAGTTACAGAGGGAGCAGTCACCACTGCCGGAGGCTTGGTATCCACAGTGCGAAGTATCCAGTTTGCTAAAGATGCCAATGATCGTCTCGACCGCATCACCTATGACTCTACCAAAGAAGATGCTGCCGACTAGTCTCTCACGGCTGAGGACACAATTCAGGTGATGATCTAGAGAAAGTTTTTACAAAAAACACATCAAGTCTTCATGAAATAACATCTTTTTCAAAACTATGCTAAATTCGTTTGTTGAGGAATAGAAAAGTGTATAAAGTCGGAGATTTGATTCGGGTAGACAATGAAGTTATAGCCATACCATTTATAAATAAAGAAACTTTCCTGTCGGGAGTAGAGATTCCTCACCCTGCTGGCTCTGTAGATGGGACATATGAAGCTGAAATACTCTAAGTTCCCGTTGATAGTAATACTCTTATTGTAAAAATTACAAAGTGCGAAGGCATCCCAACGAGGGTTGGTAATACAGAAATAGTAGATCTCAAAAAATATAAGACAGAAATTATTAGTTAAGGATGATTTTCTGATAAACAAAGAGGGGTTTTAAGACAAAAATTCAGCCCGCTCTTTTATAACGACTATTCATTATCCTCACATCGCTTTGACGTACCAGGCCAAAATCTTGAAGAAACGGTCATCCAACTCCATCGTCGAGGTGCATCGATAATGCTGGAATAGGCCGTACCGATGATATCGCAGGATATTAAGTGGGTGGGCCAGATTAAATATAGTACAGTTCTTCAAGAATGCCTCTCCCCGAGAGAGTTCCAGCTCAAGCAATGCCATCTTTTTCAAGGTTGACCCACTTAAGGGCTCTTCGCTGAGGGTGTTGTCGCAGATGGAAGTTTCAATACCCATAGGCGGAGGCAATTGTTGCTAATCAAGACTAACTTTAATCGTGACTTACCAGAGCAGTGGGCAGTCATATTGTTTGAAAATCAGATCACGGCTGACTAATGTTGCAGACTCGCTACGGCATTGAGCAATCAGCAATCGATCGAATGGATCTTTGTGATGTTGAGGTAGGTTATCAAGCTCCAGGATATGCGGCAGGGTAATCGGAAGTAGGATAATTCCATTTTCAGTCTGCTGGTGGGCAATAATTTCGGCAAGAGGAGCTTTCAAGGTTAGTTTGCCGATTTGAGTTTTAATTTGGACTTCCCACAGACTAACAAGACTGGCTAAAAGCTGAGTGTCAGATTGCTGCATTATGGAGAGTGTTTCTGGTGGAATACGGCTGGTATCACTGTCCCACTACATAAAGGTGTGCGTATCTAGCAGAAGCTTCATGCTTCTCCTAACCAAAAACTATCAGGCAGCGGTTCATCAAAATCATCACTGAGCACAAATGCCCCCGGATGAAGATTTGGTTTGCGAACAAGTAGATTGGGATGGGACTGCTTGAGATCCTGCTGCAGGAGATGAACAACGTACATATCTGGTGTAACGCCAGCTTGCTCTGCCGCTTGCTGTAACTGGCGTTCCAGCTCCGGGGGCATTTTAATTTCAATCGTCATGCGCTAATTCTTCTTTGTACTCTCTATATTACAGCGCTACTTCAGGCTATGGCCTGTGATGAACTTGGTTTGGTCATGGTCCTCACTGGAATTCGTCACTTCTTGCATTAATGGTCTGATGCGCATTAGTAGAGACGCAAGGTCTTGCGTCTCTAGGTTGCTATCGGTATATGAATTGGGGTTACATCGCTTTGGCATACCGTTCGGCCATATCGACCACGCGGTTAGCATAACCATATTCGTTGTCGTACCAGGCCAGAATCTTAAAGAAACGGTCGCCCAATACCATCGTCGAGGTGGCGTCGATAATGCTGGAATAGGTCGTGCCGATGATATCGCAGGATACTAAGGGCTCTTCGCTGAGGGCCAAGATGCCTTTATAACGACTGGAGGCCGCTTCTTCTTTGAAGACCGCGTGTAGGGCTTCCACCGTAACGGGCTTTTCTAGCGTTCCTGTAATATCTACTAGAGAGCCATCGGGCACGGGGACCCGTACCGCGAGGCCGTCCAGTTTTCCTTTCAGTTCCGGTAAAACCAGGGCAATGGCTTTGGCCGCTCCTGTACTAGCCGGAATGATACTTTCAACTGCTGCTCTACCTCGGCGGAAATCTCCTTTGCCTCCAGGACTATCAAGCACAGCCTGAGTACTGGTGTAGGCATGAACCGTGTTAAGCAGTGCTTTCTCTACACCAAAGTGGCGGTGCAGGACTTCTACGGGCGGAGCAGAAGCATTGGTGGTACAAGAAGCCACAGAAATAATGCGGTGTTTCCCAGCATCCCAAGCATGGTCATTGACACCGGGTACAACGGTTAGGTCTGGGTCGGTAGCCGGAGCACTGATCAGGACAACCTTCGTTCCTGCTTCTATATGCTTTGCCGCCCCTTCCCTCTTGGTGAAAAATCCGGTGGACTCTACAACGAGCGGTATGTCTAAGTCACCCCAGCCCAGTTCTGCCGGGTCTCTTTTGGACAGGACTTTGATTTTCTTGCCGTTGACGACCAGGTCATTGCCATCGACCTCCACCGTGCCTTTGAAGGGACCATGGACCGAGTCGTATTTGAGTAGGTAAGCCAGATTATCGGGGGAAGTAAGATCGTTGACTGCAACCACTTCCAGGTCAGATTGACGAGCCAACAATGCCCGCAAGAACATACGACCAATGCGACCAAAGCCATTAATGCCGATAGGAAAAGTCATAGAAACACGCCTAGAGGGTCAGAGGAAACAATATAGTCCCTCTCTGACCATGAATCTACTAGCGCGCTAAAGCTGGTTCCAGTTCCACAGGAGCTACTAGGGCTTCTGCCAGGTCTGCACGACCCAACTTTTTCTCTAGAATCCGCATCACTTCTCGTCCAAAATCCTGGGGATTGGAGCGAAATGCTTCTAAGCAGACTTCCCCGAAGTAAGAACCCATCTCACCCGGATTCCAAAGGAATTTACGGGCATCCCAAGGCATCATGCTCATCGGGTCATAGCCTGGACGAATAACTTCTTGCTTGAAGGCATATTCTTCCAAACCTGTATGCGGCTGTAAGCCAATAAAGAAGATCGCTGGTTCTACCTTGTCAGCCCCAAAGATTTCTTCTAAGGCTCGATGGTAGGCAATGGTTTCCCGGATAGTCTGGTCCGACTCATCAATGACATTGAAGGAATAGTTGACTGAAACGATGTCATCATAACCAGCATCTTTAAGCGCCTGACAGTTTTCTAAAACAACCCGGAGGTTGTAGCCTAAACGCATCTTACGCACTAGCTTTTGAGAACCGGAAGTAATGCCAATCTCAAAATAGTTCATCCCTGTTTCTACCATCAGCTTCGCTACTTCAGGCGTAACATTGTCTGCTCGAATGTACGCCGCCCAATGGATATCATTCATCCCAGAGGCTTTAATCTTCTCAAGAAGCTCAATTACGCCTGGAATATACTTCTTAGAGGGAATAAACTGTGCGTCTGTAAACCAGAAATTGCGAATGCCACGGTCATAGAGCTGGCGCATTTCGGCAACTATTTCATCAGCTTCATTAACCCGAACTTTCTTTCCTTCAATGACAGTATAGATACAGTAGATACAGTTGTGAGGGCACCCGCGTTTGGTCTGGACACCGATATAGAAATCTCCATCCATATAGTAGCTGAATTCTGGCCAAATGGTCTCGATATAGTCATAGTTTGTCGCAGTCTTTTCGACAGGTGCAGGCAATTCATCCACTAAATGAGGACGTGGCTTTTCTTGATGGGCAATATAACAACGTTCTTTAGCTAAGGACTCATGGCGAATAATCTTTTCGAGCAGGACTTCCCCTTCTCCTACAGAGACTATAGTACCGTAGGGCAAACTAGCACCAAGCTGCTCATAAAAGACACTTACCGCTCCACCGCCCAACATCAAACGGGCTTTAGGACAAAACTCTTTGGCTCGATAATAACCGTGTTTAATCAGTCCCAGATTACGCCATAGTTCCGTATAGTAATCAGTGACCAATCGCAGACTACCAAAGGCTCCTTGAACTTTCTCCAAAAGATTGGATGAATAGTAAAACTGGAATGAGTTTTGGAGCGGATTTCCACCCCTGCCATCCACAGGAGCATAGAGCTGAATGTCGCGCCAGGAGTAAACTAAAAGCGTTGGTTTGAATTGGTCTATTTTCTGGTCAAGAAACTTTTGATAATCCAGGGGAGGGACTACCCCCAAGTCACAAATTTCCTGTTCAATACCAGGAAATTGTTTATGCACATGGTCCGCTAGATAGACAACCCCAATTGGGAAGATGGGATTGCAGGGGAGACGGACATAGAGAACACGCTCTGAATAGGGAAGCATGAGGATTTATGACATTTTGTAATCTATCTTCACTGTAGCCGAACTCGTTGGGGACGCAACCCCTCGACGCAGCGGGCAAGACGCTGCGCGAACAGGGTAAACGCTTAGGGAGAGTGAAGCACAAATCACTTTAGATAGGCTTACTTACCACCCGCCTCCGTCTTCAGATAACTCTCACTCAATACTCGGTAATTATTTTGGCGTGCTGATGGATGACATTCCAGGCAACTGGCCGTGTCTACGGGGTCTGGCAAATCTACTTTCGGATGCAGCGCCTTGAAATATCGAGATTCAGAGAAGTACAGGGGAACCGCTTCTTTTTCTTTCACGCCTCTGGAATAGTCTTTCAAATAGAGATAAATTAGCTTTAATTCTGGCCCCCGCATCTGTTTCAGGGACACTCCATAGTGCTCTGGTTGGGTCAAGAGCTGCTGCCAGGTATCGGAAGGGAAAACCTGGGGAGGAATTGGGACATGGCAGCTACTACAGTTTTTAGAGTATAGTTCCGCCGACAATTGATACTTCTCAAGAATCGGCTCTGGGGTGGCTTCTTCCGTTTTGACCCCACCTTCCAAACTCTTGCTTTGAGCTAATACCCGCGTATAGCCCAGGCCCAAAGTCGATACCCCTAAAGCTACTCCTCCAGAGAGCATCCACCGTTTCCAATTTTGGGCCATGTCCTCTCCTCTTGGGCTCTGGTTTAGAAACCCATATCTATATTACAAAGAGGACGATCACTTAAAACTCATGTCCCTCCTGAAAAGCGAGTACTTCATCTACGTGCAGACGTGGTTTGCGCGGCCAATTTCCTGGTGCCGCATAGCCGACAGTGACTAACATCACAGGGACATAGTGTTCTGAGATATTGAATTCACGCTTTACGCCTATGGGGTCAAAGCCAATCATGGGGCCACTGACTAGCCCTTTTGCCTCAGCAGCTATCATCAGGGTCATCGCGGCCAAAGAAGCAGAACGAATAGCCTCATCTCGCGCCATCAAGGCATTGGCCGACATCTGGTCTGCCATCTCCACCCAGGTATCCGCGAGATCCTGGGCAATAATACCTTCCTGCACCGAACGACTGAGGATGTCTGGCAATTTTAGATGACCAGCCAGATCTCCCAAAACAATGAAGGTGACAGCGGCATCTACAACTTTTTGCTGGTTAAAGGCTACGGCCTTTAATCGTTCTTTGGCGGCAGGTTCGGTGACTGCCACAAAGCGCCAGTGCTGCAGGTTAAAAGAAGAAGGAGCCTGGGTTGCATAGAAAACCAGTTCTTTAATTTCATCTTCGGAAAGCGTCTTAGTAGTATCGAAGTTGTTGGCTGATATGCGCTGTTTAATCAGTGAGAGGGTATCCATGTAGGTCTTCCACCTTCTTAAGCAAGAAATACTGATCCCTTACAAAAGCTAGCGTAGCCTAGCCACGGAAAAGTAGCGTCATCAAAATCTCAATCAAAATCAGGCCAATGATAATTAACTCTAATGCCTGACTCTGGGCATGATTGGCCCTGTCACTCAGCAATTGATATAAATCATCAATAATATCTAGCTTTCGAGCAATCGCCTTTCCCCAATCTTGCAGATGAAATTGTTTGCTAGCAGCATTGTGAACTCGGGCAAGATAGAGGTCTCCAATAAGTTTCAATGAATTGTCTACCCGCTCTGACAGTAGAGAAAACTCAATACGCAATTCTGCCAAATCTTCAATGGCCTTGCGATAGGGTGTACTCAAAGGAAGAGGCCATTCAGTGGGTTTCTGTACGATGCCTTCGTAGTTTTTTAAACGTTGGTCCAGTTGAGCATCGATATAACGGGCTTCTAATAGCTCGACATTGAGTAGTTCTAAGATATTCAAGGTATCTACATAATCTTGATCATAGATTAAAGCTGCATTCCAATCAACCAAGACTAAATCACTTGTATAGTAGGAAATAGCTTGATTAAGGGATTCCTCCTGCTGTTCCTGACTTAGCATTTGCGTGTCAAAGTGGAGCATTTGCGCTAAGGTTGAGCAATGCTGGCCTAATAAATCCTGGGCCTTTAAAGTAGTCTCTAATTTTTCTAGAACGAACACATAATAATCTTCAATTAAAGTTGATAATTCAGGGCGGATAATAGCTGGATAGATTTTTTGGATTAGAGTTTTGACCTGTGCCTTAGCGTGTTCTTCTAAATCACAGCTGTAGAGGTCTTGACTCAGTCCAGGTAGATCCCCCAAAGCATATCCGGATAAAGACCAGCGATAGGCGATACTGATCGCTCCAAAGTCAAATACCGTTGCTTGAATTTGGCCAAGACGACCGGGAAAGGCATCAGTTCCTCCCAGGTTGAGCACTTGGGGTGGTTTTGTATATTGCAGATAGTTGGGGGTCTTTTTTTTGCGGGAGATTGGCTGAATTGGGATAGACGAGAGCAAACTGCGCACTTGCTCCAAAGAAACTTCGTAGCCGATATCAAAAGCAAACAGGGCGACCGCTTGTCCCTGGAGAATCTTCACCATGTTGCTATGCTCAATCTTATTCATCGGATTACCCCTTTAGCTTAAAGCCGCCAACAGCGCTTTCGCTTTTTGCATAGATTGTTAGCGGGGAGGTCCCTCCAAATTCTTTTGGTATTATTTTGTCTTCTGAGGAATACTACTTTATGCCGCCTCTCAGACTGTGATACTACAAGGCTTCTAACCGCTGGAACTCTTGGAGATAAAAAATCATCTCTAGGGAAGTGAGGAAGATTCTGTTAAACCCCATAAGTACGTAAGGTTCGAGCCAAAATATGAAACGGATTGTTTATTTTCTACTCAGTCTTAGTATTAGTCTGCCCGCTGTCGCGAAACAAGAACCATACCTTCCTCCAGCTCCTTCAAGGCAAATGCTACAGCCTATTCTCGAAGGAGCGGTTCCCGTTCGACAGAGATTTACAGGGGATACTACAACGACGGCCAAAATATTCAAGCTCAAAACGGGACCCGTCTACATCGACTCAGATATGGATATCGATGCAGATGGCAGCCCCAGAGCTCTAGAGATAGATCCAGGACCAGGGCAACTGGAAACAAGCCTCACCTACGAGGACGATCGACCTGTTAACTCCGAACGAGTGCCTTATTTTGTCCTGCCGTCTGGTTTTTTCCAAAAATTCAACATCCGATTAGGGGATATTGGCGCGGTTATCTATCGAGGCAAAGTAACCTACGCCGTATTTGCTGATGTCGGTCCCTCAGATTTAACAGGGGAGGGCTCACTGGCTCTACATCAGGCGCTAGGTCACAACCCATGGGAAGACTCTAGCCGTTCACGCATCCTCAATGAGAGCATTCCGGAGGGGGTTGTCTATGTGGTCTTCCCCGGTTCTGGGGATAGCACTCCACAGACGCCCGAGCGGATAAGCGCAGTTGGGGCAAGGCTGTGGAAGACCCTCTTGAGAGATAGCTCCCAAATGATTGGGGTCAGAGCAGAAAGCGGCGCCGCCATGATTGCAAGATAGAAGATCCCCTTCCCTTGCTAGGGCTACGGGAGGAGAACGGGGCTCTCTACTAGCTTGCTGTCGAAGAATCTGGTTGAAGCTGACCATACTCTTTCGACCACCACACGCCCTTAGACTGAAAAAAGGCTACACCTTTATGTTTTGTATTTTTTCTTTTTTCTGGATCTGAGCAGCGCAACATGGTCTTCTTTTGGCCTTCTGCATTGACGTAGTGATACTCCTCTAACATTATCTTTTTACATACGGGACAGGGATATTTTGTTTTTAGGGGTGCATCTACAGGAGCAGAAATATCTTCGGTTTTTGCCCGTGGTTTCTGCCATTCGCGTTTGAAGTCACTCCAGAACAAGACCAAATCACACGGTTCGCATTTGAGAAAATACTTCTTCTTCATTTTCTGAGAAGGGACTTTAGCCAGTGGCTTCGTGCAATCAGGGCAACGCACTCTAGATAATTCCAGCGGCACCTCTGGAGAACGGGATTTTCTGGGAAGGGCAACCACCTGTTGTTTGGCCCGAGACAAAGCAGGGTCTAGATAGGTTTCATTCCAGTTGATTAACCATCGTTCCCAAGCTTCTTTGCCTTCAGCGATCCGGTCTAGGGTAGTTTCCATCTGAGCGGTGAATTTGGAATCAACCAGACCTGGGAAGTATTCAGACAGAAGGTTATCTACCTGCATCCCTAATTCGGTGGGAATCAGAACTTTTCCCTTCAGCGAAACATAGCCCCGTTCCAGCAGCGTTTTTCCAGCTATCGCGTAGGTTGATGGTCTTCCTATCCCTCTCCTGTCCATCTGTTGTACGAGTTTAGGTTCTGAATAACGGGAGGGTGGCTGGGTCTGTTTTTTCTCCCAAGCTGCGTTTTTTAAAGCTAAGTCTTGCCCCTGATGCACAGTCGGTAGAGTCAGCTCCTGAGCTAAATCATCCCAATAGCGGGTGTAGCCAGCGAATTCTATAGCCATTCCCCGTGCCTCCCAAGTCACATCTCCTGACTGGGTGAGAATGCGGGTTTTGCGTAAACGTGCGGGAGTGACCAAACTCGCCACGGCTCTGCGCCAAATCAGGGAATAGACCGCGTGTTGCTCTCCGGTCAAATGGGGTTTGAGCTGCTTGGGCGTCAAGTTCACATCACTGGGACGAATTGCTTCGTGGGCACCCTGTGCACCTGCTTTATTTCGATGGGCTGTCCCTCTGCGTGGGGGAAGATTTTTGGGATCATGCTGTTCGAGCCAGGTTCGTGTCGCTTCTACAAATTCGGCAGCCAAGGACACGCTATCTGTGCGCATATAGGTAATCAAGCCCTTGGGGCCATCCCCTAAGTCCACACCCTGGTAAAGTTTTTCAGCGATTTCCATGGTCTTTTCTGGCTTATATCCCAACTTGGCGCCAGCGACCTGTTGCAGGCTACTCGTAATCAGCGGCGGTGGCGGAGATTTTGGCGTTATCTTTCCTTCTACCCGTACTACTTGATGACTTTGACTACGGGCCAATCGGACCAATCGTTCCGCCTCTTCCTGACTTAAAACCCGTGTTGATTCAGAGGTCTGAAGGGGCTTTACTTCAGTGGCATCATCCGGTTCATCTTCTCCCGCAGCGTGCTCTTGAGCCCCCTGTTTAAAGTAGGCTCGCCAGGTTTGTTCAGATTGTTCACTTTCCAGGTAATCAACCCAGACATTCCAGTAGGTTTGAGGTTCAAACTCCTGAATTTCTCGTTCTCGCTCACAAAGAATATGCAAAGCTGCCGATTGCACTCTGCCTGCACTACGGGCCTGAATCGTTCGCTGCAACAGGGGACTTAGCTTAAAACCAACCAAACGGTCCAAACATTGGCGGCCCTGCTGAGCATGTACTTTGTTCTCATCAATTCTTCTGGGGTTGGCTAGCGCCCTCTGCACCGCTTCTTGGGTGATTTCGGTAAAGGTAATGCGCTGCGGATTCTTTAATCCCAGAGTTTGGGCCAGATGCCATGAGATCGCTTCTCCTTCTCGGTCTGGGTCCGTTGCTAGATAAACTTTAGTCGCTCTTCTCACCGCCGTTTTAATGCGCTCTACAGAACTCTTTCCCCGTTCTCCATTCAATTCATAATGGCAATCAATCTTCTGACCGTTGATTACAAAGCCCAAGTTCTCCGGCCCGTCCTTAGCCAGTTGCGTAACGTGGCCGCCGGAAGCTTGAATCTCCCAGCCCACCCCCAGGATCTTTCGCAGGGTCTCTTTTTTCCCTCCAGATTCAATGATGAGAAGGTTACTCATTACAGACCTTGCACGCTAATCCAATAAGTTGTTTATAACCCGGAAGAAGAGCTATCCTCGCTTTTTTCATAAGCATGTAGGGCGAAGAGCGCTTTTGTTCTCTTATCCTGCGCAACCAGTCTGCGCTAAACTAAGCGCTGTGAAAACAGATAGCCTCTTCTACCGAATCTTCCAGACGCTCCCAGAGAGTTTCTTCTGCCTGATTGGTCGGTCTCCAGAACAAGCCGAGGGATATCAATTTCGGTCCGTGGAAATCAAACAGACCGCCTTCCGTATCGATGGCATATTTCTGCCGAGTCTCCCTGCCCAGCCCGTTTACTTTGCAGAAGTTCAGTTCCAAGAAGATCCCCAATTTTATGCTCGGTTCTTCTCTGAGATTTTTCTGTACTTGAGACAGTACCCAGAGCCCAATGATTGGCGGGCGGTAGTCATTTTCCCCAACAGGAATGTTGAGCCCGATGATTCATCGCACTATCGAGCCCTGCTGAACTGTAACCAAGTGGAGCGGATTTATTTGGATGAAGTTGATGAAGAAGGAACATCCATGAGTCTGGGTATTCTCAAACTTGTTGTAGAACCGGAAGCCACAGCAGCAGAAAAAGCAAGACGACTTCTGGAGCAAGCCCAGTCAGAGCCAAGGGAAGCTATCCGAAGGGATATGATAGAAATAATTGAAACGGTGGTTTCCTACAAGTTTGCCAGTATGAGTAAGGAGGAGATAGAGGCGATGCTAACGATAACGGAAAGCGAGTTCAAGCAATCTAGGCTCTATAAGTCGATAGAGCAGGAAGGCAAACGGGAAGGCAAACTGGAAACCGTGCCTGAATTTCTCAAGCTAGGCCTTAGTTTGGAACAGATAGCCCAAGCACTCCATCTTCCCCTAGAAGAAATCGAGGCCGTAGCTCAAGCAACCTCGAATTCAGAAGACTCATAAAAAGCCTCTAGAAAATGTCTATGGGCCACAACGATTTGAAAGTTTGCCCTAGCGCCTATACGCTCAATATTTGACTAAGCTCCAAAACAAATCCTGGCAGTATATCTTGTCCAGACAAATTAGTGGGGGATGGAAGTACTTCTACTTCCTGGTTGGGTATATAAATTTCCACTTGCTGATCTTTAGGATTGATCAGCCAGCCCAGGCACACCCCATTGGCCATGTACTCTTGCATCTTTTCTTGGAGTGGCTTCCAGTTATCACTGGCAGAGCGCAATTCTACGACGAAATCAGGAGCCAGCGGTAAAAATCCCGTCGGGTCTGGACTCAAAGCGTCTAGCCGTTCTTTTCTTACCCATGCTGCATCCGGAGAGCGATTGGCACCGTTAGAGAGCGTAAAGCCCGTGGAAGAATCAAAAACAATACCAAGCTGGGTTTGACGGTTCCATAAATTCAAATCAGTGGTTAAATCTGCATTCCGTTTTCCTGTATCCCAGCCCGTTGGAGGCATGATTACCAGCTCTCCCTTCGCGGTGCGTTCAAATCTAAGGTCTCGATTCGCCTGACAGATCTGATAGAACTGTTCGTCTGTCAGATGAATAATTGGGTCTAGGGTGAGAGTGAGCGCTGTCATAGGTTGATTTTACCTCTTCCATCACTTGAAGTAATTGATAGGTGCAATAGTACTTCGTAAGCCGAGATTCAATCAGGAGTGTCCACGGCCCCAGGCAAGGCCACAATCAAAGCTTCCAAGAGTTTGCTCACTGGATTTAACTGCATTCCAAAAGATGGGCCACCGTAGCCTTTGGGGATAACCGCTCTGTTAAAACCTAGTTTCGCCGCTTCTTTCAGTCTCATTTCCACTTGGGAGACGGCGCGCACTTGACCTCCTAAGCCGACTTCACCAATCAAGACCGTATTCGGGTCTACCACTCGGTCGCGGAAACTAGCAGCAATTGCCACGGCCACGCCTAAATCTGCAGCCGGTTCTGCCACATTGAGACCTCCGGCTGAAGCAACATAGGCATCCAGTTTTGATAGGGGAATACCGACACGCTTTTCGAGGACGGCGAGGATTTGCAAAAAGCGATTGGTTTCGATGCCGGTGCAGGTGCGACGGGGTGAGCCATAGCTCGTAGGGCTGACCAGAGCCTGGAGTTCGACTACCAGCGGTCGCGTGCCCTCACAGGCAACAATCGCTGCTGTTCCAGGGTTACTATCTTCTCTTGAGGAAAGGAACAGTTCAGAAGGATTCTCCACCTCCAGCAAGCCTCGGTCGGCCATTTCAAAAACACCCACTTCCTGGGTCGCTCCAAAACGATTTTTGACCGAACGCAGTAAACGATGGGATTGAAACTGTTCGCCCTCGAAGTAAAGCACCGTATCGACCAGGTGTTCCAAGACTCTTGGACCCGCCAGCGTTCCCTCTTTCGTGACATGACCGACGATAAAGAGGGTGATGTTTTCCCGTTTAGCTACTCGCATCAGGGCTGCGGTGCATTCTCGTACCTGAGAAACAGAACCAGGCGCAGAAGATAAGGCTCCAAAATAGACGGCTTGGATACTGTCAATCACTGCGACCTGAGGCCGTAGATGTTCGAGTTCCAGTAAGACCTGTTCTAAATCAGTTTCGGCCAAGAGATAAAGAGACGAACCCTCACTCAGGAGACGGTCGGCCCTCAGTTTAATTTGCCGGGCTGATTCCTCCGCCGAAACATAGAGCACTCGGTGTTGCTGACTCAGTAATTGAGCTGTTTGGAGCAGCAAAGTGGATTTGCCAATCCCAGGGTCTCCCCCAATCAGGACCAAAGACCCAGGAACAATTCCTCCTCCTAAGACTCGGTCAAGTTCCGCATAACCGGAAGGCAGGCGAAATTCTGCTGTTTCTTCCACCAAGCTGAGGGGAATCGACTGCAGTGGTTGGGCAGGAGCATGGACTGCCGTTCTACTAGTTCGCTGACCGGGACGGGGAGCAGCAATCGCTTGCTCTACGACTTGTTCCGTAAAACTATTCCAAGCATTGCACTCAGGACATTTGCCCAACCATTTAGGAGAATCGGCACCACAGGCACTACAGGTGAAATGGGTTTTTAATTTGGCCATTTCCAGGGGATGACAGCAACTTCCTGATTGTAACCCTGGGCTTGGGGCAACCTGCCATGGACAGAATGGTTGCTCAGCGATGAGTATTTATACTCCGCTGAGCAGTATTAGCCTTTTTGATTTCTCAAAATTTTGTTATTCAAGTACTCAAAGTGCTTTTGGCTACCGTTTCATCAATTCAACTTAGAATATGCTCCCAAACGCCCTTTCCCTATGCACTTGAGGCCTTTGGCATAACTGAATAAGTCGCTATTCATATTCCTCTAAAGCAAAAAACAAGCAGTAAATTCTAAAAAAGAGGAAGTGCCTCTAGAAGAAGAGGATATGATCATAGGTAATTTAAACAGACGAAATTGGGTCTTTGCCGTGAATTATTCTTCAACCGAAAACGAACCACTCGTGACATTCACAGCAGAGCCGGAACCAACCCCCGCCTTATCTGCGGATTCTCCGGGTGATCTGACAGAACCACAGACTGCCGAATTGTCTGTATCTCCTGAGCCATCCGAGTCAGTAGACGCTACAAATGAAATCAAAGTTTCTGCGGATCCAGAGCCTGTGATTGAAGCCGCCGTAGAAGTCACACCCACAGATACTCCAGAAGCTTCCTCAGAGCTGGAACCTATAGTTGCAGCAGAGATAGAAGCCAGTGCCTCTGAGACAGAAGAGATAGCACCTGCTGAGGCATCTGTGGAGAAAGTAGAGGCCGCAGGAACCGAGACCACAGAGGCAAAAACTGAAGCACCGAAACCCAAAGCAAGAAAATCTAAACTTCCTCCTATCAATCCTGAAGAAGGGGCGATTGTGGATGGAGTTGTGCGGAAACTGGTAGATTTTGGCGCTTTTGTGGATATCGGGGCAGAAATGGATGGTTTAATGCACATTTCCGAAATGTCCTGGGACCGTGTTGCCAAGCCCCAAGATGTGCTGAAAGTGGGCCAGAAAATCAAAGCAAAAATCATCAAGCTGGAAGGTGGAGATAAAAAGCGAATCGGTTTAAGCCTGAAGCAGGCTACCGAAAACCCTTGGACCCGTGTTGGCGAAGAGTTCCAAGTGGGAGGCCACTATAAAGGCAAAGTTACCCGGATTACAGACTTTGGTGCTTTCGTTGAGCTGGTCACTGGGCTGGAAGGGCTACTCCATAGCAGTGAATTTTCTTGGGCTCAGCGTAATGCGAATCCAAAAGATTTTGCTAAAGAAGGTGATGAAATCGAAGTAGTCCTGATTTCTGCAGACCCTAACAAACGCCGGATGGCGCTGAGTCGCAAGCAGTTACAGGCAGACCCTTGGGCCTCTTCAGAGGAGCGCTATACGCCCGGACAGACCGTAGAAGTCACCGTCCAGGAGGTAGTGGACTTTGGCACCTTCTGTGAAGTGGAGGAAGGCATGGTAGCCCTCCTTCCTAACGCTGAACTGACAAACCGCAATGAACCGCTAAAAGCTGGAGAAAAGCTTTCGGTCCAAGTCCTGGATGTAGATGCTAAACGCCGCCGGATGCGCTTAAGCCAACGGGCACTTGTCCCAGGAGCAAGCGGTACGGCATCAACTGAACCTCGTGAAATGCACAGAGGCCCGAGCCGCTCTAAGAAGCCACCCGCTCCAACCCGTTCTGGTTCTGTGTCCTCTGGAAAATCAAGAGGGCCTAAGTCTACGACCTCGGTCTCACCTGCTGGTCTAGAGGGGCTTAGTGTTATGGCTCAGGCGCTGAAACAAGCTGGCTTTGACGTCTCTGAATGATCTTGGAGTTGTGCCTATTGATACAGGCTCTCCGAGATTCTGCGGATATTTCGAGCAAGAAAAATCTCTGTCTCCTATACTGGATGTGAAGGTTTGTATGTAACGTATGCAACCTTTCATAACAAATTAAAATCTCCTGTGAACCCAACTGCTCTAGAAAAACTTAAGCGCTACGACTACAAAGCCATCGCTCGGTACTATCGTCAAAGGCCCTGGTTGCCTCTATTCCGCGCTATACAAGTATTCTGGTGGTTCGCGGGGTTTGCTCTAAGCATATGGTTCGACCTTAAAAAAGGGACAGAGGCCCAAAATCGTCCCCTCCGAGCGATTCAGCTACGGGAGATCATTACAAAGTTGGGTCCAGGAACTATAAAGATTGGTCAAGCTCTATCCACAAGGCCTGATCTGATTCCAGCGGCCTATATGGAAGAATTAACTATCCTCCAAGACCAGCTTCCTCCTTTTGAAAATGCGATTGCCTTTGCTTGTATCAAAGAACAGCTAGGTAAAGAGCCTCAAGAAGTCTATGCCGAATTTAGCCCTGAGCCTGTGGCAGCTGCATCGCTGGGCCAGGTCTACAAGGCCAAACTCAAAAGTGGTGAAGTCGTCGCCGTTAAAGTCCAACGGCCTAACTTAGTCCGTTCGCTCACCCTCGATTTATTTGTCCTGCGCTGGGCTGCCGGATGGATCGCGCCCTATCTGCCTTTGAACCTTGGTCATGACCTTAGCCTGATTGTGGATGAGTTCGGCAGCAAGCTTTTTGAAGAGATTGACTATCAGCAAGAGGGCCGCAACTGCAATCGTTTCGCTGAATATTTCAAGAATGATCCCAGAATTTATGCTCCTAAGATCTATTGGGAATATTCTGCCCGCAGAGTCCTAACCTTAGAATGGATTGATGGCATTAAGCTCAATGATCTAAAAGCTATTCGCAAGGCGGGACTGAGTACTGATAACCTAATACGCCTTGGCGTAGAATCAGGTCTAAAACAACTGTTAGAATTTGGATTCTTTCACGCAGATCCCCACCCAGGAAACCTTTTCGCCCTGCGTGATGGACGGATGGCCTATATAGATTTTGGGATGATGGATCAGTTGCCTGAATCGCTTAAAGAAGGCTTAATTGATGCTTTAGTTCATCTTTTGAATAAAGACTATGACGATTTGGCGGAGTCTTTTAAAGACCTTGGTTTTCTGGCTCCCGAAGTAGATATCAGCCCAATTGTTCCAGCCCTAGAAAGAGTCTTGGGCGATATTTTAGGAGCGAAAGTCTCAGAATTTAATATCAAAACGATTACGGATCAATTCTCTGAATTAATGTTTGATTATCCCTTCCGAATCCCTGCTCAGTTTGCCTTGATCATTCGTTCTCTGGTCACGCAGGAAGGGGTTGCTCTTTCCCTAGACCCTGAATTTAGCTTGGTAAGTATTGGCTACCCCTACGTCGCTCGTCGACTTTTAACCGATGAGTCTCCTCGTCTGCGTGAACGGTTGCTGCGCATCCTGTTCAAAAATGGACGCTTCCAATGGCATCGTTTGGAGAATCTGTTGCGCATTGCTGGAGAGGGTGCAGTGGATAGTGAGATAGACCTCATGCCTTCCGCCCAGCTTGCCTTTCAGTATCTGACGAGCAAAGAAGGACAATTCATTCGGGAGCAGGTGGTTCAGGCCTTTACGGAAGGGGACCAATTGCATACGCGAGAAGTTGCCCGGCTTTGGGAACTGGTCCGTCCACAAATACACCCGCAGCGCTTGGTCACCAGTTTGTTCACTGGCGTAGTCGAGCAAGCGCGTAAGAGAGTGGTGGCTGCCGTGCTACCTCGATAGCATCTTCGTTTACACTGAAATTTGGCTTTTTTCAGGCAACTTAATGGTGTCCTCCAACCGACTGGTTCACAAATGGGCGTTATTCAGTCTCTTGGGCATCACCCTCTGGGGTTTACCTGGCTATGCGGCTCCTGACAAAGTGCCCTCGACTGCGGCGGATGACCTGAATTTAGAACAAGACTTACTACAACGTTCTCCCGTCCTCAAACGTTGGCTAGATTCTCCTCCCAATGTCCTCAATGATATTGAGAATACTCCTGCTTTTCCTACCAAGTTCAAGATAGGGGTGGCTAATGTCCCTTCTCGCGAAAATGACTATGAATTGGCTCTGGGCGCTGAAGATATATTCTTAGGCAAAAGTGGGTTTACGCTGAGTGCTGAGTATCGCCAGTCCTTAAATCAAAATATCCATAACACTAATCTCTGGGGCGGCAATATCCGCTATTACCTTGTCCCTCTAGGCTCTTATGTCAACTTGGCTCCGCAGGTGGGATACACTTCGCTTCGCTTAGAGGGCGCAGAATTCCAAGGACCTGCGCTAGGAGGTAAGCTGGTATTTGCCCTAGCCCAAACTGCCGATGTAACGTTGACAGAAACCGTTATTCTGCCCTCTCAAGGGCCAACAGTAGGCCGGACCCAACTCTCTTTCGGCTATGCCTTGAGTCCTGCGATGCGGGTCAGTGCGGATATTGACTTTATCAATGCTCCCACTCGGCAAGATACTAGCTTTGGCATCAACATCGAATTTACTTCTTACTAAGTTCTCGAAGAACACCGCAGTCATGACCAATCAAGATAGGCTATATGGGTATCTGCTCTGGCTAGTCTTTGACATTAGAAAAGCTAGAAGAGTGTTACCGTTATGCTGATCATATAGTCGCTTAAGGTATGCCTAGCAAAATAAGAGAATTGATTCGCGACCTGGAAAAAGCTGGTTTTGTTAATCGAGGAGGGAAAGGTAGTCACAGAAATTATGAACACCCTAAAGGAATTCGAATTACTATTTCAGGTCAGCTCGGTGATGATGCTAAAACTTACCAAACATGGGAAGTGAAAAAGAAAATTCAGGAGACCCAGTCATGAAAGAAAGCGCTCACTATATAAAAATTGTTGAATGGTCTGAAGAGGATCAGTGCTTTGTGGGACAGTGCCCAAGCATTATCGGTCCCTGTTGTCATGGCGATGATGAAGCACAGGTTTATTCAGAGCTATGCAAAGTAGTTGATGAATGGATTGAGCTTATGAAGAAAGATGGCAAGCCTTTGCCTCCGCCTACTACAGGCAAAAACCTAGCAGAAAAGATCTTAGAAGTAGCTTAGTGTAATCCTATGCCCTATAACCGATGAAGATTGCTAAGCTATTTCTTTCTGCTGAGTAACTGTTAGCTATTACCTCATGCAATCCTCCACCCTCCAGATCAGGCTTTACAATCCAGAGGATTGGAATGCTATTGCTGCGGTTCACGATCGTTCGCGGTTCGATGAACTTCGGGTTACCGTTGGAGTGGGAGCATTTCTATCTCTAGCAGATACCGCTGATAGTGAAAATTTGTTTGATGGGGAAGTCTGGGTCGGTTGCGTTGGTGAAACTATTGTTGGGTTTGTGGCGTCTGCGGAAGATGAAGTGACTTGGTTATATGTGGACCCCGAATACTATAGACAGGGCGTTGGTCGAGCACTGCTCCGACATGTTATCTCTCGTTGTGGCAAAAGGGTTCATACCACAGCACTTAAAGGGAATGAGCGCGCTTTGCAGCTGTATTTAAGTGAAGGATTCAGAATCATCAAGACTATGTCAGGGCGTTTGAATGGGCATGAGCAATTTCCTGCTACTGGACATATTCTTCAGCTTGATAAGGAGCGTTAAAAATGTATACGGGTAGATTTCTGCTTGCGGGCTGTATTTTCTTTGCTCAAGCTGCTCTTTTTATACCAATAAGTATAGCTGCAACCTATTTTGTTTCTCCAAAAGGCAATGATAAAAATCCAGGAAGCAAAGCGAGGCCATTCAAGACTCTTGAGAAAGTTAAAGCTGTAGTTCGGGCCATACCCAAAACCGAACCGATTACAGTGAATTTAAAAGCAGGAACCTACAGGCTAACGCAGCCTTTAATTTTCACCGCAGAAGATAGTGGTCGGGCTGGGGTTAAAGTTCGCTGGCAAATTGCTCCAGGAGAGGCAACAGGAACTGCGATCCTCAGTGGAGGACGCACTCTTACGAAATGGACTAAAACTAAGGAAGGTAACTACCAAGCCAGTGCACAGGGTTTAAGCTTTCGCCAACTGTACATCAATGGCAAGCGGATGATTCGGGCGAGAACTCCTAATGTAGGTAACTACTTTAGGGTTAAAGCAGATCCAACGCTGCTCCAAAATAATCCTCGAGCAGTTTATTCAAGCTATGATCCGAAAAACAAACGAATTGGACTATCTTGTGCAGACCTCAAAGGGGTTACTATTGGGGCTGAACAGGTTATCCAGCATCCATGGAATCAATCAAGACTGAGACTTGAAAGCTATAAATGTGTCAATGATTTCGCTTGGAGTAGCTATCGACAGCCTGAGGAGAAGATATTCTTTGATAAAGTTGGGGATGCCACTCACTATAGTGGTCAGCCCTATCATTGGGAGGGAGCTAAAGCCTTTCTGGATAGCCCTGGGGAATGGTTTTTAGACAAGAAAAAAAATATAGTAACCTATCGCCCTTTGCCAAGTGAGAAAATTAAACAAGCAACCGTTCCGCTATTAGAAACTCTAGTAGAAATTAAAGGAACCAATATCAGCTATGGGGGAGACCGTCCTGGGGGAACGAGTCCTGTTCATGACCTTGAATTTGCGGGATTGGTCTTTCAAGATACTGGGTGGGCCTTACCAGAAACGCAAGGATATGTGGGCTGGCAAGGTGGAATTAGTTATGTCAATCAAGGAGGTAAAACAGTTGCTGGAGACCACAAACTAGAACCCATGCCTAGTGCTCTTAAATTATCTTTTACCAAAGACATTCTATTTGAGCGCAACCGCTTTCAACACCTGGGGGGCCAAGGGATTAATCTCTTCCTTGGAAATACGCATACCGATATAGTAGGAAATACGATTACAGATGTTAGCGGCAACTGTATTACGGTGGAAGGAGCCTTACTGAACTCAGGAGATATCGGAGAACAAGTCATTGACAACAAAATTTCAAACAACCGAATATCTCAATGTGCCCAAGACTATTATGGTTCTGTAGGCATTGGCGCATTCTTTGTAGATAAACTCAAAATTGTTCGAAATGAAATTTTTGATATGCCCTATACAGGCATCAGCCTTGGATGGGGATGGACCACAGACAAAACAAATCTAAAAAACAATCTAGTCAGTCAGAATAAAATTTATGATGTGATGAAGCTTTTGAATGATGGTGCGGGGATCTATACCCTTTCAAGACAGCCAGGAACAGTGATTGAAAAAAATTGGATACGTGGTATACAGCGTTCTAAATGGACTCATGTCTACCCCACGGCAGGCATTTACCTAGACAATGGGTCCAGTGGAATGACCGTAAAGGATAACGTATTGCAGGGACCAACGGGAACAAGACCACAGGGAGGGCTCCCCTCTGTAGCGCTCTTCACTCCTCTATTCCAACAAACTGCAGGCACTCCTGCCCAAGATAATACAGTGACCAACAATGATAAAAATGACCCAACCATAACGGGGACGACTGGTCGCTGACTCTTTGTAGGAAGGGCGACTGATACCATCAAGCAATAGTAGGGAGTGCTAATCAGAAATTCTTAGAAGAAAGATAAATCATCTCTGCATATGTTGCTCTAACAAATGCCTAGCTCTAGGTTTGAAGAGTAGGTGAAAAAGAGCCTCGATATAGCGCAGCATGTCTTCCCGATTTTCTTCTGAAGTATAGTTCCAGAAGCCATAGATGCGGGCGAGAGAAAGTAAGCGAGTGGTATGAATTTTCCACGTGTAGGTACTGTAGACCCGCTCTATAGAACGTTTAGAAATATCATCCCAATGACTTGGATTATGGTCACACTTACTTATAAACTCTAGAAGCCTCTCAGCCGTTTCTTCCAAATGGGTGGGGTTGATATAAAAACCATTTGCGCGATTCTGAATGATTTCCAGAGGTCCACCAAATTGGGTAGCAAAGGTGGGCAGGCCAGAAATCATAGCTTCTAGAATAGTTAAACCAAAAGCTTCAAAGAGCGCAGGTTGAACGAAAACTCCTTGATGATCGGCAATCGTTCGATAAATTTCACCAGAGTCCGCCTTGGAGAGTCGTACTCCTAACCAGCGAACTTTACCGTGGAGGTTGTACTCATCAATCACCTGATAAAGTTTTTGGATTTCGCTGATTTCTTCGTGGTCTGTTGACTCTTCTACCCGCAATTTTCCTGCTACTAAAATTAGATTGCAGCGTTCCTGCAATTCTTTGCTTTTTCCAAAACAGGCAGCCAATCCGGTCAGGTTTTTAATCCGGTCTAAACGGGCCATAGAGAAGAGTGGACGCTTATTAGGATCGTCTAGTTTGCCAAATACTTGGGCCGGATCATCTAGGGTAAAAAGTAAATCCTCAATTCTTTCACGGACATTCGGGATGCGTTCCTCGGTGCGGGTGTAGGGGAAAAAAGTTATCTCATCAACGCCTGGAGGCACCACATTGAATTTTGGATTGAATAGCTCAATGCCCGACACTACATGATAGAGCTCAGGCATAGTGAAGCTGCGATAAGACTCATACTGACCAATGCTGTCAGGAGTTCCCACAATTTCTTGGTAGGTACTGCTAACAATAAAGTTGGCAGCATTCATCGCAATCAAATCAGCAGTGAACTGAAGGGAAAAATGATAATTTTCTTCTTGGTCCTGCCAGTAGAAGTCACTAAATAGATACTTAGATTTTTCTAGAGCATGGGCAACATTGCACTGCGTAACTTTCAAACGGCGACTCAGTAAAAAAGCGACTAAATTGCCATCGGAATAATTGCCTACAATGAGGTCTGGTTTGCCTCGAAATTCTGCTAGCAGCTCTCGCTCTGCATCTAGGGCAAAAGTTTCTAGATAAGGCCAAATTTCAAACCGGGAGATCCAGTTCTGGGTGAGATTGGGATTAAAGTCGCGGAACGGTACCCGTAAAATCCAGGCATTGGTTGTGCCATGAATTTTCTCAAGGCGTTGATGACAAAGCGTTCCTTCACTGTTGGGAATTAGGCGGGTGAGAACGATGACTTTAGGCTTGATTTCTAAAACATCCAAACCAGCTAGCGTAATATCTTCCTGGAGTTGCTTCTCCAGACTTTTAGCTTGATCGAGGACATATACGACCTGTCCTCCGGTGTCAGGCCGTCCCAGCACTCCTTCTTGACCAAACCAACCATGGGGAGATACCAGAACAATCCTGAAAATCATCGGTAATCTCGACAAGAAGGCTTCTAGCATTTGGTGATCGGGAGAGTCGATGAGCTCGTCAAGAATTTCCAAACTTTGCTGAACGCGAGCTGCCGTGTTTCCCCAACCAGGCTCAAGCCCTAAATTTTGCAGAGCAAACCGAAATTGCTCATAGGGTTCATCGGCAGGACGGCTACTGACAAAGCGTAAGGCTCGTTTGACCTGCTCCGATAGTTGCTGTTGGGATTGAATCCGTTCATTGATCAATAATTGGAAACCATTATGGCGATGCAGGCTTAGGAACTTAAATAGAGCTTCTAGCCACTGCTGAGAGTCTTGGAAAAATTTGCTAGAGAGATAGCGATTGAGAAATGCTACTCCTTTGCCAATATTTTTGGGGTCACGAATAACCGGGGAATAGTCATAAAAAGCGCGGAAGTCAATCTCAAAAATATTGCCATCCTCAGGATGGGAGCGACCGACGAAGCGATCCCTCAGGTCCAGCAACTCCTGAGTAGTCATCTTTTCTACAGTCAAATTTTCGAAAATTCGATAAACTTCCTGACGAGCGATCTGAGGTCTGACTACTAGACAAAAACTTTCACCCTCTAAGATAAGTTCCTGGATATCGTAGATGAGTTTTCCCAGATCAGAGGAGTTATAGTACGATTCAGGCTTTTCGGATTCGCTGCAGTAACTCGTAAATGCACTTAGGACATCATTGCGCAGAAGGTAACGCTTGGGGAGCATCTTCAATGAGCTGAGAAACTGGCGTAGATCCGCCCGGTCATCTCCAGCTAAGACGGTCTGAATCAGCTCATACATAATCACTCCTCCCCATTATGACAACAGCACATAAACATTCTTTTAGAGTCTTTTTTGGCTTAATTGGTTCCTAATCCGGGTAATTTAGCGAAATTTACCTTTGAATAGCCATAGGCTTTCACAAGAACAGAAAATGTTGTTCAATTCTATTATTTACAGTCTGTCACTATGTAGTGCACAAGACAACATTAGTTTAAAGAGGAATGATAAAAGTGTCTTCAGTCGGAGGGTATAAATAACGGACCAAGATTTCGTTATTCAAGAATAGATAACTTTTCCCTTAGAAAATCAAACACTTTTTCTGGGGCTACCTTAACAAGTTCTCCTGACTTGCGAATTTTGATTTCTACTAAGCCATCCTTGAGGTCTCGACCAATCGTTACCCGATAGGGAATGCCAATCAAGTCTGCATCTTTAAATTTGATACCTGCTCGTTCATCTCTATCATCTAGAAGAGTCTCAATCCCTTGGGTCGTGAGTTCTTGATAGAGCTTTTCTGCACAAATCCGTTGCGCTTCTTCTGTCACATTGGCTGGAACTAAAATGACGGTATAAGGTGCAATGGCAGAAGGCCAAATTAAACCGGCTTCGTCATGCCATTCATGCTGCTCAATCACCGCAGCCGGAATACGAGAAATTCCAACTCCATAGCAACCCATAATCGCAGGCTGAAGTTTTCCTTTTTCATCAGAAAACTCTACTTTCATGGACTTGCTATATTTTGTTCCTAGCTTAAAAATATGACCAAGCTCAATCCCGCGTGCGCTCTCTAACTTGTTTGCAGGAGCTAGATGACAAAAGTCTCCTTCCTGTGCCGTATCGAGGTCTACGACCTGTGGCAAGGGATAATTGATACCCCACTGTGCATTGATGACTTGATAGCCATTTTCATTGGCTCCGGTAGAGAAATAAGCTAGAGACTCCACCGTCTTATCAGCCCTACGGATACACTTCTCAATGCTTACATCAGGAGCCAAATAACCAGGCTTCAGACCAGTAAGTTCTAACACATCTTCATCCGTTGCCATGCGCAAGTCTAAGGCATCCAAATGATTCTTGAGCTTAGTCTCATTAACCTGACGGTCGCCTCGAATAGAAATTAAGCAAGGTTTAGAGCCACCTTTAGCAAACGTAATAATGTAGAGGACATTTTTCACTATTTGTGTCAGGTCTATATTGAGGAGCTTAGCCTGTTCCTCAACTGTTTTTATACTTGGAGTCACTACTTTCTCAAACGCTCCAGAACTTTCATTAATGATGGCTTGGGGAGGTATGGATAAAGCTTTTTCGACGTTAGCGGCATAGTCTGCTTGATCACAATAGAGAATTGTATCCTCACCAATATCTGCTAGAGCCATGAATTCATGACTTCCAGATCCGCCAATCGCTCCAGAATCTGCTTCTACAGGCCGAAAATTTAATCTAATGCGCTGGAACATTTGCATATAAGCCTGATGCATGCGCCAATAGGTTTTATCTAAACTTTCATCAGAATCGTGGAAAGAATAGCCATCTTTCATGATGAATTCTCGTCCCCGAATTAAGCCAAAGCGGGGCCTTTTTTCATTGCGGAATTTTGTTTGGATTTGATAGAGCTGAAAAGGCAATTGTCGATAAGAACTGAGGGCACCGCGTACAAAATCGCACACCGCTTCTTCATGGGTAGGACCGAGACCATATTCCCGCGTGCCATCACTGACTGTAAACATGGTGCCATCGCTGGTATAGACTGCCCACCGTCCAGACTCCTGCCACATCTCTGCCGGGTGCAACTGCGGTAACAAACACTCTTGAGCGCCTGTGGCATCCATCTCCTCGCGAACAATTCCTTGAATTTTTTCTAGAACCCTTAGGCACAAAGGTCCATAGGTATATAAGCCCGCCGTTCCAAAGACAGGGCGGATATATCCGGCCCTGAGCAAAAGTCGATGGCTAATCGCTACGGCTTCGGCAGGCTCTTCGCGGAGCGTGAAGAAAAAACTTTCGGATAAGCGGGTCATAGGCTATTCACAGACGGTTTTGATGCAACTATCTTCACACAGACCCGTGAGCAGGATACACCCGCTCTCTTTTTTGGATTAGGATAGGGTCCCCTAGAAATTTCACGATGAACGTTTTGGTTTTGGGCGGAGGAGTCATTGGTTGCGCAGTTGCCTACTATTTGGCCCAAAAAGGAGCTACCGTTACGCTTTTGGAGCGGGATACCTGTGCTCGCCATGCTTCGGGAGCCGCTGCTGGCATTTTGGACCCGTTTCACATCGAGCGCCCGGTGCGAGATTGGGCAGAAGCTAGCCTAAAGCTCTTTGGCCCGGTCTGCGACCAGATAAAGGAAGTGACGGGTATAGACCCTCTCTATGACCCAACTATTCGAAAAATCTCGGTCTCTTATGAGTCTCTGCGTGAACCCTTGGAAGAAGGTATTGAAAAACTTTCCCCAGAGGAAGCTTTAGCCTTCGTCCCCCAACTCAATCCCGATATAAACCATGCCCTTTTGTACCCCCAGGTTCCTTGTTTGGATGCCAAGCGATATACCCAGGGTCTTGCCAAACTGATTGCTACTTTGGGCGTCCGGGTTTTAGAGAACATGCAGGTTGATCAGTTGTTGATTCAGCAGCAAAAGGTCGTCGGTGTCCAGGCAGGAGAGAGGATGTTTTATGCAGACCAAGTAGTGGATTGTACAGGAAGCTGGGCTGGGAATCTTGCCCCGCTAGAGACTGCGATTCGTCCAGCGCGAGGGCAAATCATCGTTATTCAAACGCCGCCTAGTTGGCTCTCTCAGGTAGTTTATGCTCCAGGTGATACGTACCTAGGACCAAAGCTTGATGGCCGCATCTTGTTGGGCAGCACGGTAGAAGATGCTGGCTATGACGAGTCGGTAACGGTGGAAGGAGCTTTGGGCATTCTGGCTCGTGCCTCGAAAGCGGTTCCTGAAATCTCCCAGTTTCCTCTGCTCACCTATTGGGGAGGGCTGCGTCCCAGGGCCAGTGATGATTTTCCTGTTATAGGTCCCCACACAACCTTAGGAAATCTTTGGGTGGCTACAGGACATTTCCGCAACGGGGTGATTCTGTCACTAATTACGGGTCAAGAATTAGCGCCTTGGATTCTTCAAAACATCCCTTCGGCTTTACTCCTTAAAGACCGCGTAAGCCTGGTCTCCTAAGGTTATAGCGATATTCAATCTAATGATTTACCTCTTGGCAATCTATAAAATAAGTTAAAGATAAAGCTCATCCAAAGGGGATCAGCCTAGCATCTTAGAGTAGGCCTTGACTTTATCAAAAAACTTTTTACATGAACAGTTTTGTATTAATCAAGCAGGTACCGGACCAAAGCGCCAAGGCTGGGGTGAATGCTGACGGCACCATCGACCGAGCAAAAGCGAAAAGGATGCTCAACCCCTTCGACTGTTTTGCCTTAGAAGCGGCTCTACAGACGAAGCGGCTCTACGGAGCGACCGTGACCGCGATCACCATGGGGCCTCCTCCCGCGATTGAGATTCTCTACGAAGCCATTGCCCATGGCGTAGACAGAGCCGTACATCTCTGTGACCGCCGTTTAGCAGCTTCTGATACCTTGGCAACGGCCTACGCCCTCTACAATACAGTGCGTTATGCCGGAGCTTTTGATTTGGTCTTTTGTGGTCTCCAGACCACCGATGGAGATACCGCACAAGTGGGCCCCCAGCTTGCAGAACGGCTACAAGTTCCTCAGGTGACCTACTGCGAATCCTTTGAGGTCCAAAGAGACAAGCTGATTGCTCGTCGGGTCACTGAATCCGGGACTCAGGTGGTCGAATGTCCGTTGCCCTCTGTCGTCACCGTGGCCAACTCCGCTCATCGCTTGGCCTATAAAACCCTCCGAGGCGTGCAGAGAGTGCACCAACTTCAGCGCGATGAAGTCGAGCGCAATCAGGTCATCCGAACTGTTTCTCTGGATGACATCCAGGCAGACCCCGTCCGCTGTGGATTGAAAGGTTCGCCGACGATTGTTGCTGCCACCGAAAAAGTGGGAGAGATAGGGGGTAAATGTGTGCTGTTTCAAGGAAAGTCCATAGATACTATGGTTTCTGGACTATTGACGGATATTTCCCTTGCAGAGCTTGTTCAACGTTAGTTAGTTATTAAGGTGCTCTTTGTTATGAAGCAGGTCCTGATCTTCGCTGAACAAACCGCTGGTGAGCTCCGCCCCGTCGCTTTAGAGCTACTGGGAGCCGGACGCCAACTGGCCGATAAATTGGGTGCCAGCCTGAGCTGTGTGGTTATGGGACATACCATTACCCATCTGCCGTCGCTGTTAATTGCTGGAGGGGCCGATCTCGTCTACATTGCCGATAATCCTGCCCTGGAGACCTATCGAACCTTGCCTTACCGTCGGGTATTCATTGACCTAATCGCGTCCATGGAAGAACCCCCACACATCATCCTTTTGGGCTCCACCACGACGGGCAGAGATTTGGCCCCCCGCATTGCTGCTTATCTTGAAACAGGGTTGACTGCCGATTGCACAGAACTAGATATTGGCCCCTACGAGCACACCAGCGCTCTAGACCCGACGAAAGTAGGACTGTATGAGAACTGTCTCTACGCCATCCGTCCAAGCTTTGGGGAATCCTTAAAAGCTCGGATCCTCGGTCCTTGGAAAAATCCGCAAATGGCTACTGTTCGGCCAAGCGTGATGATTGCATTGCCCGTTGACACTGCGCGCCAGGGTGCTGTTCAAGAAATCCCAGTAGTTCTGCAGGCAGAAGATCTTGGACTGGTTGTGCTGGAGACCTTGAGAGCGGTTTCTGAGAGCGTTGAACTTGCCAAGGCCGATGTAATTGTGTCCGGTGGTTATGGTCTAGGCTCCACGGAAGGATTTGGCCTGATCCATGAATTAGCTAGCTGCTTTGAGAATAGTGCTGTCGGCTCTTCCCGCAAAGCCGTCGATTCCGGTTGGATTGCCCATGCTCACCAAGTCGGGCAGACTGGAAAAACCGTCCGGCCCAAGCTCTACATTGCCTGTGGTATTTCTGGAGCGATTCAGCATCGGGTAGGAATGGATAAGTCGGCCACCATTATTGCTATCAATCGCGATGCCAATGCTCCGATATTTAAGTTTGCGCACTACGGCATTGTCGGCGATCTCTATCAGATCATTCCCGAAATGATTCAGCAATTAAAGCAAGGTACACCCTCAAATATTAGTAAGGCAGGCGAAGCCAATGTCCTCACCTATACATTATGATCTGCTGCTCGTTGGGGGCAGTTCTTCTAACTTGATTCTGGCCCATCGCCTCTTAGATTTAGCTAAACTGAGCGGTCTGAAAATATCGATAGCGATCTTAGAAAAAGGCCAACAGTTTGGCGCACACATTGTCAGTGGAGCGATTTCTAATCCCCATGTGATTGCCAAATTGTTTCCTGATTATAAAGAAAATGGCTTCCCCCTCGAAGGGTTTGTTCGCGAGAGTCAGTTGAGTGTTTTAGGGTCTGATAAGAAATGGGATTTGCCTGAAAAAATAGTCCCTAAAGGATTCAAAAAAGAGGGCTATGCCATCCTCAGTTTGAGCCATGTGATTCGTTGGTTAGCTGATGCCTTGCAGACCAAAGCTAAGGAAATTCCCAATGTTCAATTGGATTTATTCCCTGGTTTTGCAGCTCACGAAATTTTGTATGACCAAGACCGGGTGATTGGGGTGCGTGCCAGTGAATCGGGAGCGCTCAGTGATGATGCCGTTTATGCCGATTACACTTGCTTTGGTGATAAAGGTTTTATCTCTAAGGACCTTGTCGCAAAGTTCAATCTGCGTCCCAACCCACAGCTCTGGTCCGTCGGCGTAAAAGAAGTTTGGGAAGTCGAAGAAGATTACCAGGGCCAAGTATGGCATACCCTCGGTTATCCGATTTTGGATGGAACCTTCAGTGGTGGTTTTGTCTATGGTATGTCCCACAAACGACTAGCCCTCGGCTTAATCGTTAGCTTGGACAGTCAAAATCCAAATATCAATCCTCAGCAACGCCTCCAAGACTATAAGAGCCATCCTTGGATTCAGAAACTTTTGGCAGGAGGAAAGCTGCGCAAGTATGGAGCCGCTGTCATTCCCGAGGGAGGCTTCTATAGTTTGCCTACCCGTTTTGCCGTAGACGGAGCGTTGATGTTAGGAGATGCTCTTGGGGTTCTAGATGTAGCCAGTCTCTCCGGCGTAGACCGGGCGATGGAGACAGGTTATATCGCAGCTAATTTACTCCATGACACCTTCTTGACCAAAAACTTTGCCCTGATGGAGTCCTATCAGCAGCAGGTTCTAGATAGCTTTGTTGGCCAAGACCTCCACACCAGTCGTTACTTCCGCGAAGCTTTCTTAGAAAATCGACGCCTGCTCGAGCAATATCTGCCTGCCGTAACCAACAAAGTTGACCAAGGACATCCCTGGCTAGGTAGCCTACAGTATGGAATGGGTAAACCAATCCAGCGGACGACCGATACGATTCGTGCCCTCAATCTGATTCTGGGAAAAACGAAAAGTGAAGAACCCGTTACCTATACTTCTTGCAACGAGAGCATCAAGCCAGAGTTTAATCCAACGGCCCTCGCTATCAACACTCAAATTGCACCTGAAACGCTGTACACCCGACCAGATGCAGTCTTCTTTGCGGCCCCAAAATATCATGAAGGCAATCGTCACATTGAAGAATTCAGTGCTTCTACCTGTCAGGAATGCATTGCAACCTATGACAAGCTAGGACGGACCACTCCTTGTGTTTCTGACTGCACTGCAGAAGTCCATCGAATTGATGCTTTTGAAAATGGAAGAGTACATGGCATGTCTTTGGAAAACTGTATCCAATGCCGAACCTGCGAAATCGTCTGCCCTCGCGTGAATCTCCGGGTAAACCCAACCTATGAAGGTTCTGGTCCAGATTTCTATGGCTTGTAGTTAGAGCCATAGTGACAAAACCGCTGGTTCAGGACCATCATTGTTGGCGAAGTGTCAGATGCCTTCCTTGGCGAGAAAGCCAAGAAATTTTCCTTCAGACACAACGCACTCACCTTCTAGGGAAACAGCGGTCAACTCTCCAGACAAGGCATACACAATCTCTTCTTTATTCTAATTCAGTGCCACACTGCACTTCATAAGCCTCAAATTCTGAAGGGGCTATGATATAGATTGTGCCAAACTTTTTCAGAGTCAGCAGATCCTTATCGCCAGTAATAATACAAGCAGCTCTGCCTGTAAGCGCGGTCGCCAGGACTATATCATCGTCAGGATCTCGACACACGCTGCTTTCCAGCAGAATTGGGTCAACTACTCTCATCCTAGAGCGTAAAAGCACTTCAACGGCAGTAGCATCTTCATCAGAGTATTTAAATTTCTCTGTCAATTTTTCTTTTAACTCATTAAGAATAAATTCTGAAGTGATGACAGAATGCACTTGCAAGCATTAGAGCTCTTGCACGAATCAGGCTGGAACTTTTAGGAAGCGTTCAAAATTGGAGATCCCTGCTATCAGATTCAAACGCAATCCAAATCGCCGTCGTCGATTGCGATACGGTCCAGCTAGGATTCGAAACACTTTTAGC
>JBBRSB010000025.1:0-75542 GCA_038245785.1 Gloeobacterales cyanobacterium | reverse complement strand
GCAATATGAATCAGAGCACTACCCAATCACACAGTCCAAACCTCACGAAATCTTACAACATATCCTTGAATCTAGTGGCATGCGACAAGTAGATTTAATCGGGTGGCTTGGCTCTAGTGGAGTGGTGTCTGAGATCGTAAACGGTAGACGTGCGATCAGTAAAACGCAGGCGAAGTTATTGGGAGAGCGATTCAAAGTTTCGCCTAGTTTGTTTATATGATTGGAGTCACCAAATATACTCATTCAGGGTATAGGCGAAAAAACCAGTAGGGCCTCCTACCCTCCAGAAGTAGAATACAGCAAAAAAGGTGAAGCAGCAGATAAGCTAATAGCCCAAATAGACTCCATGTAATTATTTCAGGGACCCCACCAAGGCCAGGGAGTTGAACCCAGAGAGCAAGATAGTGCCCCAGCAGGGTAGACAAAGAATTACCGTATAGTTATTCGTCTACTGAACAGTAGTCATGTCTCTTGCCCTTCGCAACATTCATCCCCTATCCGACTTTCAACGGAGCGCCAAAACCTTTTTAACCACCATGAAAGACACCTAGGCACCCATAGTGCTGACCGTGAACGGCAAAGCCGCCGTCATCGTCCAAGACGCTGAAAGCTACCAACGCCTACTAGAGCGCATAGAACTCCTAGAATCCCTAGCCGGAATTCGTAAAAGCTTAGATGAATTTGAGCAGCGTCAGGGCATCCCCTTAGATGAAGCTTTTCAGCAGATGCGCCAAAAGCATGACATACCGGATTGAAATCTCACCCACCGCTATGACGGATGTCGAGGGGGCACGGTTTCAAGGTCCAGGGCCTTGAGCACTGGACAATGGCTCCTCTGATGCTTGCAGAACTCCAAACTTTTCGGCAAGGCAGGCACCATCAGTCGGTAGTGAGGTGAATATGAGCCCACTATGATGATTTAGACCAAAAGCCGTGAAAGCCTAGAGAGATTTAATTGCTGAGGGAAACATAATTAGCAGGGGTAAAACGCTCCCTCTAAGAGTGTTGGCAATGATTTTCCACTGGCTGCGTAATACTCTGATTATCTCAACTTTGCTTATCACTGCTAATCCAGCCTTAGCCTATCGTCCATTAACGGGACTCTATGAAAACGCTCTGAATGCGCCTGTGGTTACTCGTTCTGTCTCTGCTAGCCTTGCAGATAAAGATGGACTGCTGGATTCCAACTGGGATACATCCATTGTTCTAGAGCAGAATGATGTGCGCGATGTCGCGTGGGTAGAAGTATCTTTCTCTCTACTGAGCAGTCAGAGTAGTCCGGTGCGAGTGCGCAAACTCGTACTAAACAGAAACCTTCCCTGGAGAAAAGGCGAGCGCTGGGAATATCGCCTGCAAGAAACTCATATGGGATGGCCCGGTGATGCAACTTTGGTACAGGTGACAACTGTGGCATTTACCAATGGAGAATTCTGGGGAGAAGGTTTTAGCGCCATACCCGCTTCACCTTCAGCTTCAACAGAACAGATGCCTCCTGTGCCCCAAAAGACGGCCAAAACAGTGGAACCAGCCTATGTTCCTCCAACCGTTCTACCTGGCAGTACAAGTACTCCTGGTCAATCCAGTTCATCCGGTTCATCTAGCTTTGGCTTTATCCCACGCCCAAGAGTAGTCCCCGGCCCCCGTAGCAAATTTCCACAACCAGGACCCTCATCTGTTGAAGGCCCCAGAGGACCCATAACACCGGAAGAATTACTGCGCAAGCGATAGCACAGGTGGGACTTCAGATGGGAATACTAGGAGGTACCCCCAATTAGTTTCTTTGAGACAGTGCGCACATCATGCCCAAACGCATTTTTGCTACATTTATAATCCTGGTGCCCCTCTGTAGCGCCGCTGTTCTCTTATCCTCTGCTACTAAGTCTCAGCAAGTCGAACAACAGACTCAATCTCAGCGGGGTCGTGTTCTATTTAAACGGACCTTCAAAGTGAGTGAAGGGTTTGGCTATCGTTTGGGCAATCCAGAAGTAGTCCTTTCTGAACGCCATTTAGGACCTGACGCCAAAACCTGTTTGGAATGCCACAGTATTGGGGGCGAAGCAGGGGCGGGAGAAAATAATAAAAATGTCTTTGTCGGTCTAGACCCTGCTTTGGAGCGGCGACTGGCACGGGGAAATGAACGCAATTCCACCGCCATATGGGGTCTTGGCGCGGTGCAGGCTTTGGCTCAGGAAATGAGTGGAGATCTGAAGGCTGTCCGGCAATCGGCTCTGGAAAAAGCGAAACGCACAAATGAAGCGGCGACCGTTGCTTTGGTGAGTAAGGGTGTTTCTTTTGGCTCTTTGACAGCTACGCCCCAAGGAGAATTGGATACTTCTCAAATCGTCGGGGTAGATCCGGGCTTAGAGATTAGACCCTTTCATGCCAAGGGCACACGGGGCACGATTCGTCGCTTTACATTTGAAGCGATGTGGCGACATGCGGGATTAGAAGCTCCCGAAATGCTCAAGCGGCGCTATCCTCTGCAAGGGAATTGGGAGCGCTATGACCACGATGGCGATGGGGTCGTCAATGAAGTTACTACTGAGCAAATCACTGATTTGAGTGTGTTCCAAGCGCTGTTACCCACGCCAAAAGAAGTACAGCCCAAAGATAGGGCGGAGCAACAGAAGGTCCAGCAGGGAGAAAAGCTATTCCAAGCTAATTGCGCAAGCTGCCATATTTCCCGCCTGCCGCTCAACAAGGCAGAAGTAACGATTGAAGGAGCGATGGGCCAGAAAGATACCAAAGTGGATTTACAGGAAATCCTACCTAAGCAAAATGACCAATATTGGGTGGCTCTCTATAGCGATATGAAGCGACATGATATGGGAGCCGGATTAGCAGAGAAGAATGGTCAGCTCTCTGACAACAAGGTGACAGGCGTGAACCCTCGTTGGTTTATCACGATGAAGCTCTGGGGCGTGGCAGATACTGCACCTTACTTACATGATGGACGGGCTAAGACTTTGGAAGAGGCGATTGTGGCGCATGGAGGAGAAGCAGAATCTTCCCGCCAAGCTTTCCAGGCAATGTCTTCGGATGACCAAGCACACCTCGTACAGTTTCTGAAGAGCCTGCGGTCACCAGATGCTCTTACTGCTGGGAAAAAGCTGTATTAGCGATATTTGCAGCGTTGACGCATAGAACCACACGGTAGACTGAGCTGTGTGAAAACAGATAGTCTCTTTTACAAAATTTTCCAGACCTTGCCGGAGAGTTTTTCGATTTAATCGGTCAGTCTCCTGAGGGATACCAATTCCGCTCGGTGGAAATCAAACAAACCGCCTTCCGAGTTGACGGAGTATTTCTACCTGATACGCCTACTCGGCCTATCTACTTCGTGGAAGTCCAGTTTCAGGATGATGCTAGGTTCTATGCTCGTTTCTTCTCTGAGATTTTCCTGTACTTGAGACAGTACGATGAGCCGAATAATTGGCAAGCGGTAGTCATTTTTCCCAACAGAGCCACAGAGCCTGACGATAGAATACGTTACCGAGCCTTATTGGACAGTGACCAGGTGCAGCAGATTTATTTGAGTGAACTTACAGAAGAAGCATCCCTAAGTTTGGGAATTCTCAAACTGATTGTGGAACCGGAAGGAACGGCCGTAGAAAAAGCACGACGGCTATTGGAACAGGCTCAAGCTGAGCCGCTGGAGACTATCCGAAGAGATATGATGGAGCTAATTGAAACCGTAGTTCTCTACAAATTTCCAGCCATGAGCCGGGGAGAGTTGGAAGCGATGTTGAACCTGAGCGACCTAAAGCAGACGAGATTTTATCAAGAAGCGAAAGAAGAGGGCCTAATAGAAGGAGAACGGGAAGGCAAGCTGAAAACCGTCCCTGAATTGCTCAAATTAGGACTGAGCTTAGAACAGATAGCCCAAGCGCTGCATCTTCCTCTAGAAGAAGTAGAGGCCGCCGCGAGTGCGACTTCTACGGAAAATGAAGTAGGAGCATAACCTCCTTTTGTGTGATTGAGAGGCTATGGGTCTTGCTATATAAGGCCTAAGAGCGGTCTCAGATGACCTTTTCTCAAAATTACTCCTTACAATATGCCCGTGGTTAGGGAGTAACTGTAAATGGTGTCAGGCTAGTTGCTTTACCGTTGGGAGTACTAACTGTTATCAACCCTGTAGTAGCTGCAGCAGGCACTATTGCCGTGATTTCAGTATCGATAGAGGAATATGTGGTGAAACTAGCTGGTATCCCATTAAAGCTAACCCCGGTTACTCCTGTAAAGTTAGTTCCTTTAATGAGCACAGCACTCCCAATAGGACCACTAGCAGGACTAAAGCTAGTGATGCTGGGAGGCGCTGTTAGGGGGAGTTTAAAAAGAGTTCCTTGATTGTTGGTTCCGCCATCGAAGGTAGAACCATATAAATTGCCATCACTTCCCTGTGTGATGCCTCCGAAGGGATGGCTACCATTCTGTCCGTTAAAAGAATACAGACTTTCGAAAGAACCAAATGAAGTGTCAGGTTGGTAACGGAAAATCATGCCTAAATCTTGGCTTCCACCTGTGGAGGTTGTGCCATATATATTGCCATTGCTACTCTCAAATAGGCCGCCTGCAGGACTGCCCCCTTGTGCATAACTGAAGCTATACCCCATGAGTCCTTCTGGAGTCATTCTATAGATTGTGCCACCATTGGTAGAAGAAACGGTGAAATAGAAATTGCCATCTCTACTCTGAATAAGACCGCCTATAGGAATGTCTCCTTCAAAGCTACTGTAGAGAATAGTCTCCGTACCTCCCAAGGTCATACTGTAGATAGTCCCTGGGCTACTCAGATCTCCCCCTCCTTCTGTCGTTCCATAGAGTGCCCCATCACTCCCTTGAATAAGTTTGCCGGAGGGATTTTCTGCATCTGTGAATAGGGGGTCAAGCGGGTCCAATCCATCAGGGGAACCGAAATCATAAACTATAGCCAGAGTGCCATCTAGACCTAATCGGAATAGAATACCTTGCCCATTGCTCCCACCAGAAAATGTAGTGCCATTGAGATTACCATCATTAGCCTGAAGTAAGCCTGCTCGTGGACTATCACCATCAGTTCCATTGAAAGAATAAAGGGTGTTAAACGTCCCATTAGTAGCTAGACGGAAAATAGTACCCTTTCCATACACTCCTCCTTCTTTGGTCGTACCGTAGAAATTGCCATCACTGGCTTGGATAAGTTCATTGGGCTTTAAGCCATCCATACCGTTAAATGAATGTATAACGGTCACTGTTCCATTCTGGGTAACGCGAAAGATAGTACCTTTATCATTAGCGCCGCCTGTATAGCTGCTCCCATAAAAGCTACCATCATTAACTGGCAGTAAACGAGCAAAGGGATTGGCTCCATCAATGCCATTGAAGGAATGAAGTATATCAATAGTTATTTGATCAACTGGGTTAGCTGTGACAGTGTAAAAACCTGCATTCAATATGGGTTCTCCAGGATTTTGAACTGTAACAGTCTGTATACCTGCATTTAGGCTATTCGGTACAACTGCTGTGATAGAAGTCGAGGTAAAAGATGTTACCTGTGCGTATACGCCACTAAATGCCACACGGGGAGGATCAGGAGGATGAGATTGACCGCGAAAGCCTGTTCCTGTAATCGTGATGCTGTCACCTGGACGGCCAGCGGCTGGGGTTATGCTTGCAATATTAGTGGGATTGCTTACTTGGTAATACCCTAGCGATTGTGTTATTCCTCCTTCCGTGACTGTAATATTTTGCGCACCATCACTTAACCCATTGGGCACTATGACCGTAAGGCTAGTAGCTGTTTTAGCAGTTACTACAGCCTGTCTGCCATTGAATGCTACGGTGGGGTTGTCAAAACCATTCCCTGAGATGGTCATACTCTCACCTGAAGAGCCAAAGAGTGGTGTAAAACGTTCAGCTACGAAGCTTGCTGCTGTAAAAACACCAACGTTTTTGGTAGATCCCTGATCTCTTACTGTTAGGAAACCAGAGGCATTTCCAGGAGGTACGATAGCAGTAATACTGCTGAGACTAATATTTGCGATTGTTGCAGGAATTCCATTGAAAGCTACGGTCTGATTGATAAAATTACTACCCGTAATTGTTACACTCGTACCCGAAATACCAAATTGAGGAGTAAAGCCCGTAATTAATGTAGGTAGTCCACTAAATGCCCCTGCTATTTGCGTGTACCCTTGGTCAGTGACTACTAAAGTTCCTAAACTTCTCGGAACAATAACCGTAAGGCTGGTTGGACTCATGGCTGTAATGATTCCTGAGACGCCATTGAAGGTTACCGTAGGATTTACAAAACCGCTGCCTGTGATGGTTATACTATCGCCTGGTAGACCAGATTGGGGCGTAAAGTCTTTAACTATAAAGTTCGATACTATGAACTCTCTAGTGAAGAAGGTCAGACCTTGATCTGAAATAATTATGCGGCCAGACCGCGTTCTAGAAGGAACAATCACGGTGATGCTCGTCGGACTTCTTGCCGTCACCGTAGCTTGATTTAGTTCACCATCTTCGTTCTCGAAAAGTACGGATGGATTGATAAAGCCTATGCCTGTACCTATGCCTGTGCCTGTAATGACTACAGTTGTGCCTGCAATACCATATTCCGGAGTGACGCTAATTGAGCTGTTCACTACAAAAGTCCCTGCAGTTTGCGTGCTTCCTTGGTCAGTGACTGCCAGAAGCCCTGTGCTAGCCCCACTTGGCACAGTAGCGGTAATGCTGGTCGGACTACTGGCTGTGATTACAGCTTGGACACCATTAAAGGCCACCACGGGATTGACAAAACCACTTCCGCTAATCGTTATACTGTCGCCAACAAGACCTGATTGTGGGGTACTGCCTGTAATCTTGAAGGGCTTTATTGTAAAGATCCCTGCACTTTCAGTAATCCCTCCCGAAGTCACCGTCAAAGAGCCGCTTCTTGCTCCACTTGGCACGATGGCGGTAATGCTGGTCGGACTACTGGCTGTGATTACAGCTTGGACACCATTAAAGGCCACCACGGGATTGACAAAACCACTTCCGTTAATCGTTACACTGTCGCCAACAAAACCTGATTGTGGGGTACTGCTTGTGACCAAGAAAGGTAAGAGGCCAAAATTTACGCTTCCAGTGGCCTGCAAACTAAGGATTGGGTCTGTTTCAAAGACGGTTTGGATGACATAAGGACCACCACTCGGCAAAGTAAATGCCCCCGTCGTAGCCTGGAAATTCCCATTGAGTAGGGGACCAAAGAGAGCGACTGGTGCCTGGATAGTTTGTATCAGTGTGTTATCGGCATCAAAAACAAAGAGATTTAAGCGGCCTGAACCATTGATATTGACTCCCTGTATAGGCATGTTGTACTGCCCACTTTGTGCAAGCAATAGGCCATTATCTCCAGGGGCGGTAAAGTCACCAAAAGCTGTGGCAGTGGGACTGAAAGGCTTGTTAAAGATAATACGCGGTACGAGATAAAGAGGTTTGGGTGCTGTGGTGGTGCCTGCTGCAGTTTGAACCGTAACTGTCTGAGCAGTTCCAGGGGTTCCTGGTGGATTGTTGATCGTTGAGAATGGAGGAACTATAAAAGTGAGCTGATTAGCATTAACAGCCGTGACGTTAGCGCGGATCCCGCCGACTTTGACAACGTTCGCATTAGGCGAAGAAATATCGAAGTTGGTACCTGTTATGGTTATGCTGTCCCCCGCTTGGGCAACAGGTAGTGAATAGGCTGTGAGTACTGGAGCTACGACAGAAGCTACATTGAAGGTCCCTGCTGTTTGGGTTTGATTGCCTACGGTAACCGTCAGAGGTCCACTGGTAACTCCCACCGGAACAGTAGCCGTAATGCCCGTGTCCGTAATATTAGTTACTGGAGCAGCAATGCCATTAAAAGCCACGGTGGGATTGATAAATCCTGTCCCCAAAATGGTGACGGCACTTCCTACGAGAGCGGATTTAGGGCTAAAGTCTGTGACGGTGAAAGATGGGACCGGAGTGGCAACCGTGAAAGTGCCAACGGTCTGGGATTGACCGCCTACCGTAACGATGACTTGGCCACTGGTCACTCCTGTTGGAACCGTTACCGTAATGCTGGTGGTAGCGCTAGCCGTTACTGTAGCGGGAGTACCATTGATAGTGACTGTAGGACTCGTAAAGCCTGTGCCTGTAATGGTGAGACTAGCCCCAATGGAAGCTGATTTTGGGGTAATGTCAGTTACAGAGAAGGTATTTGGATTTGCCAGGACGTTGAAGGCACCTGCTGTCAAAGTCTGACCGTCAACCGTTACGGTGAGGGGGCCACTGGTTGCCCCTGTGGGTACAGCCACAGTAAGGCTCGTGTCTTTACTGCTACTCACCGTAGCTGGAGTGCCATTGAAAGACACCGTTGGATTGCTAAAACCCGTTCCGGTAATGGTAATGGCCGCTCCCACAATGGCTGATCTTGGAGTGTAATCGGTAAGACTAAAAGGTGCGGCTGTGTTTTCTGGAACACCCGTATTCTTGATTAAATTGTTGGCAACATCGTATTGGTAAGTATCTATAACGCCATCGCCATGAGTAACTTGAGTCACTCTTCCGTCTTTGTCATAGGCATACCGGACGGTCTGTGCAAACAAGGGATTTGCCATAAGCAAAACGCCTAGAGATGCCAGTTTCAAGTAATGATTCTTTCGATGCCTATTAACGTTTTTGCTCATGGGAGGTTAGCCATAATTTAGGTAGACGAATAGCCAAGCGCATTCCTTTTGGAAAAAGGAATGTTCTATAGATGAAGTTAAACTTAGGCATCAAAGCAAGCACTGCAATGCCCATCCGTGGAGGAATCTCTCGTATACTAAATAAATCTTTATGGGCAAAAATAAACTTGCTATGAGGTTTTAATATTTTTGATAAAAGTTTTCTTCGGAATCAATATTTTTCAACAGAGAGTTGCATAGTACCCAAATTATATGCATTTATAACATGCTAAATATTTTATTAAATCCTATTGCTAATTATCTAACATATACCCTTTAATAAACATTAGTTCTCTCTTGGCTAGTTGTCTCTAGCTGAATTCTCTATGTCGCATAAACGTTTGATTTCGCTTCTTCTAGCGATTGTCTTTGTGCTCCCGGACTTTTTGGTCTATGGGCAGCCTGCTCTCGCTGAAGCCACCAAAGGGAATCAAACGTCTCAGGTGCAAGAGGATAAAGACTCTAAAGAGAAAGAGGACGACAAAGACGTTAAGGAGAAAAAGCCAAAGCTCACCGCGCTCAGTCCTGCTCGCCTAGCTCTCAACCAAACTACCCGTATCACCCTAACCGGGACGAATCTCAGCAATATTTCTCAAGTCCAGTTTGACCCCAGTGCCGATATAGCCGCACGTATCCTCTACGGCACTGATAACGAAAAAGTTATTGAGGTCATCGTCAATCCCCTGGCTACTTTGGGCAAACGCAAAGTCCGCGTCGCCAATCCTAAGGGCAGTTCCAATCCCTTAGATTTTGATATCATTCCACCGCCTCCAACCGCTCCTGCAACGACCCTCAGCGGAAAAGTCCTCAGTGGCGATGCTATTCCTAAACCGCTAGCTGGTGTCCGCGTTGCTCTAGAACAGTTCCCAGGGACCGGAGAAGCCTATACCGACGCTACCGGAGCTTTTACCCTCCGCAATCTACCCGAACGCAAAACTACGATTCTGGTAGATGGTAGACCGATTTCTACAGCTCAAGTCGAATATCCCGCTGTCATTGTCCCGGCTAACATACTTGCTAATCAAGCGAATAAGTTGGCCTATACCGTCTACCTGACGGCCAATGACCCCCAGGGCAAAAAGACGATTCCCACAACTTTTGCTCAAGACCTAACCTTGACCACACCAGATAACCCTGGTTTACAGGTAAAGCTCCCTGCCGGTTTGAAGATTACCCGACCGGATGGTACACCCGTCACCCAAATTACGATTACCAGCTTGCCGCCTGATAGAACCCCGATGCCCTTTCCCAGTGGGGTATCGCCTGTACGCTTGCTATCCATCCAGCCTGCTGATGCCATTTTGAGTCAGCCGGTCCAGATTACCTATCCCAATCTGTCCAAGAATGCTCGTCTAGGGACGAAAGTCCCTTTATATCGAGCAGACCATGATACGGAATCAGGGCAATACGTTCGCTATGGCACTGGGACTGTAAGTGCCGATGGTCAGCAAATCGTACCGGATATGGACCCAGCCACAGGTAAACCCTATGGCCTGCCCGCTTTCTCCTGGCATTTCCCGGTTCCACCACCTCAGAACCAAGGACCAGGAGATCCGCCTAAGGACTCACAAGGGGATTGCGGGTGTAAAAATGGTGCTGTAGACCTAGCTAGCGGGACCGAACGCTATGACAGCACTGATTTTGGCGTCATCGGCGGAAGAGTTCCTTTTGCAATTAGTCGCACCTACCGGAGCGGCGACAACCGTCAAGGGCCTTTTGGGATTGGTTCTGCCCATAACTTTGAACTGATTCTTCAGGAAATCCCTCCGGTAGACCCAGCCTTTCTTTCCCCTGGCACGCCGATTCCTCCCTCTCAATTGGTAGAGCTGGTTTTATCGAATAACTACCGTGTCAAATTCCCAATTATTGCAGGGACGACCAACCAATTTGCCAATTTGGATAACCCCAGCTATCGGGGTAGCAGGTTGGTTAAGAATGGGTCTACCTACACATTGAAGATGAAGAATGGCGGCACCATGACCTTTGGAGTCTCCTCCACTATTAGCCGTAAAGTTAACTATTTCTTGACGGAGCTTGCAGACCGCAATAATAACCGCATCTCCATTACGCGTGACTCAGGTAGAAATATCACTGAGATTAGCTCGGTTTCTGGAAAACTTACTTTTGCAGTAGATCTCAACACCGGACGGATACAGAAAATCACAGACCAAGGCGGACGTTCCGTCAGTTATCAATATGATGCAGCAGGCAGACTCATCACAGTCACAGACCCTCTAGGGCAGCAAGTAAGCTACACCTACGATGCTAAAAACCAGTTGCTAACCACTACGAATCAAAGAGGGATTGTAGATGCCAGTCGGACTTATGATACCAATGGCAGAATCACACAAGAAGCTTATGCTGATGGCAGTGTAGCGAAGTTTATCTACACGTTGATAAATAGCAGTGACCCCGATAGTGGATTGACTTCCGTTGAAGTGGTTGACCAAAGAGGAAATAGTCAAATCACACGGGTGGGGAGTGGTTTATATGCAGCTGGAAACAGTGATGGCTTTGGTAATCAGAGTATTACGAATAGAGAACCGGGGAGCAATCAGGTAAAGAGTGTAGCAGACCGTTTGGGTAGAGTGACTATTCCTACATTTGATGCGAAAGAGAATCTAATCGAGATTAAGGCTCCAGATAATAGTGTTACGAAGCTTAGCTATGAGCCTAACTTCAATCAACCTATTGCTATTACGGATGCTTTGGGTAAAACCAGTACGATTACCTATGACGCAAAAGGGAATCTTACCGAAATAAAAAACCCCTTGGGCAAGATTAGCAAACTAAACTATGACTCTTTCGGTCAGATTACCAGCATCACTAATGCCCGGAATGAAACAGCGACGATGGCCTATGACGAGCGCGGGAATGTCCTCAAGGTCACGGATGCACTGAATCATAGCACCAGTTTTAACTATGACATTTTGAACCGGATGACGAAAGCGACCAATGCGTTAGGGCATGTGGTGCAGTATCAATATGACATCCTAGACCGCATGACTCAGGCAACTTCTGGAGAAGGAAGAATTATCAAGTATGCCTATGATGCGAACAGTAATCTGTTTTCTGTAACGGACCCTGCAGGCAATGTCACTCGTTATGACTATGACAATAAGGATAGATTAATTAAGCGGACTGATGCTTCAGGGAAAGTAGCAACCTATCAGTATGATAGCAATGACAATTTAGTTAAAGCTACCGACCGCAAAGGGCAGGTGACAACTTATCAGTATGATGCAAATGATAGGTTGGTCAGTACTACCTACAACGATGGGAAAATTGTTACCAATACCTATGATGATGAAGACCGTTTAGTTAGTTTAAATGACACAGCATCTGGAGCAGGACAGCATAACTTTACCTATGACCTATTGGATAGACTGACCAAAGAAAGTACCCCTAGAGGAACGGTCAGTTATGCCTACGATATTCTAGGTAGAAGAACGAGTTTGAAGATAAATAATCAGAGAACACTGAACTACTCTTATGACGATAACGACCGACTGACCACAATTACAGAGGGCAATGCGACCTTTGGCTTCAGCTATGACCAATTAGACCGTAGAGCGGGGATGACCTTACCCAATGGAATCAGTGCTGCCTATAGCTATGATGCAGCTGGCCGATTGACGGGGATGAAGTACAGCAAAGGCTCCCAAGTCCTAAGAGATTTGGTCTATGGCTATGACGAGATCAACAGACGGACTGCTTATTCAGGAAATACGGCTCCTGCTCCCAGAGATACGGCAACCGATACAGCCACCGTCAATGCGCTCAATCAATACACCTCTCGGAATGGTAAGCCTGTCAGTCATGATGACAATGCTAACCAGACTATCAATAATGCAGTTTGGGATGCCAGAGACCGATTGATCTCTCTATCAGGACCTAACTTCACAGCTTCCTTTACCTACGATGCGATGGGTAGAAGGACCAGCAAAACAGTCAATGGACAGACTAAAACCTACCTATATGACGGATCAGATCTAATCAGTGAAACAGGGGCAGACTATACCTTTGGCCCTGGAATTGACCAGCCCTTGGAAAGAAAGTCTGGACAGAATGAATATTATCTTGCCGATGCTCTAGGCAGTGTCATTGGGTTAGCAGATGACACTGGGACCGTTAAGACCAGTTATAACTACAGTCCCTTTGGTAAGAAACAGACTACCGGAAGTAGCAGTAGTAATCCCTTCACTTTCACAGGCAGAGAAGATGATGGGACAGGTTACTACTACTATCGGGCTCGGTATTACAATCCTGACCAAAAGCGATTCATTGCAGAAGATCCTCTAGGGTTTGGGGGTGGGGATACCAACCTTCAGGCGTATGTAGGCAATAATCCGATTGACTTTACAGATCCAAGTGGACAGGCTCCTAACTATGGATATGATCCCGTTGACTCTACTAGAGCTGGAGTACCAGGTCAAGTAGGAAACTATGCTCCTAGATCAAACCCAGAACCTCGCCTAGCTCCAATCCCAGTAAAGCGTGATGATGATGGAAATAATATCGTTGTACACCGAATGGGAGGAGCTAGCACTGAAAGATTGACGCCTACACCTACAGAAATGGGGTTGAAACCGCCAGGCTTTTCTGTCTTAATTGGAGGAACACCTCAGCAAGCCGCAGATCAAATGCGAGCGACTTACCCCAATGCTACTAGATTGCATGAATTAGCCAAGACCGTCGGCACTGCTGATGTCAGAGCTATTCGGGATGCTGGTTTTGATTTATTTCCCTGTCCTACGAAAGGTCTCCCTAATCACGGAAGAATAATTCACCCTAACGGAGTACGTGGTTTTACTCCTGCCAATATCGAAAGGCTGAAAAAGGCTTTTGTAGTTACCTATGGACATTGAAATGAGTACATTTCATGAAAAGCCTGATAAGAATAGGATCATTGGGCAAGAGATTTCATTAGTTGGCAGCCAAGGTAAGCTTTTTGGAAGAATTTTAGTTAGTGAACTGTCCAACTCCCGATATCAAGGTGATTTAACATTTGATGATCTGCCTAATGATTTAAGAGAAATATTTTCTTTTTTGGAAGAAACTATAAATGATGGTGTTTTTAGTATTGTTGATGAAATCGATGAAAAGTTAGATAGCTTTGAAATGGGTATCTTATTTAATGAGGGGAAAAGCTTTCTACGGATTTATGAAGTTCAGTTAATGAATATAATTAATATATCTTTCAAACTTTATGATGAGGCTTAAGGGAGAGTCACCAAGTATGCCTATGCTGCCAATAGCAATCTGCTTTCTGTAACAGACCCAGCGGGCAATGTGACTCGCTATGACTATGACCGTAAAGGACAGGTAACGACCTATCAATATGATGCGAACGATAGATTAGTCAGCAATACTTATGCTGATGGAAAAGTGGTCAGCAATACTTATGATGATGAAGACCGCCTCATTAGTTTGAATGATACGGCACCTGGAGCTGGCCAGCATAATTTTACTTATGACATCCTAGACCGATTGACTCAAGAGACAAATCCTAGAGGAACGGTTAACTACGCCTACGATATATTGGGTCGTAGAACCAGCCTGAAGGTAAATAACCAGAGAACTCTGAACTACTCTTATGACGATAATGACCGCTTGACAGCAATCACAGAAGGTTCTGAGACATTTGGATTTAATTATGATGCTTTAGACCGTAGAACGGGAATGACTTTACCCAACGGGGTCAGTGCAGCCTATAACTACGATGCGGCGGGTCGTTTGACGGAGATGAAGTATAGCAAAGGCAGCACTGTCCTCAGAGATTTGGTCTACGGCTATGACGAGATAAACCGTAGAACCTCCTATTCAGGCAATACCGCTCCTGAACCGCAAGAGACGGCAACGAATACGACTACCGTCGATGCTTCCAATCGCTATACCAGTTTGAATGGAAAGTTGATTAGCCATGATGAGAATGGTAACCAGAAAATCAATAATGCGGTTTGGGATGCTAGGGACCGATTGGTTTCTTTGAGTGGTCCTGGGTTTACAGCTTCCTTTACCTACGATGTGATGGGTCGCAGAACCAGTAAAACGGTCAATGGACAAACTAAAACCTATCTCTATGACGGTGATGACCTTATCAGTGAGACAGGAGCTGATTATACTTTTGGTCCTGGAATTGACCAGCCCTTAGAAAGGAAATCTAGTCAGAACGAGTATTATCTGTCGGATGCTTTGGGCAGTATTATTGGTCTGACCGACCCCACTGGCGTTATCAAGACTAGCTATAACTACAGTCCTTTCGGTAAAAAACAGACCACTGGAACTACAAGCGGTAATCCCTTTGCTTTCACAGGTCGGGAAGATGATGGCAATGGCTATTACTTCTATCGGGCAAGATATTACAGTCCTGACCAAAAGCGGTTTATTTCTGAAGACCCACTAGGATTTGGTGGGGGCGATACCAACCTACAAGCTTATGTCGGGAATAATCCGATTAGTCGCACCGATCCTAGTGGTGAGATTTGGGCTCCGCTTCTCGGGGGTGCTGCAGCCGGTGCTTTAATCGATGGAGTGTGGCAGCTCCACAGGAACGGTGGCAGGTTTGATTGCATTCACTGGGGAGAAGTGGGTTTGGCCGCCGCAGCTGGAGCAACGTTAGCGGTAGCAGTTACAACAGGGTTAGGTGCAGTAAGAGCTGCTACTGTTACTGAGGGTGCAGGAGGATTAGGTAAGGCTGCAAAGGTAGGAGATATTGTAGATGGTTATCGAGCGGTATCGAAAGCTGAAGCTAACGACATAGCGAATCACGGGTATCGACCTGATCCTAATGGTCGCTCAATGCAGGACAAGTGGTTCTTTGAAACACAGGAGGGAGCTGAAAAATTCAGGCAACGTTATCCTGATTTGGATGACGTTGTTAAAGCCAAAGTGCCTAAAGATGTATATTATCGAAGTTACCAACACTCGAATATCGACGATATTGGCCCTGGGTTTTGTGTCGCGTGTGAAGATTTGCATCTGTTGAAATAAGGGCAAATGATGAATACAAAGTTGCAGTTTGATTTTATTTGGATACCTAGTTCTTTGGGTGGTCATGGTTCAGAACCATATGAAGGTATGCGTACAACAATTCGCTGGCAAAGATATTTAGCTGAATTCTTGCAGTGTGCTAGAGATGTTCAGTGGACGACGTTTAGCTTTGACCCTAAGACCAATCAGGGAAACGCTACTTGTAATTTGATTTCGGAAGATCCTTTACCAGCAATATGGATTCGAGAAGGAGAGCTTATAGAATTGCTTAGTGGGTTTCGTGTCTTAGCTATAGGCCGATTGACTAGCGGCACCTGAAAAGAGGGCCCGCTGCTACAGTAGCCGGGCAGGTACTGCAGGAAGTAAGTGCATCCGCCTCCTGGTGTGAAAGGACCGGGTCATCAACGCATCATGACTGGACAATATGGAGAAATCTTCTACACGCCGGATCACTACGGCTCATTCATTCGCGTGAACCCCTAGGCGGAGCAAAGATGACGACTACCGAGAAGACCTTCGAATATGCAGCACCGCCCGATGCCGTGTGCAGGCAAGAAGACTTCGTCCTGAGGGTTCCCACTGGAATTCGCTCCGAAGCTGAATTGCTTACGGCATGGGCGGGCGCTGGGCAGTTTCCTGACTACTTTGGTGGCAACTGGGATGCACTACTCGACTGCCTGCGTGACCTCAGTTGGATAAGCAATAGGAGAGTGATGGTTGTGCACGGTGACCTTCCTCTGCGTTACAACCCAACGGAGTGCCGGACCTATTTGGAGATACTCCAAACGGCTCTCGCCGATTGGGCAGAGAGTGTCAGACCGGATGCTGCCGAACCTCCGCCTGAGTGGAAATACGTCGATCACGAACTTCGAGTGATCTTCCCAACCGAAGCTAAGGCAGTTATTGAGCGCCTTGTTGTTGCTGAGGGGTGATGTCTTGGCTGTTGTGAGGTCTTCGCGGGCAGGGAAATCTGTAAACCCGGTAGCGGTGTAGTCCGCAGCGCCGATGGAACTTGCCAGTTCCGCATCGACAACAACTCGCTCTCAGGCAATCACTCACCTGATGTTCCACATGGACACCTGGAGATCCACAAGCCAGGGGCGAGAAAGCCGACGGTCAACAACCATATTCCGTTCTTGGACTGAGGGCATGATGGAAATTAGGATCGGCCAGGTCGGCCGGATTATAGCGGGTGATGAAATCGGCACCTATGTCAAGGTGATCGACGATGCAGAGAGTACGGGTGGGTATTTGATTCTGACTGCTGCAGAGCCCGACATGCGCGGTAGTTTTGACAACTGGGTCGAGAACAAGGATTCGCTCTCCCAATACTTCGCCGAATCAGGTTGGTCTATCGATTGGTTGTAGTCACACGGACCCTGGCGCAGGGCAGGCGTCGCAGCTTCCAGCCGTCTACCTTAACACCTAGATCAACTCGATGTCCTTCTTGTTCAACGGAGTTGGTGCAAGGTCTTGCCTTTTGCTCTCAGCACAGGCATGGGGCCAACAGGCGCCGAGTTCAACTCTTACGCCTTCTTGCTATTATCTTCGGGCGTGACAAACCCGATAGGCAGCTTGGGCGGATCGGGCGGCGTCACAGGTTCGCCAAGGGCGTCGTGGACATGCTTAAACTAATTACCTGTATTGCGATTGCATTCACTGGGGAGAAGTGGGTTTGGCCGCCGCAGGTGGAGCAACGTTAGCGGTAGCACTTACAATAGGGTTAGGTGCAGGAGGACTTGCTGCTACTGAGGGTGCAGTAGGACTAGGTGAGGCCGCAGAGGGGGGAGCGGCGAACATTGCTGCTCATGAAGCCTATAAAGATGGACTACGCGCGGCGATGAGCAAGCCCGCAATCTCTGATTCTGCTTTGGCAAAGCTTATTGACCCACTTTATCGACCGAACACTTCCGTTGGTAGTGGCAGTACTGCAGCTGCGGTTAGACAAGAGCTTACGACTGGTCAACCTGTGGGCGGAGCCTTCCATTCTCAAAAGGCAGCAGACGGTATTCGGTCACTTGAGAAATGGTTGACCAAAAATCCGACAGCCCGTCCTGGTGATCGAGCAGCGGCCGAAAACGTCATCAGAGACATGAGTAATGCGCTGCAAGGACGGTAATGAAGATGCGTTGTGAAGATTTTTTAGGTTCGCTTGCTGCGATCTCTGTCGGAGTGCGAGCTACTCATCAGGAAGTTCTTGACGAGTGGTCTCCTGAGGAGCCGCCTGTCACGACGCTGTTTGCAGCCCTTGGCGATCGAATCGCTGAGGACTTTGATAATGCCGACGGGAATACCAACCGCCAAGTGTTCTCGTTGATTGAGGAAGCGATGGAGGGTGGCGATTCGGGTTTGGTAACGGCGGTTGCAACAGGCCTGATAGAAGCCTTAGTGACCCGCACCGCGCGAGACGAAGGGCTATGGAAGCGGATGACACCCTTTCTAGGTACGAAGTCGCTACACCATGCTGAGGCTTGGTTGACCAGCTGAGATTGTCGCGAATAAAGCGAATGAATTGCCTTTTCCGGTCTATGTGACCGCCAATGATCCAACGGGAAAGAAGACAATTCCTGCCACTATTACTCAGGACATCCCGCTTACGACTACGAGTGCTCCAGGGTTGCTGGTCACGCTTCCCGCAGGCTTAAAGATTACCCGTCCGGATGGCACTCCTGTCACCCAAATGACGATTAGCACGGTGACGCCTGATAGATCTCCGATGCCTTTTCCTACAGGCGTAGCTCCGATACAGTTACTTTCGATTCAGCCTGCTGATGCGATTTTGAGTGAGCCTGTCCAAATTACGTATCCGAATCTGTTCAAGGAATCCAAGCCTGGGGACAAAATAACGCTGTATCGGGCAGACCACGATACGGAATCGGGTCAGTTTATTCCCTACGGAACCGGTACCGTAACCGCTGATGGCAGACAGATTAAGCCCGATATTGATCCCGCGACGGGTAAACCCTATGGCTTGCCAGCTTTTTCCTGGCACTTCCCTTCACCGAATAAGCCTGCTGATTCCCAATCTCCCAATGGGGGTTGTCCTCCCTGTGGGAAAGCTGTAGATACTGCCAGCGGCACCGAGAAGTATCAGCATACAGATTTTGGGGTTATCGGCGGCAGAGTCCCTTTTTCGATTACCCGTACTTATCGAAGCAATGATAACCGTCAAGGACCCTTTGGCATTGGTTCCGCTCATAACTTCGAACTACTTCTGCAAGAGACCTCCCCGCAATTGGTTGAATTAATACAGCCGAATAACTATCGGACCAGATTCCCGATTATTACTGGCTCAACCACCCAATATGCCAATGAAGATGATCCAAACTATCGGGGGGCAGTGCTCACTAAAAATGGCACAAATTATGTTCTGAGGTCGAAGAATGGTGCAGAGATGGCCTTCGAACCTACGATCGCTTCACTAAACTTAGTGCCGATTTATAACTTGTCCAAAATCACCGACCGCAATGGGAATGCCATCGCCATCAGCCGGACTGGACGTGCGAATGCGATCACTTCTATCAGTTCTGCTTCTGGGCAATTGACGGTTGATGCAGACCCGAACACAGGGAGAATTAGCAAAATCACCGACCAGGGAGGACGTTCAGTCAGCTATGAGTATGATGCTGCGGGACGATTGGTGACAGTGACGGACCCCTTGGTCAGACCATGCGCTACACCTACGATGCTGCTAATCAATTACTGACAACAACCAATAGACGAGGAATTGTAGAAGCCAGTCGAACCTATGATACCAATAACCGTATTACCCAGGAGCAATATGCCGATGGGAGTACGATGCAATTCATCTACAACTTGATTAATCCTTCTGTTCCTAAAGGTGGAATTGCTTCTACAAAAGTGATCATGCCCAATGGGAATAGCACTACTATTCGGGTCGATAGTGGATTGTATACTTCCATCTCAACCGATGGTTTGGGGAATGGAAGTTTAACGAATCGAACCTTAGGGACCAATCGAGTCAACAGCATTACCGACCGCTTGGGCAGAGTAACAGTACCGACTTTTGATGCTAAAGAAAATTTAACTCAGATCAAAGCATCCGATGGCAGTATCACCAAGCTTACCTATGAGCCAAACTTTAATCTGCCAACATCGGTAACAGATGCTTTAGGGAAGACCAGCACAATTACTTATGATGCCAAAGGGAATCCCACTGCACTGAAAGACCCGTTGGGCAAAATCACCAGGCTAGTTTATGACTCATTTGGGCAGGTTGCGAGCATCACCAATGCTCGAAATGAAACCAGCACCCTGACCTATGATGACCGAGGAAATGTCATCAAAACGACCGATGCCCTGGGTCATAGTACGAATATGACCTATGACATCCTCAATCGGATGGCCAAGACGACCAATGCGCTCAATCATGTGGTTCAGGTTCAATACGATATTCTCGACCGCACGACACAGGTAACTTCTGCTGAGGGAAGAGTTGTTAAGTATGCCTATGATGCCAACAGTAATCTTCTTTCTGTTACCGACCCCAAGGGAAATATCACCCGATATGACTATGACAGCCGAGATAGATTAATCAAACAAACAGATCCTTTGGGTAAAGTAGAAACCTATGCCTACGATGCCAATAGCAATCTAATTAAATCGACAGACCGCAAAGGACAAGCAACCACCTATCAATATGATGCCAATGACCGCTTAGTTTCCACCACCTATGCGGATGGAAAAGTAGTCACTAATACCTACGATGATGCAGACCGCCTCATCAGTCTGAATGACACAGCATCCGGAGCAGGACAGCACAATTTCACCTATGACCCGTTAGATAGACTCACTCAAGAAACGAATTCTAGAGGCACGGTTAACTACTCCTACGATGTATTGGGCCGTAGAACTAGTTTGAAAGTCAATAATCAGAGGAACCTCAACTACTCTTATGACGATAATGACCGCCTGACCGCGATTACAGAAGGCAATGAGACTTTTGGCTTCAGCTATGACCAAATAGACCGTAGAGCGGGGATGACTTTACCCAATGGAATCAGTACCGCCTATAGCTATGACGCGGCAGGTCGACTGACGGGAATGATGTACAGCAAAGGAACACAAGTCCTGAGGGATTTGGTCTATGGCTATGACGAGATTAACCGTAGAACCTCCTATTCAGGCAATACGGCTCCTGCGCCTCAAGAGACGGCAACGAATACGGCTACGGTGGATGCTTCCAATCGCTATACCAGTTTGAATGGGAAGTCCATTAGCCATGATGCCAATGGGAACCAGACCATAAACAATGCTGTTTGGGATGCCAGAGACCAATTAGTTTCTTTGAGTGGACCCAATTTCACTGCTTCATTTACCTACGACGCGATGGGTAGAAGGACCAGTAAAACAGTCAATGGGCAGACGAAGACCTATCTCTATGACGGGTCAGATCTAATCAGTGAAACAGGAGCTGATTATACGTTTGGTCCTGGCATTGATGAGCCGTTGGAGAGGAAAGCTGGTCAAAATGAATATTACCTATCTGATGCTCTAGGTAGTGTTATTGGGCTGGCAGACGGCGCTGGGACTATTAAGACCAGCTATAACTACAGTCCGTTTGGAAAAAAACAGACCACAGGTGTAACAAGCAGTAATCCTTTTGCTTTCACAGGCAGAGAAGATGATGGCAATGGTTACTACTTCTATCGGGCACGGTATTACAGTCCTGAGCAGAAGCGGTTTATCAGTGAAGACCCTCTAGGATTCGGTGGGGGCGATACTAATCTTCAGGCTTATGTAGGCAACAATCCAATCGATTTTACTGACCCTTCAGGATTGTTATTCGGTGGAATGATTGATGCAGGCGAAGACTATGGAAAAAGTGCTTTAGATAGTTATGCTGCTAGGATTATTGAGGGAAAACGAGAAGGAGGATTAGAGGGAGCACTTAAGCAAACTGAAGGCTATGCAGGCGGTTTTTTTGCAGCTCTTTGGACTCCTTGCACTAGCGATAAAACGGCTGCTACTTTAAGTATTGCCCTAGCTTCTAGCGGTGTGCTCAGAATCATGGCTGCAAAAGAGGCCTCATGGACACTTGGATCTTTTAAATCCGAGGCGAAATGGGCAGGGCAACTTCAAAAGCGCGGATGGACTAGAGAACAGATTTCTGAGGCTATCCAAAAAGGGAAGAGCTTTCCTGCTACAAACCAAGTCAACAAAGGGAATCCAGCGACTCGTTATGTTCATCCTGAAACAGGGCAATCAGTAGTGCGTGATAATGTTACGAAGGAAGTTATTCATGTCGGTGGTCCCGGATTCAAGTACTAAGACTGTCATGAGCAATACTGTCTATGTCCATCTTTTGGGTGAGGGGGTGCAAGTTTATCGCCCCGTTCCAGCCTTTCAAGTTGCGCCTACTGTCTATGTTCTAGGTGGTGCTGAATTCTATGATCCGGAAGATGAGGAATGGGAGTTTCTCCCAGGGGCACGGGTTGTTGTAGAGGAAAGGATTATGGAAGAAGGTGATACCGTACTGATTGCCATTGCTAGCGATTAGCCGGAGGCGAAGCCAAACCTTGTTGCTTCGATTAACCAATGCGCTAAATCATGTTGTTCAAGTGCAATACGATATCCTTGACCGCACGACTCAGGTAACTTCTGCAGAAGGAAGAGTAGTTAAATATGCCTATGATGCAAACAGTAATTTACTTTCTGTTACAGATCCTAAAGGGAATGTCACCCAACATGACTATGACAGCAGAGATAGATTAATTAAAAAAACAGATCCTTTAGGTAAAGTTGAAAGCTATGCCTATGATGCCAATAGCAATCTGATTAAATCAACAGACCGCAAAGGTCAGGTCATAACATATCAATATGATGCCAATGACCGCTTAGTTTCCACCACGTATGCGGATGGAAAAGCAGTCACCAGTACCTACGATGATGAAGACCGCCTCATCAGTTTGAACGATACAGCACCAGAAGCAGGACAGCACAATTTTACTTATGACAGTCTAGACCGATTGACTCAGGAGACCAATCCTAGAGGAACGGTTAACTACTCCTACGATGTATTGGGCCGTAGAACCAGCCTGAATGTCAATAATCAAAGAACTCTGAACTACTCTTATGACGATAATGACCGACTGACCATGATTACAGAGGGGAATGAAACCTTTGGCTTTAGCTATGACCAACTGGACCGTAGAGCGGGGATGACTCTGCCTAATGGGATTAGTACTGCATACAGCTACGATGCAGCTGATCGATTGACGGGAATGAAGTACAGCAGAGGCTCTCAAGTCCTCAGAGACCTAACTTATGGCTATGACGAGATTAATAGACGGACTGCTTATTCAGGAAATACAGCTCCTGCTCCCAAGGATACAGCAACTGATGCAGCCACTGTCAATGCTCTCAACCAATACACCACTCGGAATGGTAAGCCTATCAGTCATGATGACAATGCTAACCAGACCATTAATAATGCAGTTTGGGATGCCAGGGACCGATTGGTCTCCCTATCAGGACCTAATTTCACTGCATCGTTTACCTACGATGCGATGGGTAGAAGGACCAGCAAAACAGTCAATGGACAGAAAAAGACCTATCTCTATGATGGTTCAGACCTAATCAGTGAAACAGGGGCTGACTATACCTTTGGTCCAGGAATCGATCAGCCTTTAGAGAGGAAATCTGGACAGAACGAATATTATCTTGCCGATGCTCTAGGAAGTGTCATTGGGTTAGCGGACGGCACTGGGACTATTAAGACCAGCTATAACTACAGTCCCTTTGGTAAGAAACAGACTACCGGAAGTAGCAGTAGTAATCCCTTCACCTTCACAGGCAGAGAAGATGATGGGACAGGTTACTACTACTATCGGGCTCGTTACTATAGTCCTGACCAGAAGCGATTCATCGCTGAAGATCCTCTAGGGTTTGGAGGTGGAGATAGCAATCTACAGGCGTATGTAGGCAATAATCCGATTAACTATACGGACCCAAGTGGACAGGCCTTCGGAATTCCTATGGGTGAGGATTACGGACAGAGTGCACTAGGTTCTTATGCCAATCTAATTATCGCGGGAGAGCGTGAAGGTGGCATGAACGGCGCCTTCAAGCAAGTGGCCGGTTACACGGGTGGAACGTTTGCTGCGCTATGGACTCCTTGCACGAGTGATACCACAGCCACTGTCCTGCTAACTTCAGCAAGTTTGGGTATAGGTAGAGGAGTAGTTGCTGGTGGAGGATTAGGTGCGAATGGTGCAGGAGGATTATTCGAAGCCGAGATTAACAACGGTGTTCTTGGTCTTCCCCGTACTGGAAGTGCCACCAAAGTCGACCCCCATCATGCATTCCCTGATATGGTAGACAACTACGTCGGGGATGCTACAAAATTCAACATACCAACCAAGGGGCCAGGCGGCGTTGTTGTTGGACAATCTGAACTCTACCAACTTGAAGGTGGCTTAAATGGTAAGCAAGGCGTCTTTGAGTGGATTGTCAATCAAGGAGAAGTGACACACCGACGATTTATTCCTAATGGGAAGGTTACAGGTTTCGCGAACCAAGTGCTCAAGAAACCCTGAAGGAATAAGCCATGTAAGTTATTTCATTAGTAACCCTGGAGGAATAAGCCTTGTCCGTCATTGATGTTATGAAGCAAACAAGTCTGCTGGATTGGCACACTTTGCTAGTTGGGTTAGAGCATGGGTGGTGCGAAAAAAAAAGTCTGATCGACTATGCTGAGGCTGTTCTAGGGCAAGTTACTAGTGAAATAGATGGTGACTTAGTGACCCTTGCAACGGGAGAAAGCTGCTTTGAAGAAGATCTGATTTCAACGGGGCTTCATTTTCTTGAAACGCATGGACAACCTCTGTCGGAAGAGAAGAAATTTGAGGCCACTGAGAAATGGCGGTTTGCGCATATTTCGTTGTTATTGCAGAAAGAAAGTTCAGTAGAAGAAAAAATTTCTGAGCTTCAGGATCTATATGCCGAGTTTGGTTTCCCTGAAGATATGGCCTCGTGCAGTATTTACAGAAACGATGGGGTCGATCCGTTAGTTGCTGCCAGAGGAGTTTTAGAAGGACTTTCAAAACGTTTCCAATGATTGAATCAACGCTGTTTTACACTTATTGAAATGAGAGAATCTTCTCCCTCTCGATCGACTGAGGAGGTCATATTTGTGCTATGACATCCTCAATCGGATGACTAAAACGTAACTATGCCTACGACGTAATAGGCCGTAGAACCAGCCTGAAGGTCAATAACCAAAGAACCCTGAACTACTCTTATGACGACAATAACCGTCTGACAGCAATAACGGAAGGTTCTGAGAATTTTGGATTTAATTACGATGCTCTAGACCGCAGAGTTGGCATGACTTTACCTAATGGGGTGAGTGCAGCCTATAACTATGATGCGGCGGGCCGTTTGACGGAGATGAAGTACAGCAAGGGCAGCACCGTCCTGAGAGATTTAGTCTATGGCTATGACGAGATAAACAGAAGAACCTCCTATTCAGGTGATACTGCTCCTGAACCTCAAGAAACGGCAACCACCAATGCTACCGTCGATTCTACCAATCGCTATACCAGTTTGAATGGAAAGGCCATTAGCCATGATCCGAATGGCAACCAGACCATAAACAATCCGGTTTGGGACGCCAGAGACCGATTAGTTAGCTTGAGTGGCCCTGGATTTACAGCTTCATTTACCTATGATGTGATGGGTCATAGAACGAGCAAAACGGTTAATGGACAGACGAAGACCTATCTCTACGATGGTGATGACCTCATCAGCGAAACAGGAGCTGAATATACCTTTGGCCCTGGAATTGACGAGCCACTAGAGCGAAAAGCTGGACAAAATAAGGGACCAGGAGCATTCCTCCGGAGGGCAACCCAACGGTCTAGGACTTTCTTCAAGTTACCCGACCCTTATTTTATAGAAACGCTCTATGACCCTCTGAACGGTCTGACTGTGCCAGCTCCCGCCACGTTTGGGCAAGTATCCCTGCGCATTGAGCCAGATAGCAATTTGCTGGAAAGACTTGCCAGACTTGTGATGCTTGCGGATAAGGTCGATGACCTGCGCCTCTGGCTGATTGGGGTGGAGCTGCCCCTCAAGGCTGTGCTGTCCAAAGGGCGGAGCGCCAAAAGCAAACCCCCCGGAGGATGCCTTCGCTCTGCGCCCCCCCTGCGTGCGTTCCTTGATTACATCGCGTTCTAGCTGAGCCACCGCAGCCATGACGGTGAGGATCATGCGTCCGGTTGGAGTGCTGGTATCCACCTGGATGTCGAGAAGGACCAGGGCCTTGTCGTTTGGTTGCAGAATGTCTTCTACCAGCTCTAGAACATCGCGCGTGTTTCGAGCAATCCGGTCCAACTTCAAAGCGACTATGCCATCGGCAGAAGTACGAACCATTTCTAAGGCGGACTGAAATTGTGGACGGCTCTTCGCATCTTTGCCACTCCCTACTTCTTCAAAGACATAGAAAAGTTCGTGCCCGAAGGCGTCACAGTATGACTGAATGCGTCTACGCTGCTCTGTGAGCGAGGTATTGTCCTCTTGCCCGGAAGTGGAAACCCGGATGTAGCCAACCAATTTCATGCCTAAGAGCATATCAGGTACGGGGTATAGGCGATAAGATAAAACATCTATGTCAATAGATGGGTTGTTACAATTAACTCTAAAGATTATAGAGGAGGGCATTGAGGGTGATGATGGTTGTCATTTCAAGGGCGACATTCTCACTTTTGCCACGACCTATGCAACTACGCGCATATAGTCCGTGGGTTTTCAGGACTGATAGCTAAAACTTATGCAACTAGTCAATTCAATGAAGAGGTCAGGGGCAGCTAACTGAGTAGAAATACTCATGGAGTATAGATATGAACAATTGTGCATGATTGTAGCCGTTCATGACGAGAATTTAGCTGAACTTCAACCAGCTAAAAACTTGTGCAGCGGTTAGCGTCACATCAATCCCACTCAAAATCGGTAATACCGCAGGTCCTCTAAGCAGTTCTATCCGTTGGTTCGGAAACACAATGAGGATGCTCTCTTCTTCCGGGTCTATGAGCCAGCCTAGTTCCGTGCCTTGTTGAGAGCAGTGCAACAGTTTCTCCAGCACTTTCGTTGGCCGTTGGTCTGGCGAAAGAATCTCGATGGCCCAATCTGGATGAATCTCAAAACGGTTAGCGATCCTACCTGAAGGCTCTACAGGAATTCTCTGCCAACGGAAGACCGCTACATCAGGAACGATCGAGTTATTGGCAAAGGTACAGCGAAGCTCTGAAAAAGCATAGGCAATTTTGGAAGTCTCGGCGGCTTGATTAATGACCGTGCAGAGTTTGACCTGCAAACGGCTATGTTCTCCCTGTGGCATAGGTTTTTGGATAATTTCTCCATTAGTAAATTCTGAGGCTGGTTCAGTCTCTGGAAGCTTTAGGAACTCGCCTAAAGTCAGTGATTGAGCTGTGGTAACCATGAGTGAATACTCTTAATGGTTTATCTCTATAGATACTCTATCGCACGTGTAGTCAGAACTTGCTCATCTTCTGGGTGAGCTGAGTGTCAGCGTGACAGGACTGTAGTGCTCCACTTGGATAGCAACAACTTCTGCCCGACGCAACCCACAACCATAAAGTAATGCAAGTAGTGCGCTATCCCGCACCTGGAAAGGTTCATCGCCATCACAAACGACCAATAGAGCAGTAATCCCCTCATGTGCAAGTGCTCGTCCTTTGGGCAAGGTGGTGGCACGGACTCTCTTCAGATCGATGGCCTTGTGATAATCCTTCGTGTCGATAAGATCCATTTTCCAGCATTCTTTCAGGCACCCACGGAGGGCGTTGATGTGTTTATTGGTGGTAGCCGGCGTTGTAAGCCCAAACCGGCGGAATTCGTCCAAACAGGCCAAATCGTTAGCTACTCCCAGTCAATCTCAGCCAAAATAGCTTCCAAATCAATCGGTCTCCGTTTGTCGCGGAATGCTTAGTGTCCAAGGAAGTGCAGGTGCTGCCATTCGACACCAGTGCAGCACGGCGCTATGCCGAGCTGGTCGTGATGGCCAAGACTAGCGGGCGAGGCTTCCCAACGCCTGATGGGTACATCGCCGCAATTGCAGCCTCGCGGGGCTTCATCGTGGCATCACGCGGCCCCCTTCGAAGCGTCCGGCGTCGCCATCATCAATCCGTGGAGTGCATAGTGGTGCTCAGATGGTCGGCGAACTGCACAAGCAGGGGGCAGTTCAAAAGCCTGACTTTTGGTGAGCTGGACAAATTCCGCCGGTTTGGGCTTACAACCCCTTTCAGCCATCGATTTTGGGAGTCAAATCAATTTTTCGAGGTGCCCTTATGTAAAATCTACAAACGAGTCAACCAAAAAGACTCAAAACGAAGCAGAAAGACGGATAGAGGCGTAGCGGCTAACGTTCTGGCTGAGCGGCTGCAAGTAACACCAATATCCCTCAACAGTCCGCTCCAGCCAGGTTGTTAGACCGCACACGACTAGTAATTGCTGTAAGGATCACAAATTAAATAAAACCCAAATACGTTACGACGAACTTCGCCCACCGCAACATATTTAGGTTTTGAAATGAGGATGTTATTTTGTTTGCGATCCTAAACACTTTTAGGGATTAACACGCCCACGCAGCAACCGTCCTTCACTTGTTGCCAGGTAAACATATCCATCATCAACAGCAATAGACCCAATCCAGCCACCATTGCCAATTAGTTCAGTTACAACTGAAGAGGAAATTCTACCCCTTCTCAACTGTCCTTCACTTGTTGCCAGGTAAACATATCCATCATCAACAGCAATAGACCCAGTCCAGCCACTATTACCGATAACTTGATGTGCTCGTACTGAGGGGTTTGGCTTTAGCAAATTAATCATCGTAACACAATCCCAACCGAAGGAGTTTCTCCAAGGCGGTGTGGCTTCAAATTGAGAACGTTCCCAAGCCCATTGTTGGTGTGTATTACTTCCACTTCTATGAGCTGCATCAGCAACTGTACAGCGATCTAACGTGAGCTTACGAATTTGATTGTTTGCTTGCCGACCGTTGTTTACCCACAAGACAAATGGATTTTCTCTAAATCCTTCATCTATACTCCCTAACCTCTGGTTATCTCCCATTTCTTGAAAGATCAAAGAAGTGACACTCGGCAAGTGACAATTAAATTTCTTACCCCTGCTTGGAGCCAAAGCACAAATATTATTTAGATAACCAAGATAATCATGAGGATCACGTCTATCACCGAGACGATATGATCTCCAAGTTGGAATAATTCCACCAACTCGCCAACGCCTTTCAGGCGAATTGGCTCCAATATGGTCGAAGACTCGCCGAATCATCGCGGCACGAGCACCAAAAATGTCGCCCTCCAAAGCACATGAATCCATCGCCTCTAGGTCAGTCCAATCCCAATCACACAGAGAGAACTCACCTTGTGAAAGATGATTAGCCATCCAAGATCCCCAGTGATTGGCGAAGGATCGAGCCGACTCAACATTTCCTCTGTTGTACTCAGTCACCAGATATAACAAAACACCTATCATGTGGTCTTGTGAAAAGCGGGCATTACCCCAGCTTCCATCGCTCCGACTACGTAGTCTCTGCGGTGATCTCCACATACCACCTTGCTCATCCTTAGATGCAGGAATATTTTGGCATGCCCAGTTTTCAACGCTGTAGCAAAGGAGTGAGCTAAATAATATTGAGTCGCCAACCTCAGAACCACCGTTATCTGGGCCGCCTTTGTCTGGGCAGTTGCTGGGTTTTTTGGTAGGTGTAATACCCTCGCAAACAAAATCCCTAGCCCATGAATGAATACTTGAGCGTAGTTGAATTAGGTCTGCATCACTAACCTGAGCCTGAGCGTTAGAACTCAAGTAATTTAAAGTAAATAGCAAAGCAAACAGAAAAGTGGCCACTTTGCTAATAAAGTGCAGGAGCTTTTTCCCAGCCATAATTTTTCCCAGCCATAATGATGGTAATTCTATAACTTCGTGACTTGAACCGAGCACTCCACAAATATCCTTTGGCTAAGTCCTTACAGGCACCTTAGGCGGTCTAACGCCAGCGTTGAGCGGACGCGGGCGACTTTATCGCCCGCGTCCGCTCGAACGGTTTGTTAGGCCAGTTTGTTTTGTTGGTTGGAAATTGCGGGGTTCGTTCCGCACCCCAACGGCTACGGCTCTGTTTGTCTATCCACCGGCAAAATTGCCTAAGTCGCGATTAATCATCATCAGTATTAAAAGCTCTGAGCGTAACGTAACTCTTATCTCCCCACCAATTCCATTCGGTTTCATTGGGACTGTGTGGAACACCATTTGCGGTCGTCTGGGAGAGTACCTCGTTCGAGTAGGCATCAAACATTGCACGCTTCTGAGCCAGACGAGATCCCGACAGATTGGGCGACCTATTGCTGGTATCATACGTTGCCCACCAAGCTCGGTTGTAAAATTCTGAGACGAACGTTTGTAGGGCGTCTGCGGTTGCCTTGTGGTCAGCGTGGTCGCCGGGATTTCTTGTGGCGTTGTAATCGGGTGCATTAACCCACGGATGAGCGTTGTTCCCTCCCAGTGTTTCAATGGCCAGGATTGCTTTGAGTGTAAATACAAAGTCCTCCCAGTCTCTGTAGACCGCTGAATCGTCGACAGAACGGAGTGAGCTAATAACTCCCGCCCTTAAGTTCTCAAGGGAGTTGGGGGCATCATTGTCTGGAAGGCGAAGACAATAACTGACGCTGTTGCCGCAGCTAAATTTTGCGATTCGGTGTCCGTTAATGTCCGCCGTATTGAACAATAAGGGTGCTGCTGGAATCGCTTTGCGAATCGAAGCAATGGCCCCTTTCTCTCTGGCCTCCCACCAGCCAGGAAGCATCTTGTCGTCGCCGGCAGTCGTGTAGATGAAAACTATCCTCGTGTCGCCTGTAGTCAAGTCTTGGTAAGCCTGTTCGCCACGGAAGAACTGCCAGTCGTCCTGATGGGCTGTCACATAGAACGCTACATTTGGATTTGCCATTGTTAGTCTCACTATAAGAAAGAATCGACAAGGTAGCTACGGAATCGAATTTAGGTCATCGGAATATCTGTGAATTACGATGAATTTCACGAGGCACCTGAACATTTCTCTAGCCTAACCAGTGATTAGACAGCTTCTGGATATCTCCAAGGGGAAAATATCACTCGAGTTGTAAGGATAGACAGCACAGACAGGTATTTATGTAATTAATATTGAGAAAACTAGGTATACGGTACTGGAGACAAACTAGAAACGTATGTGTAGTTCGATACAATTTATCTAGGCGTTCGCGTAATCAAATCGGGTAAATATACTCAGTGTATGCTCGGCTAGCAATACAGCTAGGTCTGGGGCATGGAAACTCAATTTACCGTTATCAACGCTATCTTTAGCCCTTTATACATCGAGGAGCGCTGCGGTCTTCCGCTTAGCTTCTTCTCCCCTTCGGTCATAGCGTGCTGTAGTTTTAACGTCGGCATGTCCCGCGAGGCCCTGGACAGAGAACAGATCCCCTCCTCGGGCAATCAATTCGGTAATGAAAGTCCGCCTCAAATCATGGGGGGAGAAACTGTCTACTTCAGTTTTTTCAGCCAATCTTTGGAGAATCTTCAAAATAGCTTGGGGGGTTATCGGATAGGGCAGAACCTGACCCCCTTTTACTCTCAGCAACAGAGGGCCTGGGATAGGACTGCGCAGGTCTAACCAGCGAACTAGACTGAGATGAAGGTTCCCTGCAAGGTAGACCATCCGGTATTTGTCCCCCTTCCCATGCATTATTTTGAGGGCTCCGGTCACAAGGTCATAATCTTCCACCATCGCAGCAGCAGCTTCAGCCCGACGCAGACCCCCTCCGTAGAGGATAGCGAGGAGTGCACGGTCGCGGATTTGACAGGGGGTATCCCCAGCGCAATAGGCAAAGAGGGTCTGGATTTCTTCCTCTCTAAGGGCTCGTCCTTTGGGGGGACTTGTGCCACGGGCAGAAGGAACATCAACGGCCCGATGATATTGCTGGTCCGTTATCATTCCAGACCGCCAGTATTGTTTTAAGCAACCCTTGAGCGCGGCCTGGAATTTATTGACGGTAGCGGGTGCGTATCGGAGTCTCAATTGGCTGGCTAGGAGGTCTGTTTCATGGTGGGTAATCTGAGACCAATCAAGGGTAAGGGCATGGTGACGACCAGAACTGAGGATTTCGGCCATCGTATTCAGGGCACCGAGCATGGTCCGGACGGAACCAGGGGATAGACGAGCCAGATAAACGACAACGGGATGCCTGTTTAGGGAAACATCTTGGAGCAGATCCAAAGAAGCTTTACGAGCGGGAATGTATTGGATTTGAGTAGAAATACTCATTGAAAATAAAATATGAACAGTTGTGCATAATATTAGCAGATAGTGTTGAGAATACCGCTTCTCATAACCAACTATTTACCTTGGTCCGGTCTCCAATTTCTCCGACAAATATCCGATATAATTCAGCTTTATATTGAGTTTTTAACTGTAAATTCTGCTGTGAATCACACGATTTTGGATGGCGTGTCACCTCCAAAATTATCACTCCCAGAAAGCCTCAACTGCCTGAAACTCCTAAACAGACAAGCTATGAATGACCCCATATCCAAAGCTGAATCCCCCAACATCCTTACTTCAAGCCAAGGGGTCCAGGTCCTCCCCCATGCCCGCAAGAAAAAAGCCAATTTCCCCTGCCAAGCCTGCTGCAAAATCAAGGCTGCCGAAGCCAAACTGAAATATTCCTGCTGGGATGATTCCAAATGCTACAACAGGCGCTATGACGCTAAAAATCGCCTCAAACGTCTACAACGATACCGTGACCAGCGGACGGTTTCCAAGGTAGAAGAAGTAAAAGCTATTCTTCCCCAGGAAATGAAATGGCTCGATGCGGTCAAACTGAACCGCGCTCTGCCCGTCCTCCAAAAAAGGGGTTCCACCTGGGTAGAGAACGGAGACCTGGAACCCTCTGAATTTGAGAAGTTTCTCCAGCTTCTTGAGCATTTGATTATCGACCTCCAATGCTCCACAGAAGAAACCGAGACCGATGCTCAGTACCGTAAGGAACTACTCCGGATATTTGAGCGGAATGAAGAGCAGAGCCAACTAGAGGAGTTGCCAGAAAACAATAAACTGACCAAATTCCGGCTGGTGGGGTTTGCTCAGATTTACACCAGCAATGGCCGGGTGGATGGCGTCTCTCACTCCGCTAGTGTAGAACTATGGTCTAACCGCTATCGCATCGACCAGAGAACTAAGCATTTTTTTGGAGTAGGGCCGAAGCCGATTAAAAAATGGATTGAGGGGGTACTCAGTGAGTTCAACATCACAATTCTCGAACAAACCCGATTCGCTCATGAGCGATATTGCCCCGTCCGACCATGCCCTATCCATGATCTACCAGATCCAGGACCTGAAAGAATATCTGATGAGTCTGGAGATAGAGATAGGGGATGAATTACCCTTCTCTGAGGTATTGACCAGAATAGATGCGATTAAGTGGCAAACAGAGAATCTAGAGGATGCTGGAGATACTATCCTCGAACTCGCTAAACTATGGCGTCTCAAGTGGACGATTCTGGTCGAAGGTCCGAAAGCTGCCACCAGCCAAGAGATTTGGGATATTTTCTCTGAACTTACCCGCAAGAGTACGGACCACTCTAGCTTAGTTGACCTCTGCGATCCGCCTGCTTTTGTCGCCTTTCCAGCTCTAGAAGAAAAGCCTGAGAAAGAGAAATCTACCAAAAAATATCATCCAGTCAGTCTTAAAGAATGGCTCGAAAAAGTCTATGAGGAAACTCCCAGAGAAGATGCAGAAGCGCTTGTCCTGTTTCTCAACGAGGAGAGATTGGCCCTAGATGTAGTAGCAGAGAGACTTTTTGCTGGAGACCGAGCAAGAGCCTTCACTGCTGGGCTTTTTGCGGGGGAAAAAGTAGCGATGGAGCAAGCTACCTTCTACGGGGAAATCTATGTTTGGCGTCTACCTGGATTGTCTCCCACCCTTCCCTATTCTTTCCCCTTTAGTGGTTTAGGCTGACTTGGAAGCTATCGATAATCTGTAACATCTATGCAGAGTATGCGTCTAGCCACTTCACCAAGTCTGCGGGGTCCGAAAAATCCAACAGAGCTTCCCCCAAAGCCTCAAGCTGAGCGAGCGATAAGGCTTGAACCTGGTCTTGCAAAGCTGGAGCCACGCCACCAATGCGGCGCGTGAGCAGGCGGAGGATGAGCGATTGTTTGCCTTTGAGAATGCCCCTATCCTCGCCTTCCTGCCGAATTTCTTGATACCAAGGCGACTCGCGTAATACTGCCATATCCTACCTAAGAATTTGACTGACCAATTCCGTATCTAAAACAAAGCTAGCAAAGAATCCTAGCAATGGTTCCAATTCACTCAAGGATTCATCCAACCTTAGCTGTTGCACGGCTCTTTGAACCACTTCAGGTTCACCACCGCCTTGCAACACAGGTACAAACGGCAAAAGCGTCGAGATGGATCGGTCAAAAACAATGGACGCATCGACTTGCCACAAGTTGATAACTCGATAATCCTGCCGAGCCTGAAGACCGAGAAAATCAGCCTCAAACCGATCGCTAATCATCACGGTAGAGGCTGGCGGCAAAATATTCACCAAGACGGGATAGGTTGGTAGGCTATATCTTTCTTCAGCCAAAGCTGCATAGGCTCTCATCCTGCGAGGCATATTTTTTGTATAACGAAGCTGAAGCTCATTGAGAATCAAAAACTCACCATGTTGAGGACTAAATGCCTTTACCAGGACGTCATTTTGGCGACTAACCCATTGAAATTCGGAGTTCAGAATTTCACGGGTAATGACGTCAGAAGATTGAGTGACCCACTGCACCCAGGTGTCTGGAGCGAGACTGATGAGTCGTTTACCGCCGATATCTGCTACTTTAGGCACGAGCGTGCAAAGTGAAGGAATGGGTCAAATCATAGCAAACACATGACTCAGGCACTGTAGCCGCTTTCTCTAGCTTGGGCTTCTTCTTGAAAGTCTTCATCTCTGCATTTCTTGATAAATTACAGACTGCTGCATGATTTCCTTCTGTAGAACTTGATTGATAAAGTCTCTTTCCAGAGTTAACCCAGCAAGAATCGAGACAGATGCGGCCACATTACTCTGAATAAGCATTTCTGGAATTGCATCAATCCGTGATGCCACTTGTCTCAGAGTTTGCGCCTTGTCTGAGGTCTGTGTGAGCACAGCCAAGGGTAATAATCCCGTCAATTCTAGAAAGGCTTGAGTGGACTGCTCCCAGAGACGGATAACCTGAAATTCGTGCCGCATCTTCTCAGTCTCAAACACAGTCTGGTGAACGAGATCAGAATCTGTAGGAGCTAAATATATGACGAATTGGCGCATTTGTTTTTCAGGGAAACAGTGGTGGATTCTCAGGTGGTAATCTATCATCTTGAAAGGAATCCAAGGGTCTGGTTCGACATAAAATTCGATGTGCAAAAGCACCTTGTCTGAATCCAGCAAAACTGATGAATCTGCTTCAATATATTGCGAACTCAGTTCACTTAAACCAAGTGGCATTAGGGCTATTCGTTCACTGAGCAACCAGGCTGCAAAATCCGTTGGAAAGCTTTCAGCGAGAAATTTACAGGTAGGATCAGTCTTTATTGATTCCGCGTATTGATTTAAAAAGTACCTTTCATGAGATTTTTGTGGAAGGGGCAGTGGCAGTGGAATAACTGAGCCAAGAGCAAAACCCCAGTACAGCCCATCTTGGCGAAATGGTTCTGACCATTCGTTTGTTTTGCACCAATCTAAGACTTTTTCTGGCAACTTGTCTTGTATCATTTTTCGACTCTACTTTAAACATTTTGGATTAACTGCCCAAACCCTCAAAAATGTGCTGATTGTTAACCGTTCCTCACTTCAGCCTAGCGAGCGCCCACCAAAGCTTCAACGCACAAAGCGCGATGCTGATGTACTCTAAGTGACCGACTTTTCCCAACGTATTTTTTCAGGATTAATTTGAAACTCAATATTTAGACTTTTCTTCTTACCAGGTAATTCTTGAGCTTGCAAAACATATCCTTCTTGTTTCAAATCCTCTATGGTCCTCCAAAGAATTTCATTATTCCTTGAGTTGTTTCTCCCTAAAAGGTCTAAATGCTTAAATAGGAATTGCTTTGAAATAATTAAACATCCCTTATATTGATGAGTCTTATCCCATTTCATACGACTGGCTAAATAGATGAGTAGACGCAGTTTATATTCTTTGCGAGAATTGTTCGTCTGGTCTTGTTTAATGTCGATGGTGTTAGGAAATAGTACATAGTCTCCTGTCCCACTAGGTCCATCAAAAAATTCAAGATGGACGGTATACTCATCGGCTGCTTCAAAAGAACGGTCTGCTGCTCTAGTGGAATCAAAGTCACGGGGTAAGTTATCTACTTTGAATCTTTTGATGCGCAGGATACTTTTTAAATCAAGGTCAGCACCTACTTTTTGACCATTCTTAAACGGGCTAGCAAACACTAGTTCTGTTCGATGTAAAGCGAATAGATCTCTGTGTAATTGAGAGCGCACCCTTGCGGTGAACGGTCCCTTATCTGTGCGTTTATAGCCCAGTCTTTCGAGGAGATCATTGGACTGGAAACGGACCTCTCTGCCATTGCCCTGACGTGCGGCCTCTCGATACAGGTCTAGAAGTATTGCTACTTGGCGGACATTCAGGAAGGTAAGCAGCGTTGTAAAAATTCTCTGGACATCACGCCCCTGTACATCAGCAAGACTATTGGCAAGCCCTTGGTCCATAAAGGACTTGAGGTCTTTCAGATTAAGAGCAAGCTTTGCATATTCTTGCTTCAGCTCTTCTAATTCCTTCTCAGATAGATGGTCCAAAGGGATACGCCGGGTAAGTATTACCTCATCTGGGTCTGAAGACTCTGGCTCAATGCTTATTTCCAGGTAGTACCCTTCTATATTGGAGCCTAAGACAGGTGGACGTACATTAGGATTTCGTAACGAAGCTCCAGCTCTAGGCAATACGCGGAGCAGCTGACCATCAACCGGAAATGCACTATCCCTACTTAGTTCCATATATAGTGCCTTATGAATTAGGGATATCCTACCAGAGCAGCTTGAAATTCCACACTTTTCGTGTGCAGAGTTCAAACTAACTTCAGAAATTTTCTCCAGATATAGGGGTTTTGTATGTGATACCCGCGTACGATTTTGAAATTTCGTATGTGATACCGGCGTACGATTTTCGTATGTGATGCCCGCGTATATTTCCAGATCCGTATGTGATACCCGCGTATAGTTTTCGTATGTGATGCCCGCGTATAAATTGAAAAATGGCAATCGACCAAAGGCTTATAAATAGAAGGCTAAAGGTAAATCGTATGTGATACCCGCGTACATTTTTTGTATGTGATGCCCGCGTATATTTCCAGATCCGTATGTGATACCCGCGTATAGTTTTTGTATGTGATGCCCGCGTATAAAACCTGAAAAGCTACTCTGATCTGTGTTTTGGGCACTTGAGATCTTTAAAACACAGTGTTAATCTCACCGCAGACTCGTGCGAGATCTTTCAGGGAATTCAAAACACCCCCCTTTGAGAAATAAACACACTGGTCTAAATAAAAAGGTAAGGAGGCAAGGATCACTCCCCACCTCCCAGAAACCTGACAGCTCGTGCTTTCGATCGGCACGTACTGCTCTAAAAACACACGCCAATATGTTTTTAGAGCATAGCACGCAGGCTTTTGGGACGTAAACTGCTGCGTCTTTTTTTGGGCTTACCCGCCCTGGAACCCTGCTCTGCTATGCACTCCACGTCCACTACTAACCGTTGTCCACTATGCAACCATCGAAGGAATGATGGCTGTAAGCCTACCCGTGAGAGAGAAGGTTGGCTGTGTTTACGGTCTACAGCAGAGGAGCTGACTGGGGAAGATGGGATTCGCTATCGCCGCACTAAAGCTTTACGCGACCAGATGGGCGGGCTCTATCTCCCGGCTAAAGAACGTATTACGACTAAGCTTGATAGTCCACAACCCGTAGATATCGACTATCGCCTGATTCATCGATTGATTTGGGATACCGCTTCTCCAGAACTGCTTGGTCGCTTCCCTGAGAAGTTAGCTGAAGCTCAGATAGAGGATGCCTACTATTCTCGCTATCTCAGTTCTGAAGCGATTAGCACTCTGGAAAGGCTCGTTGAACATCGCCTCCGCATCGGAGTCTATAACGAGGCCCAAGTGCAGGCCAGTGGGTTTTTCCAGAAGAACCGGGGCATAGAAGGTCCTCGCTGGCAGTTGAGAATTCCGGTGGGTCGGGTTCTGGGTATCTTTAATCTCCAAGGTCAATTTGTTGGTCTTAGGGCCAACCCAGAAGTACCTCTACGCATCAAACAGAAAGGTAAGAAAGCCAAAGAACTCAAATATCTCCAAGCCAAGGGCGTGCCCCTTCATCCCTATATTCCCAAGGTTACGCGGGAGCGACTACACCAGCTTTGGGCTAACGATGAACCCTACTTATTGGTAATCACAGAAGGGGAAGATACCACCGAGGCCCCCGCCCAAAATCTGGAACGGTTAGGAGATCTACCTGTGGTCTTTATCGGCTTACCAGGGGTCGATGGTTGGCAGGGACCCTCTAAGACTGGTCTACTCCATCCAGAATTGCAAAGAGTCCTGGCACGGGCATCACAGCTTGTCTTCGGTTTTGACTCTGACATCATGGCTAAAAAAGAAGTTAGGAGTGCCATGGTCCGCTTGAGTAATGCGGTGATGAGCCAGTTTGAAGGACGTTTAATTCCCTTAGCCGCAAACTGGCCCCAAGTATTGAGAACAAATACAGCACTAGCTGCCCACAAGTACGGCTTGGATGACCTCTTAGGAGAATGGGTGCGCTGGGGTTGGGATGTACAAGCCGTATTTGAACAGTTATTGGCTCCCGAACGGGCCTTAATGGTCAAACGGACCTGGCAGCGCAAAGGAGCTTCCTGGACGGTTGATTCTTTACCTGACCTCTTAACCGTAGAGGAAGCTTATCAAGCTACCGAGCAATCCGTTAAAGAATGGCTTGTTCGAGAAGGAGTACCCCGCAGAGTAATTGCCACCACTCCTGGGGTTGGGAAAACAGAGGCCCTGGCCCGACAACTCTTTAACAAGATGCAAGAGTGGTCCCAAGCAGGTCATGGTTTAACCGCCTATCAGCTACAGCAACAAATACAGGTTTTGGAAGGGAGGAAGAAAGTTCCTCTCATCAGTGAAATAGAAAGCTATGTAATCCTCAAGGAAATCCGCGAAGCGCGTAAGGAGTTATTGCACTTCTATCAGGAAACCTTGGGTGGACCCCTCTTAGTCTTATTCCCTAACCTGCAAGCCCTTGATGAGTTTCAGGCTCGTTTACGTCATCTTAATGGTGGTACAGACCCGAACTGGTTAGCAATTCGGGTAGGGCGCGAGGCTCCAGACCCTACCTTTGCTAATGACCTGCAAGTGGGTCATGGCAGTCTGGTTTGTGCCCACCATGAACCTGTCTCTCAGGTGGGTAATCAACGGCATAGCCCTAGCGCTTTGGCCTGTAGTACCTGCTTCTGGGGCCAAGAAGGTCGTTGTGGGTTTCTCGACTCCATCAAGGAAGCGCATCTGGCTCCGGTGGTCCTGGCCACCGCTCAAGCGGTGCTCAATGCCAGTGAAGAAATTACCCATTTCAGTCAGGTCATTATTGACGAAGATCTGCCTCATCATCTTTATGAAGCAACGGAAGTAGGACAACATCTACCCCTATTAACTCGCAACCTCTATTACGGCCTCCAATATCAATTCTGGGAGGAGCTGTATGAGCAGGAAACCCTGGAAGCTTTACTGGCCGTATTTACGGAATTGGAGGTAGCCCAGGCTCGTTATCGGGGAGCTTCCCCTCAAGAACGATTGCGTATTGGCGAGCGAGTTACAGACTGGATAGACCAAGAACGTATCCGTCCATCCCTGATTCGGATGAGGGGTTTACGTCCCCTGCGTTTGGATATGGAGAAAAAAGAGGTCGTTGCTGCTACCTACTATCCTTGGGAACGGCCTCGCTATCAGCAGACTGAGGATGGTCCCTATGTGCATCAGGCCACCTATGGCGAAGAACAGCAGCTCGCCTTTGAATCGATTCCTTTACGAGTAACCGATGCTCTCTTAGAAACCTTAGTCCAGGGATTAGTCGAGGGACTAGCCGGGGCTAATCTTACCTTTGAAGCGGTCTTAGAACCACAGAATGGGGTCTCTGGGGACCAACGTACTCAAATAACTTCTGTGCGATTGCATCTCTACCGTCCCCACCAGCATTTGATTGAAGCTTTGGCCCAGAGTCGGGTCTTAAATCTCGATGCCACGCCGAATCGATTGTTACTTCAGGCTTTTTTCCCTGATATGCAGGTGGAAGAACATCAATGCCAACTCAATATTGAAATTATCCAGTTTCTTTCTGCCCCGCCCGGCCGGATTGCTGACGAGCGCCTGAAAGACCTGATTCCAGCTTTGAAGGTTTGGTCAAAGCAGGGTCCAACTTTGCTCATGACCCACAAGAAAGGGGCTGGCTTACTAGACCAATGGACCGCACAGGAGCCCATCGAAGGGTTAATCACGATGAGTAGTGCCCAAGGGGAATCCTTCCCGGCCAGCTACTACGGTTACCATGACCGCGCTTTTGATGACCCCATCATGAAAGCAGCCAAGACGATGGTTTTGGCAGGGGCCTTCATCCCGAATCTTGGACATCTCAAACGCTTATCCCTGATGCTCCAAAGATTCCTGGCCCTCCAGAATCGACCTTTACCTGCTGCTGCTCTACAGCCCTACCGGGTGCAACCCTATGGACCAGAGGGTTATGAACTGATTGAAGCGATGACAGACCCCCTCTTAGGAGAGTTGATTTATCAAGAACGCAGTGCAGCTTTATTACAGGCGATTAACCGTCCTCGGCCTGCGCGCAGAACCGATACATTGCAAGTCATGCTCTATCGCAGTGACCCCCTACCTGCGCCCTATAACCGTTATGTCCAAGTGGTTGGCTCAGTGGAAGAACTCTTCGGGGTAGCCCTACCTTTGAAGAATAAAGCGAATGCAGCTCGTTTATTAGAAGCCTGGTATCGGCATGGGGAAACGATTCTGGCTTTCTTTATTAAGTACAAGCGTTTACCTTCAGCAAGGGAAATCCAGAAGCTGGCCGGTGGGTCCAGGGGCAAAGCGGGTTCGATTACTAGGGCTTTAGCTTGGTTTAGTAGCCAAGTCTTACCCCATCTGCCCAATGAAACGTCTTCCCAGAATTTATTACAGCAAGCCTTAGCCAGAGCGGTCCAAGATTTCTATTCCATGAATCAAGAGCCCACGGTCAAGCACCTTGAAGAGGATGATTTTGAGGATTATTGGGTGGAACGATATCGCCAGGGGAATGCTGCCCAGCGGGTAGTCACCTGGTTATGTACCCGCAGATTGGCCGTGGAATTACAACAGCAGCTTGAGACCATCCAGCCATTTATAGAAGTGGTAAGAGCTTTGCATAAGCCTTTCCGAAGTTTGCCGCCCTGAATTTGGTTTTGTCTTGGAACTCCAGAAGGGAATTGCTTAGGTGATTTCCCTGCTTTGGAATCGGATTTACGAGTTTTACACTATAGCTGTAGTGTACAAATTCCATTTAGGGCCGTTGGAGAGAATAACGCAGGGTTCTTTCTGCTCGATGGCTCCGCTTGTTTTTGGGATCTGCCCATTTTTGGACGAACAGGTGGTTAGGGCTTATCAATTTAGAAAGTTATTCGGTTAGAGCATATACAGATTAAAGATATTAAATGAGCCCTGACAGGGGCTTTAGCTATACGCTGATTGGCATAGGTCGTTCTTGGTCTATTGCTAAAGTCGCAGCTAACAGGAGAGCTATGCTAGAGCCGTTCTTTACAGAGGTTTCTATGAGCAAGCGCTCCAAGCGATCCAGTAGTGGTCGCGGTTTTGGCAAGCAAGAGCAAGAGATGGTGAAGGAATCCGATGCCTTACTTGGGTTTGCCGTAACTGTCTATGCACTTCAGCTTGCCGCCCAAAAACTGGCTGCACTTGACCCCTCCAAGACCGTTCAGGAGTGGGAAAAATGTCTGATTAAAGAAGCAACAGAGAAGGTATTCGCTGATGAAACGATTGACGGTGAAACCGTTGAATTGGATGAGGGGGTAGTAGATCTCGAAGATTCATTGGACCCAAATGATTGAAAAGACTAACCCCTCATCCAGGGCCAGTGGGGCAGATGAAAAAAGGCAAAAAGTGTATTATGGGGGCATAAATTGAGTAATGCAGTAAGCAATGCAGTATTGCAGGAGTACTAAACGAGTATTTAGAGAATGAAGTACGTAAGCCCAAACTCCTTGCTAGAAGGGGAAATACATCAACCTGTTAGCTGTTGAGATAATGAACTTAGTGCAGTAATGCAGTAAATGATGCAGTAAGTATTGCAGTAATAGCAGAATGAAAAAATCATTAATTGGAATACAGCATCTCAGGATAAATCCCTATGAATCACTATTACACAGGAGTAGGCAGCCGAAAAACGCCACCAGATATCCTGAGCTTGATGATCCGTATAGCGGTCCTTCTGGATACTCTAGGAAAGGTCCTCAGAAGCGGAGGTGGAAAAGGCGCTGATGATGCTTTCCTCAAAGGTACTTCACTACCAGCTCAGCTGTATCTGCCCTACCAAGGTTTCAACGGCCACCAAGGGATAGTTATCGAGGACCAAGAGATTTTATTGAGAGCTACGGAGATAGCAGCCAGGATTCATGGGAACTGGGAAGGTTGTGATGACTTTGCTCGTAAGACCCATATAAGGAGCGTGTTTCAAATACTGGGTGGTGATTTGAAAACCTCATCAGACTTTTTAATCTTTTGGGCTCCGATCGACCGCGACGGAACTATTGAGGGGGGCGCACGAACAGCAGTCGCATTGGCCCAAGAGCACTTGATACCCACCTATAACCTTGCCAACATTCAGGTACGCGGGAAGTTTAGAGACAGGTTGGAGGAAATACAAAACTCCTTGAAGGGAAATGGAGATGCAATATCAACCCAGGGCGATTGAGCAGTACTTCATTAATGCAGTAAGCAATGCAGTATTGCAGTACTTTTGATTCTTGAACTGATCAAGAATCAAAAGTATGCAGAATGTAGGTCCAAGCTCCTTATGAGCAGAGTAATTCCACTAACCTGATAGTTATGTGCGATACTTTACGCAGTAATGCAGTAAGTGATGCAGTAAGTATGGCAGTAATAGCGGTTGTTAATCAAAAGGGTGGATCAGGTAAGTCCACAACTGTCGTCCACTTTGCCGAATGGCTGTTGCGAAAGGGTCATAAGGTGATGGTCATCGATGCAGATGCACAGCAAAGCTCTTCTATCTGGTTTGGCTTAATGAATGAGCCCGTACCTTGGAAGGTAATGGGATCTCCCGATGATCTCCTAGAGCACCTACCGATGCTGGCTACTGAATGTGACCACCTGATCGTGGATGGTCCTGCGGGTTTGTCAGAAGCGACCAGGGCAATCATGTTCCGCTCGGATTTGGCGCTTGTTCCTTGCCAGCCCACGGGCGTGGATCTGCGCTCCGCATCTGATGCCGTGCGCCTGATTCGGCAGGCCCAGTCCGTGAGAAGCGGTCCACCAAAGGCAGCTCTCTTTTTGAATAGGGCGGTGCGTGGGACAAAGCTTAAAGAGGAGGCAGTCAACCTACTGAGTAAGCTTCCTGATGTATCGGTCCTCAAAGCAGTCATCCATCAAAAACAGGCAGTGGCTGACACTTTTGGTCAGGGTGCAACAGTTTGGGATTTGCCAGGGAAGTCGGCTGCTGAGTCAGCCAGTGAATATGAAAGTCTATTTACCGAAGTGATGGGGATGCTGCGATGACTGAGAAGAAACGTAAGGCTCTGGAAGACACCTTAGCCAGTCAATTTGTGTTCGGTAACGAAATAGTGGAGGCACCTGCACCAATTGCGAGCCGTCTGTCGGCTCCGCCTGCCGGACATGACCGCTCCTCAGCATTGCCTGATAGTCCCCCTGTTGTGGAGCCAGCTACTGAGCCGGAGGAGCTAAAGATGCAAACGCGCTTTCAGATGCCTCAAAAAGAGCCAACCGTCAGGCTTACGGTTGATTTGGCTGCATCCATGCATCGAAAACTCTCCATGCTCGCAGCACAGACAGGGAGGAAGAAAGTAGATATCGTTCGGGTGCTATTAGAGGATGCCCTAAAAGACTTATCGCAGTAATTGAGTAATGCAGTAATGCAGTAAGTAAGCACGACATTTGATCGCTGTAGGCAGTACATCTGGCTACTTGCATCGGTTTTCCGGCTGCTCTGAGTCGGTCGTAAAACGCTTTGATAATAGGTTTACTCTAAGCTGAGCTTAAGGTCACTGAATACATTGCCGCCCGAAGCCACTGAGCGAAGCGTTTTAAGTTTTTACACAGTTTCACGGCTGGTTAGGCGTTGATTTACCATTCGCTATAGCTTTGCGATGGCATCGACCAAATGATCAATCAAAGCGTTTGCCTGATTCACCGTGGGATTAGAATCTGAAGCGTGCGCGTAACTGTTACGTTGCCTTAGATAGTTTCGCAAATCGTCATGCAGGTTGCCTCCGATGAAGTTTGCACTCTCACACACATCTAGGACAATCCTTTCCCCGATATCGTAAAAGTCCGTGTAATTGGTAATCGGGTCAAACTTTGACTTCCCTGACTTATCCAGAATCTTTAGAATTTCAGTATTGAAACTCGCGAGTCGTGCTGAGTCGTCGAAGATCCATTGCCTGATAACATCGTAAGCGAGGTTCCAGCCCATTACGATTGCGGACCGATAGGCACCTGTTTCTAAATTCGATACAGCTTCATCGAATAGATAGATTTGCCGAGTGTTCAGGGTGCCTTTCTTTGCCAGCTCTCGAAGCTTCTCAGAAACAGATGTGGACTGAAGCAGGACAAGCCTTTGTTCTCTGGCCTGACTTTTCACAGTGTCATGAATGCAGTCCACTATTGAATGAAGCTCATTTGCAATGTGATCAGGAGTTTTCGTCATCTCGCCGCTACTGCGGGCAAGGGATTCGAGCTTATCGCAGACTGCCTTGGATTGGTTGCGTGGATAAGTTAAACCGAGCGTGTCAAGTTCTGCAATCGCATCTTCAATGTTCTTGATTACCCATCGGCATTCCGTAGTTTGCGCATACAATAGTGCTCGCAAATGGAAGCCAGTGCTCACATAGACATAGGCGTTGATCACATCATTGTTTGCCATGCTCGCTCTCAAGAGTAATTCGACGGCCGTCGTCCAACTATTTATCAGACTGACTTTCTCTACACGACCATCCAATTAGGGGAAATTAGGCTAAATGAAGTCAGTCTAATCACCTGCACAGCATACCAGGTAAACACTTTTTACGCATACTGCCACTGAGAAAATTATTCTAAATAGCGGTTCTTAGCCGTTTGAGGTACATTGGGCAAAGTAAAAAGCCTTATGCAACCTCATTTCTGAGGTACTTCATCCGAACTGGAAAGGCTGTAATCTCATTACATCCTCTAGCGGATAATTGATGATTTACAACCTAAGAGCTCTTAGCTAAAAATCTCATATGATGAAGCCCGAACAGAAATTTTTAGACCATCTATGCAATGCTTTGCTACTCAGACATCTTGTCGAATGGAAAACTGGAAAAATTCCTATCGAAGGCATTACTCACCCAGTTTTGGGTGGATGCCCGCCTTTGCGGAAATGCCGATAGGCGGATAGCGAAAGCTTCGGCACATTAACGATTTGGGTATTTCAAGAATAAACTTGGTTCTCCATAGAAACTAATAAAGACTTGTTTCTTAGCGCGTGTTGCAGCAACGTGCAAAAGACATCTCTCTCCATCGACAAAACGAGTTTGAGTTACTTTGTCTTCATTTTGGTTGAAGACGGACTCTAAAGGCAGAATATCAGCATTCAGTCCAGGTAATAGAATGTAGTTAAACTGCAAACCTTTAACTCGATGCATAGTTGCAAGTCTTAAGCCCTCGTCCAACGGGTTATCAGGCTTATCTCTCTGGAGCCGTCGAACAGCAATGCCAATATTTTTGAGTGCTGATTCATATTGATCCACTAGAGCATTTGTTCTAACTGCAAGACAAACGCCTGAAAGGGTATTTTCATTGACCTTTATCTGTTCCAGAAATTTCCTCAAGTAAGAAATTTCATCCTCAAATCTACTAAAGCCGCTTAATGTTGGTTCTTCACCATGCATTAAGGAACGATAATCTTTTAGAGAATCTGCTCCACCATCCAAATCGTCTACATCTACGCCTTCTAGCACGGCTGTGGCCCAGCGCCTGATTTCATCAGTTGTTCGATAGTTTAAGCGAAGTTTTCGAGAACGACCTCCTCGAACATCGATCCCACATCGACTTAGAATCGCTACTCTTCCATAAATCCGCTGATGGGCATCTCCAACAATAAACAAATCATTTTTCTTAGGCTCACCTACAATTGCCCGAAGAAGCGAGAAAGCCGCTTCGCTCATATCTTGAGCTTCATCTACGATGATGGATTTATAGGGCAGTGTTTCGGTTCCTCTATCTGCTAATAGTTCGGCTGCATCACGCATTGCACCGTCTGGTTCTCTGAAACCTTTTTCTCGCAACAGATTCCTAAATTCCTCAAAAACTGGCCAAATCAATTGTCTTTGCTGACGGCTCAATCTAGTCCCACGACCGGTCCGTCGAGCTACAAGATAGTCGCGCAAAGTTTGACAGTTTTGTTCGGAGACAATCTCATGCCATTCCTGCTGATAAAAGCTTTGTGAAAACCCAAGCTCGACAGGGGCCAGAGTATAAGCCTGTTGCCAAATTTCTTGAGTCTCTTCCTCATAAACAATTCGAACCTCAACTCCTTCTTGTCTAAGGAACTCTGCAACCCATGCGTCTAGATTGATGACACGAATACGACGAATCAATTCAGGAGAACAAATGGCCTTGAGATTAGCCTCAATATCGATGGCTAAATTACGGGTGAAGGTGGTGAACAAAATGCGATCGCTCGGTTCTGTGAAACGATTTTGGGCTAACCACTTTGCACGATGCATCGCCACAACCGTCTTTCCGGTTCCTGCTCCGCCTAAAACTCTAACCGGACCATTCCAATCCCGTTCAACTAGCTTCCGCTGAGAAGGATGCAGAAACACACGCCACTTTTCTAAGGGAGCCGCAAGCATTTCTTCTAAATCTGCATCATCCGTAATCACAACGAATCGGCTACGGCTATCATCATTTTCTAGAGCCGTTTCAAGATCTTCAGGATCAACCTTTACCTTCTCGTCTGTCTTTTGCTGCTGTTTTAAGACTTCTTCAAGTTCATAGCCAACTGCCAACATGAGCAATGCATCACTTGCTTCTCTAGGCAAATGGGGGAGTAACTGCTCTAAATCTTCATCTGTTACAATTTGACGAACAGCAGGAAGCAATATTTCAGGAACACCAAGTAGCATCAAATACTTATCTTCAATAGTGTCAAAGCGCTTTTCCGATTCTCCAGTATTTTTTTGGATGAGTTGCTCTGTAGTTGCTTCGGCAGCCTCAATATCAATAATTTGTAACGCACCAGAAACTTGGTTAACAAGGCATTTCTTACGCCGTGCCCAAGTGTACGCATCATCGTGCTTATCTACCCAAAGCAGTATGTAAACGTTGCCTGTATCAGGTTTAAGAAGGATAGCCCGATGCGCTTGGTCAACCCTCACCGACTTGATTCGTTTGTCTTGACCATCGCGAATCGATTCGTAATTAAGCCCTGGTCGGGTTGGATCTTGCCGAAAGCGGTTAATGAATTCCGATACCTTGCCTTGTGCATTTCGAGGTAATCGACTGTAGGCATCAAAGAATTCATCCGAGATGGCTAGGCGGAATGTGTTCTCTAAACTCATTTATGCTTCTCCCTTCAGTTTCTTGCCAAGGATGTCCATTGACGACCAAAGTTCTTCGCAGTCGATCACGGTCCAACCTTCGTTTGTAAATTCATCTAGATCCTCTTGCGTGAGGGTTACAGCGACTCTAAAAGTTTGCCAAGCAAGCTCTGCGGTTGCTACGACTGCTCCGCGCTTACCCATCAGTTCATACCCCGGCTCTGGAACTGGCCATTTCTCTTTTTCCATACGGTCGATGGCCGGTAGCAAATTGTCCACTCCCGTTAGTTCCCGCAGTTCCTTCCATGGAGCCTCTTGATAGGTGGGAACTGCCGACAGCGTGGCGGTGTCTGGACGAGCCAAGGCAGGGCTGTACCCCTTATCCACCATGGATGTCGTGACAGGATAAAAATGGGGAAGAAATTGATAGAGGTTAAACAGCCTTAAACTCTCTACCCAACTACCGCGAAACGATGAGGAGTCAGACTGTTTCCGGTCGTCAAGACTTAGCAAAACAAAGCTACCAGTTTGTTCCAAATTCTTATGACGGATTACATCTGCACCGCTCCAGATCTTCAGCTCTGCCGAAACCTGAACTTCAGTGTTCAAAAATCTTGAAGATGGCTCCCACACATCAATAGGCTCCTCGCCCAGCACCTGAACCACCTGGCCTTGCCACTGCTTCTGGATGGCACTGTCTTGGAGGGATTGAGCATGGGCTTGCGCCATAGTTCTCAAAAGTGCCCAGTTTTGCCATTGTTTGAGATCGGGCTGAGCCAGAAAGCTCATAAGCCATTCAAAGCTGCTGCGAGGCTCTAAGTCGCGCATTCCATCGCACTGATACTGTTGGTAAACTTGATGGCTGTTCCTGTTGAACTGAGAATTGAGTTGGCACTTTAGTCCCTCAGGACGATTGATGAGGCTATCTGGGTTCAGTTGCTTTTCAACGTCGTCCCAAGTCAAAGACCAGCTCCAGAATTGACCGCTTCGCACAATGGCTAAACGCTGCTTGAAATCTTCAAAAATCCTATCCTGATGGTATTCCCAGCCATCCGTAAAAATGGCGATCGGGTGACTCGAAGAACGGGTAGATGCTGGTCTGAAGAGAAAATCGGCTCTGGATGGGATTTGGACTCCGTCATTCTGGTTCAGGTTAACCTGGGTTTCAATAAACCAGGCTGCTTCGCCAATTTTTAGGTAATATCCCGCCTTCCCATTGATGATGTCTTTGCGTAACAGCGGAGTTGAACCTTGGTACACCTCCCCGCTGTAGCGTCGAATGGCTTCGATAAACCTTCGTTCTAGTTCGCTTTCAAAGTTGCTATTGAGTCGAATGGCCGATAGCCCTTCTGAAGTTTCCTTTAGCTGAGGCCAGTGTTTTACAAGCTGCGCGAGCAGCCTAACCGCCGTTTGGCGACTGGTTTCATCTTGGTCAAAGCTGTTGCGATAGGCTAACAGGCATTTATAGCAGCCGTCTTCACAGCCGCAGGCTCTCAACACCAATAGGGCACGGTTAAAAACATCCAGCAATTCGTCGGGGTTGCGGATAAGCTGTCGCAAGTAGCCTGTCCCCCCTGGCACACTGTCATACAGATACAAATAGGACTTTCGGAGGTTTGAATTAGCCTGAGGGTCACCGGAAATCGTGACATGAAGGTGATCCACTTTGCCCCGAAATTTTTGCTTCAAGCCCAGTTGTAGTGCCGCTACGAAGGAATGTAGCCCTTGAGGGGTCCAAAAATTTTCATCGGGCATCAATATCCGAATGGCTTCAGAGGCGAACTCCCGGTAGAGGTATAACACCTCTTCTGCCTTTGCCTGGTCGGGTTTATCTCGCCATTGGCAGTTGATAGCATGATCCTTGGGTTCATTCCCTTTCATGACTTTGCCGCAGCTTTTACAGACTCGAAATCCTCGTGTTGTAAAACGCTGCCCTGATAGCTCAACGGATTCACCCGTAGACAACGACTCCCCTAAATTGACCTCCCGAAAATTGGTTCGAGAAATGTACTCAATACCAAAGGGAAATTCTTTGTCCTGAATCAGAAAGGTCTTTTCACGATCCTTGGCTTCAAAATCCACCAGCAAATGCCGCTGAAAAAAGCCTGTGTTGCGGTCTTCCCGATCATCTCCAAAACGGCTGCCTTTGTCGGAAGTAGATGCCATCACCTGGCGCAGGCGCAACATCCGTCTGACACGACCCTGATCGCGCCACATAGAATCTCCGCACCTTGGGCAAGATGGAGCATTGGCTTCGGGCTGCGTGGTTCGGACGGTATAGCTACAACTGCGACACATCCGCCAATCTTCGGGTTCGGACAGTTTCAGGTCAATTTGATCGATTGTTACCCGTCGTCCTTCTGCATAGAATACGCCGCTTGGCACTAATTCTCTGATGGCTAGTGCCCCTGGTCGCTCGTAGGTTAGCGTGAACGTTTCGTAACTGCTGCCACCGGATTTTTCAACTTGTTGACGCTTTCGCCACAGAATTGAGCGCAGCGTTACGCCTGACTCTGGGAAAGCATAGTTTGGTAAAAGCCCCTCATCGGTCAGAAAGTTGAGGATATGTTTATCGTTAATCTCGCGCATCAGTTGTCTAAAGCTAGACCGCTCACGATCCAGTTCGTCAAGGCGCTCAGGATCTTGGAGCGCAGGAGGTTCTTCCTTAATTTTTTTGATTTTGCCCGTGATGTTCTTAATCTGACTGCTGAGCCGGGTTCGTTCCTGTCGAACTCCATCTAGTCGATCTAAAATTCGCCAGCGAAGTCCTCCCTCGTCTTGTTCTCCTCGTTCCATAAAGGTACGAAGCTGGTTGACGGTTCTATCTTCAATAGCGTCCTGGAAAAGTTTAAGAAACGCTTCTAGCAATGCTCCCTGACGCTCTTGGATAAAGTGCAGCCAGTTATAAGGGAAGCGGCTCATGTCTCTGCGCTCGATCGCATTCAGCACATCCTGGAGCGCTCTGGGAAAATCCTGTGTTGACATATGGGTTGAGACCCAGTTATCCAGACAAAATGCGGTTAATTGCCGCTCTAGGATGGCTGAAGCATCTAAATAACATCCAGCCGCATCAACGCTCCCAGCAATCATTTGCATCGGATCTTCATAGAAATAAAGATCGTGAGGTTTTCCATTGGCAATCGTCCCGACAAAGGAATTGCCATCCTTTCGCCCTGCCCTACCGATGCGCTGCTGGAAGTTGGCGGGTCCAGGTGGAACGGAACACAGCAGCACCGAGGACAGATCACCAATGTTTATACCCATTTCCAAGGTGGAGGTAGCAGATAGCAGATTGGGGTCGCAGCGACGATTGCCGTCGATAAACCGTTGCTCCAAGCGTTCTCGATTTTCCCGTGTGAGAAGTCCCGTATGCTCTGCGGCCATAATGCGTCGAACATCGCCGCTTCGATAAAGATTTCGGTAGTAGGCTAGTCCGATACGAGAGTTAGGGCGGTAGTGTCCGATGCAACCCAGATTTAGACAGGCCATCCCCTCAAGACTTGAATGCTCTGTGATGCTTGCAGTCAACTGATGGGAACAGCGATCACAGGCGAGAATGGTCCCTTCCAGCTCTATCCATAGAGACGACATGGGGATACCCCAGGCTTTACCATTGCCGCAAGGTAGGCTTTCTAGCAGTCCAGCATTCTCCATCGCATCGAGGGACATATGCAGCACGTCGATGACTTGATCATTGAGCAGGAGACTCGCTGAAGCAAAAATTCGTGCTGTCCAGTCTTCGCACCAACTTCTGCGTGGTCCCGTTTGAATTACTTTCTCGAAGCGATCGCTCTGGGCCGAGGCGTTAACCCAAAAGATAGGGGCTGGAATCCTTGGTCCCATGCGAGGCATGAACAGGGGTTTTTGTAAGAGGTACGTAATCCCGCCCTGACTGATGTAGCTCTGCGTGGCAGCCTGGAGGATGCCGCCCCGCTGACGCAAGTGGTGCAGCAAACCAAAAAGAAATTGGCGCACCCGATCCGGTTGAACTTGGCGCAGAGGTTCTACTTCATTGACGAGTTTGGGGTGAAGGTCATCAATCGCCTGTTTAAGTTGGGCAGGGTCAAAGCTGACAGTGCAGGTGCCGCTCCGTTCAAGAGAAGGGCCAATAGCGGAACGATGACCGAATTGAGCGACGATTTCCCAAGTAAGTCGGTCATCCAGCAGTTTTGGCAGCTTACTATGCGGGTCTAGTTCGGTGCGATCGCTACGGACAAATTCGTCCCAATCTCGTAACCATTCCAGATCAGTAGGTAAAAATGTGGCGACATAATCTGCGTTTGAACCAAGCTTTTGCTGCCAAAAGCTTGAAAACTGCTCTACAAGAGTTTGCAGGGTAAGACCTTCGGATGCAGCTGTCCTGACGGTATGAGCGATGGCGGTGCGTAAGGTGGTTCTGTAGGTTCGTGCGCCAAAGAATCCCGCACGGTGGGCTGCATCTTGGACAGAATCGGAGAAGGTGAGAAGTTTTTTATCCGAGTTAAAGGGGGTTGTGTATAACACTCCAATCATTGCGCTGGTGAGGCTGGCAGCCTGCGCCCCCAAGATCGACAAGCCGCTACTACTGCCGCAGAAGGGGCAATCGCTATGGGATTCAAGTTGTTTTTGCTCTTGTTGGGTATTGGTGCGCGTGGAGTTAGGAATATAGACGGAAATGAGTTCAGACCAACCGCAGGATTGACAGTCTTCGGCACCTGGGCCATTGATGGCGAAGCATTCGGGGCAAAGTTTAAGGGTATCGGAGTTCTTGGCATCGCTGGGGAATAAGAAGGTGATAAGCGGTTTGCGACCAAAAAATTCTTGATAAAAGCGTTTCAGGTCATTAGGGGTTAATTTTTGAGTGCCCTGGGCAGGACGCACCCCAGCCCATCCGGTGGCACCGCAGTCTCGACAGTGAACGACGGGGAGAGTTTTCTTTGCTTGTTCTGGGGTAAGGTCGTTTGAGAACAGGAGCCGAGGTTGAGGCTCTACGGTAGCGACCATCCGTCTTAGCTCTTTTAGCCAAATCTGGACGCGCAGGGTCACCCAAGGCAAATAGAGGTTCTTGCCATCCGGTCGGGTATCTAGCCGTTTTGCGGTAGCAACCAGCGCTAGGAGGCTATCCAGGAGTAGGGGCAGGTATTCTGGGCGATCGCACTTCGGGAAATGCAGACGACGACGAAGGGTTTCAGTCAGTTCGTCATAGCTGTGGGGTCTGTTCCTTAGCGTTCGGACTAAGATTTGGATGATCGGTAGGGTTTTCAGTTCTAGTCCCAGTCGCACTCGCCATTCGTTTGTGAGGGGTGCGTCCAAATTCGGGGCTGACAGATCGAGTTGTTGCAGGGAGGGGGCAATTTCTAAACTTTGCTGGGCAGTGTTCGCGCTAAGGCTCAGGGCAGGGTTCTCTTCTTGTGGCGCATTGTCTTGCAGCCACAGTCGCGCTTGAGTGCGCAGATACGCCTCTGGAGTCTGGTGTGCATTTGGTTGGAGTTGAGCGATGGTTTCAGGGTCTGGGACGGGCAGGATATTGAGCAAGGCGTCTTGCAAAAACTCTGCGGCGGTCTGACGGTCTTCTTCTATCAGTACTCCATCATCCAGTTGTTCTTGAAAGATGGTGGCAGCGTAACTCAACATATCTTTGCGGCTATCTTCGCCCCCTAGGGTGGCGGAGGTACCGATGCAAGCAAGATGATGGGGCGGAGTGTTGAGCCTATATTTGAGGCGACGGAGCAGGCAGGCGAGATCGGTTCCTTGAGCACCGTCGAAGGTGTGGAATTCGTCTACAACGATGTAGCGCAGGGTTTCGGGTTGGTTATAGCGCCACAGTTTTTGAGCGTCAGGCTGGATGAGCAGGTAGTCCAGCATTTTGTAGTTGGTGATCAAGATATCGGGGGGCGATTCGCGGATGATGCGCTTTTCGGTGATGACTTTTTCTGCGGTCATCATCGTGGTCGGGGTTGCGTCGCTATCGCCCACATAGAGTCCGGCAGTGACTTTGCCTTGGAGAGCAGGGGTGTTATGGATAAGGTCGGCAATGCGTTTAGATTGGTCGGTGGCGAGGGCATTCATGGGATAGATGAGAATCGCCTTGATGCCAGGTTCTCCAATGTTTAAGCGGCAATGCTCTAGGAGGGGCAACAGAAAACATTCGGTTTTACCGGAGCCTGTTCCGGTGGCAATCAGCGTTGATTGGTAATAGGGAGGACTGAGGCGGTCGAAGGCTCGTTCCTGATGCAGGTGCGGAGCAAACTCCATCGGAATGTGACGGAAGTAGTTGGTGCCCATCGTTCCAGTACGAAAGGGCAGACCAATGGAAACGTAGGGGCCACGTCCCACATTGCTCGGAACTGCTATGAATCGCTCCATCAGGCTATCGAACCCTGGCGTGGTGGGCCGGAAGGTAGTCCGCAAATAGTCGGAAATGCAATTACGCAGTTCAGTGGCGACGACGGATGGAATCATAGGTTCACCACAGGATTATAGGGAGAGATACAGCACTTAGTTGATATAGTTCTTCGGGACTCCAGCCATAGGTCAGATGAGAGGTAAGCAGTTCTGCAACTTTCATGGTGGTTCCTTCAATGATGGGAACGCAGTTGTCGTCGATTTGGATGTGTTTGTAGTCGGTGTTCGAGTAAGTCATGGTGGAATGCTTCTAGGGTGTGAAATTCTATCTATGCCCTCAATCTGACAAATTCTCAAAGTAGGCCCAGGCAGTTCGATAATCGGCCACTCGATCGCATTTATCAAAAGGGGCTTGGTAGGTGATGGTGCGTTCGATGGGGCCACCAGGAAGAGTGTCATCAGTGATAGGGATGGAGGCTTCGCCGTTGGTCATATCTTGAATGTCTTCCCAGCCGATGATGCCTTGTTTGGCGTTGCCCTTACGGGAAACCCCGACCCCAACGAGTCCCTTACTGGTCGTGAACACGATGCGTCCGGTCTGGTCGTAGAAGGTTTCCCTCTCGTACTGCTGCATGACGGGGAATTGGATGCGGTAGAGGGTGATTAATTCGTCGAGGGTAAGGCCGAGAGCCATTGCAACGAGGACATCGATTTCGACGAGGGCTTGGCGACGGGCATAGTCATTGCGGAGGGCACAGTTACGCTGCCAGGTGGGAGTGAGTTTAGTGAAGAAGCCATGGTCAAGACGCGGATCGTTAGGTTTACTCCAGCAGTCAATAGTAAAAGTGGGATCAAAGCAGGCCACCCAAAGATCGGCATAGTAGGTCGTGAGACAGTTAAGGACAAGGGTACGATGGCGAATCGCTGGGTTAGCTTCTGGTAATGGCAATAACCGCAAAGTTGACTCGTAAAGATCTCCTTTACCTGTCGTTTTGATATAAAAGTCGTAGATAACTGAACTGCAAAAAGCGCAAAAAGCTATCAAAGCACTCTGGTCTTGGAAGGTTGTTGAAATAACTGGATGAATGTGAGCAGAACCTTTCGGTGCAATTGTTGGAATTAGAGTTCTTTCTCCTGATTGACTCAACTGCCTACGACAAACCAAACGATAAAAGTCTGTGACGGGTTGATTATCGCCCCAAGGGACTTTTGGGGTGCGGCGGCGGTATTCAGTGCGATCGCAGTCAGGGACGTAGTTAGTACGGGGCAGGTAGTCGTCAGATAGGGTGGTGAGGTCAAGGATGTCGTAATGACCTTTTTCTGTACAGACATTACGGGGCGTTTTGTAAACGGGAGTCCCAACATAAAAATGGGGGCCAGAGAGAATTAGGTCGGTTGCCAATGCTGGAAATTGAGTATCGCGTCGAATCGTTCCATCTTTCTGGGTATTAGTTTCATGCCACATTTCAAGTGCTAAATATTGCCCTTCCAGATTTCCAAGACGTTGCTCTTGAATACCGAATTTTCGTAATACATTGACCAGATTTCTTGAATGCAGCGTAGGTAAACGAGCCTCATCTGCTGCTGTCCCATCTTCGTCGTAGAGTTTTGCAAATAGGTCTAGCTCAGCTAAAGAAACCTCTATAATTCGCTGTTGATGACCATTGAAGTTCCAATTGTTCAACTCATCTTTAATACCGCCAACCTCCCCCGTGCCATTATGTTCATCGCACTCTGAGACCGTCTTTGGCGTAAATAGATTTGCAATAGTCTTGAAGTAGGGCGATTGCTGACTTCCATAGATATTCAAGCTGTATTTAACCCTATGACCGATTGGGAAAAGAATGAGCTGATTTTGAAACTGGAAATGATCTCGCAAGCGGGAATAAAGTTCTCGCCGCAGTAGCCCACCATTTGGGTCATCATATACACCTTCAGGATGGAGAAATCCCGACACTCCTTCCGGTTTCGTAAAGCTCCACGCCTGAGGTAAAAAGCATTTAAATAAATTCGTCTGAATGCCTTTCAGCAGAGGATAATTCTGCACCGCATTTAAAAAATTCTGCGTCCCGTCTGCTTCTTCAAATTCACTCAGATAAGCCGCTCTCAACCCTGGATAATTCCCAAACAGACTTTCTCGCGTTTCTGCTAACTTACTGGCCGAGAGATTTCGTAGTTCCACCATAGGGTTATAGTCAGCCAGCACTCCACCTTCCTGCCACTCCACCTTAATCCAGGGCGGGTTCCCCACCATCAAGTCAAAACCGCCATTTTCTAGGAACAAATCGGCAAATTCCAACTCCCAATGGAAAAACCGATGCTGCTCACCCAGCTTTTCTACCAAACTCAACCGTGGGTAAAACCGCTTCAATTTTTCTAAGTCTACATAGCCCCAAGTATTCAAAAATAGCGTTCCCTTCTCAACCGCTTGGGTTTCAGGAAAACAGACCAATTGCTGTATTGCAGGAGCCAACATTTCCGTCTCTCCTAAAATCGCCCCCACTTCCTGCAAAAACTGCTCTCGACTAGGCAACTCTTCCGCCTCAGCAATAGGCCAAAACCACAAAGCACACCAGTAATCCATCACCAACTTCAGCCGCCGATAGGCTCCCGCATTCTGCACCCCTTTCGAGAGCTTTTCCTGCTCATAAATCTTGTCCTTTTGTTCCAAGGGCGTATCGTCACGAGAGACAAAATCACCCTTGCCACCGTCTCGATCTTGTCCCCAGACCGTTAATGGATCAGTCGTGCGCTGGCGAATCTGAGCCAGTTCCCGCGCGTAGCTCTCCCATAAGTCCTCAATCCGCCGACTTAAGCGCAGCACATACTCAGCCTGTTCTTTCGTTAGCTCGGCCTTAGCAAACTCCTTCTGCCATTCCTGGATGAGCTTAATCGCCTCCGGCTGCATCGCCTTGACTACCTTATCGGCGTAATTCGCCATCCCCGGATCGCCCAGCAAAAAGTGAAAAATTCCATCTTCCGGTAATGCCTGCCCTAGTGGGACCCGCTCCGGTGCAAACTCATGCCACTTCGCCACCCCCTTATTGCCACCCGTCACATTTTTGAGACGATATACCTGCCGCCGTGCCCCAATCAATGAATTCCCGCAATTCAACTGCAATCCAAACCACGGCACAAACACCCGCGATGGATTATCTGGGTCGCCATAGATCGAGTTTAGCCATAGCGAAACCTCCGCCAACTCCATAGCAATCGGGTTCTTGTCGATGCCAAATACATTGCGATCCGCCAACAGCATCTTTACCTTTTGCTTCTCGATGGTGATCCGTTCATGGGGAATCCGTTCCTCCAACTCATCCTGCTTGCGCTCCAGATATGCATCCGCAAGCTGATCCACCACCTCATTCAAAAACGCCGCACTACCCATCGCGGGTTCGCACACCGTAAGCTTCAAAATGTCGTCGGCAGTTTTGTCCTGCAAAAGTTCCTTAAGGGCATACTTCACCAAACATTCCGTCAGGGACTGAGGCGTATAGTAACTTGCGCTCTTTTGCCGATCTCGGCCCTTTAAACGAAATAGAAACTTTCCTTTCTCATGCTTACGCGGTTTCTTAGTCTTAGGATCAAGTACCCACTCTTCTGGTTCGTACTCATTTAATTGAGAAGCCGTAACAAAATATCCAACTTTTAGTTCATTATGATTATTTTGTTTTTTCGACTTTTTTGAGACTTCAATATTTTCGTCTAAGTCACTGGTCGCTTCTGTGGTCTGCTTAACCGCTTGCACCTCGTAAAGGTCTTCCTCAGCCAAAAAAGCCGAAAGACTCAGTAACCCCTCGTAGACCTCTCCCAACTGGTTTACTCCTAGCTGGGCATAACTAATCCGTCCCCGGCGCTGTTTCCCCTCACCACGGGATAGAGACATCAACTCCAACACCCGACGTAGCGTAGTATTTCTAAATTTCACTCCATTCAGCATTGCAGTGCGGGCAGGGTCAAATAAATGACTCTTCAGGGCAGGCAACCGAAATGTGTTGTGAATCGCCGTTTCCTTGCTGCTTTGCAAATCTAACTGCATTGAGCTTTCGCTAGGGTAGCCCTCCCAAAGCAGCTTGAACAGTCGCCGGATACTGGCATCAATAAAGTTGCCATTTTCATCCACACTGGTCAGCAGTTCAGCCTGCTCCAAATCCCGCAAAGACTCCAGACTATAGCCCTCGCGGTATACATCCGACTTCAGCGGCGCATAGCCCAACTCAGGCCGCGCCTCAATATAAAAGACAAACAACAATCGATAGACCCAGCGCAGACACTCCACCTTGAGCTGGTTGGGGTCAATCTCCCGTTCCCCTCGCTCTAGTTGCACATCCGTGGAAAATACCCGCAGCTTACTTACCGTGCGGCGATAGTATAGTGCCTCATTTCCCAGTAACTCGATCGCTTCCCGTAGGGCAAATTTCAAGTCCTCCGAAACGCTGTATGTATGGCGATGACTTTTTTCATCCAATTCATCCAGTAGCGAACTCCCCTCTGCAGGGCAGGTATGCTCCCGATGCAACAACTTTGCCGCTGCCAACAAAGCATCCGAATCTTTCTCTCTCAACAGCTCCTGCAGGTCAAACCGCAACAGCCGCGATGCGCTCCATTTGTGACGATCAACCAAAACAATCTGGTCCACACTCAGCAGAATCACCCAGCGAGGCGGATTGTCCTCCGCAAACACGCGATCGCTCAAAATTTCCTCAAGGGTTTGCCCTTGAATGGCTGCAATTCCCTCCGACACGGATACATCTCCCGTTGCCCCTTGAGGAAATTGAACCGGGTCTAAGGTCAGTGAAAGCACATCTGATGGTTCATCCGTCCCATTAAAGCCTTCTAAAATCCACAGGAGCGGTATCTCATTACTACGGCTCACCTCTGCCACAATCGGTAGAAGACCATCATCCTGTAACACTATGAGTTTGGGCTTCCACTGATACCCTAAAATCTCTAGCACACTCTGGAAAAATTCCCGTTGCAGCGCCAGATTCTCATCCGGTTCTTTGGTACGCCCCAGGCGGTCGCGTAATCGAAAATAGCACTGACGCAGACTCCCCAATAGCTGATCCGGCGTTTTTTCAGCGGTCGTAGCCTCTTGCCAATGCTTTGCTACGCCCTTCAAATCTTCCTTGAGAATGGCATCCAGGTAGTGAGCCGAATAGAATTCATTTTCATTCGCGATTCCAACCAGTGCCATTAGCCTTCTCCCTGCAAAACAGCAATCAACTTTATATAGGGTTCTGCTTCCGTCGTCATCGACAATTCGACCCAGCTTTCATAGTCCTGGAAGATTCTCTCAATGCGATTCAGTTCTTTCTGTCGTCGCTGCGCCTTGATGTCAACCGAACGGCTATCGGTTTCAAAGCGGAATTCCATCTGTTCAAAGTGTCTCCCTTTCAAGCGTTCCAGGCGCTCGCGTTGCTGCTGCAACTGTGGAGTCAGTTTTGCTTCAAACGCAACCCGCTCCTTAATTAAATAATTTCGGGCTTGTGTCACTGCCTCAGAGCGCAACGATCGTAATGGCTCAAGCCGAACGGCTGCCGCCCCTGGATTTGGGATGGGCTGCTGCCCTAGGCCAGTTCGTTGGCACGTTCCTTCAAACTGCTCTATGCGCTGAAATTTATCTCTTGTAAACACTGCCGATACCCAACGGTTAATCACGGGCGACCCGCGCCGATTCGGAAAACTTCCAAACAAGATAAACACCGCTTCCTGCGGACCAATACGGTCCTGAAGCTGCAATACGGGAGCTTGATGTCGACCAAATCGAAACAGACAGCGATCGCTCAGCCATTCCACCAGCGGATGTAAATCCCATAGGTATTGTTTCTGAGGCCAGCTCGTCTCCTGCCGCCGCGCTTCCTCCATCGCTTTCATAATCTCGAATGGTCGATCTGTGAGCTGCAAAAGCTGATCGTCCCTTGGCCTAATTTCGCGAGGTAAGCGATCGTAGCGAGGTTCCAACTCAGCAGGTAGCTGAAGTTCAATAAAACGCTCTGCTTCTTGCACCCTCAAGTTAGGGGGCGGATTTTCTAAGGCTTGCAGTGCCGCCACAGCGAATGAGAAGGTCGAAGGATACAGGCTGAGCAATTTCCCTTCCTCCCCTTTTTCGGAGGGTTCCATCTCCGCCGAACCAGCATCAGTCTCATCCGGATTTTCAAACAAAGAAAAAATGTCGAATCCACCCCCGGTTTCCGCATTCGCATCCAGTTGCTCGGAGAACGACTCCGCCGATACACCAGTCTCGATGATTGTTGCCGTTAACGCCTCTTCAGCCTCTGCGTCAAAGACCCCCATAAACACGGAGGGATCCCCGATATTCTTAATTGCTTGTTCGTCTTTGTTCAGAAGAACTTTAACGATCCGCTCTACTTCATCCATCCGTTCCAAGCGAGAACGAGTCAGCATATAGCGGATCTCAGGCTGATGCGTTTGACCGTAACGATCAATTCGACCATTACGCTGTTGCAACGTCATTAAAGACCACGGAATATCGAAGTGAATCAATTTATGGCTTAAGTAGTGAAGGTTCAACCCTTCTGAAGCGACTTCCGTTGCAAGCAAAATCCGTACTCTTGCCGTTTCCTGTCCGAATTCTTCGACGATGCGATTTTGTTCTACATCCGGTAGCCCGCCATCCAGTACGCCAAGCGCTTCTGGTTTCAACATTAGATCTTCCGCCAAGCGCTTTTTGAGAAAGCGTAGGGTTTCTAGCCGCCCTGTAAAAATTACCAACCGATCCTTAGGGTCTTTCCCCGTCCAGCCAAAGTCTTTACGAATTAGTTGGAGCAATCGCTGATACTTGCTGAAACTGAGTACGTCCACGTGCTCAAGGGCATGCTTCAGTGTTTCAAGTTCCGCAACGTCAGCGTGATCTGCAATCGAGGATTCTCGCCGTAATCGTTTCAGACGGTTCTGTACCGTCTCTAGACATGCGCCAGGACTCGATAACATGGCCTTGAGTAACGTGGTTTTGAAAAGCTGTCCTGCCTTACGCTGAGTATCGCTCTGGAGTTTTAGCTCGTTCAGGGATTCAAACACCCGTTCTTCCGCTGTTGATGCCCAAGACTCCAAGGATTCGATATTGCGTTCGAGGACATGATTCCTTAAGTCCTGCAATACATCCTTCTTAAATCGACGTACATAGAGATTCTGAATGTCGTCTTTCGTGTAACTAGACTCGTCGGCGATCGCTGTAGGATCCAGCATGTTCATCAAGCTGGCAAAGCTTTCGGGTTTTCCATCATGGGGCGTTGCCGATAGCAGAATCAGCGTATCGGATCGATTGGATAAACGCTCGGCAAGTTTTGCCCTTTGCGATGCACCTTGACCTTTACCACGACGGGCAACATTATGAGCCTCGTCAATGACAATGATGTCCCAGTGTGCCTGTTCAAGATAGGTGCGATACTCCCGGTCTTGTTTAAGCGTATCGACCGAAATGATGGCTCGGTCATAGTAATGAAAGGGATTATGATTCCCAGGAACACGGGATCGAATTCGCTGGATCCCAACCGAATCCAGTCGCACCAAGGGGATCGTAAATCGAAACCAAAACTCCTTCTGGAACTGCACCATCATCGATTTGGTCGTTATAACCAAAATCCGTCGGCCTCGCCCACGACGAATTAATTCCGAAACTAAAATGCCGCATTCTAATGTTTTGCCTAAACCCACCGCGTCGGCAATTAGAATCCGTTGTCGCGGAATCTGCAAAGCTTTGTAGGTTGGCCACAGCTGATACCCCAAAGTATCCATCGCAGCCTTTTGACCTATATAAATGCATGGATCATCTGGAATCGTCTGTCTAAGGTTAGCCTCAAGAAACAGTAGGCTGTGGGCATAACTCGAAGACCCTTCGGCAATTAGTTCAGTCTCTTCCGGTTGCAGAACCAGAAGATCTTCTTCCAGTTCTTCAATAAATCGAGCTACTCTCCCTCGAATAAACTCCGAAATACCAACTGCTTCAATAACTCGACCGCGATCTGATGATTGTGACGTAGATTTAACCAACCATTCCGCATCTCGAACAACAATTCTGGCACCAGGCGCAAGTATTTTCATTCTAAAATCAACTTTGAATATCGGACGCAAAATACTGAATCGAGCAAATTTGAACCGTGATCAGCCATCTGAACCAGCAACCTATCGAGCAGCCACCGATTCAAATTTGAAGTGCATCAGTGTCTGATAGATGTGGATAGAATACCTTAAAATGGGTCTGGTAATCTAGTGATCTCCTTTGTGTACGGTTAATGAGATGAAGTGTATTTTCTAATCGCTCGGTTTAAATAAAAATTCTGAAGTTTGATTACGAAATGAACAAGTGAAAATCTTATGGAGGAGCTAAATTTCAACCTTCCGAAATCGTGTGGAGCTTAGATATAGGTAGTCGGTAAAGTTAGCATGTTGCGAATACTGTTTTTATAAAGATTTGATGAATTTCCATGTATAGAGAAATACTTTAAATGGGTTTGCATAGTTTAAATTCTGTGGACGCTTACACTTTATTTTGCTCTTTTTCTTATCTTTGATTCACACTTAAAATCGGCTAGAAGAGCTACCTTCCCAGTTCTTTTTGATCTAGAAACGACTGCGCATACCCCGCAGCTTGCTGCGATTGGGTTGTTGATTTGAGTACCTTATATGAAGCGATTACAATGACTTTCATGGTGTAAGACTTCACTCTTGAGCCAAGCTTCGTTCAAGCATGGTTAACCCCACTTATCCCTCCTTAAACAGGGCTGAGCGAGGTATTGAAACTCTTCTTGGGCCGGTAATTAGCGGGTCCCCACGGCGTAGCCTTCTGTCCTACCCTCGCGCCAATCGGTAGAGGCTAATCCGATAGTGAATACCGGACGGTCGCGCTTGAGGTCGCTTCGCACGGACTTTTTGAGAGGGGCTTTTGCTAGTTGCACGAAAAAAGTAACCATTGAGGACCCGTTTCGATGTCACTCGCCAAGTGAATGAGGCTAAGAAGGATTAGGACGTTTTGAACGCGGTCTGTTTTTAGCTGTCCACTGCCTAACGAGCTTACGATTAGCCGTTGAAGAATCTGCAACGATATCCTTAAGTCTTACTTTGCGAGCACCACCTAAAGCATCAGTAAAACGTATGCGCCCAGTCTCAACATAGCCAGGACCATCCTTATAGTCAGGAGTAACGTACATAACAAGGAGCACGGCAGGACGGCCATTGTGGTGGAGGTCTTTAAGTCTTCGAGTGTGATAAGTGACAGTAACACCAACTACAAATTCACCTCTATCAGGAGTTGCATAATATCCATCAAAAAGATCCATATAGACATACCAAATAAATAGGGGAATTATAGCAGCTCCTAACAGTCTATCCAGGCTTTCACCTCTCTAGGCACCTTGCGTTCAAGCATGGTTAACCCCACTTATCTCTCCTTAAGCAGGGCTGCGCTGATACAAGTTTCGCTACCATTGGGCCTTGTAATGGGCATACTTAAAAAGAGAGCTACAAAGGGCTTGGCGGAGAAGAGTGAGGCTTCTAGAACGCGCTAAAACCTGAACAGGCTATCTATCCCTATCCAAAAGACTAAAATCCCTTCCTGACGCTTCTAAAGCGGTTCACAGAGGAAAGGAAAAGGAGTGTTCAGCCATGCGCCAAAAAAACCATTTCTGGATTACTGCCGGATTAATGCTGCTCTTGACAATGCCCTGCCCTGCTGCGCCAACAGATTCTACAACAACCCAGCAGGCCGCTGAACAGGGTGATGCAGTTACTCAATACAATCTTGGCTTGATGTATGACCTACGCGAAGACGATTATGTCGAGGCGATGAAATGGTATCGCAAGGCAGCAGAGCAGGGGTATGCAGAGGCTCAATTTAAACTCGGCAATATGTATTATGATGGCCAAGGTGTAGCGCGAAACTATGTCGAGGCGATGAAATGGTATCGCAAGGCGGCAGAGCAGGGGAATGAATTGGTTCAATTCCAGCTCGGCTCAATGTATTACAAGGGTCAAGGCGTAACGCGAAACTATGTCGAGGCGATGAAATGGTATCGCAAGGCGGCAGAGCAGAGGAATGAATTAGCTCAATTGGCCCAAGCACACCTCGGCGGAATGTATTACGAGGGCGAAGGCGTAGCGCGTAACTATGTCGAGGCAGTGAAATGGTATCGCAAGGCGGCAGAGCAGGGATATCTCATAGCGCAAAAAGGTCTTGGCGGAATGTATTACGAGGGCAAAGGTGTAGCGCGAAACTATGTCGAGGCGATGAAATGGTATCGCAAAGCCGCAGAGCAAGGGCTTGCAAGTGCGCAAGGCATGCTCGGCGTGATGTATTACTTTGGTCAAGGCGTAGCGCAGGATAATGTGCAAGCCTATATGTGGCTCTCGCTGGCCGCCGCCCAGGACAACGACGAAGTTGCCCGGAAGTCTCTTGACTCATTAGAGAAAGAGATGAACTTTCCGCAGAGAGACGAGGGGCAAAGGCTGGCGCGGGAATGGCAACAGAAGCACCCTAAACCTTAGAGTAATGGCCGACCTGCTAGTTGGGGTTATTTGTAAGACTCCTCGAAAAGGGGTCTTAGCAAAAATGCGATTGGCAATTATTACTTTCAATCCCCTGCCAGTAAAGCTTCTTACAAAAACCGTCTCAAAAAGTAGACAAGTTGAGACTCGCCTGAATTATGTCTCTTTACATATCTCAAAATACAATTCTCAGCTCATCTAAGAAATAGTGATACTCTTCGCCTAGTATAGCTTTCATCGATCGAATACTAGTTAGAAAGGGAAGTACCATTCACCAGTTAATTCCTTAATCCCCCTTTTCGAGGGTTTGTACAAAAAACCCCAATTTCGAACGGCCGGTATCGCGCGACGCATGGCATCGTGAGCCTTTCGTTATAATGTCGAGCCATCTTGCCCGCCGACAGGACCGTCAGGGAGAAGTACTGGATGCCGCCGATCCCTGGGATCTTATTGTTCTGGATGAGGCTCATCACGCGAGAACAAGAGGCGCAGGTACGCCTCAGGCTAAGGGGCCGAACCGGCTCCTCCAGTTGATGAGATCCTTAAAACGCCGAACCGACGGGTTGATCCTTCTGACCGCGACGCCGCTACAAGTTCACGCTACTGAACTGTGGGACCTTCTTGACCTGTTGGGTCTACCTGCCGCGTGGACGTCGGATGCGTTCATTCGCTTCTTCTCCGAAGTAGCAAAAGAAACTATTACAAATGAGGGTCTCGATTGGCTGTCAACGCTTTTTCGAGCCAACGAAGCTCAATACGGTGAGACTTCGAGGAGCGATGCAGAAAGACAGACCAAGCTTAGCGGCTTGAAGACGCGGAAGGTTCTTCAAGCGCTCAGGGAACCTGTTTCAATCCCGAGACGGCAGCTATCGCTGGATGAGCGGCGAGCCGCAATTGTAATCATTAAACGATGCACGCCGGTCCGTGCTCTTGTATCACGTCACACGCGCGAACTTTTACGCAAATATTTTAAGGCTGGCAAGTTATCGACAGCAGTTGCGTCGCGCCAAGTCGAAGATCGGTTCATTCCCCTTTCCCCAGAGGAAGGTGATCTTTATCAACAAGTTGAAACTTACATCTCTCAAACCTACAACGCGGCGACGCCAGATGCGCGCAACGCAGTTGGCTTCGTGATGACGATCTATCGCCGCCGCCTCGCTTCTAGCTTTCATGCCCTTCGACAAACTTTGGAGAAGCGTAAGGGTGGAGTGGATGGACTGTTCACCGCAGCCGATGAAGCTAGCGTCGATGAAAACGTGGCCGACCAAGTCGAGGCTGGCGAAGAAATTGACATCGAAACAGTGTCAGAATATGAGCGCCGTGCCCTTGCATTTGAAGAGATCAGTACGATCGGAACCATCGTGGACGAAATTAAGCGCCTGCCTACCGACAGCAAGGCGGTAGAGCTTTCGAGGGTTCTGTATGAGATCAAAGGAAGTGGCTATCCGCAGGTGATGGTATTCACCCAGTTTACGGATACCATGGACTACTTACGTGATCAACTCGTTGGCGCAGGAAACTCAGTGATGTGTTTTTCCGGACGTGGCGGAGAGGTACACAACACCGACGGCACTTGGACGTTGATCACGCGCGACGAGGTCAAACGGCGCTTCAAGGAAGGGCGTTCCGAAGTTCTGGTTTGCACTGACGCGGCAGCCGAAGGATTGAACTTCCAGTTCTGCGGCGCTTTAGTGAACTACGACATGCCCTGGAACCCGATGCGTGTCGAACAACGGATCGGACGCATCGATCGCCTCGGCCAACGGTTCGCCGATATTCGGATTATTAATCTGCACTACGAAGACACTGTTGAGGCTGACATCTATCGTGTGCTCCGCAGTCGCATTTCAATTTTTGAGAAGGTGGTGGGCGGCCTTCAGCCAATCCTCACTCGGTTGCCGCAGCTCATCGAAAAATCGGTGCTATCAAAGTCTAGTGCGCCTGACGTGAAGCGTGATGACGCGTTGCAAGCGGTTGATAATGCAATTTCAGATGAGGATGGCTTAGCCCTTAATCTTGACGACTTCGCGGATGAAGATCTCGAATTACCGGTTCGCCCCGATCCGGCAATCACACTATCCGATCTTCGCGCGATTCTCGATCGGCCAATATTATTGCCGCTTGGCACTGAGGCTGTTCAACTAGACGGTAATCCTTACCGTCTAGTTGATGGATATCTACCTAACGCAGTCCGCATAACGGTGGACCGCGATTTCTATGAATTACACGCGGATAGCGTAGAATTTTGGACTCCAGGCAGCCCAACGTTTCCGAATCTCGATATCTATAGAAGTTATGATTCTAAGGTGTGAGACGGGCGTTGCGATATAGTCACTGTCTCTAGCTCCCTTCTTGTCGCTGCAGGCACCTAAACAATGCCGTACTTGCTCTCAACTTGTGCTGCTACCTCGTATCCGTGGCTCGCTAGGCGGTCAAATTCCTCGATGCTCATGCGCCTAAGGTGGTTGGAAAGCTGGTGGCGAACTCAGCCGACTTGCAAGGCAGCTCTGCCCTCACAGGCGTTCCAATATAGATGAAGGCCCCACGCCCAGCCGCTGCTTGAAGGTAGGTTGAGAACGTCCGTACGCGGAGCGCATGCGCCTGGTTTGCTATTATGTCGGCCACGCGCTTGAGCCGAAATAAGCTAAGAGGCCTGAACGAAAAGCCTAAGGGAAGTGGAGCACCCGCATCCGAAACGACAATGCAGATGTCTGCGTGCTTCGACCTTCCACGGCCTGCGTCAAAGAACGGTTCAAGCCCGAGGTTGTCGTAAACACCACCGTCGTAGAGGTGTAGCCTCCGGTATCCAATGTCTACTGACTGCTCTGTGCCAGCAGGTGAATCCCACGGGCGTCTGTGCCATGTGAACTTGGACGCGTTTAGAGTTAACGGCCCAAAGCCGCCAGGGAATGCAGCAGACACTGCAAGAGCATTCGCAAGAGGGAAGTTACCAGGTGAGGCATAGCCAAGCGTATAGTCGCCAATATCGACTGCTTTGAACCGAAAGCGCTTGCCATTTTCTGCCGTCGTTCCGTTGATGGACCACTCCGGCTTAGTGGGTAGGTCGATGAGCCTGCCTGAGACGTCCCATTCGTTCTTCAGTGCCAAGGCCAGTAAGTTTGCCCTGGAGAGGATGAATCTAAAATTGCTCAGGTTTAGCAGTTGTCGGAGCGCCCCCCATTGAAGGCTGCGCTGGCAAATCTTTTTGCGTAGCGCTGGGTAGATTGTCGCGAGAAATGTCTCCGAGGAAGGCCACTGCAACCCACATTCCTGAAAAATCAACCCAACCAACAAGCTTCCGCCTGACACGGTCGAAATCCTGTCAACGTTTTCAAGCAGGCCACGCTCCGCCAGCAGCTTCAGCACGCCCAGATGAAAGACCATGGCTCGGACGCCGCCGCCTGACAACACCAGCGCGATGGACGCACGCTCCTCCCTGCTCATGCGTGCACAGTTCCCTGGAAAACTTGAATATCGTTCTCCCCAACTATGAGCTGAACTGCGGGAAGCCCGTCGGCGGACATACCTAGTGCAAGGTGCACGAGTTGAATGAAATCGTCCCTGCTAGGAGAAGCCGAGTGCCCGCGTGGATGACTGTGCCACTCGCCGATGTAGCCCACGATGCCAGCAGTCCGGCGGGAGGCTTCAGCCACGGTTTCGGCGAGACCAGCAATACCGCGCTCGAAGGCCTGTGGAGACGCTTTGCTATCAGGTGGCGCTGACATTGCGTCAACGACTAAGACTGCTTTGATATTGAAATCGTAGTAGCCGAGTAGAACCCCGCCCGTTTCGTTTGGAAGGCTAGCTGTTCGAAGAGTACGAAGACACGTCTCAACGCCGTCGTCGATGTAGAGACTGAGTTCATCGAAGGTGTGACACTGCTCTGGTTGCACAGCCACATCGTGCACGGCTACTGCACCTGTCTCGGCATCGCGTTGCCAAACCCGTATTTTCGCAAGTGGTTGCCTAGAGACCAGTTGCACCTGCTCTGCAAGCGTGCTGGCGTGGGACGTGATTCGCGAGTAAGGCATAACTATCGATATGTCGCGGCAGCTCGCACCACTCCAGAACGAGCTCAAGTTGCCATCCAAGTGGGTCCGACCCCACTCCTCTGCGATAAGCGCCCGGTAGTACTGCGCCTCAAGGGTTCTCAATCTGTTCTTGCGACGCTCATCTTCGGCCAGTAAAACTGAGGCATGGCCGTTCGGCGTCAGAAAAACTGAAATGTGCCGCCCGACCTCGTTCGAAGTGCTGGCCATCCGTGGATACTCAAGGGTCGTCGAAGCGTCCACCACGAGTTGGGCTCCGCCAAGCGCCTCGGTGACAGCTACGAGCGAGAAATCACAGGCGTCTCCATGTACCACCTTAAGCTCGCTGGCACCGTGCATCACTGCCCTGTGCAACTCGGCCGCAACATTAACCTTCAATTCCCCGACATGGTGGAAGAACGCAACATGCCGCGCCAAGTTATGTGGCTTGATGTGGTCCTTGTCAATGACGGTCCATCGCCCCCATCCGCTGCGACCCCACAGGTTAAGCATCTCGCTCCCAAGGGATCCTGCACCGATGAGCACGCCAGATGGACCTTCATCTGTAATACCCGATTGGCTTCTCGCTATGGATGTGCTGTTTTGATGGAGCACCTCCATAGGAAAGACACGCTCAGTGCGCCACCCAGTTGGTTCTTCCTGGTTGAGCAACCCGACGGCACTATAGTAATTTTTGTTGTGCTCGAAAAGTGCACCTGTTGCGACACCTAGCTTCATCGCACCGCTCGGAATGAAGAACGCCCGATGGTAGGTTCTATCAGGCGACTCACCCTCGCCACGGCAGACTGGAATGTGCAGCAGGATGACCGTGCAGGTGTCATCAGTCTTGGCCTGCGCACCGTCCTGCCCGACACGCTGCTGCAGCACCGCTTGAAGAGGTGGGAACAAATCAATGCCACGACCCAACAGAATGTCCGCAAGTGCCCCCAACGTTGGCGGGTCACGCTCGACGAATCCATGTACTATCGCTGGTAGTGCCAACTCCACATAGGCAACAGTAGAGTCCTTTACCTGAGCGCCCAGTGAGGTAGCCTCGACGAACAAGGTCAATCCCTGGTCTGGGCGTTCAGGGCCTCTTAGGATGACGAATCGCTGACCAGCAATCTGGCGAAGCTGTTCGAAGTTCCACGGAAGAACTAGCTCATATCTCGTCGAAAAGAAGAGATTCTCGACTGGTTGGTCTGCTGGATGTAACTCACCTCGGGCTGACTTCTCCAGCCACCACTGAATGCGCCGAAGGAAGTTCTGCGGCGTCCAGGTTCGCAAGACTCCCGATACAGGCTCAAAGTAGAGGCAGAGGCTCGCTGGCTCACCGACCACACTCTGGTTCTGGTGAATCATAACCGGAAAGGCTTTCCTCAGCGCGAGTACGTTCACCAGACTCTTTGCATCGCTGGGGATACAAAGTGCTAGCCGCTCCAAATAGTCGATGCCTACAGGATTCTTCGGAGGTACACCATCGGTCTCGACGTCCACAACGATGTACTCGATCCTGGAGTTATTCTCTCCAGCGTATTGGAGCAACTTGACCACTTTGTAGTCACGCTGTCCCCGGATCGCACTGAGCAACGCCCGCGCTCGAGGAATCTCAAGCTCGGCTTCGTCTGCGAGGTCGCGGACGTTTTCGAGTTCGTGATACTCTTCTGACATCAACCAGCCCTATGCGGTTTCGATAGCACGATGGCCGGGGCTCCTATGGATGTGGACCGCTTCCAGGTGACTCCACCCTTAGTTATCTCGAATGTGATGGGCTCTGGTTTGGTAGCATTTGGCTCTTCCATTGTGACGAGGAACTTTCGGCCGTTTACCTTCTTGAGATAGCGTTCGTATGCTTTGCGCGCTTGAATGTGCGGCGGCAGAAGCTGCTCGTAAGACTCCTTAATGTTGGTCACTGGCTTGCTGCAGCTTACGATGTACGCGTCCTTCTTTCCTTGCAGGAGCAAGTCCCTGATGAGAGGTTTAGGCTCGGTCTCCGTATCACCTTTGTCGTCACTTAGGGCAAGGTAGCTGCAGTGATGCGGAATGTTGTAGAGGTCCCAATTGAGTCTGTCATCGTTCTTATGAACTCGCGTTGTCGTGACAATTTCCTCAAGCTCTTCCCAGGTGGCGTCGCCTACCTCCAGGTAGTCATAGTTTTCACCGTCGGCGCGAAGACGAACGCTGAAGACCAGGGACGCCCGGTTCCTAATTATGTCGCCGTCGTCGCAGTGCTTGATAAAGGGCGAGTGGCAGAATAGCTCCACCCCGTCCTTGATTAAGCTGAAGCCAGGAACGAGTGTTCCGGCGTCGACAAACAAGTGATCGCGAGCTGACGCCGACTCCCCTCGTTCCTTCAACCTCGGAACCAGCCAGTCCATCAGCATCTTGGGCTTGGAGAAGACCAAGATGTTCTTGCCCTCCAGCAGTCGGTATCGTGCCTCTTGCCGGATGAGTACGAACTCTTCCTGTTGATGGTCGTTGTCCGTCGCCTCCAGCAGCATTGCTGCGGGGACCCAGAGTTCCCGAATCTTGATGCGCCCTTCGCCTTGGTATTTCTTAGCGGACTGTAACTCAAATAAGACAGTGCTTCCCTGAATGTGGTCGAGGTCGGCGTGAGTGAATGCGACGACGTCAAAGTAGTCTCTTTTAGCTGCCTTTAGCTCTGCCTTCAAACGTGCAGTGAGATCAATTTCAGGGGTATCTAGGTCTTCTGCCTTCACTCTATGACAGAAGTCAAACAGTAAACGACGGCCTCCGGAAAGCACGATTTGCGAAGTGTCGCCATTGCCTACAGGGTAAAAGATGATTTTATGAAGATCTGCCACAGCTATAGCTCTTTCTAGGAAATGTTGACGGATTAAGTTGACTTGGCACTCAATTGCCAAGAGTGCTAAAACAACTATATCTGTAGATCAGACGAAGCGTAACCATTCCTGGTTAACTCTTTCTCGTGTGGTTATGCTGACATGAAGTAAGGGAAATTTGATGAAGACTTTATAAAGTTGCATGTGTAGAGAAATACTTTGAATTGCGTGAATATCTGGTGCCCCCAGAAAATTGGACAATAGGTTAGTGGTTGTTAATTAATTATCTTCTGGATTTTTTGAGTAGCCTGCTATTGCGCTTCAAAATCCACTGGCGTCTGATACCGCAACGCAGAATGAATTCGTTTGAGTATGTAAAAAGCCAATCCTTTAACGTTGGAGGATAACCCTTGCTTGTTCATCGTTGAACCAAACTTACATTCGAGCATAGTAAACCCCGCTTATCCCTCCCAACCAGGGCTGCTCAGGAATAAATACCCTTCTCGGGTCGGTGCATCGCGGGTCCCCTTCGCGTGGCTGCGAGAAAAGACCAAGGAGCTGGAAGCTGCAAACGAAGGGTGGTTAACCCCAGAGGCAACCGCGAATAAACCGTGGCGGGTGGTAGAGGGAAAGCGTGAGTCGCGCCATGCCTCCGGGTCCCCACGGCGTAGCCTTTTGTCCTACCCTCGCGCCAAACGGTAGAGGTTTTACTGATAGAGGATACCGGACGGTCGCGCTGGAGACGCCTTTGGCGTGGCTATTAGAGAGGGGTGGTTTGGATTTTTGGCAGAATTACAAGATTATCTGCAGCTGCAACTACTGGGAAAAAGAAAATAAGGGAATCAGGGTGAGAGTTGAGCTTCATCCTTTGAGTCAGGAACCCAGGTTAGTAAATCCCCAGGCTGGCAGTCGAGAGCTTCACACAGCAGTTCTAGAGTTTCCCAAGTGATAGAGCGAGCGAGCATACGTTCGATCTTCTGGATGTTGTTATTTGATTGGCCCATTTTCCGCGCCAAGTCATTTTGAGAGAGGCCGCGACTCTCTCGAACTTGTTTAACCAGAACCTTTATGGGCATGCGTTGGATGGTCTTCATGGATGCTCTTTAAGATACCACTGAACACCTAACACACTAATAGCTACATAGTCAATAGCTAAATAAGAGAGTTTGCGGGCATAGGTATAAGAAAGTGTTATAGCTAATAGCTACGTAGCCATTGACTATGTAGCCATTAGGAGATATTATGTATACATGAGGTGAGGGACACGGAAGCCCAAGCCGAATAGAACGGACCTTGAAAACCGAATCAGCGAAGCGTATCTAGCGAGAGTCTATCCCTGTTAAACCCTTTGAAGCAGGCGGTTAATACCTTGTGGGGATAGAAGGCAACTAGAAAGAAAGCGATTCCTTATTGAATTCAAAGAAATGCCCAATAAAAAACCCGGCTGACAACCGGGCTTCCTTTCAACTATGGAGATCATTGTAATGAAACCAGGTAAAACTTTGGTAGAAATGGCGCAAGAACTTGAAAGACAGGCGGAAGTTAAGCGGGACTTTATTGCAGATACGCGCACGGTCGAGATGGCCCCAGACGGTCAACTGGTGCTAGAAAATGGAACCCGTCACGAGTTCTCTGTGAGTGACCATGCTCACAGCCAGATAGCGGCCCGATTAGACATCCCCGCGAAGTACTACAACCGGATGAGAGAGCAAGACCCTGAGCTGCTGTCCACCAATGTAAATAACTGGTTCCAGGACCGTCCAGAGAAGCGGATGATCCGCACCCTAGACGGAAAAGCCAGAGCATTCTTAAGCGACCGTTACCGCCGTCTTGATAATTTCGACCTTGCCTCACACGTCCTTCCGGTTCTGGGGGAGATGGGGCCAGACATCCAAATTCTTAGCGCTGAGATGACCGATACGCGGATGTACATTAAGGTCGTCAATCGTCGCTTAGAGTTGGAAGTCCAGAAAGGGGACATCGTGCAAGCGGGCATGGTGATCTCAAACTCAGAAGTGGGGCTGGGAGCATTAAAAGTTGAACCCCTTATTTATCGCCTGGTCTGCACCAATGGGATGATCGCCGCAGACCACGCCCAGAAGAAATATCATGTCGGTCGAGCGGCAGATGATGACGCCTACGAGCTGTTCTCCGATGAAACCCTTAAAGCGGATGACCGAGCCTTTTTCCTCAAGGTCCAGGACACGGTGAAAGCAGCCGTAGACATGACCAAGTTCTCTCTGATTGTAGATCGCATGAAAGAAGCGCGTGACCAGCGCATCGAGGGCGACCCGATCAAAGCGGTTGAAGTCGTAGCAAAGGAATTCGGACACTCCAACGAGGAGCGTAGCGGCATCCTTCAACACCTAATCATGGGAGGGGACTTGTCAGCCTACGGGCTGTTGAACTCTATAACCAGGACATCACAAGACATACCGGACTACGACAGAGCCACAGAGTTAGAGAGGGATGGAAGCCGGATACTGACCCTTCCGGCGAGTAGCTGGAGAGCAGTGGCGACGGCGAAGTAAGTAATCAATCAAAAATGGCCCTCGGTATTCGCTGGGGGCCTTCATTCTGGAGCATTTACATGAAAAGCGCTAAGTCGATAAAGACCACAGACGGAATTAAGGTCCTGGTAGGGCCAAGCAAGGAAGTAACCCAGCATGTGCTGATTGACGGAATCAAGCGAGGGAAAGGGGCACTGATGGCGGAGTTCCTGAAGGGTGGGGTTAACCAGGGACCCGATAAGCCGGTGTGTATGGGCGAATTTAAATTAATCCGTCCTTCTATTGATGGAGAAATTGACACATCAGTATTTAGTCTCGATCAGAAAACGGCAGTCCTGAAACTCTGGGCGTGGGTTAAGCGGCAAGTAGAAGAAGAGAAATGCAACTATCTCATCCTTGATGGGATAGGCGAAACAATATCAGCGGGGATAATTCCCCGGAGCGCCGTCCTTGACTTGATTTTGCAAAAGCCTGAAAGGGTTCAAGTAATCCTGTCAGGTTCCACTATGCCTGAGAGCCTGAAAGCCCTAGCCAGCGAGATTAAAGAAATAGGGGAGGGCAACTGAAATGCACGAAACAGTTAAGCCCCTGGATGATGTGATTCTTAAGTATCGGGGCACACATTGTAGAGTCAAATTTTGGGGCCATCCAGAAAAAGCGCTGGTTATCCTATCGGAATTCGATGAAATCAGAAATAAAAGCTTTAGAACCGCAAGTCTAGAAATAGCGGCGGAAGTGGTTAGATCGTTCAGATTAGATTGGTTGGGTGTGACCTGGATATTAGGCTTTCGTGCACCCACGGTAGTACATTCAGAGATCTTTTCTCAAGTTGAGATGAAATGGACGGGTGAAGGGTTTACTGAGCCTTTAGCCCGTGAGATTTCACCTGGTGCGGTCAAGGAACTGATTCAGAAGTGTGGCCAGATTGTGATGCCATAGCAACAATCGTCAACCCTCGGCGATAAGCCGGGGAATCAATGCCCCTAGAGATAGGGGCTCATTTATAGAAGGAGAAAAACATGGATCGTCGTTATCCACTGCTCAACAAAGTTATGTTTATTGGCCGTTTGGTACGTGACTGTGAAGTGAAGTACCTCGAATCGGGGACGCAAATCACCCATTTTTCTATTGCAATCGATGGATCAGGCAATCGGGGCACCGAAGCGGCCTTTATCGACTTCAGTAAACTTGGCGATTTCAACGTAGCCGAGTATCTCAAAAAAGGCACTCAGGTTTTTGTCGAAGGTCATATTGATCAAACCCGCAAAGAAGTGGACGGACAGAAACGAAGCTTCACTAATTTTCTGTGTGACCGTCTGCAGCTCTTGAGTGCAGCCCGCAGTTCTGATGAAAGTGACATAACCGCAACCTCGAAAGAGGAAAACTTTGATTGGCCTGAAGTTGAGTTTAATGATCCTGATTTCGATCCTCCAAATCCTCCAAAGGACAAGATGAATCATGCAGAGCGAGTTTTGGAGGTACTGGAAGAGCGCTATGGAGCTTCGGCAGATTGGAAAAGGAACAAGATCACCATGATCACAAGTTGGGTCAAAGGGGTGACAGGTGTAGGGTCTGAAAGCTTGTCAGTGGAGGGGCTTAAGGCACAGCTAGCAGGTATCCCCGCTTACGACGCGCAGGCGCTTGTCACTCGGATATATAAAAGCAAGAGTGCAGAGAGTTTGTAGGAATCACACATCAGGCCG
>JBBRSB010000024.1:0-77613 GCA_038245785.1 Gloeobacterales cyanobacterium | reverse complement strand
GGATCATGAGGACGCCGAACCAACCGACATAAAGACGGTTATCGGTGGAGGTGATCCAGTCAGCGAACTGACCCCAGAGACCCTGACTAGAGCGACGCTCTAAAGTAGCAGTCATGTGTCAAATACCTTTTTGAGGTAGGTTTACCTCCCCATTAGAACCGATTTTGATAAGACGGATCACAATACTTCTGAAGCATCCGATAAGTTTTGCTTAATTTAGGCAATTTTTAGCTTCAAACCTCAGTCTGCCCTGCGGACAGAATAGCCTCTAGGCGTAATTAAATGGCCTTTGTGAAAGAACGTACTTTGATTGCCGATCAAAACCACGGTCAGCATATCGATCATCGTTACATCTAGTTTTTCTAGGGTTGTTAGATGAATCTTCTCTTCGGGACGATAGACAGAGCGCGCGAGGACGACAGGAGTATCTGCCGAACGATAGTTTAGAAAAATAGCTCTGGCCTTCTCCATACCTTCCATGCGGGTTTGTGAACGAGGGTTATACAGAGCCACCACAAAATCAGCCGCTGCCGATGCTTCCAGGCGTTTCATAATCACGGGCCAAGGGGTTAATAAATCAGATAGAGAAATCGCACAAAAATCATGCATCAAAGGAGCACCCACCCGTGCAGCTAGAGCCTGAAGCGCTGTAATTCCAGGCAGCACTTCTACCTGGGGCGTCGTTCCATTCCAATCTTTAAGCGCCAGGCACTCTAAAACCAGTCCGGCCATGCCATAAATTCCACTATCCCCCGAGGAAATTACGCCTACGGTTAACCCTCTTTCCGCTAAGGCAATTGCCCGTTCTGCCCGCTGGACTTCTTGTGTAATCGGGCTGGCTTCTATAACTTGCTGAGGATAGAGAAGGGGGCGAATTAGGTCCACATAGAGCTGATAACCAATCACCGTTTTGCATTGCGCTAAGGCAGCGCGCGCCGCAGGAGTAACTTGGGAGAGAGAACCCGGACCTGTACCTATTAAGAAGATCTTACCGACTCTTGGGCTATATTCCTCTGTGACCCGAGCAATAGCCAGCGTACAGGCACCGTGCTCTGCATGATAAATCTGTTTTGGGACGACCAGAGCCTTGCCCGTGACTTTTATGGCGGCGGCCTCTGCGACAGAAGGCGTTCCTACTGCGTCGGCCACTATCTGAGAAGGATTCGGAACTAGCTGCGAAGCCAATTGATCTGCCCCAAAAAATCTCAGTGGCCAGCCATAGCGCTGAGCGACTTCCAGCAAACCCACTTCATCCTGTTTCAGTTCGACAGAAGCTAGTCCGGCGATGGCTTCAAAGGCTAATGCGTTCTCTGTCAGAACTCTGCGAATCGCCTGCTCCAAAATCTGGGCAGAAGTCCCCCGCTCACAACCGATCCCGATCCACAAGGTCCGGGGATGCCAAGCAACTACAGGGACATCCATTGCCGGAGCAAGTTGGTCAGAAATCCAGAGATGAGCTTTGACTGTTTTAGAAGTCCCCTCCTCTACAAAAGAATGCACCGTCGGCAAGGCCCTGCGCCAAAAGTCCCAGCCACAAGTCTGAGTTACCTTAACTGGCTGCTGTTGAGTGACCGCTACCGCTACCGCTAACCAATCACCTGCTCCTCGCTGCCAACCGTAGGGCTCTCCGAGAAGGTCTATGGCCGGAAGATGCTGTGCTTCAGAGGCTGAAGTAATAATCGGTTGTCCTTCGATTAGGGCCGCTACCTGACGGGTAAGGGCATCCGCTCCCCCTCTATGCCCGCCACTGACACTGATCACCAAGGGTCCGCTATTCTCTTCAGCATTCACTACAACCACGGCTGGATCCCGTTCTTTGTGATTGAGCAAAGGAGCAATCAGTCGCACAACGGCACCAAGAGCCAGCACAAAAATCAGGCCATCATACTCTTGCCATAACTTTTCTAAGACCGGAGGCAGTGCGTCCTCATAGGTATGAATGTTGTTGGGCAGTACAGAAACAGAAGGAACGTCCGCCTTTGTCCAAATAACGGCATCCTCTAGACCCGCTTGTAGATTGAGCGCCAACATATAGCTCTGAGGGGTAGGCGCAATAAGGACGATCTTTTTAGAAGTCATAGGAGTACAGTTGCAGAATGAGGAGCTAGTGCATCAAGTCACACAATAAGCCCGTGAGGATTGACTGTAGCAGAGTAGCCCCTATCCCTATAAAAAAGCCCCCTGCTGAGGGAGCTTTTGGAAATCAAGGAGACTTACACTTTCGAGAAGTACTCTTTGGAAGCAACAGGATCTGGCTTCATGGTCACGGCCCCTTCTTTCCAACCGGCAGGGCACACTTCGTCAGGGTTTTGACGGGTGTACTGGAAAGCCGACAGAATGCGGAGGGTTTCATCTACACTGCGACCTACATTCAGGTTATTGACGGTGGCATATTGTACGACGCCATCGGGATCAATGATAAACAGACCGCGCAGGGCGATACCTTCGCCGGGGATCAGCACATCATAGGCTTCAGCTACTGTTTTGTTTAGGTCTGCCAACAGAGGATACTTTAGTTCGCCCAGACCACCGTTCTTGCGATCCGTGTTGATCCACGCCAAGTGGGAATACTGGCTGTCTACCGATACACCCAAAATTTCGGTATTGCGGCTTGCAAAATCACTGTAGCGGTCGCTAAAAGCTGTGATTTCGGTAGGGCAGACAAAGGTGAAATCTAGAGGGTAAAAGAACAAGACTACGTACTTGCCCTTGTACTTAGACAGGGAAACTTCTTCAAAATCGCCATCTGGCATGACCGCCTGGACTTTGAAATCAGGTGCGGGTTGACCGACTAGGGGCATAACGGGCTCTCTCCAAAGATACAAATCTTCAAGATTCATCATATCATAGTCGTTCTGACTTTGAGAAGCTAGAACAACTAAGACGGTTGCCTGTCTGGCGCTCAGCAGCTACTTAGGACAAGAATAGTGGGTGAGATTGGGCACTTTCTCACTGGTGGAGTAGAAGTCTTGATCCCCTGGACCAAAGGCTATGGCTTCTCCTTGCGCTTCTGGGGCCAGGGGGACGAGCACAGGCAAGCGGGCTAAGACCTTACTCCAAGACTCACCAGATGCGCGGAACCAACGAAAGGCATCCAAATAAGAACGCAGCATTAACGTTCTTCCATCCTGACTAAGGGCTGCTCCAGTTACTACACGAGGGCTGCCAAGATTAGTTTGGGGAGAAAGATCCACGGTGGCTATCTGCTTCATGGTAGATTCTGTCGGATTTAAGCTGCGGGTAAAGACACGGCCATTTCGTTCTTTTGTGAAAATCAAAAACTGCTTGCCTTGAACGTCATAGACGAAGGCTTCGCTGTTGGCTGGACGGTCGGGATAACGAAGGGGAAGCGTAGCAAGAAGATTGATTTTTTGGTCTTTGGGAGTAGGCTCACGAACTACATAGATAGTTACCTCATCTCGCCGCCTTGAATTGTCCCCGATATCCCCGATATAAAGACACCGCTCTTGCGCAGACTTGCCTGGGCAGGGACCAGCGGTGAGTTCCTCCCAATCTACATTTTTTGCTCCTTGCACTTCCACTTTGCCCAAGAGTTTACCCTTGGGATCTACGGCATAGAGGAAAGGACCATCTCCAGAATCGTTGTGAGACCACCAAAAATTTCCAGAGCCATGGATCAAACCAGAAGCTTCTGGTAACTCTGGAGGGAACTTACTTAAAATCTCAGACTTATAGTCAGGACAGGCGAGGACCTGCCGAGCTGAAGTAAGAAGCAATGCGAAAACGATTCCAGTACGTTTTAGGGGGCCAAGACGCTCAAAGTTCACTCTGCTACTTGCCACTATTTCCTTTCCTCTCGGTAGGCTTCTATCTGTCCGCGTAGAAAAATAGGCTGCTGGCGGGAAAAGAATTTGGGGGATAAGACTTCGCTCTGCCACAGCATTTTGAATTCAGGAGCGGACATTCCTAGCAGGGCACAGGCTTGGTTCTCTTCCAATTTCTCTTTGGCAAAACGCTCTTGGAGTTCCTCAGTACTTAGGCGATGGAATTCTTTGTACAATCGGCGCAAGAGGTAAAAGCAGGCTAGAGCATCATCTTGCGCTCGATGACTCCTTTCCACGGGCAGAGAAAACGTCTCTTTGAGGGCAGGTAAGGTGCGAGATTTCAAGTGAGGGAAAAGGCGACGAGCCATCAAAACTGTACACACGGTCGGGGGTAGTGGGTTGAGTGGACGGCCACAGCGACGACATTCTTCGGCAAGGAATCCCAGATCAAAACGCACATGGTGACCGACAAGGTGTCTTCCTTTTAGTTCTTCCGGCCAAACTTTAAAGACTTCCTCACTCAGAGGGGCCTGCTGAAGCATTTCGGTGGTAATACCTGTAAAGCGCGCGATTTTCTCAGGAACCGGGCAGCCCGCATTTACCAGCGTGCATTGGACAGATTCCAGAACATCCCCTCGACTATGAATTGTGGCAACTTCTGTCACCCGGTGGCGTCTGGGATCACAGCCTGTGGTTTCCACATCTACTACTACTAGAGGCTCCATCTGTACTGCGCGATAAAATTCGATGAGTTGTTGAGTGGTGGAAACAGACATAAAAATGGAGGAGGAACCTTTGTCAGCCTACGCGATCACAGGGGCCTTATCCCTTGAGATAGCATAAAAGATCTCACGAGCACTCCCCTAAGGAAGACAATCAAAATGCCTGAGCATTCCGTTGAAAGTATCTACAATTTTTTAGCACTGTCTGATGTTTTGGGCACGGCAGGTCAACCCACCCAAGAACAATTTTCAGCTATCCAAGAGGCTGGCTACCAAATAGTGATTAATCTTGCGCTGACTGATTCTCCTAATGCTTTAACCAACGAGCGCGCCATAGTGGAGGAGCAAGGAATGGAATACGTTTACATTCCTGTGGTTTGGGAGAAGCCTGAGGTCGAGGATGCCCTTACGTTTTTCAGGGCGATGAACGCAAACTCAGACAAGAAAATTTTCGTCCATTGTGCCGCCAACAAAAGGGTTTCAGCCTTCATCTATCTCTATCGCACTCTTGCTCAGGGCATTAGCCAGGAAGAGGCGAAGAAAGACTTGCAGAAACTTTGGGAACCTAATGAACGATGGAGTAGTTTCATTAATCAGGTAACGAACCGCTGACTCATCTTTTATCCAGTTCGCCGAGAAATATTGGAATAATTTGGTTTTGTCGATAAGTGCCAGGAATGGTGACTGCGGCTGTCGCTGTTGGAATTGCGATACAGCGGGCGCGATTACTTGCCTCGTTATGAGCATTAAGCGCTGTGATATAGAGTTTTACTTTTTGCCGCTGCCGCTCTGGGCGCACAAACAGGGGCTGGAGGAGTTGGTCTACACAGCCCTGGAGAATAAAGCGAAAGGTAATCTGAGTAGAAGGATTAGAAGCCCTATCAAGCAGCGGTTCTACTTTGATAATTTCTCCAGCCAGAGGACTGAGCGAAACCGTTCCCGAGGGAATGGATATGCTTTGAGCCTGTACTTGCACAATCAGCAGTAGCCAAACAGTTATGCAACTGGCCAATATTTTCCGCATAAATTCGTTAATCTTTAGCCATAGTAAGCTGGCTCATTACCTGGTTTCCATTTGATATTACAGCCTATGCTGGGCTTCTGGTCCTGACTGACAGGTAGATGGGAAAGAACGGCCTCTAGTGCCTGGCGCAAGTCGCGGCCATTAAGGGGCCTACCATTACCTGGTCGACTGCCATCCAACTGTCCTCGGTAGACCAGTTTGCGTTGAGCATCAAAGAGGAAAAAGTCCGGGGTGCATGCTGCGGTATAGACTTTAGCCGTCTCCTGACTTTCGTCATAGCAAAGAGGAAAGGTAAAACCTAATTCCTGTACCATGTCCTTGAGTTTATCTAGAGCATCATCAGGATAGTGAGCTGCGTCATTAGCACTGATGGCTACAATCCCTACCTCTTTCTGAGCATAATCATTGCCTAAATGGGCCAGTTCCTTCTGCACATGCTTCACAAAGGGACAGTGCCGACAGATAAACATTACCAATAGGGCTTTTTTGTCAGCAAAAGTAGTCAGTGAAATGCGCTTTCCAGAGAATACATCGGGCAAGTCAAAATCTGGGGCTTGAGTGCCTAAAGGAAGCATGGTCGAAGGAGTGAGAGACATCTTACCTATCTCCACAGAGTAGTGACATCGAAAATAAACCCTGGTAGAACATCTTCTCCTGATAGGCTGGTGGGCGATTCCAGCACTTCTACATCTCGACCGGTCCGATAGACTTCTACTTGTTGGTTCTTGGGGTCTATCAGCCAGCCCAGACGGACTCCATTGTCTATATACTCCTGAACTTTGGATTGGAGGGGTTTTAACCCATCGGTTGAGGAACGTAGTTCTACCGCAAAATCAGGGGCAAGGGGTAAAAACTTGGCAGGGTCTGGATTCAATGCTTCCAGTCGTTCTATGCTCACCCAAGAAGCGTCAGGTGAGCGGTCTGCTCCATTGGGAAGCTTAAACCCTGTAGAGGACTCAAAAACCATACCCAGCTTATTGGAATCAGCCCAGTTGCTTAATTGCTGTATAAGTTTGGCATTCTGTCTACCTGTTCCCCATCCGGTCGGAGCCATGATTACCAATTCTCCTTGGGCAGACCGCTCAAACCGCAGGTCACGATTATCTTGGGTGATCCTGAAGAACTGTTCATCGGTGAGCTCAGCCGATTTTATATCTAGAGTAATAGCGTCCATGCTCTCAATATCGTTAGCTGGCTCAGGGGTGTCAAGGCCTAGGATGTAACATTCATCCTCTGGCTAATCTTGGGACATCATCTGATCGACTCCGCACCTCTAGTAATCCCTAAAAGCAGCAAACCCCTCTCTGCGAGAAAGAGTGTAAAGGGTATCGGGATGCAGGGATTTGAACCCTGGACCTCTGCGTCCCGAACGCAGCGCTCTACCAAGCTGAGCTACATCCCGTTGTTAGCAAATTATAAAGCCTTAGGAGTCGCAGATTCAGGCTATTCAATTTGAGTACTGTGCCTCAGGCAAGATATAAGCGTTCAACCTTACGTTTTGTTAATAAAATTAGAGAGACGCAATGGCTTTTTCATGGATAGCAACGTTTTAGGCAAGCCCCGGCCTCTATGGCATGTTATTGGCTTATCGGTAGTGACAGGGATGCTTTACTACGGCTGGTATAAGTGGATTATTCAGGAAGAATTGCGTCGCCATATGGGCCATGGTTGGACCGGAACTTTATGCCTGTTTCCCTTTGTTATAGGAGTCCTTATTCCTCAAGTCTTGCGGTTGGGACCGAATGCACCTAGTGGAATAGGTTGGCTGTCTTTCCTGGGCATTGCCTGGATCTACATCGTCCAATTCAGACTCTATCGTGATGTGAATAAGCTCTATGCTCAGGAGGGTCTGAAAACACCCTTAACTGTCTGGTGGATGTTTATTCCAGGCTTAAATCTAATTGTGGGCTTGAGACAAATTCACTTTTTGAGTCAGTATTGGGCCGAGAAGTGCGGGCTTGTAGTGCAAGACCCAATCGCCAAAAATATTAGTTTCTTATCGACTAATGCATAAAAAAGAGGCTAGTTAAACTAGCCTCCCATCTTTTAGAAACCTTCTGCTCTAATACTTATAGAGAGCACGGAAGATAGCTTGTGTAACTGTTGGATTACCTGCAATACTGCCGGGATTCGTAATCAGATAAACTTCTGGGCCAACGGTGAAGTTCTTCGTCAACGTGTACCGATAGTAGAGACCATAGTCAATCTCTGTAGCATTTGGAATTGTACTACCAGCAGGGAAAGTACCAGCAGGGAAGGTAGAGCCAACCACTGCCACATTGTTGCTGGTAATGTTCGCAGGCTGTAGGACGGCAATTCCCAGGGAATCCCCTTTGCGCCCGAAGGTGTTATTGAAGTTTAAACCCGCCATCCACTCGTTATAGTTCAAATTAGCACCCGCAACGCCTGGTGCTGAGCCGTCAGAGATATTAGCAGTACCAAAGGAATAGCGTCCAAACAAAGAAATATCAGGAATGAATTCCCAATCAGCATGGAAGTTGAACGTATCATGCTGAACGTTGCCAATAATATTCTGAGTTGGGGCAGTCCCACCAAGGAAGGGATAACGGTTACTCCCCCCAGAATCGGAATTACAGAAAATCCGGTTTTGGGAACCAGGGGCTTCACCATTTAAACCACCTGTGGACAACTGTGCATTAGTAGGATTACAAACAGTCCGGTAGTAGCCAAGCCCAAGCTCTAGATTTTTGTCAGGATTGAAACCAACTTCGATAGCTGCCTGGCTTGGGCCTGAAATGCCTCCATTACCAGAACCATTGGAATCACCGCCAGCCAGTGCGCTGTAGATGGCCGCCACTTTCCATTGGTCGCTTAACTTCCAGGTAGCTGAAATTCCAGGAACAGGACTACCTACCAATGAAAGACCTATGTTGCGGTGGAAACCCCTGAGAGAAAACTGCGTCTGGTCATCGCGGGTATTTTTCTGTAGACCTAACGTATCCTTGTTCTCTACTCGAGGTCCAATAGAAACCTTGAAATCTTTACTGAATAAGGGAAACTGATAATATAGCTTGTCAAATGTGGCGGGTGCATTACCGTTTGAAATGTTGCCATTACCAAAGTAATCGAGACGCCCGACCCTGACGTTACCCTGATTAAAGAAGCTTCCACCATCTGTAGCCGCCGTGACTCTGATCCGCAGTTCATCACCTTCGACGCCTAAATTCTTAGCCCGAAGATTCAAGCGGGTACGACCGCCGAAGATGACGTTCTGTGAACTGCCGCCAAGAGTATTCGCAGCCGTAGGAGCAGCATTATTTGTCTGGACGTTCCCGCCTGCACTGGCTCCGGCGAGCGCGAAAATCGTTTCTCCATCCAACTTAACGGTCGTCGAAAACTGTTTGGCTTCCAAGTCTTTCGTCTTAGCTTCCAGTTCGTCTACTTGTCCACGGACAATACCCAGCTCCTCTTTAAAGTCGTCTTGGAGGCGCTGCACCGCAACCAGGTCATCCTTGGTAGCCAGAGAAGAAGTAGACGCTGCTATTTGCTCCCCGATTTTGTCTAAGCAAGAATTTAAACCAGCCGCGAACTCGTAGCGACTCAAAGGACGATTGCCCAAATATTTTTTGCTGGGATAGCCTTCGATACAACCGTAGCGCTCAACCAGAGATTTCAGCGCTTGGAAAGCCCACTGGTTAGGATCTACATCCGTCAACTCAGAAACAGAAGATACCTGAGATACAGCAGGAGCAGCACTACCCGTCCCACTCATTGCAGCAACAGAAGTGTCAGGAGCCGCCAAAGCAGGCAAGGCAGCCAACCATACGCTAAGGGCCAGCGAGCCAGCGAGCCCTAATACATTTACATTACGCATCAGCACACTCCTCAATTAAGTACACGCCTCACAAACATCACCGATATTCGGGACAAACTCCACCCAAATTATCAGTAGAAATATCAGAATCAGGTTAACGAAAGATTATCCATCTTGGGACTTACCTGCCGCATATCTCCAGAAAACGATCTTTAGACTACTGTATGGTGGGCGTTTTCGACTATCCAAAGAAACTTGAGAGACACTTTGTCTTAACCATTAGTTAAACAAGCCTCGGTACGATATGCCTGCCCATTATCCTTGATCCTCCTCAAGGAGCCAAACACAACGTAAAAGAGGCTGGTTAGTTACTTATGCAGACTAAGAAATGGACCCGGCGCGCCTTCGCTACTCTGGCAGCGCTGATCGCACTCACTTCTCCTATTGCAATTCAGGCAGCTAACGCCCTAGATCTCAACGGCGCTGGTGCCACATTCCCAGAGCCGCTCTACACCAAATGGTTCTTTGAGTACAACAAAAAGAATCCAAACGTAAAAATTAACTACCAAGCCATCGGTAGTGGTGGTGGTATTAACCAGATTACAAAGAAGACCGTTGACTTCGGAGCTTCCGATGCTGCGATGACCGACGAAGAACTATCGAAAGCTCCCAGCAAGATTCTCATGTTGCCCATGACCGCTGGTGCTGTTGTGATCACCTACAATGTCCCAGGCGTTTCCAGTGCCCTCAAGTTTGACCGTGAGACCCTTGCAAAAATTTATCGAGGCAGGATTGTAAAATGGAACGATCCCAAAATTGCCAAGGACAATCCAGGGGTCAAGCTTCCTGATCAGTCCATCTCCGTGGTACGCCGCGCCGATGGCTCTGGCACATCCTTTATTTTCACCAATCATCTTTCTGCTATCAGCCCTGAGTGGAAAAGAGATGTGGGTAGCGGCAAGACCGTGAAATGGCCCATTGGCATAGGAGCTAAAGGTAATGATGGGGTAGCCGCTCAAGTGCAGCAGACCCCTGGCTCGATTGGCTATATCGAGTATGCCTATGCATTGAGTAACAAATTGCCCGTAGCCACCCTCCAAAATTTGGAAGGCAAATTTGTTTCGCCTAGTGTTGATTCGATTAGTGCTGCGCTGGAAGGCACCAAGTATCCGGAAAACCTTCGCGCTTTTATTGCCGATCCGGATGGCGCTGCTTCCTATCCAATCGTGGGCCTGACCTGGTTGCTGGTGTACGAAAAAATGGATGACTCAGCCAAAGCTGCTGAGTTAACCAAATTTATTGACTGGGCGCTCACCGACGGTCAACAGTATGCCAAGCCCCTCCAATATGCGCCCCTGCCTGCGAGTTTGGTAAAGCTGGTTAAACAGTCCGTATCACAAGTCAAGTAATACCTTCATCCTATCCATCCAGATACTGTCATGACCCAATTGACCGATCAGCAAGAAAGAACATCTAAAGAACTGGTTGCCAATACTGGCAATTTTCAGGCCGACGCTGTATTCCGCCTGATCTTAAGGATCGCTGCTGTAGCGGTCGTCAGTATGCTTATCTGGATGGCCTTGGTGGTGGCAGGAGAATCTCTCCCATCCATCACTAAGTTTGGTTTGGGGTTTTTGTTTGACACCAATTGGGACCCAAATAGCGATGCGTTTGGTGGCCTGTCCTTCGTTTTTGGGACCTTGGCCACCGCATTCATCGCTATGGCTTTCGCGGTACCTGTCGGTTTGGGAATTGCTATTTTTCTGACCGAAGATTTTCTGCCGGAACAAGTGCTTACCCCGATCAGCTTCATGGTTGAGTTACTGGCAGCGATTCCAAGCGTGGTCTACGGACTTTGGGGCATCTTCGTCATGATCCCGGTGCTACGCCCTCTGGAACAGGGGTTAAGCGGGGGCAGCTCCAGTGGCTATAGCCTGTTCACGGCTGGGGTACTGCTTTCCATTATGGTCCTACCAACGGTGGCCTCTATCAGCCGAGACGTACTTAAGTCCATACCAAGAAGCCTGCGCAACGCTTCTTTGGCCCTCGGGGCGACCCGTTGGGAAACTATTTTCAGGGTTATGCTTCCAGCGGGGACTTCTGGAATCGTTGGGGCCTGTGTACTCGCCTTAGGCCGCGCCTTAGGCGAGACAATGGCAGTTACTATGGTCATCGGCAATACTGCCCAAATTCCTAACTCACCCTTTGCTCCTGGGTACACGATCGCAGCGCTTCTTGCCAACGAATTCGGGGAAGCAAGCGGTGGACTACATGTCTCCTCTTTATTCTTTGCTGGATTACTGCTGTTTGCAGTCACTCTGTTGATAAATGTTTTAGCTGAGATCTTTGTCCGTCGTGTTTCTTTGGAGCGCCAATAATCATGACAACAGGTACTGCAAATCAACCAAAGCTAGTGGAAGAGCTGACCGAACCACTCAGCCCTGGACGTGCATTTTTCAACACGGGCATGACGATCCTGTCGGTTATCTTTACCCTGATCGCCCTGGTGCCCTTGTTTTCTGTATTGCTTTACGTCTTGATCAATGGTTTTTCTTCGCTGAATACAACCGTTCTGACCTCCCTACCCGCACCCACAGGCTCAATCGGTGGTTTTGGAAACGCTATTCAAGGAACCTTGATTATTGTGGCTCTGGCTACGGCTATCAGTGTGCCTTTTGGCGTTCTGTGCGGAATCTTCCTGTCTGAGTATAGTCGTGATGATAATCGTCTGGTTGAAATCATCCGCTTTGGGGTGAATGTTCTGTCCGGCGTGCCTTCGATCATTGTGGGCGTTTTTGCCTATGGGGTTCTGGTCATTCCTTTGAAGGGACCTTCAGCTTATGCAGGGGGCTTCGCACTGGCCATTTTGATGCTTCCTATTATTGTGCGCACTACAGAAGAAGCCCTCAAGCTTATTCCCTGGGAACTTCGCCTTGCTTCGCTTGGTTTGGGAGCCAATCGCTTTCAGACCATTGCACGGGTTATTGTCCCAGCAGCATTTCCTGGTATTATCACAGGTGTTATGCTTGGAGTGGCGCGGGCAGCAGGTGAAACAGCACCGCTCATCTTTACGGCGGCAACCAGTAAGTACTGGTTCTCCAGCCCCAATCAACCCACGGCATCTCTGGCGACCTTAATCTTTAGCTATGCGACCTCAGCCTATAGTGATCTTAAGTCCCAAGCCTGGGCCGCATCTTTACTGTTAGTGCTGTTAGTTTTAACTGTGAATATTCTGGCTCGTGTTATCTTTCGTCGCCGTTTTTAGAGGGAGCATTCATGCAGAATAGGGAAAATACTCGAGTGGAACAGTCCTCTGCTGGAGGTGTAGTTAAGGCTTATCAGGTTCAGGACATGGCGTTCTACTATGGCACCCGTAAGGCCCTTGATGGTATCAGCGTAGACATTCCAACCAAAGCGATCACGTCTATTATTGGTCCGTCCGGTTGCGGTAAGTCTACTTTTTTGAAATCGCTAAACCGGATTGCTGAGGCGGAAACCAAAGTCCGGATTGATGGCAAAATTTCTCTTTTTGGACAGGATATCTATGATCCGAGGGTGAATCTCACCCGTCTGCGTAAGCGGGTTGGCATGGTCTTCCAACGACCTAATCCTTTCCCAATGACTATCTATGACAATATTGCCTACGGACCTCGTCTGTTTGGTCTTAAGGACAATCTTGACAACTTGGTTGAATCAACGCTCAAGAAAGCAGCCCTTTGGGAGGAAGTTAAAGACAAACTCAAGACTTCTGCTCTTGGACTATCTGGGGGACAGCAGCAACGTCTATGCATTGCTCGCTCGCTGGCCGTAGATCCGGATGTGTTGCTGATGGATGAGCCTTGCTCTGCCCTAGATCCGATTGCGACTTTGCGCATTGAGGAATTGATGCTCAATCTTCGCAATCAGCTGACGATTATTATCGTTACCCACAATATGCAGCAGGCAGCGCGTGTCTCTGACCACACCATGTTTTTCACCACGGACGAGAGTCGCATTGGTAATCTAGTTGAAAGTGGCCTAACTGCAGATATTTTCTCCTCACCTGTAGAAAAACGTACTGAGGACTACATCACCGGACGATTCGGTTAGCTGCACTCAGGACAATCCTCCGTCTATACAGAAAGGCTCGGCTCAGGCTGGGCTTTTTTGTGGGCTGCTTTCAACTCATCCAACAAAGACAGTGGCAGTTTGAGCATATTCAGATACACGTTGTCTTTATTGGTGCCGTGAAAGTCACTACCGCCTGTGCAAATCAGACCGTATTGTTCGGCTAAGGCTTTGAGGCGACCGCTGCCTCTAGGACTGGCATCAGAATGATAAACTTCCAAACCCATCAATCCGGCTTTAACAAGCTCCGGCAGCACCTCGGCAACAGGCCCACCTTGGAAAAGATAGGGATGTGCCCACACAGGAACCGCACCACAGGAACGGAGCATGGCAATACCATCTACGGCACTCAGACGATCATAGGGAACATAGGCAGGTTTTCCATCGCCTAAGTACCGATCAAAAGCCTCTTGTTCTCGGGTGATATAGCCTGCTTTGACCAAAGCGCGCGCGATATGAGGACGACCGGGCGTTGCCACCTGCGGCAGGTCAATATGAATGTCTAAATCATTCAATTTGCTAACCATCGTCTCTGCCCGACGAATCCGACCCAGGCGTCGCTCATCAAGAAAAGCAGCAAGCTTTTCCCGGTCTGGATAAAAAGCTAATACGTGGAGAGAGCAATTATTGTGGGTAGTACTCAGTTCAAGGCCAGGGACAATTTCTAAGCCCAGCTTATCGGCTGCTTCTATCGCCTCGTCCCATCCAATCATCGTGTCATGGTCGGTAATAGCCAGAGCACGCACCCCGCTTTCATAAGCCGCATGAACCAGCTCTGTCGGAGTATAGGTACCATCTGAACAGGTAGTATGGCAGTGAAGTTCGAGCACGGTAGCACACCGGACAGGATGTCTACAACATAACAGGATTTAATGTTACGTTACGTAATCTTTGTTCTATCTTCATACTTTCTGTCCAGCAATTTCTTCCTGATTGGTCAAGATTTCAGGATGAGATAGAGCGTTGTGGAGCTTATTTAGAGCATTGATATAGGCGCGGGCAGAAGCAACGATGATGTCTGTGTTAGCACCATGTCCGGTGAAGGTTTTACCCTCATGACGTAAACGGATAGTCACTTTACCTAAAGCATCAATACCCTCAGTCACGGACTGCACAGAAAATTCGATCAGCTCATTAGGTAACTGAATCATCCGATTAATTGCTTTATAAACTGCATCCACAGGTCCCGTCCCTACAGCTGCATCAACCAGCTCTTCGCCCTGAGGAACTAAGAGCTTGACCGTAGCGGTGGGAAGCCCTTGGTCTCCACAAGAAACTTGGACCTGCAACAGTTGATAAGCTTCAAATACCTGGCGGGCCTCATCGTTGACAATCGCCTCCAAGTCCCAATCGGTGACATGCTTCTTCTTATCGGCTAAGTCTTTGAAGCGCAAGAAAGCACGGTTCAGGTCTGTCTCACTGAGGAAAAAGCCTAATTCCTGAAGCCGGGAACGAAAAGCATTCCGGCCAGAAAGCTTGCCCAGCACTAATTGGTTTTCAGCAAGGCCAATGCTTTCTGCATCCATAATTTCATAGGTGCGTTTGTGCTTGAGCACACCATCTTGGTGAATCCCTGACTCATGGGCAAAAGCATTCGCTCCAACAATCGCTTTGTTCGGCTGGACTAGCATGCCCGTATGGGTTGAAACCAAGCGAGAAGTTCGGTAAATTTCTGTGGTTTTGATATTAGTTAAAGACTCTTCTGATTCTGCCGGACGACCGAAATAAGGATTGAAATAAGGTCTTCGCACAAATAGCGTCATTACAATCTCTTCCAACGAGCAGTTGCCTGCCCGTTCACCAATTCCATTAATCGTACATTCAACTTGCCGGGCACCATTCTTAACAGCTTCTAAAGAGTTAGCTGCAGCCAAGCCCAAATCATTATGGCAATGAACAGAAATCACGGCTTGGTCAATGTTGGGGACATGCTCGCGGATACGACCAATCAAGCCACCAAATTCACTGGGCGTTGTATAACCAACGGTATCTGGAATATTAATCGTGGTTGCTCCAGCCCGAATCGCCGTCTCAATCACTTGAAAGAGAAAGGTTTCATCAGAACGGCCAGCATCTTCTGGAGAAAATTCCACTTCCCAAAAACGGTCTCCCCTCAATTCCCGCAATTTATTGCAAGCGTGGGTAACCGCTTCCTGGGTACTCGCCAAGACTTCTTCACGAGATTTGCGCAACTTGTACTGCATGTGGAGGTCAGAGGTGGCAATGAAGGTATGGATACGCGCCCGCTCAGCGTCTTGGAGCGCTTCTGCACAGCGGTCAATATCCTGTGGCAGGGTCCTTGCCAGACCGCAAATCGTTACACCCTTTACCTCACGGGCGATAAGCTGCACCGCTTCAAAATCACCAGGACTTGCGTAGGGAAACCCTGCTTCAATGACATCCACTCCTAGTCGAGCTAGTTGACGGGCGATTTCGAGTTTTTCCTGCGTATTAAGCGTAGCTCCAGGAGATTGTTCTCCGTCGCGGAGGGTAGTGTCGAAAACAATCAACCGTTCAACGTTCTTCATGGGAGTTGGGAAAAGGAGATAGGCACTCCTTAATCTTAATGGAAGAGGACTTGAAGATGTTTCTTTAGCCTGTTCCTTTGCTACTTTCTTGACCTAAGGACCGGAATCTTGCGATCAAGTGCTAGGCTGCCACATGCTGCTCAGACAAAGCGGCTACATTTTCTTCGCTACTACCCTCTTGCTCCAATTCCAGATCTGCATAAAAGTTAGTCATCCTCTCACCGAGCCAGTGTGAAGTCATAAGCGAAGACATTAATGTAAAATCCGACAGACCAGTCTCTTCCATAACCTACTCTTTTCCCTCTAAAAATGACCCTGTTTTTAGCAACATTTTGAAGTATATTACCCATGAACTATCTAAAGGTAACGTGAGATACAAGGATTTTCTGTGGTCGATAGGGCCTTTATGCTAGTACAGAAGGCTCTAAGCTCTTACCTGATTGAGTATCAAGGTTTATGAAAGTTTAATGAGCTCAAGTCGACCCTAACGAATAGAGCCTAAAGGTCCGACAAACTCAGAATAAAGATTACAAGGCAGATACAGCGGTTGAGCCCCCATCTTTACACCTTATGAAAATCTGTCTATACTGCAGCCAAGTGAGGAGTGAGCGGGAAAAGAGAGGGCAGGACGCAACAAGGACAGTCTTGCGCTCTCTTTTTCACATTCTGTCAAAGACAGAAGACTCTTTCCATCAAAGGCTTTACAAATATAAAATATCGAGTAAATTGTGGCAGAAGTTTTTGGGTCCATCCCCTATCATGGAGATGACGGAGACGCATGTTTCCGTTCACTCCTCACACCATGACCCGCCTGGAGCGATCTAGGCGGTTTTTTTTGTGGCTTAAGGATATACAGCACAGGACAGCCATGAGGTAGGATCATAGCCACATGACTTCCTTTTTCCAGCTAGGAGTTTCTTAGGCATGTCCTCCGCACACCCTGTTACTGATGCAACCTTCAAAGATGAGGTTTTGGATTCTGAACTACCCGTTCTTGTGGATTTCTGGGCCCCTTGGTGTGGACCTTGCCGGATGGTTGCCCCTGTCGTAGATGAAATTTCTCAGCAATATGCTGGCAGAATCAAAGTAGTCAAGATGAACACAGATGAGAATCCTGAGGTTGCTTCTACCTATGGAATTCGTTCTATTCCTACTTTGATGGTTTTCAAAGGGGGAACGCGCGTCGACATGGTAGTTGGAGCGGTTCCAAAAACGACCCTCGCCACAACTTTAGAGAGACATCTCGACGCTTAGCGTGCCTGGCGGCACCGTTCAGAGCAGTATTTCACCTCATCCCAGCAGCGCTCCCACTTTTTTCGCCATTCGAAAGGGCGATTGCATGCTGGGCAGACTTTGCTGGGAAGATTGCTCTTGGTATAGCGTTTCTTTTCAGCCATAATGCCCTGCCTTACAGAGCGCCACTGACGCCTTCTGTCATCTGAGACTGTTCCCAGAGCTTCCGGTACAGTCCTTCCTGACGCAGAAGTTCATAATGACTGCCCTGTTGGACTATGTGGCCTTGGTCCATGACGGCAATCAAATCAGCTCGCGCAGAGGCACTGAGGCGATGGGTAATCAGAAGAACCGTTTTTTTCTGGCGACGCTTCAAGTTATCGAGGATAGCCTCGGCAGTTTCATTATCCACACTTGAAAGAGCATCATCCAAAATCAAAACGGGAGCATCCATGAGCAAGGCGCGGGCTAAGGCTAGACGCTGACGCTGTCCCCCAGAAAGGGTAATACCGCGTTCTCCAACGAGGGTTTGATAACCCTGAGGAAAACACATGATTTCTTCGTGCACACGGGCTGTCTTTGCAACTTCAATCACAGCTTCCAAATCAAGGTCTGGTTTTCCGTAGCGGATGTTATCGGCTACCGTAGTGCTAAACAAAAAACTTTCTTGAGGAACCATGGCAATAGCCTTTCTCACATCTTTAAGACGGATATGCGTAATGTCCTCACCATCTAAAAAGACTTGGTTGGGAGCGATTTCAAGCAGGTGTGGAAAAACATTCGCCAGGGTCGTCTTGCCCGAGCCCACAGGTCCTACTAGAGCAGCCGTGCTCCCTGCAGGTAGCTGCAGGTGAATATCCTTTAGCGTGGGAACTTTAGCGTTGGGATAGCTAAAAGTCAAACCACTCACCGCTAGATCTCCTTTAGGATTTTGGAAGGCAATGGCATCGGGTGGGTCTGCAATGGCAGGAGTCGTAGCCAGAATATTTTCCACTCGTTCAATACTGACCTGCCCTCTTTGGAAAGAAGTGATCGTGAAACCAAGAAGTGCCGTAGGAAAAATGAGCTGGGCAATATAGACCGTTAGCGCAGTTAATTCCCCAATACTCAACGAGCCTTCTGCTAACTTTGGCCCCCCAGCCCACAGGAGAACCAAAAGACTCACTCCAGCCAGAGCTCCCAACAAGGGAAAAAGTGTATTTTGCGTCCGTGCCAGCTTCAGGTTAGCTTCCAGGAGCTGCTGATTTTGACGACCAAAAGCGGCCTCTTCATTTTCTTCCTGGGCATAAACCTTGATCAAGGCAATGCCATTAAGGTCTTCTTGCAAAAGCGTGCTTAAGCCACTAAGCCTTTGCTGAACGTCCATTTGCTGATTGCGGAGTTGACCACCAAACAAAGCTACCGCCCCAAACATAATCGGATAAACAGACAGGGACAAGAGCGTTAGTTCGACATCCATCGCCAACATAAAAGGCACGGTCAAAACGTAGGTAAAAATAGCATTGAGGATACTCAACACCGAGAATCCAAGCAGACGGCGGATATTATCCACATCACTCGTGGCTCTACTGATCAAGTCTCCGGCGGGATTGATCGAGAAGTAAGAAGGCGGCATTAGGAGTAGGTGATCAAATATTCGGCCCTTCAGGTCAAATTCCACCTGCCGACCAATTCTGAATAGATAAATTCTAGAAATGACACGAATCACCAGCATGGCTGTAGCCAGACCGAGAATCGCCCCGGCATAGAGCAGGAGCTGCCGATAATCTAAATTTTTGCCTAGATCATCAATCGCATTTTTGATGAACCAAGGGATCGTTGCCCCTAGCAGCGTGGTGCACAGAAGAAAGAAGACACCAGTCCAGAATTCTTTTTGATGAGGCCTGAGGTACTCCAGAAGTACCTGCAGGGAAGAAGGAGCGGCTTGGCGAGTCATCTATCCAGTGTATGAGGTCTACTGCGATAAAGGCAGATTACCGATACACTATTTTAGAGTTCATCAATTATCCTCGCTACCCTTAGTAAATCACCATGACTTACTGCCTGGGCATTATTACCCAATCGGGAATCGTGATGGCTTCCGACTCCCGGACTCATGCCGGAGTGGACCATGTATCTACTTACCAAAAGCTGTTTGACTTCTCTAACCCTGGAGAACGAGTCATTGTCATTACAACTTCCGGCAACTTATCGATCACGCAAGGAGTGATCGCCTGGTTAAAAAAAGATCTCCATACGATGGATCAGGTCAATATCCACAATCTTCCCACCATGTACGATGTGGCCCGATATGTGGGCAGTAAACAGCGAGAAATACAAAAACTGGACCGAGCTAGTTTAGATGCAGACCGGATTGACTATCACGCTAGTTTCTTAGTCGGGGGACAAATCAAAGGAGAAGAACCAGAACTCTACCTAGTCTATACCCAAGGAAATTGTATCAAAGCAACACCAGAAACACCCTTCTTGCAAACAGGGGAAACCAAATATGGGAAACCCATATTAGACAGAGTACTGCGACATACAACTCCCATTGAGAAGGCAGCTAGGTGTGCCTTGCTTTCTATTGACTCCACTATGAAATCAAATATTTCCGTGGGTCCTCCTATTCAGATGATTATGTACTGTGTGGACACCTTTGAAATAAATAATAAAATGCGTTTAAATCAGCGAGATCCCTATCTTATGGAGATCCGTCAGTATTGGGAAGGTGCGCTACAGAAAGCTTTTGATGAGATGCCCGAGATTGATTGGGCCCATGATAAAAATTTAGCTATTGCCCAAGAAAGTTTCAGTAGCTGTAAAATATATTCAGATGATTTTTTAGAAGATTAGTAAATCTAGAGAGACAATTCTAGAGCGACTAAACAAACGTCATCAGGAAAATGAGTATGTCCTTGGAAAGCCCAAGCGCAGGCAATAATCTCATCCAAACTTTGTTCAAAGGGGAGCGTACTCGCTTCTGCCAACCAGTCCATAAAATCTTTTTCTGCTAGAAGCTGTTTATTCGCACCGAAAATCTCGTAGATACCATCACTAAATAAATAAAGCCTATTTCCTGGCTGAAGATTTACTTGATAAGCCGTGTATTCGGCATCAACAATCACGCCAATCGGTAAAGACCCGCCTTCTAGCGGGACGAGTCCTTCTTTACAAAACAAGATTGGGCTGGGATGACCTGCACAGGCGTAGGTCAAAGTGCCTCCCTCCAAATCCCAGACACCATACCACATGGTGTAGAAGAGGTCAGATTCACTCGCTACTAAGTTGTGATTGAGCGAGGTTAAAACGGTTTCCGGTTTGCTGCGGTCGCCTGCGGCAGAGGGTTCTGCCCGTAATAAATAACCAGTCGAGGCAGCCAGTAGGGCAGAGCCAATGCCATGCCCCGTCACGTCCAAGAGATAGAGAGCCAGACGATGATCATCTAGCCAGAAGTAGTCAAAGTAGTCGCCACCTAAGACAGCAGAAGGCAAAAAACGCCAATGCGCTTTAATGCGGGTTGAGAAAAAAGGCTCAGGAAGCAAGGATTGCAAAAATTCGGCAGCGCTCTTCAAGTCCCGGTCCATCAATCTCTGCTGCGTTTGCACTTGGGCCAATGTATTTTCCAGGTGGCAGTTGACGGCTTGCAGTTCGATACTGACTTCGTAGAGTCGAAATCCAGCCCGGATTCGAGCTAATAATTCCTTGGTATCGGCAGGCTTAGACAAAAAATCATCGGCCCCCGCATCCAAACCAGCCACTCGGTCATGGATGGCACCACGGCCACTGAGGAAGATGAAATAGGCAGTGGAATCTATTTTTTTAATTTGACGACAAAGCTCTACCCCATCCATGCCAGGCATAGTCCAGTCGGCAATCACTAAGCCAGGGCGCTCCTGTTTAAATTTTTCCAATCCCTGGACACTGTCTCCACTCGTTAAAACTCGATACCCCTGCTTCTCTAAATACATGGCAAGGACCTTACACAGGGCAGGGTCATCATCAACAATCAGGATTTTGTTTTCTGCCATTGCGACTCGACCCCTCTTGCCTAGTGTGCACACACTTAGATCTTTATAGGTATACCAGAGGTTAACCCAAGGTCTACGGCAACCCGATGAGCACATGCGATTCCAGAGAAAGCAACAGCATTCAATCCTTGCCCTGGGAATGTGCTATCCCCCACACAATAGAGTCCGTTGATGGCTGTTCGATTAAAAGGAGTTCCCAAGAGTCCAAGAGGAATCCCCGCAGGAATAGGGCCATAGGTACCACCGACTCTCCCCAAAAATCGTCGGTGGGTGCGTGGAGTTCCTATTTCCATAAAGGTAATACCGTCTGTTAAGCCTGGCCATAGATTACTCAGCCGCTCTATCAAGCGTTGGGCATCTTGATTTTTCTTTTGGGCATAGTCTGCAGGATTGAGTCCTTGCCAATACTGCATAGAGCTGGGGCTGAAGGTATGAATAATATGACGGTCGACCGGAGCAAGCGTCGGGTCCAATATCGTGGGGATAGACACAAAGATAGTCCCCTGCTCATCGGTCAGCCGTTGCCAATCTTCCAAGACAACATGGTGCATATCAGTTTCCTGTGCCAAGACTTCATGCTTCACGCCAAGATGCAGGCTGAGGAAACTGGGAGAGGGCTCATAGCGCTTGCGCCAACGAATTTCTGATGGAGGAATGTCTGTTTCAGGGATCATCCGACCAAATGTATCCCAACGGGTGGCATTACTAATTACTTTCTTTGCCTTCAGAACTTCTCCTGTGGCGAGTTGGACGCCCACAGCGCGGCCTCGTTCTACCAGAACTTTGGTAACCCGTGCTCCATAGCGAATGCGGCCTCCTTTCTTCGTCAGCCCACGGCTCAAAGCTTCCCCAATACGGCCTACACCTCCCTGAGGATAGTTGATCCCCCCATAGTGGCGGTCTGCCCAAACCATGCCTGCATTAATCATCGGCGTCTGATCCGCAGGCACCACGGACCAGCAGTAGCATTCCATATCAATAAATTTGAGGAGGTCAGGATTTTTTAGATATTTCCGAGCCACGCTGCCAACATTTACGGGAAGATAGCGGGCCAACCGCAGACAGGCCAGAGGGTTTTGGAAAAACACACGGGTTAGATAGCGAATTTCTTCTAACGATTTCAATTCGATAGCATTCAAACAGTTGAAAACTTTCCAGGCTTCGTCATAGAAAGCACGAATTCCCGCTTTCTCTTCTGGAAAATGTGAACCTAATTCCTCTAAGAATTCTTTATAGTCTCGATGCACCCGTAGGTTTAAGCCTTTGGGCAGATGGTAACTGATCTGCACAGGGTCAGGGATGGTCTCTAAACGTTCATCTACAGCCTCTAGAGCACGAGTCAATAGGTTTGTTGTCCCTTCTGTACCAAAGCCATAGATCATTGATGCCCCTACGTCAAAACGATAGTGGCCTTCAGGTACTGCCCGATCAAAATAACCGGCACTACCGCCTGGAATCAGATACTTTTCCAGGACCAAAACATTGATCCCCCCAGCAGCCAATTGCGCTGCTGTAACCAATCCTCCGATACCTGCTCCGATTACAATGACGTCTGCGTCCATAACCCGTGATTATCTTAAGCTCCTCTTATCTTGCCATTGCTCCTGGCACACCGCGCTCTTTGTAGCATTTGTAGTGAAGATGGAGAATTCCATACTGGGATTTTAAAGAGTCACTTTGCTCCCTATTTTGCTAGAAGTATCATTTCGATCTTGACAAAACTTTTTCAAGAGCAATTATGAAAGTCACGAGTCTCTCCTGGTACAAACACGCAGAACATTATGGATAGCGCTCAAAATTAAGCCTAGGAAACTTTCGAGGGCTCAAAGCCGCTTAAATTAACTAAAATGACACACAAACTTCATACACTCTTTAAACTCCTGAATGGCTTTGTACGTAGTACTACGGAGACAGGGAAGGTAGAACAGTAATAGTCTTAATTGAGAACGCGGAATATTCTTGTGGCTAAACAGATTCTCGTCGTGGATGACGATCCTTTTCAGCGGCGGATTGCAGAAAAATATCTGACAAACCGAGGTTTTCTTGTGTCTACTGCGGGTAGCGGCCATGAGGGGTTGCTATTTCTTCAGACGCATCCTGCATTGGTGGAAGCGATTGTGACGGACATCAGTATGCCTGACATGGATGGTTTTGCTTTTAGTCGGTCTTTGAAAGAAACCTACGGTTCCAAAGCACCGCCTGTCGTCTTCATCTCGAGCTACGCAGATGTGCAAAATCGTGTGCAGAGCTATGAGAGTGGGGGAGAATACTTTCTGGCTAAACCCTGGGACCCCGATGAATTGATGGCTGTATTGTTGACGGTGACCCGTAGTCGCGCTGCCGGAGTGCCTGAAGACTCTTAGCCTACAGACTGTTAGAAAGGGGCTTGGGGCCTACGATTAGCCATTTGGGTGGGCTGATTTTTGAGAAATTCTAAAAATTCTGCGAGTTCTTCTTCGTCTAACTGCTGGCGAGAACGCTTGCCAAAAGTACGTTGCAGGTAGTCTTGCCCCTGTTTGGCCATCCAACCAATGCGCTTCATCTCAACATTAGTTTGGGCGATCAGCTCAGAGAGGTCCATCGAGATTTCTTGTTCAGGGAGATCTTTGGAAAAGTTTTTATTTAAGCGTGACGGACTCGATGAACCCGGTGAAATGGATGCACTAGAATCAGGCTCCAGATTATCCAATTCCTCGCTCAAGGAAAGGGAAGAGCCAATCTCACTTCCTTTAAAAGAACCGTTCAGAGAACGACGGAGAGGTCCTGACTCAATTTTTCGCTCAGAGGCCAGGGAGGGCTCTGGGCTCCAGCCTGTTCTCGAGCGAGTTTGCATCCCCAAATGCTCAAAGGCCCGTTCGATCGCTCTTTCTTCAGCCTTTTCCAGGTCTGCGGCGGCGGCAAGGCCCGTAGCAAGAATCGTACGGTCATCTACTCGAACTTCCGCCCGCACCACAAAAAGCCCCTGCTCGACTCTCAGCAGGTCGGTCAGAATACCTCCAGTGGGATAGCGCTCTCGAAACGTATGGACCATGGATGGCCCTGAAGCATGGGTGCCACAATTTTACCACCGCTACGCAGGCCATCAATTCCACCCCTCAGTCCCTACGGGACAGCTCCCCACCCTTCGGGAAGGCTTCGCCTACGAAGGGGAACCTATTCTGGGAGGAGAAGGATGGCTCGGATTTGGCTACAGACGCTGCCAAAGCGATAGGTCACTTCATCGTTTGTGAAACGGACTACGCGGAAACCTAAACTTTCTGAGATCACTAATTTGTACCAGAGCTTACGCTCGGAGGTAGTAGGGCTACCACGCATTTTGCGTGCTCTAGAGATGGGCTTGTTCGTATAGTGTTCTCGCATCCCCTCCGTTCTATCCCTGCCCCCAAAGCTTTCTCTTTCCAGAAAAGGCTCCCCCTTCGTAGGCGAAGCCTTCCCGAAGGGTGGGGAGCTGTCCCGTAGGGACTGAGGGGTGGAATTGAGATTAAGAGGCTAGGGGAGGGGTTCCTGCTAAAATCAAGACGATATCGGTAGAGGGTGACCGCCTTATTTTGACTTTGGAAGTAGGCTGGGTCTGTGGGCACCAGGAAAACAGCCGTTTGCTGAAGAGCCTGAAATTTTTTCGGGTCTGAGCTGCGGCGATAGAGCGTCACCGCCTCAATATCTTTAGTTTTGGGCACACCCGTTAAGGTCCCCAAAACCTGACGATAAAACTCTAACGTATTAAATTGGGAAGGCTCAGGAGACTCACTGCGACGCTGGGTAATATAAAGCTCTCCTCTGCTGCCACTGAGCAAAAGAACCGTCTGCCGGTCTGGACGCTGGGGGTCAAAGATGACTTCACGGACCGTTTTAGGACCTAGGTAGGCTTCAGTAATCGATTTAGCATTGAAAGCACGGTCTGCAATAACTTTGCCTTGTTCATTTCTATAAAAACGCACCGGATAGCGTACCGAACGCCCCTGCTCTTTGATCGCCTGCTCTATGCTGGCTCGGTCCCCATACTGTCCTTGGGGAGCTTCAAAAGATTCAAGCGTAGCAACCACCTGCCAACGGCCCAAAAACCAATCAGGATAGTAGAGGTCCGAGGTCTCCAGTCCAAACGTCGGTTTGTCTAAGACAGTCTGCTTGGTCCGTTCTATCAAAGACCTGTCTGGAATGACACTACAAGCCCCTAGGTAGAACCCTAATAAGCTCAGAAGTATTCCCCATAAGTTGCTGACACGCAGATGACTATCCACCCCTGACCTACACTGGGAAGCAGGACCTTTGGAGAGACCATTGTGACAGAAGTGCTTCCCATAGTATCGGCACCCCTGGTAGAAAAATTGCTGGGCATGGCCCGTGCGCGAAAGGTGGAAGCAGAAGTCTATTATCTGGACCGAGCTGAAACGCCCGTAGAGTTTGAGAGCAATCGTCTGAAATCTTTGACCACCAAAGCGATTCAAGGAGTAGCCCTACGGGTCATTCATGAAGGCCGTGTGGGCTTTGCCTCTTCTACAGACCTTTCCCGAATGGAAGAACTCGTGGATGCAGCGATTGCGACGGCTGCCATTGGCGATCCAGCAGAATTCGAGTTTGCCAAGTCAAGCACTTTTCACACTGAGCCGTCCTCCTACGCCCCTCCAAGCACGAACGCGCTAGTTCAGCGGGGAGAAGCCCTGATTGAAAAGATGCACCAGTTCAACCCCGATATTTTGGTCAGTGCAGGATTCACCGTCAAAAAGGCGCATTCTGCCATTGCCACAACTGGAGGAGCCTTTGCCAAAGAAACAAGCACCGTGGTCTCCGCCTCTCTATCGGGCAATTTAGTTCGGGGCCAGGATTTTCTGGAGATTTATAGCTACGCCACAGAGCGCGACGGTGAACCAGATTACGCCGCACTGGCTACTGAACTGATTGAAAAGTATCAGCGAGCGAGCTCCATGGCCTCTGTTCAAAGCGGAAAACTACCGGTCATTTTTACGCCACGGGCTGCCGCTTTTGTCTTGGGAAGCTTATTTAGAACAGCGTTTAACGGTCAAATGGTGGTCCAGAAAGCTTCTCCCTTGTTAGGGAAAGAAGGGCTCCATCTATTTGATCCCCGCCTTAACCTATACGAAGACCCGACGAGGGGGATCAACCACACGCCCGTGGATGATGAAGGTACGCCGACCCAAGCGAAACATTTTATCCAGGATGGAGTAGTCCAGAACTTCTACTGGGACCGGGTTTGGGCCGCTCGCGGAGGAGTCCAGTCCACAGGCAACGGCTTTCGGAGTGGTCTTTCCAGACCATCCCCTAGTGTGGTGAATCTCTGCATGGATGGAGGCCAGGCCAGCTTTGATGAATTGGTCTCCAGTATCAAAGAGGGCCTGATCGTAGACCAGGTTTTGGGTGCTGGGCAATCCAACCAACTCCAGGGAGAATTTTCTGTCAATTTGGATCTTGGCTACAAGATCGAGCAGGGAAAGATCGTCGGTCGGGTCAAGAATACGATGGTGGCAGGCAACTTATTTGAAGCCTTTAGCAACCTGGAAGAACTTTCCAAAGAAACTACCTGGATCTTTGGCTCTGCTCAATTGCCTGCAATTCTATTTCGAGATCTTGGGGTGGCCTCTCGCGGAAGTTAGCCAAGCAGCGCTAAGAAATAGAGGCTCTTGGTCTACGCTTGGCCGCACCAGCACCACTAGGTAGGGCTGGATAGCGGATGCGGGTGTGGTTTTGTTCCTTCCAAACCTTGACAAAAACCCGAGCAATCAGGGCTAATTCTGTCTCTTCAATACCTGAATCCGCTAACTGTCCATCATTCAAGCGACTTTGGAGAATACGCCGGACCATGCCAAAGGCTTCCTCCTCCCCCGTATCGGCCAAGGAGCGTAGAGCCGCTTCGCAGGCATCCGCTAGCATCAATAGCCCGGTCTCCCGGCTTTGGGGAATCGGTCCATCGTAGGTAAAGTCCTCTTCTGAAATTTCAGCCTCGGGGTTTTGTTGTCGGGCCTGATGATAGAAATAGGCAATCTGAATCGTGCCCTGATGTTCTGGAATAAAATTTCGAATCGCTTGAGGGAGATTGTACTTTTTGGCGAGTTTGAGCCCATCGGCCACATGGGCTTTGATCATCTGAGCAGAACGTTTGGGTGCAGACAGCTCATCGTGGGGATTAGGAAGCCCCATCTGATTTTCAATGAAGTACAGCGGCCGTACCATCTTGCCAATATCGTGATAAAGCGTCCCGGCCCGGACCAGTTCCACATTTGCGCCTACCGCTTGGGCAGCAGCCGTAGCCAAATTAGCCACGAAGAGCGTGTGCTGATAGGTGCCTGGTGCTTCTGTAGCCAGACGTTTCAACAAAGGACGGTTGGGGTTCGCAAGCTCCACCAGGCGCACGGGCGTTACCAAATCGAACAGACTCTCTAGAAAAGGACTTACCCCCAGCGCGACGATACACCACAGCAGTCCACTGGCTGCGCACTGTGTCGCTTCTAGGAGGAGTTGCCAATCCAGCGGACGTCCCAACAACACTAAGGCAATCAGCAGATACAAGCCCCCTTGGACCAGGGACACCCCGATGCCACCCAAGGCCATCTCATCCCGCGAACGAACGCGACCGCCAACCCAAGCCGCCACTAGAGCACCGCCGATAGTAGGAAGCAAGAGATACAAGGGATGCTGCCAGTTCCAACCCTGAATCAAGGGAGGCAGAAAACAGAATACCGCCAGAAAACCTAGATTAGTGCCATAAAAACTCCCTACCAGTAGTCCAAAGGCAGACAAAGGCAAATATAGGGTCCAGTCTAGAGAAAACACAGCTCCGATCACCCCCACAGCCACAGCCAGGGCCAAGATCAGAATTTGGTCTTCGCGGCGCAAATCTCGAGTGCGTAAATTTTTTCCTCCAGGAGAAGACTCCTGTAAGGCTTTGGGAACGAGCCACTGGAAAACACTGACACAGAAGATCAAAATAGCTGTCAAAACCCCTAAACCGAGCCAATTGACGCCCCGCTGTGTAAGGCCCAGCTGGTCCAGGATGTTAAACAATCGGGGAGTGACGGTCTCTCCTGACTGGACTAAGACCTGACCTTTTTTAATCGGCAAGACAACCTGGTCTACTTCAAGAATTTCTCGCTCAACTTTTCTGACCGTTGCCAATTGGTCAACTTTCAAGTTGGGCTCAAGAACCGTCTCTACCAGAACAAGCACGACTCTTCGTTCCGCTTGATTCCAATCGACCGGAATCTGGGCTTTAATCCCCCGTATCTTCATTTCTTCTGGAACACCAGGAAGAACGCCCATGGCTAAAATTCTTTCTGTTATCAATTTTGCTTGAGCCCGGATGCCTTGCCATTGAGCATCGGATAGGTCTAGAAGTGGGGCTGGATCGCTGCCATTGAAGGAAATGATGCCTCCCGTTCTGAGAAGAGGGTTGATCGTGGGAAGCAGTTCCTGAACCTGTCGGTACTTCTGGCGAGCGACCCCAACGCGGGCAACTAGTGCTTGGCGAACCTGCAGCGGGGCACGATCGATGCTGGAAGGTAAAGGGGTGCCCGTGCCAGGATTACGCTCGGGAGACAGCCATTGTGAACGCAACGACTGCCAGTCCTGCTCTTTGAGGAGCAACAGCTGGCGCTGCTTTTCAGTAGTCAGAAAACTCGTATCAGCAAAGGGGAAAGGGCCCAAAACGCCACGTAGGCGGTTCACTTGTTCGATCAGGGAGGCTAGACGGTCCTTGACCTGCGTATCGACTTCACTCAAAGGCTGATAAACCTGGATCATCTGGCGACGGGCATTTTCTTTGGCAACCTCTGTCGCTTCCCGGTCCGTAACAGTCGCATCGCGCGGTGCCAGGATCGTCTCTGTAGCCTTATAGCCCACAGTCACTTGAGGCTCGTTATAGAAGCGCACGCCTAAGGCCAAACTTAACAATAGAATCGCTCCTACCGTAAATAGAGACCTTTGGAACGAAAGCTTATTAACCTTTTTAACGAGGGCCGCAGGGGTCGGCAAGGGCTTGCCACGGGGCATTCGAGGCAGAAAAGGATTCATTTGTGCGGAAGTAGTGAGGAAGAGAATACGGCTGAGCTTGAGACCGAATTATAAGGTCAGAACGGCTAGGTTAGCTCTATCTAGAGACTGCCCGCGTGATAGAATCGCGGAGTTTGAGCGGAACGCACACGTCTACTATTCTACTGGGTATCCTCATGCGGCACATTTTACTTTTCCTCTGTCTGCTCCTGCTGGCTCCTGCTGCAATGGCTCAAACCAAGGCACCATCGGTGGATGCAGCTTCTCTCCCAAAGGAAAAGGAATCCGTTTCCATCCCTGACGCTCAGCAGTTTCGCCAGTTGGAGACCGAAAGTAGCATTTTGAGTCCTGCCGCTGCAGACCAATTGATTAAGCAAGGGAAAGATGCCCTTGAAGCTAAGCGTTTTCCCGAAGCCGTGCAGAAGACGCAAGAAGCAATTACTATGCTGAACCAGCTTTCTAATCTTCATCAATCCCTGTCAGCAGCCTTTAGTGGAATTGATACCAAAGTTTCAGCCAACGAGAGAGAACTAGCAGTTCAGGCAGCCGTCAAAAGAGATGAGACGCTCCTCCAGCTGGCCGATGCCCATATCGGCGGCGGCAAACCCCAGCTAGCAATTCCCCTCTTGACCCGAGTCGTTCAATCAGAACAACCTGACCGAGATTTGGGTAAAGCCGCCTACCAAAAGCTCTATGCCGTGGGGTTTGTCAAAAGTGTCTATCCTGCTGATGCCCAGGTAAAGCAAATAGAAAATGCTGGCAGCTTTCTGACGATTGAGTCCGCCAAAAATCTCCTAAAAGAATCCGGGGACTTAGCTCAAGCTCGAAAGTTTCCCCAAGCGGTGGGTAAAGCGAAAGAAGCCGTCACCACGCTGAGTCAAATCTCTATTTTTCACCAGGCCTTGAACAAGTCTTTTGTTGGCATCGATAACCGTATTTCTGAAGAAGAAAAGCAACTGGCGCTTACCGCTGCTATTGTCCGGGATGAGGCCAGCTATCAGTTAGCCCTTGTCCACCGGGCAGAAGATAAGCCTGAGCTAGCCGTTCCTCTTTTGGTCCGCATTGTTCAATCTCAACAACCCGACCGCCCTATAGCCAAACAGGCCTATCAGCAACTTTATGAGATTGGCTTCGTGAAGGTTAAGTATCCTCGTTAGGTCTGGGTATGCCTTGGCTCGTTTCTGTAATAGTCCTTCTGGCTACCCTGGGTAATTTGGGTGGTTATAGCCTCGAACAAATCGCTAAAGATTTACTCCTCAAGCAGGTGGACCATGCTGATCGACTGGAAGTACGGGTTGTTAGCCGACCAAACTATCAGTTAGTCAACGGGGAAGTCGAACGGGTCCAGTTCGCGGCCCGAGGAGTGGTTCGTCAGCCTTTTCGGGTTGCAGTAGCGGAGATGGAAACAGACCCTGTCAGCCTCAATTTTTCTGGGGCGAAAGTCGGTTTGAAGAATCCTCTCCAAGCAGCTGTTCACTTGGAATTGACTGAAGAAGACTTAAACAAAACGCTGAATAGTCCGGAAGCAATCAAAGCATTTCAGAATCTTCGAGCGGAAATTCCTGGTGTTTTAGGGGGGTCCGGGCAAGTACAGCGCATTACTTTTTCTGAGCCGAAGATCTCCTTGCAAGAGGGCATCGTCGAAGTTCAAGCCAAGCTCAGCACCCCAGAGCAAAGCGATCAAACGGTGGCAGTCCGTTTTCGCACGGGAGTCAAAGTGGATCGTGGAACCACCGTCCGCTTTGTCAATCCAGTCTTTTCCCTAGATGGCACACCCGTTCCCACCGAATTGACCACCCTATTTTTGGGGGGAGTCAATCAATTGGTAGACCTCAATCAGTTAGAGGCGCAAAACATCACAGCCCGTGTTCTTCGGCTGTCCATTAAACCTGGGAAGCTGGTACTCGTCGGTTTTGCCCAGGTGCGCAAGCTGCCATAACTGTGGGAACTCACCATAATCTAGAAAATTCCTCTAGTTTGCTTAACGATTGTTTGAGATTGTCCGAGCACGTCCTGATAGACTAGGGGCATTGCCTTACTGTCTTGTGCTAAGTCTGAAGGAAAGCAACCTTGACCCGCTCCTTTACTAATGTCGCTTCTGTGGATGAGTTTTTAGAGGAACTCCTCACCATCCAAAATACAGGTTCTAAACAAATAGCTATCCTGGGCTCCCGCCATTTACCGCTAGGTCATCAGCAGCTCATTGAGTTACTAAGCTATGCTTTGGCTCTTTCCGGAAACCGAATGCTTACTTCTGGTTCCGGTGGAACGAATGCTGCGGTGATTCGTGGAGCCATGCGGGCTGACCCCAATGCCGTAACCGTTATTTTGCCTCAGAGTTTAGCCCGTCAACCCAAAGAATCCCAAGACCAGCTTGAACAGGTAGTCCAGTTAGTAGAACATCCCGAACGGGATGAACTACCACTAGCCGAAGCCAGCACTCTCTGCAATGCTGAAATCGTTGCCAAGTGTCAGCAACTGATCTGTTTTGCTTTTCATGACTCTGAAACCCTACTAGAAACCTGTAGACAGGCGGAAGAGCAGCGTAAAATCGTGACCCTGTTTTACTTTGACTAGGGGAGCATTCATTAGTCTTGGCCTGTAACCTGATCTAAGAGAATAGAAAATAGACAGAATGGGTGCTCCTTGACACTGCCCATGGCCTCTCCCTCTATCCACAGCTTATCTTCCGAGCTGGTTCACCTGATTGCGGCTGGCGAAATCATAGATTCGCTGGTTGCGGTAGTTCGCGAATTGGTGGACAACAGTCTGGATGCTGGCGCGCGTCGTATTTCCGTCTGTATTTGGCCTCAGCGCTGGACCATTCAAGTCAGTGATGATGGTCGAGGGATGCCTCTAGAAGATGCTCTGGTCTGCGCCCTCTCCCACCACACTTCTAAAATCAAGTCGGTGGCAGACCTCTGGCAAGTAAGGACCTTAGGTTTTCGAGGAGAAGGGCTGCACGCCTTAGCGATGGTTGGAGACTTGGTTTTAGTGACCCGTTCCTCAGATCAGACCTTAGCTTCCTGGCAACGCTACGACCATCAAGGTCAGGTGATCGAACAAAAACCTCAAGGCGCAGGTTTGGGGACGGTAGTCACCGTCAACAATGTCTTCGGTCAGATGCCCGTTCGTCGCCGATTTCTCAACCTGCAAAAGGAAGTTGCGGCTATTCTGCAATGGATAAAATATCAGGCTCTAGCGCATCCCCAAGTCACCTGGCAGGTTTATATCGGAGAATCTAACGGACAGAAGGATGTAGCCCTTGCGCCAAAACTTTCGCTCTGGCCGGGGAATAGTGCCAAGGATATTCTGCTCCAACTTTTTCCACGCCTAGAACCTAGCGATTTAGCCGAAGGTTCGACGTTTACCCCGACGGAGAAAATTACGGTCACCGCTGGCTTACCGAATCGCTATACGCGCCCCCGCCCTGACTGGCTCATTTTCACGATCAATGGTCGTCGTATTGAGGACAAAGCTCTGATTGAAGGGGTCAGTCAGGTCTTTAGACGCACTTTGCCTAAAGGCAGATATCCCCTGTGTGTGGTTAACCTAGAACTTCCTGCTGAGCGGCTGAACTGGAATGTCCATCCTGCAAAAACCACGGTCCAATGCCAAGATCAGCCCGCTCTGATCCAACAAATCCAAAATACCCTGGCGCAGGTACTAGCGGAGACGCTCCCCAGTCAAGACTCCAGGTTATTTCGCTCAGCGATGCTCAAGACGCTGAAAGAAGAAGGAGCTGTCTACAATACGGGTCTAAAGCTTAAAGCCTTGGCTCAAATTCGCAACAACTACGTCCTAGCCGAACATCCAGAAGGGCTATGGCTTGTAGAACAACATGTAGCCGAGGAAAGGGTTCTTTTTGAAAAGATCCAAAAAGACTGGGAATTAATCGACTTAGTCCAAGTGCTACTGGTTGAGAACCTAAGCCAACGTCAGCAGGAAAATCTTGAAGCCCTGGGCATTGTCTTAGAACCCTTTGGAGAGAATGTCTGGGCCATCCGTCAGGCTCCCCTCTTTTTGCACGAACGATCGGACGCCGCCGAAGCTTTGCGTGAACTTAGTAGCTGCTCGGACTTAGATGCGGCCTGTGCCAGTCTGGCCTGTCGCACGGCAGTCCGCAATGGAACGCCTTTAGATTTGCCCTATATGCAAAACCTCTTGGACCGCTGGCTCAACACCCAAAATCCCCAGACCTGTCCCCACGGTCGCCCCATCTATTTGCCTCTAGCGGAGAGTGACTTAGCTCGCTTCTTCCGACGGAATTGGACGCTTTGTGACAATAGCCCTCAAGCCCTCCGCAAACGGGCAGGGTTAAGCGATTCTTTTCCCTCAGAGTGAATAACGAAAAAATAGCCCATTAAAAGTAAAATCTTTCCCTTTAGCTTCTCCCCGTCTTGAAAGAGTGGGCTTCCTGTCTAAAAACTAAATGTTTTCTGGGTCGATGCCCTGGTCCCGTAGCATCTGGGCTAAGCGCTCTGCTCGTTGTCGTTCTTGCTCAGCCTGCTGCTCTGCTACTATTGCCCGTTGTTCAGCCTGTTGCCGCTCCCGTTGCTCTCGGTCGGCCCGTTGCCGTTCTTCCGCTGCCCGTTCTGCATTGGTGGGTATCCAATTCCCTTGCGCGTCATACCATCGCAACCAGAGGCGCTCCACGCTAGCGAACGTCCCTTGCCACAATTCCAGACCAATCTGTAATCCCTCTATCCATAGCTTCGGCTCTGCCAATTCTCTATAGCTTTCTCCCTCCAATTGGAAAAACCGTAGCGTATCGCCAGCACCGTCAAACACCACATAGTAGGGAACCCGTAGATTTGTTTCGTAGACTTCCCACTTGGAGGGTATATCCTGACCACGCGGGGTTAGCCCCTGGTCTTCCTCTTGCGTGTTCCGAGAAAGCAGTTCGACTACGACTGTAGGCGCACGACCCTCTTGCCAGAACACATAACTGCGACGTCCTTTTCCTTCATCCACTACGCGGGGAACTCCGACTACTCCAAACCAATCAGGCCGCTTATAAAGCCCTGGCCTCTGCACATCAAAGTAGAGGTTTAGGTCTTTGGCAGTAAGAACCTGCTCAGGAGGATAGGTAGTAGGTACAAACGTCTCTGTAAGCAACTGAGGTTGCCAATCATGGAACTCATCCGGCAAACCTGGGTCCTCTGGATTGTCGCTAGGCAAGTCATACATCGTCGGCAGCGGTTTTTGCTGCGTCTTTGGATAGATAGAGGTCGGCTGGAAGGTAGTCATTGAAGGACTCTGGGCACGACACTTTAACTGTATCAAGTTCTCAGAGCCATGAGCCCTTCTTGGGCGGGGTTTACGAGGAAATTCCAGCCTATGGGAGGGGTAGTTACACTGAAACAAGTCCTCTAAGATCCTGTTTAGGGGTGTTAGATGGACAATTTGGCTACCTAATCACCCTTTTGGGGATGTTATGTAGAATCTATTCAGCCTAAACAATAGTTATTTATCAGTACCTAGAGTTCTGTGAATATAAGGCTGTTGATAGGGCAAGCACTTCGAGTCATTTTTTAAGCGCGGCAAAGTGCGATCGTATTTTATCCTCAGGGTTTGGAGCTAATAAATAGTGACGAGAGAAAGTATAGGGAATTAGAAGAAATATTGAAGTTTTCTCCTAGGCATCTAAAACGGGGTACGATGCGGACTAGTTTCAATCTAACTCGTTCTAGACTTCTAAATTATCTTAAGGAGGTAGACATAATAACTTCTTTCCAATATACAAATTCAGGTGTGAATAGTAATTGAAAGATGACCTCATAGGAGTGAGAATATTAACAAAAGAAAACCCCTTAATTTGATTGCTATTCTAGGCATCATTTTTGCACTAGCGGGAGTCATTGCCACCATCTTTTTCCCAGAAATTAGATGTAGTATAGGTTTGCTTGCAGATACGTGTGCTGCATCACAAAAAGAAGTTGAACTTGTGACACAAACAGAAGCAAGGGAAGCTCTCGCAGGAGTAAAGGTACAAGTTTTTGCGAAGGGAGCACCTGAAACTCAGTATACTGATAGCAACGGTTATGCTAAGGTAAAGATTTTTAATAGAGGGGATGTTCGTGTCAATTTAAGTATCTCGGGTTACCCAGCCCAAGACTTCAATATTAATTTAGCAAACGATCAGAACACAGTTAGAATTATACGATTTACTAAATCAGGTCAATCTGAAGTTAGCTCTCTACCAGCACTTCCTCCGGTTGTAGCTCCTACCCCATCCCCTACTACTTCTCCAATAAAACAAACTAACCCTCAGCCCAGCTTACTAACATATGAAGATAATATTATTAAGGCAAATATACTGGGCACTTCTTTTAATCAATGGGGTGGACTTCAGGCAGGTCTTGTCATCGAGAACAAGACTTCTCAAGATTTGCTGATCGCCCATGACAGCACAAACTCTGTTGTGATCTCTGATTCGGGTGAAACGAGTGGGTGTAACTTTTCGGGTTTAACTAATGTGTATAGAAGTGACTCAAACCCCTCATCTTATACGAGATTACAATCTAAACAAAAAGTAACTATTAGCCTTTATAATTGTACCGGGATAACAGCATCATCAAAAGCCAAAAGCTTCAGTATTAACATGTCTCTCGTGAGACTGAATAACGAGCAGCCATCTCCAATCACACTCGCCATCAACGGAATTTCGTTAAAGAGATAGACTTATCAGATGGGCTTTCAGACTATTCAAAGAAGAGATGCAACACGATCGGTTCTCATATTTAACTAGCACTTGCACACGGAACTGAGGGTCATGCTACTAGTGCAAATGACATGCTCAACTTAGATGTTCGGCTGCTTCATTTCCAGGTAATGGCAATAATTGAAAAGTGGTCTGCTAGAGTCAGGATTAGGCATTTTGCGGTGATCATTGAGACACCCAATAGGTGTACTTGGTCGATTGATATCAAAAACCTAATGGGGTGGTGTCTGGAAGTCATTAAAAGACTCCAGCAGGCCAGGAAGATCCACCACTTTGGCATTCTCTTCAACCAAGCGGTCTACCCACTGCAAAAGATCGCTCAGCTCAAAGGGTTTAGGAATAAACAGATCGGCTCCAGCGGATAGAGATTCCTCGCGGTCTGCATTGGTCGCAACGACAATTAGCAAAGCTTGGGCTAGCTCCGGTTGACGTCGCAATTCTGTACAGAGGTAGGGTCCTACTGGTAAATCTGAAGTGTAGAGGTCCAGGATGATGACCTTCGGTTCATGGGTTAACGCTAATTTGAAGGCTTCTTGCCCAGAACTGGTGACCCATACCTGATAGCCATTAATTTCTAAAGCCGTTTGGAGTAGATAGGCCAAGGCCGCATCCGGCTCGACTACGAGCACAGAAGGAGCGCTGGCAGTCCCCGTGTGCGGGGGAATGGCTTCTCTATTGACGACATAGGTAGTTCCTGGTTGGCTACGAGCGGCAAGGTTAGTCTCTACCGCTGCGGAAAAAACTTCCGACAGGCCTTTGCCTCGATAGGGAGCCGCATGCACTACCCCGATATTAAGTTCGACTAAAGGGCAACGCCGCCCGATACCCCGGCGGTCAGTTCCCAATAAAAAACGTCGGTGCTGGTCTCGCTCGTTATAAAACTGAGGACCTAGCGTTTGCCACTGCTGACAGAGCCCTTGGGCCAGAGACTCTGCCCGAGGACTACGGACGATCATCAGGAACTCATCGCCCCCAATGCGGTAGTAAGACTCATCAGTCTGCAAGGACCGAGACAACAACTGGGAAAGCGTAGAGAGCATTCGGTCTCCAAGCGTTTTTCCATATAGCTGGTTATAGAGCCTGAAATTGCGCAGGTCACAGTAAATCAAGGCTCGGTCCTGGCGGTCCTTAAGATATTCCCCCAACTCCAGCTCTAATACATCTGGGTCGATAGGACTGCGGATAGATTCTTCGCGCTCACGCATGGACCTCTCCGACCTCCGATTGGACGATAGGTCCAGGCAGGATATCCGGAGCAGTCGGCAAACAAACAGTAAAGGTAGAGCCTAAGCCTTCTCTACTCTCCACTTCAATTTGCCCTCCTAGACTCTCTACCAATGACTTTGTAATGTAAAGCCCTAGTCCCGTACCCTCTCGTTCTCGGGTCAAAGGAGTGTCTAAACGATTGAAACGATTAAAGATCTGTTCAAGGAAAGCTTCTGGGATACCAATCCCTTGGTCAATTACAGAAATCGAGAGCTTGCCTGGGATCTGGGGGTCCGTCCAGGCTTTTAGAGCAACCACTGTATTTTTTGGAGAATACTTGAGGGCATTGTCTACGAGGTTAGTCAATATTTGCTCCAAACGGTCTTGGTCAGCCCATACTGCTGGCAAACCTTCGCTTAGGCCAAGGTCTAATTGATGGTGGGCCATTTTTTGGGACAGGTTTTCTAAAACGCGTTCGATTACATCTGATAGGTCTAACCGCTGGGGCGCATTTCTCAACTGTCCAGACTGAATCTTGGAAACGATCAGGATATCTTCTACCAAACGGGTCAAGCGGTCTGCTTGGTTTTTAATGATCCGCAAAAACCGAATCTGCTGCTGCTCAGGCAATTGTCCTCGAGAGCGCAACAGGGTGTCGACAAAGCCTTTAATACTCGTCAGAGGCGTGCGCAACTCGTGACTAACCGTAGAAACAAAATCCGACTGCACCCGATCCAGTTGGTCTTCTGGAGCAAAAGTCCAGAGCGTGCCCTCTGCATGGTCCTGATAGTTGACTAGGAAACTTTGCCAAAACCCTTCGCGCGAGAAGGGCACGCTGGCATTACTAGCTACATCCTTCAATTCAGGAATCCAGTGGTATATCAGCTTGCCTTTGGCTTGCTTATCACTGATTCCGGTTAGGTCACCCATCGTTTTGTTCCAAAACACCACGGAGCCACCCTGATCTGTATAGACCAAACCCCAGGGGAGAGCATCTAGAATGTTCTGCTCGAAAGACATCTAAGGTAACTACTAACACAACAATGGTGGTTTGCGTGCGGAAGAAAAGGTTAAAGCCCTCATCCAGCAAGCGATCCCGTTTTCAAAATTACTGAGCTGAACTCATTTCTTGACTCTGGACTGAAGGCAGCTCTAGGCAATAGCCAGCGCCGTAAACAGTCTTGATGAATTGAGGGTGACGAGCATCAGGCTCTAACTTTGTTCTCAGGTGACGAATATGAACACGAATGGTCTCAATGTCATCGTCAGGATCGTACCCCCAAACCTCTTTCAAGATTTCGCCGGGAGAAACCGTCTGACCATGACGCTGGAGAAGACAATGTAAAAGCTCAAATTCCAGATGCGTAAGCTTGATCACCTTGCTGAACCACACGGCCTCAAACCGCTCTGGAATCAAGGTAAGTGAACCAAAAGAGAGGATTTCAGAGTGCTTTGCGGCTTGAGGAATACGGTCGGTACGTCGCAATAGCGCCCGCACTCTAGCAAGAAGCTCATCCAGTTCAAAAGGCTTGGTTAGATAGTCATCTGCCCCAGCGTTAAACCCTTCAACCTTATCTTTCGTTTGGGTAAGAGCCGTCAACATCAAGATGGGAATGTCAGAAGTGCGCTCGTTACGGCGTAACCGCTGGCAAACTGTAAAACCGTCGACTTGAGGCAACATAAGATCCAAGAGGACCAGGTCGGGCAGTAGCTGAAGAACCATTGCCTGCCCCTTCACCCCATCCTGAACCGTGGTGACGTCGTATCCCGCCATTTGGAGGTTAACCTCCACCAGCTCTAGGATGGCAGGATCATCATCAATGACTAAGATACGCGGCATAAAGAAATGTTACCTTCTTGTTTTAAGTTATGTAAAGCTTTGTTTATTAACTCCATACATAATAATACATTCGGCACAATGCTCTGCATAGCGATCCCCGCCAAGACTAAGCAAAAGCACCTAAAATCTTGATAAAAGTTTAAGTTTTTTGGGTATCAGAAAGATTTCAGAGTGCGGTTCGTAGCTTCTTTGAAAAGTTAAAAATAGGCGATGTATGAAGAAAGATATTGGCACCAAGATAAAACAGGGAATCATCTGTAAAGGCACCAATATTAGATATGACTGAGCGGTCTTCTCCTATATTTTCTCTATCCTGGGCAGGGATGACCAATATTGGTCTCGTACGAGGTATTAACCAGGACGCCTATTATGCAGATCGCGGTCTTTTTATTTTGGCCGATGGTATGGGAGGGCACACCGCTGGGGAAATCGCCAGTTCCTTAGCCATTCAGTCTGTACGTTCATTTCTAGAGAGCAAGCGGCCCTCTTCTCCTGCTCTAGATATAGAGAAGTCTCTCGTACAAGCCGTACGCATCGCGAACGAAGATATTTTAGAAGACGCTGAAAGGCATATAGAACACGGGGATATGGGAACCACTTTAGTCATTGCCTGGGCCGTAGGTTCCTGTCTCTGGTACACCCATGTGGGAGATTCTCGACTCTACCGCTGGAATGGACAGGCAAGGACACTAGGCGCTTTGACAAAAGACCATACCCTAGTGGCGGAATTAGTGGCTAAAGGGAGTCTCTCCCCGGAGGCTGCAGAACAACATCCCTACCGCCATGTGCTCAGCCGATGTTTGGGACGCTCAGACCTGGAAGTAGATTTGGTCCAAAAGATTCCTTTAACCCCTGGAGACCGCTATCTCCTCTGTAGTGATGGCCTTACGCGAGAAGTATCAGAACAAGAAATAGCGCAAACCCTTTCAGCCTGCCCCGATGATCAGCAAGCAACAGAGACCTTAGTCCGCAAAGCAAATGAGCACGGCGGTCGAGACAACATAACCGTGGTGCTTTGTACTGTTTTGTAAGGCCCGTTTTACTTTTCGTTGGGTTATAACTGCCCCGACGTATTTAGCAATCATGTGGCAGAGGATAGAACAGAACGAGCCTATTGGCTGGCTTGGTCACGCTTAGAAGGGATGGGACCAATCCGCCTGAAGCGTCTTTACGAGCATATGGGGGCAATGCAGATTGCCTGGGAGACAGATCCACGCACGTGGCTCGAAATCGCAGGGTTTAGCATAAACCTGGTGGAGCGGCTACGCTCCCAGAAAGCGTCCATAGAACCTGAGTCCATCTTAGAAAAGTGGGAAACAAAATACGGAACTTTTCTGACTCCTGCCGACCCCGACTATCCCAGACAACTTTGGGAGATAGCAGACCCCCCGCCGTTGCTCTACTACCGAGGGAAATTAGGTCCTTGGGAACCAGCGGTCGCTATTGTTGGGACTCGTCGAGCTTCGGAATATGGGCAGCGCTGGGCTAAGAAATTGGGCTTTGAACTGGGGCGCTTGGGCTTTACCGTGGTTTCTGGCTTAGCGGCTGGGATTGATGGAACCGCCCATCGCGCAACCTTAGAAGCACAGGGTCGGACCGTAGCGGTTTTGGGCTGTGGGGTGGACATCGCCTATCCCTATCAACACCAACGGCTGTACCAATCGATTCTCCATCGAGGCGGGACCATTCTCAGCGAGTACCCACCGGGAACAGCACCCAGTCCGGGCTACTTCCCCCATCGCAATCGGATCGTCGCCGGACTATCGAAAGCAACCTTAGTCTTGGAAGCACCAGAACGTTCTGGCGCATTGATTACCGCTTATCTAGCTGCAGATTATGGTCGGGATGTGTATGTGCTTCCGGGCAGTTTGGATATGGAACATTCCCTGGGCTGCCTGCAGTTGATAGACCGGGGCGCTCATTTGATTCTTGGCCTAGAACAACTGCTCAAAGATTTAGGAGCAGGTGGCCGAGAGAGTAGTCGAAAAGACAGCAAGAGTGGCGCGGAGCCACTCGATTTAGCCCCTGAGGAACAGGCCCTTTGGGAACTTTTGACGACGCAGCCTCAGCCCTTCGACCAGATCGCCCAAAAATCAGGCTTGGATACCGGGGTTCTCTCTGCACTCCTCGTCAATTTAGAGCTGAAGGGAGGGGCTGAACAGGTGGCTGGAATGCAGTACCGCCGCTGCTAATTAGGACCAGCGAGCTAAAAGGTCAAGTGATAGGTGCGAAAAAGTTCTCCAGCTTTGGACGTCTGAATTTGGCTACCGACCTGTTTGAAGGTCGTTTCCCAATCTTCCAGTTCAGTGAAGTAGACTTCTGTACCTTTGGCCATTTCCATGAGACCCCAAGCATCGATCCAAGGGGAATTGGGCTCTACTACCTCAAACAACACAGGCGCACCAGGCTTGACTACTCTGCGAATTTCAATTAGCACCTGGGCAGAGTAATCCAAGGGCATATAGAAGCTAAGACCTAAAGCCAGTACCAGGTCAAAGAAATTTTCTTCATAGTCCATACGATGGGCACCAGCCACCCGCACCCCTTTGAAAAGCTTGGAATTGAGCTGAGGCGCACGCGAATTGATCACTTTTGCCAAGACAGGACTCAGGTCTTGGCCCCAAAAATTGGCTTGCCATTCAGTCCAGGGATAGAAAAAGAAATCGCCTCCACAGGCCACATCGAGACAGCGATCATTTTTCTTGGGCTTAGTCAGTTCCCAAAAAGGAACCCCCAGACGCTTTTCCAAAGCTCCGGTAGCCAATTCTCGGTAGAAAGTCGAGCTGGTCACCTCTTCTGGAAAATCCCAGGCCATTCCTTTGCCTGCGGACTGTGCCTCTCGATTGAATCTCTGGATCAGGGGAGAGAGTTGTTCTTGCCAGGGGTCGAAAAAATCCGTCATGAAGCTAGGATACGCTCAGGCCTTAAATTCATTAGCAAGGCATTCTGGTTTAGATAAATTCAGTTCTACACCAAAAAGGGGACAGGTTTTCACTTTTTAAAAGAAAGCTCAAGGATGCATCAACACCTCGCCGGATTCCTGATCAAAAAGATACATGCTGGCAGGGTCTATCATCCAGCCTGAGGTCTCGTTCACGGTGAAGTGCACATCAGGGGCAACTTTCGCTTGGAGCGGTTGGCTCTCGTGGCCCCCTGACGTCGACTGCAGGGCCATGACGACATTGGTTTCACAACCCAGCGCTTCTACAACCTGGATCACGGCCTGGATATGCGCTTCGGATAAGGATGCAGGACGCACCTGCTCTGGGCGGATACCGAGCGTTAAAGGACGACGAGGCGTCAGGTTATGCCGCTGATGCTCTGATAGAGCGATCGGGTGCCAGAGACAAGAGCTTTGTATTAGCCCGTCCTCGTCCATCGTCACGGGAAAAAAGTTCATCGAGGGAGAACCGATAAATCCTGCCACAAAGCGGTTCGCCGGTCGCCGATAGAGATTGAGGGGCGTATCCACCTGCTGAATCTTGCCTCCCCGGAGCACCGCAATTCGGCTACCCATGGTCATCGCTTCGGTCTGGTCGTGGGTAACATAAACGGTAGTTGCCTGCAGCTTCTTTTGGAGCTGGACAATCTGGCTACGGGTTTCGCCCCGCAGTTGGGCATCCAAGTTGGAAAGGGGCTCATCCATCAAAAAAACTTTGGGATTACGAGCCATAGCTCGACCGAGGGCAACACGCTGCTTTTGACCACCTGAGAGCTCTTTCGGTTTACGGGTTAATAAACTTTCCAGCTGGAGGGTAAGCGCTACCTCTTGTACCCGCTGGTCAATGGCCCGCCGATTGGAGATCAGCCCACCCAAAATTTTCTCGCCCAATTGATACTGTTGCTGACGGCGCAGACCAAAAGCGAGATTGTCATAGACCGTCATATGGGGATAGAGGGCATAACTTTGGAAAACCATGGCGATATCACGAGCTTTAGGCGGCAGCTGATTGACACAGATGTTTTCCAAGCAGATTTCGCCACTAGTGACGGTTTCCAAGCCTGCAATGATGCGCAGCAGCGTACTTTTGCCACAGCCAGAAGGTCCAACCAAAACCATAAATTCGCCGTCTTCCACTGTCAGATTGATGTCATGGAGGACTTGGGTTTGTTCGAAAACTTTGGATACAGAGCGGAGGTCAACAGAGGCCATGAGGCTTTGGTGGAGGTGTGTCTATTATGTTGAAATTTAACATGCCCGTCCGTGCAGGGTTCTATAATCATCCGAAAAGTCTAGGGACGGTCCATCTCATATGCTTTCCAGAAGAACCCTTATTGCTTCCTCCGGCGCTCTGTTTTTACTCGCAGCCTGCGGCCAACAGGAGAGTCCATCCGTCGGGACAGCCGGTACCAGTGGTAGCAAAATCACCTTTTGGACGATGCAGCTAAAGCCAACCTTTGATGATTATATGGCCGGTCTGGTTAAAGATTTTAGCAAGCAGAATCCTCAAGTTGCCGTGGAATGGGTGGATGTCCCCTGGGCAGATATGGAAAATAAAATCCTGACTTCTGTCTCTGCCGGGACCGCTCCTGATGTAGTCAATTTGAACCCACAGTTTGCCACGAAGCTGGCCGAAAAAAATGCCCTTGTGGACATGCAGAAGACACTCTCCAAAGAGCAACAAGCACTTTATTTTCCCAATATTTGGAAATCCAATCAGCTGGGGGATAAGATTTTTGGGCTGCCCTGGTACGTAGGGACGAATATAACGGTCTACAACCGCAAACTTTTTGAGAAAGCAGGCATTAGGCAAGCGCCTAAAACCTATCAAGAGTTGGCGACTGTTTCAGAACAATTGAAGGCAAAAACAGGAAAATATGCGTTTCTTTTGACGATGGATGGAGGGCTGGTTTTAGAATCGATGGTGCAAATGGGCATGCCTCTGTTGACCGCAGACGGCAAAGCCGCTTTTAACGATCCAGCGGGAAAGGCCGCCTTTGACTATTGGGTAAATTTATTTAAAAAGAAGGTCATTCCCCGCGAAATTTTGACCGAAGGCCATCGTAAAGCGGTAGAACTCTATCAGGCAGGGGAGCTGGCGATGCTGCTCACGGGTCCCGAATTTATGCAGGCAATCAAGTTAAACGCTCCTGATATTGCCAAGATATCGGATGTTTCTACCCAAATTGTCGGCCCTAACGGCAAGAAGAGTGCTAGTGCCATGAATGTGGTGGTTCCTAGCAGTTCTAAGAACCTGGACAATGCTGTCAAATTCGCTCTATTCCTTACCAACGCAATGAACCAGCTGAGTTTTTCCAAGGTGGCTAATCAACTGCCTTCTGCCGTTCAAGCGGCCAAAGACCCCTATTTCGCGGCCCAAAGTTTATCCTCTGATGTAGAAGCGAAAGCACGGATAATTAGCGCTTCCCAATTGGCACAAGCAGAAGTTTTAGTTCCCCCTGTCAAAAATGTAGATAAGTTGCAGAAATTCATCTATGACGAACTGCAACAGGCGATGCTCGGAGAAAAGACAACCGATCAGGCGATTGCCAGTGCTGCAGAACAGTGGAACGCTCTGGCATGAAGCTCAATAGAACCCTAACTCCCTATGTTTTTCTATTGCCTGCCCTCTTAATCTTGGCAGTATCTTCTTTCTGGCCTGTACTGCAAGCAATCTACTTAAGTTTCACAGACTATGACATTATCGGCTCTCCCAATTTCATTGGACTCAAAAACTATGAGCAGCTTTGGAAAGACCAACTTTTTTGGAAAGTCTTATTCAATACCCTAATTTATATGGTCGTGGCAGTTCCTTCCTTGGTTATCTTGCCGCTTTTTCTTGCTATTTTGGTCAATCAAAAGCTAAGAGGAATTCAATTTTTTCGAGCAGCCTACTATGTCCCCGTCATTGTCTCTGTCGTAGTAGCGGGGATCGCTTGGAAATGGATCTATGCGGAGAATGGTTTACTAAACTATTTCATATCTATCTTCAGCTCTGTAAAAATCCCCTGGTTGACCAATTCAAGCACAGCTATTTTCGCGATCATTGCCGTCACCATTTGGAAAGGGTTGGGATATTACATGGTAATTTATCTCGCTGGTTTACAGACCATTCCCCAAGACCTCTATGAAGCAGCGGCTATCGATGGCTCAGACGGTTGGCGTAAGCATGTAGATATCACAATCCCCCTATTAAAGCCCTACATTACTTTAGTAACCGTTATCTCTGCAATTGCAGCAATGAAAGTCTTTGAAGAAGTCTATGTGATGTCTCGAGGCGGACCTGCTAATAGTTCTAAAACGATTGTTTACTATCTCTATGAAAAGGGATTTTCCAGCTTAGAAATGGGCTATGCCTCTGCTATTGGCGTCGTCTTATTTCTTGTGGTTTTTGTACTCTCGGTGCTCAGCGTCCGTTCTGTTGACCCAACGGGAGGAGCCCTCTAGTGAACATCGCTAAAAATACGTTTCAATACATCCTCTTACTGATCATTGGTCTCTTAATGATTGGCCCTTTACTTTGGCTGGTCAGTACGGCCTTCAAATCGAGTCAAGAAAATATTTTTCTCTATCCGCCCCAGCTCCTTCCAGCCGCTCCCACGTTTAGCAACTTCAGCAAAGTATGGAATAACAATCCCTTTGGCCGCTATCTATTCAATAGTGTCTTAGTCTCTGGGATCACGGTTATTTTGAATCTGCTGTTTTGTTCCTTAGCGGCTTACCCTCTGGCACGCTTTGACTTCAAAGGAAAAACTTTAGTCTTCTGGTCGATCATCGGCACAATCATGATCCCCTTTCAGATCACGATGATTCCCCTCTACATCTTGGCGGTACAGCTCAATCTGAAAAATACCTATATGGGCATTATTTTTCCATACATGGTTTCGGCCTTTGGTATTTTCCTGCTGCGCCAGGCTTTTGCAGGCGTACCGAAGGAACTGGAAGAGGCGGCACGGGTAGATGGCTATTCTAGTCTGGGCATCTGGTGGCACGTAATGTTGCCTTCGATCCGTCCGGCCTTGACAACTTTAGCGGTATTTACTTTTATTGCAATGTGGGGAGATTTCCTGTGGCCTTTGATTATCTTGGATGACCCTAAGTTCTACACCCTACCCTTAGGGGTTGCCAATCTATCTAGTGCGTTTGCTGAAGATTGGCGTTTGGTGGCGGCAGGCTCGGTCATATCTATCCTCCCGATTTTAGTATTTTTTGTTTTTCTCCAGCGATTCATCATTCCAACCGATACAGGCAGTGGCGTCAAGGGATAAACAATATGCAAGTCCATAAATGCAGCGTCTGCAGCTATACCTATGATCCTGCGGCAGGAGATCCTGAATCAGGAATACCGCCAGGAACCCCCTTTGATGCTTTACCCGCTGAGTGGGTTTGTCCTGTTTGCGGGGCGACTAAAGAGGAGTTTGAGCCGAGCTAAATCATTGCTCTAGACTGAAGTAGTTGCATGGATTCTTCCATATGGCTAAGCCCGTCATTTTGACTGTGGATGATGATCCAGAGGTGCTTCAAGCCGTGGCACGCGATTTACGACAGCAGTATGGTGCTCGCTTTCGGATCGTGCGGGCAGATTCTGGACAAAGCATGGTCGATCAATGGATGAATGTTTTAGCTCAGCGGTATGAAATTTTTGAAGCAGGCTTCACCCGATCTTTACATTATCGGAAATATCATGAGCAACACTTGTCGACACGTTAATCAGATTCAAAGCGTAGCTCCCAGTGCGAACGGATGCGAAGAATGTTTGGCACTGGGCGACACTTGGGTACATCTGCGTAAGTGCTTGATCTGTGGTCAGATCGGTTGCTGCGACTCCTCGAAGAATAAACACGCAACAAAGCATTTTCACGCAACCCAACATCCGATTGTGCAATCCATCGAACCCGGTGAAAACTGGCGCTGGTGCTACGTTGACCAGGTATTTATCTAAATTATGGCCATGACTCAGCCCCTTACCCAAACTTCAACCGCTGCATCTCGCTGGAAAAGCCCGCGCCTACGAGTCGCCTCTGAGGAAGAAGAGAGTAATCACGCGAGTTGGATAGAACTCTTTTTTGATCTTGTGTTTGTTGTCGTGATTGCTGAACTCAGCCACATGCTTGAACAGCATCTTTCCTGGATCGGTTTTCTCCAGTTTACGGCGTCGTTTGTACCGTGCTGGTGGGTATGGGTGCTGGTAACATTTTACGTCGATCGCTACAACACAGATGATCCTCCCCATCGCCTGTTGATTTTGACTGGAATGCTAGCTGTGATTTTCTTAGCAGCCAATGTCCATAATGCTTTTGATACAGGAGCCGTCGGTTTTGTGCTGGCCTATGTCACGATTCGAACGATTGTATTGGGTTTGTATTTCCGCGCCACGCGCTATGTGCAAGCAGCGCGACCAAATCTGAAGCTGTATCTTGCCTCCTATATTCCTAGTACCAGCCTGTGGTTAGGATCACTCGCTTTTCCAGATCCAACCCGCTATTGGCTATGGGGGGCCGCTATGGGGCCGCTATGGGGCCGCTATAATGATCGAACTTTTGGTGCCGATTTTGGGAACGCGCATCCTCGCGGGTACTCCTGCGCACCCCTCTCATCTGTAAGAACGATTTGGCTTATTCACGCTGATTGTGTTGGGCGAATCGATCGTCTCCGTCTCTAGTACAACGGCAAGCGGCTCGTGGAGTATTCTGCCCACCCTGGCTGCCGTTGGTGGATTTGGCATTGCCGCCTGTCTGTGGTGGCTTTACTTCAATTTCTTAGAAACAGCCGTTGTGATTCGCGGAATTAAGTCCGTTCATGCATTTAACTACGGACATTTACCGATACTGATGGAACTGGTATTAGTTGCTGTAGGGACCGAGCAGACGATCATCGAAACGGCGACCCACAGCGTTTTGTCTGTGGGCACTCGTTGGACACTGTTAGGCAGTGTGGCCTTATACATGACAGCAATTTACTTGATCGCAATTGCCGCATGTCGACGACGATCAGTCAATGGCCTACAAGTTGTCAAGCCATGGCTCGACAACTCCTCTTGTTTCTTGGCTACTAACTACAGGAACAATTTCAAAAGTCGCTCCTGAACCACGCCACTTTAAGATCCATTCTTGCAGCAATCGCAAGTCATCACACTCCATAAGCTGAAAGCATCTACTAAAATTTGGTTCTATCCAACTATCAATATACTTAAGACCTTCAGGGAACATTCTACCTTCGTCACGAATACGCTTATAGATTGGCAGCATGTCATTATCTTTGAACCGCTCAACAATCATGAACAGCATTCGATGGTCCTTTAAAGATGGTCAACGGACTTAATCCTAACTGGTCACGGCTTCGGGTCAGTCCCATGCGTCCTTTGGGCCTAGTACCAGATTCCAAACATAATTTTACGGGAGAGGTCTGAAACAATGAATGATGTTGGTAGCTTTAAATAGCATCCCCCCTTCAAAGTCATATTTTAGGCGCGCGTCATGATTTGTCGAGGATTATCAATCGCCTCGAACGTGCCGCCAAATAAGCGATCGTGAATCATGTCACTACCCAAAAAGTCATGTGGAAAGCCCAGTTCAATCTGACTGACTTGATTGAGCCGCTGCAACTGTTCAGGCGATAACGTCACTTCCAAACACTTGAGGTTATCTTGCAATTGCTCTAGCTTTCGGGCACCAATAATTGGGATCATCTGCGGGCTCTGGGCACGAATCCAGGCCAAGGCAATTTGAGCCGATGAGCGCCCTATATCTTGAGCAATCTCTCCCACGACTTGAGCAATCTTTAAGCTGCGCTCAGGAATGTCTTGGCCACGCGAAGTGGATTGACTGTTGCCATTCGACTGACTGTATTTCCCCGTCAACACCCCTCCTGCTAATGGCGACCAGGGTGTCACCGCCAAATCAAACGCTTTTGCCATCGGTAGCAAATCTCGTTCTGGCGTTCTCTCAACTAAGCTGTACTCGATCTGCGTGGCCACGAATTGAGTCCATCCATAGCATCGGGCTAAGGTATTCGCCTCTGCCACAATCCAAGCAGGCGTATCGGAAATGCCTATGTAAAGCACTTTTCCTTGGTGTACCATGTCATCAAAAGCACGCATCACTTCTTCAACAGGTGTAGTAAAGTCCCAAGCGTGCAGCCAAAATAGATCCACATAATCGGTGTTCAATCGTTTTAAGCTGCCTTCAAGCGATTGCATCAAATTTTTTCGATGATTACCACTGCCATTGGGATTACCATTACGATCGCCCATGTGATTCGGAAATGAATACTTGGTCGCAACAACAAAGCGTTCTCGATCCGAAGCAATGAATTCACCAACAATCTTTTCACTACTGCCATCGGTGTAGCCGTTCGCTGTATCGATAAAGTTTCCACCTGCTTCGACAAACGTATCAAAGATTTGACGGCTTTCATCTTTGGATGCACCCCAACCCCAATCTTCGCCAAAGGTCATCGTACCGAGACAAAGTTCAGAAACACGAAGTCCGCTTTTGCCCAATAGCTTATATTTCACGATTCATTCTCCGTAGAATTTGTCGAAAGGCTGTATCGATTTGAAGCTTTTACGATCAGGCCGTACTTCCTCTGCAAATGCATCTACCGTCCGAGGTATAGCGGAATTCCCCCAAGTGGTCTATAGCGGTTTAAGGCAAAGGGCATCGTCAAACTTGGCAGAATTCACTCTTGTGCTCACTGGAATCGCTTGCATAGGTTCGTCCGGGTAAGGTTGCAGTAAATCCTTCAAGACCTCCGCATCTTGTACTGTAGGGTCTAGCCAGCGGCCATAATCTTCGCGATTCAAAATAACGGGCATCCGGTCATGGATGGTTTGTAAAAGGCTGTTGGCCGATGTGGTCAGAATGATGCAGGTCTCTATGTCGTTCCATGACTCCCAAAGTCCGGCAAGGGCAAAGAGACGGTTGCCAGCCATGGAAAAGTAAAAAGGTTGTTTTGATGATTGTTTTGAGCCGGGCTGAGCCTTTTGCCACTCATAGAATCCATCAGCTGGTATTAAACAGCGGCGATACTTAAAAGCTGCTCGAAAGGAGGGTTTCTCGGTGACAGTCTCGGAACGGGCATTAATGAGCTTTGCGCCAATTGAAGGGTCTTTTGCCCAGGAGGGAATCAGGCCCCAGCGCATCAGTCGGAATGTCCGGTTTTTCGAATCCCTGTCTTCCACAATCGTCCCTATGGGCTGTGCGGGGGCAATATTATAGCGGGCGGGGAAATCGGGCATGTCGTCTTCGTCAAGATCGAAAGCTTCAGCAACCGCTTCAGGGGTTTGGGTTAGAGTAAAACGTCCGCACATAGTTCAACTACGTCAAATTCTTCTATCAGATCTCCATTAGAGCAGAGGCTTTAGGTTTGGCCTCTTTTTCCCGTCGGTCATACACCACCCCTTCATTACTTACCTACAAGATTTTCAATGCTGTTTATAGAGGGAGGTACTGCACTTGGTTGATGCAGTCCTCTGAGTCGCACAAGGTGGCAATGAGTTCCAAGTCGCGGACGCAATTGCCAATGCTGCTGCCTTGAGGATGGGAATAAATCACGCCATAAAAGAGTTTGCCTGTTTGCTGTCTTTGATGGGCAATTGCTAAAAGATCATCGTCTCTGGAAAATAAGACTCGCTGGAGCTTGGTGGCACGATTGAGGACTTGAGGGTCTGGCAATCCGGTTCGTTGATCTTCTTGGACCGTTATCACGTCGATAGCGCGTAGACGTAGTCCGACTGTGATCTGACGCGGGACGTTTTCATCCATGTAGAGCGCAATGCTCATGAAAGCATTCCGCGTTCCTTAAGTTTTTGGGCAATGCGAGAGGGCAGGGCACCCTGACGGAGGTGTTCGACTTTCTTAAATCGGGATTGAATGTCTGCATCAAGCGCATTTTGGTGATCCCAGTAGTAGGCCAGCGCTGAGTAAATTTTGCCAAGCGCAATATGAGGATACTGGAAGTGCAGTTCTTCAGGACTCCAGCCATAGGTAAGGTGGGAGGTAATCAACTCTACAACTTTCATCGTGGTTCCTTCAATGATAGGAATACCGTTGTCATCGAGTTGAATATGTTTGTAGTCAGTGGTCGAGTAGGTCATAGCGGCATGCCTCTAGGGTGCCAGATTCTAACGATGCCCTCAGTGTAGCGCTCCCATAATGTATCACAACATTATTATTGATTGAGTAGAAGCTCAAAGGATAGCTGAATAATTATATGAATTGCCTCAAATGCCTATCCATGGGACAAGCAATATTTGGTAGATCTCTTGAGTAGTAATGGCACAAATTAGTCCTAGTGCAAGTCTGGATAGAATCATGCAGCCCACTAACAGACTTAATAATAAAATCTGGATCAGCTATTAATGAACGACCTACAGAAAAAGATATATTAACTGGAAGTTCAGAAGGCAGCAAATTCAAGTCCCATATATTTCCGGCAACATTCCATAGTTTGCCAGGATGTCTTAAAGCAAATGGAGTAACAATGTCAATAAAAACACTATGTCCCCATTCAGCAGGAGGATAAATCAACTGTTTATTGATATCATATGTCCCGTTCGAAATACTAATTATATCAACGTCTAGTTCAGCAATATCATAGATGATAGGCTCTTTTTCAGTCAATTCAATTTCTCTATTTCCCAGTCCGTCTAGCAATGATATGCGAACATCTAGAATAATATCTGGTAAAATCGAACGAATACCTTCAACTATCATCTCTAGCAGCAAAGTTTTCTTGGTTCCATATATATCTTTTCGACCATTCAATTTGGGGTTTAAAAAGTTAGAAATAAAATACCCATGAGCAGCATGAATTTGAACTGCCTTAAAGCCAACTTCATAGGCAATTTGTGCACTTCGAATAAAATTTTGGGCTATTTTTCCCAGAAACTCCTGCGAATATGAAGCTATTTCATGTCGTGTCACTTGAATATAAGAACTAGCATCTTGATTTAGCCATTGTCTTGGAGGTTTCAGTGCAGTATTGCGACATGCTATTTGAATTCCTGGCAAAGAACCATTGGAACAAATCTCCTCTGTAAGCTTCTTCCACTGATCAAGGTTCTTTGTAAAAAACAACGTGTTATTGTTTGTAACAAAAGCAGGATCGACGGCTACATTTCCAACATAACTTATACCTATTCCTTTACCTGATCTTGCTGTATGAAACAGTATAAGGTTTGAGGTTGGGTTCCCATCCTTACCAAAACCAGTATTGATTGGAGCCAGGAAAATCCTAGAGGGTATAACTATGTCTTTTACACGAAAAGAAGCAGTATATTTTTTATTGCTCTTCATATTTTCTGTATTTTTCCCTATTTATAGAAAGCTTCTTCAAGTAAGAATTTTCTATATCTAAATCTAAATGGGTTGCAATTCTAAATAAGTAGATAAAGCTATCTATTAATTCCTCACTTAAACTATCTTGAAAATCAGATAGTTTTAACTCAAATGTATCCTTTGACTTTTCCATATCAATATTCAGCTTTTTAACAAGATTTGCGAACTCGCCGATCTCACCAAAAAGACCTATTAAGTCCTTGTTAATTATTTCGAGCCTTGCCTTGGAGTTGTCAGACTCCAGCATCCATCCATGTTTAGCGTCAAATTCTCTTTGGATATGAGCTAAATCTTTAATTTCCATTTTATCTCCTGCTTATATTAGTAGCTGCATACACAAGTAAGCTAGTAAAAACATTTGAGAGTACGCCTAGAACTATACTTGTTGTTGGAGTTATCCAATCATTTTTACCCTGCATTTCATAAATGATTAGCATCGAAAACAAAAAGTAAAACAGCGCTGCGAGTATTAAGTATCTTTCAAATTTAAAAACTCTATCGATTACTTTACCTATATTTGGACCATACGATAATATAATTTCTTCTGCTGGAGTCTTTATTCTAGAATCCTTTAGAATTTCTTTATCGGACAATATCATGTCTTCAGGAATAGTCCATATATTAGTTTGATAACCATGCTGACCTCTGTAGGGTTTTTCAACAGGAACCATAAGGCGAGAAAATTCCATTTTTGCAATAGATTCTCCAGGGGAAATTTTCAAATAATTGTTTGAGCAATTATGAAAAACAATTCCCAAATTTCCATAAAATCCAGGGTCAGCATATGTATTAACAGGCAATAGCCCAATTGAAAAAAGTTTCCCTTTGGTAAGAATTCTTGCAAGAACATCGGTAGGTAAAGAGATCGTTTCCATAGTTATAACTACGACTAGTTGCCGTGGTTTTATTAGAATAAACTCATTGTTTGAGAGGCTATATTTTTTGTTATTATCTGCAATATCATAATAAGTATGACTTGCCCGTAATTCATAGCAAGATTGATGAACATTCTTTTTAGAGTAATTATCTACAATCAGATCACCTTTTGAGCATAAGTCTTCTATCTCTCTGTCTGATAGTGTTCCTACTTTGGTACTAATATTCTGATTGGTCATAGCACTTAGTTTAACCCTTTGATAAAGCTGTCTTTTTAAACGCACACCTGCATTTTTATGCCGCCATTACAATACGTATTGTCTACTAAAGAAAACCTCGAATAACGTCAATAATTTTCATTGACTGACAGTTTGTAGAATAGCTTGTTATTACACGGAACTTTTCCGTATATCTCCTTTATAGTGTGCAATAAAGCAGCCCTATTGAGGTGCTAAGTTGTTACAGACCAGAGTTGCAAGGCTCTTAAATATCTGACTTAATATCCAAACATCCAAAGTATATCTACTTAGAAGTAGAGTGTTATATGAAGATTTGATGAAGTTTAACGTGTAGAAAAATACTTAGAATAGGTTTGTACAGTCTTATTTCTACGAATATTTTTGCTTTGTTCTGCATCAATTTATAACTTGTATTCCCTTCACCAAAGGTGGATTAATAATCATGAATTCATGGCAATATAAAATTCGAGTCCATCAATCGTTGTGTTTTCGATCGTTGTGAGACTTGATTATTTACAAAACGCTACTAGAGGGCATTCCCGACAATGAGAAATCAGCACTTTCAGCCCACAAACTTACGGTTAGAATATCCAAATTCAGCCCAACCGAGCCTTAATAAGATTCTGTTTTCCTGTCCTAAATGCTTTCTTGCGACAAAACCTTTTTTCATGCCGCTTAGCCCAATCAATTCCCCTGCAACCAATTCACCAAGTCTGCGGGTTCCGAAAAATCCAACAGCGCCTCGCCCAAAGCCTCAAGCTGAGCAAGCGACAAGGCTTGAACCTGGGCTTGCAAATCCGGAGCCACTTCACCAATGCGCCGCATGAGCTGGCGGTGGATAAGGGCTTGAGCTTCGCGAAGAGCGCCAGTCAGTTCGATTTCTTGATACCAAGGCGACTCGCGTAATACTGCCATATCCCACCTGAGAATTTGACTGACCAATTCCATATCTAAAACAAAGCTAGCAAAGAATCTTAGCAATGGTTCTAATTCACTCAACTCATGGCTCAGGCACCGTAGCCGCTTTCTATGGCTTGGACTTGTTCTTGACAGTCTTCATCTCTGCATTTGATAAATCACAGACTGCTGCATGATTTCCTGACCTAGAACTTGATTAATAAAGTCCTTTTCTAGCGTTAACCCCGCAAGAACCGAGGCAGACGCAGCCACATTACTCTGAATACGCATTTCTGGAATTGCATCAATCCGTGATGCCACTTGTCTCAGCGTTTGCACTTTGTCTTGGGTTTGAGTGAGCACGGCCAAGGGCAATAATCCTGTCGATTCCAAAAAGAGCTGAGTGGGCTGCTCCCAGAGGCGGATAACCTGAAATTCGTGCCGCATCATCTCAGTCTCAAACACACTTTGATAAACGAGATCTGAATCTGTAGGAGCTAAATATATGACGAATTGACGCATTTGTTTTTCAGGGAAACAGTGGTAGAGTCTCAGGCGATAATCTATCATCTTGAAAGGAATCCAAGGGTCTGGTTCGACATGAAATTCGATGTGCAAAAGTACCTTGTCTGAATCCAGCAAAACTGATGAATCCGCTTCAATATCTTGTGAACTAAGTTCACTTAAACCAAGCGGCATTAGGGCTATTCGTTCACTGAGCAACCAGGCTGCAAAATCCGTTGGAAAGCTTTCAGCGAGAAATTTACAGGTAGGATCAGTCTTTATTGATTCTGCGTATTGATTTAAGAAGTAGCTTTCATGAGATTTTTGTGGAAGAGGGAGGGGCATTGGAATAACTGAGCCAGGCGCAAAACCCCAGTACAGTCCATCTTGGCGAAATGGTTCTGACCATTCGTTTGTTTTGCACCAGTCTAAGACTTTTTCTGGCAACTTGTCTTGTGTCATTTTTCGATTCTACTTTAAGCACTTTCGTCTACCGTGGAGATCTGTCATCCCAAGCTTGAGAGGATACGCAAATGAGCCCCAAGAAATGCACAAGCTGCGGTTATATCTATGATCTGGAAGCAGAAGATCCAGATACTGAAATCCCCGCAGAAACGTCTATTGCAACCCTTTCCAATGAGTGGATTTGTCCATCCTGTGGAGCAACCAATGAAGAAGTAGAGCGAGACTAGTGGCTCTCTGAAGTTCCGGCTAGAACCTCAAACTGTTCTTTATTTATCCGTCTTGCCTCATACAATGTTTCAGCAATTTCGGAGAGCGTGAGCACGGCATGACCTTGATAGCCCCGTTGTTTGAGGGTTTCTCTAGCACCGCTTTCGTGGTCAATCAGGACTACGATGTCTTGAACTTCTAACCCCTCAGACTCAAGCTTGCCCGTGCCTTCCATGACACTCTTCCCCGTAATCAGAATGTCATCGACGACAACGATGGTTTCCCCTTCTTCGTAGGCTCCTTCAATCAGTCTACGCGCCCCGTAGGCCTTGACTTCTTTTCGGGGAAAAATCATCGGGTAGCCCATGCGTAGCGCTAAACCTGTCGCCGTAGGCAGGGAGCCATAGGGAATCCCGGCAATTCGATCAAAAACCAGGTCTTTCAAAATATCGGCATAGGCGCTCAGGATCTGATGAAAGACCTGAGGGTTAGAGATGATTTTGCGCAGATCGACATAGTAGGGAAGCGTTGAACCAGAAGATTGGACATGATCTCCAAAGGCAATACAGCCCATATCGTAGAGCTGCAAAATCAAATCTTCGTGCGGATGATGATCCAAAAAGCAGACATCAGGCATCCAAACTAAACAGGTGGGATTTTCACAAGCGATTCGCTGCCGCTCGTGATTGATCAGCTCTCGTACATGATCAATCTCTACAGCCAAAGACGGCTGACTTAGTAACCTTTGAGGCACCGGAATAATTAAGCCATCCCCATTGGCATCCAAACCAGCAGCAAGAATTTGGACGAGCGTACTTTCGTCGTTCCAAGTAGTAGAGGACAGAATTACCCGCTCAGGAGCCAGTTGCCGAATCCGGGCTAAGGATTCAGGCGCTGCCACCCCAACAACTAAGCCCAGTTGTTCTGGCGTTCCCCAGGTTTGGGCTTCCCTAGTCATCTGCATATATAGAGGAGATTCTGGTGAAGGATATTCCTGTAAAGCGGAGGCTGAAGAATTCGCCGTTGCACAGAGAACAAAAACGGCTTTCTCTGGATAGACCAGAAAAGGAGCAACAAGATCTTGTCCCGCATAAGGAATCAAGGTCACAGCATCGACTTGCCAGTCTAGAAAAACAGTTTGGGCAAAAAGAGTGGCTGTATTGATATCACTATACTGAGCATCTAAGATGACTGGAATATATTCAGGAATAGCAGATAGAATTTTATGGAGTAAATCTAACCCCGTTGGCCCAAGCGCTAGATAAAACGCTAAGTTTAGTTCATAGACGCAGACCAAATCAGCTGTTTTGACAATTACAGACTGTAGCCAGGTTTCTGAGGCCCTAACAGAGTCACCTTCTCCTAAAGAAAAGCAATCAGGAATAACCTCTGGATCTGGATTGAGGGCGATGGATAATAAACTTTGATTGTGGGCAATAGCTCCATTTAACTTATCGATGAAGTTCATGACTTCCAGTTTACTCGCTAGCAGTGTTCTGTGACTGTCCTATTACAGGCGTGGCAAACTACGTAGGCAGTACAACTTGAATTACTGTTTCTCCACCAAGCACACTTTCAATAGTGAGCCTGCCACCATGCAATTCGGCCAAACGCATAGCAATCACCAGCCCTAAGCCCGATCCCTGTTGCTCATGGACACGACGCTCAAATTGCACATAAGCCCCTAAGTTAGCGATTTGTTCAGCTGTCATACCGCGTCCCTGGTTAGCAATAGACAGAAGAAACATGCCGTTTTGAACACTACTGACAATGCGCACGGGAGTTCCGGCAGGAGAATGCTTGAAGGCATTGTCCACCAATTCATCGACCATCTTATTGAAGCTAATTTCTGAAATAGCGATCACTGAGTCTTTTAGTTCTAAAATTAGATTAGCTTCCCGATTGAACTGCTTTGCCTTTTGATTCGCCATTCCTGTGACCACTCGCCGAGCAGAATTGGTCTGGTTTGCTCTCATAGTTTTAATTTTTTCTGGATTGACAGCAGCCAGTTCTAATTCCGCATAGAGAAGAAAGTTTTGAATCACTCGATGAAGACGTTCCCCTGAATCATGGATTCTTTCGACCATTTCCAAAATTTTGGGCCGTTTCAGTGAGTTGTATTGCATGATGATCGTCTGCGAAAATCCAAGAATAGAGGTCAAAGGTGTCAGCATTTCATGGGGAAGCGCATAGGCAATACCGCTGCGCAGATTATCTAACTTTTGCTGGGAATGCTTGATGATTACTTCTTGTTTCTCTAGACGACTGTGAACAGCTCCAAGCAATTCTGCGCGAGTGAAGGGCTTGGTCAAATAATCATCAGCGCCTTGTTCCATAGCCTGACGAAGATCCGTTTTATCTGCCTTTGCTGTCAAGAAGATAAATGGAATCATCTGCGTTTTTGGATCTTTACGGAGCGTTTCTAAGACCTCATTCCCATTTAACTTAGGCATCATCACATCACAGATGATTAAGTCCGGGATTTGCTCTTTGGCAACTTGTACGCCCAGCAAACCATTCTCTGCACTGATAACCTCAAAGTTTTCAGCTTCGAGGAGTTCTGATACATTGGTGCGGACGAAGTCTTCATCTTCGATGACGAGAATTTTGCTCATGAGTTAGGGTTGTGGCGTCTGAATAGTTTATAGGCAGTGTGACTACAAAGGTAGTTCCTTTTTCGGGCTGACTTGTAAAGGTAAGGGTGCCTCCATATAGGTCCACACAATTCTTGACAATCGTTAGCCCAAGTCCAGTCCCTGCGATACTTTCAACATTAGCACCTCTATGAAAAGGCTCAAAGAGTAAACGTTGGTCTTCCGATGGAATACCAATCCCCTCATCTTTGATATGGAATATTGCCTGTTTATCCTTGCAGGAAAGACTAAAGAGGATGGTGCCACCCTTCGGTGAATACTTGATAGCATTAGAAAGGAGGTTGTTCAGAATTTGACGGAGTATTTTCACATCAAAAATAGCCTTGCCACAGTTTCCTTTGCGGGTAAACTTTATTTTGTATCGGCTATCAATATTGAGCTTGAGCTCTTCAACGATCTCCAAACAAAATACATCGAGACTTATGGGCTCGGAGATAAACTCAAGTTTCTTAGCTCCTGATTGTCCAAGCACCAATACATCATCCAATAGTTGTGTCATATGCTTAATAGCACTTTGAATTTGATGTAAATGTCTTTTTTTTCGGTCTTCAGGCCAGCCTTGACTATAGTATTCCAGCAACTCAGCGGAGGATAGAATAGTACTCAAAGGAGTACGAAATTCATGGGAAGTCATGGATACAAAATGAGACTTCAATTCGTTTAGTTCCTTTTCTTGCTGTAATGCTCTACGAATTTCTGTCTCAGCTCGCTTGCGGTCTGTAATATCGATACCTGTTCCCCAGGAGGCCCAGCCAGGGATAGGAAACTGCTTAGAAAGATTGGACCAAGCCAAGGTTTTTATAGTCCCATCTTTGCATCTGATATTCCATTCCCAGTTGCGATAATTGTTACCCCGTTGAACCCACTCACTGATCGCTTTTCTTTGATCGGCTGCATCTGGGTAAAGCAATTCTAAAGCTTTTGGGTTATATATTATTTGCTCTGCGTTATACCCCGTTACTACTTCACACTCTCGATTCCAAGCAATAATATTTCCTTCTGCATCAAGGGCATTCATCATCACAGGCATCGTCTGAACAATCAAGCGCAGACGTTCCTCATTCAGCTTTAATGCTTCTTCGGCCTGTTCCCGATCAACAATTTCTTTAATCAGTTGTTGGTTGGCACTACTAAGTGCTACTGTTCGTTCTGCTACACGTATTTCTAATTTTTCGTTTGCCTTCTGTAGAACTTCTTCTGCCTGTTTGCGCTCGGTAATATCTACCGCTACACCAACCATGCGGATAGGCTTGTCCGCACCGTTACGGAGGACTTGTCCCTTTCCTTCGACCCAATGTAAGCTGCCATCAGGCCAGATGACCCGAAATTCAGATTCGTACTCTTTCCTTTCCTCTATCGCTTTCAACATCGCTCTATGGACATAGGTACGGTCTTCAGGATGGATAGATTCAAGAAAAGTTTGATAGTCCGGGTAACGAGCACCTTTCGGGATAACCGTCCAGACAGGGTCGCTGGCCTGTGGCGAGTTGTTCGCCTGTATATCCCAGTCCCACGTACCCATTTGGGCTGCTTCCATCGCCAATCTGAGTTGTTCTTCGCGTTTTTTTAGCTCTTCTTCTTGATGCTTGGCTACCGTGATGTCTTGAATTTGATCGACAAAGTATAAGGGTTCACCTTGAGCATTACGCACCAGGGAAACATTCAATAAAATCCAGACGATGTGGCCAAGTTTATGGATATATCGTTTTTCTATTTGGTGGCAACGAATATCACAAGTGAGCAGTTGATACATACAGCTATCGGTTTCTTCCTGGTCCTCTGGATGCGTCACTATCATGCAACTAGTAGCGAGTAGTTCTTGCTCTGAATAGCCCACAATTTCACACAAGGCTCGATTCACTTGCAGCCAGTGACCATCGAGGCTGGTGAGAGCCATTCCAATGGCTGCACTGTCAAAAGCACTCCGGAAACGCTCTTCACTTTCTTGCAGCGCTTCTTGAGTCCGCTTCCGTTCAATGGCATAGCGCAAAGAGCGAGAGATTAGATCCGCCCCATTCACCTGTCCTTTGACAAGATAATCCTGCGCTCCTTCCTGGACCGCTCTCAGGGCAAGCGTCTCATCGTTCAATCCTGTAAGCACCACTGTTGGCACTTCAGGATACTGCTTATGGACCTTCGTGAAGGTATCGAATCCTTGACTATCTGGCAGGGAAAGGTCTAGCAAAACAGCATCAAAGGGCTTCTTTGCAAGACAGTCCAAGGCACTGTGAAGTTTATCAACGCAGGTCAGCTCAAACTTGACCGAAGTCACTTCTGCCAGGGTTAACTGCATCAGGCGAGCATCCCCTGGATTATCTTCCACTAGCAGCACTTTGATCGGTTTAGATTCGATTGGCTTGGTATGCATAGACCTCACCTGTCAGCAGGTAGTTTGACAATCGTTAACCAAAAAGACTCAATCGACTGTACTACTTTAATGAATTGATCTAAATTCACCGGCTTTGAGATATAGCAATTGGCATGGAGTTCATAGGCTTTGAGGATATCTTCCTCTGACTGAGAAGTGGTTAGAACGACTACAGGGATTCGTTTCAATATATCATCGGCTTTGATCTCAGCAAGCACCTCACGTCCATCTTTTTTAGGCAGATTCAAGTCTAGTAAAATCAAATCTGGATGAGGAGCATCGGCATACTTCCCTTCTTTGCGCAAAAAAGATAACGCTTCTACCCCATCGCCCACGGTATTCAAATGATTGTGCACCTTAGCGTCTCTCAGGACTTCGATACTCAGCCTCACATCACCGGGGTTATCTTCTACTAGTAAAATTTCGATCGGCTTGACCATGGGTGTTGCGCTCATTGTGGATTTTCTACTCCTTGATGATCTGGGATGGTGAAATAGAAGGTTGAACCTTTAACGAGTTCTGACTCCACCCAGATACGACCGCCGTGACGCTCAACAATTCGTTTGCAAATAGCCAAACCAATCCCTGTACCCACATACTCAGTGCGGTTGTGCAGGCGCTGAAAAATCATGAAGATACGTTCTTTATACTGTGGGTCGATACCAATGCCCTGGTCTTTAACAGAAAATACCCATTCTTCATTAAGGTGTTGGGCCCCAATATGGATGTGTGGGGCCTGATCCCCACGGAATTTTATAGCGTTACTGATCAAATTTTGGAGTACCTGCACCAGCTGGCCCTCATCCGCATGCACGACGGGAAAGGGGTCATCGTGGGTGATTACGGCCTTGCTTTCCTCTATCGCGATTTTCAGATGTAGCAAGGCCCGACGGAAAACCTGCTCACAGTTGGTCGATTTAAAGGGCTTGCCTTGGGTTCCTACCCGTGAATAGGCCAACAGATCGTTTATAAGATTCTGCATCCGGCCCGCACCATCTACCGCATAGTTGATGAATTCGTTGGCATCCGCGTCGAGTCTATCTTTATATCGGCGTTCCAAAAGTTGCAGGTAGCTAGCCACCATCCGCAGAGGTTCTTGCAGGTCATGGGACGCCACGTAGGCAAATTGTTGGAGGTCTGCATTGGAGCGGGCCAGTTCCTGACGCTGCTTGGTTTCCTGCTCTAGTAGTTGGGCCTGAGTAAGAGCAATCCCAATTTGATTCCCTATTTGCCGCATCAATTCAACTTCTAGAACTTCCCACTGCCGAGGACCGGAGCACTGATGAGCAATCAGCAGTCCCCAGACGTCCTCTTTCACCAAAATAGGGACGACGAGGTTTGCCCTGACTCCAAACTGTTTCAGAAAGTCGACGTAGCATTGTTCTACGTCTCCCTGCTCTATGTCGGCAATGGAACCAACCCTACCCTTATGGTATCGATCTTTAAAATCTCCGATGAAGCAAGGATCAAAGAGGTCTTGTCCTAAGGTAACAGGCCAGCCAGTGACCACAGATTCTTGGACGACATGTCCTGAACCGTCAGCCAGCAACTGGAATACTAGAACACGGTCTGCGTGCAGTAGTCGTTGTACTTCGGTGACGGTAGTTTGCAGAATTTCGTCAAGCTTTAAAGACTGGCGAATATTGAGGGTGATCTCTGAAAAGAGCTGAGAGCGTTGGCTCTGTTGCCGCAGGGCTTCCTCAGCCCGCTTGCGCTCTGTGATATCAATGGCGACACCGACTACCCTTGTCGGTTTGCCTGTAGCGTCACGGTAAGCTTGGCCTTCCGCAGCGACCCAATGCAGTGTTCCGTCGGGCCAGACCATGCGATATTCAAGCTTATACTCAGCGCCCTCTTCAACGGAGCGAGTTAAAGCTCGGAATACAGAGTCGCGGTCTTCAGGATGGACAAAACTGAAAAAATCCTCATAGCTTGGAACAGAAGACCCATGGGGAAGTCCAAATACTAGATCTACTGCACCAGCGGCCACCAGATGATTGGTCAAGATATCAAAATCCCATGTGACCATGTGAGCGACCTCAAGGGCTAAGCTCAATCTTTCTTGACTCTCGCGCAGGACTTCTTCTGCTCGTTTGCGATCAGTGACATCATTATGGGACCCGACCATGCGCACCGGATTACCCGCTTCATCCCAAAGAGCCTGCCCCCGGTCGAGAATCCACTTATAGGTTCCGTCCTTGCAGAGGACACGATGCTCCGAAGTGTAAAACGGGGTTTTCTTAGCGAGGTGGTCCTGAATGATCTGCATAACCTTGTTAATATCATCGGGATGAACCCGTTTGGTCCATTCATCGCGCTCGTTCACAATTTCATGGTCTTCAAAACCGAGCATTTCCTTCCAGCGGACAGAGTAAAAGACTTCATTGGTCTTGATATTCCAATCCCAAATGCCGTCATTGCTGCCTTGCAGCGCTAACTTCCATCGTTCTTCGCTGGCATGTAATGCCTCTTCTGTCTGTTTGCGCTCGGTGATGTCGTACCCTTCTGCAATGAGCATCACGACTCGACCTGCTTCATCGAAAACAGGTTTGAGGGAAAAATCTGTAATCATGAGCTTGCCACTACCACTAGGAAATGGCACTTCGTAGCGAATAAATTGCCCGCTGGCTGCCTGATCGATGGCATCTCTCAGTTGATGCTGTAGCTGCTGAGAATGCGTCCACCAGGGGGTTTCCCAGAAACTACTGCCAATGATATCGGTTTTTTGAGCGGCGATCGAGTCTAAGGCTGATTGATTAATTTCCTGCACGATCCCATCTAAGCTTAATATACCGAGTAACTCAAAAGTCTGGTCGAAAATAGCACTGAACTTGCATTCGCTCTCCCGCAATGCTTCTTCTGTCCGTTTGCGTTCGGTGATATCCAAAATGGTGGACCGACTCATCAGGTAGTTCCCCTGAGCATCTTTGACTGCCGTTGAATTCAGGCTCACGGGCAAAAGGGTGCCATCCTTGCGAATCATTTGAAACTGGAGATCCCGCACCCAGCCCCGCTGCTGAAACTGTGGGAAATTCTCCTGGAAGACCTTTGTACCCTCGGTTGTGAGGAGATCAGTAAACTTCTTCCCAAGCAACTCTTCCCGCGTGTACACAAACATCTCAAGTTCCGTCTCATTGACGAGAACGATTTTGCCCTCTTTGTCTAAAGAGTGATACCCGCAGGGCGCATGGTTATATAGATCTTGGAATTGATCGGCATATTTTTGCAGGGCTTCTTCGGCCTGTTTATTTACAGTGATGTCAATGCAGGAGCCAATGTAGCCTGCAAAGCTGCCGTCGGGGGTAAACCGGGGAGTCCCTGTATCCAAAAGCCAACGATACTCTCCGTCTGCCCGTCTCAGTCGATACTCCATGGTGAAAGGTTGGTAAGCCTTAAAGGCAGACAAGTATGTATCTAAGCAACGTTGAAAATCATCAGCATGCACTCCTTCTGCCCAGCCATTCCCCATCTCTTGCTCTAAGGTCCGGCCTGTAAAGTCTAGCCAGGTCTGATTGAAAAACGTACAAAGTGTGTCGGTTCCCGATATCCATAGCAATACAGGAGCACTATCGGCCATACTGCGAAAACGGGATTCACTCTCTAACAGCGCTGCTTCCCGGTGCTTCGCTTCGTTGATATTTCTGAAATAGACAGCAAGGCCATCAGCCGATGGATAAGCCCGGATTTCAAACCAAGTATCGAGGGGCGGATAGTAAGCTTGGAATTCAACCGTAACTTGTGCATTTGCTGCTTTGTGAAACTGCTCATAAAAAACAGAACCAATAGCTTCTTGGAAGACCTCCCAAATACTATGCCCTAGAAGTTCTTGCCGTGTTTTTTGTAAAACCTGTTCGGCTTGGCTATTGGCATAAGTGAAATGCCACTGATGATCCAAGGCACAAAAAGCATCGGTAATGCTTTCAAGAAGGGTAGTAACGCGCTTATTGGATTCCTGTAGCTCTTCCTCGGTTTTCCTACGTGCTCTTCGTCTCTCTGCCTCCCGCAACTCACGCTCTACCGCTGGAATCAGACGTTTTAAATTATCTTTGAGCACATAATCATCTGCCCCCGCCTTCATCGCATCCACAGCTTTATCTTCACCGATTTGGCCTGACACCAGGATGAAGGGTACATCGGGTATCTTCTTCTGAGCTAGTTTCAGCGCATCTAGGCCACTGAAACCAAGCATATCGTAATCAGAGAGGATCAGGTCCCAAGACTCTCTAAGGGCTGTCTTCATGGCAGCAAGCGTATCTACGCGCTCATAGACAAGCTCATAGCCCCCCCGCTGCAGTTCGTGCCGTAGAAAGAGAGCATGGTCCTCTGAGTCTTCAACCATAAGTACGCGCAGAGGTTTTCCCATCGTTCCCTAGGTCCTCCTAGTCGGCAACGGTTCGTTCAGAACAAGCCAGTACATTCCCAGTTGTCGCACAGATTCCGTGAAATGGGAAAAAGACCTGCTCATGATACTTATCACTACGAGTCAACTCTGCCTTGTTCTGTCTAAATTTGCTTGCCACTCGTTCTTTCTTTTTCCGCTAAACTTCGTATGAGCTCCAGTTGGGTCATCACTTTGAGCCCCAAGGTTCTCAAAGATTCCAACTGCTCTAAGTTTAACTCGCGAGGTACATAGTCCATCACACAGAGAGCGCCTAGCGCCTGTCCTTTATGTGTAATCAGCGGCACAGCGGCACAAAATCGAATTGGGGGTTCTACGGTTGCAAGCGTACTGGTCGCAAATCGTTCATCGAGTAATGTATCTGGAACGATTAGAAGGTCTCTACGCAAAAGAGCATGAGCACACAAAGTAAAATCATGCACATCCTGCAGCGGTTCAGCGTATGTCGCTTCTATTTCTAATCCAAACCACTGACGACAAGCCTCGATCAAGTTGACAGAAGCTAAGGGGACTTTACACAGGTCTGCGGCAAGACGTGTAAGGTCTTCAAAGACTTGCTCAGGCGTAGGCCTAGCCATTTCGGAGGGATAAAGAGTTTCTTGATTGGTCGTTTCAATTTTTTCAACTTTTTTAGCTTTATCCTTGGCCCGGCGCGCTTTCATCGAAGGAAGGTCTCAACAGCAGTAGATTCTCCTAATAGATGATGAACATTTAGAGACCGGAGCGATCAGGCAAAACTCTTACCGACACGAGCTCTTTCTATTTAAAAGGCGATCCCCCCGCGCAAAAGAGAACTCCAATCCTTCAAGGGCTTTGCCCTCCTTGTGTAAGGGGGGTTGATTCATTCTCCTGAGTCTTGAACCCCTCAGGCCCTACGGGCCAGCTCCCCTTAAGGGGAGCCTCCTCTGGGAGCAGAAAGATAGTTTGGATTTGGGTGCAAACACTACTCAAGCGATAGTCCACGCTATCTACTGCTTGGATGCCTAAGCTTTCTAGAATCAATGTGCGGTGCATGTCATAAGCTTGAGCCTCTTTGCAGCAAAGGCTCCCCTTAAGGGGAGCTGGCCCGCAAGGGCCTGAGGGGTTGGATTACAGCCTTTCCAAGAATGAATCAGCCCTGCCCCTTACTAAGGGGGGTTGAGGGGATCTCACCTAGGACTTCTCCGATTACGAGCCCCTTGGAGCGAGCGTAATCCCAGGCTGATTGAGGATTTTTGCTAGCTGGTTGGATTTGTTTTACCAAAACTGCTGCCGTTTCAGTCCCTACCACAAAGCCCTGGCCTTTGAGCACTTCTAAAACCTTACCAGCCGCACCGACCGAGGCATAAGGCATGGTTTCTAGAATGCGCAAGCGTTCTTTCTGATGAAACGTATAGACATAGGGATAAAAGGCTCGCACTTGGTTATGTACAGGCCCCTGCCAATCTAATAAATACTGTTCTTTACGAATCAGCTGGGCAGAAGAACTTTGGCTAGAATCCTGTGGCTCTGGAGTAATTTGGTCGAAGACTAAGAGTGTCTGGATAAGCAGTTCTGCTGTTAGAGCGGAGAGTTTGTCGGCTAACTGTTGAGCGTTCCAATCGATGGGCAGGGAGAAAGCAGACTTCAACAGCATCGGTCCGGTATCCATCCCTGCATCCATCAGCATGGTGGTCACGCCCGTTGCGGCTTCTCCGTGATAGAGACACCACTGAATCGGCGCAGCGCCCCGATATTTCGGGAGTAATGAGGCATGACCGTTGATGCAGCCTTTCGCGGGCATTGCTAAAACCTGGGGAGAAAGAATTTGGCCATAGGCCACTACGACAAAGAAATCAGCATGGAGCGCATCTAAGGCTTGGAGGGTACTTTCATCTTTCCGTAGTCCTTCAGGTTGCCAAACGGGAATACCTTTTTCTTGAGCCAGTGCTTTAACAGGCGTCGGCACAATTTTTTGGCCTCTTCCTTGAGGACGGTCCGGCTGGCTAACGACACCCACCACATCAAAAGAAGCTTCCGCCAAGAGAGCAGCTAGGGAGGGAACTGCATAATCAGGAGTGCCGAAAAATACTATTTTCATGTTGAATACTGACTACCTAATTGAGCTTCAGCCTATTGAATATCAATTAACTCTATCCGCAGACGCTTACCAAGAACTGCAGCGGCACGATCCATTGTTTTAAGAGTGACAGATACATTGCCAGGATCGAGAAGTCTGTCAAGAGAGGGGCGACTCGTCTTCATTGCAACTGCCATTTGGGACTTACTCAACCCTCTTTTTCTCATCTCTTGGATAACCTGCCATGCCAGAACTCGTTTGAGAGCCACAGCATCAACCTCGGCTAGAATTCCATCTTCTTCTAGTAAATCGTCAAGAGAAGAACCGATATAGGGATTAGTAGAATTAGTCATTTTCTTTCCTCAAGTTTTCTTTTCGCTTCAGTGTCGGGTTTTTCTGGACACGAAACGGACCGGCTCACTTGAGGTCCAGGATGCTGTTTAAAATACAAATGCCCCTGAAGTTTTCAAGGGCATTCAAAAAGCTTAGATGAGTACGCAGGAACTACTTAGTCTGTTCAACTCCATACAAGCGACCCAGAGATGAGTTTCTCAGGTACTGGATACGCTCTGCGCGTGTCATGACCTCTTTGCTGCCCACACGGACTTGAACACTAGTAAGGGTATCCTGATGTGTAGCAGAGCTTTTGCCTTGAGTAGTAGCCTTCATGTGTGAACTCCCGTTTTTTGTTCGGTACGTCTGTTATGTATAGCAGAGCTTGTGTCTTGAGCAGTAGTCGGCTACTTGCTTCTTTTGAGAAGGGAAAAGAGTACATGCCCTTTTTCCATAGCTTCTCTATCATGCCCTAAGACCTTAATTTTTACCACAGAAGTTAAAAGCTTAAGGCTAGTCAGGCCATTCTGGTTGGTAGCAGAGCTTGTGTCTTGAGCAATAGTCAGTTGCTTGTGATCGAGAGAAGGCGAAAGCATACATGTCCTCCCCTGGAGCTCCTGCGTCAAGACCTAGGAATTTCATTCCCACCACATCACGATAGTAATCGGCAGCATCTTCAAGGGAAGAAAGTCTAATCAAGTTATGCTCACCAGGCTCTGGACTACACAACTGGAGAGCCACTTGGGCCGCATACCAGACTAGCCATATGCCCACTGGCCGTATCAACCGATGAGGGTTATCTCCACGGCAGGCTGGATGGGTTTCCAAATGTAAAATCTCCATTTGGTCTATCGGTCCATAAATACGAGTGGGATAGAGGATGTACCGCACGAGTCCCCAAATTTTCCCCTGGTAAGCCAGTTTGACAATGGCTTCGTGGTTATCAAAGTCTGTTTTCTGCCAAAACTCAGGCCAGGCGAACTCCCAGTCAGTGGGCATATCAGCTTTAGATGCAGGTTCAAGCTGTGCTGTTTCTTGCTGGCTAGACTGATAAGTTATCTGTACCGTGCATAGTCCGATATTCATTTTCATTTGCTTCAGATATTGGCGGAGAAGAAAGATGAGCGCAATAATCAAGTCCGCAGATGTACGGGCATGACCAAGTAGGAAAAATCGCTGCCGTCAATAGGTTTAAGCACCGCTGGATTGACCGGGCCATTGAACTGGAGCTTGATATCGCTGGCCTGGATTACTCTGAGGCCTTCGAGGAGATATTTCACGTTGAAGGCAATGGTGAGGTCTTCGCCGGTATAACGAATTTCTAGTTGTTCACGACCGCTCCCGACATCAGGAGCGTCCACAGAGAGGGTCAGGATGCCCGTAGAAGCGAAGTCCATCCGGACAATGTGGTTTTTCTGGTCGGCTAGTACTGAGATGCGTTCCAGGGCATTTAAGAAGGACTTGCGTTCCAAGTCGGCGTTGCGAATAAAACTTTCTGGAATCAGCTGCCCATAGTTGGGGTACTGCCCGTCCAAAAGACGCGTTGTAAGCCGCTGGTCCGGCAATTGGAAAATCACCTGTCCCCGGTCCAGACTGACCTCTACAGTTTCTGCCGTATGGGCACTGAGCATTTTTTGCAGTTCGCGGAGGGCGCGTACAGGAATGGTGACATCCAGGGTAGGAGCAGTTTTATTGCCATTAGCCGCTACGGGATTGGTGCGGACCACGGCCAAGCGATGTCCATCGGTGGCCGCAAATTCAGAGTTGTCTTTAGCGGTCTTGATATGAACCCCCGTCAGAACCTGTTTCGTCTCATCGGCAGAGGCTGAGAAAAGTGTGAAGTCTAAGCCCTGGAGTAAATCCTGCACTTCCAGATGAAAGGAATCAGCCTCAGGAAGCTGAGGAATGGCCGGGAAGTCCACCGGGTCCATGGCCCGCACCTGATACTCACTAAACCCACATTCCAACATCACCAGGTCATCGCCCTTCATCGCAAAGGTAATCGGGGCCTTGGCAGGAAGCTTGGAGACAATATCGCTCAGATACTTAGCGGGGAGGGTGGTGCGACCGGGGACCGCCACCTCCGCCGGGAAACGACTGACAATCCCCAGGTCTAGGTCATAGGCCGTGAGCGTCATAAAGCCGTCATCGGTCGCTTCCACCAAAATATTGGACAGGATGGGATGGGTTGGCCGGGTGGCTACGGCTCTGCTGATCAGATTTAGGTTTTGATTCAGCTGTTCTTGACCACAAACTAGTTTCATGAGGAATGGCTCTGGGTTTTCAATGATTCGATGCTTGGTGATGGCGTTGATTCTACCAAGGGGTTGGTCTTGTCGCTTCGGGTTTCAAGATCTAAGTACTTGAGAAAAAAGACCTGGATCTTTTGGCTTTGCGGATCTGAAATTTTTCAGCGGTTCCCCTAGAAGTATTCTTCTGTCTTTTTTAAATATTTTATTTAGTAGTAGTAGTAGGGGGTGTGGAAAATGTGGATAACTCATGAAACAGCCTCTGCATATGGTCTAGAAATTCCACAGGCCTGTGGAATGATCTGTGCATAAGTCTGAAGTTATCCACAGGGCATATTTGCCTGTGGATAAACAGGCCCTTTATCCCCAGTTTATCCACAGCTTTTCCACAAGTTATCCACAGGCTCTTAATGACGCTGGGTCCTCTTTTGTGTGTTTTTGTTCATATTCTAAATCTCTAAGATTGAGCTGACCCGCCTATCTTAAGAGAAGGGGAAAAGGAAACGTGGGGAAATGGCATAGTTACTTAATCTGCCTCTGAAATTAGCCGCTGAGAAATGCGCTGAAGTAGGCGTGTAGTCTGGGCATCATGGCTCTTGAGCTCACTGATTTTATCGATAGCATAGAGCACGGTCGTGTGGTCTTTGCCCCCCAAAATGGCACCAATCTTGGGCAGACTCAAATCTGTATGGCTACGCAGAAGATACATACAGATCTGTCTCGCGATCGAAATTTCGCGCTTGCGGGAATTTCCACGAAGTTCTTCCAGGTCAATGCCCATCTCCTCACTAACGATGTCCAGTACAGAATTTGGAGTAACTTCGCCCTTCGGTTGGGGAGGAGAAAGAATGGGCCGAATCGTTTCTACCCGCATGGGCAACCCTGAGATGGAAACGTAGGCGATAGCGCGAATCAGCGCCCCTTCCAGTTCTCTGATGTTATTGGTATAGGTAGTTGCAATAAATTGAATAACTTCTTTGGGAATGTAGTTTCCTTCATCTTCTGCTTTCTTCTGTAGAATCGCCATCCGCGTTTCTAAATCAGGTGTTTGAATATCAGCAATCAAGCCCATAGAAAAACGAGAGCACAGACGGTCTTGGAGTCCAGAAATCATGTGGGGCGGGCGATCTGCAGCCAGAACGATTTGCTTGCCATCCTCATGAAGTACGTTAAAAGTATGAAAAAACTCTTCTTGCGTGTATTCTTTCCCTTCTAAAAATTGCACGTCGTCAATCATGAGTAGGTCTACCTTTCGGTAGCGTTCACGAAAAGCTTGCATCGCATTTCGGTTAATTGCTTCTATCAAGTCGTTCGTAAACCGTTCGGTACTGATGTAGCAGATTTTGCTCTGTGGGTTTACTTCCAGGCGATAGTGACCAATAGCCTGCATAAGATGGGTTTTGCCCAAGCCAACGCCACCGCAGAGAAACAGGGGATTGAAATCTTTTCCTGGCACTTCTGCTACGGCGAGAGAAGCTGCGTGGGCCATGCGGTTCGTCACTCCTACTACAAAGCGCGAAAAGATGTACTTGGAGTTCAGGGTCCCAATAATGAAATCTGATTTGGGCGTTGGGGCTGGTTTGGGTGCGGCATGCTCCATGAGGTCTTTTCTGAGTTCATCCTCAGAAGAGTCACTGGAAGTAAAAGCTACTTCTACAGATTTGCCCAAAACTTCATGGGCTGCTTCAGCGATTGCTGCTGCGTAGTGCTTCTGTAACCAACTACGAGCAAAGGGAGTAGAAGTTTGAATGGTGAGCTGATTTTCATCAAAAGCTTCCACACGAGCAGGCTTTAGCCAGGTTTCGTACGCTGGACGCGTTAGACGCATCCGTAAACGCTCCAGAATTTCAGACCAAAGGCTTTCGATAGTGAGTTGCACCTACGACACTCCGCCGAGGGGAAAAGCTAACGGCAATTTGCGGCAATTCTACTCATGATCCGGACATGCGTCCAGCACTAGAGACCATAAATAGTGTTCTAACAAGGACACAACCCTATGGGTAGTGGACCATTTAGAGGAGCAGACGCTTTGGGTTAGGGTGTTTCATTCTAACCGTCCTCCACCTAAAGGGAATCTCTATTCTTAAGTACGGGTTTTGACGTATGATCTTGGACTTGGGTATTTTTTGCCCCAAATTAATTAGGAATTGAGGAACGGTTATGAAGCGTACCCTTGGGGGCACCAATCGCAAGCGCAAACGCACCTCCGGTTTTCGCGCCCGCATGCTTACCGTAGGTGGTCGTCGGGTCTTGAATGCTCGTCGGAAGCGGGGACGTCACCGCCTAGCTATCTAGTGCTTTATGTGGGCAATTAAGTGCTTCCAAAGCCCTATCGCTTGCGTAAATCCTGGCAATTCAAGCGAGTCTATGAAAAAGCCCGCAGGTTCAGTTGTCCTTCTCTGGTTCTTCTTGTACTGAAGAATGAAGTGTCTGAACCACGGGTCGGTATTTCCATAAGCACTAAAGTAGGTAAAGCCGTAATCCGTAACCGTCTTAAGCGATTGGTGCGAGAAGCCTTCAGAGAATTTATACCCCAAATGCTTCCCGTGGATATAGTGGTGATTCTCCGGACGGAAGCAGTAGGTAGCTCATTTTCAATTATTAAGTCAAAATTAAATAATCTGCTTATGAAGGCTGGGGTTTTGCATGGCAATTCAGGAAGAGGTGATTTATGAGGGCCGTATTCACCCAGGCGATCTGATAGTCAATACGTTTCTACTGGTGACTGTCATTTGGCTGCCCATCTGGATTGGTTCTCTGGTTCGTTGGATCTTTGTGAAGTATCGGTTCACCAACCTGCGCCTGAGCGTGGAAGGGGGCTGGCAGGGGCGTAACCGCACGGATGTTACCTACAAAGAGATTGTGGAAGTGAAAGATGTGCCTGCGTCTATCGTGGGTGGCCTGTTTGGCTACGGGACACTTCTATTAGTACTGAAGGACGGCGCGCGTTTGGAACTGAAGGCTGTGCCTAAGTTTCGGGAGATTGCTGAGCGGATCCGTGAGCGGATGATTAACCCTGGAAAGTCAACCATTAGCAACAAGACTGCTACCAAACGTTAAGATGAGTGAGATGTCACGGGGCTTGCCCACGTTATGGATTTTGGAGTCGGCTTTTTAACAAACAACGTGATGCTGCCAATCTTGGATTTTTTCTTCAAGATTGTTCAGGATTACGGTTGGTCTATTGTTTTACTCACCCTGGTTGTAAAGTTCGCTCTCTGGCCGCTCACCGCCAAGAGCATCCAAAGCATGCGTCGGATGCAGGTCTCTCAGCCCATCATGCAAGAGCGGCAAAAAGAGATCCAACAGAAATTCAAGAATGACCCGACAGCGCTTCAGCAAGCCCAGGCGGAACTCTTTAAAGAATTTGGTAATCCGCTAGCAGGCTGCTTGCCTGTACTGGTTCAGATGCCGATTCTGTTTGCCCTGTTTGCCACGTTGAGAGGGTCACCCTTCTCAGACCAGATTTACAACGTGAATTTGAAAGTGGTTCCCGCTACTGAACAGCTTCAGGTAGAGGGCAAAGCAGGCCCCCATAATATTTACCTGAATACTTCTACCCATGAGCCGGTGTACGTAGAACCTTCTGGCGGGAAAGTTCCTGTCGGCAAGTCTCTCCAGCTCAAGGTTGAAGATCCGAAGGGTGAGCCGTTTACTAAGCTTCCTGTCAATTGGGTCGTTAAGTCTGGAACAGATAAAATTTCTATCTCTAATACAGGCTTACTGACGGCTAAGGCAGAAGGCGATGTCATGCTGGAAGCCCATGTAAAAGGTATTGCTGCCGAGAAAGGGTTCCTCTTTATAGAAAAGATTGGGCATATAGGGGTTTTCACAGAAAATAAAATTCATTGGGATGTCTTAGCGCTCGTTGTCTTCTTTGGTCTATCTCTCTATGTATCCCAGGCGATCACTTCGAAAAACATGATCGTCCAAAATGAGCAACAGCAGCTGACTCAGAAGATAACGCCTCCTTTGCTGACGGCCATGTTTATCTTCTTTCCCTTGCCTGCTGGGGTCCTGCTATATATGGTGATTTCCAACATCTTCCAAGTTGTTCAGACGATTATTCTCTATCGTGAACCCTTACCAGAGAATCTTCAAAAAATCAAAGAACAGCTGCTCCAAAAGCAACAGATGCAGGAAGCTGGGACAGGTATGGAGATTCCCTTTGAAGGCAACTCCCGCCGCGCTAAAAAGACGATTGATGTGCAGGCTACAGAAAAGGGAAATAGCAACACGGGTCTCAATAACCGTAAGCCGCGCAAAGACCGCAAGAAACCAGAATAAACCTCAGAGAAAAGTAAGATGACTATGACTGTGCAGGAACGGGGCAAGCAATGGGTGGGAGAGGTACTGACCCTCATGGGTTTGCCTGCTGAGGTGGAAGCGCTAGAAGAGGAACAGGCCGAATCCCTGTGGTTGCGGATAGCAGAGGGGAACTTTACCCTAGAGCAACAGAAGGTAATGGTTGGTTCTGGAGGTTCTTCTCTAGATGCAATCCAGTTTCTCGCCAATACCCTACTAAATATCCATGCCGCTCAGGAAGAACAGCATTCTTACACCATTGAATTTGCCGGTTACCGTCAGCGTCGACAACAAGAGTTGCGGGACCTAGCGGATGCGGCCCTAGACTATGTGCGTTCTATGGGACAGGAATACATCTTTGAGCCGATGTCTTCTGCCGAGCGACGCTATGTGCACACGATTTTAAGTGTCCATGAGGATGTTCAAACCGAGAGCAGAGGCCGCGAACCAGAGCGTCGGTTGGTTGTACAGGCTAAAGGTGCAGAAGTCTCTGAAGCTCCTTTAGAGTAGCCCTCACGCTACGAGTAAGGGCGTAGTACTGCAATGCCTTACTGATAATGGTGGCCTGCGTCAGGAAATCTAGAAAACTAGGGACACGCGCGCCTTATAATAAATCCTCTTGGGAGTGTGGCGGAATGGTAGACGCATCAGACTTAAAATCTGAAGTTTCGTAAGAGACGTGCGGGTTCAAGTCCCGCCACTCCCAGTCTTTTAACAACTAAATTTCAAAACGGCCGTTAAAGTGCCACGTTCTCTTAATTGCAGTGGCCATGTCTATTTTGCGGGACACTAATGATGCTTAGGGACAATTGCAAATCCAAAACGATAGAAAATGTTTACAGCGTTAATAAACGGAAGGATTAAGCATTCCTACTCAGCAAAAATGTCGATACTTCTAAAAGTGAATACAGCAAAACAAAGGACAGTATACTTGCCCCCTGTTTTGGTGTATTGAAGACTAACCAGCCTTAGAAAGCTCTTCGTTCACGAAATCGTGAAGGCTAGGGAACAAGAAATGGTTCTCTTCTACGTACTGCGCAGAGAACAACCCTTTTTGCGCCCAAAAATAACGGTCAATCGTGTGTTCGTTGCGACGCACAAGCAGGAGCGCTGGGGGAATAATCCCTCTTTCCTGAATGTACTGTCTTGCCGCAGTGACAGATTTCTCTTCACCGCAATCCAATTTGAAACGGGGTACTAAATCGAGTAATCTCTTACCCTGCAAACGGCTAGGGCTTTTTCTTTTCCTTCTGGCCAACTTGGGCCTCCTCTTCTATATGTTCTGAGCGCGCACATTCCCTTGTTACAGTTCGTGTATTGAGCACTACAAAAATCTTAAAGAACAATACCATCCCTTTCTAAAAAAGCCAAATACCTGTAAGGGAATTTACAGAATGGTCAACGTGTAAGCAGCGGAGTAACTAGATTTCGGCCAATATAAAAGGTTCCGTAGCCTGCGGCTCCCGAAAAAATTACGGTGGCAACAAGGATGATTAATTCTATACCCACCTTCTGTTTGGGGCCAGGAGACTTTTTTCCCTTTAGATAGGGGTCTGGGTTGAAAGGGGCGGATCGTTTAGATTTTTTCCTGGAGGCCGTCTGATAGATATTAAGCTGACTGATTTCGTGCTCTTGGCGCAAAATCTCGTCCATAAAAGCTTGATTCTGCTCCGCTAAGTCCTCTTGGTTGATAGTCAATCTCTGGTTCTGTTTGCGAAGATACTGGGTTTCTGTCGCCAAAGCCCGATAAACGTGAAGAGGAACAACAGGCTGATCAAACTCAATCTCCTTTAACTCTTCCATGTCCTCACCATCTGAAATTATGATTTATCATAGCGGCTTCTTCGAAAATAGTGGTGTTTATTGCAGTATTTTACAGAGCCTAATTACCGCAATCTCTAAGGCTTCTCTACTAGTATTCCCTGATTTAAGAGCTACCTCTAAATCTAAGAGCACCTCCAACGTATTCAGTAGCTGTCTAGTCTGAACTCTCTTCACTTCTCTTTGTAAAAAGAAAATTCTTTTGGGGTTCCCAATCTCAGCCATATCTGCAATTTCTTTAGGGTCTTTCCCCCCCTTCTCGCTCAAAACTTTGATCCAAATCCAGGTTCTAAACTGGCTGATTAATACTGCACTGATCTTTAGTGCTGGCTCATTTCGGCCTAAGAGTTCTTGAAGAATATCTAGGGCTCTATCTGTTTTTGCCTGAAGAATACTAGAAGCTAGTTGGAAACTATTGTGTGCGGTAGAAGGAACTAAGCTCTCTATTGTTTCTTTCTCCACAATGACTTCATTGGAGTCATTGATTGCACTATATTTGGTGTACAGAGCAAGTTTCTCTAATTCGTTTTCTAAGCATCGAGTATCGTTACCAACCGCATCAGCTAAAAGGACAGAGGCCTCAGCACTCAACCTTAATCCTTTCGCTTGAGCTTTTGCTTGTACCTGATGCAAAATAGCTTCTTCATTCCAACTAGCAATCAAGTCAAATGCTTGGACTTTAGCAATTTTCTCAATAAGCTTCGTCGCCTTTATGCGTTTGTCTGGTTTGCCGACCATGCTCAAGAGCAAGTGATTCTCTGGCGGAAGCAGGGGGAGAGTGCGCTCCAATTCTTTATAAAGATCGTCAGAACACTCCTTTAAAAGCTGGGCATTTTCTAGCCAAACTAAACGGTTCCCTTGCCCAAAAGCGGGGGTGAGTGCGATGTTTAGGGCTTCTTGTCCTTCTTCTGGCCCTAAACGCTGGTAGTTAAAGGCTTCCCAAGCCGCATCCACCAATTTCGTTCGCAAGATATGAACGGCCTTGTCGAGAGAATAGGCATCTTCACCGTAGTAGAGATAAACGGGCATAGAGGATTGCTGGGTAGGCTGAACACCCTAAATACCACATAGGGAGTCCAGATATCTTGGTTTGGTCAGCGATAGACCTATACGTCCTTCATAAGGACGCCAGCACGCTAAGAAATTTGGGATATTGATAAGAACGAATAACCTTCCCTGAAGACTTACCTCTAAACTAGACTCAGATCCTCTTATCAGAGGTATGTATGTCTCTTGCCAAAGATTTAGATATTGTTCAAAACCAAATATGGGATGATATCGTACTTCCGCCTAGCGACCTCTGGAGTGACGAGCCTCCCTTGGAAAGTGATCTGCACCGTAAACAAATCGATTTGCTGATTCGCTTGCTGGAATGGTTATGGCGAGAGCGTCAAGATTTCTATGCTTCTGGTAATTTGACCGTCTACTTCAATCCAGAGCAGATTAAGTCACGAGATTTTCGAGGCCCAGACTTTTTCGTTTAGGGACTGAGCGTAAACCACGCAAAAGTTGGGTAGTTTGGGCAGAAGGGGGCAAATACCCCGACATCATTGTCGAAATTCTTTCGGACAAGACTGCAGATACGGACCGAGGGTTGAATAAGCAACTCTATCAAGATATCTTCCGCACCCCTGACTACTTCTGGTTTGATCCCTTTAGTTTAGAATTTCAAGGCTTCCACCTCGTAGATGGCACCTATCAGCCCCTAGAACCTAACTCCCAGGGACATCTATGGAGCCATCAGCTAGAGCTGTTTCTAGGCATTCATCAACAAGAGCCGCACTTCTTCACGGTTGATGGCGGACTGATTCCAACTCCTGAAGAGCTACTAGCTCGCTATCAGGAGCGCTTTGGTGAATTACCTAAGGCGCAACATTTTCGACCCCTTGTATGTTGAGAGTGAGCGGTAAACCGATAACCCCTTGATACTGGATATCGTGGCTGAGCCTAGGTTGCCGCTTACTCGCTCTTGAACCCGAACAGTCGCTTGGGGCCATGACCCCGTATGAGCAAGGGCGGGTC
>JBBRSB010000023.1:0-83391 GCA_038245785.1 Gloeobacterales cyanobacterium | reverse complement strand
TCAATGGCAGCATTGTGGATCCTCAGGGTCGTGTAATTTACACCTGGGCGGACATAGTGAACCGGGCGAACTTGGGAATGGAAGTAATGCACGAGCGCAACGCTCACAACTTCCCTCTGGACTTGGCTTCTGGCCAAGCTAACGAGATTGCTGGTTAATTAACTGGCATAATTTAGGGTGGGGATCGTTCTCCACCCTTCCTCATCCCTTTTTAAGGGATTATGTGTAAACCCTCATTACCTATGGAGACTGTCCAAAGATGACTATTGCCGTAGGAAGATCGGAGCAACGTCAAGGCTTATTTGATGCCGTTGACGACTGGCTCAAAAAAGATCGATTTGTCTTTGTCGGCTGGTCCGGTGTTCTCTTCTTTCCCACTGCTTATTTAGCTGTGGGTGGATGGTTAACCGGAACTACATTTGTTTCTTCTTGGTATACCCATGGTCTAGCAAGTTCCTTCCTGGAAGGGGGTAACTTCCTAACCGTCGCCGTCAGCTCTCCTGCTGACGCTATGGGTCATTCCTTGTTGCTGCTCTGGGGTCCGGAAGCTGGTGGCAACTTTGCTCGCTGGTGTCAGTTGGGTGGCCTCTGGGCATTCATTTCTTTCCATGGTGCTTTGGCTTTAATTGGCTTCATGCTTCGACAGTTCGAGATTGCTCGTCTGGTGGGTATTCGTCCTTACAACGCCATTGCTTTTTCTGCGCCTATTGCAGTTTTTGTATCTGTATTTTTGATGTATCCCTTAGGCCAGCATTCCTGGTTCTTCGGTCCCTCTTATGGGGTTAATGGAATCTTCCGTTTCTTACTTTTCTTCCAAGGTTTTCATAACTGGACGCTCAATCCCTTCCATATGATGGGCGTTGCTGGTGTCCTTGGTGGAGCTCTGCTCTGTGCCATACACGGTGCTACGGTTGAAAATACGCTTTACAAAGACGGCGAAACGAATAATACCTTTAAGCCTTTCCGCGCTGATCAAGAAGAAGAGACCTATTCCATGGTTTTAGCTAACCGTTTCTGGAGCCAAATCTTTGGAGTTGCTTTCTCTAACAAGCGTTGGTTGCACTTCTTCATGCTCTTTGTCCCTGTAACAGGTCTTTGGATGGCTTCTATCGGGATCGTTGGGGTTGCCGTAAACCTACGTGCTTACGAATTTGTCTCTCAAGAAGTTCGTGCAGCACAAGACCCTGAATTTGAGACCCTCTACACAGCGAATATCTTGATTAACGAAGGTATTCGTGCTTGGATGGGTCCCTATGATCAACCCCACGAACAGTTAGAGTTCCCCGAGGAGGTACTGCCCCGTGGTAACGCGCTTTGATACAACGTTTGATTCTCAGCAGGTCCGCGCCCAACAGGATGACTATGCCTGGTGGGCGGGTAATGCCCGACTAATCAATCTTTCCGGTAAATTGCTGGGTGCCCATGTGGCCCATGCTGGATTGATTGTTTTCTGGGCCGGAGCCATGTGCCTGTTTGAGGTGGCCCACTTTGAAACTTCTAAGCCCATGTATGAACAGGGCTTGATTCTTCTTCCTCACCTTGCAGCCCAAGGCTGGGGTGTGGGGGATGGAGGAGTCATTACGGACACTTATCCCTACTTTGTTGTTGGGGTACTGCACCTGATTTCCTCCCTGGTGCTTGGATTGGGTGGTATCTACCATGCAATCTGGGGACCTGATGTCCTGAGTGGCTTTTTTGGCTACGACTGGAAAGACAAGAACAAGATGACCACCATTATTGGTATTCACTTGATTCTTCTGGGATTTGGAGCCTTCCTCCTCGTAGCTAAAGCTGCTTGGTTCGGTGGCCTTTATGATCCCTGGTGCAAAGTGGTCTCCAGTGATGGGGGCGCTACGGTCCAGAGACTGATGCAAACAGTAGCTACTCCTGCTGGGTTTACCCAGATCAACGGTGGTTGCGTTCGCTCTGTTACTGTTCCGACCTTGGACCCAACGGTTATCTTTGGTTATTTGGTCAAGTCTCCCTTTGGGGGCGAAGGCTGGATCATCTCCGTTAATAGTCTTGAGGATATCGTTGGTGGTCATATCTGGATTGGATTTGTTTGCATTGCTGGCGGAATCTGGCATATTTTGTCCAAGCCTTTCGGTTGGGCACAGCGCAATCTGATCTGGTCCGGTGAAGCTTATCTGAGCTACTCCTTGGGTGCTCTTTCTCTGATGGGCTTTATTGCTACCTTCTATGTATGGTTTAACAACACCGCTTATCCTTCTGAGTTTTATGGACCAACCAACTCTGAAGCTGCTCAAGGTCAAGATTTCACGTTCATGCAACGTGACCTTCGTCTTGGAGTAGATATCGGTGCTGCTCAGGGTCCTACGGGTCTTGGTAAGTACTTGATGCGTTCTCCCGCTGGAACAATCATCTTTGGTGGTGAGTCCATGCGTTTCTGGTCTACCAAAAGTCCTCACCTTGAGCCTTTCAAGACGACGGGTGCTGATGGTTTGCCTGATGGTACAGGTTACTCTATCGACAAGTTGTCTAACCAAGCTCAGCCTTGGCAGATCCGTCGTGCCGCTGAGTATATGACCCATGCACCGCTAGGTTCTATCAACTCAGTAGGTGGTGTGGCTACAGAGATCAATACGATCAACTATGTAAGCCCCCGTGCCTGGTTAGCTGCATCTCACTTCATCCTTTCTTTCTTCCTCTTAATTGGTCACCTCTGGCATGCTGGTCGTGCTCGGGCTGCCAATGGTGGATTTGAAAGAGGGATCGACCGCTCTCTCGAAGGTGTCTAGAAAATTTAGACATGCTTGAATAAGTAAAAGCCTCTCGATATTGGGAGGCTTTTTATTTCATTCATACAGATGGAGAGTGCCCATACATCTAAGAATTAACTTTGCCAAACCGCCGATTTCGAGATTGATAATCTAATAGGGCTTGGTGGAAAACTTCTCGGTTAAAATCTGGCCAAAGAACATCCGTTACGTAGATTTCTGTATACGCACATTGCCAGAGCAGGTAGTTACTTAAACGTAGTTCACCACTGGTACGAATAAGTAGATCTGGATCTCTTAGATGATGAGTGTAGAGCTGAAGGGCGAAAAGTTCCTCTGTAATATCGTTAGGGTCAAGGTGACCCGACTGAACTTGGCGAGCAAGTTTTTGGCAAGCTTGAACGATTTCTTGTCTGCCTCCATAGTTTGTTGCAACATTAAAGAGGATGGCGTCATTTCCACTAGTAGCATCCGTTGCCCGCTGAATCTCTACGCGGAGACTTTCTGGCAGGGCCTGCAAGTCACCGACGAAGCGGATACAAACGCCCTCTGCCACCATCTCGCTTATTTCACGACGCAATACACTCTGAAATAAAGTCATCAAAAACTGTACTTCTTCTAAGGGTCTGCCCCAGTTCTCGGTAGAAAAAGCATAAACAGTAAGGGCTCCTATGCCCCAATCCTTACAGCAACGCAGGATCTCTTTGAGGGTAGAGACCCCCTGGCGATGCCCCATAATTCGGGGAAGGCCCCTACTTTTTGCCCATCGGCCATTGCCATCCATAATCACAGCAATATGCTGGGGCAAATGCGTTTGCAGTAAGTCCGATGGAAGTGTGCGCAGAGAAACCGGAAGGGCGGTCATTCACCAGTTCTCGAATTACTAGAAGGAGATAGGAATCGCTTGGTCAATAGAGCAATGCTCGGCATTATAGGAGATGTTAGGCTTTCTTGCTCAGCAGAATAGCGCTGGTTGAGGAGGTCCTTTAACTGCTCGACGGTCAAGGGCCTATAAATTTGGCCACCTTCAGCAAAGGAAATAGAACCCGTTTCCTCAGAAACAATAATACAGCGGGAATCCGTTTGTTCTGTTACTCCAATGCCAGCTCGGTGTCGGGTCCCCAACTTGCGAGAAGTGACTTGGTCAGTCATAGGAAGAATAACTCCTGCTGCTTCAATACGCCAATCTCTTAAAACTACTGCACCATCGTGAAGGGGCGTTTTAGGATGAAATAAAGATAGGAGGAGCTCATGCTTGAGTTGGGCATCCAGTCTCACGCCCCCGTCTGTAAGTAAAGTTTCTTGGATAGGTGTGCCTTCCAAGACTATCAGGGCACCAGTTCTTTGTTGAGAAAGTTCTTTAACTGCTGTAAGAAGTTCTTCTACAGAAGGATTATTTATAGTAGAAGGCCGTTCTGGAATAAGAGCGGCAATGAAATCTCCTCGGCCCAGCTTTTCCAAGAATTTCCGCAATTCTGGTTGAAAAACGATTATGATAGCCACGAAAAGTCCGATAGATACCTTGTCTAAAATAAATGTAAGCAGCTTAAGGTCGGCCAAATAACTGAGAACATAGATGGCTCCTAAAATGAGCGCTCCCCTGGTCAGCCATACAGCACGGGTCTTGCGGATAAGCTGATATACAAAATAAAGGAGCAAAGCAACAGAGGCCCAATCGACAAAATCGATAGGGCGGACATTCTGCAAAAACTGCTCAAGATTAAGTCCCACAGCTAAATCCTTCACTCCTCATAAGCTTAGTAACTTTGCGACTAGAACATGAAGGCTCTAGATCACAAACAAGTGGTCTCTTAAGATACTAATCTCCGTCTTAAGCGAATCCCAAGAGTCTGGAGACAGAATTCTTCGGGATCTATATTGTTTTCAGGACCTCAAGATGAGGTTATTAGTTCCAAATGTAGCTGATAGAGACCATAAAGTAATGAATTATTCATCAAATTTCTTATTCATCTGCTCTTTTCTGTTGAAAAAGTTTTTGACAACATTTTCTTTATTCAAACAATCTGCGTAAATCTAAGTAAATCCCCAAATAATTAGGAAATCATATGAAGCAGTGCACCCTGATTGGTCTTGGACCTGGGTCGCCAGACCACCTGACCTTTCGCGCGAAAACCACCTGTGAACAGGCCAATCCTCTCTATGTCAAAGATGGGGAACATCCCGTGGTGCTTGACCTCGTGCAACGGGGCTATCCTGTTCAGGAGATCACTGAAAAAGAATTAGAAGATCTCCTCCAACAGAACCAACCTTTTGCCTACGCTGTCCCAGGCCATCCTACGGAAGATGAAATAGCTCAAAAACTGCAGCCCTATTGTCGAGACTTGATTCCTGGAGTCTCTATTGCTGGAGTCTCTCTACGGCCGCTTCCCGAGGATCTGGGACGTTTGGATCGCCTCATGGCTATTGTGGCTAGAGTGCGGAGCGAATGCCCTTGGGATGCAGCTCAGACCCCAGAGAGCCTATGTCCCTACGTCTTGGAAGAAGCCTATGAAACTGTAGATGCTCTTCAGTCGGGGGATGTGCAACATATTCAAGAAGAATTAGGGGATTTATTGCTTCAGATCGCGCTTCAAGCTCAAATCTTCCAGGAACGGGGTTTATTTGGTTGGGCAGAGATCGCTGCGGGGATCACCGACAAACTAATTCGCCGCCATCCTCATGTATTTGGGTCTGCGCAAGCGCATACGCCAGAAGAAGTGGCGATTACCTGGGAGCAAGTTAAGACGCAAGAAGCTCAGGCTAAAGGAGTTCCTCAGAACTTCAGCACTAAGCTTGCCAAAATCCCTCGCTCGATGAATAGCCTGGGGGCCTGTCTCAAGATTTCTCAAAAAGTAGCGGCAATAGGTTTTGAATGGCCAGACCTCCAGTCCGTTTGGGCCAAATTCGATGAGGAATTAGAAGAACTAAAACAGGCCATCGAGCATGAATCTGCTCAACGCCAAGGAGAAGAACTAGGCGATGTACTATTTACGCTGGTCAACCTAGCCCGTTGGCTAGAGGTGAATCCAGAGTTTGCTCTACATGAAACCAACCAACGCTTTTTAGCTCGGATAGAGCAGGTAGAAATACTCGCAGGTCATCCTTTATCCGACTATTCTTTAGAGGAATTAGAAAGCTTTTGGCAACAGGCTAAACAAAAACTAGCAAGTCCATAAATGATCTTAGAATAGGGAAATAGGTTTTCTAGAACTACCATTGGGCATAGTATTGATAACCTGTATATCTTTTTGAGTGTTCCGAAGTCTGCCTTAGCTATGACCTCTTTGCCTGCAACTTCTTACTCTGAATACTTCGAAAGTGGAGAGAACGGACTAGACCCTCTGCGCAACCTGGTCATTCGCTCGGCTACCTCATGGGAGTCTGAACCCTTAGCGGGTCTTTTGCTTTCCTGCTTCCATGGGGGCACTAGCTTCAATGATCTCTTGGCTCATTGGTTGAGGAGCAACTTAGCCCGAGAATTGGGTACTCGCTTAAATAGGTCCTCGAAGGATTACCTTTGCCTGATAGCTCATCTAGATGGAAAGCTTATAGCAACTGTGGAGATGGCTCTAAAGCCCATTCCTGGGTATTACCAGCAAGGCCGCAGAACAGACACAGGCCACTACCTATACGTTTCCAATTTGGCGGTCCACCCACGCTATCGTCGTCTAGGCGTCGCTCAGCGCTTGCTGCACCGAGTTGAGCAAGCGGCCATAGAGTGGCGTCAACCTTCTATCCGTCTTCATGTCTTGCGTCACAATCGTGGTGCCCTTAAGCTTTATCAGACTCGTGGCTACCACTTAGAACGAGAAGAACTCGACTGGTCCAACCTTTTTTGGCCAAGATTCGGAGGCAAATGGTTAATGAAAAAACGCCTCTCGGAAACGATTAGGACCTATGTGTAGACTATCCCTAGAGGTTTCTTGGAGAGTTGCGGATGATTGTTCAGGTATCAACGCTGAGAGACCGAGATTTAGGGGGATGTCCTCGGTGCAATACCAAGATTCAGTTCCGCAATGCCTTGGTCTGCTATCCCTTGCCAGGCAAAAAGCTTGGGCGTTTCCCCTCCCCCGAGGAGTGTAGTGGAGCAGATATCCATTGCCCTGCCTGTGAATTGGTGATTGCCTATCGTCGTTTTGAAGAGCGCTGAGCGCGCTCTGATTTTACAGGTTTCGTTCTAGGCTGAGGACATAATAGGAAAACCATAATTGTCCTGCTATTTTCTTTAGGCTTCCATGAGTGAACAGACCTCTCTCGACTTTGGTGACATCCAGCTAGAAGATACGACGCCGATGATGCGGCAGTATCTCGAGATCAAATCCAAATACGCCCACTGCCTCCTGCTCTATCGGATGGGCGATTTTTACGAAGCCTTCCTTGAAGACGCTGTAACCCTATCTCGCGAACTAGAGCTTGTGCTCACAGGGCGTCATGCTGGTGAAAAATTGGGCCGGGTTCCTATGGCTGGAATCCCTTACCATGCCCTAGAGCGCTACGCTGCCCAACTGGTGGAAAAAGGCTATGCATTGGCTATTTGTGACCAAATGGAAGCGGCAGACCAAGCCAAGGGATTGGTGCGTCGGGAAGTAACACGGGTGATTACTCCTGGGACTCTCCTGGAAGAAGGTTTGCTCGCGGCTCGTCAAAACAACTATTTGATTGCGCTCGTTCAGGCAGGACAGGCTGGAGAACATTGGGGATTGGCCTACGCCGACATCTCGACGGGTGAATTTAGAGTGATGCAGGTGGAAGGGTTGGAGGCGCTCGTTCAGGAAGTCTACCGTCTCAATCCCTCGGAAATTTTGTTGCCTACGGATACTCCAGATCCGCTTAAGCTGCTGCGGCCCGGTGAACGTTCTGAACATCTCCCAGAATATTTACCTGGACAGTTCTGCTATACCCTTCGTTCTCAACGGGGTTTTCTTCTGGATGAAGCGAAAGAACGTATTCTGCGAACATTTAAAGTTCGGTCTTTAGAAGGATTTGGCTGTACCCAGCTTCCCTTAGCGATCCGGGCGGCCGGAGGCTTGTTGGAGTATCTAGAAGATGTGGGTATGGCCGTTCCACTACAAGGCATACAGACCTATACGCTTAGTCAATATTTGCTCTTGGATGCCCAAACTCGGCGCAACTTGGAACTGACCCAAACCGTGCGCGATGGGAGCTATAACGGATCGCTCTTATGGGCACTCGACCGGACAAAAACCAGTATGGGCGGACGGGCATTGCGTAGTTGGCTGATGCAGCCTTTACTGTCTGTTTCAGCGATTGAGGAACGTTTGGACTCAGTTGAAGAATTGGTTCACGAGGGTTTTCTTCGCCAAGAAATTCAGCGGACTTTGGAAGGAGTCTACGATATGGAAAGACTGTCTAGTCGTGCAGGGTCGGGTACGGCTAATGCCAGGGACCTTGTAGCCTTGGGCGAGTCCTTAGCGAAGCTGCCAGATATCGCTGCTGTAGTTGCTAAGGCAAAGTCTCCCTACTTAACTCTGCTGCAAGAAGTTTCTCCTGAACTACAAACGTTGGCTCAAAAAATTTTACGGACCCTAGTAGAGGCTCCTCCGCTTACCCTCACAGAAGGAGGATTAATCCGTCCTGGCGTCCACGAACCGTTAGACCAACTGAATAAGCAAGTGGAAGCGGACCGTCAATGGATCGCCACGCTGGAGACTACAGAACGCCAACGGACTGGTGTTTCCACTCTAAAGGTGAGCTTCAATAAAACCTTTGGCTACTATCTTTCGGTCAGTCGCAGCAAATCCAATCAAGTCCCACAGGACTACATCCGCAAACAAACCCTGGTCAATGAAGAACGCTACATCACTCCGGAACTAAAAGAAAAGGAATCGCGTATTCTGAATGCCCGAGAACAACGGGAGCGCCTGGAGTATGAACTTTTTCTAGAGTTGCGCAAACTGGTTGCCAATCATGTAACTGCTATTCGTCAGGTTGCCCTGTACTTAGCTCGATTAGATGCTTTAGCTAGTTTGGCCGAAGTTGCAGTATACCGAAAGTATACGCGCCCAAAGATAGCGCTGGACCGCCGGATAGAAATTGAACAGGGACGCCATCCTGTAATCGAGCAGCGTCTACCTGAAGGCTTTTTCGTTCCCAACGATACGCAATTGAGCAGCACAGATTTTGACCCAGATTTGATTGTCCTCACCGGACCAAACATGTCTGGGAAGTCTTCGTATTTACGTCAGGTGGGATTGATTCAGCTAATAGCGCAAATAGGGAGTTTTGTGCCTGCCAATGAAGCTTACTTAGGTATTACGGACCGCATTTTCACGCGGGTTGGAGCTGTAGATGACCTAGCGATGGGTCAGTCTACGTTCATGGTGGAAATGACAGAAACGGCTAATATTCTCAATCATGCGACTCCTAAGTCTCTCGTCCTCCTTGATGAAATTGGGCGAGGCACGGCTACATTTGATGGCCTTTCTATCGCTTGGGCTGTAGCAGAATATCTGGCGGCTCAGATTGGCTCTAGAACTATTTTTGCTACCCACTATCATGAGCTGAATGAACTAGCGCATACGCTGGAAAATGTTGCGAACTATCATGTTGTCGTCAAAGAATTAGAAGAAGAAGTCGTTTTTCTCCATCGGGTAGAAGCGGGTGGGGCAGACCGTTCCTATGGCATTGAAGTGGGGCGTCTGGCTGGGTTACCCCCCGTTGTTATCCAACGAGCAAAAGAAGTCATGCATCAGGTAGAGCAACATTCACAGATTGCAGTTGGATTGCGTCGCCCAAAAGGAAAGCAATGATTGAAAACTAACTGCAATGTATGCGATCCCTAGCTAGAGCTGTTCTGCCTGAACCTTTCCCCTGCAGGAGATTTGACTCATGTTGGGGATCAAATCTTGGTTACATATTACGAAATTTTTCTTAACATAACCTAGATTAAAGCAATGACCTGTAAAGTAAGAGGGGATAGTTTTCCTATGCACAAAGGTGCGCCGCCCGAAAAACAAGCGGGTGTAAAATAGGAAAAATCTCTGCCATTCAATTACCTACAGCCTATGAAACGAACCGTATATCTATCAGATGAGCTAGAGGTGCAAGTTAACCAATACTTGAACGAGCACCCCAATGAGACCCTATCCAATATTGTCCAGCAAGCACTAGAAGTTAGGTTTGCGACCAAGGATGTCTCTAAGCTCTTGGCTTTGGCAGGTATTGTTCAGGAAGCCCCCCACAATGCATCCGAGCAGGCTGAGGATTATCAGGATTGAGCCAATTAGTTCTAGATACAGGCCCTTTGATTGCTCTTTTCTACAACAGTGATACCCATCACGCTGTGTGTCTTTCAGGATTTAAGCAGCTAAATCAATCAAATACGACTTTGCTTATTCCTATTCCTATCCTTTTTGAAGTGTATAAGTGGCTACTAAAAAGAGTGGGAGCAGCGCCTGCTCAAAAGACCCTAGATGTGATCCGGGAGAGTATGCAATCTGTTGCACTCAGTCAATTAGATTTTCAAGAGTTACATGAGATGATTCGGGTCTTGCCTGGCTGGCATGGAAGTCTGGAAGATGCCACAGCCGTTTTGATAGCCCAGCGCTATCAGTGCCCTCTATGGACGCTCAATCATCAGGACTTTGAACAGTTCAAAGGACTTGACTTCTGGAGTCCGCGCTGATCCCGCAAGAATATAGGGCTAGGTAAAGAATATTTGAAGTTATAATACAAAGCCAGTTTGATGGATCTAGATTACTTGGGTTGATAAGTTTACTGAGAGCAACTGTGATATGCCACTCAGGGTTAAATGGAAATATTAGCTGTTACTGACTGAGTAGGTTAGAGACTGAAATGACAGTTATTTTAGGGCAGATTCTCTTCACTAGTTTTGTAAGCTCGGGGTTCCAATCCGTGGCTAGTCCGTCTGTCCCAACGAATGTTGAGGAACTATTTCGGCAACGGGTTGTAGAAGCGCACTGGGACTACAGTTCACCCCCTCCTAAGGGCTGGCGAGCTGCCTATTTGATGCAGTTTAATCCTTCCCAGACAACTTTTGGCTGGGCTTATCACGATGGTCGTGATGAATACGGTCGTGATCACGTACCCTATTTTTTTGGATACTACCTGGGTGTGCCTCTCAATCAGGTGACTATGGATTTGATACTCGTATTTTTGGGCAAGGGACCAGGTCCTACGCCAAGTAGGCAGTCCTTTCCTCCAAAGCTTGAGGACATCGTTGCTCCAGAGCTTTGGAGCTATGTCCCTCTGCGTCCTGGAGTACTCATCGATAATACGATTCGGGAAAATATCTATCGGAGTCTAGACCAAAGAAGCTCCGTAGAACTGTTTATGGTCCCTACACCTGAACCTATAGTGCTCGATTTCGATGAGCAAATATGTGACCTGCTTGCTCTCCTGCTTGCTCCGTACCTTGGTCGCCAAGCTAAAACTACGGTCCAACAGGTCGTGAGTGGGACTGCCAGTTTATTAGAGCCCAAGCAGAGAGTTTTACAGGTTGTCGATCGCCTCGCTGCGGCTCTGGATGACGAGATCAGTAAAGCTGAGTTTACACGGAGGGTCAAGGCTGTTCTTGGTATCGTTGGTCCTCAAGGATAAACAGCAATACACAAGAATATTCGCCTGATCTGAAAGCAGCAAAAAGCTAGTTTATATTTCCGTAAAACTCAGTATTTAAACACTGGACATTGTGGCTAAATGCTCATGGTTAAGAGACTATGTAGTTGTTGAGTTTTTGCAGATAGTTTATAAAGACTAGGAACACATTTTACACAGGACTTCAATTGGATAAAACGTTTTAATAACTGCTCTTAGGGACCCTAAGAAACATTATTCTTGCATTGTAGTCATGTTTAATACTTCTCTTATAAAAGAAGCATTTTATGAAATCTACATGAGCTAAAGGCAAGTTAATGAAAGGCCCTGTAATCTTTATTGCAGTACATTAAGAAGATGAGTAATCAGAAAAAGCAGTCGGGAGAGAAATTCTTAATCCTTGCCCCGAGAGAAAATGATATTTCACTAATTACTCCAAGGCTTCCAACCTTGTCTAGTTCTGATATGAAATGGAACGATATTCATTTTGAGTATCATCACCAACCGCCTTTTCAGACCTCCCCTCATTGTTTTGTGCAGCATGTTATCACCATTCAGTCTGCACCGCATCCAGCCAACCTGGAGCGCTCTCTCGATGGATGCTCTTGGGAGGGGAAAATCAATACAGGGAGTAGTTTTATTGTTCCTGAAAGTGTTGAGCATACAGCACACACCTTCACCGAAACTGAATTCATTGTTCTCAGTCTTGAACCTTCGCTGGTTAACCCAATAGCCTATGAGTCACTTGATCCAGACTACGTTGAAATCATTCCTCGCATTCAGGAAAACTTTGATCCTCTAATTTATGGTATTGGGTTAGCGTTTAAGAGAGAAATTGAATCAAATGGACTAGGGGGTCGTCTCTATATTGATGCTCTAACGACTACACTGTCTGTCCACCTATTGCATCAATATTCAGCCAGCAAACCTATCTTAAAAGAATATATTAATGGTCTATCTCAATATAAACTACAGCGACTGATTGACTATATTGATAATCACATGACAGAAAACTTGTCCTTGGCGGAACTAGCGGGGGAAGTAGGCATGAGTCAATACTACTTTGCTCGTTTATTCAAACAGTCAATAGGCTTAACTCCTCATCAGTATGTTATTCAACGTCGGGTAGCACGAGCTAAGAAATTTTTGTTGGAAGGGAAGAGCAGCATTGTGGATATTGCTCTTATGGTTGGCTTTGCTGACCAGAGTCATCTTACCTATCATTTCAAACGTCTCCTAGGCGTAACACCTAGAACAGTCCTTAGAGAAAATGGCAAGAATCTCCTAAAAAAGCAAGAATCTTCAATATGACATGAAGCGGCTTCTATAGTATTGGCTAAACAGTTAACTATTAGTAGGAGTTATCTGTCATGCCTACATGCTTTTAGATTTATAAGCTAACTGAAAGTGATATTAAGTGCTGCTCAAATTTTAATTAGATTGAGTATTTTAGAGTCTGAAATGACAGTTCTTTTGGGTCAGATTTTCTTCACCAACTTTATCGGCTCCGGATTCCAATGCATACCTAGTCCGTCTGTCCCAGTGAATGTTGCGCAAATATTTCGTAAGCAGATTGTAGAAATGCATTGGGAAGACCATGCACCTCCGCCAAGGGATTGGCGCGCTGTCTATATATTGCAACTTGAGCCATGCCAGACAATTTTTGGTTGGGCTTACAACGATGGCCATGATGATTATGATCGTGATGACGTGCCTTATTTTTTTGGGTATTACCTAGGTTTGCCCTTCGATCAAATGATAGTGGATTTAATCATCGCATTTTTGGGTAAAGGGCCAGGAAATGCCCCAAGCAGGCAGGCTGCTCCTCCTCAACTGGAGGACATCGCTGCCCCAGATCTTTGGAACTATGTTCCTCAGCGCCCTGGCGTTGTCATTGATAGTATGGCTCGGGAAAACATCTATAAAAGCTTGCTGGAAACAAGATTAGTGAAGCTGTTTGTGTTTGCACTACCTGTGTCTTTAGTGCTCAAATTTGATGAACAGATTTTTGAACTTATTACCTTACTTCTTGCTCAATATATAGGGCCAAATGCTATCACAATTATTCGCCAGCTACCATCTCGAATTAGATTCTGGTACTATTTGCGCTACAACGAACCATTCGCTAGAGTAGTTGTCCGTCAAGCAGTGGAAGAAACTGCCAACGTGATTGATCCAGAACAAAGAGTTTTACAGGTTATTGATCGCCTCGCTGCGGCACTGGATGACGAGTTTAGCAAAGCTGAATTTACACGGAGAGTCAAGGCTGTTCTTAGTATCGTCGATCCTTAGGGCTAAAACAGAATAGAAATATTGATCTATTTTTGTGAACCGATAATCTGTATCGATTGGCGTACTACTTTTTTTCATTTTTCTGCTCCGAAAGTCGCCCTGACAAACGGTAGCTGAGCAAACTCACGTACTCTCTAATCAGAAGAACCGCTTCTGCTGGAGCTGTATATTCAGGGGGTAGGGGACTGGGGTAGGGAATGATAGAAAAGCCCATATGCTCAAAGGTTAAGAGCGCTCTGAGCATATGTGCTGGGTCTGTGACTAATAGAATCCGACGCACTCCTTTGGGTTTTAATAAAGTTGCGGTGAAACGAGCGTTTTCTTCCGTTGTTTGCGAGCAGTTTTCGTTGTCTAAGGCTTGCTGGGGAATCCCGTTCATCTTGAGCAGTCGAATAATTATCGGAGAATCATCTCTCCCACTCACAAAAACTTTAGGGGACCGGCCTGTTTTCCAAAGTTGGGCTGTAACTTCGGCACGAGATTGGCGGAGGTCTTTTCCGCGACCTAGTACCACAATCGCCTCTGCCGATTCACCCGAGTCTGTGGGCAATTGGCTTATTAGAAAGCGGTTGGCTAGGGCAACGGTCGGCGGTGCCAGCAGGATGAGATAGAGCAATAAGAAGATAGACCCTATCCAGCGGATAGAGCGTTTCCAAGGAAGAGCGGGTATCAGCCAAGTCAGGGCAAGAATAGCAAGAATAGCAAGCACAACGAGTGGAGGAGTAATCAACCAATCGAAAAATCCCCAATTGAACAAAGTCCAAGCGCCAGTAGGGCGGTCACATAAGGCCGGATCAAGCATCTTTAAAGTTTGTCTTGTTGTTCTGGCTCTACATCAGCAACTTTAGACATAGCTTGTTCAAATTTATTCCGATCTCCACGTTTTGCTCGGCCCTCCAGATATTCTTCAGTCATAAGGGCTGAGATCTTTTCAGCTAAAGCCAAGGTGATCAATTGATTGATAGAAATATTCTCTTTTTCTGCTAGTTTACGCACGGTTTCAGGCAAATAGTCAGGTAATCTTAGGCTGATAGTGCTCATTGTAGTTCTCCAATGATCTCCAAAAATTCCTTTGGTGTCACGACCTGCAGGCCAAACTTTTCTACACCCTGAAAATCCCGTTGATTGAACGTCACAATGAAATTACAAATGTCCGCAACTGCTAGTTTAAGAATCATGTCATCTTTTGGGCCTTTTGCCAATTCAATTCATAAGCTATCAAAAAGCAGCATGATGGATTGTTTACCATGCTGCTTTTCGTATATCAAACAAGTCTTAGCTAACCATTACTTATTTACTTTTCTACTGGAACGCGCTCTGCCACTGCCTTAGTTTTGTAAGAAGGATCGTAGACCTTAGATAAGACACCGAGTGGATTTTGGGCAGTTTGAATTCGCTGCACCGTCGCTTGAGTTAAAGCGGTTGTGGTCTTATCGAAGATATCGGTGGTGAGCTTAGGATAGACCCCAATCCCGATGATCGGGATTAACAGACAGGCAATGATGAAGACCTCGCGGGGTTCTGCATCAATCAACTCATCTTCATGAATAACTTCGTGATTGAGTTTGCCGTAGAAGATCTCCCGGAGCATGCTTAACAGATAAATCGGGGTGAGAATCACTCCAATTGCTGCTAAAACCACTACCAGCGCTTTGAACTCAAAGGTGTACGCCGTGCTGGTAGACATACCGACAAAGACCATTAGTTCTGCCACAAACCCACTCATTCCCGGCAGAGCTAAGGAAGCCATAGAACAGGTGGTGAACATCGCAAAGATTTTGGGCATGCGAGTGGCAATACCGCCCATCTCGGGTAGTTGGAGGGTGTGGGTACGGTCATAGGTTGCTCCTACTAAGAAGAACAGAGAGGCACCAATCAGACCGTGGGAGATCATCTGGAGCATGGCTCCATTCATACCAACTTCCGTAAGCGAACCAATTCCAATCAGGACAAAGCCCATATGGGAGATAGAAGAATAGGCAATTTTCCGTTTTAAATTGCGCTGGGCAAAACTGGTTAAGGCTGCATAGATAATGTTAACGACGCCAAGCCCGATCAGAATGGGTGCAAACCATTCCGTTGCTTCTGGGAAGAAGCCCACGTTCATCCGCATCAGAGCATAGCCGCCCATCTTCAGCAGAATCCCAGCCAGGAGCATGTGTACAGGTGCCGTAGCCTCTCCATGCGCATCAGGAAGCCAAGTGTGCATCGGAAAAATTGGCAGCTTCACGGCATAGGCAATCAAAAGACCGCCAAAACACAGCAGTTGGAAATTAAAACTAAACTTGCTGCTAGCTTGGGCAATTTCCACCATGTTCAGAGAGCCTGCTTCCAGGTAAAGCGCTACGCCCACGACCAGGATGAAGACTGAGCCAATCGCCGTATAGAGAATGAACTTAGTTGCGGCATACATCCGTCCGTAGCCACCCCAAATAGCCAAGAGCAAATAGACCGGAATCAGCTCCAGTTCCCAGAAAAGGAAGAACAACAGCATATCCTGGACGGCGAAAACGCCAATCATCCCGCCGTACATAACCAAGAGCAGGAAGAAAAAGAAGCGAGGGCGCAGGGTTACGGGCCAGGAAGCAGCAATGGCCAGCGTGGTAATAAAGCCTGTCAAGAGCACCAAAGGCATCGACAAGCCATCAACACCAACAGACCATTCAAGGCCAATAGGAGTGAACCAGGGGTAACGCTCCACCAGCTGCATGGAGCTAGAGGTGTAGTCATAGCTGGTGACGAAGGCTGCCACAATCAGGATGAAATCGATAATCCCAACAATTAGGGAGAACCACTTGATCGTTTTACCTCCGTCCTTCTCAGGTAAAAAAGGAACAACCAAGGCACCTAGAATTGGCACGAGAATAATGACAGTTAACCAAGGAAACATAGTGCACGCCTCTTTTTAGGCATAGATACTCACAGAAGACCAAAAAGCAGAACCAAAGGAATAATCGCTCCGAAGAGGACCAATACGTAGAACTGGGCACGGCCCGATTCAAAATATTTCAGCCCTTCACCCGCAAGGATAGCCCCAAATCCTGATAGATTGACCGCTCCATCGATGACTTTCTTATCGGTGGTAAGCGCGGTTTGAGCCAGTGCCCGCGAACCTCGTACAAAGAGCCACTCATAGAGGTCATCCATGTACCACTTCTTCTTAGAAAATTGATAAAGGTCTGGGATGGACTTAGCAATCCGACCAGGGAGCGCTGGTTTGAGGATATAGAAGTAGTAGGCTAGGGCAATTCCTGCCAGAGAAACCACGGTAGACGAACCAGCCACTACAGCAAATTCAAAGGGAATAAACTCATGGGCTTTTTCTAGGCCAGGAGCATGAATAGCTTTGCCAAACCAATCCATCCAAGGGGTACCGATCAAGCCAGCCAGAATAGAAGGAACTGCCAAGATCGCTAAGGGCATGGTCATTGACCACGGGGATTCATGAGGTGCATGGTGATGGTCATGATGCTGCTGCCCATGCTCAAGTTCACTGACTTCCATTGCCCCAGGGCCATAAGCTGGTTCTGCATGAGCAGTCTCTTCTTCCTCATCAGACTGAGCGCTAGAGAGTTCGGCTTTGACCATGGCAAACACTTCAGCGTTCTGACCTCTGAACTCCCCTTCAAAAGTCAGGAAGTACATGCGGAACATATAAAAAGCGGTCATCCCGGCTGTGGCTAAAGCAATCAGCCAAAGGGCTGCAGCACTTGGTTCAAACCCTTCTAGAATGCCTTTGCTAAAAGCAGCGCCTAGGATGGCATCTTTTGACCAAAATCCACTCAAGGGGAAGATCCCAGAAATAGCTAGACAGCCAATAAGGAAGGTTTTGCTGGTGACAGGCATATATTGTTTGAGACCGCCCATCAAGCGCATATCTTGAGATTCTTTGGCATTCTCATGGCCCAAGACACCTTCCATGGAGTGGATCACGGATCCAGAGCCCAAGAAGAGCATGGCCTTAAAGAAGGCATGGGTCATCAGGTGAAATAGAGCTGCGGTATAGGCGCCCAATCCCATGGCCATAATCATGTAGCCCAGTTGGGAAATAGTGGAGTAGGCCAAACCTTTCTTGATGTCCATCTGCGTCAGGGCTATAGTCGCTCCGACTACGCCTGTAAGTCCACCGATCCAGGCAATGCTGGTCATCACGGTAGGCAGGGCTTCAAAAATCGAGAACATACGCGCGACGAGGAATACCCCCGCAGCTACCATGGTTGCAGCATGGATCAAGGCTGAAATGGGCGTGGGGCCTTCCATCGCATCAGGCAGCCAGACATGCAGGGGGAATTGAGCAGACTTAGCCATTGGTCCCATAAAGGCCAAGAGACAGACAACAGTGGCTAAGCCAAGGGAAAGCTGTGGGTTAGTCTGAACAAATTTCACCACATCTACCGCCAAGCCAGTTCCCTCAGGAGAAGCTCCGCCAGCGACTGCATAGATCTTCCCTAGGCGCTCTGAAATGACGGAGAAATCAAAACTTTTCGTAACAAGGAAGAGGCCCAGAATACCTAGAAGCAGACCAAAGTCGCCGACTCGGTTGGTCACGAATGCTTTCTGGGCAGCATCAGCCGCTGCTTTTTTAGAGAACCAGAAACCAATTAGGAGGTAGGAGCACATGCCTACCAATTCCCAAAAGATATAAACCTGGACCAAATTGGGAGAGAGGACTAAGCCCAGCATCGAAGAGCTGAATAGGCTCAAATAAGCAAAAAACCGGACATAGCCGGGGTCATGCTCCATATATCCGTGGGAATAAACCATGACGAGTAGGGCCACCGCTGTTACCACAAAGAGCATCAGCGCGCCCAGGTTATCTACGGTATATCCCACATCTATGGTGAAATTCCCAGCCTGCGCCCAGGTAAACATCTGGGTGAAGGGTTCACGCTCACCCCAGAAGGAAGTGACAAATATGAGGGTTGACTGGGCAAAGGCAAGAGCAATGGTGCCAATACTCAACCCAGCCGCCCAAAGGCGATGTTGTGCAGTCCAATCTTTAAAACAAAGAATTCCCAAGCCAATAATCAGTGCTGCCATCAGGGGAAGCACTGGAATTAGCCATGCAGCTTGGTATGCGAGTTCCATACCGATATTCCTTTACGTAAACCAAAAGACTTTTACAGTCCTGCTCGTGATCTTAAGAAGCATCCCTTAAAAATTTCCGAGAATGCATAAATTTTTTTAGATTTAGTTGCATAACTACACAAATTACGAGAACCGCGCTGTACTTTCAGTAAGGGCTGAACTAAAAGTGAATCCTGAGATCTTCGGCCAGAGGTTAATCTGCGTATTAACTAATTTTGTGACGAAATTATACGTTTTTCAAAGGTCTGAACTGGTTTTCTGTACCAGCCGTTTAGTAGCGTAGATCCAGGATACCTATGGGTTTATTCGTGCGTGCATCAAAAAGTCTCTTGGTAGTTGCGACTTCATCCCATGCAGGGAAATCTCTTTTGTGTACAGCGCTCTGTCGCATTTTTAAGCGCAAAGGCTATCGAGTGACGCCCTTTAAAGGGCAAAACATGGCCCTCAATGCCTATGTAGGGCTAGACGGTGGAGAAATTGGCTATGCACAGGCAGTCCAAGCTTGGGCTGCGGGGGTAGAACCTTCCGCATGGATTAACCCCATCCTTCTCAAGCCCCAGGGCAATATGACCTCTCAGGTAGTAATCAAAGGTCAGGCGGTCGCCACGGTGAGCGCTCAGGATTACTACAGCAAGTACTTTGATGTCGGCTGGCAGGCGGTTACAGAGGCGCTGGACTATCTTCAGAGTCAATATGAGGTCATCGTACTCGAAGGGGCTGGCTCTCCAGCAGAGGTCAATCTTAAGCATCGGGACCTGACGAATATGCGTCTGGCCACACATCTAAACTGTCCGGCGATTTTGATTGCTGATATTGATCGGGGAGGAGCCTTGGCCCATGTAGTGGGAACGCTCCAACTCCTAGAGCCTGAAGAGCGGGCTTTGGTAAAGGGTTTGGTGATCAATAAATTCAGGGGCAGCTTGGACCTGTTGCAGCCCGGTCTCGATTGGCTGGAGGAGTACACAGGAGTTCCAGTAGTAGGTGTGATCCCCTGGTTTGAATCGGCCCTCCCTGCGGAGGATTCGGTCAGCTTATTAGACACCAGAGCGTCTAAACGTCAGGCTGAACTGGAGATCGCTATCATCCGTTACCCCAGGATTAGCAATTTCACAGATTTTGACGCTTTAGAAGCAGAGCCTTCTGTACGGGTGCGGTACGTGCCAGTCCAGGGCGTTTTGGGTACTCCTGATGCCGTAATACTGCCAGGGTCAAAAGCCACCATCAGTGACCTGGAGGCAATGAAGAGTAATGGTTTAGCCCAACAGCTACAGGATTTTGTGCAGGCTGGAGGTCCGGTGTTGGGTATTTGTGGCGGCTGGCAAATGTTGGGTCGGCGGATTCAAGATAGTGAAGGTTTAGAAGGGATGCCCGGCATTTTTGAAGGACTCAATTTAATCTCTATGGATACGGTATTTGAAGACCAAAAGATTACTCGTCAAGTCCAGACGGAGACCCTAGAGGGTGATCCCATCGAAGGGTATGAGATACATCAAGGACTTTCTTCCTTATACAGCTCGGCAAAACCTTTATTCATAGACCCTGTGCTTGGCTCCAAGATGGGCAACATTACAGGAACCTATCTGCATGGTCTTCTAGACAATCACACTTGGCGCAGAACCTGGCTCAATGACCTACGCAGCCAGAAAAAACTTGCTCCTCTTCCTCCGCTGTCTGGACATTACCGTGTAGAGCGAGATGCTCTGTTTGATCAACTAGCTGTCCTGGTAGAAACCCATCTCGATATGGCCCAGTTGGAATCTTGGTGGAGATAGTCTGGTGAACCTCAACTTATTTCTTTTAGAAGTTACCCGATTTTGGAAAACTTTATTAATTGGTCCAGGGTGGGCTCTGATTTTTCTGGTTTTGGGCTTCGGGGCAGCTCGCTATGGCTATAAATCTTGGCAGAAACGGTTTTGGACCGCAGCCTTGGTCTATCCCTTAGTCTGCACTATGCCTCCCTTGAGAGAAGTCCTGACCTGGGCTTTGGTGCAGGCCACTCCCCAGTCCCAGCCCGCCAAGGCTGGAGCGATTGTAGTCCTTGGAGGTGGTGTAAGTCCTGAAGGTATCCCCGTGAGGCCTTCAGCGGAGAGAGCCCAGAGGGCGGCGGAGCTTTGGAAAGCAGGCTATGCCCCTTTGGTATTGATAAGCGGGGGATATACCGTTATCGGGCCACGCTCGGAAGCTGAAAGCATGGCCATTATTCTGCGAGGGCTAGGCGTTCCTTCAAAAGCGCTCATTCTTGAAAGCAGTTCGCTTAACACCTTCGACAATGCCGTGGAAAGTCAGAAACTTCTATCGAAACGCAATGTCCAGCAGATTCTTCTTGTCACTTCACGCATTCATCTGCTGCGTTCCACCTTGATCTTCCGGAAACAAGGCATGAAGGTGATCCCCATACCAGCAGAGCAGCAACCATTTCAGATGGATTGGAATTTGGCTCCTGCTTGGGAGCGTGCTCAACTCCTCCAAGGCACCCTCAATGAGTATTTTGGCCTACTTGGCTATTGGGCACAGGGTAAACTGTGACATCTCACTTTACGAAAATTTTCTTGCTAAAGCACCCTCCGCATAGGTATTCTAAATAACGCGATAACGCGTGTTTCGGGGGTCGGTGCCCGAGTGGTTAATGGGGGCGGACTGTAAATCCGCTGCGCAAGCTACGTTGGTTCAAATCCAACCCGGCCCACCAGAGAGGCTTTGAAGCCTCTAAATCTTTCCAAAAGCAGAATCTGGAGCCTAACCCCCTACTATTCCTTGAGTCAGGAATATTACTGTGACTTATTATCCATAATCGCAGAAGGCAAAGCGTCATAAAGAGCCGGATAAGGCCTCTTAAGTTCAGAATCATAAACGATTAATCCATACACCAAATTGACATAGAAGTTAACTAAATTGCTGTATCTACGAAGGTCGCTCGTCCCTTTGAATATGCTTCGAGCTATAAATCAACCATTGGATTAAATGGCCTGCGTCATACAAAAACAAATCTGTCAGAAGACATAGGACACCTGAAAATCCCTCCCCTAGACTAAGGAGTGTCATTCAGTTGAATGGGCAATAAGCAAGCGGGTAAGACGACTCGTTCGTCCTAAGGCAAAGTATTTCGATTAAATAGGCGGTAACATCTCATGACTGAGCAAGATCGCGTTGGCGAAAACACTAAAAATGAAAAGTTAGAATCTTATCGTGAAGGCGCAGGTGATCAACTTACGACTAACCAAGGCGTCAAGATCAACGATACCGACAATTCACTGAAGGCAGGAACACGCGGACCTTCACTACACGAAGATTTCCAATTTCAAGAGAAGCTAACGCACTTTGATCGAGAGCGCATTCCAGAACGGGTCGTTCACGCACGGGGTTCAGGCGCTCATGGCTATTTCCAGCCTTATGAATCGATGGTAGAGTTCACCAAAGCAAAATTCTTACAAGATCCATCCGGGAAAACGCCTGTCTTTGTTCGCTTCTCGACGGTTGGTGGATCGCGGGGGTCAGGCGATGCGGTGAGAGACGTGCGTGGCTTCTCCGTGAAGTTCTATACCGAAGAAGGTAACTACGATCTAGTGGGCAATAATATTCCCGTTTTCTTTATCCAGGATGCGATCAAATTTCCTGACATTGTGCATGCGATCAAGCCTGAACCCGATCACGAGATGCCGCAGGCCTCAACCGCACATCCGAGCTTTTGGGATTTCATCTCGCTGGTACCTGAATCAACCCACATGATCATGTGGCTTCTGAGCGACCGCACAGTTCCTAGAAACTTCCGCACAATGCAAGGATTTGGAGTTCATACATTCCGCTGGGTAAATGCAGAAGGCAAATCTCGCTTTGTGAAATACCATTGGAAGCCGATCGCAGGCGTTCACTCGAACGTATTTGATGAAGCGCAGAAGCTTGCTGGCAAGGACCCTGATTTTCAACGACGGGATTTGTGGGACTCCATCGAGATGGGCAATTACCCAGAGTATGAACTCGGTGTGCAAATCATCGAGGAAGAAGACGAACACAGATTCGATTTTGATATTTTGGACTCTACTAAGCTGATTCCTGAAGAATTGGTTCCTGTCCGTCCAATCGGAAAGATGGTGCTCAATCGGAACCCAGACAATTTCTTTGCAGAAACTGAGCAGGTGGCATTTCAACCTTCAAACGTCGTGTCAGGCATTGACTTTAGCGATGATCCACTATTGCAAGGTCGTCTTATGTCTTATCACGACACCCAAGAGCATAGATTAGGCAGTCCCAACTTTGCTAACCTGCCGATCAACCGTCCAGTCTGTCCGTTCCACAACAACCTACAAGACGGACGGATGCAGATGGAAATCAAGACTAGCCGCGTGAACTACTCGCCAAATTCTTTGGGTGAGAATTTACCAGCAGTGAGTTCTGAGGCAGAGGGTGCCTATATACATTATCCAGAGCGTGTAGAAGGGCACAAAATCCGTGAACGTAGCCCTAGCTTCCAGGAACATTTCAGTCAAGCGACCTTGTTCTGGAATAGTCTTTCGACTGTCGAGAAGGAGCATCTGGTTTCTGCTGCTCATTTTGAGCTCGGCAAAGTCAGTGATCAAGGAGTACGAGAAAGAATGGTCGATCGCTTCAACCATGTTGATCACGAATTAGCCAGACGGATTGCAGAGGGCATAGGAGTTGCTCTACCAAAAGAGCCTGTGATGGAAAATCATGGGCAACGCTCAGAGGCGCTAAGCCAAAGCAATACGACGAAAACGGCTAAAGGTCGGAAAGTGGCAATTTTGGCAGTAGATGGAGTGGATGCAGCCCAGATTTTGACGATTAAGCAAGCCTTGAAGTCTGTTGGTGCCGTGGCCGAAGTCATATCAAAGTTCATGGGAATGATTAAAAGTGCGGACGGTGAAGAAATTAAGGTTGATAAAACCTTTTTGACGGGTGCTTCTGTAATGTTTGATGCGGTTTATGTGCCGGGTGGCGCACAAAGTGTCGAAGCCTTAAAGGCGAATGGCGAAGCGGTGCACTTCATTAATGAAGCCTATATGCACTGCAAGCCGATCGCGGCAACCGGAGAAGGTGTTGAGTTACTCAAAGCCTCTGATATCCAAAAAGCTTCTGATATTCAAAGAGTAGTGCTGCTAGATTCATCTCTGCAGGACGATCACGGCATTGTCACTACCCGTAGTGCTGATGCAAATGAGATCGCAAAATCGTTTATTGACGCAATCGCTCAACATCGTCACTGGAGTCGTGTACATACAGAGAAAGTGCCCGCCTAATTAATCCGGACTCGGATCGTAAGCACGCAAATCCAACCAGCATCCTGCTCGTCCAGTATGGGCAGGATGTTGAGTGTTGAGCCATGATTTTGGATTTTGAACTATTGCAGACGCATTTGTGACAACTATATACAGGGGAATTCTAATGAAAGCACTTGTCTATAACGGAGCTCATGATGTCAGAATCCAGGAAGTGCCAGATCCAAAAATTGAGAGACCAACTGATGTCTTGGTGAGAATTACGAGTACAAATATCTGTGGCTCTGACCTACACATGTATGAAGGACGCACGAGCGTCGAATGCGGCAAGGTCCTTGGCCATGAGAACCTAGGCGAGGTAATTGAAGTCGGGAATGCCGTTGATCGGATTAAACGCGGCGATCGTGTCTGCTTACCTTTCAACATCGGCTGCGGCTTCTGCAAAAACTGCGAGCGCGGTTTGACAGGTTTTTGCCTGACCACCAATCCGGGATCTGCGGGCGCTGCCTACGGCTACGCGGAGATGGGGCCTTATAACGGTGGGCAAGCCGAATATCTGCGTGTTCCTTATGCTGACTTTAACTGCTTGCAGTTACCTCCTGACGCTGAGGAGAAAGAGGATGACTATGTAATGCTGGCAGACATATGGCCTACGGGTTGGCACGCAACCGAATTGGCGGGTGTACTGCCAGGTGAATCTGTTGTTGTCTATGGAGCAGGTCCGGTTGGACTGATGGCAGCCTACTCTGCGATTTTGAAAGGCGCGAAAGAGGTGATGGTGGTCGATCGCCATCCCGACCGATTGAAGCTTGCTGAAAAAATTGGTGCTATTCCAATTGATGATTCAAAAGGTGACCCCGTTGAGCAAGTCATGAAACTAACTAATGGCGAAGGAGTTGACAGAGGTTGTGAATGCGTAGGCTGGCAAGCGCACGATCCCCAAGGACACGAACAGCCCAACATAACGATGAATAATCTTGTGCAGTCGGTCCGACCAACGGGCGGGATCGGGGTTATTGGAGTCTTCGTCCCCCAAGATCCGCAAGGTCCTGATGAGATGAGCAAGCAGGGACAGATTGCCTTTGACTTTGGGCTATTCTTTCAAAAAGGGTTACGCATGGGTTCAGGTCAGGCAAACGTGAAAGCCTACAATCGCTACCTGCGGGACTTGATTGCAGTTGGGAAAGCTAAGCCATCATTTGTGGTATCCCATAGGCTGTCGCTGCATGAAGCACCAGATGCTTATAAACACTTCGATGCTCGTGAGAATGGCTGGACAAAGGTCATTCTCAAACCATAAAAGAGAGCTGTTTTATAAGGAGAAAAGATGACAGGAAACATGTCACATTCAGAGATGCTGTATCGAGAACTCGGTAGCACGGGAGAGAGGGTTTCTGCGATTGGACTAGGGGGATGGCATCTCAGCTTGAAGCACGTGGATGAGCCACTGGCAATTCGGATTGTCCGCACGGCGATCGATCGGGGCATCACCTTCATGGATAACTGTTGGGACTATAACAGTGGAGTTAGCGAGATTCGTATGGGCAAAGCGCTCTGCGATGGCTATCGAGACAAAGTGTTCCTAATGACAAAAATTGACGGTCGCTCCAGAAAGGAGGCTGCCAAACAGTTAGATGAATCCTTGCAACGCTTGCAAGTCGATCATATTGACTTGGTGCAACATCACGAAGTTCTGCGGTTTGAAGACCCGCATCGCATCTTTGATCAGGAAGGAGCCCATGCTGCCTTGTTGGATGCGCAAAAAGCGGGGAAACTACGCTACATTGGCTTCACGGGTCACAAAGACCCATATATTCATCTGCACATGCTGGAAGTAGCAGACAATCACGGCTTCAAGTTCGATACAGCTCAGATGCCGCTGAATGTGATGGACGCGCACTACCGGAGCTTCGCAAAGCTAGTGGTGCCAGAGCTGGTCAAACGAAAGATCGGCGTTTTGGGCATGAAAAGCCTGGCCAATGGAATTCTTCTTCGATCCAATACGGTAACGCCGATTGAATGTCTCCACTATGCGTTGAATCTGCCTACCTCCGTTGTGATTACAGGCATAGACCGTATGGAGATTCTCAATCAGGCGATTGAAGCTGTACAGACATTCCGACCAATGACGGACGAGCAAGTGCAAGTGTTGTTGGCCAAAACGGCAAAAGCGGGAGCACGCGGTGAGTTTGAACCTTTCAAAACCTCATCCATTTTTGACGGCACTGCCCAACATCCAAATTGGCTTGGAGAGGAACCACAACGCCTTCAACAATTGATGTCAGTGTAATGGGAAGTAGATCGTTTCGCTCAGGTTCACACGCGATTTCTCTTTTTCAATCGGAGGGCTACGATATTCACAAATCTATCTCCGCCAATCTTATAGTTAGGAGTCTCTATGTCTGAGTCAACGAACCGACAAATCCTGCTCAAAAGTCGACCGACAGGAGAACCCAAAGAGAGCGATTTTGCCTTTGTCGAAACGGCTATTCCAGAACCGAGCCAGGGAGAGGTGCTCAACCGAACCGTTTATCTGTCCCTTGACCCATATATGCGAGGTCGAATGAGCGATCGTGAGTCCTATGCGGCTCCAGCAGAGTTAGGCAAAGTCATGGTGGGTAGCACGGTAAGTCAGGTGATCAAATCAAACCATTCCCAATTCTCAGAGGGAGAGTTCGTACTGGGGTACGACGGTTGGCAGACCTATGGGATTGCTAAAGGCGAAACATTGAGAAAACTTGACCCCTACCAATCACCTATCTCCTATGCGTTGGGCATTACAGGCATGCCTGGCATGACAGCCTATTTCGCATTACTGGATATTGGGAAACCCAAAGCAGGCGAGACGGTTGTGGTTTCTGCTGCCTCCGGTGCGGTGGGTGCGGTTGTCGGTCAAATCGCCAAAATCAAGGGTTGCCGGGCAGTAGGAATAGCTGGAAGTGAGGCTAAATGCGATTACGTCATGAAGGAATTAGGGTTTGATGCCTGTATTAACCGCAAAACCCAAGAGCTGAGTTCAGCTTTGAAAGCTGCTTGCCCAAATGGAATCGATATTTATGTCGACCATACAGCAGGTCCCATTCTGGAAGCAGTGTTGCAACTCATCAATCTGGGAGCAAGAATTCCCTTAGTAGGTTTGATCTCCCAGTACAATGCCGAAGATTTGCCTCCCGGCCCTAATTTGATGCCCCTATTAGCTAAACGCGCGCTGATCAAGGGTTTTCTAGTGGGCGATTACCAGGAGCGTCAGGCAGAGTTTCTTGATGATGTAGGTCAATGGCTACAGGCAGGCAAACTCAAGTATAGAGAAGACGTAGTAGAGGGTCTGGAAAATGCACCTCGCGCCTTCATCGGGCTACTGCAAGGGGAAAACTTTGGCAAGTTAGTCGTTCAAGTTGGAAAGGCTCCCACAAAGAAGTAAGTAGCTCAATCGCTAAGGCTTTGCCTGTAGCGGGAGCTTTAACGCTAATTCTGTGATTAACTAAGACGGATTAATAAATATGCGTCACTTAGCTGTTGCGTAAGACAAGGCAGGCGCCAGTGCCTGATCGATCTCTAGCAAGACCTCTTCGCTTAAACGCACACCGGATGCAGCTGCATTCTCTACCACCTGAGCAGGACGACTTGCGCCAGTAATGGCAGACGATACTCGTTCATCTCGTAATATCCACGATAAAGCAAGTTGCGTCATCGAAAGGTTTAAGCGTTGGGCAATCGGCTTAAGGTTTTGAACTGCGCTTAGAACACGGTCGCTCCGCACATCTTGCATAAACGCATTCATTTTTTCATTGGCTGCACGAGAATCTTGAGGAGGAGCTTCGCCTGGTTTGTATTTTCCGGTAAGAACTCCTTGTGCTAGAGGAGACCAAACAATTTGACCAATACCGTTATCTGTACACAAGGGAAACACTTCCACTTCCGGTTTGCGCCATAGCATCGAGTATTGTGGTTGGCTGGATACAAACTGCTCTACGTTAGGAAGATTCAAGGCAGCTTGAATCTGTGCTGGGCTCCACTCACTAAAGCCGATGTATCGAGCTTTTCCTTGCTGCACCACCTCTGTCAAGGCTGCCATCGTCTCTTCTAGGGGAGTATTGCTGTCATAGCGGTGGCACTGGTAGAGATCAACATAATCAGTGCGGAGACGTTGGAGTGAGGCATCAATTTGTTTACGAATTTGAACCGTCGATAATCCCTGATCGGTCGACGACATGGGAAAGTAAACTTTGGTTGCCAGAATGTAGGAAGAGCGATCGAATCCCTGCAATACTTCCCCTAACAAAGATTCTGCTGCACCCCGTCCATAGACATTGGCGGTATCGATAAAGTTAATGCCGATATCAAAGGCTTGGTGAACACATGCTTCAGCTTGTTGTTGCTCAACTCCACCTCCGTAGGTCAACCAGGAGCCTAAACCGATTTCTGAAACATTCAGATCACTATTGCCAAGCTGTCGATATTTCATGATGTATGTCTCCATTGAATGTCTAAGGATGTGATTGCGCATCACTTTTAAGAATCAAACCTTATTGCTTTGTGATGTTACAGAATTTCTATCAGCGCTCATATCTAAAGAAGACAATGAGCTCCCTGTCACCCTCCCGATAAGTGCGTCTACACTCCAGGGACCTGAACCTCGTGCTGCTACATAAAGGAAGAGGAAACAGTAGAGCACTGCTAAATCCCCTTGATTAACAATCGGTAGAAAACCCTTTGGAAAATGCAGCATGAAATAAGCAACTGCCATTTGACCGCTAGCGATAAAAGCGGCATAGCTAGCCAACAGTCCCAACGCAATCATCAATCCGCAAACGAGCTCAATCAGTCCGCCGAACCCCATTAACGAAACGATAGATACCGGCGGTTCGTCGCCCGGAAGGCCAAATACTTTCTGGCTACCATGCAGTGCAAACGTTAATCCCGCTACGATTCGTAAAATCGCGTAGATGTGGGGAGAGTAGTTACCAAGAAACTTATCCATCCTCCAATACCTCTCTTTTGAATAGTCCTCGGTAATGCTTTAAACAGCATATTTGCTAAGACAAACTGCTTGGTTTAGCCGATGCGGCTCCTGAATTGAAATCAATCAGTTCATGAGTGGCATAGGTTCCGATTGGACTCCACAGCAAATAAGGCAGGAGCAGCAGGGTTGCAAGTGTAGAAATAGGGAATACTATAGCTGCCAACAGTAGACCAAGAATCCCACCAAGCCCACCGATTAAGGTGCCAAGCGTAAGACTACGGAGCCTCAAGGTAAGAGGAATATAGGAAACAGTCACCCCTTCAACCAGTAAATAGAATCCCATGATCAACCATGTTTTGAGACTACCTGGATCCTGCTTCCACACCAAAACAGCAGATGCTGCACCACAGATAAAAATTATTGTCCAAATTACAGGAATCAGAGGTTCAATGATTGCCAGCCATCGAGGAAGCTTAAGCCTTTTAGCCCAGCGTAGATCTTCCTGAGGATCAATCAGAAAACTACTGAGGGATACCAGAAAGGTCACACTCGGAATAATGATCCAATGTTTCATTAGGAGGCTCCTGCATTCTGCTGAACAAGCAACTTTGCTTCTAACTCAATCTTGACGCTGCCACGCAATGCATTCGACACGGGACAGGCCGCTTCCGCTTGTTCTGCAATGCTCTTGAATGTTGCTTCATCTAGATCAGGAACGGTTCCCTCAGTCCTTAGCTGCATGGTAGTAATCTTAAAACCGCCTTCTGGTTGTGATTCCAACGAGCAAATGGCTTGAGTCTCAATTTGTTCTGGCGAGTAGCCTTTTTCGCTCAATGTATGGGCAAATGCCATGCTATAGCAGGCTGCATGGGCCGCTGCTATCAGCTCTTCGGGATTTGTGCCTGGAGTCTGCTCAAACCGAGTTTTAAAGCTGTAAGGGGTGTGACTCAGCGTATTGCTTGCCGTTGTGATTTCGCCTGCACCTTTGGCTAAATTTCCCGTCCAAACTGCTTCTGCTGTCCGCTTTAGTGTTGCCATCTTTAACCCCTATTGGCCAATAATATTTTTTTTACTAATTGCTTTCGTTCCGAATATAGCCAAACTATGGCGACTAAACCTATATCCGCAGGCAGAACTAGCTCGAGCAAACTATTGCAGGAGCGATTAGTAGAAGACTAAACTCTAACGGTTGAAACCGCGACTAAGCCCCACGGGCAAAGACTCTTAAGCTCAATGAGGGCAAGTTAGTCCAACGTAACTTTGCCAGAATCTTGAACCGTCAAAAAGCTATGGTCGTTGTCAGGACCGCTACCACGTCTGAGCGTTACTTGTACTTTTCCTGGTGCGATAGTCTTGGTAATAATTTCAATCGGCCCACGGTCAGGACGGTAAAAACTCACATTAGCGGGTGCGGGTAACCCACGCAGGTTGGACCTCATATCAGCATAGAGATAACGCTCGTCTGTATTTCCAAGGACTTGATAGGACACAAGCGTACCCGTTGCGTTGACTAAAGAAATATCAACGCGACTACTGACCGGACTTGCTGTCGCAACAACATCGCGGTCTCCGCTTTTATTTACAGGCTGAGGAGAAGAACTTGGTTCTGAAGTTTTATTAACAGAAAGGAGAGGCGTAGGAGTTGCAGGAGCCTCTTGTTTGCTAGGGATTGGGCTTAGCTCTGGAGTGTTCTTGACGATTGGACCTGGGATAGCTACAGGAGATTTATCTGGTTCTGTTGGTTTAGCTTCTTGGATGGCCTTATCTTCCACGTTTGAGGGCGTAGGAGCAGGTTCTGATGCCTTTGTTGTACTGCCTGTGGTGCTCGCTTCAGTCTTTGCACTAGGAGCTACCGTACTCTTTACAGAGGGAACCGCCAGATTTGATTTGGTCGATGCCTGGTTTTGGGTAGAACTGTTGAGCGTTGCTGACTGGTTTGCAGAAGCTTTGGCTGTTGATTGGGTTGGAGGAGCTGAGACAGCAGGGATTTTTAGTTGAGGAGGTGGAGGAACGGGTACAGGGACCTCTTCTTTAAATGCAGGCACAGGAGTTTTGGCTGCTAGCTGTTGCTGGCTGAAAGCTTTGCGCTCTGACTGCGATTTGATTGGTGTATCCGCCTCTTGCAGAAGGGCTCGCTGCTCAGCATTTAATTGGTCCTGTGCTGTGGTTGATTCCTTGGTTGATTCTTGAGCCGGAGGCTTACTCGTTATGAGTGCATTATTGCTGTCTGATTTAACGCTGATCCAAAGAAAAAATCCAGCGGCAATAAAAGCGGTAAAGACTCCAACACCGCTCATCCACAAGGGTAATGGAGATGCAGGAGTTTCCACAACTACAGGCTGAGCGAAAACCGAGTCCGCATCCGAACGTTCAGGGACGGTTCTAGGCCTCGGTATGCTTGGTCTGTTTGGCATCTGTGGGGTATCGGGAGGAAGAGGAAATGGATTGCCCTGGGAAGAAGCATTAAAAGCAGAAGTTACAGGTCTGGACACTTCCGGTCTGAGCACCTGTGGCACTGCCTCAGGAGTTTGTTCAGCCTGTACAGGCTTCAAATGTTTAGGGAGAGGGAATCCTGGAGAGGTATTGAGAGCTTGTAATACTTCCGTTGCTGATGAGTATCGTTGGCTGGAGTCATGAAATACCATTTTGGAGATAATATTTCTGAGTTTTGGACTCACTCGGGATGTTATCTCGGCAGGCCAGCGAATTTCTCCCGTTTTCAAATCTCGCTCAATGTCACTGGGTGCTATCCCTGTGAGTGCTTGTAGGCAAATCATCCCCAAGGCGTAGATATCTGAGCTGGCTGAAGGACCATTGCTGATAGTTGATTTTTCCTGAGCATACCCAGGCGGGGAGAACGTCTCTGCCGCATCTTTCTTTTGGCCCATCAGTTGGTCGCTAATCTCCTTTAGCGCTTTTTCCGAGCCAAAGTTGATCAATACCCACTTATCGAGCTGCTCATGATGAATGATATTGTCTGCTTTGAGATTACGGTGAACCACGCCCTGCGCATGGACAAACTCCAATACTTGGAGAATTTCTTTAAGGAGTTTATTTACCCGTGGCTCAGGTAACGCCTGATCTGTAAGGATTTCCGATATCAGAGAGGGACCAGGGATAAATTCCTGTACTAGAAAAAACTGTCCTTTCTCCTCAAAAGAGGCCAATAGTTCGGGAATTTGTTCATGATGGCTAATTTTTTGCAAAGTTTCGGCCTCTGTATTGAAGAGCCGACGGGTAACTTCCACCAATTGAGTGTTGTTGCTATTGAGCTGTAATTGCTTGATTACGCAGCGAGGACGGCCCGGGCGGTGCTGATCTTCGGCTAAATAGGTTGTGCCGAATCTACCCGTCCCCAGAGCAGAGATTACACGGTATCGCCCATTAAGATTTTTACCAATTATTTTGTTGCTTAGCTGATTGCTCATGGTTTGTTGACTCACTTCCTTGACCATAGCCGACCTTAGTCATAACCATAGGTGTACTGGCATACCAGCACGATGTGACCTGAAATACTTACATTAAACCAGGAACGTGCAGTGGTAAAAACCAATACTTTTACTAAAAGACGCTCTAGGCAGAACCCTGTTCCTGGCAAAACGCATCTACAGTTAAGGCGAGAAGTTCGTAACCTACTTAGCTGGCCTTTAGACTGAACGAGCTTGTTTATACCTTGGCGTCTCGTCCAGCGCATAGGACTAGATGAAATCCCGATTGAGCTAGAACTGGTCAAAGCTTAGGTTTTGGTCTGTGGCAATCGTTGGGAAAAGCCTCTCCGAAAAAATTTTGAGCGAAAGGTAAGGGAGTTTGATATTAAAAGAACGATGTTAACTTCGTAGGCTTTTTACTCGACGGACGAAGGGTTGCCGATTGCCTACCAAGCTATTGACTTAACTGTAGTTCATAGCCCAGGTTTAGAAAACTTGAACTAATACTACCTGAATCGCTTGCTTGAGGCACTCCTGCTATATATACTCGTGTCAGGAGGATGCCAGAGGTTTTGGAACCCTTTTGTCTTTGCTCGATCACCCAATCCGCAAGTAAAACCCCTATCCCCAAACGATTGGTAGAACTCCTGACGGAAAAATACTTCCGCTTGATAGAATTGTTTGATATGAATCTTTTTCAAAAACTTTCACTAGACAACAATGCCACAGAAAGTACAAAACGAAAGAGCCCAGTTTTTATATAATTTTTGGCTGTACCGCCACCCGTATTTGGCTATCTTCTTTCATTGTTCTTCACTTCAAACGACCCCATATATAGAGTTTTTAAAAGTTAAAAACTCTATGATTTGACCTATTACCCTAAGGATTTATTACCTATGAGAACATATCCATTTTTTTTATCAAGATGCTATCAAAATTTTAAGATAAGTAGTCGACGAGGAAGAGGGAATCCAAAATGGATATTAATGTTTATCTTGGGTCGATTTAAGCTATTTCGCTCTATAATGACTTCTTTCCATAGGAGTTCTAGTCATTACAATGTTAAGCAATCTATCTTTAAAGAGCTTGATATTGATAGTGCTGTTGACTCCTTGAGAAGAGATAGAGCTTATTTGGGCATTAATTTACCCAGCGAAACCTTACATGAACTCTTAGACTATACTGCTACCCATGATTGCTATGCTGATAGTTCTCATGAGCTTGGATTTAACTATGCTCAAAAACAAGAAGCAGAAAAGAAATACGGAAAAGTATTTGTTGGAGCTGATTACTTCAATACAACACTGCTTTGTCCAGCTATTCGAAAGCTTGTTCACGATCCAAAACTACTGTATATCGCTGCTCAGTATCTAGGAGGAAAACCACTCTACACAGGGAGTCGTCTATGGTGGCTATTTGCGAAAAGAGAGGAAGAAAAAAAATTACTCTTGAGCGATATAACATTTCTTTCTCTTCGCAAAGAAGCAAGAAATGGTAGCTACTTCTTTCATTATGATTTAGATGATTATCGCTGTTTAAAGTTTTTCTTTTATCTTACAGAAGTAGATTCATCCGCCGGTCCTCACATGTTTGTGAAGGAGAGTCATAAGAGAAAGAAAATTTCTCATCTTTACTCTCTATTTAGGCGATGCCCTGATGAAGCTATTGAAGAATTCTATAATTCTCAAAACATAATAACTATTTGTGGAAAACCTGGTTTTGGATTTGCCGAGGATACATTTTGTTTTCATAAAGCGACGATCCCTACTATCAAAGACCGCCTAGTTTTGTTACTTCAATTTACTCTAAATGATTATGGTAATCAAATGGATGTTGCAGACTCTAAGTTGCTTGAAAGGACGCTCTGAATCCGCCTATCGTCGCCGAAGACCCAAGTCTCGGCAAAGATAGGCAAATTCGCTCACAGGGTTGAGTACGTTTGGGTCAGATCCTTCCTCTAATTAACTAGGATTTTTAATTCCATAAATCGCCCTCCAACACTTCCCCATCCATAGCTTGAGCTAGGGATTGAGCAATAGCGTCGATGTCATCAATGCCTTTCGATTCTTCCTGAACAGGTATCGAAAAAGGTACTACAACAAACTCAATACTGATCGGATGGCTCAGCAATCTCGTAGCGCATTCCACAAAACAAGGACGGTATTGGGCAGCTTTAGCCTGAAGCCGTCGATTGGGAAACAGGAGATAAACGGCGCCGTTGCTTCCTCCTTTCGGGGGACGTTCCTGAATTTCGGTGACAGTCCGAGCCAATCCTTGGGCAATCGGATGATTTAACGCTGAGACAAAGGTATCCCATCGCTCTTTCAGCATGGCTGATTTTCCTTAAGTACTTGCTTGAGCTGTTGAATAGCAGATTCTTCCAAAGAACGCACTTTCTTCCGAGGCAAGCTCAAGATGCGCGCGGTGGCAGCTACGGTTTGCTCTGGACCCTTAAAACCAAAACGCAGAGCCACTACCTGTCGCGTGAGCGGTTCTAAGGATGCTACGGCGTCTTGAAGCTGTCTCTGCAACTCTTTTTGAGTCAGCGTTTCGTCCAACGGTGTCTCTGGGCTGGGGAGAAGGCATCCTAACGGGGTAGTTTGGTCTTGAGCAGTGGGCGCATCCAAGGAACGTACGGGTAAGAAGTCTTGCTGTAGTTGTTCTACCGCTGCTAACTTCAAGTTCCCTTTTGCACAAAGTTCAGAACGCTTGGGCCAACGACCGAGATTTTGGGATAGTTCTACTGCCGTACGCCGAAGCTGTCGCTTCTTTTCGTGAAGGTGCTTTGGGAGCCGAACACAGCGGCTTTGTTGGTCTACCGCTTGAACGACACCCTGGCGAATCCACCAGGTGGCATAGGTGCTGAAACGGAAACCACGGCTGGGATCGAATTTATCTATGGCCTTAACTAGACCAAGGTTGCCCTCTTGAATAAGATCTTCTAGAGGCAATCCACGACCTTGGTACTTTTTAGCAATAGAAATCACAAGACGCAGATTACCCTTCATCAATCGGGTTCTAGCTTCTCTCGCTTGAGCGAGTTTACGGTCTCGAGCCCATCCAGATTCCATAGCGGCTTGGAGACCCTGTTGGACAAGTCGTGCTAACCGGAGTTCTGTTGGGTGATCTAAGAGCGGTTGACGGCGGACATGCTTGAAATAGAGACCGACACAATCGGCTTTCGTATTTAGCTGGACGGAGCTTGGAGCAAGAGGAGTATCAAAAGTCTTGGCATACATGGGAGTGCAATCCTTATCGATTCCATGGAGGACAATTATTTGTTTGAAGAGCAATTGAGGACGCAAAGATTGCGTCCTTCAAGAGGCTGGAGTGGATCAGTTGCCGCCGATTAAGCAGAACGGGCAAAAGCTTGCTGCATTTTTTCTGCCAGGGTCTGAGCTTCCGCCTTGGGAATAGCAGCTAGCTGCGCTTTTAGACCTTCTAAAGAAACGGAAACAGCAGGAGTTCCGGTCCGTTCTTCTACCCATCGGGTAAGAGAAGTAAACTGCTTACGGTTCCACGTCTTTGGATCTCCATAGTGGTCTACTAAAAGGTTGAAAAGTTTGTCGGCGTGTTGGGTTTGATTGGTCTTGACGGGCTCAGTCTCGAAAGGGTCAAAGTCATCGTCTTCTAAGACTCCACTCATGGTGGGGTCATCGGAACTGCGGGCTGCACTCAATAGCTGGAGACGGTCACAAAGGAAATTCGTAAAAGTTCGTTTTTGTCCGTCCACTTCTTTGCGGGTTTGGTCAATATGGCCTTCAACAAAGACTTGAGTCCCTTTTTTGAGATACTCGGCCACATTGAATTCGCCAATTTTGCTAAAGTCGATGAATGCAGCTTCGGTACCCCGATTGCCTGATCCATCGATTGCGATAGAAAAATGAGTAATCTGGGTGCCAGATTCGAGATACTTGACTTCACAGTCACGGACCAAACGGCCGATGAACATAACTTTGTTGAGTAGGGGATAGCGACGGTCCATGGGAAACTCCTTGAGAGATCAACAGGTAATTTTGAATTGAAGCTAATGACTTCATTGGACTAAATGAAACTTGAGGTAAAAAAAGAGGTTAGCGACCTGCAAGGCGATAGCGATACTGGCGAGAACCTACGGCATAGCGAATGCAAATGCCATTGGCTTCTAGCTTTTTAAGACGCTGATTGGCTGTAGTCAGGTTAAGTCCGAGGGCGGCAGCGAGGTCAGGAGCGGAAAAATCACCCTGATTCTCTGCCCACTGAACTGTTTCCACATCGGATTGCGATACCTTGCCTACAAGTCTGAGCCCCCCATTGGGAGATTCACACAGCGCCAAGAGACCATGATGTTCTAAGGCAACGCCAATCTCTTCTGAGACTTCGATTGTTGGTTTGCGGATCAGAAAACCTCGTTCGGGATAGAGATTTTCCCAAGCGGAGAGAAGCTTTACAAAAAGCTCTAACGCCACGGAATAGTTCATAGCAGCCACAGCGCTGAGGTCCGCCACAAAAGTCCGGTTGGTAGGGAGCTTTCTTAGCAGTTCTTCCATCGTGACCCGGATTTCACAACCTCGGTCACGACCCCAGAGAAACTCTCCCGCTTGGCCAACTTGCATAACCAACTCTTCATTCATTTCAATGAAACTATAAACCACAACATTCTGGCCTGTCAAGTGTTTTCAGTGAAGTCAATGAAATTCCCCAGAATGGAGAACACCAATCCATATCCAGTGCATGATAACAGACCCAACGCCATTTGTGGCGTCCATACCCCTAAATAATTCATCAAAATCGGGTGATATACGTAAATTGGGAAACATGCGTTTATCGCCACGCTGCCTAATATTCTGAACTTTATAGATATGCCATGTCCTACGGTATAACCTTTGAACCAACCTACGCGCTGTCACGTACTCGCTTCTTGACCGCTGCACGGGCTTTGGAGTGCCGACTTAAAGCTTATGCATTGGATCAAAAGGGGCCTGACGGGGAGCTTTTGTTTATTGATGTGGCGAGGTTTGGAGACTTTTCTGCTCAGCACGTGGTTGTAGTTTCCAGCGGGTTGCATGGGGTGGAAGGGTTTTTTGGCTCTGCGGTTCAGTGCTGCTTATTAGAATCCCATCTTCAGAGCTGGAAGCCGCTCCCAGGGAATGCCCTGGTGCTTGTACATGCTCTAAATCCCTACGGAATGGCTTGGCGACGGAGAGGGAACGAATACAATATCGATTTAAACCGTAACTTCCTACTGCCTGGTGCGCTATATGCAGGCAGTCCACCTAAGTATAAGGACTTAGATGCTTTTCTAAATCCTGCTTCGCCCCCTTCTCCTTTTGAACCATTTATCTTAGAGGCCGCCTTTCAGATTTTGCGCTCTGGGATGAAAACACTAAAGAACACGATCGCTGTTGGACAGTATGATTTCCCAAAGGGGTTATTCTTCGGGGGCCAGGGTCCAGCGGAGACGCATCAAATTCTCGAACTTCACCTTCCCCGCTGGTTAGGGTCGGCCACGGAAGTGGTGCATATTGACCTTCATACAGGGCTCGGCCCTAGAGCGACGTACAAACTCCTGACCGAAGAACCCAATGATTCAGCAGAGGCCCGCTGGTTAGCAGCTCAATTTGAAGCTGAGGTGGTGGAAACAGTGGATACGGGCAACACAGCCTACAAACCAAGAGGGAGCTGGGCTCAATGGTGCAAAGCAAAATTCCCCCAGCTTAACTACCATTTTCTCACCGCCGAGTTTGGCACCTGCTCACCTATTCAAATCCTCAAAGCCTTGCGAGCTGAGAATCGTGCCCATTTTTGGGGACATCCTGACACTTCCTATGAATGGGCAAAGGCACAACTAGTAGAGGCTTTTGCGCCAGCTGATCAGGGCTGGAGGGAAGCCGTAGTCTCTCAGGCCCTTAAAATTATCCAGCAGGCAAGGGACGCTCGATTTAAGGACTAAACAGGTTGCTTTAGGCCACAAAATGCGTAAAACGCCGCAAAGTTGAAATACTTTTCCATCATGGTCACCATGCACTCGGTCTTAGCTTCCTGCTGAAAACGAGCATACTCAAAGGCTTGGTTGATGATCTGCACGGTAGTTAGGGTGTCATGAGCTACACATAGGATCGGAACCTGCATCTGTTGTGCTCTCGCTAAGATCAGGGGAGCCGGACGCAGTTGACCTGTTAGGACTAGACAATTGGTAGCGGTTTGTAGCGCCGCCAGTTGAATATCCGTACGGTCTCCTCCCGTAACTACAACCTTCTGGTTGTGTTTGCGGAAGTATTTCAGTGCACTGCTAACATTCATCGCTCCGATATTGACCTGTTCTACCAGAAGGTCCAAGCTGCCTTCACAGCAGAGGACCTCAGCACCCAGTCGGTCTACCAGTTCAGCGACACTGACACTATGAAGAATGGGGTCAAGGGGAAGAACACCCAACACAGGCATTCCTCGGGCTTCAAAAAGAGGTGCCAATTGATCCTGAACATAGCTATGCTGGGCCACGGGCACCTCATTAAAGATGACGCTGATCGGATGGCCACGAAGTTGTTCTTGTACATCGAGTACCCCTTCAATCGTTTTGCCTGCCTGATAGCGGACGACCAAAATGACAGGGGCGTTGAGCAAGGTAGCCATCTGCTTTAAGCTGAGGCCAAATAACTTACCTTCGGTAGGAGTGCCTCCACCCTCAATAAATACAAAGTCAGCACCTGCTCCTACGTGGTCTAGCTGTTCTTGCAGCTGCTGCTGATAATTGCTGTGGTCATCTCCACTAAGCCGTTTGAGCAAAGCTTGAGGAGATATGAACACCAGCGGATCCGGAACCACAATATTCCATTGCTGCGCTAGAAACTGAGTATCTTCATCGACAGGAGGTTCTCCCTGGCTCAAAGGTTTGAGATAGCCCAATTTAAACTCTTGGCGCTGGAGCTGCAAACCCAAGCTTAGAAGGAGTGAAGATTTTCCACTATAGGCAGTGGTGGAACCCACGAGGATATGGCGATGCACCGTTTTTATCTCCGTTTTGCTTTAGCCTAGTTCTTCAGGGATGCCCAGGAAAGGTTTCTGGAGGTAAAAGTTATCTGGTGAAGAAAGAAATGTTTAAAATGAACATTTCTTATGCAACTTATTGCTAATCTACAGATATCTGATGTTCTCACGCTTAATGGCAAGTTAGAGCGACAGTTCTTTAGTTATTTGTGGTTCTCCCTAAGGTAGGTCGTGTGCGCGACCTATTTTTTTGGTATACCCCCAAAAAACCATCCGCTCCTAGAAGGTCTAGGAGCGGTCTGGTCGAGCCTTTTGGAAAGGCCGGTCTAACTGCCAAAAGAATCTATATTCATTTCTAAAATCACAGACTTGCTGCGTTTAAGGAAATTTCACAAGAAACAATCTTGGCCTACAGTTGCCGGAGAACGTTCCGGTGGCCCTGAATCGGTTGACTACTACTCATGGGCATCACCTCCGTGACCTGTTCGGTATAAACGACTGGATAACAACCTAACACAGGTTCTTAAAGTGGAGCACTACAATCCTGAAAGAAAGAGCATCGGGGTGATCACTAAGCTAGCAATACCAAAGCTTACGAGACCAAGGGTGAAGAGCCAGTCTACCTTACTCGTTAAAGTTTGGTCTCTGTTGTGACTTTGGGGATGGGCTAACCGCTCTTGACGTACGGTAGATCTGCTCATGTCTAACTCCTAGACGAGATATGCGAAGAACTTTTTTGGACTTATTTACAATATTTTACAATTGTACACAAAAATAAGCTTGATTGGGAAATAGGGCTTGCGATGATAGGGCCATGTCTACACTTTGGCCTTACGCTACCCCCGGTATTACCGATACTCTTTTTGATGGCATACCCGGTATCCCGATGAGTCCGCTTGAAGTCCGGGTGCAACTTTTAGCACAGTTGAGACTGAAACCCGATTCTGTCTTTTGGGATATCGGTGCAGGGACGGGGACCTTGACCATTGAGGCAGCCCTATGCTCTCCCCGGTCCCAGGTAATTGCTATTGAGCGAGATGAAGAAGTGGCTGAACTCATTCAGCGCAACTGTGACCGCTTTCAGGTGAGTAACGTCAAAGTGCTTTTAGGCAGTGCTCCAGAATGTTTGTTTCAGCTTTCCCCAAGGCCCGACCGAGTGTGCGTCGAGGGGGGAAAGTCCTACCAGGAGATTCTGGAAGCAGTATGGGAGGTTCTCCCCAGTGCCGGAAGAGTAGTGTGTGTGACTTCTTCCCTGGAAGGGCTCTACCAAATCTCAGAGTCTTTGGCGCGGTTACAGGCACGCCAGATTGAAGTGGTACAACCCGGTATCCATAGACTGGAAAAACGGGGAATGCAGCAAGTTTTTGCGGCCCTAGACCCCGTTTTTCTACTCAGTGGAGAGAAATTCTAGATAGTGCTTGGGACTCAACGTCTTAGGACATCTACCCGTACACGAGCTACTCCTGTACCCATCATTCCTAGCAATTGAGCTGCGGCTTTCGAGAGGTCAATGACCCGTCCCCCAATATAGGGGCCACGGTCCAGAATTTTGACGATGACCTGCTTGCCATTCGATACGTTGGTTACGCGTACACGAGTGCCAAAGGGGAGCGATTTGTGAGCGGCCATCATCGAATAGGTATTGAAGGTTACGCCGCTAGCGGTCCGCCGTCCATGGAAGCCGTCGCCATTGCCTCCATACCAGGAAGCCCCTCCCTGAAAGCTATTCAGCACAGAAATGGCTACTTTCTTAGCTGCTTTACCCGCAGAGGCTATAGGATTGAGCTTCTCAACGCTTGCGATGGGAGCTAATCCGAAGCGACTGCGAACGCGGTTGGTAATCGCGATAGCCGTTGCCTCTAAGTCTTGGTCCTGGCCGGATCTGGCAGCGGATGCCACGGTCATGGTTTTGTCTAGGGTCCACAAAGTGCGTTCACGACTTTCTGTGGAGGCCGCTAAAGCTGTGTTGCGGGCGACTAGACGGGTCCCTTCATCATCTTGGACGACTCTTAGAGAGCTCACTTCTACTGGCTTCCAGGCTAAGAGGTTGAGTTGCTTGGTAATTTCTAAAGCTTTATATTCGGCTGCTTCCAGGCCTTGGGCCGTCGTCTCTTTCTTGCTTGGATTGATGGTCAGCAGGGGGAGTTGGTCAAAGTAGACAATAACTTGATTTTTCTTCTCATCCACAAACATAGAAGCTTGGGGCGTAGAACGTTCGGGGATTTGGATGCCTATTTTGAGTGGAGCATTGGTGGAAGTGGAAACTACCGGTGCTTGCAGATCGTAGATTTCTTGAGAAGTAGCTTGGGCTATGGGGAATGAGCTCTTAATATTTTCTGCTTCTTGAGCCTGCGCCGGAAGGTAAAAGTTTAACGAAACATATAAAATGCCTGAAATACTTACCATAAGAGTTTTTGAAAGGACTTTGTGCAACTTCCTTCTCCTTAACGCCTTGTTTTTTGGGAAGGATAGCACAGTGATCCCCACTCAATTGCCCAAACCCTGATACGTTAAGTGTTATTACCTCTTGACAACTCTTCGAAACGATCTTGTCATCTGCCAAAGGAAGGATGTTGTGGTGGACTCCATAGACTACAAAACCAGTGGAGTGGACGTAGAGGCAGGGCAACGGTTTGTCCAGCGTATTCGTCGCCATACCCAGAGCACTATGCGCGCTGAGGTCTTGTCGAATATTGGCAGTTTTGCTGCGCTTTGTACGATGCCCACGAAATATCAAGAACCAGTCATGGTCAGTGGTACTGATGGCGTAGGGACCAAGCTTAAGCTGGCGATTGCTTTGAACAAGCACGATACCATCGGCATCGACTGCGTGGCCATGTGCGTGAACGATGTGCTCTGTCAGGGCGCTGAACCTCTATTTTTTCTGGATTACTTAGCCACGGGTAAGCTCTCTGTCGAACAGCTGGAAGAAGTTGTAGCTGGTTTAGCAGAAGGTTGCCGACAGAGCGGCTGTGCGTTGGTAGGCGGTGAAACAGCAGAGATGCCTGGTTTCTACCAAGCAGGGGAATACGATATTGCTGGATTTTGCGTTGGTATCGTAGAGCGCAGCAAGATTATCAATGGCCAGCGAATCGCTGAAGGCGATGCTCTTCTGGGTCTAGCCAGTTCTGGTATTCACAGCAACGGTTTTAGTTTGGTCCGCAAAGTGATCGAAGTTTCTAATCTTGCCTGGGACCATACGCCTGAAGGCTGGGAAAAATCTCTGGGAGAAGCCTTTTTAACGCCGACCCGCATTTATGCCAAAGTCGTTCTAGAAGCCTTAGAGCGCTTCGATCTGGGGGGCGTAGCCCATATCACCGGAGGTGGTTTGGTCGAAAATGTCCCGCGCATGTTTGCTGCTGAAAGAATATTAACCGCTCAAATTCAGCGGGGTTCCTGGAAGGTTCCAGAAATATTTCCGTGGCTTACGCAGATGGGCAATCTTTCTCAAGAAACTTTGGATAACACGTTTAATCAGGGTTTAGGGATGGTGCTGGCCCTTCCTGAAACTCAGTTGGAAGAAGCTCAAGCCTATTTCCAGGCTCAAGGCATCGATGCTTGGCAGGTGGGCCAGGTAATTACAGGGAAAGAGCTTGTCTTTGTCTAAGCAAAGTCAACTATCATAGGGACCGACGAATCCAAAGAAGCACCTATGGCCCGTATCACTGTTCCTGAAGCAGAAGAACTCTTAGACAAAGAATTTCCTGTCTTGGATAAAGGCTTTGTCCGCTTAGTGGACTATATGGGCAGTGATGCCCGAATCGTACAGTCTGCCCGCGTTAGCTATGGCTCAGGAACAAAAACAGTCCGGGAAGACCAGGGACTTATCAACTATTTGATTAAGAACTTACACACTTCTCCGCTAGAACAAGTAGAGCTTACTTTTCATATCAAAGCTCCTCTGTTTGTCGTAGCGCAATGGGTTAGGCACAGGATGGCTTCAATCAATTCTATGTCCGCTCGTTATTCAGTCATGGAAGATGAGTTCTACTTGCCAACTCCAGAACAAATTAGAAGTCAAAGCAATAAGAATAAGCAAGTAGGAGAAGGAATCTTAGAGTTAGAAATGGCGCAAAAAGCTTTTGAGCAGATAACAGCAGATTCTGCACATGCCTACAGTACCTATGAAACCTTGTTAGAAGATAGTGTGTGCCGAGAACAGGCCCGGATGGTATTGCCTCAGAATCTCTACACACAGTTCTACTGGAAACAGGATCTCCACAATCTGTTTCACTTTCTACGCTTGCGGATGGACTGGCATGCCCAAGAAGAGATAAGGGCCTACGCTAAAGTAATGGCGACCATGGCACAAGCCGTGGCTCCTATGGCCTATGCTGCCTTTGAAGAATATATTCTGCATGCAGTTAGGCTATCGCGCAAAGAAGCTGAAGTGGTTCGTTCTCTCTTGCAGAAGGCAGAAGCTGTAAGCGAAGCTCACGTAGGTCTGAGCGAACGAGAGAAGACAGAATTCCTTGGAAAGTTTGGTCTGTAAATTTTTCAGATGGTTCCCAAACGATCTAAGGGGAAGTAACGAAAGGCTGCTTTGCCAATCAGTCCTGTGCAAGGGGCAATTCCTGTACTAGAAAGTACGCGGTCGATTACAGACTGATCTTTAGGGCAGGCATGAGCTGGCAAGAATCCCCAAATATGCGAATCTTGTGAGTTATTGCGGTTATCGCCCATTGCAAAATAGTGACCTTCTGGAACAATAACAGGTCCTGCCTTTTGTCCCTGATAGCAAGGAATGTCACTCAAGTCTTTCATGTAATAGCTGGGATCTTCATAGGTATAGGACTCGTCCAAGGCTTTGTTATTGATAAGCACTACACCCGGTTTAATACTGACTTGGTCTGGATTGAGTCCAAACTTCTGAGCAATTTCAGCAGTAGAAAGTTTTTTGTCTCCAAGCTGGACACCATCTTTTTCCAGCTTCAAGCGCGTTTGATTATGAAAGCCACTGAATTCGTTAGCATCTCCAAGAGTACGCTCCAATAACTGGGCGCGGAATTGCTCATGGTCTAACACCATAGAGCCTAGTTTGACGCTACCGCCCTGCACTTCGATCCGATCTCCTGGAAGACCAATCATCCGTTTAATGTAGGCCTCAGACGTATTGGTAGAGAAAGGAGAACCCGTGGGAGCCTGGGCACAGACTGGAGGTGCAAAAACAATAATGTTAGAACGCTGGGGTTTGGAAAAGTCGTAGGTCAATTTATCGACAATGATCCGGTCAGATTTTAAAGGGTTCTCAGAGCCGATTAAGGTCGGCAACATAGACTCTGAAGGGATATAACGCGGTTCAGCTACCACAGCACGGGCAGAAAAAGCAATAAGAATCGATAGAACGAGGGTTTGTATATTTTCCCTCTGACTCTTAATCCAGATCCAGAGATTATTCATCCAGAAAACCGGTAATACTAACTCAAATTAGACGTAAAGCACCAATCCAAGGTTCACTGGATAGCTAATTCTTTTGACTACTATCCTCAAGGAAGAAGACTCCAGAAACTCAGGGAAAGTGCCTCAAGTAAGTCTAAGGGTAATGAAAATAATCCGAAGTTGAGAATTTCCAGACTGATTAGATAGTTCCCAAACGATTCAAGGGAAAGAAACGGAAAGCTGCTTTACCAATCAGTCCTGTGCAAGGGGTGATACCCGTACTGGAAAGTACGGTATCCACTACTGATTGTTCTTTGCGACAGGCATGAGCCGGCAAGAATCCCCAAATATGCGAATCTTGTGAGTTATTGCGGTTATCGCCCATCGCAAAATAGTGACCTTCTGGAACAATAACAGGTCCTGCCTTTTGTCCCTGATAGCAAGGAATGTCACTCAAGTCTTTCATGTCATAGCTGGGATCTTCATAGGTATAGGACTCGTCCAAGGCTTTATTGTTGATAAGCACTACACCCGGTTTAATGCTGACTTGGTCTGGAGCAAGACCAAATTTCTGAGCAATTTCAGCAATGGAAAGTCTTTCATCTCCAAACTGGACACCATCTTTTTCTAGCTTTAGGCGTTTCTGATAGGCTAAAGGCCGTTCGCTAAAACCATTGAATTCGCCAGAGAGTCCAACGGTGCGCTCAAATAACTGGACGCGGAAGCGCTCATGGTCTAAGACCACAGAGCCTAGTTGAACTTTGCCTCCCTGTACTTCAATGCGGTCTCCCGGAAGACCAATAATCCTCTTTATATAGGCCACCGAAGTATCTGTTACAGAGACAGAGCCTGCATTGTCTTGAAAGCATGCTGGAGGCACAAAAACAATGACATTGGTACGTTGAGGCTTAGAAAAGTCGTAGGTAAGTTTCTCGACAATGATGCGGTCGGATTGCCACGGGTCCTGAGAACCAATCAAAGTTGGCAACATAGACTCTGAAGGAATATAGCGTGCTTCCGCAACAAAGGTTCGGATAAAAAAAGCGAGGAAGATCGCTATTAAAATGGTTTGGATATTTTCGCGCTGGTTTTTAACCCATGCCCAAAGTTTGTTCATCTAGAAAAACCAACCATAACTGTGGAGTCCTGTGCCAAGCAGGTTAACTCCAAGATAGGTTATCCACACTACCACAAAACCCAACGAGGCTAGGAATGCAGGTCTTCTACCCTGCCAGCCGATGGTAAGACGGGAATGTAGATAGGCGGCAAAAACGAGCCAGGTAATCAAACTCCAGGTCTCTTTCGGGTCCCAGCTCCAGTAAGAGCCCCAGGCTTCGTTGGCCCAAACGGCACCAGCAATGATGCCAATGGTCAACAGGGGAAAGCCCAAACCAATTAGTCGATAGCTCGTGTTATCCAGAAGGTCAGCCAGGTTCAACGTTTGGAGTGCCGTGGCGACAGGAGCCTCTTGCTCTATTGTTAAGGTGTTTCCCGTCAGCGCGTCTCCCTCAGCATTGGATTGAAATGCATAACTTGTTTTAGCTTCTGAGGTTGCCGTTCCCATGGTTGTCTTATCCACAGTGCGGTAGCCCCCTGTCCCAATAGAAGAGCCCCGAAGCTCTAAATCCTTTGCCTTACGCGTCACCCAGAGATAAGCAATGGACACGAGGGAACCGACTAAAAGGGTGCCATAGCTCAAAATCATTACACTTACATGAAGCATGAGCCAGTTGGACTGGAGGGCAGGAACCAGGGGCGCACTGGTTTGCATGTTCGCGGGTAAAACGAGGGAGGCAAAAGCAGCTAAGAGCGTGGCCACCGGAGCAGTAAAGACTCCAATTAAACGCTCTCGGCTAAACCATTCTGCGCCCACATGCACCGCACAGACACACCAACACAAGAAAAATAGAGATTCGTATAAGTTGCTAACGGGGAAAGGATGCCCTGACTCGATCCAGCGGGCGACCAAAAGTCCTGTAGTGGTCAATGCCGCGAGACTCATCCCGGCAGAAGCTATATCAGAGAGCCATTTTGGTTTCTTGAAGGCGGCGTGGACCCAGTAGCTTAAGGTGGTTACCCCAAGGATGGCGAAAGAAGCGTTGTCTAAAACGTTTTGAATGCCGACAAGATTCATCTGAGGGTTTCCTTAGAGACGGTGGACGGCTCGGCCATTTCAGCATCCGAAGGGCCTGGCAATCTGTTCTGTAAATTAGACACTATACTCATGAACTCTCGTTCAAAAGTAATCTGAGCACGGTTGGTTCTACCTGCCACATAGACTACCCCATCTTTGGCAAAGGCCCACATCTGACTATGGCTTAGGTAGCTCATCATTACCCCAATCATCAGTAGTCCAAAGCCGGTATAAACCAGGACCGTCCCTGGATCTTTCTTAGATTGAACACCTGTAGATCCGGTAACTCCTTTGACTTCTAAGCGGAGAGAAGGCGCCAGTTCTGCTGGGACTCCAGGCTTTAAAGAAATGGGAATCGGTTTTTCTCCCCCAAACAAAATAGCCTGGACCGTTCCCTGGAGGCCATTGGTAGCCAGGACCATCCTCGCCTTATTCTCTTGGTCTAAAGGAATGATCGCGCCCCAAGTCTCTTTGCCATTGATCACCTGTTCTAGCGGACGCATCGGAATTTTTACCCAAGGCGTATTGTTTACCCGAAATAAAACAGAATCCACGGCCCAACTAGCCTGATACATGCTCACGCCGTCATAGGTCATCGGGTCATTGACAGAGATAGTTTTCCGGGCTTTCTCCTTGCCATCGGTATCAATGATCGAAAGATTAGAATAAAACTGCTTAATCGACCCATCCGGCCGATAGTCAATCCAAAAACGGTTGACCTTGACCTGCCATTTTGGAGCCTCCGTCCACGGACCGGGGCTCGTTAATTGATGGAAATCAAACTGCTCTCCTTCAGGGGTCATACTTTGGGTCTTGAAACCGGTAAGAGCACCCAACATGCCTCCAAGCAGAATCAAAATAATCGATACATGGACAATAATTGGCCCGACTCGACCAAGCAATCCCTTATGGGCATAAACCTTCTGGCCTTCTGTTTGGACTTGGAATCCTTTCTGCTTCAGCTCGCCCATCAGCTGTTCTAAGGTCGCAGGGACTTCAGTAAATAGCGCAAATTTCTTAAGCCGCTTGGGATTGTCATAAAAGCGCCACTTACGGGCAGATTTCAGCATCGGAATCTGGCGCAAAAATGAACAGGTCGCCAGACTTGTGCCAAAAAGAATCAAAATTGCTAAGAACCACCACGCGCGGTAAACATCATTCAGGCCCAAAGCCAAGATCACTTTCCAGCTCAAGAAGCCAAAAAGAACTTTGCCTTGGTCTGGATATTTTTCTTGGTAAAACTGTGTTCCTTCCTGTTGTGGAAGGACCGTGCCTATGGTGCTAAATAGAGCAATCACAAGAAAAAGCGAGATCGCAAGCGGTAAAGACCCCAAAATAGAGAGCAGTTCCCTCTGCACTCCCAGCCAGAAAAGATTTTTCTTGAAAGAGTTAGAATTCACACAAAACGCTTGGAGATAACATCTTCCATCTTATGGAACAGCTCGACTGATGCTAGGCTAGTTTAACACTCAGCCTAGGGAGTTGTATTTGACGCGGGATCAAAATTAAGTGTTTTTCTAAATGATAGGGTGCCCAAAATCATTCGCTTCCTCGTTAGTGGCTGCCTAGTTCAGACCGTACGCGAAATAAGCATCTAAGCTAGAGAGGTAAAATTCCGAACCTCTTACTTCCATGGCTGAAAATCCCTGTCCCGATCCCCCACAGCGCACAGTCCGCTGTGCGGTGATTACCTTGAGTGATACCCGCACCGAAGCAGATGACAAAAGTGGTCAAATCATCCAGCAGCGCCTTCAAGAAGCAGACCACCCCGTAGGATTCTACAAAATTCTTCCCGATGAGCCGGACCACCTCAGAGCTTTGCTTTTGGAATTAGCCCAAAAGGAAGATTTAGAAGTCTTGATTTGCAATGGCGGTACGGGCATTGCCCCCAGAGATACTACCTTCGATGCTTTGCAAACTTTACTCGAAAAGGAACTCCCTGGATTTGGGGAGCTTTTTAGAATGCTTTCCTGGGACCAAGTGGGCTCACGGGCTATGGCTTCACGAGCTACCTGCGGGATTTTTAAGGGAAAATTGGTGTTTTCCTTGCCGGGTTCCCACAAAGCCGTGGCTCTGGCTATGGACAAACTAATCGTTCCAGAGATTGTCCATCTAGTCCGGCAATTGAAGGGAGAACACTAGCCCTCAGAATCTTCTTCAGCCGCTTCTTCTTGAGCAGGATAAATGAATCCGGTATTGCGGCCACTCAAAATGGAGTTACCCAAAGCCAGTGCTTTTTCAGCCTGGATAGTGGTTTTGCGGCTCCAATGAGCACAACGGGAGCGGCCTTTCATCTTGGACGTTTTCTTTTTAGGCTGAGCCATGGCGGGAGACAAATTTTACGGCTTTACGAGTGTAGCAGAATTTCTAACTCAGAATGTAAGCCATAACTGTGGCATGAAGCTCTTAGAAGACAGCAGAACATGATTCCTATATCAGATCATTGTGACCTAACTGTAATAGTGGCTAGAATTTAGTCACCCAGGTGAAAGACATGCCCCATTCTCAGATAGAAGTTAATTTTTTTATTCCTATTGCTGAGGTGCCAGTCGAACATAGGGCAAAGGCTGAACGCAAGGCACGAGAAGCTTTTGTTCTTACTCTTCTTCAGTAAGGCGATATCAGTGCTGGACGTGCGGCAGAATTGTTGGGTGTGAATCGGTGGCAACTATCTGACCTGATGTCTACCTACGGGATCTCTCCTTTTGATGACACAGTGACTCAGGAAGAACTAGCCAGTGAAGTGGATAGAAAGATGCTTTAGCTCTTGTTGGAGAATAGAGGGTCTGGGTAGGCCCATAGCAATCTCCCTCATTCCTGAGATAACCTCTTCACTTCGGAAGCTCCCAGCAATTCATGGGTTTCAGCTAAAAGTTGGGAAATCACTTCACGGTGCGGACTTCGCTTCAAGCAGTCTCTTAGGTCTACTTCCTGGAGTTTGATGGCATTGCGACCGGGAAACCAATGACCGCCATTGCCAAGGAGGTTGTAGCGCATCTTTCCGTATTCCACCAAGTCATAGGCCAGAGCCAGATTTCTGAGCCAGAGCAGTACCGGAATATTGATATTGCCAGGAGTTTCTTCGTGGGGAGGCAGTCCTTGTTCCCAGGTCTCGACCCAAGATTCTCCAAGCACCTTGACCATAGCCTGTTCCAAGCGATCGATAATCGGGGGCAGAATGTTGTCTGCCTGGTCTAGCAGAGCAAGCGCTTTTATATGTTCATTAAAATCACTGGGGCGGGAAGCACCCAGGCTGAGGGTATGAACTTGCAGATGGCTTAGGCAAAAAAGATCATTGAACACCATCGGGCTAAGGGGATGGCAGAGGTCTACCAAACGTTGAGGCGGGTCATATAATTTGCCTCCCTTATCGGAAGGACTAATGATAAAAACGCCCATATCCTGCTGGGTCGCATGTTCAATCGCTGGCCAGTTCCGCTGATTGATGTAGTACCAGTGGAGATTTACATAGTCAAAAAGCCCTGTATCAATGGCTTTGACGATAACCTCTGTTGGGCCGTGGGTAGAGAATCCAATGTGACGAACTCTCCCTTCCTTGACGAGCTGCCTGGCTGCGGCGACACAGCCCTTCGGTCCCAGACTGTAATCCAGCAACTCTGGAGTATTGATGCCATGTAAGCCTAATAAATCCACATACTCCAGGTTGAGATACTTCATCGACTGATTAAAAGCCGACACAAAATCTTTGGCATTTTGGGTCGGAGAAACCTTAGTTTGGATGATTAACTTTTCACGGCGCAGTTTGGGCAATAATTGACCCAATTGCATCTCAGAGGTTCCATAGCCTCGGGCTGTCTCAATATGGTTGATACCGAGTTCTAGCGAACGATGGATCGCTGCTTCTAGGTTCTCCTGATTCTCTTTTTGAATCTGGGAGAGCGCACAGTCCTGCCACTGCTGCTGATAGCGCATGCCGCCACAGGAAAAAACAGGCATGGATAATTCGGTACGTCCAAATCGACGGTACTGCATAGCGAGCTTGGGATAAATCGTTCTCCAACCATTGTAAAGTTCCACAAAGACCTAGACTGTTCATTCTCAAACCGATGAACCCTGGATTAGGACACTGCGTCCAATAAAGTACTGTCTCTCATGTACCTATTCCTATGAAACGTTGGATTCCCGCCCTCCTCATGGCTGTTCTTTCTTTATCTCCCGTAGTTGCCTATGCACAACCATCTCCTGCTCCTGAAGCTCCTCCCCAAGAAAGAGGTGAACGAGGAGAAAGGGGTGAGCGAGGCATGCGTAAGCTGGATCAATTGAATCTTTCCACCCAACAAAAAGACCAAATTCGTGCGCTCAAGGAGCAAGAGAAACAAAAGAATGGCCCCCTCATGACTCAAGCGAAAGACCTGCGCTCTCAAGCTAAAGCCGCCCGAGAATCAGGGGACCAAGCGAAATTGCAGAGTATTCGCAACCAAATGCAAACGCTGAAACCTCAGCTCCAACAGGCCCGTGATGACTACAAACAAAAACTGAATGCGATTTTGACTCCCGAGCAACGTACTAAGCTGGATCAGTTAAAGGCAGAACGGAAAGAGCGCAGAAGAGGAGGAGAAGAATTTAAATATTAGGACTTAGTCATCGCTGCTAACCCCGTATTTAGAACTTTTCTGAATGCAAACCCTAGACCTGGGGTGCTGTTATGCGGTTTACTAACACCAACGAGCGGATCGTATTTCCTTCGTTGGTGCTATTTTCACATGACCCAATCCCGTGAAATCTTTATTGGCGATGTCCATGCTTGCGCAAGTGAGCTTGGTCGTCTTCTTGATAAGGTAGGGCTAACACGGACTGACCGCGTTTACCTAACCGGGGATCTCTGCAATCGGGGGCCAGACTTTTTGGGGCTCCTTGAGCTGATCCAAGAAGTTCAGGCTGAGGCGGTGATGGGAAATCATGACTGGGCTATGGTTCGCCATTTTGAAGGGAAAAAATCGCTCCCTCATGTGGCAGCCCTTACTGCAAAACTTTTGAAAAAAAATCCGCAAGCTTTGGCCTATCTCCGCAATCTACCTTTCTATCGCCGTACCCAACACGGCGATATAGTCCATGCTGGCTTAAAGCTTGGGGTAGCACTGGAAGAGCAACAGCCAGAAGCATTAACAGAAATGCGTACGCCCTGGTACAAAAACTATCAGGAAGAACGACTGGTGCTATTCGGCCATCGAGTGATGAAACAACCGCTGATTCAACAATGGAAAGGGCAGCCGGTTGCTATAGGTTTAGATACGGGATGTGTCTATGGCGGAAGACTCACGGCCCTGGTCATGCCGGAGTTTCAGTTCTATTCTGTCGCTGCCCGTCGAAATTATGGTTAGACATCCGAGTCAACGCGAGTCAGGATGAGCCAACTGCTGTTCAACCCAAGACAGATTGAAAATAGTCTTGTAAATGCGGTTATTGGCTATAAGTTTGGGCATATCTGTTTGGTCCTTGCCCTTGTGTTTAGAAACCAATCCTGATAGTACTAATTCTCTTTGCTCAGGGCTATCATCAGCAGGGATTTCATCTTGTTGCAAAATTCTTTGGTAAAGTCTCAACAAGGGTCTCTTCTGTTGGTCATTACTGAGTAAGCGATCCCGAATGGTTCTCAAATGTTCTGGTTCGTCCTGTGATTCCCAGTGGTCTATTATTTGCGTTTGGACTAAATGCTCAATCCACTCAGCCTCATTGTTGCCAGGAATAGGGGAAGCAGCAGTACGTATAAGCCTACATAATTTCTGTGTTAAGAAAGGTTGACCATTGGTCCAAGCTAATACCTCTTTGAGAATTACCTGTGGGTTACTGACTTTCTCCGCCAATCCTTGAAGCAGTGGCTGGGCCTCATGTTCTTTAAAGCCTTCTAGACGGATGGCCTGACCAAGATTAAAAGGCGTTCTCTGGGAGTCCGTAATTAAATCCGAAGGGGTTGCTGTGCCAAAGAAAGCAAAGTTTAGCCGTTGATAGGCTGGATTGAGACTGCGCTGGTTATAACAAGAGCGAATCAGAGTGAAAAAATCGTTAACCGGAAAATTTAAGCTCAAAAGACTATCAATTTCATCAATAAAAATGATTACTTGTTTGCGAAGACCATCTTCTACTCCGACATGAACGAGAAGAACTTCTTCAATAAATTGACTCAACCGCTGGACAGGAGAAACATCAAGTCGCTCATTCCACCACGTCCTCAAATTAACTTTTCTCATTAGATCAAAGTTCTGCCACAACTCCATCGCCAATCCCTTGTACCATTGGTCCACCGTGACGTTTTCACTGCCAATACGAGTCATATCAATGGCAGCACAGCTAAGACCTTCATGTTGGAGGTGATAGATCATACGGACCATAAGACTTGACTTGCCCATTTGACGCGCATTGAGGACATAGCAAAACTCTCCACGCATCAATGCTTTGTAGAGATAACGGTCTGCGGCACGTACCACATAGGTAGGAGCATCCATGGGCAAACTCCCCCCTACTTGATAGTCAAAGTTGGAGGTTTGCTCAGCACTTCTTAGGAGATCGTTTTCAAAGAGAAGTTCAGATTGCGTGGCTTTAAGAATTTCCAGAGTCTGTGTCAACTCTTGGGTACGCTCCTGAACTTTTCGCTCCAAAGTACGGCTGTACTCTTCTAATTCATCGGTTACTTCCTGCAAAGCTTCATTTTTGAGTGCTAGCTCTTGAGTGAATTGAATGCGCTCGGCTTCTGCTTGTCTTCGTTGAGTGATGTCAGCAAAAGCGGCTATAGCATAGACAATTTGACCCTTCTCATCGAAGACTGGTGTGGCTGACACTTCTAAGGGAATAATCTTATCAACTTGGTGAATCTCAAGATCGTCGATGGTTGTCCTTTCTCCCTTCAAGGCTCGCATGATGGGCTGCTGCTCGGTGGGGTACAACTGCTCCGTCCCCGCCAGATAAGCTTGATAGGTTTCAGGCAATTGAGCAGTCGTGGCTTCGGGTACGACGCCCTTCCCAAGTATCTGTTGGGCAGTTCGATTAACATAGTAAGGGTTGCCTTTAGCATCAATCACGAACACGCCCACTGGCACTGCTTCTAAAATTTGAGCGAGCTTTCTTTCACTTTCACGCAATGCGATATAAAGTTGGGCATTTTGCAAAGAAATGGCTGCCTGAGAGGACAAAAGCTTTAGTACTTCTAATCGGTCTGGGGTGAAAGCATCTGTCGTTAAATTATTTTCTAGATATAGTAAACCGATAAGTTTTCCTTGATGGACGATCGGCATACACAGAATAGATTTAGATCGATTTTGAGAAACATAAGGATCTGCGGTGAATCTGCCTTCACGAGTTGCATCTGCCAAGACAACATCTTCTCTGGTTCTTACTACATAATTAACTAGAGATAGGGGCAACTGCTGGCTAGTTTCAACCGGGATTGATTGACACACTATCACCGCATTTTGTTCGACAGAATCTTGGGCCTCAATTACTAGTTGACCTTTCTTTTCTAAGATGAGAAAACCAACTTGAGCGCCAGCATTCTCAATCATAATTTTCATCAGCTTTTCTAATAGATCGATTTCAACTATCTCACCCGAAATTGCCTGTGAGGCTTTTATTACTGTGGCTAAATCCAATACTTCAGTGAAAGTTTTAGAAGTTTTTAAAAGATTGAGAGAAGTATCTTGACTTAAAGATGATTTTGAATTAAACCACTCAGGATATCTCACATCTAAATCCTTTACCTTGCGCTTAGCTCCCCACATTTGATAGCCTTGGTAAGCTTTTTTCATGTAGATTTGGGCAAATTCTTCTTTACCTCTAGCTAGCCAAAACTTGGCTGCGAGTTCATTTGATAAAGCTTCGTTTTGGGAAAAGTCATATTTTCTTGCTGACTCAATGGATTGGTCGTACAGACCCTCTGCTTCATACCATTTACCTAATACACGAGCCATTTCTGCCTCAACCAGAAGATACTTATGGAGAAAATTGTCAGGGCATTGATTTACCCAATTTTTAATCTGCTCTTGGTTAGCCTCAATCTGCCTCCAATACTCTCGCTGTTTCTCTAGAGAGACAGTTGGATAAAGAGCAATTAAAATTAGAGAATAGTAGAAGTTATAAGTAGAAGCATGAATAGTACCAGGGATGAAAGCTAACAGTTTTTGAGCTTTGGCAATTGAGACTAATGCTAGATCTAGCTTGTTATATAAGTATAAAACTTGAGCCTTGAAAATGTGATAATAGCAGATGGCATTTGAGGTTCGGCTAGTTCCCTCTTCATCTAGGTACTGAGATTCATCAACCTCATTACAACCAAAATATAGTTTGTCCTGTGTCTGAGCCAGTAGATTTGCTAATATTATTGCCTGCCCTAAGATGCAATCAGTAGACCATTGATTTTTCGTTTTTCTGGAGAAAGCTAAAATATTAAATGCTTCATCAAGAAAAGGAGATATATTTTTGCCTTGATAAATTCTATTTAACAATATGTGAGTCATACTAAAACCAGTAAACTGGAGCATTCCTGACTGCAATCCAGAATTAATTGATTCAGCATTAAAACTTTCAGTTTCTTTGATGTGCCTAACCCATAAAAGAGAGAAATTAGCAAGGTAATTGGCTGTTTGGCTTATAGAATAATAGTCGTCAAATTTTATACTAAGCTGATATCCTAACAGTGTAAGTTGGTAACTAAGTTGATAGTTGCCTAGCATTGAATGCAGCATACCAAATATTCCGTAACTAATCGCAGATTTGGATGTATGACCATGTTCAACACTCAAATTCGCTGATTTAGCCATTACGATGCCTGCAAGCTCTGAACCACTCAAATAAGTTGGAGGTTGTAATTTTATCAATAAATCTAAAGCAGAACGCTTCGCTGGATCTGCCATTTTTAAATTATCAATAAGAGAACTTACTTCTCGAACGCCTAAATTATCACTAAATCTAATTAGCTCAGCTTCAAGAGCTTGGTCAAAATCCTGATCAGGTAAGATAATACCCAGATCTTCAAGTGCAATGCGTCCTGACTGAATTGCCTCGGAATACTTGCCAAGCATGGTGTACTGCTCGACTAAAAGATAATAGAATTCAGAGCGCTCGATTGCTGAATTGACTTTATCCAGATTAGATTTAATCAACAATTCCGATTCCTGAAAGTTGCCGTTAAGATATTCAACCTGTCCTAGTTCTTTATACAGCTCTACAGCCAGTTCATAATTGTCTTCCCAAATATTTCCAGGAAAAGTTTCGGTGGCTGAGAGCAGATACTCTCTAGCCGCTACATAAGCTGTGGCTTCCTTCGCTTTGTTACCTGCTTTTAGATTCAATTTAGCCAATTCAACTTTTTTTTCTTCATGCTCAATTAAGTTTTTTCCCTTATTAAGGTGATCGACTAGCTTAAATATTTTTTCATCTAGTTCATTTAATGAAGCATTGGATAATATCAGTTGTCCAATTTGCAGATGAATAGCTTTCTTTAGCTCATCATCGATTAGGGCATAGGCTGCCTGCTGCACCCGATCGTGTAAAAAATTAAAGTTAAGAATAATTAGTGAGGAATCGATGGTTTCGTCTGAAGAAATTTCTAGATTTGAAGTAGGTTGAATGAGTCCAGATTGGATAGCAGGTAATAGATCTGAAAATGTTTTTACAACAGGTTCTTCGTAAATAGTTGAGAGAGTATGGAGATCAAAACTATTGCCAATACAAGCAGCTAGATACAAAACTTGTTGAGATTTCTCTGGAATTTTTCTTAAATTACTAATCAGCAGATCAACTACATATTCTGTAATACCTAAAGCCTGAATTTGAGCAATATCCCATTGCCAGCGACGCTGTTGCCACGAAAACTGTAAAAGGTTTTCCTGGTAGAGAGTTTTAAGAAATTCATTGACAAAGAAAGGATTGCCTGATGTTTTTTGGTGAATCAATTTTGCTAGCAGTTCAACCGATTCCAGTTCGTTGTGGAGAGTGTCAGCAATCAACTGGGTAACATGAGGAAGAGCTAGGGGAACCAGGGTCATCCATTGTAAAATAGCTCCACCTTTTTCTAAACCCTTAAGAGTTATTGACAAAGGGTGACTTAGATCAACTTCATTATCTCTGTAAGCTCCAATTAATAGCAAATATTGCATCTGGTCATCAGTCATCATCAAATCAATGACCTTTAAACTGGCTGAGTCTGCCCACTGTAAGTCATCCAAAAAGATAACCAGTGGATGTGATTGCTGACAAAACACTTGGACAAACTTTTGAAAGACGAGGCTAAATCGATTCTGTGCCTCTATTGGTTCCAGTTGCTGTACAGGAGATTGAGGTCCAACAATTTGTTCTATCTCAGGTATAACATCAGCAATTACTTGTCCATTAGAACCAAGTGCTGCTAGGAGTTTCTCACGCCACTGTGATAACTGTATATCATTTTCAGCTAAGAGTTGCTGTATGAGAGAACGAAAGGCAGAGGTAATTGCAGAATAAGGAATATTACGCTGAAACTGTTCAAACTTTCCAGAAATAAAATAGCCCTGCTCAGCAGTAATTGGTTTATAGAGTTCTCGTACCAGTACAGATTTTCCAATGCCGGAATAGCCACGAATTAGTATCATTTCGACATGTTTTCGTACTTGCTCTTCCTTGGTCTGAGTAACACGTTTAAACGTTGATAATAATTTTTCAATTTCCTGTTCTCTGCCATAAAGTTTTTGTGGGATGCTGAATCTATTAGAAGTGTCTTGTTGTGCAAGAGGGAAATCTAGAATTTTTCTAGTTGTTTGTAACTGTCTAAAACATTCTTCGAGATCAGCTTTTATTCCAAAAGCACTTAAGTATCGCTCTTCTGATGTTTTTGCCAACAATTTCATAATCAGACTAGAAACTACCTTAGGAATATCTGACTTAAGTTCATAAGGCGCAACGGGGTGCTTAGCAATATGACAATGCACTAGTTCTAAGGCTTCATTCGCTTCAAAGGGCAAGTAACCGGTTAGCATTTGGTAAAAGGTCACACCAAGGGAGTAAAAATCCGTAGTGTAGTCAAGTACCCGATTCATTCTCCCCGTTTGCTCGGGTGACATATAGGCCAGGGTTCCTTCTAGAACACTCGGATTTTTGATTGATGGATTTTCACGCGTTAACACTGTGGAAATACCAAAGTCAATAATTTTAAGCTGATTTGTTTTTGCATTCCAAACAATGTTGGAGGGATTAATATCTTTGTGAATAACGTTAGCAGTATGAATCTCACCCAGACCCTCAGTAATTTTAATGGCGATAGTAAGGAATTCTGATAATGCAAGACCTCTAGAGTTTAATAAAATATCTAAAGATATACCTCCAAAATCTTCCTCAATTATTGCAAGCGTATTACGATATCTTTGCAAACCATAAACCTTGATCACTCCAGTTGCATTTAAAGAGCGAGTGATTTCATACTCCTGTTTATAGTTTGTTAGTTTTGAGGGGGAGGGGTAATCCTCTTTGAGAATCTTCAAAATAACAGATTGATTATTAGTTTTAAGAACCGCCCTATAAACTAACGAGTTGAAGCTTTCATAGATTTGAGTAGTAATTTGGTAATCATTAAGGCTTCTCATTATGATTCTCCCTCTGCCTAAAGCTGCTAAAAAACATTATGGCTTTGAAGCAGTGATTAGATGATAATAAACAAAGGTAGGTGTAGATTTAAAGTTAATAAAACCTACTGAGGACATTATCTTTTCTAGTTCACTCAATGTATATTGCTTACCATTCTCATACATCAGCAATATAGCAGATAGACATGCTACTGTCAGTGGGCCATCTTTTGTTTCATTTAAAGGCATTTCATGCATCAAGATACTTCCGCCAGATTTGAGTACATCGAATGCTCGTTTAGCTAAGAAATAACAGCGCTCCAAATCCCAGTCGTGAAAGATATTGCCGAATAGAATGCCATCAGGTTCTTCTCCCCAGGGATCTTCAAACATGTCTTTTGAAACAGTAGTAACCCGTTCTTGCAAACCATACTTCTCAATGTTTTCGTGTGCAATTTGACAAACAGGTTCGAGATCCATAATTGTGCATCGAATCTGTGGGTTGATTGCTGCAATAGCTATCGCAAGTGAACCTGATCCACCTCCAACATCAAGGAGGTGAGATATTCTTCCGAAAACGGGTTGTTTAGCCAAACTTGCTGCTGCTGGAAGTGTCATCATATGCATCCGCTCGATGAAACTTCGTATTACCTCAACTCTATGGTGTTTCATCCCAACAGCTAGTGGCATAGGTGGTTGACCGCCACTTAAAACTTTCATGCGAAGCAGATCCAGATACCATTCTTGCGGAGGACAAAACCCTGTATAAAAAAAGGGGCTTTCTGGCAGCATATACGTTTTTGCAATTTCTGTTAGCTTAAACTGCTTATCGTTTTGTCTTTGAAGTAACCCAAATGCAGCAAGAACAGCGATGAAAGCTTCAGAGACTAAAGGTGTAACTTTAAGATTCTTGACGACGCTATCAATCGTTTGAGGTGTTTGATTAAAGAGTTCAAATAGGTTGATCTCTTGCGCTAATGTTATTACAGGACCTATAACTCTGGAGCAGCTCAAGTCAAATAGTATCTGTTCATCAACTCCTGCAACCGGAAACTGCTCGCTAGCCATATCAGTCCCCCCTCTCGTCTTGATTTGAAATCAGTCTTACAATTTTACACTAACCCATAAAAGCGAGCAGGATTATCCCATAAAATCTTTTGTATAGTTTTTCGTGACAGTTGTTCTTCGAGGGCAACAACTTGATCAACAATATCTGGTTGATACTCTCCGTGAGGATAATCAGAACCAAAGAGAATATTATCTAAGCCAATATAATCAAGGATTTGGGCAAGATATGGCTCTGAAGGTTCAATAGAAATAAAACACTGACGATGAAAATATTCTGAAGGCTTAATCTTCACATTGTTTGCGAGCTCCCAGCGTGAATTCTCGTACTCTTGATCGAGTCGCCATAACCAATAGGGTAACCAACCCCCTCCTGACTCTAGAAAACCAATTTTGAGTGTAGGATGGCGTTCAAGGACACCTCCTTCTATTAAGGTAAGTAATGCCATCATTTGTTCCATGGGGTGTGAACAGGAGCGCAAAGCGAAGCGGCTTTTAAAGCGATCGGCTCCGACAGTAGGAAGACGACTGGGAGTTCCTTCATGAAGACAGATTGCGACCTCTAGCTCCTCACAGGTTTGCCAGAAAGGTTCATAAGCTGGATCACTCAAGATGCGACCCTTAACAGGATTAGGGCGTATAAAGATTGATTTCCAGCCAAATCCAACAACCCGCAACAATTCAGGGACCATTTCTTCTGGAGCATGAAGGTTTATACCCCCCACACCTTTAAGGATTTGAGGGTTAAAACTGCAAAAATCGTGCAACCAATTGTTATAAGCACGAATAAAAGCACCTGCTAGCTGAGGTGCCATAGTATCTACAGCACTTATAAACAAAAGTGATGTTGGATAAATAAATGCAATGTCAATACCCATCTGCATTATGGCTTGCACCTGGATTTGGGGGTCAGAACCTGCTAATGGCTCAACTTGCAAAATTGGATTTGTCCATTGACGCAAATACTGCTCAGAGAGCTGATTAATGACTGCTTCCCCTCCGATCTTTAGATCCGATGAAGGGGCAAAGTGTCTAAAGGAAGGCTCAAGGTAATCCGCCCACATAGTGTGAGGTTCATGGACGTGAGCATCAGCATCAATGATTCGATAACCCTTTAACATAAAATACAAAACCGTTTGCTGGGATAGGAGACTCAGTAATAACCAAAATATTCAGAGAATTATAGACACATTGGCAAGAGGTTAAGGCTCTCTTCTGGCATTGGTTCTTGTAGCCATCCTAATTGCACCGGAATGTCATAAAGTCGTCCTGGTCCTAGACGTTTCCAAGAGTGGCGCATTCCTGGCACAATAACTTTAACTACTTTCAATCCAATATCACTCCGGGTTTGATCTAGCACTAGCATTTTCATTCCCCTTTGCTCCACCAATTGCTGGCATCTACGAATGTCATCAAGCAAATCATCACTCCATACGTGCTCATAGTCAGAATATACTTTGGGCACACTACTTTTATCAGGATTTAGATAGGGCTGATTTTGCACTGTTGCTGTCTTCCACCAACTGAGTGCTAAATGTTCAGCTGAAGAAGCATACCGAGACGCACCATCAGCATTCGTTTCTAAAACCGCAGGCAGGAGCTGATTAATTTCGGTCAATGCTCTTCCAAGAGCGATCTTAGGATCAAAATGTGCACCGAAACCTAAAAGGATATCTTCTGTTTTTCGATCGTAACAGCGGCTAACAGCAACAAAGGTTGGAATATTCAGATCACTGATGATATCAAGAACCCACAGTTCCCGATTAATCGATTGATAGGAACGTTGTAGAGCTGAGAAATAAGGGTCATCGAAACTGTCTAAATTGACGTGAGGTCTTTTAATCCTGTTGTACCACCACAGAGCAACACTATCGCGCTCAACCAATTCCATGAAACCTTGCAGGATAGCTTCTTCTAAGGTATTCCCCGCTGCACAACCGTTTGTATCTGCCCAACAATCAGGTTTTAACGGTTTGGGATAGCCAAAGTAGCAGTAAGCAGTTGGCAGATACTTAAACTGTTGCTGGGTCAAAGACCAAACGGGCGTCCACTCGATCTCTCTTAATTCATCAAAAGGTTCGGGAACGCTTTGAAAAGGACTTTGACAACTGTCATTCCATTGTTTGCGGTTTGTGTATTGAGCTTGACTAAAATTCATACAAGAATTGGGATGAATAGCCGATTCAGCGAGTTGCTGGTAGCTCCCTTTGATTCTGATTTCATCGCCCTGGAAAACTCCAGAATATCTTTCTATAGCTTCTCCAAAAGCACTAACCCGTGCTTGTGTGTCCGTTCTTCCTTTTCCTCCACTTCTGCCTCCAATGTTTTGAGTCAGCATTTTAAGATCATCAAACATTGAGATGAAATGGTGTTTTGCCACATAGGTATGCTGCAAACCATCCAGGCTATAGGGTAACTTCTGTAATTCTCGAACAATTCCTGTGATAGGACTTATGTGGTGCTGATATTTTTTCAAAGTTGCTTCCGGCGAACTGCAACGATGCCCACCATCAGCAGTAAAAGTTTTCTTGCGATTGCCAAGAATCAAAGGAACTGGGTTTGCGCGGCTGCCTTTCATGAGTCCACAACTAGGGCATTGAGGACGCCTAATGAGCGTATGGCTCTGAGTTTCCAGCGTTAGCGTATCATGGGTGACTAAGGTGCCTTCCAGCCTTTTATTTTGCCGATCTTGGACAATCCATTTCAAGATCTCAGTTGCTGCCATTCCCCAAGCTGTGTGCAAAACTGCAGGTATGGTATTGAGATAGGGTGTTAGAGGTATTACAGTGTCTGTATGTCGCGCTAGATATCCTTCAACGGGGCGGTTGCATTTTAAGCGTTGCCCTAAACACTCCCAACAGCCTGTTTTTCTTGGATAAAATAGTGGACCAAGCCAAATCACAGTTCCGATGGGCTTAACCAGAAGCCAAGGACACGAATGATCGAGTGCTGCCTGATTTAGGGCTGCTAGCTCTACTTGTAAGTAGTCATCGCATACCACAACCTTTAAATCAGCATGTTCAGTCTCCAAATCCTTATCTTCAGTGACCTGGATTTGGTGCAGTTTGAGAATTTTAACGAATTCTGAAGTAGAAACAGAGCCGACTGCCCTGACGGTCACCTTAGTATTTTGCAACTGATGGTAAGCAGTCTTGGCATTAATATTCAAGTGATCGCAAAAGATGGCTAATGATGGAGAGATAAGCTCGTCACTGTTTCTCAAATAGCCTTGGTTCTCTAGATGAGCCAGCCCGTAATAGATATAAGCAGGAGGAATTTGATCTTGCAACTGTTCTATAATTTCATCAACACTATGACAACCGTCGAGTAAAGGAATCAACTGAACATAAAGACGATCGCAAAGTAATATGGTTTTCCTCTCAGACATAAGAAACACATTCTCTGGCGCTTCAGTTGCCAGTCGAAAATATTCCTTAAGTTTTGGTTTATTATGCTGATGCATGTTGCAATCAAGTAAGGTAAATCGCGCCTGATTGAGCGTGAGCTGATCTGCTAGCCAACCTGTTGAGCAAATAAGAACTTAATAATTAAAACACAATAAACTACAATTCTAGTGGAATGAGTATCTTGCCCTCTTAAATGGTAAAGATACCCATTTCATAATGTACTAATTTACAATTCTCAGCAATTGCAGGTGGGAATATAAGGAGTAGGAGGATAGTATTCGTCTTTCTTACTCTGTTCACACCAGCTCAACAATTCTTCCTTAGGTAGAGCTGATGTAGTGGGACGGGGTGGATAAGCCAATATTTGTACAATCTTATTTTTTTCAGGAAGATAGCCTGCACACATACCATTAAATCGATCAACACTAGTTAACCATAAGAAGCTATCAGTAAGCTCCTTGGTAAAAATATAGTCCTTCTTGCTTGTGAGCTTTTTATAGAGCTCAGGCAATTTGATTTTACAGTCCTTCGGTTCTGTTCCATTCAAAATATTAGACAGGTCGTTACTTCTTGCTGTAATCTCCTTCATAAAAGCACCCGGCTTGTAATGTTCCTTAATCAAGGTCAATGCTGTCGCTTTAATTGCCTTGATAAAGGCACGGCGCAGCTTTTCCTGGTCACCATCTTGTTGTTCGTTTGGTGGATAATCAGCAGGCTCAAGCCAAGACCACGCACACAATACTGACCATTGATTTACTGCATGTTCTATCTTTTCTTCACCAAACTTCTCCTTTAGCTTCGTCTGAGCCTCAAACTTGTCTTCGGTTCCCAAAATATCGAGAATACGATCTAGTGAATTTGTTTCTACCATAGTTCAGTTCTCCTAGAATAATGATGTACAGCTTGACTTTTGGAGTAATTTCTAAGGATTTCAATTTTCACTATCTAGGATGACTTAATAAAAACTAAAATCCTATAAAGCATTAGATCCGCTGGGTAATTTTCTACTAAAACGCTATGCAAAACAATGATTTGCCTTGATGTCGGGGGCATGCTCTTTGGCTTTGGCAAACAGCAAACATTAAATTAAAACTTTAACTTTGCTATTATTAAACGACCCTATAGTACCAATTCCTGATGAAGATTCCCTATCTCTAGTTAGGCAAAATCTGCATTTAGCCTTCTAATACAGTGCACGCTAGTCGGAATGGATACGATATAGAATTCTAGTCTGTGAGAAGAAACTACGCACAACTAAATATTCACTAGAACAACTAGAAAGTCAATTGAACGATCTTTCGGTAAAGGTATTAACTTTTAGTTGTATTTTTCTTCTCACGCCATGAACAAGGTTTCTAGCCTTTCTTTTAAGTAGCTATTTCGACATGAAGACAATCAACGGTCCCCTAAGTCTTATTCATGATTCTTAAAATACTGGCGATGCAGCTCACAACCTGGAACTACTTTATTTCCGAGCGGCTTGATCAGCCCCATACTGCTCAGCTTATAGGCCAAGATCGGTTCTAAGGCTACGGGTTCTGCGGCGTTCATGACGGTATGAAGAGCATGGGCTAATTCTGGCTGTTGCTCCAGAGCTGCAGAATGACGCTGTAGATGATGGTTATAAATTCCAGAGGAGGTAGGAGCCGTTTCTAGGAGTTGTTCAAAGGTTATTTCCCCGTGGCTGAGATGATAGAGGGCAATATGCACTAAGGCGGGATGTCCTTCTAACAGAGCCATCAGTTGCTGGGCCTGATTACTGGTCCAATCAAGACCGTAGCGTTGGGCCAACTGCTGGACTTCCCCTAGAGCAATACCAGATAGCTGAATCGGTAGTCCAACGTTGAACGGGGACTGATTCAACTGGAGAGGAACGTAAATTTCCGTCGAGTGGACCACGATCAGCCGAAGCTTTTGCCAAATGGGGAGTCGTTTGGATTCTTCATACCAAGAGCGCAGAAGTGGTAAAAAGTCCTTCGCTACATGGGGATACTCAAAAATTTGGTTCACCTCGTCCAAAGCTAAGACGATAGGAGCTTCTATGAGTTCTAAGAGGTAGCTGCGGAAGTAGAAGCTGCAGCTGACTTTACTGCCTATATCCTCATCCCAGTATTCGTCCAAAAGGGGGTCGAGTTTTAGCTGGCGGGAAACCGTAACGCAAAGCCAACGCAAGAGTCGATTCAGATCGCTCAAAATATCTTGGTCGATTTGTTCCAGGTTTAGGCTGACGGTGCGATATCCTCGACGTTCGGCATCATCCAGCACTCTCAGGAGTAAGGAGGTTTTGCCCATTTCCTGAGGCCCTTTAATTCTTACGAGCGCTCCTGGCTTATGAATTTCTTGAGCAATTTGCTCCTCCAAAGGCACACGTTCAATGTAAAAAGGGGAGCCAAGAGGGACTGCGCCGCTGGGATAGCAGGGAAAACTATTTTGGTCAGTCTTGCGTGAAACTTGGTTCTTGGGTAGGGATGGGTTAGGGGATGCTCGGACAGCAGCGTAGGACTCTAGCAGCATCCGACAGTTTTTCTTGGTAACCCGTTCTCCTACGAGATGGGAGAGTCTCTGGCACATCTCTGGAGCAACGACATTCGTTAGATAGCCAGGACTGTATCCAGCAGCTTGGGCAATTTGGCCATAGGTCTGATATTGCCAGATGCCTCGCAGCATAAGAACTTCTATACTGTTGAGAGGACGATTTTGACCTTCAATCAGCTTGTGGTTAACAATCTCAAGGAGTGTATCAAGGTTGATAGAGGCTATTGGGGACATCTTGCTCAACGCTCCTCTTACGTGCAGATTGTACCTACAAAGCTACTAGCTATGTCGTTCTACGTACGTATTCTTACTTACTTTGCCTAAAATTAGAAGTCTACAGGGGTAAAAGACCACTTTGCACCTGTATTTGGAACAGACGGCCCTTGAAATGATTTACACCCAATCAGGGTATCACTTTCTCGCATGACGGACATCCCAGCTTAATGTCCACAGCTTTATTTTCTCATTTCATGCTGAGACACCTATGGGGTATGCATGAGATTTAATATGAGTTTTTAGATGATTTTCTGTGTGAAATTTTGATGAGATTTTGTATGAGTTTTATAGGTTTAATTATCACGCGAATAGAGATAACCTTGCGGTCAGATAGGTCAGAGTGCAGAACATGGGGAAAGCTGAACGTCTACCCTTATTCGCTCTGTACCTAATTAGATTTCTACGTTGCTGGAGATACTGAGATGTCTTTATTCAATCCTATTAACACTACTGCTGATACTCAACTCTCTCCCATGTTACTAAACGTAGGCATAGAACGTATGGATGGGGCCCTATTTTTGGATTGTAAATTTACGCATACCAAAATTTTTCTCATTGAAAAGGCGGAAGGCTGGTATGACTTAGACTATGGCAGAGTGACGGCTGCGCCTGGAGATCTCTTAGTAGTTCCCCCTCAATCGATGTTTGATTTAGAGAATGTCAAGAATGCAAAGGGCTGGATTGTAGATTTTGACTCACCGGCCTTAAGGGGAGAAAATCTGTTTAGTCTATCTCCAAAAGTAGCTACCTTCTTCGATTTACTGGATAGACGAATTCAACACTTTCAAATTAGCCCAATTGACTATCTACGTTGGGAAAATAGACTTGTATACTTAGAAAATGAATCTAAGGAGCATTCTTCTGAATTTATAGAAGTGGCCCACAATCTGCTTCTATTGTGCCTTATTGATATCGCGAGAATGACTCCTGTTTCATCTGTTCTTCCTGCACCAATATCCATTCCACAGGTAAAAAGATATTCCTCTCAGGCTGAGCTTTTACTCGATAAGATCTTTCACTTCATCAGAACAAACTATCATCGCCAAATTAGCCTTTGTGATGTGGCTAAATCGCTTGGGCGTTCTCCGTCTTACCTTACTGATCTCGTGCGTCGTGAAACAGGTCATACCATCCTGAACTGGATTATCCAATATCGGCTGAGAGAGGCCCGTCGTCTGCTAGTGCAAACGGATCACCCGATACAGAGGATTGCTGAAGCCGTAGGCTATTTGGACACAGGACATTTTATCCGGCAATTTAATCGTGAGATGAGGAAAACTCCACAGGCCTGGCGGCGCATTCACCAATCTTCTAAGACCTTGAGAAGTTCTGATGAGTTCTTGTAGAGATGGCACAATTTGGGCTGCCTTGGGCGTCTTTTAGATTCCTTGATCCAGAATGCCTGTGCCTTTTACGTAAGTCTGGCTCTATAATTTGAGCCAATCTTGGGTTTTACGTGAAATACTTTCTTTCCCTAGCTACTGCGCTAGCTGGTTCCCTATTGCTTTTAAGTAGTCCATCTAAAGCTATTGAATTAGTAGGGCGGGCTGTTCTGCCTGCGGATACATTTGCTTCTGGTCCTACCTCAGGACAGTTTATTACTGATGATACAAATGGCCGGACCGTACCTTTTTTGAGCCAAGACGCAGTCCAAGGTTTTTCTTCTATCTTGACCGGACCAAAAGCAGGAACTTTCCTGATCATGAAGGATAACGGTTTTGGAAACAAAGCGAACTCTCCAGATGCCTTACTGCGGGTATATGGCGTTCGCCCTGATTTTAAGACTCGTTCTGGAGGTTCAGGACAGGTCTTCCCCATCAATATTGGATCGGGCAAAACCCAGGGTTCCTTTAGCGGGAAAAGCATTTTAGAGTTGAGCGACCCGAACAGGCAATCAGGCTTCACCACGATTTCAAATCAAATGGTTTACCCTGGCAGCGCCATTGCCGTGGCTTCACAGATCACAAACCAGCGGCTCTTGACGGGAGCAGATTACGACATTGAATCCTTCCGCCGTGTGCCCGATGGCACCTATTGGTTTGGCGAGGAATTTGGTCCTTTCTTGCTTCACACTTCTGCCAGTGGGGCTTTGCTGGAACCCCCTATTCCTATCCCTAACTTCCTTGGGTTCGGCGGAGCTGCGCTGATCCAATCCCTTGATAATCCTTTCTTGGGCACCAATACGGCAAACTTAGCCAGGTCTCGGGGACTTGAGGGACTTGCCCTCAACGCTAGTGGAACTAAGCTATATGCGATGCTCGAAGGACCGAATCTCTTTGATTTAGAAAACCCCTCTCGGCTACTCATTCATGAATTTGACATCGCTACAAAAAAATTTACAGGTCAAGTCTTCTCCTATCGTATGGAAAATACTACCTGGAGTGGACAATCCATTGGAGACTTGACGGCCATTAATGATTCGGAATTTTTAGTGATTGAGCGTGATAGTCTCCAAGGCGATCCCAATAATCCCTCGTTTACCAATCCGGCTCGGTTCAAGCGGCTTTATCGCATCAATATCAATCGTCTGGATAGCCAGGGCTTTGTCCAGAAGGAACTTTTGGCGGACCTGCTGAATATTCCTGATCCCAATAACCTGGGCGGAAATGGAACTACCAATGGGGTCTTCACCTTCCCCTTCTTTACGATTGAGAGTGTCTTGCTGGTGAATCCAACAACAGTGCTGATTGTGAACGATAATAACTATCCTTCTCGCCTATATAGTGAAGGGCGCACCCTAGGCCAACTAGACAATAACGAGTTCATTCAGGTTCGTTTGGATATCAGCCTGTAACGGCACAAAAGGGAGCGTGAAGGACTAGCTGTTTCTGAATTTTAAGCAGCCAGCTCGGTTCAGACACGTTTGGACAGAGCAGTTTGTAAAAAAATATCCCGTTCAGTCGCTAAAATAAGTTGAATATGCCTAGTTCTTTACAGACTGCTCTTCTAAAGAGCTTATTGGACGCTGCTTCAAAGGAAAGCACTCGTCCTATTTTTTTAGCGCGCTTTCTTGCGCGTCTGCTGAACATCAAAATACGGGTGGTGGGCGCTGAATATATTCCTACCCATAGTCCTTGCCTTGTCGTCAGCAATCATCGCAGCGTTGCGGATATGTTTTTACTCTTAGCGGGTTTAGACCGTCCGATTCACTTTATCTGTCATCCCTTTTTAGCTCGGGTGCCAGGGGTAAATGAACTGATTCGCCAATCGGGGGGGATCCATCTTGGCTATGACAAGTATTCACAGTTTTTTGAGCACGCAGGCGCCTATTTAAAAGAAGGGCAGTGGCTAGGGATTTTCCCAGAGGGTGCTAAACCAATGACCCAACGGTTGGCCCCGAATAAGCTTTATCCATTTCAGCGTGGTTTTTCTCACCTAGCTTTTAGAAGCAAACAGAAAGATTTATGTATTCTGCCTGTGGGGCTACGCTCTATCCGTGAATTCAGTGGTGATCTGGTTCCCATGCGTTTTTTTTCGCTGCTAGATCCACAGGAACCGTTATTTCAAGAACAGGGCTGGCACCCCTATGTGGTCTACCGAGAAGTAGAACTTGTGGTGGGTAAACCGAGGTATCTCTCGCTAGAAGAACAGTGGAATTATGAGCACGGAAAAGCTCGGTCGGTGACCTTCAATCTCACCCAAGAACTAGAAGCTACGGTTAAAGGTTTGCTTCATCAACAGTCCATAAATTACTGCCATAAGTTATCCAGGAATAACCTCGCGCTACCTTAAAACAGGTTTTCCCGTAGAAATAACTTGCTCAACAATATCAATAGCTTGACGTACTCCACCAGCTTGATGAATGGCTTGTTGTAGCCTTGAGGCATTTTTCTTGTAAGAATTTTCGTTGAGTACTTGTCTGATAGCTTGTTGCAGCTTAGGAGTATTCAGGCTCTTGAGCGACACCACTTCACCGGCTCCTGTCCAAGCTAAACGAGATCCTACGGCTGGTTGGTCATTGGTAATAGGAATCGCTACCATCGGTACTCCATTGCTTAAGGACTCGAGGGTGGTATTCATGCCTGCATGGGTGATAGTCAGAGTAGCCTTTTTCAGGAGTTCTAGCTGAGGAGCATAACGGACGACCAGAGGTGAACCAGGTAGCTCTGTCAGCAAGGTGCCGCTGTCGTTTCCTTGAGAAATGACTAATTGAACATCCAATCCCATACAAGATTCAGCAATGCAGCGAAAGATCTCTTGCTTCCGATTTTGGATCGTGCCCATGGACGCATAAATTAAGGGCTGTCCGGTCAATTTTTCAAAGGGGAAAGAGACTGGTTCCCGGCTGGCGACATCTGCATAGGGGCCTGTGTAATGAAAGCATCGGGGTAACTGGGTTCGAGGAAAGTCAAATGCTGCAGGCTGTTGACTGATCTGGGCGAGGGAGGAATAAATTTCATCTGGCTCAGAAAACAGAGGGAGTTTCCAGCGTTGACGATAGTCAACGACTACGGCTCGCAATGGTCGAACAACTCGGTTTAAAAGTGCGTACCCCGTACGGTTGCGTAGCTGTGCCCACCAGGCTGGAGTATAACCCCAAGGAGTGAAAGCTGGTGGGACTCCTTCCTCTCGATTAAGGAGCAGCGCATTACACACACTGATAAAAGGAATTTTCAAATAGTCTGCCACTGTTCCCCCGGCCGGTGAAACTTGGTCTACTAGTAAGGCTTCTACATGGGCTGCTTTCATCAAGTCTGGAGCATCACGCAAGACTATCTTTGCCTCCTGTTGCATCCAACTGAGTGTGTATTGGAAAGCTGCAAAACCACTGAGGTTACCTAGTTTAGCAAAGGCGGCCGCAGTTGCTCCGGCAGGAACTTCTGACTTGCCGATCGCCTGGAAGCCCAGCCCCGCCGCTAAAGTCTTGGTTTGAGCATCATGAATGCCAAATAAGGTAACACGATGGCCCCGTCTTTGAAGTTCGTACCCCAAGGCGAGCATCGGGTTCAGGTGGCCTGTCGCTGCAGGGCAGATAATCCCAAAATGCGTCATAGAAATAGAAGAGAAAAACTGGAATGATAACAGGACTGGGATAAAGAGCACGTACGGACAGGATTAAGCAACTGGGTCCCTCAAAGTATCGAGAACCCCTTATCGGCTATAGAGATAGTTCTCATGTTCCACCCTAGCCTACACCGGATCAAGTTATGGCCTTAAACAAGAGGCTTGGAAGCGGAACATTCATTGACCAAAGCAGGCACATCAGATGGCTTAACTCGAGTATGCCGGGTTTTGTTGGGCATGAGCACCACATTTGGACCAGCTTTGCAGCGATCCATGCAGCCTGTTTTTACTATCGTGACCTGTTGGTCTAGTCCTTGCTTTTGAAGAGTCTCTTGCAGAGCCTGGCAAACTTCTCTCCCGCCTCGTTTCCAACAGTCAGACTTACCACAAACCAAAATCTTTGCCTGGGGTCTAGCCACAGAGCTTACTGCTGTGGTCGCTTTATGAATACTATGGGCTTTGAGCTTGAGGGTGCCTGTCTTGCGGTCTTGTTTGGCTTCTCCAGAGATACTAAGCCAATCCTGAGGCTTTAGATCCCAGTCTTCAGCAGAGCGCAGGTCTTTGGGGAGTTTAAACCAGTATTCTTGCTGAGAACGCATCAGCTTCAAATATTTGAGCTTGGGGCCATCTTCGACAAAACCAATGAATTGCCCTTCTACCGTGAATTCTGCAGCGTCCATTTCAAATACTCACATTCCAACAACGCTTGAGCCAAAGCACCAAATCCTGACGAGGAGCAGTGATCTGTTGGACCACACTCCAGACCTGCAGAGCGTCTGTCGGACTTTGAATTTGCGTTTGTAGAGGCTGTTCCGAGGTGCAAGAACAGGCAATGTCTAATTCTTGTAGTCGTTGATAAACCTGCCAGCGATCCTGTCGGGCAACGCTGATTGTTTCAGGGCATTCCGTGACCAAGGGGTCTGGAACCATAAATCACCTTCTCCCAAATGGATTTTGCTTGGCCGATGTACTGTTGAAAACTATTCTCAATAACACAATAACATGAATAAATGTATCGTTGGCAACTTATTTCAAAAGATAACAGAAGATTCTCATCTCTAAACTCCTGGAAATCCTGTTGACAGAAGATTTCAGGGCAAGTCCCAGCCCAACTGTGTCTTTGTTTGAATACTGAGCGCCATGTCCATAGGCCACTGCTATGATTTGAGGTAATCATGTTCCAAGACATTACTGGAGAGAGGCTATGGCTAAAACTCAGGGGTTGTTACGTTCTTTTGGCCATGTAGAGAAGAATCCAGTTTTACTAGAATCTAATGTCACTACGCCTGTATGCGAAGGCTTAAATATTGGGTTAGCCAGTTTTCAGGCTCTCTATCTCCAATATCAGAAGCATCATTTTGTCGTAGAAGGAGCAGATTTTTATCCCCTTCATCAGTTTTTTGAGGAGAGCTACAAAGCGGCTCAAGGGCATGGCCATGATCTTGGAGAGCGCCTGAATGGTTTAGGGGGCGTCCCTGCCGCTAGTTTCAGCAAACTTGCTGAACTCTGCTGCTTTACGCCAGAAGCCGATGGCGTTTATTCCTGTCGTCAGATGGTGATGCACGATCTAGAAGCAGAACAGGCAATGATTAGCCTTCTCCGTCGGCAAGCCGGACAAGCTGAAAGTTTAGGAGACCGAGGGACCCGTTATCTCTATGAGCAGATTTTGCTTAAGACTGAGGAACGGGCCTATCATCTGACCCATTTCCTGGCTTCTGATTCTTTGCTCAAAGCTTAAGTGCCGCCACCGAGTACGAGCAGGGCTAGGAAAGACCCACCATTCCAAAGACTATGGAGGACCATGCTGGGGACTAAGTTTTTGGTGCGCTGGTAGGTGTAGGTCATCACGAGCCCCAGTAAGGTGAGGGGAAGAAGTTCGGCAGCACTGAAGTGGCAGGCCGCAAAGATAAAACTTGTCAACGGAATCGCAAACCAAGGGCTCATGCGGCTAGCTAAGGCGGGATAGAGCATTCCCCGAAATAGGGTTTCTTCAAATAGGGGAGCCAAGACCGCCACGGTAATAAAAAGCAAAACCTTGGCTTCAATGTTTTCGCTGCTCGTAATAATCGTGAGGACGGGATTACCGCCACCGCCTTGAGGAATGATTTTTTCATTGAGGGCTGCTACCGCGATCACCAGGGGAACCGCCGCAAAGTAAGCCACAAATCCAATAGGAAGGGCGCGGATATCAAATCTGAACAGTTCTTGAAGTCGCCCTTTGAAAGGCCGCCAAATTAAGAAATTGATCAGCAGGATGCCGACTAGGGCTCCCACGCCATAGCTCGCAAAGGCAGCTAAGGCAACGGCTGTATCTTTGGGCAGGCTTTGGGTGAGAGACTGGACACTCTGGCTGACCGAGAACCCCAAGAAGTTATAGAGGGTGATCCAACCAGCCAGTATGAGACAGGTGGTTTCCAAGTCCCAAGGGACGTTCCAGGTCCGTGGCAGAAGTCTCTTTCGCTGCCACAGAAAAGCTTCACGACCTAAGACTCCTATCCCAATCAGAGCCATGACTAGAGGGAAAGAGCCAACCAGGGCCAAGAGTTTGAGTTGGCTTTCTGCTTGTGTTTGAATTTGTTCCTTGAGATTTTCGAGTGCCCGAGTTCTGGATTGAATCGTATAGAGCTGGAGCAAGGCTCTATCCCTGTACCAACCCTTCAGTTCTGTGGATAGAATCTGTTCACTTTCTGGATAGATGCGGGCGGGAGAACTGTACAGTCCGCGTAAGACTTTTGCACTCAGCGCCATCTTGGGAACGTTCCCGGCTTCCTGCCACAGGGTCATTGCTCCCTGGACATCCTCCGTTTCAGCCTTCAGTAGTCCCAAACGAATCTGTAGTTTGGCTTTGGCTAGACTGCGCGCTTCTACGATCTTGGTCGCTTCTCCTAGAGGTAATCCTTCTCGCACAGGGGAGGGCTTAGCAAATTTTTGATATGCCTTTTCGTAGGTTTCTTCAGCTGATTGAGGTGCTTCTTTGAGATTCTCTTTTCCGACGAGTTGCAGCGCTAGATTGGCTGCAGGGTCCCTTAGGGCCTCTGATTCTTGGGCTAGCCAAGAGGCCTGGAGAGTCAAATCCACCTGGGATGAATTTAAATCTTCTTGGACTTGAGGTTCGCTAAAGCTGCGCCCCAAGGTGAAAAGAACGAGCAGGGCGACCAGGAAGGTCCATGTATAGATTAGTAAGCTGCGGAGTTTCACAATTTTGATTTCAAAAAACAATGGATACAGTAACCATGTCGTTCCAATTCACTAGAAGGTGCAGCCAGCCCACAGCGGGGACAACAAGGCCACTGATTCATGCTCCAGTGCGCTAGCTTTTTGACCCGTTCTAGTCTTTCGTCCAGGGTGCGGGCTTCTGGTAGGTCAGGGGGTTGCCGGTGAGAGGTCTTTCTCGATACCTTCTTTACTTTCTTCTCTGGGTTGGCGGTGCGTTTCAGGTTGCGCTCTGCCCAGCCGGTGGTTTGGAAGCGGATGTCCTGAAGCACGTTTTCTCCGAGTAGCGTTTTCAATCGGTTCAGCAACGTACGTCTTTGAAAGGCTAATTGTTGCGCCCAGGTAGGACTGGAAACGGCTACGAAGAGGGTTTTATCTCTCAGTTCTAAGGGTTGGGCATGAGCAGCTACGTCCGTTCCCACAATATTTTGCCAATGGTCTAGGGCCCGAAGAAGCTGATGTTGACGCTGAAAAGCACCCCGGTCGATCAGGGTGTTTAAGACGGAGCCTAGGGATTGGGGTTTTTTCAAAGCGACTTCCTACTCTCCACTTTTTCGCTTTAAAAGCATCACTTTTTGACTGGTTTAGTTTTTTGTAGCTGGTTTTCTACCCATTCAATAATCGTAGCGCCTATAGAACTTCCATTCAGTTGGTCAACTTCTTGTATACCCGTGGGACTGGTGACATTAACTTCCGTTAAATAAGGACCAATAATATCGATCCCCACAAAGTAGAGTCCATCAGCTTTGAGCTTGGGAGCGAGATAGGCGCAGATTTCCCGCTCGTGGTCTGTGATCTCAGCTTTCACGACTTGCCCTCCTACCCGCATATTACCCCGAACTTCATGGCTTTGAGGAACGCGCAAAATAGCACCTAAGGGTTCGCCATCCAGGAGAATAATGCGCTTGTCCCCTAAACTTGCTTCGGGCAGATAGCGCTGAACGACAACGGGACGGGTCTCAAAACGGGTCATCGTCTCCACGAGCGAGTTGAGATTTTTGTCCTCTAGAGTGAGCAAGAAGATGCCCTCGCCCCCCTTGCCATCCAGTGGTTTAAGAATCGCTTTCTGGAAGGTTTTTAAGAATTCCCGCACCTGGGCCGGTCGACTAGTGACTAAGGTTTCTGGGGTGTATGGCAGAAAGTTCAGCGTATAGACTTTTTCATTGGCATCGCGGAGGCCCTGGGGACGATTCACGACCAGGGTTTTGGTGCGGTCCAAAATATAAGTAGCAAAAAGATACTCGGCAGAAACGGGCGGGTCTTTGCGCATAAACACCGCATCCACACTATCTAAGGACAGGAGGACCCTTTCCTCGGTGGTGTAGTAGGGTAACTGATCGAGGTGGAGATGCGTATGGATCGCTCTGGCATGAGCGATCCCATCTACAATCGATAGGTCTTCGATGCCACAGGTCCAGAGGGTATGCCCCCGCTGCTGGGCTGCCTGCATCAGGGCAACGGTGGAATCATGGTGCGGGATCAGGGTTGCTAGCGGGTCCAGCACAAAGACCAAATCTGCCATTATTTACACAGCCTGGAGTAGAGGGTCGAGTTTCCCAGCACGGTCTAAGGCATGAATATCATCGCAGCCACCCACATGCTGATCATTGATAAAGATCTGCGGAACTGAGCGTCTGCCCATGGACCGTTTGGACATCTTGTCTCGAGCTGCTTCATCGCCATCAATGGCGTATTCGGTATAAGTAACATTTTTGCTGTCCAGTAAGGCTTTGGCCTGAATACAATACGGACAAGACCGCCAAGTATAAATTTCTATGAGAGGTTGGGCCGCGCTCATGAACACTCCACTAATAAGTACTTAATTTCAGTGTACCGTTTGTCCTTGCAATACCCTATGTGCCCTGGGTCTTTAGGGTGTGAGCCTTCTTACTTATAATTCATAACGATTTATCTTTCCGTTGAAGCTGAAAGCCCCATCCCTCTGGTGGGATAGGGCACGATTTCTATTTGAATGATATTAAATTGATTGATTGCGCTTTTGTGAAGAAGGTCGGGGCAGGGAATATGTCACTATGGAACTAGAGCTTTAAAGCCCCTGCTAACCCCTTTCAGCCCTATCCTACCTCTATGAAATCTGTTCCTTTGGCGTTTACTTTAGTCGCCTTGTTTGCTTCTGTGTCTTTAGCCCAAGGGAAATCAGGGAGTTCTGTAACCATCAATGCCGATACCCAAGAAGCCAATTCGAATACAGGGATCGTCACGGCTACAGGCAATGTCCGGATTGAATATCCTGCTCGACAGGTCACGGCTACGGCCAATCAAGCGGTTTATAACACCAAAAAACGGACGATTACGATGACAGGTGGCGTTGTCATTGTTCAGAAGGGCGAGAATACGATCCGTTCAGAGAAAGTGACTTATTTTATCAAGGAAAGTATCTTTAAGGCGGAACCCCAACCTGGTAAACAGGTGACTTCTGTGTATACAGTGCCTCCAGAAGAAAATCAAGAAAGCCGCGCTCGTCCTGGGAGCGGTGTCAATGCCCCTTAAAAAGATTGCTCTTGAGCAAATTTCGAAGAGTTTTGGCAAGCGCAGGATTGTGAAAGGCGTAGACCTCAACTTTGCTCAGGGTGAAGTTGTCGGTCTTTTGGGTGGAAATGGGGCCGGCAAGACGACTACGTTTTATATGATTACCGGCTTAGAGAAGCCGGACAGTGGCGAAGTTTTTCTGGATGATGAGCTGATTACCCACCTTCCCATTCACAAGCGTGCTCGTCGAGGGATCGCCTATTTGCCTCAAGAAAATAGCGTTTTTAGAGGCTTGAGCGTAGAAGATAACCTCTATCTTGTGATGGAGCAGTCCAAAGTCCCCTATGGGCAACAGGCCAAGCGGGCAGAGGACTTATTGGATGAATTTGGTCTGCATCGAGTAAGAACTAGTAAGGGGATACAGCTTTCTGGAGGAGAAAAGCGTAGGGTAGAGCTAGCACGTGCTTTAGCGGCAGGGATAGAAGAACCGCGATTCCTCCTTTTGGATGAACCCTTTGCAGGTGTGGACCCAATCACGGTGGGCGATATACAGAAGTTGATTAAGCAGCTCAGAGATAGAGGCATGGGTATCTTTATAACGGACCATAGTGTCGGCGCTACCCTTGCCATTACCGATCGAGCCTATATCATGCACGAAGGGGAAATTCTGGCGGATGGGGTTCCCGAAGAGCTGGCCAGAAATCCAGAAGTCCGCAAATACTATCTGGGAGAGACATTCAAATTATGACTGCTCCTACTACAAGAAGTTCTATTCCTAAAGTCCAATCGCCTATAGCAAAACGGGGATTTAGCATTCCTGGCTTATCGATTATGGACCGCTATGTAATCACAGAGATGATACTCCCCTTTACGTTTGGGGTTGCTGTTTTTACTGCCTTAATTCTGACTATTGGTTCACTCTTTGAATTAGTCCGCTACATGGTAGAAAATGGCATGCCGCTGGGTACCGCCTTCCAGATATTTGTACTGCGCATGCCGAACTTGATTGTGCTAACTTTCCCGATGGCGACGCTGCTGGCTACCCTCCAGGCTTTTGGCCGTTTATCTGGAGATTTTGAAGTTATTGCCTTGAGAGCTTGTGGCGTTAGTATTGCTCGTTTAATTACCCCTGTCCTGCTCATTGGCACTCTGGTTGCCGCAGGAACCCTGGTCCTCAATGAAGTTGTTGTGCCCTCAGCAAATCGCTCTGCTTCCATTACGCTGGCCCGTGCTTTGAGCAATCAGGAGCCTTCTTTCAGGAAAGAAAACTTTTTCTATCCGCAGTATGAGCAGGTTAAGGGAGAAGATGGGCAACTGGTTTCTCGGGTGACGCGTATCATTTACACCCAAAGTTACGAAGGTGGTGTAATGAATGGGGTAACCGTTGTTGATTTCTCTGAAAAAGGGCTAAGTCAAATTGTTGCTGCGGACCGAGCAGAATGGATTCCTGAAAAGCAAGTTTGGAAATTTCTGAAAGGGACTAGCTATTTTGTCGCTGCCGATGGCTCCTATCGCAATATTCTCCGTTTTAAGGAACAGAATGTCTATATTGCTAATGCTTTTCTAGATTTTGCCAATGAGGAACGTAAACCCAAAGAGATGACTTCTGGTGAGTTGACTCGCTTCATTCAACTGACAAGAGATAGTCATCAACCCGTCGATGGTCTGCTGGTCGAGCTCTATCAGAAATTTTCGATTCCGTTCACCTGTATCTCTTTTGCTTTTGTTGGGAGCCTACTGGGAATCCGTCCCCAAAGAACCAGTGGTGCTGTGGGCGTTGGCTTTAGTGTCCTAATTATCTTTGCCTTCTACGTGATGATGGCTGTTTGTGCAGCCTTAGGGCAGACAGGCAGTCTTCCACCGATTCTAGCGGCCTGGATCCCTAACCTCGTCACCTTAGGAGCGGGTGGGTTGTTACTCTGGCGTACTTCTCAATAGCACGTCCCACTTCTCCTTGAGTGCGTTGAGTGCTTTGCCGCGATGGCTGTACTGGAGTTTTTCTTCAGGGCTCAACTGAGCAAAAGTTTTATCCAGTTCTGGTACATAAAAAACGGGATCGTAGCCAAATCCTCCGCTGCCTCTGGACTCGGTGAGAATTTCTCCCGCACAGACTCCTTCCGTTTCTAGCCAAATGGAACCGTCGGGGTCTGCGATACATAGAGCGCAGACAAATCGGGCCGAGCGGTCGCTTTGGTCTTTCAACTCTTCTAAAAGTCGAGCAATCCGACCCTGGTCGTCGGGGCCATAGCGGGCAGAATGGACTCCAGGGCGACTGCCTAAGCTCCACACTTCCAGTCCGGAATCATCGGCCAAAGCAGGTTTGCCTAAAAACGCAGCAACAGCTTGAGCCTTAATCCGAGCATTCTCTGCAAAGGTTGTACCCGTTTCCTCTGGATCGAGGTCCGCTGGTTTAGCTTCTATAGACCAACCCGTTGGCTCTAGATAGTTTTGAAGTTCCTTAAGCTTGCCTGGGTTGCCGCTGGCAAGGACCAGAATTTTTTGGTTTGTCGTCATTTACTAACTTTAAAGGAAGATTTGCCCACCAACCCCTCAGTCCCTGCGGGACAGCTCCCCACCCTCCGGGAAGGCTGTCTCTTGCAGAGACGCTACGCGAACGCCTAGTGCCAAGGGAGACTATAGGGGGTCTTCTTCGTTCCACCTAGTCCCATTATTTCCTAAGGGTTGGGTGGGCAATATTAGAACCTCAATAAGCGCACTGTTGCGGTAATCTAAAGAGCGACGCAGTAGGGAATTTCCATGGTTCTGACGGTAAAAATCATTGCTCCTGACAAAGTAGTTTGGGACGGCACCGCCGATGAAGTGATTCTTCCCAGTGCGACCGGAGAGTTGGGAATCCTATCGAACCACGCTCCTTTAGTCAGTGCCTTGGGCATTGGAGTACTGCAGGTAAAGAGCAAAGGTCAAACCACCAAATTGGCCGTGATGGGTGGATTTGTAGAAGTGGAAAATAACGAGATTACGATCCTGGCCAATGGGGCCGCCCAATCGGATCAGATCAATGAGCAAGAAACTCGGGAACAGCTAGCCCGTGCGCAGAAAATGCTAGAGGGTACGCAAGACCCCGCTGACCAGCTTTCTGCCAAAACAGAAATTCAACGGGCCAACGCTAAACTCAGAGCCATTGGCAAATCCTAAAAACCTGTACATCTAAGCACAGTTGTTCATGGGGCCTGCTATTCTAGCTAAGGCTCAACTCGTATACCGATATTACGGACACAGAGTATTTGTGCGTGTTGTTCTAGGTAGGCTCAAACTGCAAACAAAGCAGCATCATTTCTGGGGTGCGGCTCTGTTGGTTATTTTTCTAGTTTCCTGTGGCTCGAATACGCCAAAGGAAGAGCAGAAGCCAGAAGAGCAAAAGCAATCCATATTGTCTGCCCCAAAGCCTGAAGCTCCTGCCCTAAAAAAAGCAGAACTTGGACCGCAACCCGATATTGGTTCCGAAATCATTCTTGAAGTGCCCGGAGAAGGGGCGCAGTCCTTTCATCTCATCGGTGAGCCAGGAACACGCTATCTGGCAAGGGTCACGCCCCTTTACGCTAATAGTAGGAAGACTAGTAAGAAGAAAAAAAGGGTGTCTGCACCCGTGGCGACTGCGGAACAGACTCAAGCGGATGGACAGGCGGCTCAAGAGCCTCCTAAACCTCCCCAGGGTTTTACTGCTACCTTCTTCCCTGTGGCAGAATCCCCAATTCGCCCCGGTAATTTTTATACGGCAGAGACATTAAAGGGTCTACAAGAAGGGCGTTACGAACTTCCCTCTCCCGCTTTGACAGGCACGACGCCAGAGAAAACGGGAGAGCCTGAAAAGACGGAGAAGACTGATGCTAGAGAGGCGACTGAGGCAGCACAGGCTACAGAGACAGTCCCTCCGACGACCGCTCCCTCTGACCCAAATTCTCCTGCCCCCAGCACTCCACCAACGCCGCTTCCTGAGAGTCTTTGGTCCTCTGTAACCAATAAAGGAACAGAAGTTTTTGATGTGGAAACGGAGGCTGTCCCGAGTGACCAAAGTGCCCAGCCTGTTGTTTTAGAAATAAAGAATCTAGATGCTGTGCCCAGGACTGTAAAAGTTGTCATCCGACAAAGGAAGCCATGAAATACAAGCGCATTATGCTCAAGTTAAGCGGTGAGGCCCTGATGGGGGAGAGGGATTATGGTATCGATCCTCAGGTAGTCCAAAGCATTGCAGAGCAAATCAAAGAGGTCGCCGAGCTTGGCGTGCAAATAGCGATTGTCGTTGGTGGGGGCAATATTTTCCGGGGCTTGAAGGCAGCTTCATCGGGTATGGACCGAGCCAGCGCAGACTATGTGGGCATGCTGGCCACGGTCATGAACTCGCTGACCTTGCAAGATGCTCTAGAGCATGTGGGCGTGCCCACCAGGGTGCAAACCGCCATCGCTATGCAACAAGTCGCCGAGCCCTATATTCGCCGTCGGGCAATTCGCCATTTGGAAAAAGGTCGGGTTGTGATTTTTGGAGCCGGGTCAGGAAATCCTTTCTTTACAACAGACACAACGGCTTCTTTGCGGGCTGCAGAAATTAGTGCAGAAGTGATTTTCAAAGCGACGAAGGTGGACGGGGTCTACGATTCTGACCCGGTGAAAAATCCGGCGGCTATTCGGTACACGAGCCTGACCTATACAGCCGTTTTGAACCAAGACCTGAGAGTGATGGATGCCACGGCCATCGCCATGTGCCGAGAAAACTGCATTCCTCTTATTGTTTTTGACCTCACTCAGCACGGCAATATCCTCAAAGCAGTTCGAGGAGAAACGGTGGGTACTCTAGTTTCATCGGGCAGCTAATCAGCGATTAGCGACCAGACAGTTACTACGCAGTTGGGCCTGAGAAAGTGATGCCAGAACAAGTGAAGGATGATTATGAGCTGGGCTTAGCAGCGTACGAAGCCCAAGATTTTGAGGCAGCCTTAGTTTATTTTTCTACTCAGTTAAAACGTGCTCCCCACGACTTTAACCTCCCGCTGATGACAGCCTATTGTCATCAAGGTTTGGGGCAGTATCAGGAAGCAGAGAAAATATATAAAAGTATGTTGCAGGCTTCAATGTGCCCATCTCCCCTTGTGAAGTGTGCTCGTGAAGGACTCGCTACGGTGAAGCAAGCGGCTGCGACGCATGCGCAAGGAAGTGGGGACCAGTTCAATATTTACTGTCTAAAACATAAAGAACAGAAAGCAAATCTTCAGTGTCAGAGCTGCCAGGCTAGAGTTTGCGAAGAGTGCACACGGCCCTTTAGGCAATTTTCACTGTGTAAGGCATGTGGTGGTCCCTGTTTCTCCTTATCCTAGAAGGATGATTGAAATTGAAAAGAAATATTTGATTCCTCAAACTCAGGTGAAACGCTTTCTGGCGTTGCTGGAATCTACCTATGGCCTCCCCCAAGTGCTGGATGAATTGGACCTACACGGATATACCAACAGTGATAAGACGCACTATCTCCGGCTCAGACGCAGTGGGGAGAAGCTGCAACTGGTGGCTAAAGGACCCTCGCAGCTCTCAGAAGATGGGTTTAAACAGCGAAAGGAAGTGACAATTCCTCTGGCAGAAGAGCAACAAGCTTCTGCGATGGAATTGGTAAAACTGATGGCGACTTTTCCGTTACCGACGATGGAACGCCAACGCAAAGTCTGGAAGCTCTCTGAAGACAGCGAAATTGTAGTAGATAATCTTAAGCGTTTTCCCGACCGCACCTATGCCGAAATAGAGGTGCTTGCCGAAATCCAAGCTGATGCTTTAGAGCGCCTAAGAACGCTGGAGTCTTTTCTAGGATTAGATCCTGGGTGGGTAGAAGCTCGCAACTATGGTCAAATTCTTTTGGATGCCCCTGACTCTCCGGGGTGCTAACGGCTGAGCGACTGTGTTGAGAGTCAAGGGCTGAACCCTTAAATCCCCTCTTCTGCCAACTCAGCTGTCTTCCACAACGCTCCCTGTTTGACCATGGCATTGAGTATTGTCAGCAACTTGCGCATGCAAGCCACTATCGCTACTTTCTTCGCCTTCCCCTTCGCTACCAATCGTTGGTAAAACTCGCGAAGGGCAGGGTTCCACCGCGTTGCCGCCACCGTTGCCATGTACAGCACGCGTCGCACTTGGGCGCGACCTCCCCAGATACGGCGCTTGCCCTGCCACTTGCCACTCTCACAGGCGAATGGCGCTACCCCCACTAAGGCCGCTATTTGTTTACCTGATAACTGACCTAACTGCGGCAAATCAGCCAACAACGCCAGCGATAGTATCGGACCCACCCCAGGACACGAACGCAATAACTGGTCATGCTCTCGCCACACCGGACTGTTGCGCACTTGTTCCTTAAGTTCTTGTTCCAGGGTGTTAATACGCTTTTGTAACCAGTGGATATGCTCTTTGACATCCTGTTGGGCTCGCTTAGAGTGCAGGGTGGCCAGACGATTATTTTCCATCCCCAGCATTTCCACTACCTGCTGTCTGCGACCCAGCAATTCCCCTAATTCCTGAAGTTGGACATCGGGCAAAGGGCGTACTTCCGGCTTGAGTGCCTCGCCAAAGTGGGCCAGGATAGCCGCATCTAGGGTATCGGTTTTGGCAAGTTTGCCGGTGGCACGGGCAAAGGCACGCACTTGGCGGGGATTGACTACCGCCACGGCCATACCCGCTTGGGCAAGGGCTGCGGTAACAGGAATCTGTAGACCGCCTGTGGCTTCTAAAACCACCAAGGTGGGCTCAACGGAACGCAGGTGACTTAACAACTGCTCGATTCCGCAGGGGCTGTTCGGAAAATGCAGGGCAGCTCCGCTAGGGCGAAAGGCAACGTCGAGATGAGCTTTAGCTACGTCAATCCCGACCCAAATTTGGCTCATGGCTAGATCTCCAACTCGGTAAGCAGGCCGTCCCGGTCAAGACCCGCCCTTGCTCATACGGGGTCATGGCCCCAAGCGACTGTTCGGGTTCAAGAGCGAGTAAGCGGCAACCTAGGCTCAGCCACGATATCCAGTATCAAGGGGTTATCGGTTTACCGCTCACTCTCAACATACAAGGGGT
>JBBRSB010000022.1:0-84631 GCA_038245785.1 Gloeobacterales cyanobacterium | reverse complement strand
TCGGGGCGGACCCCGGTCAAACGCTTGAACTCACTGGGTTTAAGGTCTTTGATACGGTCGTAGGTCATAGGTCTATCCGTCTACCATCCCTAACCTACCCTATGGACTCGGCCTATTCTATTCGTGCAAGAGCTCTATTGTTCCACGAGGATGTGGCAAAATCCTTTAGCGATAAAGGCAGCGATCAGAACATTGGTGTCCAACACTAAATTCATGACACCATTTCAAAAATATCGTCATCTGTGTAGGGAATCTGCGCTTTCTGCATTAGTTGGGAGCGCAATGTTCGGAATTGACGAATGAACAAATAGTCTTGAATGGCTGCTTGAACCAGGTTCTCTGGGGAAATGCCTTCAGTATGGGTTAGATTGTCAAGGGTCGCCCTGAGTTCTGGGGTAAGTGTGATTGTGAGGGTATCTTCCATATAGTCAGGCCCCATTACTCTATATGGACAGATCTTATCAAAGTCGATATATCTTATCCACCCAGCTCCTCTTGCCAGAGGAATCAGATTTAATTTCTGCAGGTCAATTCCTCACCGCTCGGCTGCTGAGCCTTGTCGAAGCATGCGGCGCAAAATAGCCTGCGAAATCGTCTGCCCTCGCGTGAATCTCCGAGTAAATCCAACCTATGAAGGATCTGGTCCAGATTTTTATGGCTTATAGTTATACTCTGAGCAAGTACCCGTAAGTAGTCTCTAAACCTGCAGATTATTACTTATGTCTCGTATCGAACTAGATCCTGATCGTGAAGAGCGCATCGACATGGAAATTGTGGTCGATGCCTATACTCCTGAAGAACAGGCAATGGGTTGGTATTACTATCTGGCAGACAAAATCAACTTTCCCTTCCAGGCTAAGTACAGTTCAAGATCTGGAGAGGTGGTTGAGGTTATTGATATGGCAGAGGAAGAAGAGTGTGAGACCGATATGTTTGTACAGATTCGCTATCGGGAACTCGATACAACAGACGTTTTTACCGTTCCGCTCACAAATCTTGACCCCCTCGAAGCAGATGCTCCGACCTTAGAGGCCATTGCCGATTGGCATTATTGGTTAGAGCGTGGATATCAGCTAGAAGGAGATGATAATTATGAAGAGGGATAAGAACAAAATCAACGGATGAAGTTGCTCAACAAGATAGCTCGGAAGCGAGGCAGTCTGATCTTCTTGCGCGTCATGTGTAGATTTAGCTATTCGAGGTGGTTTTTGCAGCAGCATGGGCTCTTACCTTCAATAGGCACACCAGGGCATCAAGCTGTTCACAAAGATTAAGTTCAGCTGTTTCCAAGGAATTTAGACTGGTATCACGGTTTTTCTGGAGTAAATCTCGTAAACGAGTTTGAGAATGATTGGACATCTTAAAAGTCTAGAAACTCTAGGTATGTTGGTGAAGATTCAGAGTGCAAGGATAGCTGCCTCAATTTGTTCACGTGTTGATGTATAGATTCTCGCTATCTCAGCCCTAGCAAATTATAGCCATACGAATACACCGCAGCTAAATTGAGTATCCATTGATAACGGGAGTCTCTGCTCCAACCATTTCTTGTTGGGGTTTCAATTCACTCATTTCCATTAGATTAAGGACCTGACTGAGTTTTTCTTCAGAAAGATAGCCTTTAGCTAAAACAATTTTGGGAATGCTCATTCCAGTTTCTAAAGACTCTTTGGCCACTTCAGCCGCTTTGAGATAGCCAATGTGGTTATTGAGGGCAGTGACAAGAGAAAGAGAACCTTCTGCGTAGGCGAGACAGCGCTCTGGATTGGCTTCAATGGCTTCAACGCAGTGGGTTCTGAATACGCTCAAACTGTTGGTCAAAATCTGAATCTGATGAAGCAAGTCATAGGCTACTAGAGGTATCATCACATTCAGTTCTAATTGACCAGCCTGAGCGGCTAACATAATTGCTTGGTCTAAGCCCATGACCTGGTAGCAGACCATGTTCAGCATTTCTGCCATTACGGGATTGTATTTACCGGGCATGATCGATGACCCCGGTTGCACGGGTGGGAGCTTAATTTCTTTCAAGCCTGTAGTTGGCCCAGAATCCATCAGCCTTAAATCATTGGCGATTTTAGTCAGATCTTGAGCTAAGTTTCTTAAGGTCCCAGAAGTATGAACAAAGGGTGCCAAACTCATCATCGAAGCCATCAGATGAGGGGCGGGTTCTAAGGTAAGCCCTACATATACTGAGAGGACTTCGGCCATACGCGGGGCATAGAATGGGTGGGTATTCAATCCAGTGCCGACTGCCGATCCCCCAATTCCGAGGGTGCGTAGCCCAAGTGCAGCCTGTTCCAATCTTTGATCATGATCTCTGAGGATCTGCGCATAGGCTCGAAATTCCTCTCCCAAGCGCACGGGCACTGCATCTTGTAGATGAGTCCGCCCTGCTTTAATGATCGTTAAAAACTCTTCGCCCTTCTCTTCAAAAGCTTCTGCCAAATATTCTAAAACTGGGAGAAAATCGCGCAGGGCCAGGATCGCTGCTATTCGGATAGCCGTCGGAATGACGTCGTTGGTAGACTGGCCATAGTTTACATGATCATTGGGGCTGAGATGTTCGTAGGCTCCCTTGGGATGACCGAGCAGTTCCAAGCTGCGGTTGGCCAACACCTCATTGACATTCATGTGCAAGGAAGTGCCTGCTCCGGCCTGAAATACATCCACGACAAATTGGTCGGCTAGCTCCCCTGCTAAAACTTGATCACAGCTCTGGATAATAGCCCCAGCAATCTGAGGAGGAATGCAGCCTAACTCCTGGTTAACTTGGGCTGCAGCCTTTTTGATCAAGACTATCGCTTTGACAAAAAGGGGTTGTGGTTTTAGGCCACTAATCGGAAAATTCTCAACGGCGCGTAACGTCTGAATGCCCCAGTAAAACTGATCTGGAACTTCGCGGGTACCCATGGAATCTTTTTCCAGCCGCATAATACTGACTCGGACAATACCCTGCTATCTTACAAGCGATTGGCCTGAAGCCCACACGCTCTCATCGTCGGTAGTATCGGATTAATTACAAAACTGGACACCCTGAATTTGGCCATTAGTTGCCTTTTTTGACCCCACTACTTCAAAGCCGCTGATCTTCAAATCAAAAATCGTCCCACCAAGCACAAGCCAAAGGCCCCAAAAGCCCAGTAGTCTTGCGAAGAGAAAGAAAGCGTTCGTCCAGCGAGTCTATTTTTAGGGCCTGTGTAGCCTCGCGTATACATCGCTTGGGCGATCTGTCCCGAGCGTGTGAAAAGGTTTTCTACAAGGGTGGAACTCACCATCAGGAGGAAGCGAGCCTGTTTGCCATAGGAAAATCTCTTCCAATTAATCCCTCGTGTACGCACAGAGCGCACTAAATTCTGGACTTCTTCTACGACCAGAGGAAAAAACCGCAGGGCTAAGGCTAGGGTCAAGACTACTTCATCTACATTGAAGCCCCAGCGCTTCAAGGGCGAAAGAAACTTTTCTACACCCAGAGCTAACTCTTCTGGAGCAGTGGTTGTCAAAAGCAGGTTAGACCCGACAAATAGAAGCAGCAAAGAGGCTGTAACCTGTAAACCAAATTCTATAGAGTAACGCGTAATGGAAAACACACCCAGCTTGAGCAGTTCATATTGATAATCAGTGGGCTGGGGAAGGTTAGGTATTACTACTGGACTGCGCGGCTGGGGATCTACCAAAAGACCATCTGGAGCCAGAATAGCGCTAGCTAAAACAAATGCGCTAAACCACAGCAAGCCACCCCATTGCTTGATTAACAATCGGGCGGGTAAACCACTAAAGAGATTGGCTAGAAAAAATACGCCAACCATGGCCCAACGAAAGGGCCACTCCGCTAAAATGCAAACGAGCAGAATACCTACTGCCCATAAGAGTTTGGTGCGTGGGTCTAAGCGATGGATCCAGGTTTGAGGCTTCTCGATATAAAGCCCAATCGGTAAACTCCGCAAGAGGTCCATGGGGTGTCCTAAAAATGTTCTAGCTAGCTAGAGGCACGCGCGCGGTAGTACGATCCAGAGTATGCAGCCTACCCGAATCACCCTCAACCATATCCGCAAAGCCAAAAAGCAGAGCATGCCGCTGGTTGTCCTTACGGCTTGTGAATACAGCATCAGCCGCATTCTAGACCAGGCAGGGGTGGACATTCTCATGGTAGGAGATAGCTTAGGCATGGTGGCGCTGGGGTACGACTCTACTTTGCCTGTAACAGTGGAAGAGATGCTTCATCACTGCAAAGCCGTGCGTCGCGGAAGTGAACGGGCGTTTCTCGTAGCAGACTTGCCTTTTCTAAGCTATCAAAGCTCCCCAGAACAAGCCTTGAACACGGCAGGACGCTTTCTAAAAGAAGCGGGAATGCAAGCTGTCAAGTTGGAGGGTGGGTCGGAAGCCATGGTTTTGACAATTGCAAAATTGACCCAAGCGGGTATTCCGGTGATGGCTCACCTTGGCCTTACCCCCCAATCTATTCACCAATTAGGAAGTTTCAGCCAACGGGGTAAGAAAATAGAGGAACAGGACCGCTTGTTGGAAGAAGCCCTTAAGGTGGAACAAGCTGGAGCCTTTGCCCTAGTACTGGAGCATATCCCCAGTGAATTGGCTAAACAAATTACCGATAAGTTGACGATTCCAACGATCGGTATAGGAGCTGGTCATGATTGTGATGGCCAAGTTCTAGTTACCCATGATTTTTTGGGCTTAACCGAAACACGGCCCCCTTTTGCCCCTGATTACCTCAACCTCAGAACCCAGATTCAACAAGCCGTTTTACGTTGGGGAGAAGAAGTTCGAGAACGTGACTTTCCTAAATCCTAGCTTTTAGCAGGTATGTGTGTCTCTAGCTTTTCGTAAGCTTTTAGCAGCTGATCTCCAATTACAGACCAAGCAAATTGCTTTTCGATCAGCGTACGACCTTGGATTCCAATAGATTCATGGCATTCTAAATTGTCGAGCATGGAACGCAAGAAAACAGGGAACTCTTCTAACGTGCGGATATAACCATGGATTCCATCCTCTATCGGTATCCCACGGCCTCCTATAGCCGTTGCTAAGGTTGGCAGACCCATGGCCATGAATTCAAGTTGTTTAAGGTTTGTACCACTACCGGAAAGCATGGGGTTAATGGCTATATCAGTGGCTTCCAGATAGGGGCGTACCTGTTCTACGCCTCCTGTAAACTTGATATTGGGATGTTGCACATGGGTGAAAAGGCGACTCACCTTTCCGATAATAAGGAAGCAAATGTCTTGATCAGGCCAGTCTTGTGCCCACTCTACAATTTTTTCTACAGCTTCAATATTTGGACGGTGCATTGAACCAGAAAATGCCACTACTTTTTTTCCGGTAAGCCCAAATTCTTTCTTGCGCTTCTCTTTAAGCGCAGGCGCTGCGGGTAGGAACTCAGTAGTATCCGTGCCGTTGGCAATTACGACACATTTATCAGGAGAGATTCCATAGTATTCACTCAGTCGAGCAGAATCATCACCAGACATTGTCAGAATAAGGGAAGCATGATTCACAGCAAAATGTTCCAGTCGTTTGAGTTCTTGCATGATCGAATTCGCAATAGGAGTCGGTGCCGCGATTTGGTCTGTAGAATAAAGGTCAACTTCAACATTCTGAGCAGTGAAGAATATTGGTTTCTTTTTCCCGACTTGTTGATAGGCCCACTCGAATTGCCATGGACTTTCTACGTGAACAAAGTCAGCAAGATGGATCTGCTCATGAAGCCATCGGGGGGCAGAAAGCTGGAGTGCTTTACTTTGCCATATAGGTGGACAATTCCATTTCAAACTTGTTAGGGCATAAAGTAAAAGATTGAGCGGGTTGCGGGAACTATATTCTTGATAGCTTGGTGTTATTTGCTCAATTTCAGGTGTCAAAGACAATCTTATTTTATCCCTCTGTACCTGCTGCGAAAATTGGGTGACCTGATAGTCTTGAGATACGTGATGAAAAAGGTTGTAAACTCTCATTGGACCACCGTACTGGGGTGGAAAAACTGCATAGGGAGAGAGTACAAGCAGTCGTTTTTTCATAATTAAAGTTGCTCAATAGTGTTGTCATGGATTGCGTCTATTTAACTAACACCCAAGAGAAATTATGAAAAGAACAGTGAGAAAAATAGCATAGCCTAAGGCGAAACTATTTAAAACCAAGTCTCAGAGGCAAAATCAATTCGTCTACGCATTATAGATCTTTATGGATGTCCGGTAGTCAGTGATATCTCGCAATTGTTGGGAATTCTACAAGTCTAAAATTTGCGCAACCCTAAATACTGCTGAGCAAAAAAGACTACGAATCGCGGATTATGCTTAAAGTAGCGCTTCCAGAGTCGATTGGGTTCCATAAATAGTCGAAAAGCCCACTCTAAACCTACCTTTTGTAACCATGAAGGAGATTGCTTTACCCGTCCCGAGTGAAAATCGAAAGCAGCGCCCACCCCTAACATGACCGCTGGAATCTGTTTCCAATGGTCCGCCATCCAACGTTCCTGCTTTGGACAACCAATTCCCACCAGCAGGATATGTGCTCCAGATTCTACAATTTGTTGGGTATAGGTAGCGTCTTCTATTGCTGATAAAGGCCTAAAAGGTGGAGAAATTTGACAAACTACTTGGATGCCTGGAAATCGATCGTGCAGAAATTGGGTGAAGGCCACCAAACTTTCTGGAGTCCCTCCGTACAAGCCCACAGGAACCCCCTGTTTCGCAGCTGCTTCGCACACATGTAAGGTTAAGGTTGGTCCATAAACCCTGGAAGCTTGTTGCAAACCAAACGCACGTAGTCCCCACACAAGAGGCATACCGTCGGGAGTGACTAAGGCTGCTTCGTTGACCAATTGAGCAAAGTTTGGGTCATCGTATACTTCCATCGCCATATGGACATTCGCCACGCAAACATACTCTGACTGGCCATCTTTAGCCCAAGAGATAATTCTTTCTGTGGCGTCAAAGTAGCTTGTAGCATCTACACGCATCTTCAGAATAGAACGGTGTTCCAGTTGGGAGCTCATGGCAGTCTTTTGCATAGTATTGACTTGAACTGATGGTTTTATGGACATAGTGTTTTACTAGGATTGCTCACTGAAAAATTGTTCGCCAAAGCGCTATGCAATTTTTCGTTGCTATTTTGATAGACCCTGGATAAAAAAGAAAGTTCCACTTTATCTATCCTAGCCAATGGCGGTTTTGTAGATATGGATAAGCCTTTGATAATTCTGCTCAGCCGTGTACTTCTGTTCAAATTCTGCCCGCACTGCTTTTCGCATCTGTTGCCACTCTTGAGGGTGGGCTAACATCCACTCCACCGCTTTCACCAGTTTATCAGCCTGTCCTGGAGCAAAATGTAGCCCAGTACGCTGATGCTCTACAAGAGTTTTTAGAGACCCCTCTTTACCGGCAATAACGGGGGTTCCTTTGGCATAAGCTTCTATAACTACAAGACCGAAAGGTTCATACCATTCCGAAGGACAGACCAACGCACGGGCTTTTCCCATGAGTTCATAGATTTCCTCCATCGGTTTAAATCCTAAGTACTCTACGCCAGGATTCCGTCTGGCTGCCTGCTCTGTATACTCAGTTAAAGGACCACTGCCAATGAGCTTCAAAGGAATATGCGACCCCAGTGTTTCCCAAGCTTTTAAAAGGGTGAGAATCCCCTTCTCTTCAGTCAGGCGGCCCACATAAAGAACGAAGTCTCCTTCTCCAGCCCCTGCGCCAGGATCTGGATCGAGGAAATTTGGTTTTACCATCATTTTCTCAGCAGGGAAGCCTCCTTCCACATGTTTCTCTCCCACAAAATCTATGGTAGGCATAAAAATATCAATCTTATTTTGGTAGGTCTGCAAGGCCCGATGGAACGTGAGCATGGCAGCGATGACTGCCGTTTGGGGTCTGCTGTCACGATAACAACCATGAACGACCCCTGGCCAAGGAAAAAACTTGCCAACACACTCTTCGCAAATTTTGTTCTCTCGGAAAAGCAGACCCTTATTGGGGCAAAGCAGACGATAATTCTGGAGAGATTGAACTACAGGTATTCCCTCCGCTTTAGCTGCGTGGTAAGCCGCAGGAGAAATAAGCAGAAAAGTATTGTAGAAATGTGCTACTTGTGGTCGCTCTTTGCGGATTATACTGCGCAGCTCTTGATAGATATCCGCATTCCATATAGTCGCTTTTGCTAAGTCAATGGGGCTTGAATCTGATGCTTGATCATTGCTGATCGTAAAACGAATTACCTGATCTCCATGCGCTTCCAAGAGTTCTGTTTCATTGGCAAAGACTTTATCTTCACCTCCAAATTGCTGATAATGGTTGTGTACAGAGAGAACCTTCATAGCGTCATCTCCAAAGAATTGATAATGGAAAAATGGCTTGGTCTCTAGTTTTTGATGACATAAAGTATATGCATAATTTAATATTTAACTGCTTCCATTTCTCTTATCTTAGCAACAGGACGAACCCTAGGGATTGCCTTAGCATGAATGATACAGGCATACATAACTTTCAATAGCATACAGCCCAAGAATATTGCCTGTGGAACTTCCCAATAGTTTTCTTGTAATCCGAGCAGAAAGATAAAGATAATGCCAATACTAAAAGTGATGGCCATAACTTCCTGTTGATAGTTTTCGACTTTTGACTTTACTTTGAGTATCAGTGCTAAACCGATCACGGGAACTATTAGAAAAATGGGTGCTCCCATCTCCGTGTAGACACTCAACCAAGAATAGAAAGGTTGCTGTGTAGAACCATAGAATTTGTTGGATGCTGCTATCAACCAAAGATCTAATAGATATTTTTCTAGAGCATTGGGCATTGCCTTGGGTAAGGGCAGAGGCGTAGGATCGCTTGGTCCTCCAAAGTAGAGCCCTGTGCCAATCAGAGCTGCTCTACTAGAAAATTGGCCTGGTCCCAGGCCAATGTAGGGCATTAAAGGATACTGGGTGGGCATGGTAGCGAATGTTCGCTCCGTTATTTGAACGCGGGGAGAATCGCCTCGCGCTGCTCCTTCATAGATTGCAGAGAAAGACTGAAAGTTGGAGTAGAGAACGATAAAAGAAAGAGTCGGAACTATAACTAGCAAAGTGCTAATAATTACTAAACTAGCAGTGCTTTTAAGTATGGCAGGTCTAAAGATAAGTAAGGATAAAAGAATAGCAGTAAACAGGAAGACTAAAACATGTACTACAGAAGCAACAATTAGAGCTATGCAGCCTATGAAAAAGGAAAGAAACCCTTTCCTTGCCAGGATAAAGTAGGTAAACAGTCCCAGCACCAGCAGGGTCATATTGACCGCATACATAGGGTTAGAGAAGGCAAGACCTGTCTGAAAGCTAAGATTGATAGTCCCTTGTACAAAGTCCCCATTGCCTGCATCAAAACTCTTATTGATTGTAAAACCATAGATCGCTTGCAAGATTCCTAAAGCACCTTCAAAAAGAACAACCCACTGGATAGTGCGCAACATGCTTCTCAGTAAGTCTGGTCCTGCTAAATAGTGACTAGGTATTGCAAAAATGAAACCAAAAGAGCTGTAGGTCAATATTGATAGTAATGCACTAAAAAGAACGAAATTGAAGTTGAAAATAACGTGCAGACTGATAATAGAAGAAAACAAAAATATCCAAATCAGAAAATTGCGCAGAACTATGCTGCTTTTAGTCATTAGAATGAACCAGCCTAGAGCAACAAAAGGGGCCGTATATGCGAGAATCTTGATAGGGGACCAGCAGATCAATAATGAAATAATAAAGGCTTGGTAATAAGCTTTTTGATATAGACTCATCTTCCGTTCCCAAGGAGTTCACTGCTGAGCCGAGGGGCCTTGTTTTTGCTCTTAAAGATTATCGCATTCTCCTCACCATTCTTTCTTGTAGCAGCCCCATAGGCCATAACTAAGACTATCCCTATGCCATCTGGTGAACTGGACGCCGTAAGGATGTTCTCTATAGCAAGACCAAATAATAGATTTGGGAAAAGTCCGATGAAAGCTAGCGCAGTGGTAGATTTTTTCACTATGGCCAAGTTGAGATAACTAACTAAGCTAGCTCCCAGAAAGCTAAGAAAGATAAAACCACCGAGTAATCCCCATTCATAGAAAGTACGGATGAAGTCACTATGAACCACTCGATTGGCATCTATTCCTTCCTCACTATAGCGAGAATCATAACCCAAGACTAATTGGGCGCCACTACTTGTTCCCGAACCAAAGATCAAGGGGAAGATATCTCGGTCAGGCATTGTAGTCAAAGCTCTTTCATAGATTCCAAGACGCCAGATAAAGGTACCTACTCCTTTTTCACTGCCACCATTGTTCGATTCTGCAAGCTGGCTCAATCGATTGTCGGGAGCAAAGTTAGCTATAGCGAGTAGAGCCGTCACTACGCAGGCTGGCGCTAAAAACTTCTTCGTCAAGTCCAGTAAACGATTCTGTGGTCGTGAACTATTCTTTTTGAAAAAGAGACTGAGCCAAGCAAAGAAAAACAGAAAGACCATTCCAAAGAAAACATAGCGACTCCCTGTCAGGATGATCCCGATCAAAATGGCTCCTATACTGGCTGCCTTGAGAAAACTTGTGCGCCCAGAAAATAGAATAATGGCTAAAACTGCGATTAGATAACCTGCAAATCCTTGCGCATGGGTAAAGGAAGTAAATCGAAATTCTTTAACAATTTTGAATGCACCAAAAGGATTACCCAGGATATAGGTCTGCAGTATGGCTAAACCCAAAACGAGCCATAAGCTCATAACTACAAGTGAATCATCTATCCAACCTTCTGACCAACCGTGAACAAAAATTAAGAAGATAAAAAGATAGGCATAAAGATAGAAAACCATCTTAATGCCAGACAGTAGAAACGGACTCCAAAAGGTTGTTAAAGTAGCATATAAGATCAATATGCTCCAAAGAATAAAGGCCCAGGTTATCTTGGTATTTGTTAAAGGTTTGAATTGGGTCCGAATTAATAAGATAAGGGGTAGTCCGATAACTTTGAGTAGATTTTCTAAACCTACGGACGAAGAAGAGGCAAATAAGGGTCCCGAGAGGTCAATGTGCATGACCACCAGATAGCTCAACAACGCCCATCTTTTGGGTAGAACAACTACTCCAAGCGCGAGTATCCAAAATAGGACTTTTGCAACCAGAAATGCTTGTTCCATAGTTTAGGTGCCACCTTCAAAGAATTTTGACCAAGTAGCTACAAAGTTCTCTGTGGAATAATTTTTTATATCGTGCTGCAGTTGATTTTGAATACTTTGGCGTATGGGTGGTGTCATCGCAAGAATACTGCTGATTCCCCGAGCGACATCGGTAGCGGTGCGCTCCACAAGGATGCCATTCTCGCCATCCTTTAAGAACTCTTCAACTCCATTGAGGGGTGTTGAAACTACAAGTAGTCCAGCCGCTGCTGCTTCTAGCACCACCAAGGGAAACACTTCATAGTATGAAGGCAATACAAAGCAATCCGCAGCCCAGAGGTAGGGCCTCACATCTTTTTGCATACCCACAAGAGTTACTTGTTTTTCTAGTCCCATTTGCTGGATACGTTCTTTGTATAGGGATACTAGGTCAGCTTCTCCTCCTACCACAAAAAGCTTTAAGCGGGGATTTTTCAATTGAGTTAAAGCTTCAAGCAGCAAGGGGAGCCCCTTACGCTCAAATTGTCCCAAAGCGGTAAATACCAAAAATAAATCTTCTTCGTGAATGCCAAATTCTTGGCGAAAATATTCTCGAGCCTTTTCGGGCGGACGCATACGATCGATATCAACAGGATTGGGCAAAACGTGTATTTTGCCTCTGGTATAGGGATATTCCTCTTGTAGTTCTCGTGCCAGTCCCTGGGAAGGGACAATGATTGATTTGACCCTACGATAAGTCCAAGGCTCAAAGAATGCGTGGAGATTGTAATCCAACCATCGGAGCCAACCGCGTGCCCCTCCAAGTTTTGACTGCTGCCAATGATTTTTTAGATAAGCCCGATGGCAGAAGTGTGCATAGGAAATATCACCAAAAGCGATCTTGCTCTCAACCATAAGTACGGCATCAAAATGCGCCTGGTTACGGAGACAGTGCATCCAATAGTACAAAGGAGCCAAGACGTAATAGACAACAAAAAGTAAGGCTAACGGGCGAATGGGAGCGGGAATGCGCACCCAACGAATTCGGCCAGGAGCAGGATTCTCAAATTCTACAGCGAAAACAGTAAGTTCATGGCTGTCAGAAAGTCCCTTTGCAATGCGGAGATTGCACCCCCCTGTCGGATTGGTTGGAATAACTCTATAGTCAAAAAGAGCTATGCGCATTCAGAGTTTTACCTTTCTAACCTTTTGACACAAAGAAAATTTATCTTGTTCCTGCTATTCGTAATTTCATTAATACTTTGTAGGATTTAAGCCAAACTCTTTCTTCGTATCAATAAACTAAAACTGATAAGACTGCTTATACTAATGCAAACAGTTCCTAAAGCAGCTCCTAAAACCCCATTGTACAGAACTAAAGGAATGCCCAAAATGATACTAGTAACAGTACTTATGACTTGGACCGATGAAACAGCTCGGCTGTCCTCAAGGCCATAGAGCAAAGCCTGTAATACTAATGAAAAATACATGAGGGCATAAGACAGAACATAGATACGCAATGGTGTTTCTAGACCCAGGTTTAGGTAGGGAGAGTTTGAGCCATAAAAGGCGGTAAGCATCTCTCTTGGCCAGCAAAACAGCACAGCATAGTAGGGTAGTACCAGAGCTCCCCCTAGAAACGCATACTTCCAGGTTGCTTTCCAAACATCCTGCATATTCCCCTTGAGATGGGCTTGCACGACAGCAGGCATGATCAGACTTCCTAAACTGAATAGAACGGGATGGGAAACCCCTAAAACGTTAGCGACCACCTGAAAGGAAGCTGTAGCTTGGAGTCCATGAAAAAACTTTAAAGACCAGGGAAAGACTTGTATCGACAAGGAACCCAACAAATTAGTTAGTAATATCCAGCGCCCGAAACTCCAAAAATCTTTAATCAGAACCCTTAGTTCTGCAAAATTCATGGATTTGATACCTAGTTGTATCGCTTGTACCGCAGCAGCAGCGGCAGAAGTAAGCATCATGGCCACAAAAACTGTATCTAAAGATAACCATTTCCCTTGAGTCAACAGCCAGACCATCACGGCTTGACCCAGATAGCTGATCCCGTCTCCCCATACGACTTCGTTGTGGCGCAACTGAGATATTAACGCCCGCCGGAGAGTTTCTTGAAGCTGCCAGAAGAGAGAAACCCCAAATACCCAAGGAGCCAGCTGCGGCCTGCCTAGGACTGATAGGGCTGCAAATAGGGCAAGGTTGAGCGCGAGGACCAGCCCGGTAGTGAGTACTAAAGACCCTCCTGTAAAGCGCTTGAGAACCTCTTTATCGATTGCCGCTCCTTTCACCGAGAGTGGATAAGTGATCAGTGCAGCATGCAAACTGTTGGCACTGAGCAAAATCCCAAGGGTAAGGGCGTATATGGCATATTCTGCTTGGGGTAACGCCCGAGCGAGGAGAATAGTGGTGAAAAAGTTTCCTAAGCTAACGATCCCTTGATCAGATAAAGCCCAGAAACTTCGTATAAGGCTCGAAGGATTGCGAAGTTTATTCATCAGCGATCTAACTCTTCAGAGATACACTACAGGACAGGTATTTTTGACAAATAAGCATTATCCGTGGTCAGTAAATATGATTTGCACAACACGACTTTTTCATGGTGCTGCAAAGACTTAAGCTCTCAACATCAGCCCAAGATTCCTCACTAGGCCATGCCGGAAAAATTTATACTTAATGATCTTTATTCTTCTCTCCCAGAATGTATCTTCTAAGAGAGAGGTATACATTTGAATGATATGGAGCGAATCAACATCTAACTTGCCAGAATAGCGAGACAAAAAACTTTTTGCTTGTATGATCGAGCGAATCATAGTAGCTCTAAGTTCATTGCCACTTAGGTCGATAATTGACAGTGTTCTCTTGACAATATAGCGAAAGTTGAAACTATAAGCCCCGACATCATTTCTGCCATGCTGCCGATAGTATATAAGCGGTTTGCTTAAATGTTCCAGTTTGCCAAAAGCACTGGCTACCAGGGAGCACCAGCAATCATGGCCAAGGGCCTCAGTAGGTATAGGAGCAGCTAATTTTACTAGGACTCTGTTGAGCAGAGCAGTGCAACCTGCTACAGGATTGGTAACTAAAATATCATGGAGATTATTCCTTTTGGGATCAATCGATTGATAGGCTAGAAAAGAATTAGCAATGGTATTCAACTGATCATCTACGACCTGTAGATCGGTGTAGATCATAAGAGGTATATTGCCGTATTTTGCTTCTAAATCGAGCATAGCTTCAAGGGTTAGCTGGATTTTGTTAGGCATCCATACATCATCCTGGTCACAGAACATAACGTATTCAGCGTCTAGACTTTGCTCCATCAAGAAAGAAAAACTACCACAAGAGCCAAGATGCTCTCCATTGTTATCTAAAATGGAGATACGACTATCCTGCGTAGCATGGCGATGGAGTATATCTAAAGTATTGTCTTGAGAGCCATCATCTCTAACGTGCAAGGTCCAATCTTGATAGGTTTGTGCTTGCAAGCTTTCTAACTGCTCTGCTAGATATTTCTCTCCGTTATAAGTTGCCATTAAAATATTGATGTTCATTGCGGCTAAATACCTATTGCAGACTATTTAGTTGGCTCTTTATGGGTTGTCTGGGTAAGCAAATCTGTCTATCGCAACAGATTGTGGAGATCCCAGCACCAAATTCAGCGTACACGCAATAAAAATACCCCATGGTGCCCATTAAGCGTAGTCTAATCGGATGCATAGGAAACACCCCTAAGATCTAACGCCGCCCGTGTAATAACTTCCTGCTTGTCGATAGTAAGCGGAGGGCTCATTCTCTACAATGACGCCATTAACCACTTGCCCCAAGACGTTTTGTCCTGATTGCTCTAGAAACTCTTTGGCCATTGCACCGCTCACAGAGTCAACCACGCCAGGACGCACCACCAAAAGCAGTCCATCGCACATTTTGCCAAGAATGGTTGCATCAGCTTCAAATACAAGCGGAGGAGTATCTAGGATGATCAGGTCATAGATTTCAGAAACTTGTTCGAGGAAGAAGGACATAGCCTCACTATCTAGTAATGCTAGCGGACTGGGGGGTTGCGTCCCAGACGTTAGGACATCAAGATAAGGCATTACTTGCTGTACGGCCACCTCTGTTGTTGCCTGTCCCATAATCACTTCGCTCAGACCAATCCGGTTGGAGAGGTTCCATATTTCATGCTGGCGAGGACGGTGCAAGTCGGCATCGATCAGGAGCGCTCTACGACCCACCTGCGCAAGGGCTGCCGCTAAGTTGGCTGCTACCGTTGATTTACCTTCTCTCGGTACAGAGCTGCTAATGACGACTGTTTTCAGATCCTTTTCAGAACGCATGAATCTCAAATTGGCTTGGAGCATACGGTAGGCTCCGCCTGCTGGCGATTGGGGGGAGGCAATTGCGGCAGGGGTCCTACTTCCCAAAGGCAGGGAAGCCCCTGAAGTGTCTGCTGGGAGTGCTTTGTACTCAGAAGCGGGAATAGCACCCAGAAGGGTATATCCGAGTAACTGTCTAGCTTCTTTGACTGTTTTAATTGATTTATCGCGTGCTTCTAAAATGGAGATGGTCCCTAGGGCAAGGATACCTCCCAGAAAAGCTCCTGCTGCTAGGTTCAAAGGAATTTTTGGACTGACAGGTATTTCAGGAATGATCGCTGTCTCAAGAACACGAGCATTGCCAATGTTCTGATTTTCCGTCACCTGGATTTCCTGGAGTTTCTTGAGCATGAGTTCATAAGTATTTTGAGATACTTCCAAACCCCGTGTTAGTTCCCGTTCGCCCTGCTCCAGCCTTGGGATATCGCTCACTCTGTTCTTGTATGAAGCTTGTCTACCTTCCAGCGCTGCTACTCGACTTGCTAAACCTAGGCGATCAACTTCTGACTTAACTAAGTCTTCTGTCATTTTTATCCTAAGCTCACCCACTTGCAGGTTATCGCCAATGTCTTGTTTCCCCTTCCCGAGGACACCTTTGACACGACCTTTCAGAAGAGACTTCAAGGCTGCCTCTTTGCTTCTTAGGTTGACCACCGTAGGGTGATTTTCAGAATAGCGAGCAGACTGGATAGCAATATCTCCTTGAACCTTTTGTAGCTCTTCTAAGGCTCTCTGGACTGCGGGAGATTGGCTAATAGAGCCTAAAATCATAGCATCTTGCGAACTCATGCCTAGCCTGCTGCGCAGGGCACTAGAGCGAGCAGCAGCATCATCTAATTCAGCCTGCGCTCTCGCTCCTTGATTCTCCAGGTCAGCAATAACAGTAATCGCTGACTGCGCTTCTTCCTTTAGGGCCACTACCTTGTTGGCTTCCTTGAACTTACGCAGCGCGGCGTCAGATCGACGGACGGTGTTTTCAATTTTTGGGAGCTGAGCCTCGATAAATTTTCGAGCAGCAACAGCTTCAGCTCGGTTGCTGTAAAGGTTGTTCTGCATGTAAGACTTCATCAAAAAGTTGACGACCGCTGCCGAACGGGCGGGGTTCTTGTCAATGTAAGAAACCTTCAGAACGTCAGCCCCTCGAATGCTCTTCACCGTCAACTTCCTCAAGAAATCGTCGACTGTTAATGGCTCATTGTCCTTATCTCTGAGGTCAAAAGCCTTAATCGTCTGTTGAGCTAAGGGCGCAGAGGCTACCACTTCTGCTTCGGTATCGATAGGATCTTTCTCCAGGGCCAATGATTGCAGCTCTCCCCGGTTTTCTCCCCCAAGCCCGGTCAGAGAAGAGATTGAATCCTTCCGTTTCAACAGAACCTTGCCAATGGCCTCGTAGGAGGGTTGCTGCAAAAAGGTAAAAGTAGCAACCGAACCAAAAACAAGGGTGAACACACCTGTGGCCGTCAACCAGCGTCTTCTAACCACTGACCAATATTTTTGAAAGTTTATAGATTCAGAAGATTCGGTGTAGTTTGTTTCCATCAAGGCACTCTTGAAAAGTAGGTAGTTAACAGTCAGGATGGGCTCACCCCTTAATCGAGCGGATATGTCCCAATTAAGTTTGCTTTGGACAGGCTGCCTATGGAATCCCTGACCCATATTTTACAGAGAATCTGGCTATAAACAAATGGGTGCGCCTGGGATCTGCTCTTTCGAGCAGATTGTGTATCATCTGCAACTGTTATATACACAGGAAGCATTAACCGTATGTGAGCTTTCTAATTCTAAGACGAATAAATATATACTTGTGTTCCTGCAACTATATGTCTACAGTGAAAACCCTTACGCTTTGTGTTCTCTCTAGTATTCTGTCGTGTCACGCATCACATCGTAGAGTGTGATGCGTGTTCCAGAGATAGACCATTCTCTGCGCTACGGCCTCATGCAAGAGGTTGCGGAGGAGAGGCTGAGATTACAAACCTTCAAAGCCTACTCACATAACTTGCCCTCATACTATCGCATTGCTGTTCCTATTTTGGTTTGCATCGGTTTGCGATCAATACTTGCTGTCCGTTAATGTATTGACTCTTATATGTGCAACTAATTTGGTAGCAAAGAGAACATATCTTGTCGTATTCACGAACTCCAGACACAGAGGTGAGTGGAGGCTGGACTAGTCTGATTTAACTTCTTTCTGATTCGACTTCTTATAGAAACTAGCTAGGTTCCTGCTTGTTCAACATCCGGTTTTGCAGATTCAAGGGCAGGGGGGGTAGCTTTTTGACAGCGTCGGTCGGCTCCTCGGTCTTGACTTGATTCATAGAGAGTAGAGCGTTTAGAGAACCTGTGATCGAGTTTGGGTCCAGGAAAAATACTTTGCTGCTCGGACTGCTTCCAATTTTGTTCGAAACTTCCAAATACTGCTGTGTAAGGTAAAACTGTAGCGCCTCTGCGGCCTTTGGGTCGCGGAGCGTCTCTGCAATCGTTCGCAGAGCCATAGCCGTTCCCTCAGCTTGGAGTGCTTGTTGCTGACGGGCTGCTTGTGCACGGGTAATCTGAGCTTGTGCTTCTCCTTCGGCACTGTTCATGGCGGACTGACGCTCTCCTTCAGAATTGAGGATAACAGCCCGTTTGCGGCGCTCTGCAGCCATTTGTTGCTCCATGGAATCGAGGACGGTTTTGGAAGGAGCAATATTTTTCACCTCTACCCGCATTACCTTGATTCCCCAAGGGTCTGTCGATTCGTCCAACTCCAGCAGTAAGGCTTGATTAATTTCTGCTCTAGAAGCAAAAGTTTGGTCTAATTCTAATTTGCCAATTTCTGCTCTCAAGGCTGTTAGGACCAAATTGCTCATTGCCTGGCGAACATTGGCAACTGCATAATACGTGCGCTTCATGTCTACAATTCGCCAGTAAATCACGGCATCGGCTTCAAGTGAAACGTTATCTTTGGTGATGCATTGCTGGGGCTGAATATCAATCACTTGTTCCCGGATCGTTTCTTTGAAAACCATCTGATCGATGTAGGGAATCACAATACTGAGGCCAGGTGATAGCTTGGCATGAAAGCGTCCTAACCGTTCTACTAGAGCTTCATCTCCCTGATTAATGATTTTTACCCCGGCAACTAGCGTGACCAAGATAAAAACACCAAGGACAAGTAAAAAGAATTCCATATAATTTCCATCCTTAAGGTTCGAGATGACCTGATTCGAGTTGTTCTGAGAGATCTAAGGGAACTACTTTTAGTACTGTTCCCTCTCTTCCTACTACCATAACTTTCTGGCCTACTTGGAGTTTGCTACCGGGAAGATCACAGTAAGCGTTCCAGGTACTTCCTTGCAGTGCAATTCGGCCCATGGAACTAGGCAAAATAGCGCTGGTAACAACGGCTTGGGCTTGATAGTAGGGATTGTCTAGTTTGCGACTGGCCTTGGGGACTAAACGGCAGGAAAACCAGACAAAAATTCCAGAAAGTACCGCGAACAAGAAAAACTGAATAGCCAAGCTAGGAACCCATCCTACTGTCGCCGCTATTAAAAGAGCGGCGGTTCCCATAGATCCTGCGACTAAGGCTGGGGTGAAAAGCTCTAGTACCCAAAGCAATAGTCCAAAGAAAAGCCAAAGGGGCACAGGTGCAAGGATGTCCATGCTTTTAGCCTAGCTTAAGCATCGGGAGAGGGATAAGGAGCCTTAGAATATTTAAAGTAGGCTCAATTTAGACCTCTTAGAGACTTTACCCCCGATGGCAAATCCCAGTTACAACCGCAAAGGCTTCGGCCTCAAAGACCAAGTGCGTCCTGAAATTGTAGCGGAGTACGATGGAGGCCTCATTCCCCAAATTCGCGAACAGGGATATAAGTATCAGCGAGGAAATGTGACCGTCCGCCTGGCAGAGGCCTTTGGTTTTTGCTGGGGCGTGGATAGAGCTGTCTCTATGGCCTATGAAACCCGTCGGCACTATCCGGACAAAACGATCTGGATTACCAATGAGATCATTCATAACCCAATGGTCAATGCCAAGTTAAAAGAGATGGGGATTCAATTTCTAGATTTAGATGAAAAGGGCAATCCTAAAACTAAGGACCTAGGTATCGTTGGCGAGGGGGATGTGGTGATCCTTCCTGCTTTTGGAGCAGCCGTTAAGGAAATGGAAGCCTTAGAAAATCGAGATATTGCTATTGTCGATACCACCTGCCCTTGGGTCTCTCGTGTCTGGAGTCGGGTCGCCAAGTACGAAAGTGCTGATTTCACAGCCATTATTCACGGCAAATATGCCCACGAAGAAACGATTGCAACCGCTTCCCGTGCACACTGTTACCTGACGGTATTGAATTTGAAAGAAGCGCAATGGGTCTGTGATTACATCCTGCAGGGTGGGGACAAAGCGACCTTCTACACTAAATTCGAACATGCGCACTCACCAGATTTTGACCCGGATGTTCATCTAGAGCGTGTTGGCGTTGCCAATCAGACCACGATGCTCAAGGGCGAAACCGAGCAGATTGGTAAACTCTTCGAGCGTACCATGCTCGAAAAATATGGTCCACAGGTGCTTTCCGAGCATTACATGAGTGCGGGCGATACGATCTGCAACGCTACGCAAGAGCGCCAAGATGCCATGCTCAAGTTAGTAGACGAGCCTCTGGACCTGATGTTGGTCGTCGGTGGTTTTAATTCATCGAATACCAGTCATCTCCACGAAATTGGCCTCCACCAGGGGTTGCGTTCGTACCATATCGACAGTTCGAGCCGCATTGGACCAGGCAATCGCATTGAGCATAAACCGCTGGAAGCTTCTCATCGCGGTCCTTTTGTGGTGGATGAAAACTGGCTGCCTGCTCATCCAGTGACGATTGGGATCACTTCTGGGGCGTCTACGCCTGATCGGGTGGTATCGGAGATATTAGAAAAAGTGTTCACGCTGCATGAAATGTTGAATCAGCAACCTTGAATCCATCGCAAAAGTTCGTCCTATGGGCTCCTAATCCTCTGCTAGAGGGATATGTGGCGCTTCTGGATAATGATTTCAGGGCTTCTTTGACAACCAGCCAAGCCCACAGAACGGATGCCCATTGTGACTTTTGTTTACGAAATCCAACTTTTAGGGCATTGCCAGATTAATTCTCTTTACAATACAAAACCAAGTATCCCGAAAGAGAGACGCAGTTTATGGGTATTCCCTTACTTGAGACCAAGTATGTAACTAGGCCGCACCGGGTGGCTTCTATCCCCCAGATGGGCTTCGAAGATGAACCCATAGCCTACAACCGCTACGACATGAAGGACGAGCGGGAATTTCAGAATTTTGTGTATGCAGCCTATCGTCAAATTTTGGGCGAACAGCTAATTCTTGAAAGTAACCGCCAGGTCGGCCTGGAATCCCAATTGCGCAATGGAGCGCTCAGCGTCCAAGATTTCGTCCGGGGGATGGGGAAATCCGAAGTCTATCGCCGCTTGATTCTGGAGCCGAATAGCAACTATCGGTTTGTAGAGATTACCCTAAAGCGCTTCCTAGGACGGGAGCCATATTCCAAGCAGGAAACCATCAAGTGGGCAATTGTAATTGGGGAGAAGGGCTACCACGCTTTCATTGATGCGGTCGTAGACAGCGCTGAGTATGCTGAAGCCTTTGGAGCAGATACCTTACCCTATCAGCTTCGTCCGTTGAGCCAGCCCTATAACTTAGTCACGCCTAGCCATGCTGCGGATTGGTTGCCTAGAAAATCTGACCAACGCCGTCCCGGTGAAGCTTATGCCGGTCCGATGCTTGGCTTCGGAGCTGCGGTTGCCGCTAGTGCTGCTCCTTCCTACACTGCACCTAGTACCTATGTTGCCCCTACCTACGCTTCAGGCGCTGGCTACACAGAATACTCCAGCTACAACCCAGACGATGTCGCCAAAGGGTTAATTCCTTTACTGGATACCAAGTACGTCACCAGACCGCACAGGGTCGCTTCTGTCCCCCAAATGGAAGGAGAAGATAAGCCCCTCAGCTTCAACCGCTACGACATGAAGGACGAACGAGAGTTCCAGAACTTTGTCTATGCGGCCTATCGCCAGATCTTTGCCGAACAGCTGATTATTGACAGCAACCGTCAAACCAACCTGGAATCCCAGTTGCGTAACGGAGCGATCAGCGTCCAAGACTTTGTGCGAGGCCTCGGCAAGTCCGACGTTTTCCGTCGCTTAGTCTTAGAACCGAACAACAACTATCGGTTTGTAGATGTCTGTCTGAAGCGTTTCCTAGGCCGTGAATCTTATTCTAAGCAGGAAACAATTAAGCTCTCGATTATCATTGCCCAGAAGGGTTATCACGCTTTCATCGATGCCTTAGTCGATAGCGAAGAGTATCGTGAAACCTTTGGTAGCGATACCCTGCCCTATCAGCTCCGCCAGCTGAGTCAGCCCTACAACTTGATTACGCCTCGCTTTGGTGCAGATTGGCTCTCTAGACAGCTCGACCAGCGCCGTCCAAGCGATTTCTACGCTGGACCTATGGTCGGTTTTGGGACGGCAGGGGCTACGGCCAACATCAACATCCCAACCTATGGCACGACCAAAGAACCTATTCCCTACAAGCAATCCTCCAGCTACAACCCTGCGGATGTTGCCAAAGGGTTACTCCCCTTGCTGGATACTAAGTACGCCACCAGGCCCCATCGAGTCGCTTCCGTGCCCCAGATGGCGGGAGAAGATAAGCCTCTGAGCTTCAACCGTTACGACATGAAGGACGAACAGGAGTTCCAGAACTTCATCTATGCGGCCTATCGCCAGATCTTTAGCGAACACCTGTTTATTGACAGCAACCGCCAAACCGCTCTTGAATCTCAGTTGCGGAATGGGGCGATCAGCGTTCAAGACTTTGTGCGGGGCCTCGGTAAGTCTGATGTCTATCGTCGCTTAGTCTTAGAACCCAACAATAACTACCGATTCGTTGAGGTCAGCCTCAAACGCTTCTTAGGTCGGGAGCCCTACGGTAAGCAGGAGACGATTAAATACTCGATCATCATTGCCCAGAAAGGCTATCTCGCCTTCATCGATGCCTTAGTCGATAGCGAAGAGTATCGTGAAACCTTTGGTAGCGATACCCTGCCCTATCAGCTCCGCCAGCTGAGTCAGCCCTACAATCTGACCACGCCTCGTTTCGATTATGAGTGGCGCTCCAAGCAGCCTGACCAACTTCGTCCTGGTCAGCGCTATACAGGGCCGATTGTGCTCATTGGCTGGCGTGCGGCACTGGAGAACTACACCATTCGTGAAGAAGTCAAGGCTGGCGATAAGGCAGCCTTCCTTGAAATGGCTCAAGCCGTCGCTCCCGGTGGCTACGGTCAGGCTGTGTCTGCTTGGAATATCAAACTTCCTGACATGACTAACGACCGTACGCCCGAACTGGTGGGTTCGCGCCGTTCGTCGAGTCCATCCCCCGCTAAGCGCTAAGTGAAATGGCTCCTCCCTTCTCTAGAGAGGAGCCATTTCATCTACAAGATCTACTAGACCCTTCGCCGCCCCAGGTAAACCCATTACCATTTTCAACCTGTGGCTCATTTCCGTCCGGCGAGGAGCATCGGCTAAGAGTTCTAGGGCTACGTCCCCAATGATTTGAGGCGTTAAGCGTCCGTGTAATTCGGGGACTAACTCTTCCTTAGCCCGCATATTGGGCCAGGCCAGGAGTCCTAATCGGTTCTCCACATAGCCATTGATTGCTTTAGCGGCCAAAGTGCCGACCCCAGGAAGATTTACTAAAAGGCCAGGGAGCCCGTCCCAGGCGCGCATTGCTTCCAAGCGATTATTCGGCAGGCAGACGACCATCGGGATTCCAAGGAAACCCAACTCGGCGGTATTCGCGCCAATTGTGGTGATACAAAGAGCACAGCGAGCCAGCAGGTCATAGGCAGGGGACTCTGTCCAGAGATGGACGGCAGTGCCTTTTGGCGTGACTAGTTTCGCTCCTGATTGATCTTGAATCAGAGCCGCGCTGGTACCAAAGGTGGCCTCAATATCTACATTTTTGGGATCTCCAAAAGAGGCGAGATATTCCAGAGAAGTCGTGGGTGCAACCGGAACCACAAAACGTAGGGTTGGATCAAGGGACTGCATATATTCGGCAGCTCCCATAATCATAGGAACACCTTGGGAAAGCTTCATTGCTTTAGAACCAGGCATCAGACCGATCAAAGTTTGACCAAGCTGGAGGTCTAGGACTTTTTCGACGTAAGCGGTATCCTGCGAACCTACGTGCACTCCATCGGCCATCAAATCTCCAATCACCTTAAATTGGCCCTTGAAACGTTCCCTGTGAGAACTCTTGCTGTCACGAACCGTTTCAGCCTTGAGACCATAGCGATTAACAAATCTGGGCCAGCGAGCCATCAATTCGGCATAGACCAAGATCGGATAGCCTAAGCGACGGCTAATCAGGGCAGAAAATCCCTGGTCTCCTCCTAGAAATACCGTAATGCCCTTGGCATACCAGTCCCAGGTCCCTGCTGTTTTACCCGTAAGCAAAAATCGGCGGTAGTGTTTAGCGGCTTGCACGCGGTCTACGCCTATCATACTCTGGGCAAATTGAGCTTCCTGACCTGAAGCATTGGAACAGGGTGATAGGACCACCGATACCCGAGCTTCAGGGTGACGCGCCTTGAGTTCTGCCACTACAGGACGCACCCAGGTCGCTAATTCACCAGGGCCATTAGAGAGAATCAGAGCATCCCAAGGTTCAGGCAAGACAATGAACCCCTATATAGGAATGTCCATTGTCCCACGGGCTTCTAACGCTTCCCGGCTTTAACCTTTTGCTTGCGCAGACGGATTGATTTGGGGGTAACTTCGACGAGTTCATCATCTGAGATGTACTCCAACGCTCGCTCTAAACTCATTTGGATCGGAGATTTCAGTTGAACGAGTTCTTCTCCAGAAGAAGCCCGCATGTTGGTTAGCTTCTTGGCTTTGCAGACATTCAGCTCTAGATCTTGGTTCCGGTTATTTTCACCAATAATCATCCCAGAGTAGACTCTTGTACCGGGTGTAATGAAAAAGACGCCTCGGTCTTCAAAGCCTTGGAGTGCATAGTAGGTGGCTTCACCTTCTTCAAAGGAAACCAGAACTCCATTGCGCAGACCACCAATGTCTCCGATTGAAGGACGATAGTCCAGGAAGGAGTGGTTCATGATTCCTTCGCCTTTGGTGTAGCGAATAAATTCAGAACGAAAGCCAATCAAACCACGGGCAGGGATGACAAAATCCAGCTGCGTACGGCCATTATCAAAGGCAATCATATTTTGCATCTCGGCCTTGCGACGACCCAGGTTCTCGATAGCAGAGCCAGAACCATCATTAGGCACATCTAAGACCAGCATTTCAAAAGGCTCATAGACGTGACCATCCACTTGCCGGAAGATAACCTTGGGTTTGGAAACCTGGAACTCATAGCCTTCGCGACGCATGGTTTCAATCAAAATTCCCAGGTGCAGCTCTCCCCGACCGGAGACAACAAAGCTATCCGTAGAATCGGTTTCTTCAACCCTGAGGGCAATGTTCGTTTCTAATTCACGGAACAGACGGTCTCTAAGCTGACGGGAGGTGACAAACTTGCCTTCCTGCCCTGCAAAAGGAGAATCATTAATCGAAAAGGTCATCTGTAGCGTTGGTTCGTCAACCCGGATCAAAGGCAGTGCTTCTGGGTTCTGAGCACAGGCCAAAGTCTCGCCAATGTTGGCATCGGCAAACCCTGCAATCGCCACTAGATTACCAGCACTGGATTCTTCCAATTCCACACGAGAGAGTCCTTGGAAGCCTAGAAGCTTGGTGATTTTGCCCTTGCTAACACTGCCGTCTTCTCGCAGTAGAGCAATCTGCTCACCCGCTCGGACGGTGCCATTGTGAATCTTGCCAATCACAATTCGGCCTAGATAATCGGAGTAGTCGAGGGTGGTTACCTGGAGCTGGAAGGGCTTGCTGACATCTCCGACAGGGGGTGGTACGTGCTGAAGAATACCTTCAAACAGAATTTTCATGTCTTCGGATTTATCTTCAGGCTCTGCTACCGCGTAACCCGCCAGCCCTGACCCATAGAATACAGGGAATTCAATCTGGTCATCATCAGCGCCAAGTTCAATAAACAAGTCCAAAACTTTGTCCACAGCTCGTGGAGAGTCCGCTTGGGGACGATCAATTTTATTGACGAACACAATCGGCTTTAAGCCTTTCTCTAGCGCTTTCTTCAGAACAAAGCGCGTCTGAGGCATCGGCCCCTCATTGGCATCGACAATCAGCAAACAGCCGTCCACCATGCCTAGAACCCGTTCTACTTCTCCGCCAAAGTCAGCGTGTCCTGGGGTGTCTACGATATTGATCAGGGTTTCGCCGTAGTACACAGCGGTATTTTTTGAAAGAATGGTGATGCCGCGCTCACGCTCCAGTTCATTGGAGTCCATGACACAGGTAACGAGCAACTCGTTGGCCCGAAAGACCCCTGACTGTCTCAGCAAAGCGTCAACCAGCGTGGTCTTACCGTGGTCAACGTGGGCAATGATAGCGACGTTACGAATGTGTTTGATGGTCATGGGGAAAATGCTTTTTTGGGAGGGAAGGGGAAAAGGAAGGTAACAAAACGTTAAGCTTTCCCAGCGTAGCATTTTTAGGAACAGAGCTGGTATCTGGCTAGCGGAGAAACTTTATCTGCGCACAAATTTCCACCATCATCATTCCCATTTGTGAGGGAACGACGATGGTGGAAAGATAGAAAAATTGAAGGCTGGGATAGTACCTAAGTTGCTAGGTAGAATTAAATAGAAGACCCCCTATAGTCTCCTCGGCACTAGGCGTAGCCTTCCCGGAGGGTGGGGGACTATAGGGGGTTATGTTCTCAGATACGACTGCACTTTTATGGGTCAGGTCTATGAAGCAGTCAGTCGACCGATCATCTCATCATGGCTAATTCCTTCACTCATCCAGGCTTCTGCTTTGTCCAGGCGTTTAGCAAGGGTGATGATGAACCGATTGTGAGGATGTCCTGTAGAGGTACATTCGGATTGAACGCAGCCCAAGTCACGACCCGTCAACTCTGCAAAGAAGGACTTGAGGATTCCCTGCTCTAGATAACTCGTGGGTTCGGTGCGATTGGCTGCTCCAGGGAGAGTGGAATGCCTCAAAGTTACTTGGATTAAGCCTCTATCCTTAAGAGACATGTCAAGATGAATCCGTCCCCAACCGTGAGCAATCCAAGCTTGGGAGAGGAGTAACTCAAACATGGTCATGCTCATCTGAGCAATGGATTGACCGTAGTAATCCTGTATTTCGCTATTCAGCCGCTTGTAAAACTCTTTGCCCCACCACAGGCCAACGTTGAAAAGTACGAGCCGAGCCGCCTGGCCTGTTTCCCGCTCCAGGGCAGAGTACATAGCATGAATGAGCGTATCGGGCAGGCTGATCAACCGACGACCCTGACGGGTTTCCAGAAGTCCACTCTCTATTTCAGAACGAACATAGAGCTTGGGATTGAACAGGTTTGCAGGGATATGGCCGTTGGTTTTGGCGATCGGGGGTTCGCGGGTCATCATGGAAGAAAGCCTCAGGGATTAAGATTTCAGGGTTTGGGGAATCATCGAAAGAAATGGCTGGAGCAGAGAGCCTTGATCAGCTGGCAAAGCTCGTAGCGTAGCCGCCATCAATTTTTCAGAAATCGCTACATAGAGTTCTTGTTGTTGTTGCGCTTCTGCTATTGCACGCACCCAGGACAACCCTCCTTCCATGAGGACGGTAGCATCATCCATAAGCATCGCTAAAGCGCTGTGACGGAGGAGCAAAGTCATTTCCTGGATAAGCTTTTCAGGATCGGCATAACCATTGACCGACTGACAAGCCTCTTCGACAATCGATTTTTCTTGATTTTGAATAGCCTCGTAGGCTGCACTGCGCGCTGCCATGGAGTCCGCAAAGATACTAAGGGCACTAAGAACCTCAGCATCCACATATTGGCCTTGGCCAGCAGTCCCCTGACCTTCTTCTACAATGCGCTCTATGACTGAATTCATCGGATACACTCCTGAACAAATGGTTGAAGTTGGTGGTCAGAATACGCGGTTACATTCTGAAAGTGTCACAGACTAAGTTGAAATAGGGAGCCATAAGTTTAGATTGAGCTTGAGGCAACAGCTCAGAAAGCGCTTTCCCTAAAGCTTCCATGGAGACTAAAGTCAAGTCCTTGTGCTTGAGTGACCGGATGATAGTTTCCAACCAGATTAGATATTCTTCTCTGAGAAATTGCTCATCGTTCAGCAACATAGCAGTAGTGCAATATCGTAGAGTTGCTGACATATCCCGTGAACATTTGCCGTTCTCTGTGTTGATGTAACGGCTTGTGTAAACAGGCTCTACATGAACTTTTTCCAGGGCCAAAGCAATAAGCTGGGCTTCTTGACTCTGAATAGCTTGATAGGTTTCAATTCTTAGTTGTACTGATTGGGCATAGTCCAATAAAACTTGGACATCTTTATTCCCAAGGTACTTACCATCACCTTGCTCAATCATCTTTTCTAATACAGTGTGCATGGAGTATCTCCTTAAAGATCACTAAAAAAATCACCCAGGTCATCTAAAGACATGCCCGACTTTTGAGGTGCAGGGCTCGCTACCGCTACCGTTCCAGCAGAACCGTCATCTTCCCAGCAGATTTGGCTGAAAAAATGGGCAACACTTTGATTGCGGTCCATATCTTTCAAAGACTGAACGACCTGCTCAACGAGCATGGTGGGTACAGAGGGAAGAGCGATAGCGATATCCTCCCAATTAATTCCCCGGAAGAAAGTCCCAACGGTTTCTACCATCATTTGCGCTCTCCACTTTCTAAGCGGCGAGAGATTTCCTTGGCCGAAGCTCCTTCATTGAGCCAGAAGGTTGCCGCATCAATACGCTGCTGAGAGGCAATCAGGAACTTGCAATAGGTTTCGCCCATGGCATAGCACTGGACTTCGATACAGCTCAAAGAGCGAGAAACCATGGAGGTGAAGAAACCAGAGAAAAGTCCGGCATAGAGATGACAAACAGGCTTGCCCACATCGCCTAAGGTCTTTGCAACGGCAGAATCAAAGAGATTGATGAAAATGAACCCCTGCTTCCGCTGATCCATGTCCACTTCCCACTTTCCCCAACCCTGAGCCGTAAAGGGCCACCACCAGGTTTCTAACAGAAACAAAACATTGGCCTGGGTGGGCTTCATATTAAATTCTTTCTCAAACCATTGGCCGAAGACCACAGCGTCTTTGATACCCCAATCCATGCCGATGCTATACATGACAGCAGCAGAGGCATCTCCTACTTCTTCTTCTAAACCTTTCTGTAACCCGAAAATAAAATCTTCACTTACGAGAAGATTCTGGGAGCCATTCCAGTCAATAATGCTCCCTTCTTCAGGGTTGAAGGTGAAGAAATCACGACGGCTGTAGTGGTTATGTTTCTTTAGATTTTTGGGCAGTGAAGCTACCACGATGGTCATCTCCAATAAATGAGTTCAAACTTTACGCTTTTGTCGTACCAGAGAGAGTTTCTCCGATACTAAAATCTTCCCCTTCCAATTGCTTAAGTATGGAACGGGTAATGATCTTGCCCTGTTCTACTAGAGTGCGTCCTGTAACTGGGTGAAGAAGAGGTTCTTCAGCCCGACGACCCACCAGCACGAAGATATCGGCCAGAGAAGTTACGTACATACCAACAGGCAGCTCAACCACCACCCCTTCGCCTACAACACGGGCTTGGCAGGCGAGACGGGAGTATTCATTGGCCCCTGTGATCACCTGTAGCGTCCGAGACTCACGGGAACTAGCGGGGCTGAGAGAATCTTGACCTTTGCGGACAAAGACATGGCAAGTCGCACACAAGCCACGACCACCGCAGGCTTTGATAACGTGCAGTTCCTGTTCCATCAAGGCGGACAGGAGGTTGCTATTCGTCAAAACCTCAGTTTCTGTAGCTAAAGGCTCAATTTTGACACGCTTGACCATGAAAATACGCTCGGAAAGAATAGTTAGGTATCAGACTTGGCTATATAAACAGGATTCCCAAACTCACTCCGATTTACTCAATCTCGGTGAATCTATATCTAAAGATTTGTCAAATTAGCTATCTAAGACAGCCCCGTTCTGTGCCCAGCTGAAAACATCGTCTGAAAACTTTTGTGCATCTTTAGCGACGATGGCTAAGTAGCCAAAGCTGCGCTTCACCAAGAGTACTTCTGATGCTTTTGAAGCAGAAAACTGATGACGAATAATGAGATGCTTCAAGCTTCCAACAGATAGGACAGAAGATATAGACCCACAAAGGTTCAAGCTAAATAGCAAGCCTTTGATCCACAGGGGATTATCTTCTACTACTCCGGACATTTTCAGGATTTTCCCCTCAGCGCTGAAGGCCAGAATTCCTTCTACGCCATCCAAGAGCGCTTGGGTATTAGATACTTGCGCGGGTTCAACTTGCTTTTGTGGTTTACTTACCCTCGGTACGAAGGTGCCTCCCCCCACAGACCAGAGAATTTCTCCATCATTCTCCTGAAGATTTACCTCAGGGAAACGCTCCCGGATAATGCCATCGACCCGCCAGACCAGAGAGGCCAATTCATCCGAATTGCGGCTGAGCAGATCTAGTACACCCATGCTGTGCGCCCATTCCCGCAGCATCGGCTCTACCCGGTCAGCCATCAGGAGTGCGGGAACATGGGGCATTTTTTCACTGTGGGCCCGGCAATATTCTAGTGCGTTAAAACCAGGCAAGGATGCATCCAGAATCAGGGACTGAGGACGGACATTCTGTACCTGTTCATCAATATCATCAGAGCTCAGATGAACGTAAACTTTGTAGCCGCGCTCTGCAAGTTTTGTGTAGAGGTCTGGATTACTTTGTTTATGGTCTACAACAAGAATTCTGGCTTCGCTCACCGTAGGAACCTCTGCGTGAATCAAGCATGGGGGCTTCCTTTAGAATGCCGAGAGAATACGGATGAAAACACAAGGAACGCTGAGGTTTTGGTGAAGATTAAATAAACTTCCGTAGAATTGCAGGAACAAGACAAAGCTAAATCAGGAGTATTTCTCTATGCGTAGAAGGCAAGCCCTCGCTTTACTCTCTGTTTTGTCGATGGTTCCGAAAAGCATTATTTGGCCCGATTCAGCTCTTGGGGCGAATGCCCAACATTGGGCTGTGACCGCTGATTTTGGTACAGGCGATAAGGGCCAATATGCAGTGGCCAAAGCGATGGCTACTATGAACAGCCAAAATAAATTTGATTTTGCCCTATTGGGTGGAGACAACATCTATAACAATGGCGAAATCGAAAAGATCGGGGCTGTTTTTGAAAAACCTTACCAACCGCTCCTCTCCACAGGCGTTAAGTTCTATGCCGTCTTGGGAAACCACGATATTCGCACCCATCAAGGTAAAGACGAAATTAAGTACTTTCAGATGCCAGGGAACTACTACAGCTTCACGAAAGGCGCAGTCAGCTTTTTTGCCTTGGATACCAACGATGTAGATGAAGCTCAACTCCGCTGGTTAGATCAAGCTTTGGCTCAAGCCAAGACTCCGTGGAAGGTGGTCTATGGTCATCATCCGGTCTACTCATCCGGCATGCATGGGGGTGATCCAAAGCTGCTCAGCTCCTTGCCCCCTTTGCTGAAAAAGTATGGAGTGCAGCTTTATATCAATGGTCATGACCACAACTATGAACGTACCAAATCAATGGATGGCACTGTTTATATTACTTGTGGAGGCGGCGCTAATATTCGACCGGTAGATAAGTCATCCTTCACGGCCTACAGTGCCTCAATTCGTCATTTCTTATCTGTTAAGAATACCGATAAGATACTTTACGTTCAGGCTATCGATACCGAGGGCAAAATAGTGGATGAGGTGACGCTAAAAATTTAGGAGGGTTCATGCATAAACAGATATGGTTGAATCTCTTAGTATCGATAGGTTTGGTCATGCTAGTGCCTGCTGTCAGCGCTATAGAGTCTAGACCAGCTGAGTCTAAGTCCTTTGACGCTGCACTAAAGCTAACTAGAGCCTATGCCATCTACGATACGGTGAACTACTATCCCGCCTCCTATCAGTTCACTATCCAAATTCCTAGTTCTGTTAAACAGTCTTTAGCACAATTGACGCTTGATATTCCAGAAGATAATGCCGCTTTTGGCATGGAGTTACCAGAGCCCAAAAATATTTTGGTATTCAATCCTACAGAACCTGAAAGTCTACTCCCTCACTATCCGGCTCAGAAGATTCCAGCACGGATTACGCTACAAAAAAGGACCTTAATCCTTGATTTTGAGCCGCCCCTTAGCCCGGATCAGACGGTCACGATTGAGTTTGCCAAAATGCGCAATCCCGAACAGGCAGGCACCTATTTATTAGAAATCCATGCTGTTCCAGCAGGTGAAAATATGGTGAAACAGTTTTTGGGTTATGGAAGGCTTGTTTTCCGAGATATCGCTGCCGATTAAGGAGGAATTTGCTCCAGTAGACGGCGGACTAGCATGATGTCTTCTAGACGTGGATTTTTTGTCAAATAGAGTTCTAAATCTCTCTTTGCTTCGACCCATCGCTCCATCTGGTGATAAAGAAATCCTCGGTCTCTCAGTTCACGGGAGGCTTCAGGGAAAACCAAGAGAATACGGTCGATTGCGGCTAAAGTTTTATCGATATCACCTTGCTTCAAGTAGATATGCTTAAGGTTGGTCAACATCCGAGCTAGGATTTGAAGTGGGCCGACAGGAGCTAGAAACTCTGCTCTAAAAGGCATCGACTTGCCATAGATAGCATTTAGTTTTTGTTGACAGTCTTCTGCAAAAAGAATTTCTCCTCTTTGAAAAGGGTCCACAAAGATTTCGATTTCATTCTGGTCTGGCTGGATTAAAAAATGGCCAGGCATTCCTATACCCACCATTGGAAATTCAATGCGTTTGGCGATTTCTAAATAAACGATGGAAAGGGTAAGAGGTATTCCCCTTCTTCGTTCGATGACATCATTTAGAAAACTATTGCGGGGATCATCGTAGTTTTCTCCTTGAAAATCCAAATCCTCATAGAGATACTGATTAATCTTATGAATAATGCGTAGCGGGTAAGTCTCGGACCCCAATCGTTCTTGCACTTCCATCGCCATAGTATTCAAAGCATTGAGATACTCTTCTACATCCAAGGCAGGATATTCTTCCTGTGCAATATAGAGCGCTGCCTCGGCAAGATTGATGCTTGGTTCCGGTTGGTGAAGGATGGCGTAAAAATTTTGCCGGGCGGCAGAGGTAAAATTCATATCGGTTGTGAGAATGCTATTTCATCATGCACAGGCGCGTTATCATACATTGGAAATGCAGGGGACAGGCAAGGTTTTGAATGTTCTTTCTAGTATTGCAGGGATAGCGAATGAGTCCAGTCTACAGTGTGCAAGATTTTCTAGGCCGTATTCAACAGTTTGCTCGTTTAGAAAGTAAAGACGATGCCCTAAGAGTAGCCGAAGCCGTCTCTATGGCCTTGAAGGAGCTGTTCCCCAGTCCCTATGAAGAGGGAGAGTTCTTAGCAGAAGACCTGGAAGATGCCTGGGCTGAAAACCCCCTGATTGCCTGGCTAGAACATCTAGAGCAAGATGAAACCAAGACTGACTTGGCTGAAGTGCTGGAACGGTTGGAAGAGGAAGAGGATTATCTTTTGGGTGTTAGCAGCCCAAGAAAAGCACTGGAAGCTGTTTTTGCCGCCACTAAGGCCTACTTGTCGGATGACCAAGTGCGAGACTTAGCCCTAGAGCTTCCCCCCAAACTAAAAGCATTGTGGCTCTCTGTGAAACGAGCATGATGGTTGCCTATACCGATGGAGCCTGTCAGGGAAATGGCACTGCCCGGGCCGTGGCCGGAATTGGAGTCTATTTCCCGGACTCAGTCAAAGAGATTTCTGAACCCTTACCGGGTGTTGCCACCAATCAGCGGGCAGAACTTTGGGCAGCCGCTCGTGCCCTTCAGGAGTCGCAGGGACCCTTAGAGATTCGCACCGATAGCAGTTATCTGGTCAAAGGGATGCAGTCTTGGGTAGCGGGTTGGCAAAGAAAAGGTTGGAAAAATAGTAAAGGAGCCCCTGTTGCCAATCAGGACCTATGGGAAGAATTAATCCGGCTTGCAAAAGGACGCTCGATTAGGTGGACCTGGGTGGAAGGCCACTCAGGCAATGCTGGTAATGAACGGGCAGACCAGTTGGCCGTCGCCGGATGCATGGGATGCAATGTTAGTGCTCCCCAGAAAGAACTTAAGGCACCCAGTCAGGAAGTTAAAGCAGCGAATTTGGTCGATACCCTCTCAGATTGGCTGGTGAAGACGCCGAGAGAGCAGGCCGCTAAGGAGCTACGCCTTTTAGCAGACCATCTGGATGCTAAAGAATAGTTGAGATATATTGAAAAAAATTACTAAAGCGCTGTGCGCATCTGAGAAGGCCTGGTTACAATCGTATAGATATGTAACAGAGACTTAGCCTCATGGACAACTCATCGGACTTATCGCAGGGCCAAGGTGGGGAAACCCAGGTAAGCAATAGGGTCCGTGAGGCAATGATCCGTGCAGGACTTTCTCAGCCTGATGCCCCACAAACTCAGCCTGTTCCTAACGTTCCGACTCCTTTGGCAGCAGTATTAGAACCTACAGTCATGGCTGAACTTCCAGTAAACCAAGTTGAGAGGACTCCCAAGATGGTCATGGAAACGACTCCTCAGAATGCACAAGAGCCCATAAAATTTTCTAGAACTTTTTTTGATGTGGCGTGTACAGTCCTATTCTGCGTCGTGTTTGCTGCCGCGCTGACAGTTTTTTATCCCCCAACGCTGGGAGATATCTTCAACGTGTTTGCCACTCCTGTGAAGGTATTGCCTGAGTGGTATATGCTCCCCGCCTTCGGTGTAGTCCTCGCTTCTCCGATGAAGATTATTGGTTTAGCGCTGATGTCGGGTGTTCCTCTTCTGTTGTTTGCGCTCCCATTCCTGCCTAAGTTGGAAAACTCTATCCCTTTCGGAACCTGGATTTTCCGTGGCTTATTTGTCTTACTGCATGTGGGTGTTGCAGCATTAGGCTACTCCTCTATGCATCACTAGTTGATGCTATAAGTGCATTCACGGCCCGAATGCTGAACAGCGTCTGATCTATGTCTACCCGCATCGCACTTAAGGTCCAGTATCTGGGCACTCATATTCATGGCTTTCAACATCAGGAGAAGGCTCGTTCTGTCCAGGAAGAGCTAGAGGGCGCCGTTCTAGAAATGACGGGCGAGTTTTCTCGCATTCACGGTGCGGGCAGAACCGACGCGGGCGTTCATGCTGCTGGTCAGGTAGTTCATTTTGATACAAAAAGTCCTATTCCTGCCTATCGCTGGCCTCGCCCGCTCAATGCTCGTCTGCCCGCAGATATCTTGGTACGGGCGGCGGCGGAGGTTCCCCCCGATTGGCACAGTCGTTTTAATGCTTTGTGGCGGGAATATTGCTACACCATCCATAACAGCAGTACTCCTAATCTCTTTCTGAGAGACAGAGCCTGGTTTTACTATCAGCCCCTAGATGCCTCCTTGATCGCTGAAGCTCTTGAAACCCTGCTTGGGCTGCAGGAACTGGAAACCTTCCGCCGGGCGGGGAGTAAGAGGACACATTCTAAGCTAGAAGTATTGATGGTCGGCTGTGAACGACAGGGAGACCTGATTCAAATTCGCGTTCGCGCCAGTGGTTTCCTCTACGGCATGATGCGCTTGCTGGTAGGGACTTTGGTGCAAGAGGTAGGGCGAGGAACCTGCAATGTAGAAGAATTTGAGCAGCGTTGGCGCAGTCGCAGTCGGGCAACCACCAATTTTGCTGCTCCTCCAGTTGGTCTATGTCTTACAAATGTTGGATATGCGATGGACCCTTTTGACATAGAATAGTGAGTCTGAGCGGACGTGGCGGAATGGTAGACGCGCTGGTCTTAGGAGCCAGTGGGGTAACTCGTGAAGGTTCAAGTCCTTTCGTCCGCAGGTCTTTATGATTCCCAGACACGGTGGCAATCGGTACCAGGCTAGCCTTAGAGCTGGATGCGTGCCTGAGGAAATCCTAGATTTTTCCGCCAGTATCAATCCTTTCGGTCCTCCGGTGGATGTAGAGGAACTGCTGCGCCGAGAACCTGCACTCCTAACCGATTATCCCGACCCGGAAGCCTGGGAACTGCGCAAAGCTTTAGCTCAACATCATGGCCTCGACCCTGACTGGATTTTGCCCGGTAATGGAGCGGCAGAACTGCTCACCTGGATGGCTCGTGATTTTGCTCGGCAGGGGGGGACGGTCACGCTGGTCAGGCCAGCTTTTGCTGATTACCAAAGAGCTTTAGATAGTTTTGAGGTGCCGCTAGTTACCCTGGACATGACGATTCCCCTATTTGATTTGCCGGATTTAGCAGGAGGCATGGGGCTCATCCTGAATAACCCCCATAATCCTTCAGGAAAACTCTTCGCCCGAAAGCACCTGGAATCGCTTCTGGAGAACTATGATCTCGTTCTGGTGGACGAAGCTTTTCTGGATTTTGTCCCTGGCGGTGAAACCCAAAGTTTTATCCCCCTGGTGGCCCAATATCCCAACTTAGTTGTCCTCCGTTCTTTGACGAAGTTTTACTCTTTGGCTGGGATCCGATTAGGCTATGCCATTGCCCATCCTGACCGCTTAGCCCGCTGGCAAGCTTGGCGTGACCCTTGGGCCGTCAATGGCTTGGCGCAAAGACTGGGCGTCTTAGTTTTAGAAAATACAGATTTCTGCGTAAAAACTTTGACTTGGCTTCAGGAAGAACGGGCTTTTTTATCTACAGAAATCGCTAAATTGAAGAGACTAACTCCTTTGCCGAGTGTTGTCAATTTCCTTTTAATCCATAGCCAATTCTCTACTCATTCCCTGCAAGAACAACTATTAAAGGATGCACATGTTTTGATTCGTCACTGTGGTAGTTTTGCTCTACTGGGTGATGCCTACTTCCGAGTTTCTATACGGACACATGAACAAAATATCCAGTTGATTAATGCTTTAAAGGCTTATGTAGCCTAGTTGGCTGAAGGATTTGCTGCTTTAGAGCTAACTTAAACGTACTATCCTGGAAATTGCATCTCTCAAAAGATATGAATCTGAATATTTGGAAGCTTCAAATCTGTAAAAACCAAAGGCTAAAGCTATTTTTGAATTTGGCATGTGTCTTTTTGATGCTACTAGTGATGGTGAATCCTGTATATTCTCAAAAAAATACAGAGCCTTTACAAGTAGCCACCCGAATCGTTCCCCCCTTTGTCTTTGAACAAGAGGGCCAATTGGTTGGATTTAGCGTTGATCTATGGCAGAGTATCGCTGAACAACTGAATATGAAATCTGAGTTTGCGGTAAAAAGTACCGTGGCAGAGCTACTTGCTGCGACTAAAACGGGGAAAGCAGATATGGGAATTGCTGCCATCTCAATTACTGCCGAGCGAGAACAGGATTTTGATTTCTCTCAGCCTATTTTTGATTCAGGACTTCAGATTTTAGTGCCTGGTGATTCTGTCAGTAACAGTCCCAGTCTATGGACAATTATCGCCTCTCCAGCCCTACTTCAACTCGTTGGGGTCTTTTTCCTGATTGTGCTGATACCCGCTCACCTGGTCTATTTTTCCGAGCGAGGAAGAGCAGAGGGAATGGTTGTAAGCAAGTCCTATTTCCCTGGTATTTTCGAAGCGGTCTGGTGGGCTGCTTCTACCTTGGCTACGCAAGCGGATGCGATGCCAAGGAGTGCTCTCGGTCGAGTAGTTGCTATCATTTGGATGTTTACTAGCGTAATTTTTGTCGCGCTTTTCACTGCTACCGTGACTACAGAACTTACCGTACAGCAGCTGCAAGGAAATATCCAAGGGCCACAAGACCTTCCCGGCAAGCCTGTTGCCACCATTGCTGGTAGTACATCATCAGCCTTCTTACAGAAACAGAACATTCAAACACTGAAGTTTCCTCGCATTGAGCAAGCCTATGAAGCTCTTGCGAAAGGGCGAGCGGATGCAGTCGTTTTTGATGCTCCTGTCCTTCTCTACTACTCTGCCCACGGTGGAAAAGGAAAGGTCCAGGTAGTAGGTCCGGTGTTTCGGGAAGAGAATTACGGCATTGTTTTCCCTACGAATAGCCCGTACCGTGAACTCGTGAATAAAGCCCTGTTGACCCTTAAAGAAAATGGAACGTATCAAAGGCTCTACGACAAATGGTTCACTGTTCAGAAATGATGGCTTTTCCCCTTATGTCCCTTAAGTCAGCGCAGTATCCGCAACTGAGTTTCTTCTGATAGCTTGCCCGTCTGTAACCAAAGGTCTAGATGTTCTGGAATTGCTACTTGATTGAGCTGTTTGCGCAATTCTGGACCTTCTAGAACTTCCTTCTGTAAGAGTATCTGGGCTGTTTCTTCTAACAGCTTCTGATTGCTCTTTAAGATGAAGAGGGCCATATGGTGGGCTCCATCAATAATCTCTTTTACTTCCCGATCAATCTCTTCGGCCAGTTTAGCGCCAACAGAGCGACGAGGATTGGAATAGCCTTCTAGAAATTGTTGCTGTGTCTTTTCATAAGCTATCGGTCCGAGATCATCACTCATGCCATAGATGGTGACGGTCCGTTCTGCCAAGTCTGTAGCTTTCTGAATGTCATCACTAGCGCCCGTGGATACTTTTCCAAAGATAACTTCTTCGGCTGAACGGCCTCCCAAGAGCGTTGCAATCCGGCCTCGAATCTCATCTTCCACCATTAGGAAGCGGTCTTCTTCCGGCAGCTGGAGCGTATAGCCCAAAGCGCCAACACCGCGCGGCACAATCGAGATTTTCTCCACTTTGCCTGCTCCAGGCATGATTGCGGCCACCAGCGCATGGCCTACTTCGTGATAGGCAACGGTCTTTTTCTCGATCTCGTTGAGGATACGAGACTTTTTCTCCAGTCCCCCGATGACCCGCTCAATCGCTTCATTAAGGTCTGCCGTCATGACGGTATCAGCATTGCGTCGGGCAGCTAAGAGGGCTGCTTCATTAACCAAGTTCGCTAAGTCTGCCCCAGCAAATCCTGGAGTGCGGACAGCAATGATGCCTAGATCCACATCCGGCGCGAGCTTGACCTTGGAAGCATGGACTTTGAGAATCGCTTCGCGGCCAATCTTATCGGGGCGGTCTACCACGACCATCCGGTCAAAGCGGCCAGGGCGACGGAGGGCCGGGTCCAGCACTTCTGGACGGTTGGTGGCGGCGAGGAGAATAACTCCTACATTGGTATCGAAGCCATCCATCTCTGCCAGAAGCTGATTCAGCGTCTGTTCTCGCTCATCATTCCCGCCCATAAAAGGACCAGGACCACCCCGCGATTTACCCAGGGCATCCAATTCATCGATAAATACGATGCAGGGCGCTTGCTGTTTTGCTTGCTCAAAAAGGTCTCGCACTCTAGCGGCCCCAATACCGACAAACAGTTCAATAAATTCCGATCCAGAAATACTAAAGAACGGCACGCCCGCTTCCCCAGCAACGGCTTTCGCTAATAGCGTTTTACCCGTACCTGGAGGCCCAACAAGCAGTACTCCTTTTGGGATTTTGGCTCCTAAACGCGTGTATTTACCCGCATTTTTCAGAAAATCAATAATTTCTTGCAGTTCGGCCTTCGCTTCATCGACGCCCGCTACATTGGCAAAAGTGACACCTGTGCTGCCTTCAGAATAAATACGGGCTTTGCTCTTGCCCACGGTTAGTGCTGCCGGTCCTCCCGCCTGTGTGCGGCTCATCAACCAAAACCAGATGCCAAAGAAGATCAAGGGAGGGGCTACCCAACCAATCAGGGTAGAGATCCAGCCGTCACTACTAGGAGGAGGTGCAGAGAAGTCGACTTTGTTTTCTCGCAAAATCTTTGGCAAATCTAGGTCTATGGCTACAGGAGTAGTGTTGTAAACCTTGGCGTAAGACTCGATTTTTTTATCGGTTGCAGCCGGTGAACCAGGCTCTGCTTTCCGGTCAGATTTGAGCACGTACTGGATACGGTCGGGAGCTATCAGCGCCCGGTCTACTTCTCCAGCCTGCACCTTGGAGACAAAATCACTGTAGGAAGATTCCACTGGTTGTGGACGAGGAATAAAGCTAGGAATAATCGTCAGGTTTAAAATGAGCAGGGCTCCCAACAGAAGGAGTAGACTGCTGCCGAATTGTTTAGGTTTAATATCTTTCGTCGGCTTACCATCTGTTTCAACGGGCATAGTTAGCCCTCCAGCGATACGTGGCAAATAGCTCAACACACCCCTCTACTTGAGTCTAGTGCATCTATCTGGAATAAGCCCGTTGTCCATTTTTTGTAAGTATGAGGCCCCGAATCAAAATTTTTCACTATACCCATTTATCCAATTCAATTGGATGGAATTATGGTCATTCACCAATCGATGGAATCACCCCATAACGTCCCTAGAGACGCAATATATCGCGTCTCTAGGGACCCCCGATCGTGATGGTTATGGATTGGAATCCCAATCCGCCCTAACCGCAGGCCGATCAAAACCCGATCCGACGCCTGATGGATCTACGGCTGTCTCCGCACCCCTGATTCCCAAATGTAATCTTCGAGCGAGATCTTAACGGGCTTCACTGCCCAGAAATCTTCGCAGTAATCACGAATGGAACGGTCTGAGGAGAACTTACCCATACGCGCCACATTGAGAATCGCCATCCGGGTCCACTGGTCCTGGTCTTTGTAGGCTTGGCTGACCCTGTCTTGACACTCTATGTAGGACTGATAATCCGCCAAGAGCATGTAGGAATCGTAATTCAAGAGGTGGTCTACTATCGGTGTGAATAGATGAGAGTCACCGTGGGAGAAGAAACCGGAGGCAATACGGTCAATCACACGCTTTAATTCGGCATTGTTCTCGTAGTAGTCCCGAGGACGGTATCCTGCCGCCTTCTTCGCCACGACTTCTTCTTCTGTCAAACCAAAGAGGAAGAAATTCTCTGCACCCACTTCTTCTCTAATTTCCACATTGGCCCCATCTAAGGTCCCAATCGTCAGTGCTCCATTCATCGCAAACTTCATGTTGCCCGTGCCGGAAGCTTCCTTGCCCGCAGTGGATATTTGTTCAGAGAGGTCAGCAGCTGGGTAAACCCATTGGGCAAACTTGACGCTGTAATTTTTCAAGAACAGTACTTTCAGCCTTCCGCGCACATCCGGGTCTCGGTTTACGACATCGCCAATCGAGGTGATCAGTTTGATGATCAACTTTGCCATGTGGTAGCCAGGAGCTGCTTTCCCACCGAAAAGGAATGTCCGGGGCGTGATGTCGATATCAGGATTGGCTTTGATGCGGTTGTAGAGCGTAATGATGTGGAGGGCGTTCAAATGCTGACGCTTGTATTCATGAATCCGTTTGGATTGCATATCGAAGAGAGAGTTGGGATCTAGTTCCAGGCCGTAGTTCTTTTGAACATAGGTGGCGAGGTCCTGCTTGATGGCGTGTTTGATGTTTTTGAATTCACGGCAGAATTCTGGGTCATCCACAAAAGCTTCTAATTGCTTGAGTTCATCGAGATGCTTGATCCAGCTATCACCAATCTTGCTGGTGATCAGCTTGGTTAGTCTGGGATTGCCCAAGACCATGAAACGACGGGGTGTTACACCATTGGTCTTATTGCTGAATTTGGCAGGATACATTTCATAGAAATCGCGCAGCACATCCTGTTTCATCAGTTCACTGTGCAGAGCGGCGACACCATTTATTGCCTTGCTACCTACACAGGCTAAATGGGCCATGCGCACATAGCGCTCTCCATGCTCTTCAATAATCGACATCCGTTCAATGCGACCGTCATCCTCTGGGAATTTGATGCGGACATCATCGAGAAAACGGCTGTTGATTTCGTAGATGATTTCCAAATGTCTGGGCAGCAGTTCCCCAAATAAACCGATCGGCCAACGCTCTAGGGCTTCTGGGAGCAGGGTGTGGTTGGTATAGGCAAAGGTTTTAGTGGTAATATTCCAGGCTGTATCCCAGGACAGGCCATGCTCGTCGATCAAGAGACGCATTAGCTCAGCAACAGCGATAGCTGGGTGGGTATCGTTCAATTGAATAACGAACTTCTCATGGAATCGCTCTAGCGCAAGATTTTGGCGGGACATGATCCGGATCATGTCTTGCAGGGAGCAGGATACGAAGAATATTTGCTGGGCTAAACGTAGGCGCTTGCCTTGGGAGGAATCGTCATTGGGATAGAGCACCTTGGAAAGATTTTCTGAGACCATCTTTTCCTGGACTGCGCCTAGATAATCCCCAGAGTTGAAGGCCGCAAAATCGAAGGATTCCGCTGCTTCTGCCTTCCAGAGTCTGAGAGTATTGGCCGTGTTGACTTTGTAGCCCAAAATCGGTGTGTCGTGGGGAATTCCCATCACGACTTGATAGGGCACCCAACGGACGCGATAGCGGCCCCGTTCATCGGTGTAGCCTTCTGTGTGACCACCCAGTTTCACTTCTACCGCCCACTCAGGACGAGCAACTTCCCAGGGATTGCCGTAGCGCAACCATTTATCTGTGACTTCGACTTGCCAACCGTCTCGGATATCTTGCTTGAAAATGCCAAATTCGTAGCGAATACCATAACCAAGGGATGGAATTTCCAAGGTCGCCATAGAGTCGAGATAGCAGGCCGCCAAACGACCCAGACCACCATTCCCTAATCCAGGTTCTTCTTCGAGGTCCAGCAATTCATCAAAGTCTAAGCCCAGTTCTTGGACCGCTGCTTTTACCTGGTCATAGAGCCCCAGGTTAATCAAGTTATTGCCTAGGTGGGGTCCCATCAAAAATTCTGCGGAGAGATAGGCCACAGTCCGTGAACCTTCTTTCGTATAGGCTACGGCAGAGTTAATCCAGTGTTGGAGCAATCGGTCGCGCACGGTATAGGCCAGAGCCATGTAGTAGTCATGGGTGGTGGCAATGGTTGGAAACTTGCCCTGAACATAAAAAAGGTTATCGAGGATGGCTCGTTTGATGGTTTCGGTGCTCAAACCTGTACGGTCATCTTCTACTTTCATGGCTAAAGATTCAGCTTTTGGATCAGGTACGGTTTGCATAGTAATTTCCTGGGACGAGACGCTTGAAGCTCATGTTATCCGTAGATGTGCCGAGTACAGGCTATCCTCCAAAAGCCTTAACCTCCTGTTCTGTTTTATAGTTGCGATGCAAGATTAACGGCAGACTCTACGCACTCCAGATCCACATAATCGGATTGTCATCCAAATGGTCCGTGACCGTGCGTCCAATCCTATCGATTTCAGCTAATTCCTCAGACGATAATAGAAGGTCAGCCGCTTTTGCATTCTGGATAGCCTGTTCGGCCTTGCGTGCGCCCACGATCGCATTCGCTTGAGGCTGGGCGAGCAACCAGGCCAAAGCAAGATTGCCGAGGGTAGTCTGATGATATTCAGCCAGAGGGCGTAATCGAGCTAAAGCTTGCTGAGCCCGCTGATAGGTTTCTCCTTGAAAGAGTTGATTCTTCGCCCGGTTATCGGCTGAGTCAAACTGGTGCTCTGGACTAAACTTGCCCGTGAGCAGCCCTTGGGCCAGGGAAGAGTAGGCCAAGATAGAAATTTGGTGCTCGACACAGTACGGCATGAGATCTTTTTCAATCTTGCGCCAAAAGAGGGAGTAGGGCGGTTGCACGCTATCAATTCGTCCATACTGAGCCGCTTCTTTTAGCTGTTCTTGTGAAAAATTGGATACCCCGATTGCTCGAATCTTGCCTTGTTTCTTGAGTTCACTTAGGGCTGACATCGTTTCTTCAATTGGCACGAGGGCGTTACCAAAAGCACCGGCAGGCCAGTGTATCTGATAGAGGTCAATGTAATCTGTGCGCAGGTTTTTTAACGACTGCTCACAGGCTGCGATTACCTGGTCATGTTGCAGATGATTGGCAAAAACTTTGGTGGCATAAACAACACGGTCCCGTACATCCTGGAGGGCTTCCCCGACAATACGCTCTGAGTGCCCTTCCCCATAGACTTCAGCGGTATCAATTGTCGTAATTCCTGCCTCTACCGCCGCCCGGATCGCTTTGATCGTGTCTGCATCTTCAATCCCAACCCACATGCGTTTGCCTGCTTGCCAGGTGCCCATCAGGATCGGGGAGATCTGAATTCCAGAGGTGCCGAGGGTCCGTGTTTTCATCCGACGTTCTCTTTGAGGTTCGTTCCCCAGACTAACCTATGAAAAATGCTAAGCCTACATGCTCTAGGGTGTTACATGGAAGTTGGAGACTCATGAAAAACTTCAATGCCAAATCTAAAACTGCCTCCTGGGACTACGGGGCTTCCGCTTGTTGGAGAGTCCCTGGAGTTCTTGTTTAATCCTGAATTCATTTCTAAGCGCTATGAAGCCTATGGACCCGTTTTCAAGTCCAACATTATCGGTAGACCCACGGTATTTATGGTTGGCCTGGAAGCAGTGGAATTTGTTCTCTCCAGCCATATGGACCACTTTTCCTGGCGTGATGGCTGGCCCGATACTTTTAAAACGTTGCTCGGCGAATCCCTTTTTCTCCAGGAAGGGGAAGAACATCGTCGCAATCGCCGCCTAATCATGCCTGCTTTGCATGGTCCGGCTTTGGCTAGTTATTTCTCAACTATGGAAACGATTGCCTTCCAATATTTCAAAAAATGGGAGCAGCAAAGGGAGTTCGTTTGGTTCGATCAGTACAAACAGTTGACCTTTGACATTGCCAGTCAGCTTCTGTTAGGGACCAGTTCCGGGCCTGAAGTCGAACGCTTGAGCAAGCTATTCACTACCTTGACCGATGGCTTATTCTCCCTGAGTCCGGTTCCTTTTCCCTGGACTTCTTTAGGACGAGGGGTGGAAGCCCGTAACCAGATTTTTGAACATCTGGAAGCCGTGATTGAGGAGCGCCAGAAAAGGCCCACCCAAGATGCACTGAGCCTTTTGATTCAGGCACAGGATGAAGAAGGCAATCGTCTGAGCCTGAAAGAACTGAAAGCGCAGGCGATGCTGATGCTTTTTGCGGGTCACGAGACAACTACGGCGATGCTGACCTGGATTTGTTTGGAGATGGGCCGTCATCCTGAAGTTTTGGAACGAGCACGAGCAGAGCAGGGGTCGCTGACCGTAAAAGGACCGTTGAGTTTAGAACAGATGGGACAGATGCCCTACCTAGACCAAATTATGTGTGAAGTAGAGCGGCTCCATCCTCCGGTGGCTGGTGGATTTCGGGGTGTAATTAAACCCTTTGAATTTAACGGCTTTCACATTCCCGCTGGTTGGTTGGCCCAGTACTCTATTTTGATAACCCATCGTCTATCCACGGTTTATCCTGAGCCGGAACGCTTCGATCCCGACCGTTGGAGTGTAGACCAGCAGCCTAAGCGTCAGCCCTTTAGCCTGATTGGTTTTGGCGGTGGTCCCCGAGTTTGCGTCGGAATCGCTTTTGCCAAGATGGAAATGAAGATTATTGTGTCCCATCTGCTGCGGAGTTATCGCTGGGATCTCTTACCTGGACAGAGTTTGGAGCCTGTTATTATCCCGACCCGTCGGCCAAAAGATGGATTGAAGGTGCGTTTTCAGGCTTTGTAGTTGATTTTCTTTCTGGCTAGACTTGTATTCTATCTGGCTATGGAATTGAGAAAGAGTCTTCTTTAATAAGTTTATTATCGACTTTTGGCTATTCGCGTTTGTTTGATTAAGCAGGTACTGTCTGGTTTTCTATCCAGTCCTTTTGATTCAAGTCTTATGGCAGTAATAAATCACTGAGATTAAGGGTATAACTTGATCAGTATCTGGCAAGAGGCTGTGTGGAGGTGAAATCAGACATCGGAATTGTAACAGCCCTGCCAGTTGAACGAGATGCAATCCTTGCAAGACTTGAAGAATACACAACCGAACACGATGACAGCGACCCTACTACTTATTTTTGTGGCTATATTTCTATTGCAGACAGCGACCGCCGTTATCGTGTAGTTCTAGTAATGCTTCTTGGCATGGGTAACAATGAAGCCTCACTTAGTACTCAACAGATGATTAAACGTTACCAACCAAAGTACGTCTTCATGGTAGGGATCGCAGGTGGTGTTAAAGGAAAAGTAGATCTAGGTGATGTAGTAGTGGCTGAGTTTGTTCACTACTACGAATTAGCAAAGATCACAGATAAGGGGTCTGAAAACAGAGTAAAACAATTACCTTCGGATCGCTTGCTTTATGGTCGTTCAAAGAACCCAGAACTTTCCAACTGGTCTAACAGCATTGTTACAACCCGTCCAGGAAAGGGTAAAAAAAAGACTCAGCTCCCAAAGTTGCATTATGGCCCCATTGCAAGTGGAGAGAAAGTTATTGCCAATCAGACTAACATAGATAATTTAGTTAACCAGTGCCCGAAATTGCTTGCTGTGGCAATGGAAGGATATGGCGTGGCTAGTGCAGCTTCTAATCACAATCCTCCGCCAAGTTTTCTAGAAGTAAGAGGTATTTCAGATCTAGCTGATATAAAAAAGGATGATAGATGGCATTCTTATGCGGCGAATGCTGCTGCTGCATTTGTAATCTCACTAATACGCTATGGGAAGCTTCCTAATCCAGATCCAGTTCAATTAAGTATTGGATTTCAAGAGAATATTGAAGAACAGGCGAAACTTATTCCCCATATGCACGCCATGCTAGTCACTCTAACCGAGAACAAATCAGACTTGAATGATGAAAGGAACGCCCGAATTACAAATGGAGGAACGTTCATTAATCGAGGTAAGCCTAAGGAAGCACTGGATTACTTAAGTGATCTTAAGAAGGAGCTATGGACAAAAGCTGATCCCGTACATAAGTTTCGCTTGTTGAGTAACATCGGAATGGCCTATCTTTCACTCGATCAAACTGCGAATGCAGCAGTATCTTTCCTCGAAGCCTTGCAGTATAAGCCAGATGATGAAAGAGCTATAGTCCATGCAGCCATAGGTTACATGTTTCAGGGAGAGCATATAAAGGCTGAGGAACTTGTTCAGACAGTATTGCAGAAGAATCCAGCTAATTGCACAGCTTATGCTATAAGGATTCAAATGGCCCCTCGGGATGAAGTACTTGAAACAATAATCAATCTGGCTCCAGCCCAATATAGGTCTAATGCAGAAGTGGCAGCAGCTATAGGAGAGGCTGCTCTCAATCGCAAGTCTTATGAGCTTGCTAAGAAATGGTTTCAAACAGCCATCAAAAATGGTGAAGCTGGAGATCTAAGCAATATTAAGGTCTTGCTGGCCGTGGCAATAATGGAACCCATACTTAAGAACTTCTCATTACTCTTGGCAGGACAAATCACAGCTGATCAGCAACTTGCGCTGGAGCGGGCAATAGAGATACTAACCGAAATTATAGGTGGGGATTATCCGCAGAACTTACATTCGGGCTTGTTAGTACCACTTGCTAATAGAGGCAGCGCTTTGAGATGGCTAAACAGGATAGATGAAGCCATTCGCGATACAGATATTGCTCTAAGAATAAAACCTCATAATCCCCAACTAATTAAGCAACGTGCTCTACTTGCTTATACCAGGAATGAAAAATCTCAAGCCATTACTTATCTAGAGGAAATTATCACTAACCCTTCCACACCTGAGGCGTCGATTCTGACTGCTGCATGGATGATGGATGAAGGACGATTTAAAGATGCCAAAAAAGTACTTGAGCAATTTCAAACAGATAACGATTCATACAGAAAAGAAGCTAATCATTTGCTCATGCAATTGAGTTTACAAGAAGATGATTATGAACAGACTAAAGTTTTAATAAAGAGTCTACTTGCTGAATACACATGTGATACCGTTACGTTGATAATTGCAGTTCGTGCTGCGTTAAAAGCGCAAGATGCTAGTGGAGTTGAGTCGTATATAGCCCAAGCAAAAGCTTCTTTGGGTGAGAATGCATGTCTCCGTGACCAAATTATGCTAGCTGATTTGCTAAATGAACTAAAACACTACAAGGATGCAGCTGAGATTTATGAGAAATTTGTTGATATAACTTTGAACACTCGCTTTATACGCAGTCTACTTAACTCATACCTGGGTTCTGGTGACCTTGGAAAAGCTCTGCCCATATGTGAAGGTCTTCTTAAAAAATATGGCCCTCTTGATCAGATATCTGATTTGGCTGTCAATCTATATATAGACATAGATGAACTTAATACTGCTTATTCGGTATGCAAAGATTATTTGCGATTATTTCCTAATGATATTTCAATGCAAATTCATTTAGCCCGTATTAATTTTTTAATGGATAATCTAGATGAGCTAGACCAATTTCTTGACTTGCACCCTCGTCTTAACGGACTGTCTTTTGATTTATGTAAAGTTCTTATATATCTTTATAGAAATCGAAATAGATTTCAAGACTTATTGGAAACTCTATATGAGTTGCAAAAGCGTTTTTACGATAATTGGGAGGCTCATAAAATATATGCTACTTTCTATCTCAAAGAAGAAAATAATTTTAAATTGCTTGATATAGATCCAGAGAGAGTGATACCCAATACTGGAGTTCTATTAAAAGATCAACATGAAGTTAAAACTTGGCAAATTATTGAAGACAAATTATCTCATGCAATTGGGCATCAAGAATTGTCTGTAGAAGATTCCTTAGCAAAAAAAATGATAGCTAAGAAAGTTGGTGATGAAATCATTATAAAAGAAGATATTTTTGGTAAAAGTAGTGTCATTGTTTTAGACATTAAAAGCAAATACTATGCTGCATATATGAAGAGCATTCAAATAATCGAAAATAGTCCAGAAGTGGAGGGATTTAGGACTTTCAATATATTGGATTCAGAGAACGATAATATCGACCCTGAATGGATAAAAAATATGCAGACAGTGCTTGAACTGAGAATGAATAAATTTGAACAGATTTCGGCGTATTATCAACAGGGTACAATACCTTTTGGAATGTTTGCTGAATTACTCCAGCGTAATCCTGTTGACCTGTTTTTTGAACTGATTCGACGTCCTGACTCAAAGTTATGTTGTTGGCAAGGGCCTGGAAAAGAATTTGAGGAAGGTCTCACTACACTTGCACGAGGAGAGCTTGTTGTTATTGATTTAACATCACTTTTGACAGTACATCAATTAGGTATTGCTGACGAAGTTGTACAGATGCTTGGAAAATTTGGAATAGCTCGTTCAACTATTCTTCTTCTAGAAGATGTCGCTAATGAGCGGCGTGAACTTCAATCAAATGGATTCTCAACGATTAGCTTAGAAAATGGTTCTCTGGCTATACAGGACACAACTGCTGAACAAGTATTTAAAAGCTTGAGCTATATTGAAAAAGTTCTTGCTTGGGTTCGAAAAAATTGTCAAATTTTATCTTGCAGACGTGCACTTAGCATAAATAGTGGTGAGCGAGAAAAGCGTAATGGAATTTTTGGTCAATCTTTCGTTGATACTATGTTGATTGCTAGTGAGTCTAATCATGTTCTTTATTCTGATGACCAATTATTGCGACATTATGCTCAATCAGATTCTAATGTGAGAGGGGTCTGGACACAGGTAGTTTTACATCACAGTCTGAAGCGGAATACACTTTCTCAATCTCAGTATAATGATGCTGTCTGCCAGTTAGTATATTTGGGATTTTATTACACTATTATTGATGATACTACGCTCTTTGAAAGTGTTCGAAAATCTAATTTTAAAATTGGATTTAACTATATATCCATCCTTAAGATCATTAAAGATGTCCGTACTAATCTGGAATATGCTTTAGATATTTCTACTCAGTTTATCTACAAACTTTATGGCCAAGTACTTATTCCTGTTGATCGAGATTGTCTCATATTTGAGCTACTTAAAGCTCTCTCGACTGGTAGATCTATGATAAAAGTTAGTGAGCAGCTTGATTCAAAAATTCAGCAAAGGTTTGCTGCGTTGCCAATTCAACGATCTGAAATTAAAACATTGATTACTATATGGAAAGATTCACAACCTATCCTGACTTAAAATTCGAAGTGAGTAGATTAGGTTAGACACAACGTGGGTTTAGCAGAAATAACTCGCAAGAGAGATTTCTGACTTGAGTAGTACTCTCTTTTTCATAGTTTGCTTACTTAGTTGAACTTCGTCCACCATACACAATTGAATTTTTCTACCCTTTCCAAGAGTAAAGAACCTATTTAAAATGGCTTCCCATCCCCCGATTTTTTGGGCAGGAAGCCATCTTCTCTTGCACTTAGCTATAAGCCTATACTCAAAGTCCCCCAGAATTGGGGGATTAGGAGGTGTTACTAACAGAAATCTCAACCATTCACCGCGCTCATCATGCTTTCGGGATAGCGTGTACCGGCGGCGGAACCTTTGGGGGCAATGGCATCGATACGGGCTAAGTCGTCAGTCGTCAGTTTGACCTCTAGAGCTCCGATATTTTCTTCCAGGTAGGGAATGCGCTTGGTTCCGGGGATGGGCACAATGTCCTCTCCTTGAGCTAGGACCCAGGCCAAGGCCAGTTGAGAAGGACGGCAGCCTTTTTCAGTAGCCATTGTCTCGATTTGTTTGACCAACTCAAGATTGCGCTGGAAGTTTTCGCCCTGAAAGCGAGGAGAAAAGCGACGGTAATCGTCTTCGGCCAGGTCTTCAAAGCGCTTGATCTGTCCGGTGAGGAAGCCCCGGCCTAAAGGACTATAGGGGACAAAGCCGATGCCCAATTCTCGGCAGGTTGCCAGGATTTCATCTTCTGGATCGCGGCTCCATAAAGAATATTCCGTTTGTAGCGCTGTAATCGGATGAACGGCGTAGGCGCGGCGCAGCGTCTGGGGAGACGCTTCAGAAAGTCCCAGGTAACGAACCTTTCCTTCTTTCACCAGTTCAGCCATCGCGCCCACGGTCTCTTCAATCGGAACTTGGGGGTCTACCCGATGCTGGTAATAGAGGTCTATTACGTCTACGCCTAAACGTTTGAGACTGGCATCACAAGCCTGGCGAACATATTCAGGTTTACCGTTCACGCTGCGAACCGTCGGGTCTTCCCCACGAACAATGCCAAACTTGGTAGCTAAAACGATCTGCTCACGATGGCCCTGAATTGCTTTACCGACTAGCTCTTCGTTATGGTGTGGGCCATACATATCAGCCGTATCCAGGAAGGTAATTCCCAGTTCAAAGGCTCGCTGGAGGGTGGCTATAGAATCTTGGTCATTGCGGCTGCCATAGAATTCTGACATGCCCATACAGCCGAGTCCGATCGCTGAGACTTGAGGGCCATTTTTGCCTAATTGTCGCGTTTTCATAGGACATTCCTCGTGTAGATGGAGTTAATGGAGTGCAGTTGTCTTTAACGGTTCCAGCTCTTGCAAAGCGAGGGCTTCCAGGAGACCCTGCTGCGCTATTTCTTTGGCGGCGTTGACTGGCCTCAAGCCAAAGTCAAAGCCAGGAACGGTTCTGAAGGGGCGTTCTCCCGTGGGACTTTCAATCAGGTTGACGATACTGTCAACCGCCACCTGAGGGTCTTGGAGTCCTGCTTCGATGTTTTGGGTGACCTTGCTCGGAATGTCTGCCACAGGTCCATAGGCGGCAAGACACTCTTGGTCGCGGGGTGGGTCGTTAGTCCCAAGTAGATTTGTGGCAAAGGGACCAGGTTCGACGACGACAGAATCAATGCCAAGACTGGATAAGTCATAGCGATAGGACAATGCAAGAGCTTCCACAGCGTGCTTACTTGCACAGTAGAGACCATAGAAGGGAAACATTAACCCGCTAGCCAGAGACCCTAGATGAATCAGCAAACCACTTTTTTGCTGACGCATATGCGGGAGTACAGCCCGATTCATGCGTATCACTCCAAAGAAGTTTGGCTCAAACTGTTGGTACGCCTGCTCGAGAGTATAGGCTTCTGTGACTCCGGAATACATCACCCCAGCGTTGTTAACCAAGACATCAATTTTCCCTGCACGCTCGATGACGGAGCCTACGGCAAGGGCGACAGAGGCATCCTTGGTCACATCCAGTTCGACTACCTCCAAAGATAGATTTTCTTCCCTCGCTACAGCGCGTAGTTGTTCGGTGGGAGCAGCGTTACGCCCCTCTATATCGCGCATGGTGGCATAAACGCTATATCCTTTGCGGGCAAGCGTTTGGGCTGCAAGATAGCCAAAGCCACTACTGCTGCCCGTGATTAAGACGACATTTTGTGTGTTCATAAGAGTAGAGCCTCGATATTTTGAGCAAAGTGATTCTGTGAGCAGCTATGATTCCTGCCCTTCTTTAGCCAGTCAGTTGCTACGATGGCTAGGAAATGGACCCAGTCCTAGCGCGTTTTTCAGAAATTGATGACGTAGTGGGCTGTTCCTGTACGGGATAGATACAGTCCTGGTCACTGCCTCTGGCTTTCTCCAGCTCTTGATAGTGCTGAATCTTCCAGTCAATAACTGCCAGATGATGACTAAGTTGATCCATGTGTTTTTGCACGGCGGAACGATGAACTTCCAGTAAGATGCGGCGTTCCTGTACCTCATCAGGACGTTCACGCACCAAGGCCGCAAATTGCTGCATCTGACGAATCGGCATACCCGTGGTGCGTAACTTCGTCAAAAATTCAATCCAGGCAATGTTCTGGTCCGAATATCGACGATGACCATTGGCAGCCCGATCAATCGGTGCGATCAGACCGTTGCGTTCGTAATAGCGCAGGGTGTGTACGCTTAACCCTGTAGAATTTGCGACCTGTTGAATGGTGAGTTCCGTTTCCATATCTGAAGCCTAAGTCTTAGAGCACACTCTAAGTCAAGGCTAAATGCGAAAAAACTTCAACGACCCACGAGCAAGAGGTTGAAGGCAGGGAACCGTTGAATTTTTAAGTGCTAGGATTGCCGGGTTGATCGCAGACTCTACGCCATGATGGATGAAAATGGAAAGCTGTTTGGCAAAGTGAGCATCATCGATGTAGGGATAGTGTTCTTCGCGATTTTGGCTCTTGCAGGCTATTTTGTGATTCGTTCTGGTCGTCCTGAAACTCAAGCAAGTCCCAAAACGATTCAAATAAGTCTGCTTTTGCCTGAAATAAATATCCGTGACCTCAATTCTTTTCATGTAGGGGATAAAGCGAATGTCACCATCCGCAATCAGTCTGCAGGACTGGCTACCCTGCAAAATATTAAAGTAATGCCCCATTTGATTACATTGCCTATCAATGGGCAAGTAAAGAGTATTCCGGACCCGGCCGACCCTTATTCTAAGAACGTTGTCTTAACTTTTCAGGCTGAAGCCCGTGAGACCGCCAATGGCTATGCAGTGGGTGGAGCCAAGGTGAAAGTGGGTATCCCTTTAGAGATTGAGACCGCTAAGTACCAACTGCGGGGCGGAACGGTTATAGATTTGCTATCGACGTGAAAGGCCACACTCGGTTAACAGAGTCCGCTTTCATGTCGATGTTGATCATGCCCTACCGATCCTGTAAACACTATACCTAGTGTTTACAAACGTCACGGAACCCCCATACACTGGTCGCGTGGAAGTTCTGAATAGTCATTTGGATTTTCAGGATGACACACGAATGTATTTTCGAGAATGATACAATCTCTGGGTCTATTGCAGGCCCCAAGCCATGATTGATGAGAATGGAAAGCTTTTTGGGAAGGTCAACATCATTGATGCTGGAGCCTTGGTTCTTTTAGTGTTGGGTCTGTTGGGTTTTTTTGTGTTTCGTTCTGGTCGTTCTGAAGCACAAGTTACGCAAACTGAAACCAAAACGATTCAGATAGATATGCTTATCCAGAACAGTATCGTCAATTCAGACATTCTTAAGGTCGGGGATAAGGTCAATATCAATATCCGCAATCAGCCTGCGGGCGAAGCCACTATTGAAAAGGTCAAAATAGAGCCTCGTCTGATAGCCCTTGCCATCAATGGTGTGCCTAAGAATTTCCCAGACCCCGATAAAACCTTTGGTAAAAACATTACCCTTACGCTGAAGGCTCAGGCAAGCAAGACGCCCAATGGCTACGTGATTGGGGGAGCGAAAGTGAAAGTGGGAATTCCGCTAGAGATAGAAACGTACTTGTACAGCAGCAAAGCGAGTACCGTCGATGTCCGTCCAGAGTGACCGATTTAGCCCCAGGTGGCTACAAGGCAGTTTTCTTGGGCGCTTAGCCTTAGTTTCGTCTGATCTTAATAGTTGGTGGCTAGGCAGTCTCCTGGGAAGATTTCAGGGCTGTTTAGAACCCTGGGCGCTGCAAAGTTCATTTGGTTCTTGGCTGACGCCGCTTGCCCTGGGATGGGCCGGAACTCTATTGTTGATTGCTCCTTTTTCTTCCACAGAACAAATAGGCCTCTTTCTTCTGATTGGGGCTGGACTATGGGCTGGATTATTTTTAACTAAGAAACAGCCTCTCTCCCCTCTAACGCTTCCGGTGGTGACTTTTTGGGCAGCGGGAGTAGTTTCGACAGCGGCTTCGATTCACTCCGCGACCAGTCTTGAGGGGCTGCTCAAGTTCACGCTCTATATTCTTTCGTTTTCTCTTTTTACCCGTCTATGCCAGTCTTCTAAATATCGAACCGTCCTCCTAGGCTGTTATCTACTGGCTGTTCTACCCGTCTGTGCAGAAGGACTCAGGCAATGGATTATTGGCGTGCCACCCCTGCCAGGATGGGTAGATGCGGAATCTTCGTTGGCTGATACCACCCGCATCTACAGCTTCTTAGGTAACCCAATTCTTCTCTCCGGTTATTTAATCCCAGCCGTACCTTTGGGCTTGTCCGGGGTCGTTCTATTTCGGGCGTGGAGTGCCAAAGCTTTGGCGGGTTTGGCCACTGGATTATCTACTGTCTGTATCCTCCTGACCTTCTCGCGGAGCGGCTTTCTGGGCTTAGGCGCTATGGTTCTTGTGCTGGCCTTGTTTGCTTTGCAGCCCTTAAGTCAGCGCTTACCAGCTCGATGGCGACCTTGGCTGTTGCCGGGTCTTCTGGGAATGGGGGTGCTTGCTCTCTTGGTAATTGCTATTGCCGTGCCCTCGGTCGTGGATCGATTTGCTTCTATCTCACAGGGTGACTCTAGTACGGGACATCGCAAGAACGTCTGGGTGGCCAGTTTCGAAATATTTAAAGAAAATTTGTGGTTCGGTATTGGACCAGGGGACCGAACCTTTAAGGTGGTCTATCCCTTCTACCAGAGGGGGGGCTATGACGCTTTAGGGGCCTACTCTATTCCTCTGGAAATCGCTGTCGAACTTGGAATTTTGGGCTTAGCTTCTTTTCTTTGGATCCTCTGGACTACGGGCGTTTGGGGCATCAGTATGTGGCGCAAACTGATAGACAAAAGCCCGCAAACAGCAGTTTTGTTGGCCTGTTGCTTGACATCTCTAGTAGGGCTCATGGTTCAAGGTTTTGTGGATACCATTTGGTATAGGCCGCAGGTGCAACTGCTCTGGTGGCTGGCCTTGGCGATGGTGGCAGGAATTTGCGTAGAAGAGCTTTCCAAGAAGCAGCCAACTAGAGTGTAATCTAATAAAAAATCTGAAATCTAAATATGATTTGAATCATATTGTGTTTGTTTCTCTAGATACAGCATAACTTATTTTTGCTACTAACTGCTTCCTCTCAATATTCTCATGAACTAGAAAATTTGTTCTAATTGGTGTTTTTGTGTTTGATTTGACAGAACTTAAATTTCTCAGAAATTAAGGTTCTAGTGCCTTGATTTGAGCGGTATGTCATGCAAGAAGCAAGCACAACCCCCTCTGTAAAAGCAAAGAGGAAGTACAATTCTTGGGTTAATAATGAAATGCTGGAAGACTATTCCTTGCGTTACGCACCGAAGTCATTCAGGAGATGGTCAGAATACACGGTAGCCACAGCTGCGTTGGGTGGAATATCCTACTTGGCAGACTTTGCCATCGGTGGCTCCATCGCGATTAGCTCCGGCTTCTCCAATGCTTTCTGGGCTATTTTAGTTTCTGCCATCATTATATTTCTAACGGGTTTACCGATTGCTTACTATTCAGCTAAGTACAGTATTGATATGGATTTGCTAACACGAGGAGCGGGCTTTGGCTATATCGGCTCAACAATCACTTCTCTTGTATATGCTTCCTTTACTTTTATCTTCTTTGCCTTAGAAGGGGCGATCATGGCCCAGGCTTTTGAGATTTATTTTGGTTTACCTCTTTGGCTTGGATATATTGTTTCTTCAATTGTCATTATTCCCCTAGTTGTCTATGGAATGACTCTGCTTTCACAGCTTCAAGTCTGGACGCAGCCAGTCTGGCTAACGCTGATGATTCTGCCTTTTATTTTCGTTCTTTCTAAGCAGCCAGAGTCTTGGTCCAACTGGCTCAGCTTTGCAGGAAAGTCCAAAAGTGGTGCGGCATTCGATCCCTTGCTCTTTGGAGCGGCCTGTGGTGTTGCTCTGTCTTTGATTGCTCAGATTGGTGAGCAGGTAGACTATTTACGGTTTATGCCCGATGAGACACAGGAAAATAAGGTCAAATGGTGGCTAGCGGTTATTCTTGCCGGTCCAGGCTGGGTATTTCTGGGAGCCTTTAAGCAGTGGGGGGGGTCCTTCTTCACGTCCCTAGCGGCGAGCAAAGGCATACCTCTAGAAAAGGCAAATGAGCCCATCCAGATGTATATCAGTGGTTTCCAAGCGGTATTCTCCAATCCCGGAGTGGTCCTAGCGGTAGCTACGTTCTTTGTGATTCTGTCCCAAGTCAAAATCAATGTCACCAATGCCTACTCTGGTTCGCTGTCCTGGTCCAACTTCTTTTCCCGCCTCACCCATGCTCACCCTGGCCGCGTGGTTTGGCTAGTCTTCAACGTTGCGATTGCCCTGTCCCTAATGTTGCTGGGCGTATTCGATACCCTGCTCTATGTACTGGGGTTCTACTCCAATGTGGCGATTGCCTGGATTGGGGCATTGGTGGCAGACCTTGTTATCAATAAGCCTTTGGGGATTAGTCCAAGCTATATCGAGTTCAAACGGGCTCACCTCTATAACTTCAACCCCGTTGGCTTTGGCTCAATGATTATTGCCTCGGTGATATCAATCATTGCCTTCTTCGGATTTATGGGTCCAGTAGCGCAGGCATTCTCTACATTTATTGCCCTAGGTTTGGCTTTTGTTCTATCACCGCTGATTGCCTTCTTTACCAAAGGTAAGTACTACATCGCCCGTGAGGATACTCAATATCGTTTAGCTGGTGATATCGGCGCGGTGGAGTGCTCCGTATGCAACCTCTCCTATGAAAAAGAAGACATGGCCCATTGTCCTTTCCATGAGGGACCTATCTGTTCTCTCTGTTGCAGTTTGGATGCTGTCTGTCATGACAGCTGTAAAACAACGGCAATGACGTAAGCAATAAGAAGAGATAGCTTTCAATATCCAATAGGTATCCAATACGCTACGAGGAGACAAATATGCCTGAAGTTCTATTCAACGTAGACCTGAATAAACCATTTACCGAACAGGACCTGGTTGGCCACAATCGTTGGCATCCCGATATTCCCGCCATCATTTCTGTTAAGCCTGGAGCTGTATTTCGGATTGAGTGCAAAGACTGGACCGATGGACAAATCAAGAACAATGACAGTCCTGATGATGTCCGCGATGTCGATTTAACGGTTGTCCATGTGCTTAGTGGACCTATCCACGTAGAAGGAGCCGAACCCGGTGATATTCTTGTGGTCGATATCTTAGATGTGGGAACTTTGCCCGATTATGAATGGGGCTTTACGGGGCTTTTTTCTAAAGAGAATGGCGGTGGTTTTCTGACCGACCACTATCCCACTGCCCAAAAAGCAATCTGGGATCTTCACGGAATTTACGCTTCCTCCCGTCATATCCCTGGGGTCAAGTTTGCGGGAATTCCCCATCCAGGTTTGATTGGTTGTGCTCCTTCCCATGAATTATTGGCAACCTGGAATAAACGAGAAGCAGATTTAGTAGCGACCAATCCAGATAGGGTGCCGCCCCTTGCTGCCCTTCCGAATCCAACCAATGCCATTCTTGGCTCGTTGAAGGGGGCAGAGTTTGACCGAGTGGCTAAGGAGGCAGCGCGTACGGTCCCACCCCGCGAGCATGGTGGAAACTGCGATATTAAGAACCTTTCAAAAGGCTCCAAGGTCTATTTCCCGGTCTATGTGAAAGGGGCCAAACTCTCCATGGGAGACATTCACTTTTCTCAAGGGGATGGAGAAATTTCTTTCTGCGGTGCGATTGAGATGGCAGGCTATCTCGACCTTAGCGTGGACATCATTAAAGGTGGAGTCGCAAAGTATGGCATGACCAATCCAATCTTCAAACCCGGTCCCGTCGAGCCTCGCTACTCAGAGTACTTAGTTTTTGAGGGCATTTCCGTAGATGAATTTTCGGGCAAACAGCACTATCTAGACGCTCATATTGCCTATCGCAGAGCCTGCCTGAATGCGATTGAGTATTTCAAAAACTTTGGCTTCACTGGCGAACAGATCTATTTGCTTTTAGGGTCTGCGCCCTGTGAGGGAAGGATCAGCGGCATTGTTGATATCCCAAATGCCTGCTGTACGATTGCAGTCCCGACAGCCATCTTTGAACAAAACGTCCTCCCCAAATAAATCTCAAAAACACCTCGGAGAAGGAAATCCCTATGCCTCTTTATGAGTTTCAGTGTAGGAGCTGTGGACTCTTTGAGCAGTGGCGCGGATTCAGCGAATCCAGTGACCCGATGCTCTGCCCAAACTGTCAGACCATCGCAAAACGCATCTACTCAAGCCCTAATGTGCATTTGGGTTCGCGCTCCAAGCGGATAGAAGAAAAAACGGAACCGCGTCTAGTCAGCCGTGAACCTAAGGAAATAGCTCCAAAAGTGAGGCAGTCTCATCGCCATGAGCGCCCATGGATGCTTAGTCATTAATAGTGCCAATGATGTCCAAACATTGCTTGCTTTGCTCTTCTCTATTTAATAGATATGAAATTCTCACTTTCCAGCAGACTGGCCAATACTTTGAGAGAAGTAATGCTCCAGAGGGCCCTTGCACCTGGTCAGGTGCTATATCGTCAAGATGACCGTGCATGCGCCATCTTCGTTCTGGAAACAGGACAGATAAGCATCATCCGCCGTAACCCTGCGGGCAAAGCTATCATCCTACAGGTAGTCTCACCAGGAGAAAGTTTTGCGACGGCAGCATTGTTCTCAGAAGTCTATGGCAATGAGGCCGTCGCTGAAATTCCTTCTCAGGTCCATATTTATCCTAAGCAAACGCTTCTAGCAACGTTACGGCAGCGTCCTGACTTAGCCGAAAGCTTCATTGGGTCCATGGCCAAACAAATCAAGACGCTGGAAGACCGACTGGAGCTGCGAAGTATTTCATCTGCTCGGGAGCGCGTGATCCGCTATCTAGCTAGCCACGCTCAGTTTGGAGAGACTACAGTGAAATTTAATACTCCTCTAAAAGATATTGCCCATGATCTCGGTTTGAGTCGTGAAGTCCTGTACAGAACCTTGGCTCAGTTAGAGAGAGAAGGCATACTCACCCGGACTAAGCGGCAAATTACGCTTTCCTGATATGAAAATATGTGTGAATCGCAAAGATGATTATCAAAATATTATCTATATGGTTGTTTGGATGAATGGATAATCATGCCCAACCCGATGCACAGGATTGTGGCATCAAACCACTAACGTCGTAGGGGCGATTTGCAAATCGCCCCTACGAACGCCGAAAATGCCACCACACCATCGGCAAAAATATTTCAACAAAACGTTCCAATGATTAATGTTTTGACATGCAAAACCGTTTTTTCAAAATGGATAAATATCATCTAGTATTACCTTTCAAGATTCACGCAGGAGCTCTACTCAATTCTGGATTTTGGCTCTTTCCTGTGCCTCATCTGCTGCTGCCATTAGGCGATTCAAAATTTGCTGTAGGGTTTTTACTTCATCGTCATCTAGGTAACTGGCAAAGGTTTCTGTAATGCTTTCGGCATATACGGCCCACATGCGCTCCTGCATCGCCAATCCTTCTTTGGTCAAAACAGCAAAGGTCCCTCGGCGATCGCTTGGGCAGGACTCACGGCGCAGCAATCCAGCCTTCTCCAATCGATCCACCAGATGAGAGAGATTACTGCGGCTTAACAGGACTTTCTCGGCTAACTCACTCAGCCGAAGACGTTGCTCTGAGGCTTCTTTGAGGGTAAACAGCACATCGTACCACTCCAACGGTGGCAGCTCTGCTTGAGCCAGTTTGGCCTCATTCTGCTCCAGCAGTTTGCTATGGGTAGTCAGAAACAGTCGCCAGACGGAACTTCGTAGACTATCTAATTTAGGTTTATTGTTCACAGGACTCAGTATCCAAGAAAATAGTTGAAGTTTCAACTAGATCAGTCTAAGCTGAGGATAGTTGAATTTTCAACTATCTAACCTCGAACAAAAAGTAGAGATTATTGCCTCAAGATGAGGGGCTTAATCTCTGAAACACAGCCACAACTCATGTTTAAGAGGACTTCAAAAATGAGTACCGATCTGAAAACTGCCTTTGAAGATATCAAGAATCTAGTAATGGAAGGCAAGGCCATGGAGGCCTTTGAAAAGTATTACGGCGATGACGTAGTCATGCAAGAAAATGAAAATCCTCCAACCGTCGGAAAAGCGGCTAACCGCGAGCGGGAGCTGGATTTTATGGCCAAGGTTGTTGAATTCCGAGGCATTGCTCTAAAGAATGTTGCCTTTGGAGAAGATGTGATTATCTCGGAGTGGTTTGCAGACTATACCCACAAGGAGTGGGGCAAGCAGACCCATGATCAAGTCTCTGTGCAAAAGTGGAAAGATGGAAAGGTCGTCCATGAGCGCTATTATTACGCGACTTAACCTTCCTCCCTATGCTCGTTGCGCTGTGTCACAGCGCAACGAGCTCCTCCGGCTAATCAACTACGGCATGGGCATAGCGACGATAGAGGAAGTCCAAAGCATAGTTGCGCAAGTTGTAGTACTCAGGGTCTTCCATAATGCGGGTGCGATTGCGGGGACGGCGAAATGGAATATCTAAGACTTCTCCGATATGGGCCGAAGGGCCATTGGTCATCATCACCAGACGGTCTGCAAGGAATAGAGCTTCATCAATATCATGGGTAATCATCAAGACCGTAGCCTTGTGGTCATTCCAGATTTTTAGCAACTCTTCTTGCAGTTCTTCCTTGGTAATTGCATCTAGAGCGCCGAAGGGCTCATCCAAAATCAGGATTTCTGGGCGAATCGATAGGGCACGGGCAATACCCAAGCGCTGACGCATTCCCCCTGATAGCTGGGTTGGTTTCTTCTGAGCGGCTTCTGACAATCCCACCAGCGCGAGATGCTCATGGACAATAGCCATCTGTTCGGAAAGGGGCTTATCAGGATAGACAGAATCGACCGCTAGCAGAACATTCTCGGCAACGGTTAGCCAAGGCAACAATGAATAGTTCTGAAAGACCATCATCCGGTCTGGCCCTGGTTCGGTAATCGTCTGGTTCTTGAGCCGTACCGATCCTTCTGTGGGTTCTGAAAATCCGGCAACCATATTGAGCAGCGTTGATTTGCCACAGCCTGAGTGACCAATGATGCAGATAAACTCGCCCTCTTGGACCGTCAGGTTCACATCTTCCAAAACGGTGTAGGACCCTTTGGCTGTGGGGTAGACCTTAGAGACATTCTCAACGACTAGAAATGGGGTCGAGTTAGCTGCAGTGCTGACAGATTGTGTTGATGTACTGGTTTCGGTTTGCATGGTTCATTCTCCTGTTAGTTAAGTGAAGAGTTGGAGATTGCTGGATTTCGCCCCCCTGCCCCCCAATTCTGGGGGTTCTGGTCGTCTGCGTGTGCGGAGCACGTAACTCAAAGTCCACCAGTATTGGGGGATTTAGGCTTCCCTGAGCGTCAGCCGAAAGGGGGCGTTAGAGAGTTAGAGGTTTCTAAGCAGAACGGGCAAGGCTAGGGGCAATCACTTCTGCGATATAGACCTCATGCTTTATATCCAAGCTATTGAGGTAGCTAATCGGGTCCTCAGGATTGAAAGCCGCTTCTGGAGGTTCTTGAAGATTGAGTTGAATCGGAATACGGGTATAGCTGATATCCGATAGCCCAACTTCGCGCGCAGCGGTACTGAAGACATCTACCCGACAGAGCCGTTCGAGAATTTCCACCCAATTTCTTGGAAAAGGCACTGTTCCCCAACGAGCCATCTGGGTCATGATCCAGAGTTGTTCTGTGCGACTTGGGCGATTGACTCCATCTCCGAAAAACAGATGGTGGGCATACTGAACGGGGTTGCTTGCATCACAGACCGTGGGTGTAGAATCGGCCAATTGGATGTATTGGGGTTCAGTGTCCAGATATTCTGGTCGGCACAGCAGTTCACGAATTTCAGGGCCATTCTGTTGGTCGTTACAGTACTGACAGGCTTCCAAGAGCGCTTTCACCAGCGCCAAATGGGTATTTGGATGAGCAGCAGCCCAGTCTTCTCTTACGCCAAGAACTTTTCCCGGATGTCCCGGCCAGATTTCCAGGTCCGTTGCCGCCGTAAAACCAATTCCTTCTAGAGCGGCCCGGAAATTCCAGGGCTCTCCGACACAGTAGCCATCAATATTGCCGGCTTGAAGATTAGAAACCATCTGAGCAGGAGGGATGGTTGTCAAATCCACATCATGGTCCGGATCGATACCGCCAGCGGCCAGCCAATAGCGCAACAAGAGATTGTGCATCGAAGCCGGATGAACCATGCCTAAGGTGTGTCGCTCTTCAGGAGATTGACGTAATACCCGCTTGAAATCAGCCAGGGTATGCACTCCACGGTCATAGAGGCGTTTCGCCAAAGTAATGGCATTGCCATTTCGGGTGAGCGTCAGGGAGGTCACTACGGAGAGGGGCTTTTCGTCTACGCCTCCCAGCGAGAACCACAAGGGCATCCCGGCAGGCATTTGAGCAGCATCTAAGTCATTGGTGACCATGCCATCGGTGATCGCTCGCCAGTTGGGTTCGCGCACTAGATTTACTTCATCCAGGCCATGCTTGGTGAAAAATCCTTTCTCCTTGGCGACGACGAGGGGAGCACAGGCAGTCAGGGGTAGAAAGCCGATTTCCAGATTGATTTTTTCCAATCCATGACGGGCGATAGGAGCGGGTTTACGAGCCCGCTGCTTGGCTTTCTTTTGCTGGTTGAGGAAGTAAATAATCTCGCTGCGCAGACTGTAATAGCTAGGATGATTGACTACTTCCATGCGTTCACGGGGTCGAGGAATGGCTACTTCCAGAATCTGGCCGATATGAGATTCTGGTCCATTGGTGAGCATGACCACGCGGTCAGATAGGAGTAAGGCTTCATCCACATCATGGGTAACCATCAGGCATGTAGCCTGAGTTTCTTCGCAGATTTTCATCAACTGCTCTTGTAAATTACCTCTAGTTAGCGCATCCAAAGCGCCAAAGGGTTCATCCAAAAGCAGCAATTGCGGACGAATGGCTAAAGCCCGTGCAATTGCCACCCGCTGCTTCATCCCTCCAGACAGCTGACCAGGTCGCTTATCCGCAGCGGCCTTGAGTCCTACTAGGTTCATGTAGTGCTCAATCAAGTTCTGCCGTTCACTCTTAGAGAGCGTAGTCATCACCTCATCTACAGCCAGAGCAATGTTTTCGTATACTGTTAGCCAGGGCAAAAGTGAATAGTTCTGAAAAACGACCATCCGGTCTGGTCCAGGTTCGGTGACGGTCTGCCCTGCTAAAACTACGCCACCCTCCGTCGGACTATCCAATCCGGCCACAATATTGAGCAAGGTCGATTTACCGCAGCCAGAATGACCGATGAGCGTAACAAACTCGCCCTTACGGATAGTCAGATCTATATTTTTAAGGGCAACATAGCTCCCTCCATCTGCAAGCGGGAAGACCTTATCAATTTGCTCCACTTCAACAAATACAGACATATCAGGACTCCTTGTTAAGTTAAAAGATTTCCACCCCTCAGTCCCTACGGGACAGCTCCCCTCGAAGGGGAGCCTGGGCCTTTTGAGGAGAGAAAACTGCAGGTGTGAGCATAGAACTGAGGGAATGTGATAACCTTCACAACCCAAACAATCTCATCTCTAGAGTCCGCAAGAGGCAGTGAGCTATCGCTTTGGCAGCATCTATATCTAAATCCGAGCCTCTTCTGTCCCCCGAATAGGCTCCCTTCTAAGGGGAGCTGTCCCGAAGGGACTGAGGGGTAGCTACGCCAGCAGTTTTACATTGCCTTCATCCAGGTCATAGACCGCGCCGACAATTTTCAGCTTGCCTTCTTTCACCAAAGCCCCCAGGACGGGAGACTCTTTGAGCTTGGCTACCTGAAGCTTGACGTTGTTGGCGATTGCCTCATCCAAGGCCCCTTTAGCTTTTTTATCCTTGACCATGGCGACAGCAGGTTTCATTTGCTCCAAGACCGCAGCAATAGAACCAGGCACCGCTTCTCCCGATAAGGCAGCTTTTACTGCACCACAATATTCATGTCCCAAGACCATGAGCACTTTGGTTCCTAGCACGGCTGCGCCAAACTCCAAACTACCCGTCTCTTCAGAGGTCGCTGCGTTTCCAGCCACGCGGCATACGAATACATTGCCAAATCCCTGGTCAAATAGGATTTCAATCGGCACCCGAGAATCGGCACAACCGAGGAAGGCGGCATAGGGCTTTTGCCCTTTGGCGACTTCTTTCAAACGAGCCATCGTCCGGTTGGGGGATTGTGTCTTCCCCTCCACGAAACGCTTGTTGCCGTCCATCAAGTTCTTTAATGCCTCCTCAGGAGTGATGTCGTTTTCGCCCTTTTCTCCCTTGGACGTAGGGGGTTCAGCGGCGATAGCGCCCGTGCCCGCAAGCCCCGCCGTAAATGCCCCAGCCCCCATCAAACTCACTCCTGCCACCTTGACCAAGCTTCTTCTGGATAGATAGATTGGCCGATTGATTTTTTGCACGCTGTTCTCCTAGTACTAATACTGAAATTCGATGCGATTTTACCCTTTAAGGGGGAAGAGCCAGTTTTACTTTTGTTCTTCCGGTACCAGCCGAGAGCCAACAAAGCTCACGAGTTTGTCCAAGAGTAAACCGACAAGGCCGACATAGAAGAGGGCGAGGATGATGTCGCTAATTTTGGCTGCGTTGTAGGCATCCCAGATGAAAAAGCCGATACCAACTCCCCCAATAAGCATTTCAGCTGCAACAATCGCCAACCATGAGAGACCAATCCCAATTTTCAGCCCGGTGAAAATATAAGGAAGGGCAGAAGGCAACAGGACTTTGAAGAAATACTTGCTTTTGGAAAGTCGCAAAACACGGGCAACATTGTTGTAATCCTGGGGAATCTGTTGCACCCCAACAGCGGTGTTGATGATAATCGGCCAGATAGCCGTGATGAAAATCACGAATAGGGCTGCAGGTTCAGACTGTTGGATTGCCGCTAGGGCGATAGGCAACCAGGCCAGGGGCGGAATCGTGCGCAGTACCTGAAAGAGAGGGTCTACCGCAGAGTAGAGCAAGGGATTGGCCCCAATCAGAATGCCAACTGTAATCCCCACTAGGGCTGACAGTGAAAATCCGATGGCGACCCGCTGTAGGCTCGCTGCAATTTGCCAGAATAACCCTTGGTCTGTCCCCGAGCCCTGATAGAAGGGGTCTGTAATCAATGGCCAAGTCTCGGTGACCACCTTAATCGGTCCAGGCATCGTTGCTTCGGGACTAGAAGTCAGTAATTGCCAAATCCCTAAAAAAATAGCAGTAGCAATCACGGGAGCAATCGTTTTCTGAATACTTTTGGAAGGCATCCAGGAAGATTTTTGAGATTGCTTTTGGACCGTAGAAGTTCCAGGTAAAACAGCAGTCATGATAAGTCTCCAAAAATAAAAGGGCTAGATGATTTCCGCTTTAACGCTCTTTATCTTGAGACTCTTCAAATAAGCCTCGGGCTTGGCAGGGTCGAACTTGGTGCCATCAAAAAAGGTCTCTACTCCTCGGCTAGTCTTGGTTGGAATACTGGCTGCAGGCACTCCAGCGAGCTTGGCGGCACTTTGCCAGAGGTCTGCTCGATTCACATCGGCCACCACTTTGCGAATGGCTTTAAAATCGGGCTTGATAAATCCCCAACGGGCGTTCTCGGTCATGAACCAGAGGTCGTGGCTCTCGTAAGGATAGGAAGCATTGGCTTTCCAATAGCGCATCAGGTAAGGACTGTCTTTGACCACGCGACCATCCCCGTAATCGATTACACCCTTCAATCGGCTCATGTTGTCTGCAGGCACATTGGCATAGCCTCGTTTAGAGAGGATCCCGATCAACTCATCGCGATTGTCCATGTTGTCGCACCACTGCTGGGCTTCTTGGATAGCGGCAACGATGGCACGCGCAGCTTTAGGATTCTTATCGGTCCAATCGGCCCGCATTGCCAGCGCTTTTTCTGGATGGTCTTTCCACAATTCACCACTGACGCAGGCCGTGTAGCCAATCTTCTCGCTGATAGCCCGGTTGTGCCAGGGGTCCCCAACACAGAAGCCATCCAGACTCCCGACTTTCATATTGGCAACGAGCTGTGGTCCAGGCACGACCACCGTTTCGATATCCTTATCGGGGTCGATACCCCCAGCAGCCAGCCAGTAACGCATCATCAGGTCACTGCTCCCGCCCTTAAAGGTGCTGGCAAACTTATATTTCTTGCCATCAGCCTTGGCCTTGTCTACTTTGGCTTCAATAGCGGTGCTTTTTAAGCGGGCTTTATCATCCTTAAACGCATTAGCAAGCGTGATGCCTTGACCGTCGATGTTGAGTTGTAAAGGTACGTACATCGGCAGCTTCTTGTTTCCCTTGGTAATGGTTCCTAAGGCCATCAAAAAGGGCATCGGTCTCAAGACCATCGCTACATCTAACCCTCCGCCCGTGGAGCCGAGTTCCAGATTGTCCCGAATCACTCCCCAGGAAGGCTGCTTCGCGACTTCGACATCTTTCATCCCGTATTTAGCGAAATAGCCTTTCTCCTTGGCAATGATGATTGGGGCTGCATCAGTTTGGCCGACAAAGCCAATCTTGGCCTTCGTAATCTCCGGGGTATCCGCTTGAGCGCTGGCATAGCCAGTAGGCCAAAGTAATCCTAAGGTTGTGGCCCCAGCTGCAAGGAGAAAATCCCTCCGACTTGGTTTCCATAGCAAAGATTCAGAAGATGCAGGCTGATTTTCTGTTTTAAACTGTTCATCTGTCATCGGAGATCCTCACGTACGGAAAGTTGATTAGATGTTTGGAGTTGCATGTCTAAAGCCCCAACGAAAATGGCGCATCAAACAGGCTTTTCGCATTCGCTGCGCAGATAGAAATTCAAGAGCGAAGCTACTCTTGAGTTGCATTCCTTAGATAGTAGAGGCTAACTCGTATAGAGAAAAGTCGATTTATTTAATAATAATCATAGATTGTAGTCTATGTCTTGAAATGTAAGCAAACACGCTTGATTTGTAACTGAATTTGTCGGTTTTTAAATATTGTCTAAACAGCATGAACAAAGGCGGTAAGAAGCCCATGGGAAACTGATAATTGTGCTAAAAAAGGGCATGAGTCCTAGGAAATCCCTATGTCGACCGATGCACTAGCCAGCGCGATTAGAACCCGTAACGTGGATCAGGCAAGAAGTATCCTCCTTCAGCTACAGGAATGTATGCAGGGTGACCGAGTGGCAGAACTCTTCTTAGAAACTATTGAGCACTTGGCTTGGCATGAAGGAGATGTACTGGCGGCTCGATGGCTCCTGAAAAACAGCGCAGCGAACCTTAAGCACAGCTTTCCCCTGCAGTAAAAAAATTTGGGCTGAGCTAAAGACTGTTTTAAATCAACACGGAAAACTTCCCTGTCATTCTTTTGCACTGGGCTGATAATTCACTACTGTCGAATCGTCGAGCAGCAAGCTGACTAGCTGTGCCGGCTTAAGCTTACAGGAGCTCACTCTCTCATTAAAACTTTAATATCTGCTACCTGTTATCACACTGTGATTATTCCTGTAAAGTCAGGAAGCAGCGCATGTTGTCCATGCAATACAGGATTAACGGGCAATATAGAGACTAGTAACCCTTCTAGAAATTGCTAGGGTAGAGATATGTTGAAAGCTTTTCGTCTGGATTGGTCGAGTTCTCTCGATCCAGAGGAGCAAATACTACAACAGCTGGTCATTCTTCAAGAAGCTGGACTCCTGCACCACGAGTATCAGCTGCCTACGGTTCGTGAACTGGCAGTTCAACTCCACGTTCCGCCCTCCGTTATTGAAAATGCCTATCGCCGCTGGCAAGGCTCACTCACCATTTAGTTTCTAAAGGCATCTTCGTTATGCAAAACATCACTTCTTATCAACGTTTAAATTCCAGCAATGAGCTACAAAAGATTACGCCGACCGTTGCTTCTGCTGATGGTGGATTTCGGGCTGCCATAGCCACTGCCTTTGGGCTTTTGGGCGCAGGCAGTTTGGTCTTTGCTCCTCCAGTTTTAGGCATCCCCCTCGCCGTAGCTTCCTTTGTGCTAGGAGCACTTGGTGTCTCTTGTTTGCGCCTTGTAAATGAATGGGACCGCCTGATTGTCCTGCGCTTAGGAAAATTTCATGAGATTAAGAAACCCGGTTTAGTCTTTCTCTTACCTGTAGTTGACCGGATTGCCGCCCGAATTGATACGCGTGTCCAAGTCAGCCCTTTTGAAGCCCAACAGACCTTGACCCGCGATACCGTCCCTGTCGATGTAGACGCAGTCCTCTTCTGGTACGTTTTTGATGTGAAGAAAGCTTCCTTAGAAGTGGCTGATTATTCCTTGGCCGTTACCTGGGCTGCTCAGACTGCCCTAAGAGATATTATTGGTCGTTCGCTACTCGCCGAACTTCTTTCTGAACGGGCAACGCTAGAAAAACTACTCCAACAAATCATTGAAGAACGAACGGCAGCATGGGGAATCCAACTGCAGGCCGTGGAAGTCCGGGATGTACAAATACCAGAAAACTTGCAGGATGCTATGAGTCGCGAAGCCCAAGCAGAACGAGAGAAGAAAGCACGGGTTATCCTTTCGGAAGCGGAGAAAGAAATTGCTGCCAACTTCCTCGATGCGGCCAATCAATATGAAAGTAATAAAATTGCCCTTACCCTGCGTGGCTGGAACATTATCCGGGAAGGACTCAAAGAGAAAGGGAACGTAGTGCTTATTCCTACCGATACGCTCAATAGTCTTGGGACGGCAGGCAGTGCGCTTGCCTTACAAAATTGGGCCCAACAATCTCCAGCATCCCCGAAGAACGAAAATGGAGCTCAACGCTTACCCCAAGCCGATAGAAGCGAATAAGACCGTATAGACTAGCCCATCAAAAGCACGTTATCAATAACGTGAATTACGCCATTGTCGACAATGACATCCGCTATCACCACAGTGGCATTTTTGACTTCAAAACCCTCTGTGAAATCAAGAATAATTGGTGAGCCTTCTATGGACGTAACGGTGCCGAGTTTTGCAAGGTCAGCCTGTAGAAAACAGCCAGAGACTACGTGATAGGTCAAAATCCTGGTTAACTGAGGAATATTTTGAACCAATGTCGTAATAGTCCCAGGGGGTAACTTGGCAAAAGCCTCGTCATTAGGAGCAAAAACAGTAAAAGGCCCTGGACTTTTGAGCGTTTCTACCAAACCAGCCGCTTGCACTGCGGTCACTAAGGTCTGAAAAGCCCCCGAACTAACTGCAACATCAACAATATCAGCCATCTCCTCACCACACACCTTCATTGATAATTCACACCTATATAGATGCTTTATACACGCACTTTGTTACTTACTGAATTATAGGCAGTAGAATTGCGGAGAAGATATTCACCAAGACGACAAATTCAGCTGCTTTTATGGGAAACATTTTGCTTACTTGTGATTTGGAAGGTGAATGATGCTGACTGCTGATCATCTTTTTGAAGCTATCTCCGAGACTGTCTCCTGGCTGAACTTTTAGGTCTGTCATAGAGAGAAGTAATGATACTCCACCCACTTTAAGATGGGTTAAAAGATGAATAAAAAGGCAAGCTGCCAGCACTGACCAACCTGTCAGATGCAGCAGATACCAAACCTGGTCTAGATCTCCATCGGGCAACCAATCTTCCTTCATCATTCTGCCAGTCAGCAAAGAGAAGCTTGCTGCTAATAAAATTCCTGTATTAGTGATTCTTTGCAGACCAAGCCACCACACAGGTTGGTTCACTCGAGCTAATTGTGAAAAAGAATTAGATTGCATGAGCCATTTTTGGCCCGTTCGGAAACTGTATAGAGCGAAGATAGGCAGTACAAAAAGGAAGACTAAACCAAAGGTCCCGTGGATATCAATGATGCCTTCAAGCCTGGGAAGCGGAAGTTTTCCTAGTCTTCCGTCATAGGTGTTGTACACCCAAAATCCGCTAATCAAGGCTGCCAGGATGAGAAAAGAATTAAGACTATGGAGTAGTCGCAGTAAAACGGGTTGGTAGGGGTGGATGCGGGACATCAGATTCTCTTGTCTTAAATAACTACCGATATTCTTGGCGCTGAATATCTCTCAAACGGGCTTCAGGACGGAGAAAACGGTCCATTTGCTGTTCAAAGAAAGCTCGGTTCGCTGCAAGATGCCTTGGATTTGGGTCATCGAGTGGATAGAGCAAAGCCTGTCGTAAAGCCTGAATGACTGCAGAAGTAACACAGAACATGGAGCGTTGAAAGCTGACGCCCAGTTGAATCAGCATATCGCTTTCGCCCCGGCAATGCTTCTGATAGTATTCGACCAGATAAGGGGGTAAAAAGTGAATCATGTCTTGCATCAGTAAAGTCGGCGGGATGCCTGCAGTTCCAACGGGAAATACATCGGCATAAAGAATTCCATAGTGAAAATCCTTTTGCTCTGCCGGGACCTGGTGGGCTTGGGCATTGTAGGATTTGGTCCCCCGGAAAGGGGCGGTGCGATAAAAAACTGCTTCTACATAGGGCAGGGCTGCTTCGTAGAGCCACATAAAGCCTTTGGATTTGGGGATGATTTCATAGCATTCACCCCGAATATAGACATGGTGATAGATAGGACGGCCCGCTATGGCAAAAATACCATTTACCAGAAAATCCATCGCTTCTGGGACACTGCTAATCTTGCCTTCATCATAGAGGTCAGACATCTCAAAGAATACTGGAGCCATCACTTCCCAAAACAGACCGAGGTTGCTGTAGTAGGACATTTGACGGCATTGTTCGAGAAATAAGTCTGGAAACATTTGATGAATGCCCAGCATTAAGGGATTGCCTTTGAAATAAGCTTTAATCGCTCGGTCGGCATTGGCCTTGTATTCTTCCGAGTCCAAGTAAGGGTCGAATTGCCCGCCCATGCCTCGATGCCAGAGCATGGCCCGCATGCACATTTCGGCAAATTCCATATTGACGCGGTCATGCCAGAGATGGTGAAACAGGCGAGGCATTTTAAACGTTTCCCCGTGCTGCATATAGGCTAGAAGCTCTGGATGGGCAGTCGCTTCTCCGCGCCAAATCCGCAAATCTGCATCATCCCCGGCATAGTGGTTGTGCAGGTCCAGATACTCTTTGGGCAAGAAGTACTTGAAGAAAGGCAAGGGGTTCAAAAACTCCCGCTCGGCGATATAGAGAAGGTCACGCCAGTAGAAATCCATCGGCACCGCATAGGCTTTGTACAAACCAATGATTTGCATCAGATTTTCTGGGGTATCCGGAAGCATCGCTCCCCCCGCTTCCAGTCGGTGAATGATTTCTGCGAAAGGATGGGTGGAAGGGGGCAGTTTAGCCTTAGTTTCCGTGGTAACCATGGTTGTGCCTCTTTAGGGATGACGGATTATCGAGAGCTTGTAGAAATATGGGTGGCTTTATGCACATCAGAGATGGTGGTTGCCATAACATCGGTGGTTGGTTCGGTCCAGCGCGTGAGCCAGGTTGGTTGAATGCCAAGAAAGAGCGTCAGTGCTGCCAGAATCAGGGCCGGAGTGCGTTCTGGCCACTGGACTTTGGGATAGTAGGCGGTAGCATTATCCAATTTGCCAAAGCAGGTCCGGTTGAGCAGCGTTACAAAGTAGACTGCTGTTAAACCACTACAGGTGATACAAACCAGCGTTGGGATCGGAAAGGCGGCAAAGCTGCCCTGGAGAATTAGAAATTCGGAGACAAAGCCGACCAAGCCTGGAATTCCAGCACTCGCCATGCCCCCGATCACCAGGAGGCTACTCATCAGCGGTAAGCCCCGGATTGGATTCATCAGACCATTGAGCACATCCAAATCGCGGGTGCCAACTTTAGCTTCTATTACTCCAATCAGATGGAATAGAAAGGCCAAGATAATTCCGTGACTGACCATTTGTAGCACTACGCCTAGCAGACTTAGAGGAGTCGCCGCCGCTGCGCCCAAGAGGATGTAGCCCATATGGCCGATGGAACTGTAGGCCACCATCCGTTTGATATCTTTTTGGGCAATGGCAGCAAGGGCTCCGTAAATAGCCGTAATCGCTCCAATAATGGCAAGCCCAGGTGCGACGATGGTCCACGTCTCAGGAAATAGACCCAGCCCAAACCGGACGAGACCATAGGTCCCTAGCTTGGCCAGGACTCCGCCTAAGAGAATTGCAATCGGGGGTGAAGCAGCAACGTAGGCATCGGGTAGCCAGGTGTGTAGAGGAATCAAAGGAATTTTGATCCCAAATCCTATAAGCACCACAGTCAATAGAATCAGTTGCGTTGTTTGCGATAACCCCTGAGTCGCTTGAGGATTATACGCAAAGCTGCCCGAAGAACTGAGGAGAGCAATGCTTAGAAAGGCTACAAAAATTAAGATACCAGAAACTGCTGTGTAGATCAGGAATTTCATTGAGGCATAGCCCTGTTTTTCTGAACTGCCCCAAATAGCAATGAGTAGATAAAGGGGGATAAGCAGCAATTCGTAAAATAAGAAAAATAGTAATAAGTTCTGAGCAATAAAGGCACCAGCCATCCCTGCGCTTGTGAGCAAAATCAGGGAGTAATAAAGTCGAGGGCGCTCACCGGAGTAGTCGGTACTGTAAACAGCAATCCAGATCAGTAGTGCATTCAGGCCGAGCAGCGGCAGAGATAGGCCATCCACTCCTAAGCTGTAGTCCAGGCCAACGATGGGAAGCCAGGGTATAAACTCGGCAAACTGCATCCCTGAAGCTGCTGGATTGAATTGACTGAATAGCCAGATAGTCCAGAGGCCCAGGAAGCTGACGATCACTAGGGCTATCTGACGAATCTGAGCCGCTGTAATCTTGTCAGACAAAAGTCCAATAATCACAGCACTGAGGATAGGTAAGCCAATCAACATACTCAACATTTGAATCCTGCTCCTGAACTGGTTGGACACGTGAGAGAAAATTACTTTGCTACTAATGAGTTGTCATCATCATCATGGCACCCATAAATACAACTCCAAATAACACCGTCAGCATATAGAGCTGGATTCTGCCACTGGTGGTGTACTTTAAAACCTCACCGCCAACCACAGAAATTTGACTGACTAAATTGACGGCTCCGTCCACAATGTAATGATCTACAAAAGCAGTAATCCGTGAGATGAAGCTAACGCCAGCAACGATACTCAAGCGATAGGCTTGGGCTGTGTAGAAATCATTGGCGAGTACATCTTGGATGGTTGGCCAAGGAAGTTGAATCGGTCTGAAGCGCCAGCCGATATAGGACATGGCACTAGACACAGTAAGGAGCACAGCAAGCGGGATATTGATGTCTTCCCATGCCGGGAGAAGAGACAAGTACTGCAATACCAAAGGGAGATGGAGCGCAAAACCCAGTAAAAGCATCATTGGCAAAACCATCTGCCAGGAAACTTCTGGTGAACGTTCGGTCATCGGCTTGAGTGGTCCACTAAAGACAAGACCAAAAACTCGACCCAGGCCAAAAGCAGCCAATCCGTTCACTAAGAGCACGAGTCCAACCAACCACGGCTGGGTTTCCCACAGTCCATCCGCTAACTTCAAGATGGCCCAGAAACTTCCTAGGGGCGGAAGGGCAATTAACCCACCTATGCCTACGAGGAAAGCCAAGCCAGAAGCCGGACGACGGGACCAAAGTCCCCCATACTGACTGAGGTCTTGGGTGACGCTATTCCAGATTATGGCTCCAGCACTCATTACCAAAAGGGCCATCGATACAGCGTGGGTCAAAACCAGTAGCAGCGCTGCTTCCAGTTGTCCTGTTCCCACGGCAATAAATACAAGACCCATATAGGCGCTAACCAAATAGGACAGTGTGCGTTTGATGTCGATTTGAGCAATGGCCACTAGAGAACCGCCCACCGCCGTGATTCCACCAATGACAACCAGGGTCGTCAAGGTCACGGGTGAGAGCGAAAGAATAGGATAAAGCTCGACCAGTACCCAAGCTCCAACCGCTACGACTAAAGAGTTACGGAGAATCGTGGAGGGAATCGGACCTTCCATCGCTTCATCAAGCCAAAGGTGTAAGGGAAATTGAGCACACTTGCCTAGAGGCCCAGCCATCAAAGCAAGTCCTAGAAGTGTAGCCGTTGTCGGGTCTATGTTCGCTGTCGCCGCCCACTGGGCCAACTCTGCAAAGTTAAAGGTCCCGGTGATCGGCCAAAGTGCAACTACGCCCATCATCAGCAAGAGGTCTCCAACCCGTTTGGTTAGAAAGGCATCCCGCGCCCCGGTGACCACTAAAGGCTGATTGAACCAAAAGCCAACCAAAAGGTACGTACCTAAGGTCAGAATTTCGAGGATGAAATAGCTGAAAAACAAGGAATTGCAGAGGACTAAGGCGCATAGGCCCGCTTCAAAAATTCCCATTAGTCCATAGAAACGAGCCCAGCCCCAATCCATCTCCATATAGCCCAAGGCATAGACCTGGGCTAGCAGATTCAGACCTGTAATCAGAACTGCCGCCCCTAAAGTTACGGAGGAGATCTCGATCGGAAAACTCAGGTCCAGATTGGCAACCTTGAGCCATGTCAGAGAAAGCTGCTGTGAGGGCTGATTCCAGGTGGCTTGAAAAATTACCAGGCTATGAACAAAGGCCAGGGTCGTCATCAAAAGATTGATATAGCCAGCAGGTCTAGGGCCTGTGCGATGAATTACGCCGGGGAACCATGGCAAGGCCGCAACACCCCCAATCAGGCCATAGAGAGGAATCCACCAAACTGTTTGCATAATAGACTGAGTAAGCACTACGGATACTCCACGGCAGTGTCAACATTGAAGGATAGACGACAAGTCTAAGAAGCTTTGATATAAAAGCAACAGCTCAGAGCGCTTGCCTACATAAGTATTGATAATAGACGGGGGAATTCATAGACAAAAGTAGATGTTGCCAATTATGACGATAGTAAGAACTCTATGGTTTGCATGTAATCTGCTGAATTTGCTACCAACGATTACCCGATAGCCAAGTAAGTTTGTTATATCTGAAAGTCAATGCAGGAACCGGAGGAGCCCGTGAAAATTGTGTGGGAACCAATTATCTATGCTGGCCAAGCCCCTGTTTTTTGTGTGCTCTGTGGGTCCAGGTCCCTTCCTGTCAAGACGAAAGGAAAATTCGTGATTGCGGTGGTTTACAACGACCGGGGTGCTTACTGCGGTGAAGCCTGCAAGCATTGTTTAAATGCCAGGCCAGAATCAATCAAAGAACTACTTCAAGAGCGGCTTATACAGCTCCAGGCGAAAGTTATGGAACTAGAGGAACTGACCGAAGAAGAGATAGAGATGCCGACCCTAGAGCAAGAGTTCCGATCCTATGGTTAATGCAGGATTGATAAAAATTGATGTATATAAGAAGATAGATAGACCTAAATCTATATACCCAAGGAGTGCCTACCTTGAGAAACGCCACGCTACACCAACTACAGGTGTTTCAAGTTGCTGCGCGCCACTGTAGTTTTACCCGCGCAGCCGAGGATCTATTCCTGACGCAACCGACCGTCTCTATGCAAATTAAGCAGTTGAGCAAAGCGGTGGGTTTGCCTCTGTTTGAACAAATTGGTAAAAAGCTTCACTTAACCGATGCTGGGCGGGAACTGCTCGTGACCTGTGAACGAATTTTCAGCAGTATGTCTCAGTTTGAGATGGCCGTGGCTGATATGAAGGGCATGAAAAAAGGAAATCTCAACCTGGCCGTGGTGACTACGGCTAAGTATTTTGCTCCCCGTCTACTGGGTCCTTTTTGCCAACGCTATCCCGATATTGATGTATCCCTAAAGGTGGCTAATCGGGGTCGAGTGCTCGAACGTTTCGCGGACAATACTGATGATATCTATATCCTTGGTCAACCACCCGATAATCTCGAAGCAGAATTGCATCCTTTCTTGGACGATGCCCTGGTCGTACTTGCCGAGCGCCATCATCCTCTGGTTGGCGAAAAAAATATTCCCATAGAACGGCTAAAAGAAGAGCGCTTCTTGATGCGTGAACCAGGCTCAGGCACCCGGATGATGGTGCAGCGTTTTTTTGATGAGAAAGGAATTAAGCTCAAGGTCAAAATGGAGTTGGGAAGTAGTGAAGCAATCAAGCAAGCTGTGGTAGGAGGCTTAGGCATTTCTATATTGTCCCATCACGCGCTTGCCCTCGAAGGAACAACAGGCCAACTGGCTGTTCTCGATGTGGTCGGTTTTCCTATCCGCCGCAATTGGCACGTAATCTATCCCAAAGGAAAGAAACTGTCGATCATTGCTCAAACGTTTTTAGAATATCTGCTTAATGAGGGTAGAGAAGTTGCAGAAAAAACTAGTTTGGAAATGACGAAAGGGCTCTGGTAATGATTCTATGGTTTTGCTTTCTAAGGCACAAAAATTGGATTGTTTTCTAGTGCTGCCGCTTGAATAGCTGAGCGCAATCTAGGGTAATCCAGTCTAAAGATTTGGTTATCTGCACAGGCTAACCCATCCTCGCTACGCTCACATAACATGATTGCCTCATCATCATTATAGGCATTGAAATAGATGATGCCATCAATTCAAATATTCTAATGATTTTGCTGCCTGCAGCCAGGGTATGAAAGGAAGGTGAGGGTGAATTAGAAGGAGGTGGTAGGGCAATCTTGACCACTAAGAGACCCTAACGCCCATTGCTTCTTGAACTACCCTTCCCTTCTGTCCTTGTTTGAGCATCTGCAGTGGGGTGAGACCGTCCAGCAATGGATTGGGATGCATCAGCCAACTTAGTTTTGCCAAGTCAGAAACTTGAAGGGCTTTCAGAACATCTGCTAACCCATCAATTACCCTATCTGGTCCCTCAGGATCAAACTGCCATGCAGGAAATCGAAAAGTTCCATTATCCAAAATGCCAAGGAGCGTCCGCGCCTTCACCCGGTCATGAGGAGTTTGACGAGATGTCCCTAGGATCTTAGCCACCTGCGGACTTGTCAATGCCCCTTCGAGTAATTGTCTGCGCCACTGAAAGTATCGAAGGAGAGAGTCCAGTTCTAACTTAACTCGCTCTTCATGACTAAAAGTCCGACCAGCTAACGCTTTTATAGATTCATCTTCTTCTGAATGAGCATTATTCTGTGAGGTGCTACGGAGCTGTTTAAGCATTTCCATAACAAGCTCCCGCTCATAACTGCTTAAGCTCTGCACTAGACTCAGATATTCTGCTGATTTTGGATCAAGTGTAGTAGGCACAGGACAACCGCTGGTAAGAGATATCAACCTCATTCCCAGTGAGCCCAGGATCGTAAGAGATGTCAAGGGCTGTTTGCAGGAAGGGAGAATTCGCTTATTCACTGGACTACTTTTCGGGGAGCAGGTCATCTCCTAATAGTGAAAGAGTGTTTTAGGTAACTTGCTTTTTGACAAAGGAACCGTTTCTATACGCAGCTCCGAAGTAGACGTTGACGCTGGCGACCAGGTTGACTGCGAAGGTAAAGAACTCAGTGTTCCGAAACTCTATTCCCTCGTTCGTGTAAGCGCAACAGGGGGCGAAGGCTTCGTCCCCTTCGACGAAAATGCGTTCGAGAACATGCTCACGGATACAGTTACTGTTGGGCCAGCAGCGCTCGAAGTAGGCAGCACAGTCAATTGCATCGTCGTAGGGACTGGTGAAGGTGAATGTATCGGTCAGCAGTTGCTCAACCGTCTTGCGATCCTTCTGCTTATATGCTTCAAACAAGCGTCGTAGGGTTATGGCAAAAGTGATGCGCTACAAGTTTTGTATTCCAGCGATAAGTCGCATCGTTTTATCTCCTAGTTGATGCCGTGGGCAGTGCCCACCCTACTAGCTAAACCACGTTTTGCCTTTCATTTATCAAGTATCTTTTCCGATTGATAGCGCAGCAAAACATTACCGCTTTTAAAATTTCTCATTTCGAGAAATTTTAATTTGAGTTTGTCATCAAGATTTTGAAAATATGGTTTGCCCTCGCCCAAAACGACGGGAATCGAAATGAAACGATATTCGTCAATCAAACTCGCATTTTCCAATTGCGAAACGACGCTTCCGCTGCCGATTACTAAAATGTCTTTGCCGGAATCTTTTTTCATCGCTTCGATGTCATTTGGCACGATTTCTTTCAGCACTTCCGAATTGTTCCAATCGGCTGTTTCCAATGATTTTGAAAAAACGACTTTCCTTGTTTGATTGATAAACTCAATCATTTCCGGGTCTTCCGCCGATGCTTTGGGAGTTGACCAGTAATTTTTCAGCGATTCATAGCTCACGCGCCCGAACAGAACCGTGTCCGTCGTTCTCTGCGTTTCCTTGTAATATTCGTTCACGCCGTCATCCCAAATGATCCAATCAAAATCTCCGTTCGATGCCGTAAAACCGTCAAGCGATAAATAGCTCAACACAATTATCTTTCTCATTTTTTCACCTGATTTTATTTCATAGATGCGTAGCGTTCGATAAGTTCCGCTATGATTTCCGGCTGTTCGTCAGTCACATAAAGCCGAATTGACGCGGGCGCAAACAACACCGATAGCGATAAGCCTTGCATATTGAAATCAGCTATTTTGCCTCGCGTCCGATGACTTGTTCAGCGTGTGTTATGGTTCACGAAGCCTTATGGCTTGAGGTCAAGCGACGCTTTGCCTGTTTCCGCGTCGAAAGGTACTGATTGATGTTCGTGAATAATCATCCATTTGCCATCAATCTGACGGAAACAAACGGTTGCCCGTACCCACATATTGATTTTTCCTCCGTCTGTCAGCGTTCCGCTGACTTGATAAAGGTAATGGCAGAAAGCAACGTCATTGTCCGTCGTTATTTCCAAGTCTCGAATCTCATAACCGATTGAGCCTTGAAACGACGAGAGCCATTTCTCAGCGCGTTTTCTAACCGTATCTAAACCAGTATGTTGTAGTGGGTTGATAACATCGAAAGACAGAATATTCGGCGCGTAGTTGGTTAAAAGCGCATTGATGTCCTTATCATTGACCGCTTTGACCCGCTCATCCATCAGCTTGCGGATGCTGGCTTCGTCTGTTGCTGTGCTATTCTCAGTTGTCATACTGCTCTCCTTCAATTAAATAAATGTCGTTTTCGCCTCGTGTCCAATGACTTGTTCGCCGTGCTGTCGCAATTGAAGACGTTGTGTGAAGTAAATTCATTGCTTGAAAAACTCGTTTAAGCTAATCATAAATATCTCCTTCTGCTCTTCAAATGCAGCGTGTCCCGCGAACGGAATGTTTAATAATCTTGCTCCTTTCACGATTTCCGATAATTCAACAACCGCTTCGAGCGGTATGAGATGGTCGTCGTCGCCACGAACAATCAGCAAGGGACAAGAGATATTTTTAACGGCTTCATTCGGATAACCCGACGAATGTTCATCGAGCCACATTTTGACTAAGGATTGAGCGAGAAAATCAAAGTCCGGTTCGGGATTTAGTTTTTGGTAAGCGTCGTAAGTGGCGGGAAACTTTTTTCGCCAACTCTCGCCTGTAACTTTTAGAAACAGTTCGCGCGTCGGTTCGGTATTTTTCAGATGCCACCTTGAACCAATCGTTACGAGTTTTTCAATCTTCAATGAAGTCAGCGAAGCGAGTCTGTAAGCTGAAATTCCGCCGTCGCTGAAACCGATGATGCTCAAAGTATCTATGTTGAGATGTTCGAGAACGCCCTCAACATCTTTTTGAATCTGTTCGTAAGTCAACGCTTTTTTGCCAAGCGTTGATTTCCCCTGCCCGCGACTGTCAATTCCGACTACCTTAAACTCACTTTCAAGCTCGGAAAGGATAATATTAAAATCTTCAAGATTGCCAAAACCGCCATGTAAAACTAGTAAGGCCGGACTGTCTTCGCTACCAGTTACTTCGTAATAGATTTTAGCTCCATCTCTTTCTATATGTTTCCCCGACTGATGGTTGAAATTTCTCATTTTTAGTGTCCTTGCAAATTAATTGAAACGCGTTTGAATAGATACTCACACCTACTTATTACTTTGAACAACGACTATTTGATTTACTGCATGAATTGATTGATTACGATATGAATTTTAATTAAAGACGAGCAAAAAATTGAGGACGGTTTAGGTAACTTACTTTTTGATAAAGGAACCGTCTCTATACACAGCTCCGAAGTAGACATTGACGCTGGCGACCTGGTTGCCTGCGAAGGTAAAGAATTTAGTGCTAACGTCTGAGTTGATCGACGAAGCTTTAACTCCTCTCATGCGCTCTGGCTCGGTCGGTCTTTAGCTAGTTCAAGCAGGTAACGAGTCCGGCCGTCGAGATCCTTAATGCCGAAAACTTTACCGAAAGGCATCTGCTTGAGAGGACGGCTGACTTCGGCTTTTTGGGATAGATCGCTGAAAGCTGTCTCAACATCATCTACAAGCCAATATAGCTCTGGCTCGCCATTGCCAGCCATCGGCTCGTCGCTAGCGATCGCGAAGGTGTCAAATTGGACGAATGTGGGGTGGTAACGCTCCACTTCGATTCCTAGAACTTCGACGTAGAAATGCTTGGCCGCCTCGATATCCTTCACATACTCTATGATGAATCCGAATTGTGGTTTGTTGCTCATGACTATTGCTCCTTCGTGAAATTGTCAGGTTTATTCGGAACTACGCCGATCTATATTTAGCTGGAATTACTCCGTGCTTATACATCTCAAACCACTCTTGGATTTCGGCTTCACCGAAAAATTGAGCAATTTTATGACTTCGCGCCCAAACTCAATACTGCCCAAACCGCTTGCAGTAATGATATTTTTGTCCGTTACAGCCAACTCGTCTACAAAGAACGCTTCATCCTGATAATGGGGAACTTTCGCTTCCAGATACTCTTTACTATTGCTCGTATGACGAACATTGTGCAAAAGTCTAGCTCTGGCGATTTCTAGCGTCGCGCCACAAATTGCGGCGATCGCAACTTTCTCCGCGTAAAGTCTGTGTAAAAGATTAATCACTTCCGAGCAGGATTCTCGTTCCCACATATCTCCGCCGGACAAGATGAAAATACTCGCTTCGGCAGGTCTTACGTCATTGATTGTAATTTCGGGAGTAATCTGAAGTCCACCCATCGTTAAAATTGGCTTTTCTGAAAGTCCAACCGTTACAACCTTGAAATTTTTAGAGCTGTTTATTTCACACAGAGCGTAAGGAGTCTCCCGATCTGTTAATCCGTCAAACACAAGTTGATATGCTTTCTGTTTCATAATCCTTATCCTCCGTTCACTCCCGTAAAGTCTTCAACGCGCCACCCCAAGCAATAACTTGGTCGAGCATGTGGGAAATTTGGTAAACCCAGTGACCGACGGACTCGCCAAAGCGTCCTGGGCGAGTGCTGCCGATGATAATTGCTATCTCGATAATGGTTTCTTGTCCTCTTGAAAATGAATGGTACGCTCTCTCACTGAACGAACTGCGGAGTCTGAATTCGGTGCAGATAGTATTCGCGATCGTTGACGGTCATCACAAGCATGTGGCCATGTGGCCGATACCGCGCGTCGATTCGTCGCTTCATGGAACCTGGGATGGCCTCCAATTGGTCGACGAGTTCGACTTCAGGGGGCGGTGCGTCGGGCAGCCGATACACTTCGATCTGCACCGTGCAAGGCTTTAAAATCCTCGCCTGGACGAGGGAGTCCAGACCATCCTCTACGACGTGAAAATCGGTGACGTGTGGCTGCTGGGTATGTTCGCCTTCGAGTGCAGAAACGATCTGCCTGACCGCGATTGGCGCGAAGGCATCGACAAACTCAACAGCGGGGTTTTGCTGGGAGAATTTGAGTCTCAGGCGATCGCTCACAGATCCGAAAAGAGCACCCCCGAAGGCGATCAAGTCGAAATCTCTCGCGTCGAACCGATCGGCAGCATGTTCCCCGTCGGTCGATCCCTGAACGGCAAAACCGAGCGCATCGAGTTGTTCCATGATGCCTCGCAAGACTTCTGGCAGTTTGCCGACGATGAGAACCCGCCTCAATTGCGCTGCGTTCTCAATGACTCGATCGACCCGAAAGAAATGCGCCTCCAACTGTTTAGCTCCGCAGCGTTTGATTACTTTAAGAATGGCAGCAGTTGTTTCATCATCGTCAGAAGTGCGACCGGATGCAGCCCAATCTTCTTTTGAGAGCCATTGAGCGTAGTTAATCACCCGTCGCCCGTCTTCACTTGCATGGAAACTCGCTGAAATGAACCCTGCATAGCGTTTGAAGCGACGCTCGACTTCATCGGCGATCCCGTCAATAAATGCCTGCTGCTGTTCAGGCGCGACTTCAAATTCGATAATTGGGATAAAAAATCGGTTGTTTTTGTCAATCTTTGGCATTTTATTTCCTTCTCGACTCGTTAGAGGGCGATCGCTACTCAAAGATCATCTATTTCAAAGAGTCTGATTAATTCAGCAGTTCGTATGCCCCGCCGCGTTCTAAGGCACGGCGGTATGCGGGACGGGCATGAATGCGATCAAGAAAGCCCATCAGTTTCGGTCGGCTGATGTCCAATCCTGCCCGTACAGCCGCCGTCTCCAATGGAAAGCTCATCTGAATATCGGCTGCGGTAAACTCACTGCCCACAAACCATAGGCTTTTCTCAAGTTCTGCTGCTGAGGTTGTCAGTTAAAACTGGCGAGGCTCGTAGTACGCCTACAGCGCGCCGCGTTTCGAGCAGAATGAGCAAGTGCATTGAGTCAGGTTCGCCGGAAGTTCGCCTTCGATCCGAAAGGCAGTCTTCCCGCAATGGCAGCTTCCCGCAATTGTCATGTGTTCTTTCCTGTATGTTTATTGAGATCCGGACTATGGAGCTACTTTTTCGCGGGCTTGATGCACAGCGTAGCTTTGGAACAGGTTGCTCTATTTAAGTAGCAAGGCGTAAATATAAACAAGACTAAATTAATCTCAAACCTTGGCTGTGGGCAGTGCCTACGGGAATTTTTTCTTTTAATTCAAGCAACAGACGAATGTTTCAAATGCCATTGAGTTGCTTTTTGATAGCGATTTGCCACATCTAAAACTTTGCCTTCTTCCCATTGCCGTCCGACAATTTGCAGACCTAGCGGCAAGCCGTTTTTATCAAACCCGCACGGAACGCTGATGGCGGGTAAGCCGTAGTAATTGCAGAAAAATGTATTATTCGGTGAAAACGCGACGCTGTTTTCCGCTTTGGATTTTTCTCTTTTTTGGGCTTCTTCTATGGTCAGCGTTAGTTCCGCAATCGTCGGCAAGAGCAAAACGTCAATATCTTTGAAGAGAGTTTCGGCAATTGTGTTGCGGTCTTGCTCGATATTTTTGACATCGAACGATGCTTTTTCAAACGGAACTTTGACCTCGCTAATCGCACAACCTAGAGAGCGAAACGTCTTGACGGCATTTGAAAAAGCCGTTTGGATTTCATCCGTCGCCATAAAATTGTTAACGATGCCGAGACGCGGATTTTTCGTTGTTGCAAAAGCCGGACTGAAATCATTCTTAAATTCGCTTTGGCTTGTTTCCGCATCCGCCAGCACATTTAACAGCAGCGCGGCATCTGCAACACTGCGGCACATAAAAGCCGGACTCGCCAATTTGATAATTGATTCATCGGCTTTCTCGCCTTCCAGAATTCCTTTGGGACTGATTAATCCGTTCGTCGATTTGAAACCGATTACGCCGCAACACGAAGCGGGCAGGCGACACGAACCGATGCCATCGGTATCAACCGTCGCGAAACATAATCTGCCCGCCAATGCCGCCGCCGACCCGCCCGAAGAACCGCCCGCGATATAATCCGTATTCCAGGGATTATGAACGCTGCCGAAATAACTAATCACCGAAGTCGTTCCCATCGCCAATTGATGCATATTCGTCTTGCCGATGACAATCGCTCCAACGGCTTTTAACTTTGCCACAACTTCCGCATCTTTTTCCGGCACACGGTCTTTAAACTGCTCGAAAGCCGCCGTCGTTTTGATGCCCGCCGTATCGAACATATCTTTTATGGCAACCGGAACACCGTGCAGATGACCTTTCCAGTTACCATTTTTGATTTCCGCAGTCGCTGCTTCGGCTTCTTTTAACGCTTGTTCGGCAGTTACCGTGATAAAAGCATTGAACTTCGGATTAAGTCGTTCGATTCTTTTCAAACATTCCTCCACAATTTCCGTCGGCGAAACCTTTTCCTGCCGAATCAAATCGCCGATTTCGGTGATGCTAAAATATATAAAATCTTCTTTTACGATAGTCTTCATTTTCTACTCCTTTTCTTCGATGGATGCTTTAATTAACTGATTCACTATTGGTGCATCCGTTTTAACCGATAGCTGCTCAACGATTCTTCCGATTATTTATTGTCCGATTTACGCAGCGGACGAAAGAAATCTCTGATGTCCGCCGCGAGTAATTCCGGTTCTTCGAGTGCCGCTTTAGAGGCAGAAAAAATGCCGGAATTGGCCATTCCCCACCCTACTAGCTGCCGTTGGCGCTCCGCTTGAGCGAGGGGTTAGGCGTCATTGTGATCAGCGGAGCCGGGATGCTTGTGCCGTTTCCCCCCGCGGTTGACAGCAGTGAAAACCGCCAATTGAGCGTCGAAAGCACGCTTGTAGGGGGGGCGCGCTTCGCCCCGAGCGACGTAGGCGGAGAGGTTCGAATACTCCTCCAATATCCCTGATCCGTCCAGCCTGCGCAGCACCATCACCATCATCAAGTCACCTGCGCTGAATGCG
>JBBRSB010000021.1:0-85321 GCA_038245785.1 Gloeobacterales cyanobacterium | reverse complement strand
GTGCTAAAAGTGTTTCGAATCCTAGCTGGACCGTATCGCAATCGACGACGGCGATTTGGATTGCGTTTGAATCTGATAGCAGGGATCTCCAATTTTGAACGCTTCCTAAAAGTTCCAGCCTGATTCGTGCAAGAGCTCTAATCGATCGCCGTTGATGGCGGCTTTGTCGCGCAATAACGAAGGACATTCCTTTGGCAGACAATCGCTCCCTGGCTTAGGCATCCAACTATTCGACAAATTCAAGCAATGGGTGGGGAGAGAAGCTGTGCAGATACCGATCGAGAAAATAACCACATACTCAGGAGAATACTCATGAAGACACGCAAACTCGGTCGTCAAGGACTTATTGTTTCAAAACTAGGATTGGGCTGTATGGGCATGTCTGATTTCTATGGTGGACAGGACGATCAAGAAGCGATCGCCACCATTCATCGGGCGTTAGAACTTGGCATTACCTTACTGGATACTGCCGATATGTACGGTCCCTTTACCAATGAAAAGTTGGTGGGCAAAGCGATCGAAGGTCGCCGCGATCGGGTGGCGATCGCCACGAAATTTGGCATTGTGCGATCAACCGATGGCGGGTGGAACGGCATTAACGGTAAGCCGGAGTATGTGCGTCAAGCATGTGATGCCTCGCTCAAGCGGTTGGGTGTGGAGACGATCGATATTTACTATCAGCACCGGATCGATCCGAATGTGCCCATTGAAGACACAATTGGGGCAATGGCAGAACTAGTGCAGCAGGGAAAAGTTCGCTATTTAGGGATTTCGGAAGCCACTCCAGCCACAATTCGGCGCGCTCATGCCGTTCACCCCATTTCAGTGTTGCAAACAGAATATTCGCTGTGGAGTCGCGATCCAGAGGATGAGATTCTGCCTGTAGTACGGGAGTTGGGCATCGGATTTGTGCCCTACAGTCCGCTCGGTCGGGGTTTCCTGTCAGGACGATTCACCAGCCCAAATGATTTTGCAGCAGACGACTACCGCCGATTTTCCCCGCGCTTTCAGGGAGAGAACTTCTACAAAAACCTGCAATTAGTGGAGCAGATCAAGGCGATCGCGGCTGAAAAAGGTGCAACACCCAGTCAACTTGCCTTGGCTTGGCTATTGGCTCAGGGAGAAGATATCGTCCCCATTCCAGGCACCAAGCAGCGCAAATATCTAGAGGAGAATGTTGCGGCAACAGACATTCATTTGACAGCAGATGACCTGAAGCGGATTGAAGCCGTTGCGCCAAAAGGAGTAGCAGCAGGCGATCGCTACCCCGCCGATGTAACTGCGCTGCAACAGACATTGACGAATAACAAACGTTAGAAATTAGACCTCCTGCATGAATGCTTGGCAATTGACAATATTGAAGGCTATTCCCTTCCTTGTTCGCAGACTCCACCCTATCGTCACACCCGCTATTCCGAACAACTCTACACACCACAGGATTTACCACAATGAGAAAGCTAGAAGGAAAAATCGCGCTGATTACGGGTGGAAGCAGCGGCATCGGTCTTGCTACTGCCAAACAGTTTGTCGCTGAGGGAGCCGATGTCTACATCACGGGTCGTCGCCAAGTCGAACTGGATGCTGCTGTGGAAGCTATTGGTAAAAACGTCACGGGTATTCAGAGTGATGTCTCCAAACTGGAAGACCTCGATCGCCTGTTTGCCACGATCAAGCAAGCGCAGGGGCACATTGATGTAATTTTTGCTAATGCTGGCGGTGGCGAAATCGCTCCACTGGGATCGATCTCCGAAGAACACTTTGACAAAACATTCAACACAAATGTCAAAGGTTTGCTATTCACCGTGCAGAAGGCATTGCCGCTGCTGCCAGAGGGTGCTGCTATCATTCTGAACGCCTCGACTGCTGCTACTGTAGGCACCCCAGCTCTTAGCGTTTATAGTGCGACCAAAGCTGCCGTGCGCTCGTTTGCCCGCAATTGGATACTCGACCTCAAAGAACGCAAAATTCGAGTCAATGCGATTAGTCCGGGCATGGTTCCAACCCCTGGCTACGACCAGTTGGGATTGAGCAAGGAGCAGTTGCAGGAATTTATAGATAGTCAAGCCGTCACCATTCCGCTAGGGCGAGTCGGTACGCCCGATGAGATTGCCAAAGCCGTTGTCTTTCTCGCGTCAGACGACAGCAGCTTTGTCAACGGGATCGAATTGTTTGTCGATGGCGGTATGGCACAGATTTGAAGCACCTAAAAGCGATCAATCGCTTCGCTGCGAGAAACAGACGTAAACACACGGTACTAACGAGAGGAGTTTCAAAATGACTGACCTGATACTCACCACGTTCGATTGGGTTCCTGAAATGCCACGGGGCTATATGCGCGACCTACGTGTGAGGTGGGCACTGGAAGAAGCTGGGTTGCAATACAGCGTCAAAAGCGTGCCGTTTCGCGATCGAAATGCCGAGCACTTCTCACACCAACCCTTCGGGCAAGTACCGTGGTTGACAGATGGAGACATCTCGATCTTCGAGAGTGGGGCTATCCTGCTCCATCTTGGCGAGCTCAGTGACACGCTGATGCCGACAGATCCACGGGGCCGCAGCGATACGAAAGAATGGCTGTTCGCCGCGATCGCTTCAGTCGAGGCCGCGAGCCAGCCTTGGTCCTTTTTCAAGTTCTCAGATGACACCGACGAAACGCCAATGCGGAAGTTTTTTGACACCTTCCTTGAGGCCCGGCTCAAGCACATGGAAACGGTCCTGGCAGAACGCGAATGGCTGGTCGGCACATTCTCGGTCGCCGACATTCTCATGGCGGATGTGCTGCGCTTGGTTCACAGGTTCGACGGGCTGGCAGCACATCCCTCTTGTCGTGAATATGTCGTCCGAGCCACAGCCCGTCCGTCGTTCGTGAAGGCACACGCAGACCAGATGGCGCACTTTGCCGCAGCAGACTAAGCGAATCTGGCTGTTCCTTACCGCAATTTGCCGGAGCCAGGGTGAGGCATAACCCTTCCTTCATCACTGGTACTGAATATGTGAGGGAGGCAACATAAAATGACATCAATCCGAGCATGGCGATTCATAACACTGATGATGACTTCGCTGCAACAGACATTGACCAACAGCAAACGTTAGAAATTAAATTCCAGCCATTGCACTAAGACATCAAACTCAAAGGAGATGTGAATGGAAACTGAATATTACGATGACATTATTATTGGCAGCGGCAAAGCAGGTAAAACACTTGCACCTGCGCTAGTTGCTGACGGACGTAAAACAGCTCTGGTTGAACGCAGCCTAAACATGATTGGTGGCGGGTGCATCAATATCGCCTGCATTCCCACCAAAACGATGGTGGCAAGTGCCAATGTGGCAAATGTAGTCCGAAACAGCGCCGCGTATGGTGTGAAAGCCAATGCACCTATTGTCGATCTAACAGATGTCATCCGACGTAAACGATCGGTTGTGGAATCCATGCGTGACATGAATTTGCATAATCTAGAAACTGCGCTGGGTCACGAACTGATCATTGGCACGGGACAGTTTGTTGCTCCCAAAATTGTTGAAGTTATTGACGATGGAACGAATCGGTTGCTCACCGCAGAACGGTTCTTTATCAATACTGGTACGCACCCGTTAATTCCATCCGTGCCGGGACTCAAAGAAGCTGGGTTTCTGACGAGTGAGTCGCTCATGGAGTTAGAACAGTTGCCTGAGCATCTAATCGTGCTCGGCAGTGGCTACATTGGCTTGGAGTTTGCTCAGATGTTTCGGCGCTTTGGCTGTCGCGTTACCGTGATTGGGCAAAGTGGGCAAATCCTGTCGCAACAAGATCCAGATATGGCGATCACCGTTCAAACACTCTTAGAACGAGACGGCATTGAATTCTTACTGAAGGCAAAGGTGTTGAGAGTTGATCGCGCTGACAATGCGACTCAACTCCAGCTTCAAGTTACCGATCAGGAAATGGAACTCCAAGGTTCGCATTTGCTCGTTGCAGTCGGTCGTGCGCCCACTACTGATCGCTTAAATTTAGCTGCTGCTGGTGTGGAGATCGATGCACGCGGATTTATTCGAGTCAACGATCGCCTAGAGACGAATGTGCCAGGGATTTGGGCGTTAGGCGATATCAATGGTGGCCCGGAATATACCCATGTGTCGCTCGACGATTATCGGATTGTCAAAGCTAATCTGATTGAGGGTGGCTATCGCAGCACGCGCGATCGCCCAATTCCTTCCTGTCTGTTCATCGATCCAGAACTGGCTCATGTAGGTCTGACCGAAACCGAAGCGCAGCAACAAGGGTATGCAATTCGAGTAATGAAGCTGGATGCGTCAGCCATTCCCAGAGCAAAAACACTGGGGCAAACCGATGGACTACTGAAGGCGATTGTCGATACCAAGACCGATCGGATTCTCGGTTGTTCGCTCCTGTGTCATGAAGCGGGAGAAGTGATTTCAACCGTGCAGATGGTGATGCAGGCTCAGATGCCCTATACCGTTCTGCGCGATAGCGTTTTGACTCATCCCACGATGACTGAAGGATTAAATATGCTGTTTTCCAAGGTATAGGCACCTAGTGTAGACATCTCACGATCTAAATCCTCAAACGAGGCGCTTAGGCTCATGACAACCATCCCAATTAACCCCAACGAGTTATCTGACAAAAGAGCGCTGGTTACAGGCGGAACGAAAGGCATGGGCAAAGCAATAGTCAACCGTCTGACGCAAGCTGGCGCAAAGGTGATCACAACTGCCCGCTCCAAGCCTGATGAACTGCGTTGGCGTAGCCTCTCCTTTGGAGAATCGCCGGATTTATTTATTCAGTCTGACATCAGCACCCCTGATGGAGTGGAAAAAGTCGTCAAGGAAGTGCTTGCTCATCTCGGCGGCGTGGACATCCTGATCAATAACGTGGGTGGTTCTTCTGCGCCGAGCGGTGGCGCACTTGCCCTCAGTGATGATGATTGGCAGCAGACATTCAATGCTAATTTGTTCGCCGCTGTCCGCTTAGATCGGGCGTTTCTGCCCAAGATGCTAGAACAAGGTTCGGGGGTCATCATCCATATTTCGTCGATCCAGCGCACCCTCCCGCTTTACGATGCCACCCTGGCCTATGCAGCATCAAAAGCGGCACTGACGAACTATAGCAAAGGACTTTCAAAGGAAGTTGCACCGAGAGGGGTGCGAGTTAATACTGTTGCTCCCGGTTTTATCGAGACGGCAGCGGCTACGGGACTGATAAAAAGATTAGCTGAAAATGCAGGAACGGACTTTGATACTGCAAGACAAGGGCTGATGGATTCTCTTGGAGGAATTCCGATGGGTCGTCCTGGTCGCCCTGAAGAAGTTGCTGAACTTGTTGCTTTCTTGGTAAGCGATCGCGCTTCTTATATCAATGGTACGGAATATGTGATTGACGGTGGAACCATTCCCACTGTGTGAGATATCGAATGTCGATGAAATGCTCTAAAAGGAGTCCAATGCTATGAATGCAAACGGTATCATCAGCCAGCCCAGCCCGTATGCCGTGCCTGAAACCATCGATCGCTTAGCAGCCGTCCTTCAAGCAAAAGGCATCACCATTTTTGCCCGCATCGATCAACAGGATGAAGCTGAAAAAGTTGGGCTGAGCCTACGTCCGACGCAGTTATTGCTGTTTGGCAACCCGAAAGCCGGAACGCTTCTGATGGTGGCAGAGCCGACGATCGCCCTGGATTTACCCCTGAAAGTACTGGCATGGGAAGCGGCTGACGGCAAGGTATGGCTAAGTTACAACGACCCCATCTACTTACAACAGCGGTTCTCTCTCTCCGTTGAGTTGGTGCAGAACATCGCTGTCATTGCACCTTTAATCCAACAAGCACTCCTATAATCAACTCACTCTGCGGACGAATGATGGAGTTACATGATCGGTTGCTTGAATCCCAATTCACCCACTTGCCGTGTCACTTCCCATCGGGTTTGTTTGCCCTCACGCCAGAAGCGCAGGTCAACTTTCGCCTTACCAATCTCCAAATTTGTTAGCGCAAGGTCCGGCAACCAGTCCGGTAAAACAGGGTGTAGCTGTAGTGTCTCTTAGGGGCATCTGCTTCAAGACCCAGCATCATGCGGATGAGAAAGAAAATAGACCCCGCTGCCCAAGCTTGAGGGATATTGGCATCCGGGCAGGGAACTGGGAATCCTTCTTTCTTCCGCTCAATTCCCGAAAATATCCAGAAAGTTAGCCAGCACCTTACCAGCTTCGGTGACATCAATATCGGCACTGGTGTGACGAGGTACCAATACATCGCCATCGGCTAGGGCAATATGGTTGATACATCCGCCCCACGTCTGACCCGGTTCGAGGGCAACATCGAAGATCAATCGTCCATTGGCATAACGGGGTGGCGAGTCAGAATGCTCCATTGCAGTGATTAACCCCCTACGGAAAGAGCCATTCTGATAGTCGGTCGTCAGCTTGCCCTCGTCCCAAACCGTTTGCATTTGCCCCCGCGCCAATAGCTGCTTTCCTTTGACCTGGAAAATATCGGCAAAATCGGAGCGCAGAGACAGCATGAGCTGCAATTTGACCTGCTGCATGTGGTGATTGGTAATGTGAATATCTTCATGGAGACCTCCCACGACATCACGTCGCAAGGTCACAATCATACGACCTTCGGGGAATGTGCCACTTACGGTTCGCAGTTCTGGGTTGGTGAATTGATACAGTGCAACTCGATGGGTCAAGATACTAGAAGCCAGAAGTTTTAAGGGCGTGCGGTTGAGCGAAATCTCGTAGTATGAAATGAGCCGAGTATCTCGGACAAAGAACCCCTGAGGGAGCTGGTCATTAATGGAGGCATCACGAGCGGTGACGAGAAAAGAAGACCCATCGCTGATAGCGATTTGTTCGGTATTGACAGCAACTTTAGCGGGCATAGATGATTTCTCCTGAACGAAGGAATAGAGGAGTGCAGGAGATCACAAAAGACAAAACCTGTTCTATCTCTGTAACTCCGACAACTTTTAAAATGCTGCCTGCAAAGCTTTGACAACATAAACATCTAAATTACTGCATCTGACTGAATGAAGAAAATTACCGCACACTGGGCAATACAATGATTTTTCCTGTTTTGTTAAGTCACCGCTATCAGTTTCCTGAACCTTGAGCTGTTTCTGGCAGCGCTGGCAAATAACCTCACTGGAGCAGTCGAAAACCTCCGCATCGGTGACAGGAGACGCTTCTGGGCGGGCGATCGCTATTTCATCCGCCAAATGCACTTCTAAGTCAGTCACACTCATACCATTAGAGAAAACAGTCACCGGACCATCGCTCGAAACGACGAAAATAATGCCTTGAGCAAAATCATAGGAGAAGCGTTGGGCTGACGTGTGGCGGGTGCCTGTATGTGGCTCAATCAGCCGTTTACTTGTCTCAGAGTATTTCAATTGTACGCCCACGCCGATTGCGCGGGCTTGAGCATCGAGAATAGCTGCCCCGTCGGTGTCGGTTAAAAGGTTAAAAGATGACGCAAAACGGCAACGGAGCGATCGCTGACCACGCTGGTTTCAATTTGCTGCAACACAAAGTTAGGGTTCATATTTTCTAGCGCTGTAGTGCTGGGTTCCACTAAGCACCAAACCAGCGTGGCACCAATTTTACGAGAACTCAGGTCATGAAAACAGAACTCCAATAAATTCCTGAGTGTTCTACTGTCGAGAAATAATATTGAACTCTCCAGATGCCGTCATTTCGGCGGTTAACTAAGAATTACGGTTACGTTTTCAGTTGCTTCTCTTTCGCTTGATCGTATTCAATAACTGGTCAAAGTCTTTCATTGATCGCGCTATTTCCTCATTGAAGAGTCGGTTGGCAATCTCATCTAAAGGAATTTTCATTGGTGGTAGACTTGCCAAAATCTGTTCAGTCTCTTCCAAAGTGTCAATCCTGCTTGTGGGAAGTAAAGATACTTCACCGTAAGTTTCGAGTGTCGATTGAGACAGGACGATTGCTGTTTCAGGAACTGCCAAGGCTTGAATATAGCGCCATGCGTCTTGAGGTTGCATGCCTGTACAATCCCAAATGAGACGGGGTGGTTTTGCCTGTTGACGCAGCGCTCTCAAGCGCATTTCCAAGGGCAAGGCTGCGCTAGCACTTTGGCAGATACGGCAATAGTGTTGATAGAGCAATTTAGCTTGAGCCATAACGAACGCTGTCGTCTCTAACGAACTGGCAATGTATGGCTGTATGCCTGTATCCAAATGACCCACGGGAAAGCTGGCAAAACACACAATGTCATTCACAAACTCATTTTGTTGAATGAGAATTTCTAGACCTCGAAGATACGCATCGAATACTTGCTCATACGTGGTCTGAGAAAACACGGACGTTGCATTGACGTTGATGCGATCGCTAATCAGTTGTGTGATCACTGGCAGCATTGTGGAAGTAGCTGGAAGGCTCACCATCAAGTTGCACCACCCAACGCGCTGCCAGAGGCTTTGTGCTGCCGCGATCGCGGTTTCAGCTTGCAATAGCGAGTATGGCGGGAGATCAACTTGAACGTAACCGTCTCGCCCATGTGTTTGAGTATAGGTTTGCTTTAGCAGGTCAGCCGCTAATTGCAGGTCTCGCATGACCACATAATCGTAGTACTGTCGAGCCGATAGCTTGCTCCCTTGATGGGCGAGTGTGCTGAAGTCGCGATCGTACTCCTGTCCTTTAATTGCAGCTTGCAGGCTTTGGAAGTTTGACAGCACACCCCGTAAGCCATCGTCATCAATAGAGTGCTGCAACTGATCACTGGTAATCCAGCCCCGCTCAAACTCGTCTAGCCAGACTGATTGCCCCCGTAGTTGCAGCGATTGTAACAAGTTCATAGCCTATAAATTTCGCAGGTGTAGAATGCGACTCCTCGTAATTTTGCGGTGTGGAAAATGATGAATTTTTGAGGATTGAAAAATAGCAAGGAAGCTCCAGTCATCTATTTCTATGGCGCAAGCTGTTTCGACATGAACTCAGTCTGCAAAATTTCCGCAAATTTCACCACTCAATATCTGCCAGTTAAGCTCTGACTTAAGGCAATCGTCTCAACGCTCGTATGCTATGCATAGGCTACGCCAACGCACCCAATGTTTTAAGGGCGGCTTTTTGAGCGATCGTCAATCCGCTTGCTCCTTGAATATTCATGCCTTCATAGAGTCGATCAACCATCACCGTACTTAGGCAATGTCCTGTCTGCACATGCCACAGCTTAATGGTGTGATCGTCACCGCCACTCAAGACAATTTGACCATCGGCGCTAAAGGTCAACGAAGTGACCCAACTCGTATGCTCGTGCAAGATCTGAAGGCATTGCCCCGTTTGCAGATCCCACAAGCGAACCGTTTGGTCTTCACCCCCACTTGCCAAGAATCGACCATCGGGACTAATGGCAACCGTCCAGACGGCACCTGTATGCCCCTGCAAAACCTGCAAACAGTCTCCGGTTTGCAAATTCCAAAGGCGGATGGTTTGGTCAAAACTGCCGCTCGCTAACTGTTGACCGCCGCCTGTATGCACATCAGTTGGCTGCACTGCTAGAGCGTGAATACCGCCTGTATGACCCTGCAAAACGCGTAGACAGTTTCCGGTTTGCAAATTCCAAAGGCGGATAGTTTGGTCAAAACTGCCGCTCGCTAACTGTTGACCGCCAAGGTCAAAGGCAAGCGCCCCAATGCTACTCTCATGACCCCGCAGCACTTGCAAACACAGATGGGTCTGCACATCCCATAGTCGCACCGTTTGATCGTAACTACCGCTTGCCAGGGTTTGACCCCTGGGATTGAAGAGCACTGCCCTCACAGGCGCGTCATGACCTGACCACTGATTGATTTGCCCTGTTTGCACATCCCACATACAGATCGAGCCATCTCGTCGGTTGGTTGCCAGGGTTTGACCATCGGGACTAAAACTTAAAGACGCAAGCGCAATGGTGGCGGTGTGGAGGGTTTTGACGGGACAAAGCGATATGTGATTGTTACTCAACTGCAAATGCCACAGATGAATCGTTTCATCCTGACCTCTACTGGCGAGGGTTTGACCAACGCCTGACGGCAAGCTAACGCTAACAGGACTGAGGCTCAGGGATTGAATACCATTGGTAAAGCCATGCAGTGTTTTGAGGCTTTGCCCTTGTAGATTCCAAAGATGCGCCGCCTGATCTTGACCAGCACTAGCCAGATGTTGACCGTCAGCGCTGATCGCCAGGGCAAAAACATCGTGAGTATGACAGTCGAGCACATTGATGGGCTGTCCGTCGGGAACCTGCCAAAGGCGCAGGGTACCATCATCACTGCCGCTCGCCAGCATGTCACCCTTGGGGCTAAACGCAAGGCTCCAAACCCAATTGGTATGTCCATGCAGTACCCTGACATCAGACTGCTTGCCAGCAACTTGTGATGCACTCGCTGTAGCGTAAGGTAGCCTGCTCCACAGTCGGATTGATTGATCTTGACTGCAACTGGCAAGCAGTTGACCGTCCGGGCTATACCGCACACAACGAACTCCATCCGTATGTCCCTGAAGGACACTCAGGCAGTCTCCATTGCTCACATTCCAAATCCGAATGGAGGTATCTTTACTGCCACTGGCTAAGGTTTTACTGTTGGGTGAGAAGTGTACTGAATAAACGTTCTCCGTATGCCCTACCATGACATGAATACAGTGCCCCTGCAAATCCCAGACGCGCACCGTTCGATCGTTACTCCCACTAGCAATTCGTTGCCCGTCGGGACTAAAGCTCACAGACCAAACACAGCTAGTATGCTCTGTCAAAACCTGCAAACACTGACCGCTTTGCACCTCCCAAAAGCGGATTGAAGCATCAGCCCCACTGCTGACCAATGTTTTACCGTCGGGGCTAAAGGCAACCGACCACACCCAGCCAATATGTCCCTCAAAGGTGGCGATCAGTTGAGTCGTTGCAATGTTCCAGAGATAAATCCTGCCATTTAAATCGCCGACTGCGACAATTTGACCATCAGGGCTAATGTCGATCGACATGACGTGACTCAGCGTCGCTGAAAAAATAGACTTCGTTAGATCAGCATTCTGAAAATTCACCCCTGCCAAACTGATCTGCCGTAAGTCGGCTTGCTGCACCACGAGATCTGAAAAGTCAGAGCCACGCAAATCGACCTGAAGCTTTACCAGAAGATTGATCAGGTTGCCTGCAACATATCCTGTTTTTTGCCGCTGTTGCGTCAAGAGTTGCCGCGATCGCACTTCAATCTCCGAAGCGCTCCCAAACTGACATAGAAGCCGTTCAATCACAGGTTGCATAATCAATCGCAATTGAATCTCTCGCACGTAATCTTTCGCGTGGACTCGAATCAAGGTATGACTTCGCAAGATATCAATCTGAGCAGTCTCAAATTCTGTACAAACCTGCTGAATAAATCGTTCTGTGATATATTCCATCACAACAGGCTGTAAGAAAAATAGTCCATCTGTTTTTTCGATGAGAGACCGTCGGATCAGCGAGTTGATGAGATTTGGTACGCCTTGCTGATCGGCAAGCTCGACCGCATTTTCGCGCAGGTCTGCGATCGAGACTGGCTCACGGTGAATCGCAAACCAGAACAATGTTTTCTGTTCCGCTTCAGAGAGGCGATCAAACTGACGATCAAGCAAATCGCAGATGCCTTCAAAAACAAAAATTCCTTCAGCAATACAGGTTAAAGTCTCCAGAATGCTGCCGTCGAACAGTTCTTGGGTTGTGGCTGCCACCATCTTCAGCGCCAAGGGATTTCCCCCATAATGATGAATTAAGCGACTCCATTCGGCTTCTGAACCTGTAAATGCCCCCTTTTGCCGAAAGATGGCGCGTCCGTCATCTGGGGTGAGTCCACTTAGAAGGAGCGATCGCACTACGTTCGGTTCACCTTCCATCAGTCCTATCTCGCTGGGCTTTTCTCGACTGGTGAGCAGCAAGCAGCTTTGATGGGGGGTATCTCCAACCGTTCGCAGCAATTGTCCGTAATTTTCATAGTCCGATCGCCAATGCCCGACCTGCTCGCTGCGCAAAATAGTTTCAGCGTTATCGAGGATCAACAGACATTTACGCGATCGCAGATATTCCATTAACTTAGAGAACTTTTCATTGAGCGTGGTGGGAATGACGGGATCTTCCCCATAGAGCGGCATGAGAAATTTCAGCAGACTGGATAGAAGTTCATCCAATGATGGCGCGTTGGCAAGCGATCGCCATATGACAATCTCGAATTCTGTCTGCATCTGGAGTGCCGCTTTTACAGCGGTCGTGCTTTTACCAATCCCGCCGATCCCCAGCAATCCCACGACACGGCAGCGATCAGCCACGATCCATTGCCACAGTTGTGCGAGTTCGGCTTCACGACCGTAGAATACTGATGTATCAACCGCGTTATCCCAATCGTTCTTGGGGTTTGCCCGTTGGCTTTCCGTTTCTTCTCCTGATGCGGTGAGAGAAGTATGGTCTGCCTTGGTTAATTCCAGCCCAAACGCCCGGAAAAGATGCTCTAGGGACTGACGATCGACTCCCATTTCACGCTTAAAAATCCGAGCGAGAGTGTTGAGTGAAAGCCCAGTGCGATCGCTGAGGTCTTCCTGTGTCAAATGCTTGCCCCAGGTTTCCTCAGACTCTACCTCTTGTTTTGCCGTCTGAAACCGCTGCCACCCTTGAGGCGATAGGATCATACCTCTCACTCGCCCAGGGCTTCCTTGCCTAGATTTGTCCACGTTGAGATCCATCGGCAGAGCAACAGTTGATATAGGGTAAATCGATTCCTTCTAGAAAAGAGTACTAAGTAAAGCCTTAAGTAATCTTTTCTATACAGCCAAGGGTAGCGAATTTTAAGAACCGGGTTCGCTTTCCACCATACCTCCATTCAAAGATCCGTCTTCAGACATAGAAGAGCTAACTCGTTGCTTAACTCAGTGAACTTGAATGTTCTAAACGGAGTGGAAGTTGAAGAATAAAAGCAGTACACAAAGGGAAAATTATGACACCAACTTAACTCACATCACATCGCCAGTGGCATACCATCGCGGATCGACGCTCGACTGTATGTTCTATATGGGAAGTCTACAATCCTTCCTTGCCACAGGTGACGACACCGGAGGACGCTTCTCCTCAGCTCATTATCAAGCAATACTTCGGACAGAATTTGAGCAGGTTTTGAGCCTCAAGCCCTGATTCAGCATTAAGCCAGACCACTCCGCTGCGTCTGCTTGCAGTTCCGATATGACGTTCTCCGCATTTCTCTTACTGCTAACTTAATGCCAGCAAAATTAGGACAAGTGATGAACATTGACTCACGGACTGATGATTTTGATTTTGATGTGATTATTATCGGTGGAGGTCCAGCAGGTTTGAGTGCCGCACTGCTTTTAGGGCGAGCCTGCAAACGGGTATTGGTCTGTGATGCTGGCAAGCCACGCAATCAAGTTGCTCATGCTACTCATGGCTTCTTTTCCAGAGATGGAATTGCTCCCGCGCAACTACTGCAAATTGGACGGGAGCAATTGCATCCTTACGATGGTGTCGAAATTCAGGTGGGTGAAGTGGTCGATGCTCAAAAATTGGGCGACTACCCTTCGGGTACGCTTCGCGACCGCTTTCAAGTAACCCTGAGCGATGGCAAGCAATTTATTGGTCGGAAATTGCTATTAGCCACGGGCATGAAAGATACGCTTCCGTCCATTGATGGCTTCGCTGAGCTTTGGGGCGGCAGCGTTTTTCAATGTCCTTACTGTCACGCTTGGGAAGTGCGAGATCAACCTTTAGCAATTTATGGCAAAGGCGAGGTGGGATTTATGATGACATTGATACTGACCGGATGGAGCCGCGATTTAGTGCTTTGTTCAGATGGTTCTGCCGAGTTGAGTCATGAGCAACAACAGAAATTGTTGAATTGGGGAGTTCAGCTACGCGAAGAAAAAATTGCCCGACTAGAACATCAAGATGGCAACCTCACCGGGATTGTCTTTACAAACAATGAAGTGCTGCCCCGTCGCGGAATATTTCTACACCCTCAGTCGTATCAGCATAGCCCTCTAGCCGCAAAGTTAGGCTGTAAATTAAACAGCGATGACCTCGTAGAAGTGGATGAGAGCAAGCAAACCTCCATTTCTGGACTCTATGCGGTGGGTGATGCGTCTAGCCCTTATGCACAGATTGCCTTAGCGGTTACGAGTGGAACGCTTGCTGCCACTTTCATTAATCGCGCTTTGATCGAAGAGAATTTGGTTGAGCCGGATACCGTTAGGGGGGATGAAGAAGTAAGACTAATGGTTGCTCAGCAACACTGAGGTTGAACCTGCTGCATTCTATCTCGGAGACTATTTGGTATGTCAGAACAAGTCTATTGGACGTTCCAGGAGTCTCACAAATCTAGAACACTATCAACTCGGTGACTGCCTGCAAGAACTTCAACATAAAGGAGAAATTCAATGTCTCAAAACAACGATCTCACGGTGACCGATCGCTTTACCATTTTCGAGCAGCTCAATATGCATCAGCGTTGCATCGACAAGGGTTGGGGGCGCGAGCAGGTTGACCTCTACAATCGCCTTTACTGGCCGGAGGCTAAATTCAACGTCAACGATCTGCGTACTTCGACCTTCGAGGGCCCTGACGGCATGAAGCAGATGTTTGACTACGCGCACAGCGTCTTCCCGATGGACAAGTGGTTCCACTCGATGGGCGCGTTCGAGATTTCCGGCGCGGCTGACCGAGCCGAAGCGCACTGGCGATGGGTTGTATCTTGGAAAGCCGAGCACATCGGAACCGTATCGACTGGTACCTACGACGATATCTTTGAGCGTCGCGACGGCATTTGGAAGTGTCTAGAGCGCACCTCCAAAACCGATCCTAACTGGCCAGAAGACCTGTTCAAGCCCTTCCTCGACGCGGCAGACACCATCTTCAAGGCATCCTGACAGACTAATTTACAGTCCCATTGAAACATCAATCTGCCACTATCGGCGAGCAATTCTACGTCAGTCGTTCCATCGATTCCTAATAAAAACTGGAGAGCGGCAAAAATGATTCAAAAGATACCGATGCGCCGCGCAGCCTTTCTCGCTCTCCCGCTGCTCTTTGCCACCTATTTCGCTTCCGCCTGCTCGCAGTCCGCAGCGACGATGCCTACGATCGCCTATCCTGAAACCAAGCGGGGCGATGTCGTCGAGAAGCATCTCGGGCAGACGATCGCCGACCCCTATCGCTGGCTGGAAAACGATGTCCGCAGCGATAAAAACGTCGCTGCTTGGGTCGAAGCGCAGAACAAAGTCACCGATGCTTACCTGGGTACGCTACCAGGTCGAGACATCTTCAAGGCTCGGTTGAAGCAGTTGAACAACTATGAGACGTTCACCGTTCCGGTCAAAAAGGGCGGTCGATATTTCTATTTGCGCAACTCCGGTGTTCAGAACCAGCGGGTGCTCTACGTCCGCGACAGCCTGGATGGCGCAGGGCGCGTGCTGATCGATCCCAACACCTGGGCCAAGGACGGGGCGACCGCGCTGGCCGAATGGTCGGCTTCCAACGACGGCAAGCGTCTGGCTTATGCGGTGCAAGACGGCGGCACGGACTGGCGCACGATTCGGGTACTGGACGTGAACACGGGCAAGGTGTTGAGCGATCAGGTCAAATGGGCGAGGTTCACCACCATCGAGTGGGCCAAGGATGGGTCTGGCTTTTTCTACGCTCGTTTCCCCCAACCGAAGCAGGGTGCAGTGTCCCAGGCGGGTCTGAAAAATCACGCCATCTATTTTCACGCGCTCGGCACACCCCAAGCCAAGGATCGGCTGGTTTACGCGACTCCCAAACAGCCGACCATGATCCATCCCTTCTTTAGCATCACCAAAGACGGGCGTTACGTCGCGATCCTTTCCAGCCCAGGCACACCTGGTTATAACCTGACGGTCGTAGATCTTAAGAGCGCAAGCTGGAAACCACGCAAGCTGGTTGATAACCTCGACGCTCGATGGTTTGTCGCTGGCAATGTGGGGACGAAGTTCTTCCTCATGACCACCAAGGACGCGCCCCGCTTCAAAATGGTGACAATGGATCTCGCCGCCGCCAATCCGGTGATCACGGATGTGGTGCCAGAGCAGGACTCGGTGCTGAACGGCGCAACACTGGTCGGCGAGCGGTTGCTGCTCTCGTATCTGGTTGACGTGAAGACGGAGGTCAGGCGTTACACCCTCGGCGGCAAGGCTGACGGCGTGGTGAAACTGCCCGGTATCGGCACTGCGATCGGCTTCGAGGGCAGCCAAGACGATCAGGAAACCTTCTTCGCCTTTACCAGTTACAATGCCCCGTTCACGATTTACCGATACGATGTCGCGAGCAACACGTCGCGCGTCTGGAGTCAGCCAAAGGTGGCGATCGATCTCAAGCGGATCGCGGTCGAACAGCGTTTTTACAAGTCCAAGGATGGCACCCGCGTCCCGATGTTTATCGTCCGGCGCAAGGATGTGACTGGCCCAGCACCGACGCAGCTCTATGCGTATGGAGGCTTCGGACTGTTTGACCCTCCCGCCTTCTCGTCCTTCCTGATGGCATGGGTCGAACAAGGCGGAGTATTCGCGGTCGCACATGTTCGCGGCGGTGGCGAATACGGCAGGGCATGGCACGAAGCGGGCCGTCGGCAGAACAAGCAGAACGTCTTCGACGACTTCATTGCTGCGGGTGAGTATCTGAAGGCACAGGGCATCACTTCACAAGGCGGCTTGGCCATTCAGGGCGCATCGAATGGCGGTCTCCTGATCGGTGCGGTGGTCAATCAGCGACCGGATTTGTTCGCCGCCGCGCTGCCCCAGGTCGGTGTCATGGACATGCTCCGCTTCGATCAGTTTACAGGCGGGAAATTGTTGCTAGACGAATATGGCGATCCGGCACGGGAAGCGGATTTCCGTAACCTCTTGAAGTACTCGCCGTATCACAACATCAAGTCTGGCAAGGCCTATCCCGCAATCCTCGCCACCACCGCCGACATGGACGACCGCGTGGTGCCGGGACACAGCTTCAAATATGTCGCTGCGCTTCAGGCAGCTGATATCGGCCCCAAGCCGCACCTCGTCCGCATCGAGACCCGCGCGGGACATGGAGCGGGCAAACCCACCGACAAGATCATCGAGGAAACGGCGGATATGTGGGCCTTTGCCGCTCACTGGACGGGGTTGGATGTAAAGCCAGCGAAATAATCGTAGACGATTTATGCCCACGGATGCAGCGGTTCTCACTCCTGAGCATCACTGCATTCATCACCAAACATCGGAGCTAAAAATATGTCACGCAAAACGATCGCCACAAAGCGCCTTATTCACCCAAATGATGGAGTAAAACACTTGCGATTTCTTCGCAAATCCTTCCAGATCATTCGTGCCAATTTTCGCGCCTACGTCATCATCAACGCCATTGTGTATGGCTTGGTCATCGCCGGGTTTGTAATGGCGATGGTCTTCCCTAACCTAGGCGCAACTCAGGTGGCAATCCTGGAAGACAACGGAACGGGGGATCTTGTCCGATCGCTAATCTATAACCCTTGGCTGTTCTCACTGACCATCCTGGGAGTCAACGTCTCGACCGGTGCGCTGTGGATCGTACTCCCTTCGCTGATCGTTCCCTTCGCTGGCATCGCCCTATTCGCGTATAAGGCGTTCACTTTAGGTTTAGTCTTGGCTCCGACTACCGCGATCGCGGCGGTGGGACTGATCCCGCATTCGCTGACGGCACTGATCGAATTCCAGGCATACGCCCTCCTGATGTTCGGTGCATACATCCTCGGTCGGTCTTGGCTCCGCCCCGCAACTATCAGTGCTCGGAACCATCGTCAGGGTTACGTGCGTGGGCTACAACAGCTCGGTTGGCTAAGCCTGGCCTCGCTCCCACTGTTCATCGTCGGCGCGATCTGGGAGGCGTTCTCGCTCCGCTACCTGATTCATCCGCTGACCCAATGGTTGTTGTAGTGCTTCGGTCTTTGCCCCGGATGTATCGACAGCCGAGGCACTCGTAATGGCAAGGAGTGGATAACGCCGCATCGATTCTCAAATTCCTTGACGCGGATAATCTGCGCCTTATCTTCGGTTGAAAGTCTGTCACACTCATCGATCGCTTTCCTAATTTCACTAAAACTCAACTACACAGGATTCATCATCATGAACAAACTAGAAGGAAAAGTTGCGCTTGTCACTGGCGGCTCCAGCGGCATCGGTCTTGCTACTGCCAAACGCTTTGTTGCTGAAGGTGCCCATGTCTTCATCACGGGTCGTCGCCAAACTGAATTGGATGCCGCTGTGGAAGAGATTGGTAAAAACGTCATAGGTGTTCAGAGCGATGTCTCAAATCTGGCAGACCTCGATCGTCTTTACGCCACGATCGAGCAAGAGCAAGGTCACTTGGATGTGATCTTTGCTAATGCTGGCAGTGGCGAACTTATCCCGCTCGGATCGATCACCGAAGAACACTTTGACAAAACATTCAACACCAATGTCAAGGGTCTACTTTTCACTGTGCAGAAGGCGCTGCCACTGATGCCAGAGGGCGCTTCCATTATCCTGAATGCCTCAACTGCTTCCATCAGAGGTACCCCAGCCTTCAGCGTGTATAGCGCTACCAAAGCCGCCGTGCGATCGTTTGCCCGTAACTGGACACTCGACCTTAAAGAACGCAAAATCCGGGTGAATGCTATTAGTCCTGGCACGGTTCCGACTCCTGGTTACGATCGCTTTGGACTGAGTGATGAGGAGTTACAGACATTCATAGATAGCGAAGCCATCAGTATCCCGCTGGGAAGAGTCGGCACGCCCGACGAGATCGCCAAAGCTGTTGTCTTTCTCGCTTCCGATGACAGCAGCTTTGTCAACGGCATCGAGCTGTTTGTGGATGGCGGCATGGCACAAATCTAAGATCGCTTCCTAGTTAAAAAGCACTACCCGATCGCGTGTAAAAGTCCATCCATAAACTTCCCATCGAACAGAGTCGAAGGAGAAACACACATGCCACAGGAAAAGATGCCACAAGTCTCTGACAAAGAACTGATGATGAGTAACACGCTCATGATCCCGCATTCGCTGACGGCACTGATCGAATTCCAGGCATACGCCCTCCTGATGTTCGGTGCATACATCCTCGGTCGGTCTTGGCTCCGCCCCGCAACCATCGGTACTCGGAACCGTCGTCAGGGTTACGTCCGTGGGCTAAAACATCTCGGTTGGTTGAGCCTGACCGCGCTCCCACTATTCATTGTCGGCGCGATCTGGGAGGCGTTCTCGATCCGCTACCTGGTTCATCCGCTGACCCAATGGTTGTTGTAACGTGATGCTTCCATCATGACAACGATCGTTACAGGCAATACGAACGCACCGCTTCGCGATCGACAGGAGTAAATAGTAGCAAAAATGAATAAACACATATTATTTATTCAAGGCGCTGGTAATGTTGGTTATGAAGGAGATTTAAAATTAGTTGTTTCTTTACGAAAAGCTTTGGGAACTGCTTACAAAGTACATTATCCTGAGATGCTTACCGATGAAGTACCATTTTTTGGAGCGGGATGGCCAAAGCAAATAGGCGAAGAGATTTCTTCTGTTAAAGGTGCAGTTATTTTAGTAGGTCATTCTCTTGGAGCTTCCATGTTGTTAAAATATCTTTCTGAAAAGAAGACTGCAAAAAATATTACAGGAGTTTTTCTTGTTGCACCTCCATTTTGGAGCGGTAACCAAGATTGGGTGCAGCCTCTAAAACTGCAAGAAAATTTTTCTGATAAACTGCCGAAAGGCATCCCAATTTTTTTCTATCAATGCAAGGATGATGATGTAGTTCCATTTAATCACTTCATGTTACATAAGAAAAATATTCCCTGGGCAATTTTTCGTGAAATGACTCTTGGAGGTCACCAGCTTAATAATGATTTAACCCAAGTCGCCAACGATATCAAATCATTAAAAAATTAAAGCTTATGCAATAAAATTGAAGCCGTGAAACTCTAAAGCATCCATGTTCCTTTAGGAATAGAAAGATAAATCAACGCTTAACTCAGGGAACTTGAGTGTTCTAAATCAGCTAAACGTTGAAGAATGTGAACAACTGAGTCACGAGGTTGCAGTTCCTCATCTGACCTCTAACTCAACAAATCACACATAGGATATCAAAACCATGCCTTTAGCTCAAACGACAATCGCCAAACCCTCGATCGTGCTGGTACACGGTGCCTGGGCAGATGCAACTTCATGGCAACACGTCATTCCGCTTTTAGAACGTGATGGTTATACTGTGACGGCGGTGCAAAACACGCTCACCTCTCTTCCAGACGATGTTGCGACAACCAAGCGGGTGATTGATGCCCAAAAGGGTGCCGTCATTGTCGTCGGACACTCCTATGGGGGTATCGTGATTACAGGTGCGGCGGCGGGCAACCCCAACGTGCAGGCACTGGTTTATATTGCTGCCTTTGCACCGGATGCAGGCGAAACGCTTAGCGCATTGGGTGCTAAATATGCCGCATCTCCACTCATCAAGGCGTTGGTGCCTGATGCGGCAGGCTTTCTCTACATCAATCGTCAAGAGTTTCGTGCGGTCTTCGCCCAAGATGCGTCGATCGCCGAGGCACTCATCATGGCAGCGACGCAAAAGCCGATCGCGAGTGTGGCTTTTGAACAAGCAGTGGATCACGTTGCTTGGAAGACAATTCCCTCCTGGTATCTTGTGTCTCAGGAAGACCAGGCGATTCCTCCTGAGCTACAGCGTTTTATGGCAGAACGCATGGGTGCCAAAACGACCGAGATTAAAGCGAGCCATGTGCCTTTTATTTCTCATCCCAGTGAAGTCGTCAAAATGATTGAAGCGGCTGCCGCTGTCCCTGTCCCTGTGTAATAAAAGTCAGTGCTCCGTGATGGTTGTGTCAAATCCGCTCTCCTTTTGGAGATCGAGGGTCTTAGAACTTATTTAGTAAAGCATTGATGCTGATGATGTCTGAGTCCTTTATGGACTTAGCTTCTCCACATAATGCTTAGAAATCTCACCCTTGTGAATTCTTAAATAGGTTCTAAGACGGCACACGCAAAATTAATCACGATGATTCCTGAGTGAGCGATCGCTCAGACGACGCAGCAGAATTTAGCCCAGCGTGAGGGTATCGATTCAGTCATTTGTTGAATGATTTTGTCTAAAAATGAGGTAGTCCCATGCTCGAAAACTTGGTTGAGGCTCCGTACACAGTTCACGACTTAATTCGTGGGCGTTGGAGTCCTCGTGCTTTTTCCAACCGCACTGTAGAACGAGATAAACTGTTGAGCCTGCTGGAAGCCGCTCGTTGGGCAGCATCTTCCGCCAACGAGCAGCCGTGGAGCTTGATTGTGGCAACGAAAGACCAGCCCTCTGAGTATGCTCGTCTACTCAGTTGTCTCGTCGAATCTAATCAAGCCTGGGCGCAGAATGCCCCTGTGCTGATGCTGTCTGTTGCCAAGATACACTTTGAGTCCAACGGCAAAGAAAACCATCATGCCTTTTATGATGTGGGTGCAGCCATCAGCAATCTTTCAACGCAAGCGATCGCGCTGGATCTATTCGTTCATCAGATGGGAGGGTTTAGCGCTGAAACAGCGCGATCGCAGTTCAGCATTCCCAGCGGCTACGAACCTGTAGCCATGATGGCAATCGGGTATCTGGGCGATCCACAGACCTTACCAGCAGCATTGAAAGATCGGGAACTTGCACCCAGAACCCGCAAGCCACTGACTGAGTTTGTTTTTACTGGAGGCTGGGGTCAGCCATCCGATCTGGTCATTGACTAAGTTTTACCAAGTCTACTAATACAAAGAGGCACAGAAGATGGTTACTACTGTCGTACACACCATTCACGATTCCCCTTCGGAGAGGTTACACCAACGCAATCTTCGAGGACATATTCAAAATGGCTGGCTAGATAGCTACCATACTTTTTCATTTGGTGACTTTAGAGATCCTGATCGCATGGGATTTCGATCGCTGCGAGTCATTAATGACGATCGGATTGCTCCTGGCGGGGGATTTGGCACCCACGGACATCGGGACATGGAAATTCTCACCTATGTGTTGGCGGGAGAACTGGCGCACAAAGATAGTCTGGGGACTGGCTCGGTCATGCGTCCGGGCGATGTCCAAATCATGAGCGCAGGTACTGGCATTCAACACAGTGAATTTAATCATTCGGATACTGAACCAGTACACTTATTGCAAATTTGGATGCTGCCCGATCGACAAAACATCACTCCTCGCTACAACCAACGCAATTTTCCTCTAGCAGAAAAACAAGGCAAACTGCGGCTTGTGGCTTCAAAAAATGGACGAGAGGATTCTGTTGTGATTCATCAAGATATTGACCTCTATGTTTCAGTTTTGTCATCGGGCGATCGCATTACGTTTGAGATGGGGAGCGATCGCTTTGCCTGGATTCAGGTTGCACGCGGTATCGTGACGCTCAACGGTGAATCACTGCGAGAGGGCGATGGTGTGCAAACTAACAGTCCAGAACTGTTAGAACTAACGAACGAAGCCAGCGCTGAAATCTTGTTGTTTGACCTCGCCTAAAACTCACTTTTAACTCACCCGCTGCTCATTGAAGCAAGCGATGGGGTCACTAGTGAGCATTGAACTGGTGCCGTGATCGGTAGCAGATTTTTACTAGACCGTGAATTACAGCGTATCAATCGAAAATCATTTAGATATTCCTATGAAAGCATTCACTGGCAAAGTTGTTCTCGTCACTGGCGGCACCTCTGGTATTGGACGCGCTACTGCTGTTGCCTTTGCCCAAGAAGGAGCCAGCGTTGTCGTTGCTGGACGGCGAGAAAGTGAGGGTGCAGAATCCATCGCGCTCATTGAGCAAGCGGGTGGCAAAGGACTTTTTGTCCAAGCTGATGTATCGATCGAAGATGACGTTGCCGCTATAGTAGCGAAAACCTTGGAATCGTTTGGCAAGTTAGATTTTGCCTTTAATAACGCTGGTGTTTTTCTCGAATCTGCTCCCATTACAGAAGTCACGCAGAACACTATCGATCGCATTCTCGCTATCAACGTGCGCGGTGTCGCGCTCTGCTTAAAACACGAGATTCCAGCCATCCTTAAATCCGGCGGCGGTGGGATTGTTAACACGGCTTCCTTTCTAGGTATTCGTCCTCATCCTGGGTCGGCTATTTACAACGCGAGCAAGTTTGCCACGCTCGGATTGACGAAATCGGCGGCGCTGGAGTTTGCATCGCAGGGTGTGCGCGTCAACGCAATCTGTCCGGGAGTGATTGAAACACCCATGAATGAGGAATACCGCCAGGACAAGCAAAGTCGTGCCGCTTTGAACAGTATGCAACCGTTAGGACGGATTGGACACCCAGAGGAAATCGCCGCAGCGGTTCTCTATTTGTGTTCGCCAAAGGCCGGATTCGTAACCGGCCAACACTCAGTGTCGATGGAGGAATCGCTGTTTAGACACTACAACTGGTTTCACAATAAGAGGTAAATATCATGACGCTTAAGAATAAGGTTGCTTTAGGACAGATACTTTTCGCCGGAGGATCGGGCCTCGTGGGGCGCGCTGCCCTCAAGTGGTTCCGCGAGATGCACCCCAGCGTTCGAGTGCTCGTCGGAGGACGGAACCTGCAAGCGGCAGGCGAAGTCGCCCAGGAGGTGGGCGCTGCCGAAGCCGTTGCCATAGATATCGATAAGCCCCACTTGGGCCTCGGTGACGACGTCACCGTAGCTGCTGTGGTCATGTTAGCTCCCGAAGCCGGACTCAAAGGCCTGAGCTACGCGCAGGACTTGGGCGTCCCTTACCTGAACATCAACGCTGCTCTCACCGAAAGCGGCCCCGAGTTGGCGATGTTCGCGCATCGTGCGACCGCAGCACCCGTCGTGCTCGCCAGTCACTGGATGGCCGGTGCGGCCACGTTTCTGGCACTGAACAGTGCCAAAGGCTTCGAGATCGTCCAATCCATCAGGCTCGGCGCAATCGTCGACGAGAAGGATCCAGTCGGTCCAGCGGCGCTCGAAGACATGAAGCGGGTACACGGGGCTGCTCCCCCCGCAATGGTATTCGAGGGTGGGCGGCGCGTATGGCTGTCCGGCGACGCCGCAAAGGGCAAGTTCGAATCAGTCGACGGTCGATCGCTCGATGCCACCGCATTTTCCACGTTCGATACCGTGAGTCTCTATGCCGCCACTGGAGCGCCGGATGTACGCTTCGACCTGGTGAATGGTGAATCGTCCAGCCGCCGCCGGGGCGGTGAGACGGCGACCGAGATCGTCGTCGAGATCGAGGGCGAGGCCGATGGTCGAACGAAGCGTTCGCGATCGATGCTTGAGTTCAAGCATGGCACAGCCTCACTCACGGGTCTGAGTGTCGTTCTTTCTCTCGCGTCGGTATTGGGACTGAACAATCGTTCTCCTGCCCGCCCTGGGCTTTACCTACCCGAGCTACTCTCGGATACCAAATGGTTCTTGGATGAACTCCACAGTGCGGGAGCGACTATCTACGAAGACTCTAAAATTCCTGACTGACGACCGCTTTTGCTGAAAAAATTAGAAGCAAGAGATATCCTCCCACTGGACGCTCAAAAGTTATCCGACAAGCTAGCAAGAGAATCGGATGACAATACGCTGATGCTACCTTTTGAGATTTGGCGAGAAACGTTTCTCAACGACGCTGACCTCGACCTGGCTAAATCTAGTTACGCACAATTATCGCCTGAACCGTATCAACCGTTAATTGACAAGTTGGTCTTGCAGCAATTTTACTCGCTGCCCATTCCCAAAAGTTACCTCTACTGCATGGAAGACACCTCTCGACCTCAGCAAGGCGAGTGGGATTATCGCAGAATGTCTAACCGCTTGGGGCTATTTCGGTTCGTGCAAATGCCTGGTAGCCATGAGGTGATGTTTTCTAACCCTGTCGGCTTGGTCGAAAAGATTATTGTGGCAGGGCGCGACTAGCAGCGATATGACTGAGCAGTAAAACTGGCGCAAAGAGTAAATCAGTGGCGCGCTCTAATCCTCTAAAACTAGCGCTGATTGAAGCTTCTAGATATTTGAGCCAAGTGAACTTGTAGAAGCGGATGCTTTCACCTGATATGAAGCTTTCCGCAGTGCAACTCCATTCAAAGCTCTCTCTTTAGACGTAAAAAGATTAACTTGCTACTTAACTCAATGAACTTGAGTGTTTCAAACGGAGTGGACGTTGAAGAATGAAAGCAGTACAAACTTATCCAATTCCTCATCACAATGAATATAAACCCCACACTTAAAAACAAACGTGCCCTCGTCACTGGAGGCAGTCGCGGTATCGGTGCAGCGATCGTCCAGAGTTTAGCCAATGAAGGGGCTGACGTTGCCCTGACCTATAGCAGTTCGCCCGATCGAGCAAACGAAATTGCCCAGGCAGCACAAACGCTAGGTGTCCGGTCTCTTGCCATTCAAGCCGACAGTGGCGATGCCAGTGCAGTGATCGCTGCGGTTGAGCAGACAGTGGATAATTTGGGCGGCATTGATATCCTGGTCAATAATGCGGGCATATCACCGTTTGCCCCCCTCGATGATTTCAAACTGGCGGACTTCGATCGCACCATTGCTGTCAACGTGCGTGCTGTCTTTGTGGCGACGCAAGCCGCAGTCAAGCATATGCAAGCGGGTGGACGCATCATCAACATTGGCAGCATCAATGCTGAACGGATTCCATGGAGTGGTGGGGGCGTGTATGCCATGAGCAAGTCAGCGCTGCAAGGACTGGTACAAGGGCTATCGCGTGATCTGGGTCCGCGTGGGATCACGATCAACAACGTGCAGCCTGGACCAATCGCAACGGAGACGAACCCTCCAGAAGGCGAATTCGCTGAAATGCTTAAAAAGCACACAGCGTTGCTCCGCTACGGCACCGTTGAAGAGGTTGCGGGGATGGTTGCTTATCTGGCTAGTCCTGAGGCAGGGTACATTACTGGCGCAAGCTTGACGATCGATGGTGGGTTTAGCGCCTAGCTGGTTTGTTCACGCGGTCTGCCCATTGGCAATCACAGTCAGCTTTGCCGCTCAACAATTCATGCATAGATTCAACAACGCCGAATTCAGTTACTGAGAAGAGACGTAAGGAGCAGAAACGATGTTAGCAAAGATAGATCAGAAAGGCTCAACAATGAATATTGACCTGCGATCGCCAGCGCTAAACTGGATTAATGGTGAGTGGATCGATTCAGCGCAGCATACCGAGAGCATCAACCCAGCCACGGGTGAGGTCATTGGCACTTACGCGGATGGTGGGCGTGAAGATGCGGTTCTAGCGACTAAGGCTGCGGTACGGGCTTTTCGGGAATTGGATTGGAAGCACAATCGTGCGCTCCGGGCACGAGTTTTGAATCAGATAGCGGATTGCTTTGAAGCACGGCGAGACGATCTGATCGAGATTCTCTCGCTCGAAAATGGCAAAATCCGTGCTGAAGCAGCGTTTGAAGTCGAGATGATTCCCAGCAAGTTTCGCTACTGGGCATCTGTCGTTCTGACGAATTACGGACGAGCTTTAGAAGTTTTGCCGGGACACCTTTCGATCGTCACCCGGTCTGCGATCGGCGTTGCTGGAATCGTGGCACCCTTTAATTCGCCGCTCGTGCTCACCGTGCGTTCTTTGGCACCAGCCCTGGCTGCTGGTGTCACCACAGTGCTCAAATTACCTGGCAACACAGCACAAATCAACTATCTTTTTAGTCAGGTACTGGCTGAAGCTGCCGATTTGCCAAAGGGTGTAATCAACGTCTTCAGCGAAAGCAGAGGGAGAGGCGGATCGTCCTTTCTCATGGAGTCAAAAGATATTCGTGTGATCAGCTTTACGGGAAGCACACAGACTGGGAAAGCGATTTCCGCAACAGGGGCAGCGACGCTCAAGCTGTTTCAGACCGAACTTGGTGGTAAGACACCGATGATCATCTTCGACGATGCTGATCTTGAGGCGGCTGCACCAAAAGTTGAGAAGGCACTCACGACCTTTGCAGGGCAGTTCTGTATGACGGGTTCTCGCCTGTTGGTGCAGCGTGCTGTTGCCGATCAATTTCGCACGCTGATCACCCAGCGACTGGAAAACGTTAAAACAGGACCTGCGTCTGATCTGTCCAGCGATATGGGGCCTCTCATTGATAAGCTGAACGTCGCTCGTGTTGACAAGATGGTGGAGGAAGCGATCGCAGCGGGCGCGAAGGTGCTTGTACGTGGCGGTCCGATTGTCGAAGGTCCACTCGCTAACGGTGCGTTTTACCGTCCGACGCTGCTGGAAGTGACCGATCCGAAAATGACGATCGTTCAGGAAGAGGTCTTCGGTCCAGTCCTGACGATGCAAATCTTTGATACTGAGGCAGAAGCGGTGCAGCTCGCAAACGACAGTGAGTATGGTTTGGCTGCGAGCATTTGGACTAGAGATGTTGACCGTCCACTGCGCGTCGCCCGTGAGATCGATGCAGGCACGATCTGGATCAACGATTGGGCGATCGTTTGGGACGAGTTCGAGGAGGGCGGATTCAAGCGCAGCGGCAACGGCAGACTGAATGGTCTGACGGCGATCGATGAATTCCTGGAGTACAAACATATTGCCTTCAACTCAGGCACGATTCCCAGTGTTGGCGTTTCTGTTCAATAGTTGAACTTGAGTTTAAGTCTTTCCTAAATAAGTCTCACAACCATCAAACCCGATGATCAGGCTCGCATAAGCAGCCTTGGAGGAGGACATATGTCGAGTACACCAGTAGAAATCGTCCAAGCCATTCTCAAAGACCCCACCAACCCTGAGGTCGTTAACCCGCTCGTCTCCCCCGATGCTGTCTACGTATCGCTCAGCTACGATAATCCCGACCTGAAAAAGCTCATGCCTTGGGCAGGCACGCATAAAGATGGTCCTGCCAGCGTCCTCAAAGTTTTCCAGGAACTCAACACCTTTTGGACGATCGAGACGTTCGATATCCAGCAAATCTTCGGCGAAGGCGAGAACGTAGCTGTCTTCGGCAGCTTCACCGTCCATTCAGTGAACCTCGATAAAACGTTTGTCTCTCCGTTCTCCGTCTGGGCGAAGGTGAAGGACGGATTGGTCACCTACATGCAGTACATGGAGGACACCTTTGGCACAGGTTCGACCTTCCGATCGGGTGGTACTTGGACATTCCAGAGCAATCCGGACGGCGGCGAAGTATCGGTGCCTTAGCAAGGCGATCGACGCAAAATCATTCATAGAAAGTGGAATCGGATTCATGAATTTTGGAGATTTGCAGACTCTGATTATACAAGGCGACCTGGCTACCTATGGCGAGGGGGCGCGAGGATTCAATCTATACGACGGAACTCTGGCTTATGCAGAATTTAAAAGCATTACCACTCATGGCAATGGCTCAATTGGGATACAGACCAGCAAACCGTTTGGCAGCATCCTCGTGCTTGGGGACGTGATCACAAAAGGCGGTAAGGGTAATAGCTTGGTGCGGGGCGCGATCGTACAACTTGACGCGCACGCCCTGAGCCTCAAACCGGGCACAAGTGGGAAGGAGCTCATTGTGCTGGGTCGAGTCGAGGCTCAAAGAGAAGAAATTACCTCATTAGATTTCGCGGCTCCCGCCAGCACGGTTGAATTCATAACGATCGGTGGTCAGCAGTATGTTGATGGATCTTCAATGGAGCAAAACAGATGCCACACGTTTTCATTTAGTAACGTTCGAGATTTCGATCGCCAGTGATTAGTGATTGATGAAATGTTTGTCCATTCTATTTATTAGGAGTACATCACAATGGAAATGATGAAAGCAATCCGAATTCATGCTTACGGAGGGGCTGAAAACCTCAAGTACGACGAAGTGCCCCGTCCTGAACCTCAAGCAGGCGAAGTACTCATTCAAGTTTATGCAGCAGGTGTAAACCCGATCGATTGGAAGATTCGTGAAGGGTTTTTCAAACAAGCACTCGATTATCCGCTGCCTGTGATTGCTGGCGCTGATGTGGCTGGCGTTGTCGCAAGTGTGGGCGATGGCGTTACCACACTGCAACCGGGACAAGCCGTTTATGGCACGGCAGACATGGCGCTTTCGGGAGCCTATGCCGAATATGCAGTGGGTTATGCAGACGCGATCGCGCTAATGCCGAAAACCCTCGATTACATTCACGCGGCTTCTGTCCCCATTGTGGCAATGACCGCATGGCAAGCATTGTTTGATGATGCAAAGCTCCAGGCAGGGCAGAGCGTGCTGATTCATGGTGGCGCGGGCGGTGTGGGTCGCTATGCGATCCAAATTGCCAAGTGGAAGGGCGCACAAGTCATTGCAACGGCATCGGCGGCGAACCTTGACGATGTGCAAAAGCTGGGTGCTGATCAAGCGATCGACTATGCTGGTCAACCGTTTGACCAGCAGGTGAAGGATGTGGATGTGGTGCTTGATTTGGTCGGTGGAGAAACGCAGGCGCGATCGTGGCAAATCATTCGTCCTGGTGGCGTTCTGGTTTCCACACTTGGTGTGCCTGAATCGGGCATTCCGCAGGGCATTAAAGCGGTTCCTGTTTTCGCCAATCTCAGAGTTAATTCACAGCTACTGCAGATTGCTCAATTGATCGATGATGGACAGATCAAAGTGTCTGTTGAGCAGCTTTTTGAGCTGGCAGAAGCCGCCAAAGCACAGGAGGTTAGCCAACACGGTCATCCTCACGGCAAGCTCGTTTTGCAAGTCGTTCACCCATCTCTTTAAGTTGATGGAATGAGCAGCGATTCGTCGTTTTGTTCTTTACATCTCGCTCACTTCACTTCTGTCGATTGATTGATTTCATCGTGTCCATGTCGGTTCAAACCATATAAATTTAGGAGCATAGCAATGCAACAGATTCAACAGGTTCTCCAGCAGTATGAGCAGGCTTTGAATGTCTCGGATACAGCGGCAGCGCTGACACTTTACAGTAGTGAGCCAATCTTCATGCCCCAGTTTGCCTCGGCTCAAGTCGGACGTGATGCCGTTCAAGCTACTTACGAGCAAATCTTTCAAACCATTCAACTTCGGGTCAAGTTTACGATCCATGAAGTCGAGCCAATGGGAGAACTCGCCTATGTGCGCACCACGTCAGCAGGCACAACAACCGTGTTAGCCGACCACAAAACGACAGATGAAGGAAACAATGAGCTGTTTATCTTTAAGCAAGAGAACGGTGATTGGAAAATTCATCGATATTTATTTGCCTCTTCCCTAGCACCTCATTAACCCCTTCAGGATGAAAACCATGATGAAAGCCATTGTTTTAGCATCCCCTGGCAACCCAACAGCCCTTCAGCTCCAAGAGATTGCCAAACCATTACCGCGATCGGGGTGGGTGCTGATCAAGGTCAAAGCGTTTGGCCTTAATCGTTCTGAGATGTTTACACGTCAGGGACACTCTCCTGATGTGCAGTGGCCTCGGGTTTTGGGCATTGAGTGTGTGGGTCTTGTCGAAGCCGCCCCTGACACGCCGTTTCAACCGGGTCAAAAGGTTGCTGCCATTATGGGCGGTATGGGACGGGACTTTGATGGGAGCTATGCCGAATACACCTGTGTTCCGCAAGCTTGTGTCTTTCAAATCGAGACTGATCTGGATTGGGCAGTGTTAGGAGCCATTCCAGAAATGTTCCAGACTGCCTACGGTTCACTCGTGTCCGGTTTGGGTGTGCAGGCAGGGCAGACGCTGCTCATTCGAGGCGGCACCTCATCAGTTGGCATGACCGCAGCCCATCTTGCTAAAGCACTGGGGTTAACCGTGATTGCTACAACTCGCAATGCTGCTAAGGCAGAGGCTCTAAGCACAAATGGAGCTGATCAGGTGGTGATTGATGAGGGTGCGATCGCACCCGCCATCCATGAGCGCTTTCCTAAAGGCGTCGATCGCGTTTTGGAACTCGTGGGCACCACTACTCTGCTTGATTCACTGCAATGCGTTTCGCCTGGCGGTATCGTTTGCATGACCGGGATTTTGGGCAATGCTTGGGCACTACCTAACTTTTCACCGATGAATGATATTCCTCACACAGTGCGACTGACTATCTACACTGGCGAGTCTAAAGACCTTTCGGTTGAACAGCTACAACGCTTTATTGATGGTGTCGCTGCGGGGCAAAGCCGGGTCAATATTGACCGTACTTTCCATCTCGGTGAAATTGTCGAAGCCCATCAATATATGGAGTCTAACCAGGCAAAAGGGAAATTAGTAGTCTTGGTCAATGAGCCGTAGTCTAACTCAGGACAAATTGGCATTTCCGTAGCAAGCGGACTAAAAAAAACCTCTAAGGCAGGCGCAGGCTGCATAAACGTATTGATAAGTAGGACAAAGTAATCAAAAAACATACAACTCCTCAACTCTTGAACTTAACGTTTACATGACAGTAACTACTCGCATGGAGATTCGTAGCATGACAACTGCCACTCACCTTTCCTCTACCGATCGTTGGCTTCCCCTGCCGCTTGCCGCTTGGCAAGACACTTATGAAACGCTGCATCTGTGGACGCAAATTATTGGCAAAATTCGCTTAGCGTTAGCACCCAAAATGAATCACTGGTGGCATTCAACGCTGTATGTCACACCACGCGGGCTTACGACTGGGACGATGCCTGATGGTCTCCGTAGCTTTCAAATCACCTTTGACTTCCTACAACATCAACTCCTGATTGAAACGAGCGATGGCATGATGCGAAGGATCGCACTTGCTCCTTGCTCTGTAGCTGCTTTCTATCAAGCCGTGATGAGTACCTTGAGAGACATGGGCATCGAAGTTCAGATCTGGACGATGCCGCAGGAAGTGGCTGACCCCATTCCCTTTGAGCAAGACGAGCAACATGTGGCTTACGATGCAGAATCTGCCCAACGGTTTTGGCAGATTCTGGTAGAAGCCGATCGCCTGCTGACCGTCTTCCGCGCTCGCTATGCTGGCAAGTGTAGCCCAGTCCATTTCTTCTGGGGCAGCTTTGACCTAGCAGTGACGCGCTTTTCGGGACGGCGTGCACCCGAACATCCGGGTGGAGTGCCACACATGGCGGATTGGGTGACGCGAGAAGCCTACTCATATGAGGTTAGTAGTTGTGGTTTTTGGTTTGGCGGTGGCTCAATCGAAGCCTTGTTCTACGCTTATGCCTATCCGGCACCAGAGGGCTTCAAGGATTATCCCATCCAACCGCAAGAAGCCTTTTACAGCCCAGACATGCAGGAATTCATGCTGCCTTATGAAGCAGTACGACAAGCTGATAATCCAGAGGCAAAGGTAATGGCATTCCTGCAAAGCACTTACGAGGCAGCGGCTAACTTAGGGCATTGGGATCGTGCCACACTGGATTACAAGCCAGTCGTTAAGGGCTAACTTGGCGAGGTTGTGTCGCAAATACTGTCCATGAAATAAGAGTTGTCGCGAGAGTTCAGGGCTACACCTGGATTCCTCTGGACTATCGCTGGCGTGCGTAACAGTGACGTTAAACTTTCTGACTTCCCAGCCTTTAGGCAAAGCCCAAGGAGAACACGATGAAACGATTCATCCTGTTACGCTCCTGTATCTAGCAGCGAATAGATCTAAACAACACTCTAGAAGGATAAGGCAATGAACAAAATCGCATTGGTAACCGGAGCGAGCCGAGGACTGGGCAAAAGTACCGCTTTGAATCTGGCTAAAAAAGGGGTTGATATCATCGTCACTTACCATCGCAATGCCGAGGAAGCCGCTAAAGTCGTTGCTGAAATCGAAGCATTTGACGCAAAAGCGGTGGCACTGCAACTCGATACTGCCGACACTAAAACTTTTGATAGTTTCGCTGGACTTACCCAGCAGTTACTCAAAGATCAATGGCAAACCGAGCATTTTGATTTCTTGGTGAATAATGCTGGAACGGGCGTTCACTCGTCTTTTGCCGAGACGACTGAAGAAGATTTCGACCACTTGATGAATGTTCACGTCAAGGGTGTTTTCTTCCTCACTCAGAAACTACTGCCACTGATCAATGACGGCGGACGAATTGTAAACGTTTCTACTGGTTTGACGCGGATTATCTCCCCCGGCTATGCCGCTTATGCAAGTATGAAAGGCGCGATTCGGCAGAGCCGACGCTTCGCGATCGAGACTCTAACCCTCTACATGGCAAAGGAGTTAGGATCGAGACGGATTGCGGTAAATGTGGTGGCTCCTGGTGCGATTCTCCTTTGGGAGAGGCTTCGCCAACGAAACCGATTTCAGCGGCGGTGCAGTCCGCTATAACCCAGAAATGAATCAACAGATTGCTTTCCTAACAGCGCTCGGTCGGGTCGGTCTGCCGGATGACATTGGGGGAGCGATCGCCTCTCTACTTTCTGAAGATAACAAATGGGTGAATGCTCAGCGCATTAAAGTCTCCGGCGGTCAGTCCATTTAATCGCAGACCTGTGACATCCGATCTACTTAGTTGGACTTGGTGCTAGCTGAGGATTCGTAAACATGGCATTGCCGCTGACGGTCTTCTCTGCTGGAATTTCGTCTGTGAAAAGGACAGAGATGCCAGCAGAGTGAAGGCGGCGGCAGGTGCGATATCCTTCGGCACCATCGACCTGTTTTTGCAACATAACCGATTAAGATTGAGCAGATTAAGTCGGATCTTCTACCCATTCCTCCACCAACTTTTGAGAAGTATAGGCAGCCCAAGTTTTCTGAGATTTCTCTGCTTTATACTGCTCATAACTCTGGCTAAGAAATTGGCTCAATCGTTCTCCTAAGAATGACCTGTTTAGTACTTTTTCCATGCCTTGGTCAATCGCATAGTTTGCATACCAGATTGCCCAATCTTGATCATAGACTCCATTCAAAACTGTTTGTTCATAATGACCGTGTGCTTGTTCAGCTTGAATCAGCAGAGATTCAACTCGATGTGTAATTGGTTGCACGAAATTCCATCCTCCTTAGAATTAGCTAGGTAATGGAGATGTTTGATTTCTAGTGCCCCCTCTAGATGCAGATCCGGTGCTTTTTGCGGTCCCTCATACTCATCCCATTGTTGTCATATCCTTACGCAGGCTAAGGCCGGATCAATAACCGTCAACTTCGACGATAGCTTTGGCAAAGGCCTGTGGGGCCTCTTGAGGCAGATTGTGCCCGACGCCGCCTTTAATAGTGCGGTGCGAATATTTGCCCGAAAATTTCCTGGCATAGGAACTGGGATCTGGATGCGGCGCACCATTGGCATCGCCTTCAAGGGTAATGGTAGGCACTGTGATGACTGGAGCTTCAGCAAGCCGCTTTTCCAGATCGTCATATTTCGGCTCGCCTTCAGCTAGTCCGAGCCGCCAGCAGTAATTATGGATCACGATGCTGACATGATCCGCGTTGTTGAAGGCCGCTGCGCTGCGATCAAACGTGGCATTATCAAAGTTCCACTTCGGCGATGCAATCTGCCAAATGAGCTTAGCAAAATCGTGTCGGTATTCGTCGTAGCCTGCTCGACCGCGTTCGGTGGCAAAATAATATTGGTACCACCATTGGAGTTCAGCTTTTGGCGGTAACGGCATCTTACCGGATTCCTGGCTGCCGATCAGATAACCGCTCACCGAGACGAGCGCCTTACAGCGTTCAGGCCAGAGTGCCGCGATGATGTCGGCTGTCCGCGCTCCCCAATCAAAACCAGCGAGGATTGCCTTCTGAATCTTGAGAGCGTCCATCAGAGCGATTATATCGAGAGCAATTGCCGATGGCTGGCCATTTCGGAACGTTTCACTTGAAAGAAAACTCGTCATGCCATAGCCGCGCAGATACGGCACGATCACTCGGTAGCCCGCCGATGCTAACAGAGGGACAACATCGACATAGCTGTGAATGTCGTAGGGCCAACCGTGTAGAAGAATTACCGGACGACCATTTGCGGGACCAGCTTCAGCGTATCCGACATTCAGGACGCCAGCATCGATCTGCTTCAGTGAGCCGAATGATGTGTTCGTCCCCGGCTTAATTTTGGGCAGATCTGCCAATTTTGTCTTGCTAGATTACGCGTTCGTGGGACCGAACATGCCGAGTTGGATGGCAGCAATGGTCATAGCCGCAGTGCCCAAAAAGCGGCGGCGATGATGGTTGATTTCTGTGGACATTTGTCTCTCTCCAATTGAATCCAGATCGATGTTGTCGCGTGTGGTTTGGTCAGACGGCTCGCATGTTGTGCGAGCCGTCTTCCCCTCTCCCACTAGCGCAGTGATCTGAACGCCGCTTGGATCTCGGTAGCGAAGAGTTCCGGTTGTTCCCACGCTGCGAAGTGACCGCCCTTATCAACCTCGTGGAAATAAATGAGCTTGTGGTAACTACGCTCGGCCCAGCTGCGTGGCGCTCGGTAGATCTCGCCAGGAAAGACCGTCACGGCAGCAGGAATGGAGATGTCCACGGCGTTGAAGTTGTTGGCATTATTCTCCCAGTAGAGTCTCGCGGAAGAAATCGCGCTGTTCGTGAGCCAATAGAGCGTGATGTCGTCAAGCATCTCATCTTTAGTAAGTGACCGCTCAGGCTCGCCACCGCTATACGTCCATTGGGCAAACTTGTCATACATCCAGGCAGCCAGTCCGGCTGGCGAATCTGATAATCCGTAGCCCACGGTTTGCGGGCGGGTTACCATCATGGCGGCGTAGCCAGTGTTCTTCTTGTAGAAGGTGTTCAGTGAGTCGAACGCAGCCTTCTCCTTATCGGACAAACCGGTCGGTGCTGGATCGCCGTTGTTAAGGGCCTTCGCGACATCCGCTGGCACGGTCGCAGGCATATTGACGTGGATGCCCTGCAGCCCCGCCGGTGCCTGATGCGCCATCACGTCCGCGACTACCGAACCCCAATCGCCGCCTTGAGCCACATAGCGTTTGTATCCCAGACGCCCCATCAGCTCGTGCCAAGCGCGACCGATGTGGTCGGGGTTCCACCCAGTGCCCTGCGGCTTGCCCGAGAAACCATAACCGGGCATTGAGGGCAGAACGAGATCGAAGGCGTCCTCCGCGCGTCCTCCATAGGCTGTGGGATTGGTGAGCGGACCAATGACCTTCAGGAGTTCGAAGATGGAGCCGGGCCAGCCATGTGTGATGATCAGCGGCATGGCATTCGGATGGCGAGAGCGGACGTGTACGAACTGAATGTCAACCCCATCGATCTGAGTCACAAACTGCGGCAAGGCATTCAGCTTCGCCTCTGCCTTCCGCCAGTCGTAGTTCGTTCCCCAGTAGCGTACGAGTTCCTGGAGCTTCACCAACTGCACGCCCTGCGACTGATCCGTAACCGTCTCCCGGTCGGGCCACCGTGTCGCCACGACGCGGCGGCGGAGATCGACGAGTGCCGCTTCTGGCACATTGATGCGGAAGGGGCGGATTGCCTTGTCTCCAGTTGCGCTCTTGTCCTGTGCACCAGTCTGTGTGGGTTGCTGCGCCACGGCAGCGGGTGGTGCCCGATACCCCGTTGCCACAGTCTTTTGAGCGAATGGCTGTGCTGCGACTACTTCGGCATAGCGCATGGATAAACCGACTACCGCACTAATGGTGAGTGCCAGAATGAGCAAAAAGCCTTGAATTTTTTTCTTTGTTAAAAACATGGCTGTGATATTGTTCTCTGTGATGGTTTGTTGAATTGCTTGCCAGATAAGCGATCGCACCCTCGTAAATGTCACTGTCTCTAGGTCACGTCAGCCGCGATCAAAACGACGAGCGAATTGCTTTTGCGTACAGCGCCAAATCAAATGGCAGGGGGACAAATTCGTGTCGTCAAACAAGTCTGTTTGCTGCATACTTTCAATGAGATTGATTGTGGGCGATCTCAAACGCGAGGCTAGCCCCGATTAGGTGTCACGAGGCGATAACGGTCTGCGGCATGCACCTGGTTGAAATTTGGGATCATGCTCTGCCGAGCAGCCTCGAAGGTGTCCCACTGGTCTGCATTGGGAAGGGACGGGATGGTGACAGTTTCACGGCGATCGAAGCCAACAAGGGCGGCATCCACCAGTTCATCAACTTCCATAAGAGGCGGTAGCGCATTCATATCCCAACCTGAGCGCTCCCAGACTTCCGTCCGTGTTGATGCCGGTAGCACAGCCTGAACATAGACACCTTTAGGTTCAAGTTCGAGGTGGAGACCCTGGGTGAGGAAGAGAACAAAGGCTTTGGTTGCGCCATAGACGGTCAGACCGAATTCCGGTGCTAACCCAACCACCGAACTGATGTTGATAATCGCGCCCTCGCCCGCCTTGACGAACCGTGGGGCGACGGCGCTAGCAAGCCGCGCTAGCGCTATGGTGTTAAGGCTGATGATTTTAGCCACCTCGTCCGGGCTTTGCTCGACGAAACTGCTGGCAACGCTGGCACCAGCGTTGTTGACCAGGATACTGATGCGCGTGTCGGTGCGTAGCCGCTCCTCTACCTGGGCGAGATCATCCACGTTGGTGAGATCCGCCTGAAGGACGTCGATCGCCACCCCAGTTTCCCGGTGCAGTCGTTCGGACAGAGCCTCCATTCGGGTGCAGTCACGCGCCACCAGAACGAGATCGAAACCACGCTTTGCGAAACGATCGGCATAGACGGCACCGATTCCACTGGATGCTCCAGTAACGAGTGCGGTCTTTGCGGTCTTATTGGTTAGATTGCTCATGATATTGCTCCTTTGTGAACATGTACAAACGTTTCGCAGTGAATCAATGCCCTTGAGTAGCTGATGTCCCATCACCGTCCGGGAGCCCGCGTCTTCACCTCTTGGAGCAGCCAACCGTTGCCGTCCGGGTCACTGAACGAGGCAAACGAGCCATAGTCGCGACGTTTCGGATCAGGTCCAGTTACCCGTCCCTCGGTTCCGTCGTGGTGGAAGATCCCTCCCACGTCGTGGAACACCTCACTCACCTCGACGCCGCAGTCAACGAGTTCGGCGCGGGCTGTCTCAATGTCGAAAACGACGAGGTGCAGACCCTGAACTGAGCCCGGCACGGCTGACGTGACTCCAGTGCCGATGATGATCGAGCACTCCGAGCCGGGAGGTGTCAGCTGCACCACCCGGAAGTCTTCATCGGTGACGAAGTCGGCATCCAGCCGAAACCCCAACGTCTCATAGAAGCGCTTGGCTCGATCGACGTCGGAGACGGGCACCACCAAAACCTCGAGTTTCATATTTTTACTGTCCACGTTAATGCTGCTCATCTTGTTCTCCGTTAGGTTGGTGAGCTTAATGCCTATGTTGGTTACACTTCATTCTTCAGCGTGCGCTCGATTTAGAACACTCAAGTTCTTTGAGTTAAAACGCGCCAACGACCTTGCAACCACGCGAGAGCAACTCCTTCACAATCTCGCTGCCAGAATTTCTAGTAGCTCCATAGACGACAATATTCATAACCATCTCCTAAAACCATAGATTTGAACTGCAAGTGCAGAACCGCACGTTTAGCAAGCCCCATGTCGCTTCTGTCTTTGATTGAATGGTTGCCAAAGTTGTTCAAGATAACCTATACCTTTTGGACGTTTTAGTAGAACCTATACAACTCACAGACAATTCAAACGCTTGCGAAAACATCGTTGCATTTTCTGTTCGCTCACTTCTTCCTGACGATGCCGGGGGTCGGCGTTGGGGAAATCGCGCCAGGACAGGAGGGCGCGGAGACCTGGCGCGGGCTGCGACCATCGCTAGCCATAGCACCGAACAGGATTTCTACTTCGGAGACGATTTCCTTCTCCGCCGCTACGACTATTATGTGGATATCGCTGGCGGGTTCGCCGACACCCAATATGTCTAGCTTCACTTGACCGTTATTGAAGTACAGCCTCTTCGGGACAAGCCAATGAGCACCATCGAAACCCGCGAGCATCAAATGTTTCCAGTCCTCGACTTCGCTCAGGTCGATACCGCAAAGCGCTTCGCCAGCGGTGAGGCTCGCCGTTTCGCGCCCGGCGAGGTCGTCTTCGGCGTCGGCGAACGCGGCGCGCCAGCCTGGCTCGTCCTGGACGGAGAAATCGACGTTTTCCGTCGCGCTGGGCTCGTTAACGAGGCTCTGATCACCACCCATCGCGCTGGCCAGCTGACCGGCGAGGTCAGTCAGCTGGCCGGGAGGCCGTCGTTGGCATGGGGGCGTGCCGGTCCCAACGGTTGCATGGCGTTACCCTTCGACGCTGCCCATCTCCGTGCACTGGTGGTCGGTTCGGCCGATGTCGGCGAAGTGGTGATGTGCGCATTCATCCTCCGCCGCGTCGGCCTCATCGAGGAGGGCGGTGCGGGATCGGTGCTCGTCGGCATTCCCGCATCTCCGGACCTCGTCCGGATCCAAGGCTTCCTCACCCGCAATTGCTATCCGCATCTCGTGCTGGACGCCGCCTCCGATGAGGAAGGCCATGCGCTGGTCGAACGGCTCGGCGTCCTGCCCGCAGACCTGCCCTTGATGGTCTGCCCGAGCGGAACCGTGTTGAAACGTCCGACGGACGTGGAGGTAGCGGTCTGCCTTGGCATCACGCCTGATCTCGATCCAAATGTCGTGTACGACGTCGCTATCGTCGGAGCGGGCCCTGCTGGTCTTGCAGCAGCCGTTTACGCCGCGTCCGAAGGCTTATCCGTGATTGTGCTCGACGAACGCGCCGTCGGTGGACAGGCCGGTGCCTCTGCCCGAATTGAGAATTATCTCGGCTTCCCGACAGGCATCTCCGGCCAGGGCCTGGCCGGGCGGGCTTTCAACCAGGCGCTAAAATTTGGGGCCGAGATCGTCATCCCTGTGGAGGTCCTGCGGCTCGATTGCCAGGCGTCCGACAGACGCCCCGACGCTCCATTTAAGCTCGACCTATCCGGTGACCGCTCCGTCCGCGCCCGCGCGGTGATCGTCGCCTCAGGTGCTCGCTATCGCCGTCCGGACGTGCCCGACCTAGCCATCTTTGAGGGCGCTGGCGTCTCTTACTGGGCAACCCTAATCGAGGCGAAGTTGTGCGAGGGAGAGGAGATCGCGCTGGTCGGTGCCGGCAATTCAGCTGGACAGGCGGTGGTCTTCCTCGCGCCCAAAGTGAAGCGCCTTCACCTGATTGTCCGCAGTAAGGGACTGGAGGCGGCGATGTCACGTTACCTCATTGACCGGATCGCGGCGCTCCCCAACGTCGAACTGCATATTGACTCGGAAGTGGTCGCGCTCGAAGGCAATCGTGTGACCGGCCTGTCTGCAGCTCTGTTCCGAGATCGATCAAGCGGTGTAACCCAACATTACCCGCTTCGCCACCTCTTCCTGTTCATCGGGGCTGATCCAAACGCCGCCTGGCTCCAGGGCTGCGCCACGACCGACCACAAGGGTTTCCTTCTGACGGGGCAGGACTTCCAGGGTGATGCCAGGGCATGCGGACGCCCGGTCCTTCCGCTCGAAACCAGCATGCCCGGCGTCTTCGCCATTGGTGATGTTCGCGCAGGCTCTACCAAACGGGTCGCTGCGGCCGTCGGCGAAGGTGCGGCCGTCGTGTCCCAGATCCACACCGCACTTGCCAGCCGTTCGGGCATCGTCTGAGATGGGCGACCCGCATGGCATCCTTGTAGCGCTCGTTCCCGTCGTCCTCCTCCTGGCCTTGGGTGTGGTCGCTGCGGTCGGGTCACGTACGATCGGGCTCAACCCGATCGTCGGTTATCTCGCCCTTGGCCTAGGGCTCCATGCTATCGGGCTCGATGCCGTGTCGGGCAGTGCGACGATCTCGGTGCTGGCCGAACTCGGCATCGTCTTTCTCCTATTCGATATCGGACTTCACTTTTCCCTCGGACATATCCGCAGTCAGGCCCGCGACATCTTCGGTTTCGGGCCAGTACAGGTTCTAGGCGCAACACTTGCCATCGGGTTGATTGCGATGCTATTCGGACTGCCACCCGTAGCAGCATTTATCGTCGGCGCTACGCTGGCCCTTTCCTCGACTGCGGTCGTAGTCGGTCTGATCGCAGAGCGGCAGCAGCAGAATTGCCCTGTTGGACTCACTGCGACGGCCATTCTTATCTTTCAGGACGTGGCAGCAATCTTTCTGCTAATTGTCGCTGGGGCACTTGGGACCAACGATGCGATCCTGCCGACAGTGGGTCTCGCCCTCGCCAAGGCCGCGATAGCATTTGGGATAGCGGTGCTGCTTGCCCGCGTAGTCGTTCGTCCGTTGTTCGATCTAGTTGGGCGTGGTCGTAACGAGGAAGTCTTCACTGCGATGGCACTGCTTGTATCGCTCTCGGCTGCCTGGGCGACCGGAGCGATTGGCCTATCGTTGACCCTCGGTGCGTTCCTCGCAGGCATGATCATTTCCGAGACACCCTATCGCGCCATCATACAGTCCGAGATCAAGCCTTTCCGTGGATTGCTTCTTGGTTTCTTCTTTATTTCGGTCGGCTTCTCCCTCGATTTTTCAATGTTGCTGAGGCTCTGGCCGGGTGTAATCGGCGTCGCTTTATTGCTTGTTGTAGTGAAGATCCTGACGAATGCTGCTGCGAGCTTGGCTTTTCGCTGGTCGGCACCAGGGTCAGTCCAGCTTGGCTTTCTTCTAGCGCAAGGTTCAGAATTTGCTTTTGTCATTTTTAGCTTGCCCACTGTACGCGCATTGGTGGGGCCGCAGGTGATCGCTGTTTTGATTTCGGCTGTAGCGCTCAGCCTGGCGCTCACACCGACCCTTGCCCAGGCTGGGCGAGATCTGGCTGGACGGATACGCCTACAGAGTTCGCAGGGCATAGACCCAGAGCTTCAGCCGCGCGAAATCTCTGCCCCAGTAATTATTGCTGGAATGGGTAGGATTGGTCGCACCCTGGCTGATGCCCTGAATGAATTTGGCATCGGCTACACCGCGATCGAGCGAGACGACCAGCGCCTTCGTGAGGCCGTTGCTGACGGCTACATTGCCGTATTTGGAAATCTGGCCGATCCCAGAATCTGGGAGACAGTTGCGTTGGGTAGTCGTCGGGTTAGCGTGCTGACTGCGCCGACCCTGGAAGTTTATCGCGAACTCTCAACAAGTGTGAACTCCCTCTTTCCAGATCTCAAGAAGGTAGCAGTCGTTCGCGAGGAGGAGGAAGCCCAACAGTTCCGAGCACTCGATGTCTTTGCCGTTATCGACCGGAGCCTTCCAAGAGGGCTGGATGTCGCAGCATTCGTACTTGAACTATTAGAGGTCGATGCCGACCAAATCAGCAAATGGATGTATCACGAGCAAGAACGCGCACTTACCGAGGCTGAGGTGTTGGCGATGCGATTTAGATTAGTATATCTTGGTTCGTCCATTCAACTCTAGATATCGTCCCAAAAGCAGATATCGGAAGCGATTGCTAGACCGATAGGAGAGTAGATACGCTTTTTTAACTAAGGTCTTCCTGTGAGTGAACAGTCTGTGCATAGATATAAGGGATTGGCATTATTGGATAGGGTCACTCGTTTTTGTCAGCACTGTATAGCTGGCTAGGGAAGCGTAAATCTGGGCCACGACAGCAGCACCTTCACCGACGGCTGCAGCGACGCGTTTGGTAGAGTCTGCGCGAACATCACCAATAGCGAAGACACCAGGTAAGCTGGTTTCGAGTGGAAGAACCGGACGCCCGCATACCTTGGCATCCCCTTGGAAGTCCTGCCCCGTCACAAGAAACCCCTTATCGTCGGTTGTGGCGCAGCCTTGGAGCCATGCAGCGTTTGGATCAGCACCGATGAACAAAAAGAGATGGCGAAGTGGGCAATGACGAGTTACACTGCTTGCACGATCCCGGAAAACAGCTGCGGATAAGCCAGTGGCTCGATCGCCTTCGAGTGCGATTACTTCCGAGCCGACATGCAATTCGACATTGGGGAGCGCCACGATCCGGTCAATGAGGTAGCGCGACATCGATGCCTCCAGTCCATTACCTCGAACAACCATATGAAGGCGCTTCACTTTGGGTGCGAGGAAGACCACTGCCTGTCCAGCCGAATTGCCAGCACCAACTAGCGCGATCTCTTCTCCCTCGCACAGTTTCGCCTCGACTGGAGTGACCCAGTAGGAGATGCCAGCCCCTTCGAAGGTTGCTAAGTTGGGCACATCTGGACGGCGATAGCGAGCGCCCGACGCCACAATTACAGTGCGGGAGCGAACAGAGCGCTCACCGGATAAGTCGAGCTTTAACGGAGCACCAAGGTATCGGCCAGATGCGTGGCAATCAAGCCTTAGTACCTCCACAGGGATGGCGATCTCGGCCCCGAATTTAAGTGCTTGGCTGAAAGCTCGCCCAGCTAGAGCTTGCCCAGAGATACCTGTTGGGAAGCCAAGATAATTCTCAATTCGGTTAGAAGCACCAGCCTGTCCGCCGACAGCACATTCGTCAAGCACGATCACGGATAAGCCCTCGGATGCAGCGTAAACGGCTGCTGCAAGACCAGCAGGGCCTGCTCCAACGATGGCGACATCGTACACGATATTCGGATCGAGATCTGGCGTGATGCCAAGGCATGCCCCTACCTCTACCTCTGATGGACATTTCAATACAGTTCCATTTGGGCAGACCTGCCCTTCTTGATTTGAGGAGGCATCCAGCACGAGATGCGGATAGCAATTGCGTGTAAGGAAGCCCTGAATCCGAACAAGGTCTGGGGAGGCAGGTATACCAACGAGCACCGATCCCGCCCCACCCTCTTCAATAAGGCCGACGCGGCGAAGGATGTATGCACGCATCACCACTTCGCCAACATCAGCTGAACCGACTACCAAAGCACGCAGATGGGCAGCATCGAAGGGGAGTGCCATGCAACCGTTGGGACCTGCACGCCCCCCAGCCAGCGATGGCCTCCCAGCCAACTGGCTGACCTCGCCAGTCAGTTGGCCAACTCCATGGGTGGTGATTGCAGCCTCGTTAACGAGTCCGGCGGGGCGGAAAACGTTAATTTCTCCAGCCAGGACGAGCCAAGCTGGTGCGCTGTGTTCGCCGACGCTAAAGACAATCTCATCAGGCACAAAACGGCGAGCCTCGCCGCTAGCGAAGCGCTTCGCCGTTTCGACCTGAACAAAGTCGAAGATTGGAAACATCTGAAGCTCACGAGTTTCGATGGTGCTCATTGGCTTGTCCCGAGGAGGAGGTATTCGTAAGTAGTTTGGGCCAATTAAACGGAAGATCTCAAACGGCTAGAGTCATCGCCCTGATTGACTTTTAGGATCTGGGTAATGCCGAATATTCTGGCTGACCTCCTTAACACTTACAACTGGTTGCGGGTTTTCCCTGCTGTGTGAATTTGTCTGAAAGCCTTTAGATACTTGCCTTTCCATCATTCAAACCAAAAAGACTTTAGTCTTATGAGTTTGACAGTCGTTAGGAGTTTCGATGGCTCAATCTCAATCCAGTCAAGGGATTCCCACTCATTTGACTTTAGAACAGTTTGAAGAATTTGTCTTGCCCCACCTGCACAGGGGGGACTCGCGGTCCTCAGCCAAAGCTCACTTTGCATGTCATCTTCAACTACATCTTAAAACTGTTGTACTTCGGCTGTCAGTGGAAAGAACTCCCCTTTGACAAGCTTGTATCTTGAGACCAACCAGATACAAACTGGTACAAATGACTCTTAGCCTTAAAGAGTCAGCGGTAAAAGAGAGTTTGAGACAAGCTGAGGCTTTGAGCCTGGCCCTGAGATAAAACCCTTTTACCGTCTTTGACTGCCATCCGCAGGCTGGACAGCATCTTAGGTCTCTCAAACGATGAGATGAACCTGCATGAACAAGCTTAGTTGCGGGACAGTCTCCTTTTCTAAGGACATCAAGGGGAAAGATTGATGGTACAAGCCGTTCTCGGAATTGATGTGGGTAAACACAAATTGCAGGTGGCCCTGCTTCTACCTGGAAAAAAGCCGAAGCCAAAAGTAGTCACCAATACGCCAGAAGGACATCAAACCTTATTGCAATGGCTGAACCAGACAGGCGTCAATCAAGTTCATGCTTGCCTGGAAGCAACCAATACCTATGGCGAAGCGGTGGCCCCTGAGCTTCCTGCCCTGAGCTCTGTCGAAGGTTAGCGAACTCGGCACAATAAGACCTCGAAAACGATATCAGTCAGGACTTGTAGGTGATTAAAGGGTGTCCTCGTGCGCTCGTTGTAATCGCGCTTACATGACTTGCAGCGAAAAATTGTGTAGCCCAAACTGGTGGTGCGCTTCAGTTGAGTGAACAGCCTCGAATGGCAGTCAGGACAAATCATGAAATCGTTATGGGGTGAGAGATCTGAATCATGGCCCAAGATAGCAGATTACTTCCCTTTAACATAAACAGGGATCTCAAAGCTGACACTTAAATCGCGTCCTGTTCCACGCCTATTTAAATGCCGCGTCTGAGTCAGGCTACGTGAATCCGATCGACGAAGCGATTCGTCAGCACAAGACATTCGACATCTCTAGCTATCAAAAACTTGATGAAGTGCCCTACGATTTCAACCGTAAACGCTTAAGTATCCTGTTTACAAAAGATGATGTGGCAAAGGAGGCAGCAGATATTGTGCTGATGGAGAAGGATCTGAAGGTCTTGGTCGAGGGTGTGAAGGAGGGACGGGTCACATTTGCCAATACGCTCAAATACGTGTTTATGGCAACGAGCGCTAATTTCGGCAATATGTTCAGCATGGCAGGCATTTCTCTAGTTCTGCCCTTTTTGCCCCTACTGCCCAGTCAGATTTTGCTAATGAACCTATTGACTGATTTCCCGGAAATGACCATCGCGACCGATCGGGTAGGCAAGGAATTGGTAAACAAACCCCGCCGCATGGATATCGAGTTCATCCGCAACTTCATGGTGGTGTTTGGACTGCTGAGTTCAATATTTGATTACCTCACCTTCGGGGTACTAATGCTGCTGTTGCAAGCTCAGCCAGAACAATTCAGAACTGGCTGGTTTCTGGAGTCTGTGATCTCAGCTTCGCTGGTTGTACTGGTAGTTCGTACCCGACAATCCATTCTTAGAAGTAAGCCAGGAAAGTATTTGTTGGGAGCAACGCTGGCAAGAGTTGCCGTCACATTAATTATTCCCTTAACGCCCCTGGCAAGACTGCTAGGATTTCAACCGTTGCCTCTTAGTTTTGTGCTGGTATTAATTGTGGCGCTCTAAGTGGATAAACCAAAATAATAATGATATAGCTTAAGCCAGAACCCCCTCGATAAGGGGATTTCGAGAAATCTATATATGTTTAATTGGACCAACCTACTTATGTCATTGCTGCCGAAAGTGTTAAACGATCCTTTTACAACCAGGTAAAATTTTGAGTCATATTTCACTAGTTTACATAGCGCTCTTATAAAACATCCAAAAGGTATAGGTTGTCTTGAACAACTTTTGCAACCATCTAATTCAAGGTGGAAGCAATCTAAGCTGGGATTTAATTGAAACTCGGCAAGGATAGAGCCAAACTTCAAAAGCTCAACATACTTGACTAGGAGAAATCATCATGAGTACTGCGATTGACAACTTTACTAAAAAACTTCATGACAATTTAGAAGCCATTGAAGATCGGACGAAATCGCTGAGGGAAACCATGCGATCTGCACCAGAAAAAACTCAAGCTGAAATTCAAGCGAAACTTGACGAAGCGAAGACAAATCTAGACGCTAAAAAACAAGAATTCGATGGGTATCGGGCAAAGCTCAAAACTCAATTTGAGGAAAAAGAATCTGAGGTGAAGTCGCATGTCGAGGAATGGAAAGCCAGTCGCGAAGTCAAGAAACTTGAACATCGAGCCGATCAATCTGAAGACTATGCCAATACGGCAACCTTCCTAGCCATGGCGACGATAGAAGAAGCTGAAGAAGCTAACCTGGCAGCGATAGCCGCAAGACTAGATGCCGAGACTGCTGCGGGGACTACGAGGAAGTGAGACACGAGTGCAGAAGGCAAGAAGCAGAAGGAGTAACGACCTCCGCCTCTCTTATTAAAGCAAGCTTGTCGAAGAAGTTAGTTGACATAAATAAAGGAAACAAACTCATGACATATGCACATACCGTTGTAGCTCATTTACCTTCGCATACAGAAGCAGAAAGGGTTGTCTTGGAACTCCAAAAACAAGGCTTCGATCTGCAAAAGCTCTCGATTATCGGCAAAGATTACCAGACCACTGAGCAAGTACGCGGTTTTCTTACCTGGAAGGATACAGCCCAAGCTGGAGCTGTAGGAGGTGGTTACTGGGGAAGCTTCGTTGGCGGTTTCTTTGGCATTTTAGCAGGGGCTGGAGTGGTATTTATTCCCGGCATCGCTCCAATCGTTATTGCCGGTCCAATTGTTGGAGTGTTGGCGGGTTGGTTGGAAGGCACTGTGATTGGTGGCGCTAGTGCTGCTGCCGTGGGAGGACTGGCGGGTGCATTGGGAGGGTTAGGCATCCCGGAGCACGAGGTGCTGAAGTACGAAACTCAAATTAATGAAGCGGGCGAGTTCATCATCCTGGTGACAGGTAGCGAAGAGGATGTAAGTCAGGCGAAGCAGATGCTCGACAGAATCAGCCTAGGTGTCGCGTCAAGAGCGTGAAATGACAACTGTGGGTGGGCTTAATTAAAGCGAACACAGAGCCCCCAGCTATCGCCGTCCCCCTTGCCCGGAGGGTAGGGGGACTTCTTAATTCCACCTAGCTACTTATTAGGTTCTCATCAGCTTTTAATAAAAACGCAAGGCACTCAGGATTGGATCGTTTTTAATACACCATAAAAATCTGGAAGTAAGATGATGCAAGCAATCCGCGTTCATCAATACGGTGAGCCAGACGTTCTGACACTCGAAGCGATCGCGCAACCTAAACCACAGACAATACATCACAAAACACGGAGAGGATATGCCTGTGATTCTGAATTGGCAATGGCCGTACTAGCTGGCATCGTTGCCTCGATCCTGTTCCTAAACGACTGGAATTTAGACTAAACAGTGAAGAAAAGCGGTCAGAACCGACATTTAGGCTCCGAGATTGCACGGCGCTAAATTGCACGGCGCTAACACGGCGCTAAATAGATAAAAAGCTGATTGTTTGACACTGAACAAGTCTTTGCAACAAAATCCGCAGAGCGATTAAATTTCAGCCTAACTCAAGCAAGTGTACACAAGGAAAATCATGAATCAAGTTAACTTAGCCCAAACACCGCCGAACGGAACGGAACGCCCAGCAATCGTCGATACCCACCGGCACCCGATCGGACCCAAGCTCGCGGCCAAGATGGAGGACGCAGGCTTGTATGACTCAAAGAAATCATTCCCGCAATCTAACGACAAGGACCTGATCTGCTATCGCGAGTTCTTCGATCTGGAGTACGCGATGCCCAAGCAACGCGCCGGCGGCGTCACGCTCAGCCTAGCGAGCAATGGCGGTGAGGTGGAATGGTTCGCAAAGGATCTGCTCCGAGTCAGCACGGTAGACGCCCTCAAGTTCGTGAACAACGAATACCTCGAGATCCGGGATCGCTATCCCACCGAGTTCGCGCTGATGGCCAACGCGCACGCGCTCGAGGAAAGCTGCCGGCCCGTCATCGAGGAGATGATCAAAACGGGCGGTGCCAAGGCGATTGCGGTGGCGTCCAGCTATGGCGACGGGTTGGAGCGCGAGTACCTGGACAGTCCGAAGGCGGAGTGGCTGTGGGAGTTTGCGGTGGCGAACGATCTCGTCGTCCACATTCACCCGCCCATGCTCTCGATCGGGCACGAACTGCTCATGCAATATCGCCTCAACGAGGCGGTCGGTCGTCCCTTCGACTCGACCGTCAACGGCGCTCGCATGATTGGCTCCGGCGTGTTCGATCGCCACCCGAAGCTGCAGGTGCTGATCGTCCACATGGGAGGTGAACTCGCGTCGATTCTGGGCCGCCTCAACTTCACCTGGCAGCTCAACTACAAGGACATCCCGAACCCGCCAGCCGGCAGGCCGTACACCAACAAGCGACTGCCATCCGATTACTTCAAGACCAACATCTTGGTCGACACCATGGGGTTCAATCCCATTGGAGTGCGAGCCGCCGTTGAGATGTGCGGCGTTGACCGAGTGGTGTTCGGCAGTGACTACGGGCCCATCCCGTACGGAGTTGAAGAACACGTCAAGATCGTCGAAGACGTGTTTCCTAACAAGGCCGAGCGCGACATGGTGTTCTGGAAGACAAGCAACAAGGTTTTCCGCCTGGGCCTAACCGCGCCATGAGCAACGCAATGAACGAAACCACCCGTGCATCTATGCCTGAAATTCGCAATTGGCAGTGGCCGTACTGAACTTCTCGATCTCTCCCATCACAATTTATTTGTTGATATGAACGCTGACGTTGCAGAGACGATAACCTCCCTTCGCAGCAATACATTACGTAAACCATTTCAACTCTTTATCCAAGGAGCGGCTATGCCATCCACCCAGACTGATTCCAACAATGGTGCTCAACAGACAACTGACCCTCAGGTTCAGGAAAAGCCGCAGACTCCGGAGTTGGAGCAGAAGCAGCCATCTGACCCTACCACTCCTCCCCAAAAGCCGTGGCAGAAGATTCCTAAGATACTCCGAATTTTAGGGGCGATCGCGCTGGTTGCCGGAGTTGGCTTCGGAGTCTACCGCGTGTTTTTCTACCACCCTGACGAGAATGGCATTTTTCTCAGCGGGCGGATTGAGGGTTATGAAACCGATGTTTCTGCCAAAATCGGCGGTAGAGTTGCCAATGTTGCCGTTAGAGAAGGCGATAAGGTAAAGCCCAAGGAGTTAGTTACTAGTGCAAATCGATGACTCTGATACAAAAGCGTCTAATCGCTTCTCTGAGCGCGATCCAGAATTAGGACGCATTCATCTTCAGGCTTTTAGTACGGCTTTCATGAAAATATATCTTGCTCATCAGACTGAATATCGTCCTCTTCTAACTGGATCTTATGTGAAGAACTCGAATCGCAATGAACCAATAAAGGCCTATTTCGTCAAGTCGCTACCACCAGAATTTCTCCAACGATTAATTCGTAAGGAATGAGGATTAAACAATACCGAATTTTGTGATTTGAACCATAGTTATTATGTTTTAAAAATGGTTTGAATATGGAGTCCGCAATCCGCCGGTCGGCAGGCCTTTACCAACAAGCGGCTGCCATCCGACTATTTCAGACCAACATCCTGGTCGCCAGCATGAGGTTCAACCCGATTGGACTACGAGCCGCAGTTGAAATGTGTGGTGTCCCGCTTTCCGACCTTCGTCGAAACGACCTACCGCGAGCTAACCACCCGATGAACAGCGCAACAGATAAAGCTACACGTACATCTGGCCGGGCCTCACCATCGCGGGGCGCTTGGCAACCGCGCCTCCTTGCCGCCTTGCTGGCGCTGGCGATCGCGGCATGTACTGAACAACCGACGCGACAACAGTTGCCGAATGCCGGTCTGCTGCGTATCGACAACGTCACGGTCGTCGACCCGAGCGACGGCAGCGAACGGCCAGCCATGTCGATCCTTACAAACAAGGGGAAGATCGTCAGCGTACTGCCGACTCGGGATGTCCGACCGGCGGGATCCGTCACGACGATCAACGGCAGCAATCGCTTCGCTGTTCCCGGCTATAACAACATGCATTCGCATGCGCTGATCGCAAAATCGCCCCGGTTGATGCTGGCGACGATGCTGGCCGAAGGCGTGACCGGCTTTCGCCAGATGTCGGGTACGCCGAAGCTCCTGAAGGCAAGGGATGAAGGACGGCTTCCACTCGGGGTCGACACGCCGGATCTGCTAGCGATGCCGGGCGAGATCCTGATGCCGTTCAACGCCGGGTCGCCGGAGGAAGCCCGAGCGGAGGTCGATCGGCAGAAGAGGCAGCATGCCGATTTTATCAAGATCATCCTCGCGCCGCGATCAGCGTTTTTCGCCGCGATCGACGAAGCCAACCGCCTGGGGCTGCCGACCGCCGGACACCTGCCACCGGACATCTCGCCGCTGGAAGCCTCAAAGGCGGGATTCAGCTCAATAGAGCATTTCGGAACCGGTAACCCCCTGTGGATTGAGTGTTCGTCCAATCCTGTTGAGCTTCGCCGCGTTAAGACGGAGGACGCGGCGATCCCGTGGTGGATCATGCGCATACCGGTGGTGGGCGATATCGTCATGAAGCGCGTCAATAGCCAACTGATCAATCCGACGGTGAACGATTCGTCGGCAACAGTCTCGCTGCGGCAACGGGCGCTCGACAGCTTCGACATTGGGCGTTGCCGGACACTCGCGCGGGCATTCAAGGCGAACAACACCTGGCAGGTGCCGACGCTGGTACGGATGCGGACACAGGAACTTGCCGACCTGCCCGAGTATGAAACCGACCCGGCACTGACGAACATGAGCGAGGATACGAAAACGGCATGGCGTGAATCGGCCGCACATTTCCATTCACTGCCAGCAGCGATGCGCGCGACGTTTCGCGACACCTATAAACTGCGCCTCGCCGTCGTCGCGCTATGGAATGCTGAAGGAGTACAGATGATGACCGGAACCGACGGAAAGGGCGATGTTCCGGGACAAGCGTTGCGTCAGGAGTTTGCCGAGCTGGCAAAAGCTGGCCTGACGCCGTTGAAAATCCTGCAAATGACGACGGTCGAACCCGCCCGGTTCCTGGGCCGCACCAAAACGATGGGCAGGATCGCTTCGGGAATGGAGGCCAATATCGTCTTGCTGGCCGCCGACCCACTTGCTCGCGTGGCGAATCTCAGTTCCGTATCGGCGGTGGTGCACCACCGCCAGTACTTCTCTCGTAGCCGTTTGGATCGAAACGCGATCGAGCTACGTGGAAGGCAGGGGCAGTGATCGCACGAATAGGCAAATCCGCAGGGGCCACTACAACAGCAAGGAAAACGGACACGACAAACAAGGCAACCACCTGCAATCATGGTGTCTCGTAGAGCGTTACCACCTCACATTCGTCCAATTTGCCACCTTCGCGATCGCCAGCGACGAGCCGATGGCAGGCAATTGCGAGCCAGAGCCATATTGGCTTGTAGATGATGTTGAGGCAGCTTTCAGAGATCGATCCCAAAAAGCCGAAGTCAGCCTTCCTCTCAAGCAAATGCCTTTCGGCAAAGTCTTCGGCATCAAGGATCTCGACGGTCGGACTCGTTACTGGCTCGATAATTTCTGTCAGCACTCATCTTAAAAACAACAATTATCAAGGATCATCAACATGATTTTAATTACTGGTGCAACTGGAAACAATGGAGCCGAGATCATCAAGCAGCTTTCGGCAAAAAACGTGCGAGTCCGCGCAATGGTCAGAGATCGCCATCGTGCAGACGAGATCGCCTTACCCAATGTCGAGATAGTGGAAGGAGATTTCGATCGACCTGAGACGCTACTGAAGGCACTTGCTGGTGTGGAACGGGCGTTTTTGCTCACAAATTCAACCGAACATGCCCAAGCCCAACAGATCGCCTTTGTCGATACATCACGACAAAGCGGAGTTCAACACATTGTTAAACTGTCACAGTTTGCCGCCAATGCCAAATCTCCCGTGCGTTATTTGCGCTACCATGCGGCAGTAGAAGCAGCGATCGTTGCGGCAGGAATAACACATACATTTCTGCGTCCCAACCTGTTCATGCAGGGCCTGTTAAACTTTCGATCGACGATTGCAGCCCAGAACGCCTTTTATGCAGCCGCTGGCGATGCAAAAGTTAGCGTTGTAGACGTACGGGATATTGCAGCGGTAGCCGTAGCTGCGCTGACAGAAACTGGGCATGAGAACAAGATTTACAACCTGACGGGACCGCAGGCACTGACGCATAGTGAGATGGCAGAATATATCTCAGCCGCAATCGGTCGTCGGATTGCGTTTGTTGATGTCTCACCCGAAGCAATGCTCGAAAGTCTGCTAGGTTTCGGGATGCCAGTCTGGCAAGCGGAAGGACTGCTGGAAGATTACGCGCATTATCGACGCAATGAGGCGGCGGCTGTGTTGTCTGGTGTGCAAGATGCGATCAATAAAGCACCACGTAGTTTTGAGGAATTTGCCCGCGATTATAAAACAGCCCTTAGCTGATGGATATTCTTTATCACTTAATAAGGAGCGATTGACATGAATCAGAAAGTTTCGACGATCGTGGGGTATCTGGGGGCATCGGTCGTGCTGCCAGTTTCGACATCGACTCAAAGCGGATCGGTATTGTTGGGTTTTCGGTAGGAGCACATCTGGCAGGAACGATCGCCACCGAACCGGATGCATGGGAGTGTAAATTAGTTTGTGTCAAAGGTCAGAGCTTGAGATCTAATGAACTAACTCACCGAGGTACAGACCATGACCTTTCGACCGGAACTCATTGATGAATTGCTCAAGGACTATCGTAACCCCGAAGACCTGATGGGGGAAGGCGGCATTTTCAAGCAATTGACCAAAGCCTTAGTCGAGCGCTGCTTAACGGCTGAATTGGATACTCATCTGGAACAAGAGCCTGCAGAGTCAGCGCCTGTTAGTCCAAAAAATCGCCGCAACGGTCACAGCAAGAAGACCATTAAAGGCGAGTTTGGGGAAGCGGCGATTGCCGTGCCGCGCGACCGCCACAGCGAGTTTGAACCAATGATTATCCAGAAGGGCCAGACCCGCTTTAACGGCTTTGATGACAAGATCTTGTCGCTCTACGCCCGTGGCATGACGACCCGAGATATCCAAGCACAGTTGCACGATTTGTATGGGGTAGAAGTGTCCCACACCCTTCGGCATAGCTCAGGGGCCGCCCTGATTTCTAACGTGACCGAAGCGGTAGAAGCGGAGCGCAAACTCTGGCAGAATCGTAGCCTCGATGCGGTCTATCCGATTGTCTTTCTCGATGCCCTAGTGGTGAAAGTTCGCCATGAAGGGCGGGTGCTCAACAAAGCGATTCACTTAGCCTTAGGGGTAAATCTAGCGGGGTAGAAGGAGCTATTGGGGCTGTGGATGACCCAGAATGAATCTTCCAAGTTCTGGCTGTCGGTATTGACCGACCTCCAAAATCGGGGCGTCAAGGATATCTTCATTGCCTGTGTGGATGGCCTCACGGGCTTTCCTGAAGCGATTGAAACGGTCTTTCCTCAAACGCAAATCCAGCTTTGTATCGTTCATTTGGTGCGTAACGCGTTGAGCTATGTTTCCTACAAAGACCGCAAAGCTGTCGCCGCTGACCTGAAATTGGTATATGGCGCTGCCACCGATGGGCAGGCAGAACAAGCCCTCATGACCTTTGCCCAACGCTGGGACAAGCAATATCCGACGATTAGCAAGTCCTGGATGAATCATTGGGAGCGGATTATTCCCTTCTTTGCCTTCCCCGCTGACATTCGTAAAGCGATGTACACAACTAACGCTATTGAATCCATGTGTCCGGCAGGCGAAGCCGAGAACATGACGCTGCGCAAGGTTTTACGGAACCATCGCTCTTTTCCGACGGATGAATCGGCAATGAAAGTCATTTATTTAGCGATTCACAACATTGCTAAGAAGTGGACGATGCTAATTCGAGATTGGAAGAGTGCACTAAATCGGTTTGCAATTGAGTTTGAAGGGAGGTTTCCCGTATAGCCATTTCTACCTTGACACAAAATACTTTACATACCCGGATGCATTGCGCTATGCGCCCGTCGATGCGATCGATCGAGTCTCAGCACGTCCTGCTTTTGTCGCTTTGATTTACCCAGTGCTGACGATGCTGCCACCATTCGACAGAACGCAGACACGTCGAAAAATCATCGGGGATAACCCATCCAGAGCGCAACAGATTGCCTACTCCGTCGAACGCCATGTTGACCAAACTGCGGGAATAGCTTGAGATGTATAAGCATGGCATAATTTCGGCTAAATACAAGTCGGCATAATTATGATGTAAAATGTCGCCAAATTAAAATTTATATCATAATTAATCAATTCACACGGTGACTCAAACGGTAGTCAGTCAAAGTTACAGATGAAGTTGTCAAGATTAAGCAGGAGAAATTAATGGATATCCAGATATCTATGACTCACCAAACCACTTATGATGCGATCCTTCAACACCCAGCTTCCCATAACCTTCAGTGGCATGATGTGCGATCGATGCTCAATTCCATCACTGATGTAGAGGAGGAGCATAACGGCAATCTGCGATTTACGCGGCATGGCGAGACGCTGACAATTCATTCACCAAAGCACAAAGACTTAGATGACACCCACGAAGTAATGAAGATTCGTCATTTCCTAGAGCGAACGGCTGCACCCGAACATCAGACTGTCGCTGATGGTGCCCACCTACTGGTAATTATCGACCATCGTGAAGCTCGGATCTATCAGACGGAAATGCACGGCTCAGTGCCGGAGCGGATTGTACCCTACGATCCAGATGGTTTACGTGGGCATCTGCACTATGTATCAAATGAAGCTAAGGGTCATCAGCGTCAGCCGGAACTCAAATCCTTCTACGAGGCGATAGCGCAGACGCTGAGGGGCGCAGAGAAGATTCTGATTTTTGGTAGTTCGACTGGAGCAAGCAGCGCGATGGAACATCTGCTGGTCGATCTCAACGAACATCACCTAGACATAGCACAGAAAGTAATCGGTGCGGTCATCGTCAATCAACAACACATGACCGAAGACCAGTTGTTGGCACAGGCGCGTGCAGTTTATACGACAGCCGCACCGAAAAACTAGTACGGCACCCAGCTTAAAACCTAGCTGCATCCTAGATTTATGACTCCAATTCAAACCACCTAAATATCTGGAGACTCGGACATGGTAAAGCAATCATCGACCATTCGACCCATAACATCCAGCACCTCCAACAGTGATAACCGCAAGGCTTATATGGTAGGCGGTGGGATTGGCTCCTTAGCCGCAGCAGCCTTCATGATTCGTGACGGCGGCATCCCAGGTCGCAATATCACCATCTTTGAAGCGATGCCCGTTGTGGGCGGTAGCATGGATGGTGGCGGCACACCTACGGACGGCTATACCCTTCGCGGTGGCCGCATGCTGACGACCGACAACTACGAATGCACTTGGGGCCTATTCAAATCAATCCCTTCCATAATGTCCCCCAGCAAGACGGTGTTTGAGGAGACAATCGAATTTAATCAGCAGAACAAGTCGCATTCCCAAGCGCGGCTAGTCGATCGAAATCGTGCCATTTTGGATGTCGAGTCGATGGGATTTTCGATGCAGGATCGGATTGAGTTGCTTAAACTGATTGAGGCTGCTGAAGAGAAATTGGGCAGCAGCCGGATCACGGATTGGCTCTCACCGTCATTCTTTAAGACTAATTTTTGGTACATGTGGGCTACGACCTTTGCCTTTCAACCGTGGCACAGCGCAGTGGAATTCAAACGCTATCTCCATCGCTTCATGATGGAGTTCTCACGGATTGAAACCCTGGCTGGTGTCAAGCGCACGGTCTACAATCAATTCGATTCCTTGGTTCGACCGCTGGTGAATTGGCTGGAGGCGCAGGGTATCAAATTAGTTGCTAATTGCACGGTGACAGACTTGGATTTGAAGACCGAAAACGGCAAGATTGTCGTTGATGCGCTTCAGTATATCTGCAATGGCAAGACCGAAACCATCTCGATCGATGATGAAGATTTAGTATTCTTTCAAAATGGTTCGATGACCGATGCGTCGAGTTTTGGCTCGATGACGAGTGCACCCAAGCGCCTGACAAAGAAAGATAGTGGTGGTTGGGCTCTATGGGAAAAGCTGGCGAATGGCCGTCCTGAGTTCGGCAATCCAGCGGCGTTCAATTCCAGTATTCCAGAGTCCTTCTGGGAGTCCTTTACGGTTACGCTCAGGGACCCTGTCTTTTTTGACAAGATGGAGGCATTCTCTGGCAATAGAGCTGGCACTGGTAACCTAGTAACCTTCAAAGATTCCAATTGGCTTATGTCTATCGTGCTCGCTCATCAGCCACATTTTGCCGACCAACCCGCAGAGGTCCAGGTGTTTTGGGGATATGCATTACACCCGGATCGAATAGGCAATTTCGTTCCCAAATCGATGTCTGACTGTAACGGCAAAGATATCCTGCAGGAGCTTTGTGGCCATCTGAATTTCGATCTAAACACGGTCGCGTCTGCAAACTGTATCCCATGCAGAATGCCCTACATCACGAGCATGTTCATGCCTCGCGAACCAAAAGACAGACCGCTGCCTGTCCCGAAGAATTCCAAGAACCTGGCTTTTGTCAGCCAGTTTGTCGAAATCCCTGAGGATGTTGTCTTTACGGTCGAGTATTCAGTCCGAGTTGCCCAAATGGCAGTCTATGAACTGCTTGGCATCGACCGAGAGATCCCGCCAATCCTGCATCATGACAAGTCTGTAAAAGTCAACCTTGATGCTGTGGTTAAAGCTTTTCGATGAGTAAGACGATTGGTTTTAATCGAGCAAGCCAGTCAAGCGACACGTAAATAAAGGACACAGACTATGACCATGATCAATATCATCAAGAGAACTGATGCAGAACTCAAGACGGATGTGCTTTCCGAGCTTAAATATGAGCCAGGGGTCAAGGTCACAGACATCGATGTCCTGGTGAAAGATAGCACGGTGACACTCAATGGCTACGCCACCAACTATATGGAGAAAGGGGAAGCCGTGCGTACCGCCAAACGGATTGCTGGGGTGAAGGCGATCGCGGACGACATCGAAGTGCAACTGCCGGGTTCTCAGCACCGGACAGATGGAGACATCGCCGCCGCTGGTGGCGGTTGGGTTGCGCGAGGCTTAACCCAATTACCAGGCTCTGAAAATTGCTTTTTGAAACGCCTTCTCAGTAGCTGTTTCAGCCTTAACGTGGTTTTCTGTTCCGGTGCTACTCAACCCCCGTACATCCGTCATAAGGCCTCTCTCTGTGTGGAGGTGCACATACGCCCGCTTGTCCGGGACGCATCTTTAGCTTTTAAACACCAAACAAGCGAGGTTTCCCATGGGATTTGACCGCATCTTCATTCCGCCGCAAAAAAAGACCAAGAAAATAGCGCTGGAAGAACACTTCCTAACGCAGGCGCTCGCATCCTACTCCGCAAACTCCGAGCAAGGCGTGGCGCCAGAACCAATGGAGGATTTCAAAAAACGCCTAGTCGACTTCGATGGCTTGAGGTTGGAGGAGATGGACAAGGCGGGAATTGATATCTCGGTGTTGAGTGCTACAACGCCGGGTGTGCAGGTCGAACCTAACGCCACAGTAGCTGTGCGAAAGGCGAAAGAAGTAAATGACTTTCTGGCAAAAGTCATTCAGCGACACCCCTCTCGTTACGCAGGCTTCGCCCATTTGCCAATGCAAGATCCCACGGCAGCTGCCGCCGAACTTGAACGGGCGGTACAGCAACTCGGCTTTAAGGGAGCGCTTATCAATGGTCACACCAATGGTGAATACCTCGACGACGAAAAATTCTTCCCGGTCTGGGAACAGGCGCAAGATCTAGGCGTACCCATCTACCTACACCCCGCTAACCCGAAGGTTGAGCCTGTCGTACTGAGCGGTTACCCCGAATTAGCGGGACCCATGTGGGGGTGGCAGACCGAAACTTCCAGCCACGTGATGCGACTCATCGTGGGTGGTGTTTTTGATCGGTTCCCTAAAACGACGGTCATACTCGGGCACATGGGAGAGGGATTGCCCTTTGACCTTTGGCGACTCGATAGCCGCTATGTGATCGTGCCGCATACGAAGACTCTCGCCAAGCAGCCATCTCAATACATTAGGGACAACGTCGTTATCACAACGAGTGGTGTCGATTCCTTTCCGCCCCTTCTCTGCTCCATTTTGGCCCTCGGTTCGGATCGAATCCTGTTTTCTGTTGACTATCCATACGAGTCGAGTCAAGAGGCGGCGCACTTTATCAATGAAGCGCCGATCAGTGAAACAGACCGAGAGCGAATATGCTTTCGCAATGCCGAGCGTATTTTGAAGCTTGCATGACGGCGGACCGCCGGGCCGCTTACCGGGGAGGGGGATGAACATTTACTAATACTAACGAGGCAAGTCCATGCTCGAAAATCTAGTTGATGATCAATATACGGTTCATGATTTGATTCGTGGGCGCTGGAGCCCTCGTGCTTTCTCAAATCGCACCGTTGAACGAGACAAATTGCTTATTTTGTTGGAAGCCTCTCGATGGGCGGCCTCTTGCTACAACGAGCAGCCGTGGAGCTTCATGGTGGCCACCCAAGACCAGCCAGCAGAGTATGACCGTCTATTCAGTTGCCTCGTCGAATTCAATCAATCCTGGGCGAAGAGTGCTCCAGTGCTGATGTTGTCGGTTGCCAAACTACGCTTCGACAACGACGGGAGAGAAAATCGTCATGCTTTCCACGATGTGGGGGCAGCCGCTTGCAATCTGACAACTCAGGCAATCGCCCTAGATCTATTTGTTCACCAAATGGCAGGATTTGATGGTGCCAAAGCGCGATCGCTATTTGGTATTCCAGAGGACTGGGAGCCAGTGGCCATGATGGCAATTGGTTATTTGGGCGATCCGAAAACCTTACCCGAATCGCTGCGAGAAAGGGAACTCGCCCCTAGAACCCGCAAACCATTGACTGAGTTGGTTTTCACTGGGGGATGGAATCAGCCATCAGACTTAGTAACTGACTGAGAGATACTCAATTCACGAATGTCCTTGTCGTTCAAATTAATCTCTCTACCCTAAAGAGGTAATCCTATGACCGCGACCATAAGGTCATCGAAGACTACCGCAATTCGTTGGGCGGATGTCATTGAATATTCCAAGACTGGAGTCAAGCGTAAGATTCTGCTGGAATGTGTGAATCGCAAAGATGGTTTACAACGACCAAACCCATCTAACCTTGCCAATATCGCGTTGATAGTGGGCATGACGGATTCGCTCTGTTGAGCTCTGGTAAATTGACCTAACCTGCTCTAGAGTCGGAATCGAGGGAACGAGTTCTTGCAATTTTTGCCAGGGAGACTTACCGATAGAGCTATGCCTTCGTTCCCGGTTGTAATAGTCCTGCCACTGCTGCAATTGCCCTGGCAGGTCTGGAGCTTTGAAGTCGAGGTCCGCTTGGCTATAAAACTCTTCCCAGTCTGTGCGCTGGGTTCGCTCCACTTTGCCGTTGAGATGAGGAGAACGAGGTTTTGTAGGCCGAAACTTTATATGCAACTCCATTAATCGTCGTTGCACAGCATGGGCCATAAATTCCTCTCCCCGGTCTGTTTGCAGTCGTTGGATAGGAAAAGGAAACTCAGCGATGATGATTTCTAAGAAAGCTAGGGTGCTGGCTGAAGCCTTATTTGGGTAGAGCCGAATAATTTTGAGGCGTGTGCAATCATCATGTCCCGCAGGCGGAGCCGAGATAGCTGTGAATTGATAGAGCTTCGGGCCAATCTTGCATACGTCCATTTGCACCCGCTCTCCAGGAATGTCTTTTTGATAGCGCTTACGCCCTTTGCCGGGACGACGGGTGGCCTTCAATAGCCCATAGCCCTGTTGCTTGAGCACTTTGTGGATGGTGGCCGTAGAGAAAGACACTTGATGGAGTCGCAGCAACTCTCCTTGAATGCGTCGGGCACCTAGACGGCGTTTGCGTATTTGTCCAATCCAGAGCAGGTGTTGCGCATTCACCTTTTTCGGTGGGCATCGCTTGGGACGGTGACTCCGGTCAAGCAACCCCTCCAATCCCTCTGCTTGGTAGCGGTTAACCCACTTGCGCAGGGTCGGGCGAGAAATACCACAACAGCGGCTGGTCAGGCTAACATTGCCCGTTTTTTCATAGTGCTGCACCCAGCCAAGACGCATTTTGACCTTTGTCTCCATGGCAAGTTCCCCACACGATTAGGGGAACTTTACCATCTCTCAACTGGCAACCATCTTTGTGATTCACACATATAAAAACATCTCTGCAAAGAGCCGACCATAGAACTGAGGATCATTCTGGAATTGGACTTCGAGAATATACAGCGGCTTATCGGGGCGCGTCGGCATAAACAGACCATCCAACCGGAAGGCCGTTTGTTTAATCTCCGTGGCAGTGAAACGGTAGTACTGAGCTTCCTCAGAAGTTTGTCCAATCAGTTCAAAAAAGAATTCCGGGAATTCTTGAAAAAGCTCATAAAAGAGTGCATCTGTCTTCATCAAACCACTTCTGGGCGTCCTCAATCTTAGCTGGAACCTCCATCAAGTTTAAGACAGGACATTAGAACAGAAAAATATTGCGCTTTGTAAAGCCGGGAAGACTTGTGGGATGATGGGCCTATTCTCTGCGAAAAAATATCTTGGGTGCTCAACTACGCGGCTACGTCTACCTTGATAGTCTTCAACACCAATTCGCTGCCTTTCTAGGGACGATTGCTCATGGCTTTCTGCCCTTACCCGGCGATGCCTCGCTATGGGTGGAAATTTCTCCGGGCATGGAGATTAATCGAGTCACAGACATTGCCCTGAAGTCAGCGGTGGTGCGGCCTGGGTTACAGATGGTCGAGCGCCTCTATGGAAGTCTTGAGCTCCATTCCAATCGCCAGGGAGAAGTTAAAACTGCAGGCGGAGCAATCCTAGAGTATTTGAAGCTATCTGAGCGGGACCGGATTAAGCCTGAGGTAATTTCTAGCCAGATTATCCGCAACGTTGATCCTCACCAGACCCAGATTATCAACCGCTTTAAGCGCGGTCAGATGCTCCTGTCTGGTCAAACTCTTTTTGTTATGGAAGTTGAACCTGCAGCCTATATTGCGCTAGCGGCAAACGAAGCGGAAAAAGCAGCGAACATTAATATCCTTGAAGTACTACCCTTCGGCAGTTTTGGGCGGATGTACCTTGGGGGTGAAGAACGCGACATTATGGTCGGGGCTGCGGCTGCTATTGATGCGATCAAGAATGTCCAGGGAAAGGAAGGCGCTGACGATACTCAGACAGAGTAGGAACGGACCTTACAGGACAGGGCGGTCGAACTCCAAAAGCATATCGACAAGAACAGGCAACGATAGGCCAACGATGTTGGTGTAGCAGCCCTCAATCTTTTCCACCAAGCTAGCTCCTATTCCCAGGATCGAATAGCTCCCTGCTGCGTTGACGGATTCCCCGGTAGCGAGGTAGGCACAAATCTGTGGAAGGGTTAGAGGACGAAATTTGACCCGAGTCGTCTCACAGCGCAACAAATGCTGAGTCTCTTCAATCAAGACCATGCCCGTGTGGACGGTGTGCCAGCGACCCTGCAGCATCTGCAGCATGGCCGTGGCCTTTTTCATGTCATGGGGCTTTCCCAACACATGCCCATCTTGGAAAACAATCGTATCCGCGCCCAGAATTAAATCTCTTGGATAGGCTTGCTGGACCGCCAGCGCTTTGCCTAAGGCATTATGTATCACCAGTTTATCAGGAGGCATAGCATTATCCATCACCTCAGCGTACTGGCTGGCAAACGCTCGAAACTCAATACCCATCTGGCGTAGCAGTTCTCTGCGATACGGAGATTCAGAAGCCAAAATCAAGGAAATTGCCATTGTCCCATTTGTAAACTATTCATTCCCTGCGACAGTATAGTACGAGCGATCCCCCAGGATTCCTTCTCTCTCAAGCCTAAGCGCTCAGTTGGCAGGACCTTCACTCACCCGATTCAACCTGCGGACCCGGAGCACATCCGAGATTTTTTCCACCTGGGCAATGGTGTGACTAAGTTGTTCTTTGTTCGTCACTTCGATACACAGGTCAATAGTGGCTGTTTGGGTAGAAAAGGTTTTCACCTGTGCTTTGCGGATATTGATCCGCTCTCCGACCAAACGGTCCAAGATATCTTTGAGTACGCCCACGCGGTCAATAACTTCCACTTGGACGTCCACAGCATAGGTCGTTGGCTTACCCGCAACGTAGTTGCGGTTCCATTGGACAGGGATCAACTGTTCTGAGTTGACCTTATCCACATTCGAGCAATTCTGGCAGTGAATCGTGATTCCCCGTTCGCTGGAACGTGTGACGATCCCGACGATGGGGTCTCCAGGCAGGGGATTGCAACAGCGGGCAAGGTGGGAAACGATGCCTTCGACCCCAAGGATCGGCTGGTCATTGCGGGGCAGACTGCGCGGGATCGGCGGAAGCAGAGACGCTACTTGCTCAGGCGTGATACCGGCACTATCCGGTACTTCTGCTGCTTTCTTCTGCTGCTCACGCGCTTTTTCTTGAAGCTTGTTGCAGACAGCGGCGACCGTCACTTCTCCATAGCCTAAGGCCGCCAGGAGATCCTCCGGCGCTTGATAGTTCAGGCGTTCTGCAATGCGCTGCATCTGTTCTGATTTCAGCAAACCTTCTAAGTGCGGACGGCCCAACTCTTTTTCTAGCAGTTCTCGACCACGGGCAATATTTTCATCTCGGTGCGAGCGCTTGTACCACTGACGGATTCTATTTTTGGCAGAACTGGTGGTGACGATATTGATCCAGTCCAAGTTGGGATGGGCATTCTTGGCCGTCAGGATATGAATAATGTCGCCATTCTTCAGCTCTGTGTCCAAGGTCACCAGCCGGCCATTCACCTTCGCGCCCGTACATCGATTGCCTACTTCTGTATGAATGCGATATGCAAAATCAATGGGAGTAGCGCCCCGAGGCAGCTCAATCACATCCCCTTTCGGCGTAAAAACATAAACTTCCGAATCGAAGAGATTTTCTTTCAGCGATTGCAAGTATTCTTGAGAATCTTTGAGGTCTTCTTGCCAGTCCAGTAGGGACCGGAGCCAGGTAAAGCGCTCTTCCTCTGGTTTAACGGTGACGGAACCCGATTCTTTATATTTCCAGTGGGCCGCAACTCCATACTCTGCGATGCGATGCATCTCGTCGGTCCGAATCTGCACCTCTACTGGAGTCCCTTCTGAACCAATGACAGCCGTATGCAAAGATTGATAGCCGTTTGGTTTCGGTAGCCCAATGTAGTCTTTGAAGCGTCCAGGAATAGGACGAAACTGGTTATGAACGACAGATAGGGCCCGATAACACTGGTCTACGGAGTGAACAATCACACGGACGGCAGACACATCATAAATTTCGTTAAATCCTTTTTGCTGGCGCTGCATCTTCTCATAGATGCCCCAGAGATGCTTTGGTCGGCCCGTAACTTCTGCATTCTCGACCCCGATCTCAACCAGGGATTCTTTTAGGGTAGACACTACTTGCTGGATAAACTCTTCTCGTTCCGTTCGTTTAGTGGCGACTAGGTTGCGAATCTCTTGGTAGGCTTCGGGCTGGAGATATTTGAAAGAGAGGTCTTCCAGTTCCCATTTGAATTGCCAGATCCCCAGGCGATTGGCTAGAGGGGCAAAGATATCCATCGTTTCGCGGGCAATGCGGCGCTGCTTCTCTGGAGCAAGATATTCCAGGGTGCGCATATTGTGTAGACGGTCCGCCAGCTTGACGACAATCACCCGGATATCCTTAGCCATTGCTAAGAACATTCGCCGAAAGCTCTCTGCCTGACGTTCTGTCTTGCTTTCAAAGCTGAATTTGGAAAGTTTCGTGACTCCTTCTACCAAATGACGAACCTCGGCACCGAACCGATTCTCCATCTCTTCTGGAGTAATTTCTGTATCTTCTAATAGATCATGAAGAAAACCGGCGGCAATCATGGCAGGATCATCTCCGGCCAGCTCTCGGAGCATGGTTGCCACCTGGATCGGATGCACAATATAGGCTTCTCCAGAAGCGCGCGCTTGTCCACCATGCAGGTCATGAGCGAACTGGAACGCACGGCATACCACGTCATACTTTCCACGGTCGGCATCATGTTCGAGGATGCACTGAGAAAGCCAAGAAGGAAGGTCAATCGTAGGGGTTGTCGAAACCATAGGGCGTGCCGTCTCGCCTCCAGTTTACTTTTCTTTATTGTGCGTTATGTTACTTTGTTCTGCCCGTGTCTGTGCCAAATATTGTTACTTTCTTAGGGATTTCCATAGGTCGAAGCAGGCGGAGAGGGGGTGTAGAACGCTAACATAGATACTTAGAACGACGTATGCAACAGGGGAAAGAAATTTATGGTAGCCAGCAGAGGCTCAGGTTCACGCGCCAGTGCCCAGGAAACCTTTGCTCAGATGGCCAAGGCTTCGGGGTTGAGGGGACGGATTCTTTTTACCTTGGGCATTGTGATTCTGGTTCAGCTCGGAAACCATGTTCCTCTCCCAGGGGTCGATACAAAAGCTTTTTCGCAGGCCCTTGAGACTGGCGGTTTGGCCGCTCTGGCAGGACTGTTGAGTCTCTTTTCCAGAGGATTTAGCATTCTAGGCGTCTTTGCTCTGGGCATTATCCCCTACATCAATGCTTCGATTATTCTGCAGCTACTGACCCCCGTGATTCCGGCCCTAGAGAAGCTCCAGAAAGATGAAGGAGAGCAGGGCCGTAAACAGATTGCTCAATACACCCGCTATTTAGCACTGGCCTGGGGCATCATCCAAAGCGTCGGCATTACTTTTGCCCTTAAGAATATTCCTGGTGCCGTTCCTCCAGAAAATTTCACGCCCTTCTTCATTCTTCAGTGCATTACTATCCTTACGGCTGGCTCTGTCTTGGTCATGTGGTTTAGTGAGCTGGTTACCGAAAAAGGGATTGGCAACGGAGCCTCTCTGCTGATTTTCGTGAACATCGTCGCTTCTTTACCCAGCTCTTTTAGCAAAACGGCAGAACTTGTCCAGGCAGATAGTACCAAGATTGCTGGAGTTGTGATCCTGGCGATTACTTTCCTGGCGATGATTGCAGCGATTATCTTCGTCCAAGAAGGTCTGCGCAAGATTCCGATTCTTTCTGCTAAGCGCCAGGTCGGTCCAGGCGGTATGAACTATAAGAAGCAAGAAACCAGCTACCTTCCCCTGCGTGTCAATCAGGGCGGGGTGATGCCGATTATCTTTGCCTCTTCGCTTTTAATTCTCCCTATTTCCCTAGCCCAATCTGTCAACAACGACATAACCACGCAGATTGCGAACGCTTTGAGCCCTTCTAGCTGGATTCATACCGTTCTCTACGTCGTCTTGATTGTTTTCTTTAGCTACTTCTACTCCACGCTGGTAATCAATCCCGAAGACCTATCTAAGAACCTCAAGAAAATGGGGGCTTCGATCCCAGGGGTGCGCCCAGGGAAGAACACTTCTGATTACGTAGAAAAGATTATTAACCGCTTGACGATCATTGGCGCCATCTTCCTGGCTGTTGTCGCCCTGGTACCTACGGCGGTAGAACAGGCCACGGGAATCACCACTTTTGGTGGTTTAGGCGCTACTTCTATTCTGATCCTGGTCGGGGTCGCTATCGATACCGCCAAACAGATTCAGACCTATGTGATCTCTCAGCGCTATGAAGGCATGGTGAAAAAGTAAAAAGTAGTAAGGGTGCGAATCCTCCGTTATCAACTAAGTAAAGGAGCAGCGGAGTCATGAACGCTCCCTTCGATGATGTGATTGCGGTCCTGAAGGATTACTTCGAAGGTCTGTACCGCAGCGATATGAAGATCCTGCGGCGTGTCTTCCACCCTTCAGCAATCTACGCCTGCGCGACTGACGAGCCGCTGGTGATGCTTCGCATGGACGAGTACTTCCCGCTCGTAGACAAGCGGCCTTCACCAGCGAGTCGTGGCGAGGAACGGACCGATCGCATCATTTCGATCCAGTTCGCTGGGCCTGTCACGGCGCTGGCGCGCGTCGAATGCTCGATCTCACCAAAGCACTTCACCGATCTGCTAACACTGATCCAGGTAGACGGTCGCTGGCAGATCATCTCCAAGGTGTTTCACTACGAGCTGGAAACCGAGATATAAAGTTATTTAACGAGAAAGACTACAAACTAAAGAAATAGTGGAGGGCCGAGTTCTTAGAGTCATTACACTAGAGGACGGAGAAACTGTTCACAATGCTTTTTTTGACCGTAACTTTTATAAACGACAACAGCGAGGCGGGGAACTGTAATGAAGATTCAATATTTTCCTGAAACTGACACGCTAGCGATCGAGCTAACCAGTAAAACTGTCGTTTCTACCGATGCAATTACTGATGATTTAATCCTGGATTACGACGATCAAGGTAAAGTTGTCGCTATCACAATTGATAACTGTTCTAAAAACGTGGATGCCATCAATCTTCAAACGCTTGATGTCCCTCTGTTAAGTCTTTAGTCCCGAACAGATTACTCGACGTGAGCTGCAAGATGAAATACACACGGCTTTCTTCCTCCCGAAAACGATCTAACCCTTCCATCAAGCGGGCATATGCCGGTAGGCTGAGTCATGTCGTTCGTGTCCAATGTTCGACCGCTGAATTATTGATGGGGTTATAATCAAGAGGCTATTTGTGGACCTTTGCAGCAGAAGAGAGCAAACAGAGTTTCTATCGTATACTCAATCACGGATTCGATGGTCCTATGAAAATTAAGGCAGTTATTCATCCAGCAGAAGAAGGAGGTTACTGGGCAGAAGTCCCTGCACTTCCCGGCTGCATTACGGAAGGAGACACAATAGAGGAAGTGATGGCTAACTTGAAGGATGCCATCGAGGGTTGGCTTGATGTTGCTAATAGTCGTCAGATGGCTCAGGCAAACGATCAGGTCGTTGAAATCGCTGTATGAAATCCATTTCCGGTAAACGATTGTGTAAGGTTGTGGAGCGAAAAGGTTGGGTTTTGAGAAGAGTCACTGGTAGCCATCATATCTATGAAAAACCCGGAGTAGACCAAATTCTATCGATTCCAGTTCATCGCGATCAAGACTTGAAAGTTGGCACCTTAAAAGCATTAATGAAAGTAGCTCAGTTATCTGAAGAAGATTTACGTTAAGAGTGAATTAGAAGGCAACAACAGCTAAATGCGCATGACCTTAGACAGGGCTGACTAACATACCCTAAGGCGAACCGTAAAGTTATTTAACGAGAAAGGCTACAAACAAAAGAAATAAAGGTCATCGGTCTCACTTCCTGAAAAAATAAAGAACAATAAATAAGAACTGGGAGCGCACTAGGAACTGCCATGCGTAAAATCATGCTGCTCGGGGCTCCGGGCTCTGGCAAAGGGACCCAAGCCCAAATCCTGCAAGAAGAATACAAAATTCCCCAAATCTCGACGGGCGATATTATCCGGGCTGCGATTAAAACGCAGACGGAACTAGGACAGAAATTCCAGACCTACAGCAATAAGGGCAAACTTGTACCCGATAAATTGGTGGTGGCTCTTGTTGAAGAGCGGATGAAAGAACCTGATGTGGCTCAGGGCTGGATTCTTGATGGCTTTCCTCGGACCATTAAACAGGCTAAAGCCCTGGATACGATGCTGAAACGCCGTAAGGAAATGCTAGAAGGAGTGATTCTGATCCAAGTGCCTGAAGAGATTCTGTTTGAGCGTTTAACCGGACGTCGGACCTGTTCTGTCTGCAAACAGACGTTTCATACCAAGTTCAAACCCGCCCCCGAAAAAGGCTGTACCGATGGCGGTCCTCATACTCTAGAGCACCGCAAAGACGATTCACCAGAAGTCGTTCCCGTCCGTCTAGAAGCCTTCCAAAATGAAACGGCTCCTCTGATTGACTACTACAAAGCTCAAGGAAAGCTACACATCGTTGATGGAAATCTGTCCATGGATCAGGTGCGTGAACAATTTAAACAATTAATGGGGGATTGACTCCCCTTGCTGCTGGCATAATAAATGAAGCCCCCGGAAAGGAATTTGGCATGAGAGGTATTGAAATTAAGTCCCCCCGCGACATCGAACGGATGCGCGTAGCTGGCCGGATTGTGGCCACGGTCTTGAAAGAAGTCATGGAGATTGCCGCTCCTGGGATGACAACGGCTGATTTAGATGCCCATGCAGAGCGGCGCTGTAAAGATTTTGAAGTCATCCCTGCCTTCAAGGGATACGGTGGATTTCCCGCCTGCCTGTGCACCAGCGTTAATGAGGAAGTAGTGCATGGCATTCCTTCTAAGAAGAAAGTGCTCCGCGATGGGGATGTCGTTAAGGTAGACTTTGGCGCTATCTATCAGGGATTTCATGGCGATTCTTGTATCACTGTTGGTCTTGGGAACGTCACTCCAGAAGCGCAGAAGCTTATTGAAGTAGCAGAAGAAGCGCTGATGCGCGGGATTGCGAAGGTCAAGCAAGGAATTCTGCTCCAGGAAGTTTCTGGAACAATTCAGGACTATGTGGAGGCCTACAACTTTTCTGTCGTCCGCCAGTATGTCGGCCACGGAGTCGGCCGCAAGCTGCATGAAGCGCCCCAAGTGCCAAACTTCCGCACCCGTGAGCTGGGTAATCCTCGCTTAAAAGCAGGAATGACCCTGGCCATTGAGCCGATGGTCAATGTGGGCAGCTACGATACTCGCCTTTTAGAAGATAAATGGACGGTCGTGACCGTAGATGGCAAGCTCTCAGCCCAGTTTGAGCACACCGTTCTCGTCACTCGTGAAGGCCATGAAATTCTGACGGACCGGACGAAAGTAGACCGCGCAACCATGAAAACAGTGCTGGTAGCTTGATTTTCCCCGTAGTTTGAAACGTAAACCTGTATAACTTACGCTGAAATGCGGCAAACGCGCTTCAGAAGTTTTACAATTAGAAATGTATGTATACAGGATATTCCTTGTCCAAAGAAGACCTGATTGAAATGGAAGGTGTCGTCGTTGAAGCTCTGCCTGGCACGATGTTCCGGGTGAAGCTCGAAAACGACTACGAAATCCTCGCCCACCTAGCGGGCAAACTAAAGAAGAACTACATCAAAGTTCTATCGGGCGATAAAGTCCGTGTAGAGCTAACTCCCTATGATTTGACCAAGGGTAGAATCACCTTCCGTCTGAAAAAATAGCTCAAATCAAAGTTGCCTACTGTTACTTTTGCTCATCTGCTTATTCTGATGAACCCTTTAAAAAAGGGGTAGATTCTGCAGCCCCTAGCGGATAGTCTTGTTAAGATATATGAATGACTGCTATCCAAAATGAGCCAGCGCTCCTTTCAAGTTCAAGTTCTTCCGCAGACCTTTCTGGCTTGCGTCGCTATGACACTGGGCAAATTGAGCGGTACTACAGTAATAAGGGATGGCGGGCGTTTGTCCGGTTTTTCCAGATCATGCTGCCTCTGTTTACATTTGGCTTTCTAGTCTGGTGGGATAGCTTGACAGGAGGACTAGAACGCAACCAGTCCAGAAGGGCTGTGCGCTTTCGGGAAACCCTGACGAAGCTTGGACCTTTTTATATCAAGATTGGGCAGGCACTTTCTACCCGACCGGATGTGGTGCCTCCGGTTTATCTCGAAGAACTTACCCTCTTGCAGGATGATGTACCTGCTTTCCCCAATGAGCTGGCCTATCAGCTGATCACAGAAGAATTGGGCCGGACTCCTCAGGAAATTTATCAAGAGATTAGCCCAGAGCCAATTGCAGCCGCCTCTCTTGGGCAGGTCTATAAGGGTAGGCTGAAGACTGGGCAAACGGTTGCGATTAAGGTCCAGCGTCCCGGTTTAGTGCCCCAAGTTTCTCTAGATCTATATATTTTCCGTAGCTTGATTGGCTGGATAGCGCCCAAGCTTCCCTTCCTTCACAGTGATGTGGTAGCGATTTTGGATGAATTTGGGACTAAGCTTTTTGAAGAAATGGACTATATCCATGAAGGGCATAATGCAGAGCATTTTGCCAGCTTGTTCAAGGTAATGCAAGAAATCTATGTTCCTCAAATTTACTGGGAATACACCCGACGTCGGGTTTTAACCATGGAATGGGTGGATGGTATCAAACTCACGCGCTTAGAGGATATTCAACGGGCAGGGCTGGATGGTGAAAAACTGATTGGGATTGGCGTCCAGTGTTCTCTGCGTCAGCTGATGGAATACGGTTTCTTCCATGCAGACCCTCATCCCGGCAATCTTTTGGCTATGGCCGATGGCCGCTTGGCCTACCTGGACTTTGGGATGATGAGTGAAGTCACTGCCGAGCAGCGCTATGGACTGATTGATGCCGTTGTTCACCTAGTCAACCGAGACTTTGAGTCCCTTTCTAAAGATTATGTGCGTCTGGGATTTTTGACCCCGGATACGGACCTATCCAGAATTACCCCAGCCCTGAGAGAGGTTTTCCAGGATGCTTTAGGGGCAACGGTCAATGACCTCAATTTCAAGAGCATCACCGATAAGCTGTCTGGCATCATGTACGATTTGCCTTTCCAGGTTCCTTCTTACTACGCCTTGATTATCCGTTCAATGGTGACCTTGGAAGGAATTGCTCTGAGTGTTCGCGATGACTTTAAAGTTTTGGCGGTGGCCTATCCCTATGTGGCACACAAGATGCTCACGGACCGCTCTCCTCAGTTGCGCAATTCTCTCAATGAATTACTTTTCCAAGACGGCAGTTTCCGCTGGAATCGTCTCGAAAATCTTTTGAACAATGCTAAGGATGCTCGCGACTACAGCACGGATGACACCTTAGAGCAAATTCTAGATTTTCTGCTTTCTGACGACGGTTCTTCTACCCGTGAACGTCTGCTAGAAGCCCTGTTCAACAACCAAAATGAAGGCTTTAAACGGCTTTGGGCGCTGGTGAATAAGGGCGAGCAAGACGGTAGAGATGGTCTAAAAATGCCACCTGATCCTCGTAAATATTTACCGATTGTTCGCCAGGTTTTGGCGCGTAAAGAAGGAAGAGAATTCGGCCGCAAGTTGGCATCCCGCTGGCTAGAGCAACAAACGGCTCGTTTCCTGCGTAGAGTTTTGCTGCCGAGTCCGCAAGTCGCCAAGGCCCTGAAGAGTTAGTGTAGGTGACACGCTGCCATCATTTTGCTTAGCTACTCAGTTCGCAACGGGAGGATAGATCCGCAGGCGGCGATGCGGTTCCTCGCCAAAGCTCTCGGAAGTGAGCTGATAGTGTTCTACCAATTCATGTTGCATCCGGCGGATCTTTGGAGAACGGGGCAAGAGTTCTACGGTTTGTCTGCGAGGAAGGACAAGCTGCTCAACGGCAAGACGAGCTTCTTCCAGAGCCTCCATATGATCCTCGCTGTCTCCTCCTTCAAGCATCAGATTCAGGTCTAAGTCTTCGCCGCCCGCAGGTTCATCGATATGAAGAATCCGGCGGAGCCCGCGCATAATGTGGGACAACGTATTCGCTTTGATCGCATAGACCGGAATTTGGCGATTCTGGGCTACCGTGCAGATTTTTGCCTTGTCGCGCACATGGGAGCGCAAGGCCATGACCACATCCGCTTCGTCTAATTCTTTGGTCAGACGGACGTTGTAGCTATAGGCGCGAATAATTCGTTCGAGTTCGTTGCGGCTGACGCCATAGGGATAGATAACCATGGTTTCAGCGCTGGCAAAAGCTTGGGGATCCAAGGCTTGGGGCGGCAAAGCTTCCATGAATCCTTGTTCTTTCCAATTTTGCCCGGTTGGTCCCGTTTTTCGGCTCGTCCCAGCGTTGAAGGGCGCCACTTTCGAGGATACTGGCGTACGGTTTACACTCCAACCAGGGGCAAACATCCGCTCCGTTGTATCCACTTCCGGGACTTCGTGAGTTACTTCCACCTGTCCGGTGCTGCTAACGGTGCGCACTTGAGGATTGGGCTTTTGTCCTCTCAGGAGGCTATCTACAGAACGGGCACAGTCTTCATGGACCATCCAACGGACGCGCTCACTCATCTCAATCGCGATATCAAAAGTAGGAGGTGCTTTCCGCTCTAGCACTGATTTCTGGGTGCCTCGGCGGCGAGCTTCATCATCGCCCAAGGTAACGGATTGAATTCCGCCGACTAAGTCGGACAGGGTCGGGTTTTTAATCAGGTTTTCTAATTGATTCCCGTGGGCTGTCCCCACCAGCATCACCCCTCGTTCAGCGATCGTGCGGGCGGCTTGGGCTTCCAATTCTGTGCCGATTTCATCAATAATGATTACTTCTGGCATATGGTTCTCGACCGCTTCAATCATCACCTGGTGCTGAAGTTCGGGGCGCGCTACCTGCATCCGACGGGCACGACCAATGGCTGGATGCGGCACATCCCCATCTCCAGCAATTTCATTGGACGTATCAATAACGACGACGCGCTTATCCAGGTCATCGGCCAAAACGCGGGCCATTTCTCGCAGGGCTGTGGTCTTTCCCACCCCAGGCCGACCCAGCATCAAGATTGATTTTCCGGATTCCACCAGGTCCCGAATCATCGCCAGAGTTCCATAGACCGCTCTTCCGACCCGACAGGTCAGACCAATAATCTTATTTTGACGGTTGCGAATCGCGCTAATCCGGTGCAGCGTGCGCCCAATGCCCGCCCGGTTATCTCCAGAAAATTCACCGACCCGCTCAATCACATAATCTAGTTCTTCTTGGGTCAGGACTTGCTCGGAGAGGTATTGGGTCCGTCCCACAAACCGAGCTTCCGGCAAACGTCCCAGGTCCAGGATAATTTCGATTAAATCCCTGAGGTCTTCCTGAGTCGTTCCTTCATCTGCCCCCAGCGCCTTTGTAATCTGGGGCGGCAAGATAGCTAATAGTTTGGCAAGGTCGTCGGTCACCCTGGTTTCCTGAACAATAAGCGTATTTTCAAGCGTATTTTCGTCTGCGGTTTCAGAAAAGGTATTCATCCCAGAAGCGTTAACCATGGCAGCATATCTCCAGGTGGGGTTTATAAGGGGTGACCAGAGCCTGTGCTTTCTTCAGCGCTAAACTAAGGTGTTGCATGTTGTCTTCTATGGGAGCACCATCTGCTTCCTCTTGTATCAGTTTGCGGGCATAGGACCCAAAAGCTACGCCTGCAATTGGAAAGGCTGCTGTCTCCATTAGACCAGCTGTAGTGTGGTTGGTTCCACCGGCAAGTTGCAGATGGCCTTTTGGCTTGAAGGCATGGAACTTTGAAGCCAGGGCTAAACCCTGGCGGCTCGTACTAATTGCTTTCAAATCACCACTCATCGGCCGTCCATCGGTTTGCCAAATCAGATGTTGTTTTGTTTGAGCATTCAAGCTGGAATCTTGAATCATCAGACCCACGTGTTGAACAAAATTTTCTAAACCTTCACCATCCGGCACGCTCACAGAGAATAATTTAAGCCTCGATAAAAGGGGTTTCAGCTCTGTAAAAAGCGTACAAAAAGGCTCGATTGAAATTGGTTGTGTATGCACTTCAATGGCATCGATGCTTGCTTCGATCAGAAATTGGACTAACTCGGGCAGAGAATAAGTTTTGGAGACGAATTCCACGAGGCCCAAAGGACAAACGGGCTCACAGCGTCCACAACCATAGCAACGGTCCTGTAGGACTCCGGTCTGGTCAATGGCTAGGGCTGGGCACACCCGTTCACAGGGTCGAGGACAATCGAGTGGACATTGTGCAGGGTCAAAGAAAGCTTTGCGGAAATGGGGATCTTCTCCAGCATTGAGGCTTGCCATCAGCCAAGGCCGATGGAAGGGCATAGACCACTGTTGGGCAAGAATCTGTGCTTGGTCAATCCCGGCCTTCACGGTATGCAAAACAGCAGGTTCGGCGGCGAAGTCAATACAATCAACGCCTGCTAAGCTGTATACCAAAGCCAAATTACGAATGCTGGGCAAATGGTGAAAACTAGCCCCGCAGATCAGCTTGAGCCAGCTACCTGTATCCAATGCGCAGTAGGGGCTGTGCGATGTCACTCTAATATTGTACACATCAATGACAGAAGGCTAACTGTTGATCGCACGGGAATTGCCCCATTGTAGAAGCAGAGACTGGAGCACTGTGACTTAGACTACTCCAGACTTAGTTCATTAGACTCTTGTATGAATTGACTTTCGCCCCCCTGCCCCCCAACTTTGGGGGGTTCTACCCTCAAAGTTCCCCAGAATACTCTCTGAGAAGCTTCACTAACGGGGATTTAGGCTTCTGGGATTCATGCAGGAGTTCTATTAATACCCCTCAGCCGGAGGCTAAAGACATGAAGATCAACCTTGTCGATAAAAAGCTGTACATAGAAATGGAATGGTTTGAACAACTGTGGGCGGTCAGTCTCAGCAAGACGTTTGAGATTCCCTTGGAGCATATTGAACGGGTTTCCACAGAAAAACCCACCAGCACGTGGACAGAAATTCGGGCTTTGGGAACTTCTATTCCTGGCGTGATCAAAGCAGGGACCTATTACACGGGCAGCAGCAAAGAATTCTGGTATGCCATCCGAGATCAGGATTACTTAGTTCTAGATTTGAACGATGAGCTGTATCAAAAAATTGTTCTGACGGTGGACCAGAATCAATCTTGGGCTGAGTCTATCAATCAAAAGAAAATGGAATAAGTGGATGGGCTAAACAACCCCCGGCTATCGCCGTCCCCCTTGCCCTAAGCGTTCGCGTAGCGTCTCTGCAAGAGACTGCTTTCCCGTTAGCGAAGCTTGCCGAAGGCATAGGGTGGGGGACTATAGGGGGTCTTCCACCTAGTTACTTAAGTCATCTCCATTTTGATCGTCCGCGTTGCTCGTTGACGACTGACTTCATAGAGCACAATCGCTCCAGCGACCCCAGCATTAAGGCTAGGTGTTCTGCCTTTGAGCGGGATATGACAGATGAAATCACAGAGTTTTTGGGTCAAAAGGCTGATCCCTTTGCCTTCAGAACCAATCACCACCACTAAGGGGCCTTTCATATCCATTGCCGAGACAGAGCGTTCGCCAGAAGCTTCTGCTCCGACGACCCAGTAACCCGCTTCTTTTAGGCGCTCTATTGCTTGGTTCAGGTTAACTACACGGGAAATAGGCAGATGTTCTACGGCACCAGCGGCCACTTTAGAAACGGTAGAGGTGACTCCAGAGGCTCTGCGCTGAGGGATAACCAACCCATTCACGCCCAAAGCTTCAGCGGTACGAATCAAAGAGCCAAGGTTCTGCGGGTCTTCAATACCATCTAGAACCAAAATCATCGGTTCTGGGTCTTTGGCACTGTGCTGTATCAGGTCTTCCAATTCCCAGTAGGTATAGGCTGCAACTTGGGCCACGACCCCCTGATGGTTCTCCCCTTGGGTAATCTGGTCCAGCCGTTTACGGTCAACGACATCAATCACCGTTCCTTTATTTTTAGCCTCTTCAATCAGGGGCAAAAAGCGGCCGTCATAACGAAGCTGGTCTATGATCCAGAGACGATTGAGCGTGCGGCCTTTTTCCAGGGCTGAACGCACAGGCTGCTTGCCATAGAGCAATTCCGTTTCGTCTTCAACCGGAGAAACGGTCTCTGCTTCCGGTGCTGTAGCCCTTGGTTTTCTCTGGATAGCTAATTCTTCACTGGAGCCTCTCCGGGGAGCAGGGCGTGATGAGCCTCCTCGGTCATTCCACTTGGACCGGGTGGGAGCGCCTGATTCTTGCTCAGCTCTTCTAAAAGGTTTACGACCGGAGGATGGCTGTGATGGTTCACTACGGAAGCGAGGACGGTCTGACTCTTGTTCGGATCTTTTAAAGGGTCTGCCTGTACCCGCAGGTCTTTGTTCAAATCTCCGTTCTGGACGCTCAGATCTTTGTTCTGAACCCGACTCAGATCTTTGAAAGGGCTTGCGGGCAGGTCCCTGGTCTGTGCGGGCAAAGGATGAAGCCAAACGCGGCTTCCAGGCTCGACTCTTGTCCGAGGATTGCTCCCCGGTGGATGCCTGACCAGAAGTAGGACGAGTTGAGAAGGTGCGTGCTTTCTTAAAACGACTGTTCGCGCTGGGGGTAGCAGAGCTAGCGCTGGAGGTTCTTTTATAACCTCCGCCAGAGGCAGAAGGGCCAGGCCTACCAGATTTTGAAGGTCTGGGTTTTTTACTGTAACTTTTACTGTCTTTATTTTCTTTATTCACTGTTTTCGTTCTTTGAGGGAGGGAGTTCATCAGACGAGAGATTGTCGAGGAAGGTAAGTACTTGCTCTAGTCGTTCAGGGTCACTTAGGTAAAGATAACCGAGGAGCGCTTCTAACGCAGTGGCTTTACGATATGTTTCTGGATCTAAACGTTGGGGGACCGTGCTATTTGCATTGTGACCCCGTCTAAGAATTTCTTGCTCAGATAGATCTAAAAAAGAGCGTAGAGGTTCTACCAGGCGGGCTTGAGCTTCAGCGCGTACCCGCTGGACCGTTTTTTTGTGGAGATGATGGGCAGAGCAAGGGCGTTGCAAAAGCTGCTGACGAATATGCAGTTCGTAGACCGCATCTCCCAGATAGGCTAAAACTGCTGGCGTATGCTGCTTCGGGTCAGGCAGTTATTTCTTCCCCTTCCCCGGAGTGAGATTCTCAATAGCCTTTTCCAAAGAAGGCTGTAGCGAGAGAAACTGCTCTAGTCTAACCAGTTTAACGGTTTGAGTGACCCGTGGGTTGCTGATCGTCTGAAAAGTACCGCTCAGATTCTGAACTTTTTTGGCTAATTGCACCAAAGCCCCTAGACCAGAACTGTCACAAAAATCAATACCAGAGAGGTCCAGGATGACATTCGTCGGCCCAGCCTCAATATAACCACTGAGTACCTTTCGGAATACAGGCTCAGAAAAGGCATCCAATAAACCCGTCAAGTGGAAGACCTGGTAGGTATCCTTAACGTCCCGATTCCCACGTAGACTTACTGTCAAGGCAAGCTGTTCCAGAATAACCTTATCCCCCAAAACTAGTCTCCAATTATAGATTCTCAGGTTTTTCTTTGTCTAACTATAGTACAAGGACTGTCCAAGAAATCTAGTTCGACAACCTGCACAGAGTTAACCCTATCTTATTTTTATACTGTAGTTAAAGCGATGTGGATTGGGCATAGGCCGCCATCAGTGCTCGCTGATTGAGTTTGGTGCCTGGACGGAGAAGATCATGGACTCGCTGGAGCATGATTTCCATTCGGTCTACCCTTTTGGCAATAAAGTCAGCTGCCCCTTGTTCTACGGCCCATCTGCGCTCTAAAGGGTCAATCGGTTCTGAGCGCTCGACCATCAAGACAATCGGTAGCCAAGGATAAAAGGCCTGACAATGTTCTAAAACGGCACAGGTTTTTCCTTCGATGTCGCAGGCGTCCAGCCCTAGCTGGGCAACATCGGCGATCACCAAATATGGCGCTTCCTGCTGCACCAATTGGTCAAAATTCTCAGCAGAGCGGTAGCAGACCACTTCATAGTCTTGGGACATTAGCCCCTGCATGAAGCGGGTACGATAAAAATCATGTCCTTCAATAAGAAGAATTTTCTCTTTTTGCATGCGCCCGTTTTCACCGCCCCCAGCTTATTCTGAGTGTACCCAGCAGAACTCTGCGGAATGACATTCTTTTCAGCTTGAAAAGGATATGAAGATTCGATTGACATAGGTCTAGACCACAGTTATTGTGGATTGCTGGTATAGAGCGTTCGCTCGTACTATGTGGGCACCTAGCTCAGCGGTAGAGCACTCGGCTTTTAACCGATCGGTCCTGGGTTCGATCCCCAGGGTGCCCACCATTTTCAAGATTCAGCAAATTGCTATTGCAGAGCCATCCACCACGTTCTAAACTCTGCCCATAGCGCAGTAAGGGCAAAGATGCTTTGGCTTTGGAAGGTAGCAGCCTGGTCCATGGGCCTCTCCATGTTAACGATTACCCTTTTGGGCATTAGTGGATATCAACTGTGGCGAGGTCGTCATTGGAAAAAAACAGCTAAATCATGGCTCTACGCTGCCCATCCGTCCCTGGGAAAAATTTTAGTTTTCCTCACTTTATTGCTCTGGAGCGTTGGCTTTTACGGCACGATTCAGGACCACGGGCATCTCCGGTTCTCGTCCCATTTTTGGGCTGGAAGCTCCATGGTGCTTCTCGTTTGCTCTTCCGCTTGGGCCGCTTTCCAAATCCCTCGCCGTTCCTGGGCTCGCCCCCTCCACTTGGGACTAAATGGCCTGATCGTCTGTCTCATGTTTTGGGTTTTAGCCACGGGCTGGGTAGTAGTCCAACCTCATCTTCCAGCCTCAGGAGCCTGGGGATAAGCGGAGCTTCCAGAAGAGGGTAGACAATAGATTGGTCGTCACGTGAGCGACTACTGCAACCAAAAGATTTTGGCTCCATAGGGTGGCTATGCCCAAGAGCAGACCAATCCCCGTTGCCCAGACCGCATAGGGCCACTGTCGCCAGTCGAGGAGATGGGATACCCCAAAAAGCAGACTACTTAAAACCAGGCCCAGGGCCGGTAAAGCGATGCCCCGAAAAAGCAACTCTTCGCTAAGACCAGGCAATAGGCCCACCCATAGTGCATCCTGGAGCGCGAGGGGCTTAAGCACGAGCGCTAGATAGATATCCGCCGACTCCCGATACTGGGGCCAAGCATAGTACATCCCAACACTTAGGCCCATAATCCCTAATCCCAGCAGTAGGCCCAGACCAAAATCGCGAACGTTCAGATTGAAGGGTGAACCCACCGGAATTTCAGCCAAAAATCCCCAAACTTGGGCGACCACGAGCAGAATAACCGCTGTCGCCACCAAAAGTCCCAAAATCTGTTCTCGAGTGAAGGTCATAGCAATGGAACCCAATCCGTATCCGCCCGCAATCGAGCTGGGTCCACCCCTGCTCCAAAAGCAGCCACAGCCCCAATCGCTTCCAAATAGGTAGCTACCCTAAGAGCCTTGATTCCTAAAGGCTCTGGAGGAACTTCTAAGACCGTTTCATTCTCCTCTACAGCAAGCACTAAAGGCGCAGAAGAACGGCCTGCTAAAGCCAGAATTCCGGCCCCTCCACAGCTATGTGCAGGGGTGATCACCAGATCTACGTCTTGCGCCCTCAGATCTGTAGGGGCGAGATGCCCATTGCTTACAGGAATAAACTGAGGAGCCCGACTCAAACCGACCAGAACGGAAGGCAAAAAAGTATGTCCGATCACTTCTCCACAAACTCGGGGATGGACTTCTGAGACGGTGGTTGCCGTTGAAGACAGAGAAGGAGCATGGGCACAGGGAATCCCCAGCGTTTTAACAAGCAGGTGAGAGATAACCGCTTCCACCCCAGCAATCGGGTCTACTCCTTTTCCTTGCTCATAGGCCGTATCTTCCACTTCAGGAAAATGAACGACTACGGCCAGCGCATCCGCTCCAGCCTGGACCAATCGTTTCGCTCCTTCCAGAAGGGTCTCCGGATCTTCAATCGTTCCCCAGGAAGGATTAGAAGAACTAGAGTCCCCATAATCCCTTAATTTGACCCCTACCGGTCGGTTCGTAAATCCATAGCCCACGATGTTCAAACCCAAAGTAGCCGCAGCGCCCTGAGCGACATTGAGATGATGGGCACGCTCTATGGAATCCATGGCTACATCCAGCAAGAGTCCAATTCGATTCTGAAACACCGGGCGCAAAGCCCAGCGGTCGGCACAAAACTGGTCTAGGCCATAGCCTTCGACATAGAGGACATCATCCAGAGGCCAGTAGAGACTGCCACCATTGCAGACATTTGGATGCGTGATGACGTAGGCTACCTGAGACAAGGCCCGAACAAATGGCAAAGCATCCCCTGCAAATCCCCCAATGCTTGCCCCTACGCCCGTGGGCACCAGAAAAATAACCGTCGGCTTCGGGTCACTGAACTTCTTCACGGCGCGTCTTGGAAAGGGGGCGTCGAGTACTATAGCATCAGCATCACAGCCTGAACCGTGGCCGTGCTTGGACCCTGACCTTGATTGATATTAAGAGCGGTGATCGCCCATCTTAAAACTTCGCCTTGACCGTCCAGTCTCTCTTGAAAGGCCCGCTCGACTGCCTCCAGCAACTGGGCAGGAGTTGCGGCAAGGGTAATATCCATTTCCACAAAATGAGTACGCACGGAATTAGCCACTCAAGACAGCAGGAACAGGCTAACCCGTAGCTGATCTAAAAGCTGAATAATTCCCGTTCCCCAGCATCATGCCGCCTGGGGTATCTGTTACAGAGTAGATGGCGTCTCGGTAGGATAAATGCCGAGCCGTAACAATCCCTGAGGGGGGCATCGTTCCCAATCCACCTGTTTCCGGGCAAATTTCCAGCAAATAGTCACAATCAGGGCATTCCAGCCTCATCATGGACCCTAGCAAGCTACGGCTAGCTCTTGGAGAGCCACAGTGTGCACAGGTGGCACTGCCTTCAACAAAGTATGGATTTTGAAACATAATCTTCAAAAAGTTATTTAACGTGATCCCAATATAATTCTAAAGATTAAATCGTTTAGTAAAACAGAGCACCATTCACAATAATTTATGTAAAAACTACTTTTAGCTCAGCTTTCTGGGGATTAAGCAAGAATTGAGATAGAAACTCTCAAATAAAATAGAGTGCGTGAGCAAGGTCATGAATTTCGGGGATGAAGAGGTAATTTGCTTTTGTTTTGGCTACACCGCAGGCGATATCCGTCAAGCGATTGCCCGTGGAGAAAATACCCTTGATAAACTCCGGGAATCCCTAGAGGCTTGTGACCGCTGCCAGGGATGTCGAGGCGAGATTCAAATCCTGCTCTCTGAGCAGGATTCGGCTTGATTCCTTAGACCCCACCCTAGCCCTCCCCACCCGCCGAGAAGGCTACGCCTAGTGCTAAGGGGAGGGAACCAGATCTCCATTTCCCCCCTTGGCAAGGGGGGATTAAAGGGGGGTCAAAGCGACACCAGTTTTTTACGCATTGCTTCCATACACAGAGCCACGCGGCTATTGGTCTCTTCCTCATCCAGCGGGATTCCCATTTTCTCTTTCAGTCTTTGAATCGAGTTTTGTACGGTCTTTTTGCTGGTGTGAATCCGGTCTGCTACCGCTTGGTCCGTCAAGCTGTCTTTGCATAAAAGTTCCAAAATTTCGCGCTCTCGTTCTGTGAGCTTAATCAGGCCCCGTAATTCTCTAGGGATCTTCAATTCTCCTTCTAAAGCACTCTTAACCCCTTCCACAAAACGGACCCGTCGGTCCATTTTATTCACCGTTACAAATCCGCCTTCATGACGGCTAATCATCTCGCTGACGGGACTCAGGAGCAGAGGCTCACTGGAGTAAACCATGATATTTAGGCGAGGGTAGGCCCCAAAAATGGACCGGAGCAAATTCAGACCGGGTTCTGCGGATTGTTCACCGCTATTTTGGCCATAGAGCAAATCCACTACTACTAAGTCTGGAGTGTACTTTTTTAATTTCTCCATCACGAGCTGGGGATTTTCTATCGTTTCACAATGCGCTTCAGGATAGGTTTTTTGCAGCCATTCGCAGTTATTTCTAGCCATCTCTGGATGGTCTTCAACAATCAAAAAACGCAGATTTTCCATGGATTTTCCTTACTGAAACTTAGCGGCTGATGGTAATGGCAGTTTGCTGGAACTCAGCCAGGCTCCAAGACAAACCGACTTTGACGCCTCCGCCTGGACGAGCGATACGTTGCCAGGTGCCCTGAGGTAATTGACTGGCAATGGTCTTCATCACTTTGGTCCCATAATTCCCCTGATCCAGCGCTGGAGGTGTGGCTCCATCATTTTCTACCCAGAGTACGGCTTGGTCGTTTTTCACTTCTAGAGAAACCCAAAGCTGGGTAGCGGTTCCTTTCGGAGGTTGAGCATGACGGGCGGCATTGGCCAGGGCTTCGCGGAAAAATCGAAAAATGTCTTCTCGGGCATCGAACCAATCACTGCTTTGTGGCTCTATCAAAGGGGCCAGTTCCGTATGGACCACCAGAGTAAGGTCGCCTTGGTTCTGCCAGGTTTGCAATTCTGCTTTCAATCCCTCTAGCAATCCGCCTTTGAGTTGGGGAGAAATTTCCAGTTTGGTCGCCACATTACGAATATCGTTCAGTTCATCCCGGATACCTTGACCGACATGAGCCAAGCGGCTGATTGCTTTATCAATGGCCTGGTTCGTCTGCTTGGGGTCTATCAGGGCGCCTTCTAGTCCATCCATGACCAATTTGAGCTCTTGCAGTTGGTTGTCGTGAATATCCGTTGCTACCCGGTAAAGCAGCTTTCTCGCCTGATTGAGGACAGCCTGCCGTTCTGCTCGGCGCAAACGCTCTAGTTCTGCTCTTTGCTGAAGCGCTCGCTGTCGCGCTTCAATCAAGGTCAAGCCTGCGCCTGCCGTAATTCCGGTCACGAGTATCGCCATCATTGGAAAGAATAGGGGCAGCATCCAACCCAAACCGACCCAGAAGCCCCAAGCCAATAAAAAATAGCCCAGCACTAAGAGGCCCAGGCCTAAGGGGTAGAACCAGCGTCTGGGAGACGGTAAATAGGTTAGTAGCACGCCTCCGAGAATGGCTATGCCGAGGGTAAGAAAGCCTGACCAGGGAACACCCAGCTGTCGATAAAATCCTGGAGGAAAATAGCCAGAAAGGGCCTGTGCCTGCGCCTCTGGACGCGCTATCGGACCAAAAGGAGTATCCACAGGGTCTTGGTCCGTCACCGAAACGACGACCAGCTTGTCTTGTAGTACATTTCTGATGTCGGAGCGCAGGGAGCCAGCACAGTGGTGGCTAAAGGGAATCGGCTGACATACTTGGCTGAGATCTACCGTTGTGACCGTCCCCTCTGGTCCAAGGTAGCGAATGAAGAGGGCCTGGTCATCTTCATTCTTTGACTTCGCGGTCGGAGGGTCTGTATTGGTGAATTTGCTATAGGCCAACGTTTCCGCAGAATTCAAAAAAATAGTCTCTAACTGAACCCGCTCCAGGTTTCTGCTGGGAATAAAACTATCGCCCCGCAGAAAGCTCCCTGTCGGCTGCAAACTACGGATTTTGTAGTCCACGTCTCTTCGGAAGCCTTCAAAGCCAAGCAGGCCATTCAAAGGACGGGTATATTCTCCGGCATCGGGCAGAAAACTCTGGAAGTGATTATAGACTTCGATGCGGGGAGGAGCGGTGGACTGGTTGGGGATAGTAACCATCACAATCCGGTCCCCATAGGCGCGGATCACCTGTCTGAGCGGACAATCCAAGTCCACGCCCAATTGCTGAACGACTAAGGCACTGGTGCACGCAGGCCCTAGATCAAAACTGGCTGGAGGCTGACCGGGCAACTTCAGGGGCGTGGTGAAATCTGGAGGCAAATTCAAAACAACGGTTCTCACCTGACCCGCTTCAAATAGTTGGCGGACCAGCGCGGCCACAGCAGGACGGTCATAGGTGGGAGAAGGGCTGGTCAGTCCTTTGTCTCGAACGACGACGATGTCTTGTGGGGTAGGCTGAGTGCCCCGTAGACGGATCATCATATCCGAGGCCGCCAGCTCCACCGACTGCAAAGGCGTCTGCGGAAAAAGCCAACCCAAGAGAATTCCCCAGCAGCAAGCCAGGAGAATAAGGGGTAGGGGAGCGTTACGCTTGGGGAAAAACATCACCGGATCGAATGCCTAAAAGCTTATACGGTGCGCATGGAGCCTATCTTACCTGATTTACCGAGTCTGAACGAGTGAGTACTGGATAACCTGACCATTGGGGCGGCGTACGGTGATGTACAGATACTGGCCGCCTCGGTTAATCTGCCACTCTTCGCCCCCTTGGGAAAAACTAGAGGGAGGGTTATCAATATCCATGCGGGGGCCTTCCAATACTCGGTAGCGGTTTCCTTCCACCACGACCCGCATATTCACTACGCCCCCGGCACCAGGGCCACTGGTAATCTGACCACTGCCTTCATAAACCGCTGATTGCACTGCTTCAGACTGTGGCTGGGACCCACGGTCTGGGAAACCATTGCCGTTTCCGTTTCCATTGCCGTTGTTGCCGTGTGGCCTAGCCGATAGAGGCGCACCCATCAGACTTAAGATCATCAAGAAGAGACCTGCGGTCTGTGAAATTTTCTGTAAAGGCATGGGTTTGCATCCATTAGCTACTCTAAGCATAGGAAATCAGTAAGCGTTCACCTAGAGGCTTGATCGAAGATTGTCCTACGGGGAAACGTAATCTGAAGCACATCTCAAACGTAATTTGAAGTATCCTCTTGTGTCGACGAGCGGACTATGGCACTATAGGAGGCTGCGTTGAAAACTATAAGGACGCTTTAGATTATGGCAAAGCCAGGCGCAAGGATCATCATCACTCTGGAATGTACGGAATGTCGCACCAACCCGAATAAGCGCAGTCCGGGCGTCTCCCGCTACACTTCCCAGAAGAATAAGCGTAATACCCCAGGACGGATGGAAATCAAGAAGTTCTGTCGTCATTGCAACCAGCACACCGTACATAAAGAAACGAAGTAATATGGCCTACCAACGTAAAAGAGTTTCCCCGGTTTCTCCTTCGGAACCCATTGACTACAAAGATACCGATATGCTCAAAAAGTTCATCACGGAGCGCGGTAAGATCCTTCCTCGTCGGATTACGGGCCTGACGGCCAAGCAACAGCGGGCTTTGACGGTGTCGATCAAGCGGGCACGCATTGTCGCTCTTCTACCCTTCGTGAATAAAGAAGGTTAGAGCAAACAGATAAATGATTTTGTAACCCAGGTATGGAGACATGCCTGGGTTGATTTTTGACCCCTCATCGACCCCTCAGTCCCTCAACCCCTTGTATGTTGAGAGTGAGCGGTAAACCGATAACCCCTTGATACTGGATATCGTGGCTGAGCCTAGGTTGCCGCTTACTCGCTCTTGAACCCGAACAGTCGCTTGGGGCCATGACCCCGTATGAGCAAGGGCGGG
>JBBRSB010000020.1:0-85484 GCA_038245785.1 Gloeobacterales cyanobacterium | reverse complement strand
TTTTCCAGCTTATATCTGCCTCTTTGAATAGTTCATAGTAGCTCTGCTTCGATTTAAAAATTACGTTGTACTCGTCTTCAATATGGGCCTCTAATTCCTCTAAATCCCAGTAATTCTTAGTCTTTAGCCAAGAAATAGTGTCTTGCCTTTGCTCTGCTGTCAAATAAGGCTCTGAACCCTTATGCCCCAACTTTAAGCCATCCACTCCATCCACAATAAAAGCTTGCTTCCACTTTGTGATAAACCCTAACGACACATTTAGTATCTTGCGTATTTGGTCATAGGGATAGTTTTCAAAAACAAGCTTGACTGCTAAGGCTCGTTTCACTCTCTGGAGTCGAGATTACTTTGAATGAACTGGAGTAAGTCTTTCATCTTTTAGGAGTAATGCAATTGGTAAGTTATAACCTGCTACCTATGAAATTGGCTTCATGCATCATTTAGGATAGCTATAGTATCTATTGGTTAATTCTTAGAATCTTCAGTGAGCACAGAAGCCTGCACCCTGGTGGTATCTTCACTAAGCTGCGCGTGGACCTCAGGACTAAGCAGAACAAAACTAAAACTGAATATAGCGGAAGCACCAAAGTGCCTTAAAACTTTATGATGAGAAGTATTCATAAAAAAGATGCCTTCCGTACGTACGGTCAGTATTTCTTTACTTGAGGTTGTAATGAGTATCAGCGGTACCTACTATGTAGTGGAAACTTGGGCGTTTAGTTGACAATGCCCTCGTATAGGAGCGCTATCAAGAATAAATGCTTCTTAAAATAAACTAATTTCGTCCAAAAATATATTCACGTACACCTAATAATTCGCATTATTTGTGAATTCAAAGGCTACAATAACTTTCTCTAGTGCATGTCTTTTCTCAAATACTACTTCCATTACGTAAAAGAAGAAAACTTAGTGAATTGTCCGATTCTCTACACAACTTTCAATTTCTGTTCTTCTCAGTTCAAAGAGCTTATCTACTAGATTTTTTCTAAAACAAGCTCTCATTTTTAGTGAAATACTTTGCTCTAGGATAAAACTATTTTATGATGATTGAAATGTGGGACAGGATAAAATGCTCCTGGAGCACTGATGAGTCTATAATAGTTGCGTTGGCTTTTAGTCCAAATGGACAATATCTAGCTGCAGCTGGTTTAGATAGCGTAGCTAGAATATGGCAAGTAAAAACAGGTGTACAAGTCTGTAGTGTAAGCCATGAAGATATTATTACAGCAATTTCGTTTAGTTTAGATGGGCAATATATAGCCACAGCAAGTGAAGATGGTACTGCTCAAATATGGCAGGCAATGACCGGAAGGAGAGTGGCGTGTCTACCGCATAGTGAAAGTGTTCGCCATGTTAGTTTTAGCGATCAAGGATCATATATTGTAACGCTAACAGGCAGCAGAATATTCCCTGATGGAAATCACGCAACAGGTAAAGTAACAGTTTGGGACGTCCGCACAGGCAATAAAATAGTACAGCTTATGAATCGTGCTGGGATCGAGACTATTTCTTTAGAGGCCCAGGGAAAATACTTTGCACTAGCGGATGAAAATAAAGTTCAGCTACGTTCTGGGAATCTATTGGAAAATATAATTAGTATGCAGAAAAGTCAGATAAATAGCACACCGGAAGTCCCAGGAGATCTAGTCATTAGTTGTATGAGAGGAAAAGCCCCGATCAAAGAAATAGCTTTGAGTTCGAATGGGAAGTATCTAGCGACCATAAATCCAGGTGGTACCGTCCAGGTATGGCAGCTACCAGAAGGTTTGGAAATAGCTCAGATGTCTCATCAAAAGGCCGTCAATAGCGTTAAGTTTTGTCCTAAAGGCGCGTGTATCGTGACAACTAGTGATGACCATACGGCCAGAGTCTGGGATATACAGAGTTCTCAAGAGTTGGCGCATTTTGTACACAATGATGTAGTCAATATTGCAATTTTTAGTCCAAGGGGAAACCTGATTGCCACAGCAGCCGGAGATATAATGTCGAACAAGCCTAATTCCGAAGGAGTACGCCTGTGGCCTTGGAACCCTAGAACCCTATAATGCCTATTTCAAGTCTTACAGGTTTGCTTTTGTTACTTCTATACCCACAGCGTAGATAGCCTTGTAACATCTCTCAGGATCAAGATCGCCAGCATAAATGTGTCGCTGAAGTTTATGGGCTATAGCCAACATATTTTCATGAGGCAACCATGGAAATATTACAACTTGTCCGGGGGCGGAGAAAGTAAGAAGCATCTGCTCAAGCAAGTTTTCTGTGAGTTTAGACTCTGGAAGAATGATTACAGAAGTAGAGTGGGTAATCAGCCAATCGTGCGCCCAATCATTAGAGGTGAAAGCTAGCGCCAATACTGCATGGGGGACATGTTCGTAAAATTGAGAGACTGCTGTATCACCACAAAAAACAAGGTGGGTGTTTCCTAAGAGGTACCAACCAGGCTGGATAGTCTCTTCGGGGATCAACGTTAAAGTAAGAGGCTGTGTTCGCTCTCGAGCTTCTACGTCTATAATCTGTAGCCCGACATCAGCCTGCTTAGAAGCGCTCAGTAATATTCCTCCTGCTTTGGGTTTGGCAGTGATTTTTTCTTCCTTCAGCTCTTTGCGAACTGTTTTGAACGTAATCCGCTCACCAGCCCGTGCTCGGCTTAAAAATTTATCTACAACCACCTGCGAAGTTTTCGGGGCTGCCAATAGATAGGCTGCGGAAATATCCATATCCATTTTTGCAAAATTTGCGACTTTTCCAAATCGTTCATGAACATAGATGAAGTTATAGGCGGTCCTGGGGCTCCAAGCAATCTCTTGCAGCAACCAAGTTTCAAACTGACCATGCTCTAAAACAGAACGAACCTCCACCAACAAACGCCCTATATCGATAATGTCCTGTTTGGCTCGACGGACTCGCTTTTGGATTTCCTTGGTCTTGTGCTGAATCAGCGTACAACGCTCAGGATCCAAACTCTGATAGATAGAGGCCATTGACGGGGGTAAGCTATTCATTGAATACATTTTTATGGCCCTAGGAAACATAACCCGTTGGTGCCATGTGTCTAAGGATACCAAAAATAGCACTAGTCTATATTTGAAATGCTCAAAGTTCTTCAGCTATATATAGGGCACCCCAAAATCGGAGAGGTTTCAGCTGCAAGTAAAAGGACTAAATTCATGCAAGTTGCACTACTCTCAAGGCCCTGCTTAGCAAGAGTTCTAGCTTGAATAATACTGTCTTTTATGGTCTATCCACTGAGTGAAGTAGCTTCCTATACGCCCTTTCTCAACTTGGACATGCTACAGTTTTCGCAGTTGCAAATATTTTCAGAATAATAGTTACAGTGTCCTAATCTGACACTGTGGGAGCGGACTTGATGGTTTTTTGATCTCAGTCTATCTCGCGCAACCTTTTCAATAGAGAAGAGGCCAAAGAGTAGAGATCGTGTGCATGTCTGCGAAACCAGCTTCTCAATGGTTACGATGCTCCCTAGCAAATTTCAGAAAAATCTTACAAAGCGCATCCAGTCAAAGAGTACACAGGTGCCTTGTATAGCCTATGAAAGGGCAGACTTTTCATGGCCTGGCCCTGTTCGAAGGGGCTCTATTTTCCTTGCAATTGCATTTAAAGGGTCGATTTATGACAATTACGACATTACCAAAGCAGATAGAGCCCGTGGGGACAGTATTCCGGGCTTACTGGCTTATGGTAGCCCTGCTGCTGACTGCAGATATATTGGCCTTGTGCTTTTCAGGCAGTCTTGGATTTTATGCCAGTCATTTACTGAATCCAGAGCTTGATGCTGGTCTTTACTGGCGGCTTTCGCCTGCACTTGTCCCTTTTGTTCTTGCCTATGCCCTCAAGGGGCTCTATCCCGGAATCGCACTTTCTGGACCGGATGAACTGCTCCAACTTAGTCGAGCGACAACCTTGATTTATTTAGCCTTAGGGGCTACAAGCTTTCTCTTTCAGGAAGCAGAAACCTATTCTCGAGGAGCATTTCTTCTTTCATGGCTTTGTTCTCTGGTATTGCTCCCGCTAAGCCGTGCGGTTGTTCGTTCTCTATGTGCAACAAAAGACTGGTGGGGTCACCCCGTCATGATTTTAGGAGCAGGCGAAATTGGAGAAAAAATAATCAAAATTCTAAGACGCAAGCCAGAACTTGGTCTTAAGCCTGTAGCTATCTTAGATGATGACCCCAAAGCCCTGGAAACATTTCCTATCCGTTTATCCTTAATGAGTGATGTTGCATCTGCTGCTGCGCTGTCTGCGAAGTACAGTATTCACTACGCCATTGTTGCGATGCCAGGTATGCCCCGAGAAAAACTCTCAAAGCTACTTGAGCATCATGGACAAATTTTTCCGGATCTCCTCGTTATTCCAGACCTTTTTGACTTTTCTAGTCTATGGGTGGTAGCTAAGGATTTGGACGGCTTTCTGGGCTTTGAAGTACGGCAAAGACTCCTTTTTCCTAGTTCTTTAATGACCAAACGTTTTTTGGACTTGATGCTTGCACTAATCGCAGGGGCAATATTCGTAATTCCTATTACTATCGTTGCTCTTTTGATTCGGCTAGACTCTCCTGGACCGATTCTTTTTGTCCAGGAGAGGCCAGGAATAGGGGGGAAGATCTTCAAAATTTTGAAATTCAGAACGATGTATGTGGATGCAGAAGAGAGATTTAATAAACTCTCCCCAGAGTTAAGGGAGGAATTTAAAACCTACGGCAAGATACAAAATGACCCTAGAATTACCCGCGCAGGTAAATGGGTACGCAAGTTCAGCCTTGATGAATTACCTCAGTTGTGGAACGTCTTGAGAGGAGACATGAGTTTAGTAGGCCCCAGACCTTATCTCAAGAGTCAGGTTACTCAAATGAAGGGCGCGGAAGATCTTATCTTACGAGTGCCACCTGGAGTGACAGGTATTTGGCAAACCAGTGGTCGTAGCACAGTGACTTTTGAAGAACGCCTATCTATGGACAATTACTATGTTCGCAACTGGTCTGTCAGTCTTGATGTCTATCTTTTAGCGCAAACCTTTAAAGTTATCTTGTCTAAAGAGGGAGCCTATTAGCTAACCTAAACATAATGGATTTCATGTTGTCAAATTTCTAAACAGAAAACTATGTACTTTTACTCATGTCAATCAAAAAACGCTTAGTTGAGAATATTACATCATTATTTGTTTTGCAGGGTATAATTTACCTTTTTCCTCTAATTACTTTTCCCTACTTAATTCGTGTGCTTGGGCCTGAAAAGTTTGGGCTTTTAGCTTTTGCTCAAGCATTTGTTCAATATTTTATTATCTTGACCGACTATGGCTTTAATATGAGTGCGACCCGTGAAGTTGCGATCCATCGAGAAGATTTTGAAAAGTGTTCAATGATATTCAGTACAGTAATGCTCATAAAGCTTATGTTATTGCTCATGAGCGCCATCATCTATGCCGTCATTATTTTTACTGTTCCATACTTTCAGCAAGAGTGGGAGATTTATATATTTTCCTTTCTTGCAGTAATAGGTAATGTGCTCTTTCCGATTTGGTTTTTTCAAGGCCTTGAACAGATGAAATATATTACCTTTATTAATCTGCTTGCAAGAGGCATTATGACAGGCCTGATCTTTGTATTTACGCAGAGTAGCAATGACTATCTAATTGCTGCTGGGCTGCAGTCAGGAACCTTCCTCCTAGCTAGTGTTTTGAGTATGGGAATCCTATGGAAACAAATGCTGGTTAAGCCACGGTGGCCAAAGGATTGGAATGTTTTAAAATTAGCTGCTAAGGAAAGTAACCAAGTATTTCTATCAAGTCTTTCAGGAAGTATCTATGTTCACGGTCCTGTAGTGATTGTGGGGTTGGTAGCTGGACAAACAGTTGCAGGCTACTATGCCATAGTTCAAAAAATTTCGAGCGCGATTGTTGGCCTAGTACAACCCATTGCCCAAGGTCTATATCCATATCTAGCAAGACAGTTTGAGAGTAGCCAGGATAGTTACCATAAGAGCCAACGGCTACTCTCGATATTAGGTCTGTCCATAGCGATTTTATTTGGTTCAATTTCTTTTATGTTTTCCGAAAAAATTGTCAATTTGTTGGCAGGTGATAGTTCTTATAATCTAATTATGCTGATGCAAATATTCTCTTTTACTACATCCTTAATCATTATAAATGTTCTCTTGAATTCGTCCGTTCTTGCTATGAAGCTATATGCGCAAACTCAAAATTTATATCTTAAAGTAGCCATTGCATTTTTATTATTGTCTTTTCCAATAACCTATCAATTTGGTTCTATAGGGATGGCTTACTTGATTTTAGCTGTGGAATTAATGGTCTTCTTTAGCCTTCTTCAAATATCTTCTATTTTACTAGAAAAGGGAAAATGATTATGGGAAAAGAAGTTCTTTCTAAAGTAGAGATAAAGCCATTATTAGATGATCGTTCTTCGATAGATAATCTTCTCTTAGGAAAAAAGATTGCCTTGATTTATGAACCAACCACCACAAATACGGCATTCTATCTTAAAAATGCCTTGGAGCGGTTGTGCCCGGTCACGCTATTCAATCCCCATGAGCTTGATGATGTACCCAATAATTTTTCTCTTTATATCGTTGTAGACGATTCTTCCCACTACATTTTTCCAGAACATCTCCGACCAGCAATTTGCTGGTTAGTTGATACTCATTTAACACTTTCATTTGACTGGATCATGGCGCTTAATTTTGATATCATTTTTTGCGCCCAGAGAGATGGAGTTTTTCATCTAAAAAAACTAGGATTCAAAAACGTTTACTGGTTACCGCTTGCCTGTGATCCAGAGATTCATGGAGGACCACCCCTGTCCAAAACTTATGATATTGGTTTTGTCGGGAAACCGGGCTTTGGTGAGCGAAAAAAGACCTTACTCAACCTAAAAAAACTTTTCCCTAGCTCATATATTTCCACAGCAGATTATAAGGACATGGCAAAAATCTACGCACAGTCCAAGCTCATCTTCAATATGAGTATTCGCCATGACTTAAACATGCGCATTTTTGAAGGAATGTGCTCCGGAAGTGCTCTTTTGACCGATCGCGTGGATGGGCTTGATGAATTTTTTGAGGAGAATAAACACTTTTGGGGATACGACGTTAGTCATGAAATTCCAGACAAAATTCATTTCTTGCTATCAGATCCGAATCGATTGCACGAGTTAGGAAAAGCTGCTTCAGCCCTAGTGCGCGAGTGTCATACGTACGATAATAGGGCCAGAGCCATGCTCAAAAAAACTTTTACCAGCCTTTCTCCCTCTTTTACTCCGCACAGCAAGATTCTCCAGTTCCTTAGCCGTAGTCCTGCCATCCAGCATTTACTTCTAAATAAATTGGTAAACTTAATCTTGTTGTCTTGGATTGATTGGGGAATGACTATGCCCCGGATAACGAATAAGCTAAAGGCTCTTACCGGACGTTCTCTCTATGACTACTAATAGATGGTACAAACAAACCCGTAGACTATTTCTAAAGGCGTCCGGAGGTGTGGGACTAGCGGTTTTACTTTCTTCTAAAACTTTGGGAAATGACCTTAGAACCTTTAATGTTCGTGATTTTAATGCTTCAGGATTGGATACGGAATTTATCGGCCTATGGACTGCAGGCGACTCTATCCTTACCCTAGGCCCGCATGACTTTAAGGTGGGGCAAGGCGTTAACATTTTTGGCGTTGGTCACGAAACAGCCCTATCGACTCCACCAGCTCCCAGGCTTGAGGGAAAACCAGGGGAGGTTGTCTACCGATACGCCCTAGCCTACTTAGATGAACAAGGTGCCTGTACTGCTGCCAGTCCTGTTGCCGCATTTTCTGGTGGAGCAGACCTCAAGGGTAACAACGGGATTCAGATCGCCTATCCTACTCCCGAAGGCACGTCTGCTATTGCTCTCTACCGAGCAGAAGGCGATAATCCACTTCGGTTATTCCATGTCACAGGAAACTATCAATCGATACGGGATACAGGGGACATCAAGACCATTGAGGCAAAGGGAATCTCCAACACCCCTCCAACTACATCCCAACCAGGTTTTCTCCTGACTACTATCACTGCGGTTACTCCCACTACTATTGCCCTTGATACTCTGGCCCAGCGTACAAACAAACAAGCCTTAGTAGTCCATGACGACACGGCAGCAATTCAGAAAGCTTTAAGCTTCCTAAATAACGAAGGTGGCGGTAATTTGTTTCTCCCACAAGGAACCTATCTAGTTAAACGTCTTGACGGTGGTTCCAACTTAAGAGTCTACGGGCAGGGTGCCACTCTCAAACGACAGCATTTAGTATTAGACGGAGACCACTGGAATGGCAATGGAATTCTGTGTAATCGATTAGATGTGCACTATGACCAGAGTGGCAAGCGGACAGGAGCTTCCAAAGATATCACAGTGGAAAGCATGACGTTTGATGGGAATAAAATCAATAACCGAGTGACCGGGGACTGGTCATCAGCAGCTCTGCTCGATATCAAAGGTTGTACGAACCTCCGAATTGAGGGCAATAAATTTAGTAATTCGGTAGATTCTGGTTGCTACTTTGCTGAAGGGAGCCAGGTATTGTTCAAGAATAATTATTCTGGCTACCACGGCAAAGCTTTTGAACATTTAGCTGAACCCGCTATCTTTCACTCCTGTCAAGACTTGAATGTTGAAAATAACACATTTGAATACTGTAGCGATGGAATAAATTTAATTGAGGTTGATAGAGCCGTAATTTACAATAACTCCATGAAAGATTGTGGTATCGGCTTTGATCTTTGGGGAGCCAAAAACACTAAAGTCTCTTCCAATCGAATCCTTGGAAATCCTACTAATGCAATCTCAGTTTTTTTAGAATATGGAGAGAAGACTTATGTTCCCTCTTCTAATGTAGAAATAAGTGATAATTATATTGATGGCCAACGCTCTGACCAGGAATGTACAAACACTGGAATTCTAACAATTGATGCTATTGATTGGAAGATTCTTAGGAATACCATTAAGAATTGCACACACGGTATAGATCTTACTAGAAGTAAAGCAGCGAATTCACAAGCTGGAAGTCATAGAGTAGAAGGCAATAAAATTGAAAATATGGAAGGTGCCGGAATTATTCTCGCAGGTCAAAACCTCGGAAAATTGATGATTCAAGATAATATAGCACTCACGACAAGTACTCGTTATCCAAACTGGGGAGGCATTACGCTGGCTAATGGTGTAACTGCTGAGATTTACTTTATTCGCAATCAGATCAATCGAATTTTTACTAATGCAGGGGCTTGGAAAGAGCCCGCGCGAATAGATGGTTTTGCTAACTCTGGCATCCTAGAAGGAGTCTCCATCACTGAGCGAAACCGCTCCGACGAGAACTTAAGCGGACTTTTCAAATGAATCTTGTCTACTCAAGATTTCCTTGAAGTCACTATTAGAACTTACGTAAAGATGGATCCCCAGCCCACTACCCTGTAAAACAGTGGGGAGCGCTCGTAGCGATAAAAGATAGATTAGAAGCTTTAGTGAGCATTTTAATTGCTATCAGCTATAAGTAGGTGGGCTTAATTAAAGCGAACATAACCTCCAGCTATCGCCGTCCCCTACCCTCCGGGAATGCTTCGCCCAGTGCCAGGGGGGACTACAGGGGGTCTTCTATTTGATTCTACCTAGCCACTTAGACTTATCTTCTAGACAGTAAATAATGTTTGTTGCAGTTTCAATTGCCTATCAAAGTATTATATTTTTATTGCCTTTTCTCCTGTGGCCAAGTCGCCGCAACCTTCAGGCAATTGTTTCTCTTCCTATCTTTCTCATTACCCATGTTATTGGGACAGCAATCTTTGAAGTCCAAGCCAAAGAGTATTTTGGGGTCACTCAGAAAAGCATTGATGAATATACACTCATTCTTCTTGTAAGCTGCATAGTGGTTTTACCCACCTATCTGGCGGGCTTCTACTTTAAGTCCGATGCTGTCTATTTTATTCGAAAGCTAGCTTTATCTTTTTGGCCGCGCCTATCTGGATTATTAACAGGCAAAATGCCTGTGGTCCTATCCTTAATCACGGCGGCCCTATTTACCTATGCATACATCAGAATTGGTTTCGCTCCGCTGTTAACGGAAAAACCTGAAGTTGCTCGTTTTTTTGCCGATGAATACGAAGAAGCCTATCGTCCTTACGCCAGTTTTTTTAGATTGGCGCTGCTGTTATCTCAAATCTCCATCTTTATTCTTGCTGTCCGTATTCTAAACAGGATCCGAATTCTTGATCTACTTCTTATCTTGGTTCTGGTAGTTTTGCTAGCCCTTTCTGCCAGGCGCGCTCTTATTTTTAGTGCTCTTATATTAGTAATTCTTAGTTATTTCTGTTTCCGTAAACAACGTTTCTTTTGGCCTGTTGTCATTGCGTATAGCCTTTTTGTAGGCATCGGCTCATCTATTTTTACCTTGATAGAGCTGCTGTTATCCCCTGGAGGAAACCCTGGAAATTTTTTCTTGATTCTTGTAAGTGGTCTACCAGACGTACGCGATAGTCTTTGGTTTATTCATTCCTGGTTATCAGGGCGTTGGCCTGCTACAGATGGTCTAAGTGTCATAGGGGGACTGCTACCCGAGCAATTTCCTTATAATCCCTCGATTATCTCGAAATTGGTAATTGGCTCTAAAGCGAACGCAGCAACAGGAGGGTTTCGTTTTGATATACCGACCCTGGGCTTTATGGCTTTTTCCTGGCCGGGAGTTGTAGTGTTCTCAGCGATATACGGCTATTTCAGTGGGGTATTGCTGCAGACCTATAAATCTATCCTTTCACGGGTTGAAAATTTATCAGACTTTCTAATTTGGACCTTTATCTTCAAACAAATTTTTGGACTTGCTTACTTTATTTTCAACATGCAAATTGATTTCCTCATTAATTTAATACTCATATTCTTCATCTTTCTAAGTACCCGGGCTAAGTACACAGATAAGGGTTTCAGCTAATGCCAGATTTCTATGTTAATCTCACGATGTTGGGACCTAGACCAACAGGAATTGGTGTGTATTCCAAATGTTGTGCTGAATGTCTAGACCGCTATTTTCATTGCACATTTATATCTGCATTTTTTAGGAGTAAATATAAAAACCCAGTTCTGGCTTCTCCTCTAGATATCGCCATTGGTGGTGGAAGATGGTCTGCTCTTAAACGGCAATTTTATCGATTTCCAGCAACTAAAGAAGACTTTATTTACTGCCCTGCGCACTTTGGGCTCTCACAGGCTCAAACACAAATTATCACTGTCCATGATTTAATTCGTATTCGATATCCCCGTCAGAATTACTGGCACTACGCTTCCTTCCAATTTCTTTTGCCCCGCACTTTACATACCTGTAAAGCTATTTTTACTGTCTCAGAAACTTCCAAGACAGATCTTTGTGCCTATTACAAGCTTCCTCCTAGCAAAGTTTATGTTGTGCCTAATAGTATTGATCTAAAAATCTTTTATCCAACACCTTTCCCTAAACAGGATTATCTGTTGATCGTTGGTGCAGCCTATGCACACAAGAATATTGAAGAATTACTAATCCATTGGCCAATTTGGAAAGGTCGTTATCATCTTAAAATTACTTCGGCACGGGAACACTATAAGCAAGAATTGATCTCGTTGGTCCAAAAACTTGATCTTGTGCACGATGTAACGTTTCTAGATTATGTAGATGAAGGCGAATTAGTCGAACTTTATCAACACTGTGCTGCCCTTGTTTTTCCTTCGCTCTGGGAAGGTTTCGGTATTCCTCCTCTGGAAGTAATGGCTTGTGGTCGTCCTGTTATTGCCTCTGCTATCCCTGTCCATCGAGAAATACTAGGGGAAGCGGCTATTTATATAACGCCTGGGGTATCTGAAACCTGGGAAGAAGCATTTAGGACATTAGCCAGCCCTTCCTCAATAGCAACCTATATCCAAGCAGGTTTGGAACTAGTCCAAAAATATACGTGGGAAAACACCTGTCAACGGTTGATAGAGTCGCTGTTGCAGTCTGAACCAGCCTTAAGCCAATTTAAACGTTAGTTGAATTATTTAAGTTAGGTCTATGGCTTGTAAGAGGCCTATCAAAGAAGGAGGACCGAACATGAACAGGTGCGACTTGTCTAACTATATTGTGCAAAGACTCCAAGACAATAAGGAGCATCTCCATCATGAATTTTTTACTCAATAGCAGATCAACAGTTGTATTCTCGATGATCTTCTCCCAGCAGATGTAGCTGAATCTATCTATTATGCTTTTCCTGAGCAAGAGAGACTAGTCCTCAAAAAAAGCCTCTGCTGAGTGTAAATACATCGGAGTCCAGATGAATCAATATAATCCTTTGCTGGAAGAAATTGTCTATGCTTTTCAAGATCAGCGAGTAATAGCGTTGCTAGAAGAAATTACGGGCATTACGACGCTTCTACCCGATCAGAATCTTTACGCTGGAGGGGTAAGCCTGATGGTGAAGGGTCACTACCTCAACCCTCACCTAGATAATTCTCATGATAAGGACCGGGTTAATTATCGAGTACTGAATCTACTTTACTACGTCACTCCCAACTGGCAGAAAGAATATGAAGGAAATTTAGAATTGTGGGATAACGGCTTGACCAAAAGAGCCGCATCATTAGTAGCCAATGTAACCGCTTAGTAATAACGGCTACCCATCGTTCTTCCTGGCATTCTGTTAATCCAGTCATGGGAGAAGGTCGCCGTTGTTGTATATCGAACTATTACTTTTCTCCAGTACCACTGAATACACAGGATTATTTCCATGTCACCTCTTTTCGAGGACGTCCAGGACAGACGTAGCCTTGCAAGCAGACATCTTGTTGCGCAATGGAATTCGCAGAGTTTTTCAAAAAGGGATTATCGAAAATCCCCATGTTTATAAGAAGAATCCAGAAAAATAGTGACGATTCATAGTCCCTTAGGAGATATGATGATTGATATAGCTGTTCTCATTCCCACCTTGAATGGTGAGCGAGATTTGCGACAAGTTTTACCGCCGTTAGTCGATGCTATAGACCCAAGCCAAGTCTGGATTATTGATTCAGCTTCCAGAGATAAAACGATCGAGTTGTGCAAGCAATACCATGTCAATATCTATCCTATTGAACGTAGAAAATTTAATCACGGAGGAACCCGTAATTTTGGGCGCTCCTTGGTCCAAGCGGAAATTTTGGTGTATATGACTCAGGATGCGGTTCCAGCAACACCGGATTTTCTGAAGCAATTGACAAAATCCTTTGCAGATGATGAGGTGGCCCTAGCTTATGGGCGGCAGCTGCCCCGCGTTGGAGCTGGACCTCTTGAAGCCTTTCCTCGGCTATTTAACTATCCAGATAAGAACATTGTCAAAAGTAAAGCAGATATTCCTCGCCTTGGAATTAAGACCTTTTTCTGTTCTGATTCTTTCTGTGCCTATCGCACTAGCGCATGGGATGCTGTTGGTGGATTTCCTGAAAGAACCTTAACTTGGGAAGACCAGCATATTGCTGCCCGCTTGATTGCAAAGGGTTATAAAATAGCCTATGTTGCAGATGCCCAGGTCTACCATTCTCATCTTTATACGATAGAAGAAGAGTTTCAGAGATATTTTGATACAGGTTCTTTTTTGAACAAAGAATCTTGGATGTGCGAAATGGCAGGCAGGGCAGAAGGAGAGGGAATGCGCCTTCTCAAAGAGCAGATTAAATACTTAGTAAAAACGCAAAATACTCATCTTATTCCCTATTCCCTTATCACAACAATAATTAAATATATGGGCTATCGGACAGGCATGCTAGAGCCTTCTCTACCCCTAAAGTTGAAGAGGGCTTTTAGTCAGCAAAAATACTATTGGGAGTAATATTTTTATGAGAAGTTATGGACTGGTAGCTTTATCAAATTAATCTCAAAATAGTCTCCCTATGGGATTCCTATGCTGTCTAAATTTTTATCTTCTGAGCGCTATCGCCTGATAACGATAGCGGTTTTTATCTATTTGGCTATTTTAAGCTGGGGGAAGCTCGGCGACTTGGTGATCGATATTGGTCACGAAGTAGAGACGCCGACTCGTATCCTGGATGGTCAAATTCTATACCGTGATATTCAGTCTTATTACAGTCCTCTAGCCAACTATGTGAATGCCTGGATTTTGATGATTTTCGGAAGAAATCTAACTGTTTTTTATGGAATTGGCCTTGGCTTAAGTTTACTATTTACCGTCACGCTGTATCAGCTAGTACAACGCATTATTAATGAAAAATATGCTTGTTTAACCTGTACAGCGGTATTGACTTACTGTGCCTTTTCTCCGGGGCTTAGTAACCTGGTCTTGCCCTATAGCTATGCAGCCACTTATGGAACTCTAATTACCGCTGTACTTTTTCTGGTCCTCCAAAAATATTTGGCTAGACCACACTTCTTGACATCGCTGTGCATGGGAGTGCTTTGCGGACTGGCCTTACTGGCGAAGCAGGAATATGGCATAGCCTGTATTGGAGTTATCTTCTTGGTCCTGACACTATGGCATCTAGAGGGCGAGCCGCGCTTTTTTCTGCTCAAACTCAGAAAGTTAGCCGTAGATCTACTGTTGATTCTAGTCCCCTTTGTACTCGTGGTGGCCTTACCGCTGTGGTATTTTCTGCAACATGTGAGTTGGCATCAACTCATGGAAGAGAATCTCTATCCTTCCGCAAAATTTGCGGTTTATAAAAATAGCGAACTATTCAAGGTTTCGCCTACTAAGACCTTGGCGGTTTGGGGAAAGACTTTACTGGTTTTTCTTGCTTCTTCAGCCCCTGTGTTGCTGGCGCTATGGGCCATTCGCCATCGAGTGAGGTCTGAATGGGGCCAGATTCTGTTAGCTACTGCGCTTGCCGCTCCTTTTTCTTTCCTACTCCTGTTCCTTTTCACCAAAACCAACGGATTACCCGTCTTGCCGCTCAGTAGACTGCATTGGTCTATAGGGGTTTTTGCTATGGCCGCCCTGGGATATCGTTTCATCGCACCTGCCTTAGGGCGGCCCACGGCGCTGCTTTTGCTTGCCATCTTTACCGATGTCTTCTTATTGAATCTGCGCTGGCTGTTGTCAATGGAACTGTACAGCATCTACTCCATTTTCTTGGTAGTTCTATTCGGCATCGTTCTTGGCTTATTAGAACCCTATCTCAAGCATCAGCTGCTCCCCAGTTCATATCTTGCTGTCTGTGTAATTTTGATGCTAATCGCACAAACTCTGAACTTCAGTAGCTACGACGGCACGGTTACTTCGACCTACGGCACCATACACACCTATCAAAAGCCAGAAATGACCCAAGCTTTTAGTCAGACGCTGGCCTTTCTAAAGCGAGTACAGCCTGAAGACCGGAATCGTGTTTTGGTCTTGTCCGAGGGGACTTTGATCAATTTTTTGAGTGGGACCCATTCTCCTTCTCGACAAACAACTTTTCTTCCAGGGGTACTCCTCAATGCTCAAGAAGAAAAAGCATTCATACAGGAGATGGAGCGCAAAGGAGTGCGCTACATCGTCTTGGTTGATCGTCCCTATCCAGAATGGACCTACAAGGAGTATCGCAACTTCAATCCCTTGGTCTATCGCTGGATTACCCAAGGTCATCAGCAAGTCGCAGCTTTCCCTGAGGGGAAGAACCTAATTCGCATCTATCAACCTGCTCGTTTTGGCGCATCTTAGCCCTTCTATAAAAAAGGAATTTCTCCTATGCAAGCATCAGTACTCCAATTTGATGTTAAAGCTTCCCTGTTTTATAAAATTCAAACCCGCACAGCGCGGGTATTTGTCCTTGGTCTTGGATATGTTGGCCTACCTTTGGCCACTCAGTTTGCAAAGTCTGGTTTCCCAGTCACTGGCTTGGATGTGGATGAAGCAAAAATTGACAAACTCAACGCTGGTAGTTCTTACATTCAAGATGTTGATACTGCAGAAATCCAGCAACTGATTGGAAATCAGCATTTTCGAGCCAGTGGAGACTTCAATTTACTCAAACAGGCTGATGTCATCATTATTTGCGTTCCCACACCCCTAGACAAGTCAAAAAAACCGGATATTTCCTACATCCTTTCGGCAGCTGAACATATTCAGGAACATCTGCGACCAGGACAACTGATTATTCTAGAAAGTACTACCTACCCAGGCACGACTGATGAAGTTCTACTGCCTATGTTTGCGCAGAAAGATCTGCATCTAGACCAAGACTTTTTCTTGGCTTTTTCACCTGAGCGGGTGGATCCAGGAAATCCAAACTATCGAACAGAAAACATTCCCAAACTGGTCGGTGGCGTGAGTGCAGAGAGTACAAAGCTGGCCGTTGAGCTATATCGTAGTGTCGTTTCAAAAGTACATCCTGTTTCTTCAGCACGCACTGCTGAGATTGCCAAACTTCTAGAAAACACCTTTCGCAGCGTTAACATTGCCCTGGTTAATGAAATGGCCAAAATGTGCCGCATCTTAGACATTAATATTTGGGAAGTCGTTGAGGCCGCTGGAACAAAACCCTTTGGATTCATGAAATTCTATCCTGGGCCAGGAATTGGGGGTCATTGTATTCCCCTCGATCCCTACTATCTGACCTGGAAGGCTCGCGTCCATGGCTATGAGCCGCGTTTCATTGAGCTGGCAGAGGAAGTCAATACCCAGATGCCGCACTATGTGGTTGCTCTGGTTGCTGAAGCCCTCAATAGTCGCTGTAAATCCGTTAAGGGAGCCAAAGTTTTAATTTTGGGCGTAACCTACAAGCCTGACATTGATGACTACCGGGAATCGCCAGCCATCCGTGTGATGCAGCAGCTCCATCGCAAGGGCGCTGTCCTTCAATATAGTGACCCCTATGTGTCCCGGCTGCCTCTTCTTGTGGATGAGAAAAGCTATCTCCTGCAAAGCTCTGACTTGGATGCCGAGCTGCTGCAGACCAGTGACTGCGTGGTCATCATCACCAATCATGGTGTCTTTCCTTGGCCCTTAGTTGCCGAGCACAGTTCTCTAGTGGTCGATACCCGTAACGCTTTAGGCTACCTCCGGAATGACCCCCGCCTCTTCCGCCTTTAGGAGAAATCAGAATGTCCTCAGCCACGTTGATTTTGCTCTTAGCCGTGTCCCTCAATGCCATAGGCAACGTGCTAATAAAGTATGGGATGAATCGGGGTGGAGCTCTAGAGCTGTCTTGGAAGTCTCTGGTTCTGATATTTACGAACCCTGGTGTGGTGGCAGGCGTGACGTTCTATGTGTTGGCCTTGGCCGGGTATAGCTACACCCTCTCACGCCTTGACCTGAGCATTGCCTACCCAATCATGAGTGGTTTGAGCTTCTTACTTGTTCTTCTTGTCTCTGCTCTATTCCTGAAAGAGTCGATTCAGCCGGTCCAGGTGGTGGGCTGCTTAGCCATCCTGGGGGGAGTGTGGCTGGTGTCCCTGGCGCAAGCCTAATTGTTTATCGAACTAACTTCATGTTCTCAATCTCAAAAGGTATAAAAAGTATGCCGATGATTCCCATGGTTGATTTGTCCCTGCAATATCAGCACATCGCTGAATCTCTGAATTTAGTGGTGGGTAGGGTTATGGCCGAAGGTCAGTACATTCTGGGACCCGAAGTCAAACGTTTAGAAGCACAGCTAGCAGACTATTTGGGCGTTTCCCATGCCATCGGCCTCAACTCAGGAACCGATGCCCTGTACTTAGCTCTGCGTGCGCTGGAGATTGGTCCTGGGGATGAGGTCATTACTACTCCTCTTACCTTTATCGCTACTACCGAAGCGATTGGTGCCGTCAGTGCAATCCCAGTCTTTGTAGACATCGATCCGACAACGTTTAACCTGGACATCAACCAACTCGAAGCGCATATTACCTCACGCACTAAGGTGTTGCTGCCCGTCCATCTTTTTGGTCAGCCTTGTGACATGGAGCCTTTGCTCAAGATCGCCCAGCGGCATGGGCTACGCGTGATTGAGGATTGTGCCCAGGCTGTCGGGGCCACCTATCAGGGACAGAGGGTCGGTTCCTTGGGCGATGTGGGCTGCTTTAGCTTTTTCCCTAGCAAAAATCTGGGCTGCTTTGGCGATGGAGGGTTGGCCACCACCCGTGACCCTTTCCTCGCAGAGCGGATTGAGATGTTACGCCGTCACGGAGGCAAACGAAAATACCATCACACGGAGTTAGGGGTCAATAGCCGCCTCGACGAACTCCAAGCCGCCATTCTCAACGTTAAACTTCCCTATCTTGAAGCATGGAACAGCGCCCGCCGTGATCATGCCGACCACTATCGTCAGCTTTTAGCAGGAAATCCAAACATTCTCTGTCCTCAAGAACTGCCCAATGCGAACAGTGTCTACAACCAATTCACGATTCGGGTTGCGGACCGCGACCGAGTGCAGCAGGCCCTGAAAGCGGCAGGAGTATCTTCGATGGTTTATTACCCCATCCCGCTGCACCTTCAGGAGGTCCACTACCACTTAGGCTACACATTCGGCGCTTTCCCCGCCGCAGAGAAAGCGGCAGCAGAAGTGCTCTCTTTACCGATGTTTCCAGAGTTAACCCATGAACAACAGCAAACCGTGGTCCAAGCTCTCCAAGAAGCCTTCGTCCTCTCCCCCTGAGCAAACATGACACAACATATTTTGATTACAGGAGTGGCGGGCTTTCTAGGCTCCCACCTTGCCGATGCTTTGCTTCAGCGTGGTCATCGGGTAATCGGCGTAGACAACCTATCTATGGGAAGCCGAGAAAATCTCCAATTTACCCTGGCGCATCCAGCTTTTACCTTCCACAAACTGGATATCCTCGACCAAGAAGCCTTTGAAGCCGCCGTTCCCGCAGTGGATGTGTTGGTTCATATGGCCGCAGCTAAGATCCCACGCTACAGTTCTCGGTTGGGGACGCTCCGCATCAATAGTCAAGGTTCTGAGAACGCCTTGGAAGTAGCCCGCAACCGACAAGCCCGCTTTATTTTGGCCTCGACCTCTGATGTTTATGGCAAAAGTCCTCAGCTGCCGTTCAAAGAAGACCAAGATACAGTCTTAGGCAGTAGTTTGATTGGGCGCTGGAGCTATGCCACCTCCAAACTCTTTGACGAACATCTTGCCTGGGGCTACCAGGAGGAATACAACCTAGGAGTAACAATTATTCGGATCTTTGGCTCCTATGGTCCCCGTCAACACCGCAGTTGGTGGGGAGGACCTCAATCAGTCTTTATTGACACTCTGCTAAAAGGACAATCGATCCCTATCCATGGCGATGGGCAACAGACCCGCAGTTTTACCTATGTGCGCGATACGGTAGCCGGGTTTGTGGCAGCGGTTGAAAAGCCAGAAGCTGCTACAGGCCAGCTATTTAATATCGGAGATGACCGAGAAATTAGCATTCTTGACCTTGCTCATCTCATCCATCGTCTGATGAACAGTCACAGCACCGGGGAGGCAAAGATCCAACTCATTCCCTATCAAGCAATTGCAGAGCGTCCCTATGAGGACGTACGTCGCCGTGTGCCCGATAACCGCAAAGCCCGTCAGCTCTTGGGATTTACTCCGCAAACATCCCTAGAAGAAGGACTTAAACAAACGATTGCTTGGCAATGTCAGTTTTATCAACCCTCTCCCCTAGAGACTGTATGACAATCTATTTTCTAATCCCCGCCTTTAACGAGGCGGGCAATATTGCCATGCTCCTCGAAAATATTCAAGGGACGATGGCTAGCCTGCGTTTGTCCCACCAGATATTTATTGTCAATGATGGGAGCCTAGATGAGACTGCAGCTATTGCCCGTTCGGAGGGAGCTGCGGTCCTAGAGCATCCATACAATCGGGGACCAGGCGCTGCCTTCTGTACAGGCTTTGCCCACATCCTTCCTCTATGCCAAGAAGAAGATGCACTCATCACCTTAGAAGCTGATAACACCAGCGATCTGAGCATCCTTCCCCAGATGTTGGCACTTCTGGCGTTGAAAGAAGAGAACAAGGACGCAAAACGATATGACGTGGTTTTGGCTTCTGTATATGCGCCCGGTGGGGGTATAGAGGCCCCTTGGGAACGCAAAATTTTGAGCTGGTGCGCCAACCGCCTGCTGGCCTTGGTCATGGGCACCCCCAGCATTCACACCTATAGCTCTTTTTTCCGAGCCTACCGTCCGTCTTGTTTGAAAAATGCCTTCCAGCACTATGGGAAGCAGTTGATCCAAGAGCAGGGTTTTGTATCAATGGTCGAACTCTTGCTGAAACTCCACCTCCTCCAGGCACGGTTGGCTGAAGTGCCGATGGTGCTCAAGGGCCGGGAGCGGGGAGCCAGCAAGATGAAGATTGGGCGTACGCTCTGGGCGTACGGACGGGTGCTTTGGCGTTATGGGCAAAGCGATTATGCTCCTAGTCCCCGACTGGCCACAGTTTTGGAGAAATTATGAGCCAGGACCTACCGATCGCTATTTTAGGGGGCGGCATTTTAGGATTGACGCTGGGTTATCGGCTCAGTGCAGCTGGAGTGTCCGTGGCGCTTTATGAACGGGACAGCATCCCAGGGGGGCTAGCCGGAGCGATGGATTTCGCCGGACTGCAGGTGGACCGCTTTTATCATGTTATTCTGCCGACGGATACCCAAGTCATCGACCTTTGCCAGGAAGTCGGAGTCGCCGATTGTTTGCAGTTTCGCCCCACGCGGGTCGGCTATTTTGAACAGGGCAAGATGTACTCTCTCAGCTCCCTTGCAGAGTTTCTCCGTTTCACACCGCTCTCTTTGTACGAGCGGGCGCGGTTGGCCTATTTCGTTCTCTATTGCCAAAGATTTGCCCACTGGTCCGCCTTGGACAATCTTCCCTTAGAGGATTGGCTCCTTAAGCTATGTGGCCCCGGCCTCTATAAGAAGTTATGGAAACCACTGCTTGATTCCAAATTTGATGACCAGCCTAAGGGCTTACCCGCCACTTATCTCTGGGCCAGGACCCGACGCATGTCCACCACCCGCGACCGGGCGCAACGGGAGCAAATGGGCTGTTTGATTGGTGGATACCAAATCTTGGCGAATGCGCTGGTGAAGGCCATCCAGAAAAATGGGGGACAAGTTCACTTGGGGATAGGGGTGAACAGCCTGGAATACCGCCAGGGAAAAGTGGAGGGACTAAATACTGAACGGGGCTATCAGCGATGCCAGACGGTAATTTCAACCCTGCTACCGTGCCATCTACAGCCACTCCTTCCTCCAGAAGTAGTCTTGGAACCCCAGCGATATTTAGGGATTGTTTGTCTGTTGCTCAAGTTTGAGCAGAGCCTCAGCCCCTACTATTCGATCAACATTACCGACCGCAGCGTCCCCTTTACCACCGTGGTCGAAACTACCCATGTCATCGGCACAGAGAATATGAAGGACCAAACCTTAGTCTACGTACCTAAATATGTAGCGCCCGACAGCGCCTATTTCAGTCAGCCCGACGACGTGATTGCCCAAGAATTTTTTACTCATTTGCAGCGGATGTTTCCTGACTTTCATCCAGCACAGGTTTTGGCGTGGAAGATGCTGCGTGCACGCAACATCGAGCCTGTTCATGGACTAGGGGCCGGTAGTCAGCTCCTACCGGTGACAGCTCCCGTGCCAGGACTTTTCCAGACCAGTACGGCCCAGATTTATCCAGCCCTGGTTAACTGTGAGGCTGTGATCCAGTTGGCAAATCAGGTAGCAAGCCAAATGCTGCCCCAGGCCATAGCTATCCCTCAACCATAAGGGAAATGACCCACTTCTATGGAAAAACCCATGCTAGAACCCATCCAATTAGCCGTTATTGGTGCAGGCAACTGGGGCTTTAACCATGTCCGCACCTTTGCCCAGCTTCCAGGCGGTCATCTGCACGCCGTCAGCGACCTAGTGCCCACTAATCTTCAAAAGGTCCGCCAACAGTTTCCGGAGGTCTTGACCGAATCGGACTACCGAAAGGTTCTGGACTTAGCGGGACTCCAGGCCGTAGTAGTCGCTACTACCGCAGCCAGTCACTATGAAATTGCACGGGCAGCCCTAGAACGGGGTCTGCACGTCCTGGTGGAAAAACCGATGACCCTGGATATCAGAGAGAGCCAAGACTTGATTGAGCTTGCCAGAAAGCAGCAACGGGTTCTGATGGTCGGCCACATCCTGCTCTACCATCCAGTAGTCGTTCGGCTCAAACAGTGCATCCAAGAAGGGGTTCTGGGTTCGATCCATTATATTTACTCCAAGCGGGTCAATCTGGGTCAGGTGCGCAAGGATGAGAACTCGCTGTGGAGTCTAGCCCCCCACGATATTTCGGTTATGCTGCATCTGCTCGGTCAGCTACCGGAGAGCGTCTCTGCCACTGGGCAGGCGTTTCTCAGGCAAACGATTCAGGATGTGGTCTTCTTCACGCTCCGTTTTCCAGGCGGGCAAATAGCGCACAGTCATGCCAGTTGGCTGGACCCCGGCAAAATTCGCCAGTTCACGATTGTCGGTAGCCGTCAGATGGCGGTCTTTGATGATATGGAACCTGCCGAGAAACTACGCCTCTATAACAAGGGCGTCGATATTGCTGAGTCTTACAATTCTTACGGTGAGGCTCTGACCCTACGCCAGGGCGACATCACTATCCCTGCGATCAAGATGAGTGAACCACTGCGCAACGAATGCCTGCACTTCTTAGAGTGCATCCGTGAGGGCAAGCAACCGATCAGTGATGGCGAGAATGGTCTGGCTGTCCTGCAAGTTCTCCAGGCAGCCCAACGCTCTCTGGAGCAGGGTGGGGCCAGCATTTCAGTCCGCTCTCTGGAGGCAGCCCATCATGGTTGAGTGCCCTTTTCTCGTCCACCCCTCCTCCTACGTGGATGAGCCCGTGGACATCGGCGAAGGGACCCAAATCTGGCACTTTTGCCACATCAGCAAGAACACCAGCCTGGGAAAAGGCTGCAAAATCGGCCAGAATGTCTTTATTGCCTCCGGTGTAACCATTGGCGATAACGTCAAAATTCAGAACAATGTCTCGGTATACGCTGGAGTCACCTTAGAAGATGACGTCTTCTGTGGTCCTTCCATGGTTTTTACCAATATCAAAACACCCCGTTCTGCCTTTGTCCGCAATACCAGTGCAGACCATCTTCCAACCCTGGTTAAGCGCGGAGCCAGCATTGGCGCTAATGCAACGATTGTGTGCGGAACAACACTTGGTTGTCATGCTCTAGTTGGAGCAGGGGCTGTGGTTACACGAGATGTGCCTGACTATGCCATTGTCCTCGGCAACCCGGCCCGACAGCGGGGATGGGCTTGTCAGTGTGGGGTGCGGCTTGTCTTTGAAGCAGAGAAAGGAAAATGTCCTGAATGCACTCGCACATACCTGCTACAGGCTAATTCCGTTAGCCTCATTCCCTAAGCCATGCGTATCCTTACAGTAGTGGGCGCACGACCCCAGTTCATTAAAGCGGCGGCTGTCAGTCGCGTGGTCCGGCAGGAGCACCAAGAGATTCTGGTTCATACCGGGCAGCACTACGATTTTGGAATGTCCCAGGTGTTCTTTGATGAATTAGATTTACTGCAAGCAGACTATAACCTCGGCGTCGGCTCCGCTTCTCACGGGGTCCAGACTGCTCAAATGATCGAGAAAATCGAAGCGCTCTTAGAGCAGGAAAAACCAGACCTAGTATTGGTTTATGGCGACACCAACTCTACGCTGGCAGCAGCCTTGGCAGCAGTGAAAATTCATATTCCGATTGCCCACGTTGAAGCGGGCTTACGTAGTTTCGATATGAACATGCCTGAGGAAGTCAATCGTCGCTTAACCGACCATGCCTCGACTCTACTATTCACACCCACAGATCTGGCAACGCAACATCTCAGGAGAGAGGGCATTACCCAGGGCGTTCATCAAGTGGGCGACGTCATGTATGACGTTTTACTGAACTATCTAAACCTAGCCCAACAGCGCTCACACATCCTGGACAAACTGGCCCTAGAATCGCGAGGGTATGTGCTTGCCACGATTCACCGCGCTGAGAATACCGATAGCCCCGCTCGACTAGAAGCGATTCTAAAAGCCCTATGCTCTAGTGAATTGACCATCATCTTCCCTGTGCATCCGCGCACACAGCAGCGTATCCAGCAAATGGGATTCGAAGATATGCTTCAAAAAAGCCCTCGTCTCCGGCGCATTGAGCCCTTAGGCTATCTGGATATGCTCCAACTGGAACAAAATGCACAGTGCATCCTAACGGATTCAGGCGGTGTCCAAAAAGAAGCCTACTTATTAGGGGTTCCCTGCCTAACCGTCCGGGCAGAAACAGAATGGCAAGAAACTGTAGATGCGGGTTGGAACCAATTAGTGGCAGCGGAAAAGGCAGCCATTCTTAAAGCCCTTTCCCCAAATATTTACCCTCAAAGCCGTCCGCCTTTCTATGGAGATGGCCAAGCAGCCAAACGCATCCCTGCGATTCTGAGTGAATTCCATAAGACTTCAAGATAGTCTTGACAGAGCTTTAACTCTTATAGGGAGAGCTTAGACAGCAAACCTATAAGTCGTAGATTGGGCTCTTTGTTCTACCTACATTGGTCTTGGGAGATCCTTCGGGATAGGGCCAATATAATACGGGCGCATCATCTCGTTGTCTTCGTGCTCAACAATGTGGCAGTGCCAAACGAACAGACCTGGCGTATTAAACTGCGCCTTCACACGCGTCACCTGACCTGGATAGACGGTGACTGTGTCTTTGAAGCCAGTCTCCCAAGGCTGAGGGGCGACGGGAACACCGATCAGTCCTGCCAATTGTTTTGTGGATGGGTCTACCTGTACCTCTTGCCGATTGACGACCTGGAATGCAACCTCATGGATGTGGATTGGGTGGGCGTCCATCGTAAAGTTGTAGAACTCCCATATCTCAATATCACCAACCTGTGGGTTCTCGGTAATCGGGTCCTGCCACATCTTCATTTGTGCTTTCCCCTTAGAGATGGTGCCTAGCATTAGACCAACAGAGGGATTACCGGGAATATTCGCCAAATCCTCAAGGAGCGCTAATGGACGCGTTCTATTTTCTTTGCCGATAGGCGTGATGGCTGGCAGTTGAAGCTGATCCGGTGGCGTGCTGGTATCCTGGCTTGTTAGCGGTACCACACGGAGCTTCATCACCTGGCCAGTTGTAGCCACATCTGCGACTTCCCCGGCCCCTGGATTAGAGTCATAGTAATCAGGTCCTATCCCGCCGAAGGGTCCATCCGGCCCCTCATTGATCAGGTAGAACTCCGTACCAACCGAAAGATTGGTGAAATCGACAATCACATCGGCCCGCTCTGCCGGACTGATCAGGAGTTGGTCCAAGTTAGCTGGGACAGGGAGAAAGCCCGCCTCTGAACCAATCTGCCAGAACTTAAGGGAGGGCTCTGCTGGCTGTTTGGCCTGATGTCGTGCTGCTACCTGGTTGAGATCGCTAACGATCTTTAGGATCAGGTAGCGCGAGTCGCACCCATTTAAGAAACGGAAGCGATAGCGGCGTGGCTCAACCTCAAGTTTTGGCCAGGTTTTACCATTGACGACCATGGTGTCACCGAAAAACTCAGGGGTCCAGATCGGGGAAAAAACTCCGTTTGGAATGAAAGGACCATTGCCCGCTGTGTCACCAGCACACTGCCGCGCAGGAGGATAGAACCACAGAGAGCCATCTGGTTTAAAGGCACGATCTTGAACAGCAATAGGGATCTCGTAGTATTTCGTCCCTGGAGAATCTCCAAGCTGTGGAGCAGGACCGGGTAGCAATGAGGGAGGCAGGTCATCAGGACCTCCCCGCACGTTAAAGAAGCCTGCTGGACCAGCATACACGTTGAGCCGAGTCATTCCCAACGTGTGGTCATGGTACCAAAGTGTCGCGGCCCGGTGTTTGTTTGGATACTGGAACGTTGCGGTACCTTCCTTCCATTCGTCTGAGGGATGGTTGGCTTTGAGATTTTTCTTGAACTGCTTCTTGAACGTCTCGTAAAAAGTGCCAAACTTTGCGTAGCCTCCGGGAATATCTTTCGCCTCCGGAAGGAACCAGGCTTCGGTATAGCCATCGCTCTCGTCGCCAACGCCCACTGCACCATGGACATGGGTGACCATTGGAACTGGCCCGGTGTAGGGACCAGGTGTACTCGTAAACGTTGGACGTGAATCCCTACCCTTGTTGCCACCCGGTGGATTGGCCCAATGTACGGTCGGGTCCACAGGCAGAAGATGTGGAAGGAATTTCCCCCTTTTACCTGGGCCGTCTTCAAGGGGATTTTCAACCAAGTCATTGATCCACTTTACCCGCACGGGCCTGTTATATCTGGCCTCAATAGTGAACGATGGATAGTTAAAGCTACCGCCTTGGCCTACCGTACCGGAAGATTTTATTGATCCATAGCCCCAAACAGTAGTTGCGGGCAACGAAGAAGGTAAGACCTGCTGCTTGAACTGTCGAACAGCAATCTCGTAATAATCGATTTCGTAATCTCTATTCTTGTCTTCTTGCTTTTTATCATCATTATTGTCGTCATCTTTTTCACCTTTCGCCTTGATTACACTGGTGCGCGGCATAGCAGGAGGAATGACAAGGAACGCACTATATTTTTCAATTGTGGCTGGGTCAAGGGTATCACAAGATACTTGAGTGGCTGATTGCTGACCGTAGGCTTGTAGAGCCTTGACCAAAATCAGTCCCCCCGCAGCGCCTGCACTCAACTCAATGAAAAATCGTCGGTTAATCATATGCTCTTTGATTCCTTAATAAATACAGGGTTTATAGAGGGACGTTAGAGAATTCTCAGTAACTGAACGCGCGTTAATTGAACGTAGAGTTAGGGCAATAATAATGAGAAGCTAGAGACTTGAAGACATCAGCTTCAGGGGTTCCCTTAGGTTGGACTTGCTCTCTGGGCATCCCTGAATTGAGATCTGTACATACGCCCTTTGCTTGAGTAATTACTTTCTGAGGATCCTGTTGGAGTTGAGTTAACGCCTCTGCCTTTGCAGAAGATCGCATCCGCATCATGGTTCGGCGATAACTCCTTAAAAACTTTTTGTCTACACGGCTGAATGAATTGCTGGCCTGGGACAAAGCAGGTGGGTAGTTAGGCCATAACCCGATTGCCAACGCTGCTATTAAACTTACAATGAAGAAGAATCCTCGAAATGCTTTAACATCTCTCAGCATGCTAGTAAGCTCCTTGCATAGAAAAACTAGTTAGATTTCTTTTCCTCATCAGCACACAAGCACTGTGCAAAAAATCAATCCTTGAGCTATGTATTCCGCACCACGCCAAATCTTACAAGGCCAAGCATGATGCTTAACCTTGTTAGGAAAAAAGAAAGTAAGGAGATTTACTTTATGAAATAAGGCATGATTTAAGCAATCAAGTTCAGTAACTTGACTATGCATAGCTGCTTTATTTAATTTGCTCTCTTCGCTAAAAAAGCCTAATTACAGATAGAGCTAAGTCTTAATTTTAAGAAGTCTGGTATTCCCCGTACCTCCATACTTATGTATTTGAGTAGCAATATATATTCAGGAAATAATCTGAGAAGAGAAAAGATAAATAAATATAATTTTGTTTACAAATTCACACATTTATCAAAAGGACATTCCAATACTTTGTATAGATTTCCAGAAGTTATGCTGAGATTAACTGTATCGTTCAGACTGCTTTTACCAATTATTGTTATCAGTGATACAGTTTTTATATTATTAGTGCTAAATGTAGTTCCTCAACTATCCGCATTATAGATCACTAAGCTCTCTTTACTAGTGAGTACTTAGACAACATATAAGTATGCAAAGTGTAATTCTGCAGATATCTTTGATGTATTCTGAAACACACGTTATAGATAAGACATCGGGTATAAGTAGAGCAGTGCAAATCATATAAGGCATTGGGTTCTGCACAGCAATGTGATGCATATGACATGCATTTTTTGTCTTTGCTCAGTTAAAGTCTCTTAGTTGATGAGTTTGATTTAATCTCTGCCCCACAGCCGTTCTTGGACATATCCCATAAAAAATATACAGAACCAAAGCTATGCCCACCTCACTATTTACGACCCAAACCCCTAGTGTCCCAGATGCCAGTGATAATGGCATGACCTACGAACTAGGTACTAAGTTTCAAAGCAATAGGGCTGGAGAAATTACGGCCATCCGCTACTGGAAAGCCGCCAGTGATAGTGGAACTCATGAAGGCAGAATCTGGGCGATAAGTGGAGGAATACCTTTAGCAACGATTACCTTCACCAATGAGACAGCTTCTGGATGGCAACAGCAAAACCTTACAACTCCTCTATCTATTCAAGCTAATACGACCCATGTTGTTTCTGTCAACAGTAATGGCTTTTTTCCAGTTACCAATAGTGGTCTAGCAATTTCAGTTAGTAATGGAGAACTCAGCAGCATTGCTGATGGAAGTAATGGTGTGTTTGGCAATCCTGGCGTTTTCCCTACCAATTCCTATCAAAGCAGTAACTACTTTCGAGATATAGTTTTCGTTGCGAGTAATTCTTCAATGATATCCAAGGTAAGTGGAGATAACCAAAGTGCGTCAGCAGGTACAACTCTCAGTAATCCTTTCGTTGTTCAAGTTAATGATAGTTCGGGCAATCCCCAAGCAGGCATAACCGTCAGCTTTAACGTTACAACTGGTGGTGGTTCAGTTTCTCCGACCAGTGCAGTTACGAATACCAGTGGGCAGGCAAGTACTGTTTTGAAGTTGGGGCCGACTACCGGAGCCAATCGGGTGAATGCATCGGCTGCGGGTACTAGCGTGACCTTTACAGCCGTGGCCAATCCCAATGCCATTTATCTAGAAAATCAAAAACAAGGTACCACCGCCTGGAAAATTACGAATCAAGCAACCACGGAGATTGCGGGCTATGCAGCGGCCACCAGCGTGAACCGAGGCGGCTCGTTACCGATTAAGGTTTCTCTGGCTCGAACAGGAAACTACACAATTGATATCTACCGATTGGGCTACTACGGGGGCGCTGGGGGAACGTTCATCACCAGTAGTGGAACCCTTCGCGGGGCCAATCGCGCCATTCCCACTCCAGACCCAAAAACCCTCCTTATCCAGTGCAATTGGCCAACTTCCTATACGTTGCAAGTCGGTGCTAACTGGACCAGTGGCTTGTACATTGCCAAACTGACGGACCAAAGAACAGGAAAACAGTCCCAGGTTTGGTTTGTGGTGCGCGATGATAACAGCACCTCCGACATCTTGTTTCAAAGCAGTTTCACCACCTTTCTGGCCTACAACAGCTATGGGGGCCGGAGCTTGTACGGCTTTGGCAACCCTGATGGTCAAAGAGCTTTCAAGGTTTCCTTTGACCGACCGTTCTCGCAAACAACGTTTGGGAGTGGTGAATTCAATAACATCCTGCGCTGGGAGTACAACATGGTGCGCTGGCTGGAATCCCAAAGCTATGACATCTCCTACGTAACAAGCGTAGATATCCACAGCAATCCCCAGTTGTTAAGCCAACACAAGCTTTTTCTATCGGTCGGTCATGATGAGTACTGGTCTTTGGAGCAGCGTAATTCCGTCGAGCAAGCCCGCAACACAGGTCTGAATCTAGCCTTCTTCTCTGCGAACACCGCCTATTGGCGTGTACGTTTTGAGAACTCTAGTACAGGAGTCGCCAATCGGGTCACGGCTTGCTACAAGGATGATTGGCAGCAGGATCCTGCTGCAGCCAGCAATTCATCTGCTGCCACCAATAAGTTCCGAAGTCCTCAGAACAATCGGCCGGAAAATGCCTTACTCGGCGTAATGTACGTGGCGGATAAAGATGATGTGTATGCAGGATATGATTTTGTCGTAACCAACAGCGCAGACCCCTACTATGCCAATACGGGTCTACAAAATGGAGACCGATTGGGCCGTTTAGTGGGCTTTGAATGGGATGCGGTAATCAATAACGGATTTGGTCCTCCTGGACTGGTAGTTCTATCCCAGTCTCCATTCCCTCCTGAACAGCAACCCCCCAGTGCCACGGATGCGGACCTCCCGGTAGGCACAGACCCCCTCTTATCGAATGCTGTTCGATACACAGCGGCCAGTGGAGCTAAGGTCTTCGCCACAGGCTCGATACAGTGGATGTGGGGATTAGATAGTGCGGATGTTCCATCTCCTCGAGAGGACCTCCGTGCTAAACAAATAGCGATCAATGTGTTTGCGGATATGCAAGCAAGACCACTTACGCCAGATGCAAATCTGACTGTGCCTTGACTTGATTATTCTTTGGAAGGTGGAAATAAGTATGAAAAAGATAAATCGGCGGCAATTTAATCAATTTGTAGTGGCAAGTGCAACGGTGGCAGCGCTGGGGGTTCCTGCGGAGGGGGCCTTTGCTCAATCGAAACCCGTCTTCTATAGCCTTCGGCGGCAACCGACAAGCGATGAAGCCAACACTGAACTCGTGATCGACAGCATAGAAATAGAGAACGGCAAAACCCAAAGACGGTCACGACGTCAGATTTCAGGAAATACGCCCTTCGCCATTCCCCGCAAAGAACGGATTGGTGGCTTTACTACCTTACCCACAGGAAGTCTCCTAATTTCAAGGATAGAAGGCATTCCTGGAGAGCCAGTGATTATCAGTCGTCTAACGATCTCTAATTCATCCACACAGACCCTGAAGGTGACGGGGCTTGGGGAAAACAGCACGATTGAGAGTCTAGCACCTGATAATGGCTCCATACTTGCCATTGTCAGCCTAAATAGTGGAATTCCACCTTTTCGTCTAGCCACCCTTGACCCGACAACGGGCCAAGCAAAAGTGATAGAGGGTTTCAACTTCTCTGCAACGGAACGATTCAGCAATCTAACCCAATGCCCTGATGGAACGTTTTACATGACGGCTCTGTCCTTAGAAGGCTCTACCCGTCTCGTGCAGTTGGATTTCCAAAATCAAAAGATTATTAACCTTTCAACCCTGCGTTTCGGCAAACGCACCTTGTCCAGTGATCTAAAAGATCTAGCTTGTTCAGACACAAACCAGCTTTTTGCCCTGGCTGATGTCGAAGAGCGGGATAAAAATTTCTTACTGAGCGTGAACAACAGCACGGGAGAGCTGACGCCCATTCAATCCATTGATGCTGAAAAGATAGCATTCAGTCGCTCTTAGCCTTCATATTCTTGCCCCTCGTTCGGGTATTAGCTAGAAAGAGTAGGTGTCCTATAGGAGACTAATGTGCAAACTACTATTAAATAAATATTCTTTAAAATTATTAGGACAGTCCTGATGCGTATCCAAAAGTTGGGCATTCTCAGTGCCATGGAAGAAGAGACTTGGGCGCTAGAACATACGTTAGAGCAGGCAAAGCAAGTTTTACGGGGACGGACGACTTTTCATGAAGGTCAACTCTTGGGTTTTCCTGTGGTCTTGGGTCGTTCTGGTTGGGGAAAGGTGGCAGCTGCGTCCCATACCCAGAGCATGATTGATTTCTTTGGGGTGGATGCTATTCTCTTTGTTGGTGTAGCAGGTGGTCTGAGTCCTCAAATTCGTAGAGGAGATATTGTCGTTGCTACAGGTGTTGCCCAACACGATATGGATGCTCGACCCTTCTTTGCTCAAGGAGAAATTCCACTTCTAGGGCTACGGGAACTGATGGCTGAAACTTCTCTATTGGAAAATGCCTATCAAGCTTGTCTACAGGTTATTCAAGAAAGCAGCTTTAGCCCTGAAGAGCTGGCTGAGTTGGGGATTGCAGAACTAACGGTACATCAGGGGTTAGCCCTGACTGGAGACCAGATAATTTTTGACCCTGTGAAGAAGTCAGAACTTTTAAAGCTCTTCCCGAGTGCTTTGAGTGTCGACATGGAGAGTGCGGCGGTGGGCCAAGTATGTCGTAGTCAAGAAATTCCCTTTGCTGTGGTCCGAATTATTTCTGATAATGCAGACCACCAAATGGAAGATGACTTTTTAGATTTTATGAAACGATTCGTGGACCGATTTACGGGACCCGTGGTTCGTAATTTTATTCAAACGCTCACCCAAGGTTAGTTTTCTTCTATGCGCGAGTTGTACTCTTCTGTTCATCCTTATCAAACGGGCACATTAAAAGTTTCAGATCTACATACGATTTACTACGAAGAAGCAGGTAACCCAAAAGGGAAGCCCGCCGTCTTTTTACATGGGGGGCCGGGTGGTGGAATAAACGCGGCCTATCGTCAATATTTCAACCCTGAACAATGGCGTCTGATTCTATTTGACCAGCGTGGTTGTGGACAAAGTACACCCCATGCAGAGTTAGAAGAAAATACAACATGGCACTTAGTTCAAGATATAGAAACGCTGCGTAAACATTTAAGTATTGACCAATGGGTTATCTTTGGCGGAAGTTGGGGCAGTACGCTTTCTTTGGCCTATAGCCAAACCCATCCTGAAGCTTGTAAGGGTCTGATTCTGCGCGGCATTTTTCTTCTTCGACAAAAAGAACTGCAATGGTTCTATCAGGAAGGAACGAGCTATATATTCCCCGATGCCTGGGAAGAGTTTATAAAACCGATTCCCATAGAAGAACGACATGATTTTATCTCAGCCTATTACAAAAGACTGTGTAGCCCCGATCGAAATATTCGCCTAGAAGCCGCTAAAGCCTGGAGTATTTGGGAGGGAAGTACCAGTAGACTTTACCCAGACCCTAATGCTGCTCAAAACTTTGGTCGAGAGACTTTTGCGGATGCTTTTGCCCGTATTGAATGTCACTACTTTGTGAATAAAGGCTTCCTTGAATCTGAAGACCAACTGTTGAAAAATGTAGATCGTATTCGACACCTCCCAGCCGTAATTGTTCAAGGGCGTTACGATGTCGTTTGTCCGATGATCAGCGCTTGGGAACTGCACCAAGCTTGGCCGGAAGCAGAGTTCGTCGTTGTACCCGATGCCGGACACTCAATGATGGAACCGGGTATCCGAAGTGGTTTGATCGAAGCAACGGATAAGTTTGCGAGTCTTTAAATGAAGGTTAGTTGCTAGGAAAATTTACCAGGAGCGAAAGAAATTAGGGCCGCCCCAAAAATGGTCCCAGATTTTAATCGGGCCAGGAAAAGGAACTTTGCTGCTCCAGCGTTTCAAATCTTTGGTCGTAGGAGGATTGGTGAATTCTTCTAGTAATCTATAGGCTCCTGAACCTTGTTCTTCCCAGATGCACCAGGGGCCTGGATATTGACGAGAAATGATAAGGGGAACATAACGGGTTGCCTGGAGATAGTAGATGACTTCTACTTTCTCACGGAACTCTTTGCGCTTTTTTGAGCTTCCTCGGCCTGTCCCGATCGTCCCAGGAGCTTCAGGCCAATTATTGACAATCAGAACAGGCCGCTTACGGGCAGGTTGCATGATTTCATCAAGAACAGGCAGGTCGATCGAACTGCCATCCACAAGCACTAAGGTTTTCCAATTTTTGCGCAGAAGTCTGTCCCGAAGTCCCACATCGATAAGTTGACAATCGGGGGGAACAGTAGCCCAACGCTCTTCTGCCAATCCCGCCGTACCCGTTGCAAACAGAATAGAAACTGGCTCTGGCAGAGCTTCTAGCAGAGGTCGTGTCAGATCCACTGAAGTAGTGCGTTGGTTTTGAATGTCTACTTGCAGCAAGGAATGACCATCAGCAAGGGCCGCTTTGATTGCCTGCTGTACTTGATATCCTGTGCTCGCCAGACTCCGAGGAAGTTCTGAGGCCATAAATGTAAACTACCATGCTCAATATGACTAGATATGTTAAGATGTGCGAAGCTATTTTAAGAAATTATTTTGTCTACTTTCTCTCTCCTTACTCCTAGAAAAGCCAAGACCAAAGCTATTGCCTGGTCTCCGAATACTGTAGCTTTCCTGGCTGGAGCTTTCCTGGTATCGGTCCCTGTCTTTTTTCAAGCGCCGCTTGTCCGTCTTGCCCCTGGCGTGAGCCTGGCGCTAACGCTCTTTTGGATGCTGTCGAGTATTTATCTTTTAAAGCGTAAGCAGGAACTTTGGGGTTCCTTGCTTTTTGGATTCACCTTGAGCTGGTGGTGCGGCACCCTTTACTGGGGGTGGCTGCGTACCAATCCCTATCTGCATCTTCCTATCGAAGCCCTAGGCGTTCCCATTGCCCTGTTGGCCCTTACTTTCCCCCGTTTGAGAATTGGCAGTTTATTCTTTCTCGGTTCCTTCATCGGCACAGCTTTGACCGATGTTTATATCTTTGGTGCTGGTCTACCCGAATGGTGGACGCAGATGATGCAAAACGAGCAGGGCGATATTGCTCCAATCATGGAAGGGGCGCTGGGGCAGATGAATACTCCTCTGAGCTTTGCCTGGGCTGGTCTGATTGTTGCGTCTTTATTAGTAATTGGGTTACTCGGTTTGCGCTCGGATAAGCCTCACTGGTGGGCCTTCAGTGGTGCTGTTTTGAATACGCTTCTGGTCAATGGTATTTTCCTGATTGGCGCGATGATGATGTAGTGCAGCGAATCATTAATAGATATAGACATGCAGCCTCTGGTCAAGCTCCTGGCGCGAAATACCTGTGCCCTCTGCCAGCGTTCATCTCCTGAAGCTTTATGTGCTTATTGCTTGAAAGCCTTGGACTCGGAGCAAAGAGCTACAGCGTTGGTGCAGACACACCCGATGAAATTATGGGCGTGGGGAGAATACTACGGCACTTTAGAGCATCTGCTTTCGCTGGTGAAATACCAGGGTCGAAAAGATATCGGTTTTTTCTTGGGAAACAAATTAGGGGCTTGGTGGCAAGCTTTTGAACAAACTGAGCAGTTGGGGATCAAGAACGTGCGGGTAGTACCTGTGCCTATTTCTGTAGAAAGACGCAAGACGCGGGGCTACAACCAAACAGAATTATTAGGGCAATCTTTTTGTCGTTGGACTGGATATACCCTGGATACGCAGAGCTTAGTGCGTAGGCGTGACACTCAGGCTCAGTTTGGGCTTTCTCCTAGGGCTCGTCAAGAGAACCTAAAGCAAGCTTTCCTCTGGAAAGGAAGTGGTAAATTGCAAAATACAGGCGTTTTGCTCCTAGACGATATCTACACTACGGGCGCTACGCTGAATGAGATTCAAGCCGTTCTCATGGATGACAACGTGCCTGTCCTGGGAGCGATTGTGATGGCTGCTCCCAGGAGCTAGGCACGCTTCCAACGTTAAGCAGAAGCAGCATCGGTGCTATCTTCCTCACCAATTTGCCGCTCGACGGTGCCAATCGCTGCATCTACAGCCGATAGACGGGTTTCTAAGCCATCTTTCATGCGCTTCAGGAACTTGAGTTTGCGCTGCAGACGTGCCTTGCGAGAAGGAGGCTCTGAACCGTAACAGGAGTTGTAGAACGCTTCTAAAGGAAACATAGTCGACCTCAGGTTTTTTCTAATCTAACTCAAGCATTCCTATGTCTGCGACATCCAAAAAACTGCCAGACTAGAACTGACGTGTATGCTTATTCCCTATGGATGAACTCAAGACTATCGCTCACCGAACTTTGCTCTTAGGTTTAGGGCTGGCTGCCTTGGTCGGAGTACGGTTAGAAAACTTGCTAGCCAGGGCCCAACCCCTCCTTGATGAACTGATTGCACGAGGACTTTTATCCGCAGAGGAGGCCCGTAAATTCATCGAAGCGCTTATGGAACGGGCCAGGGTAAAAGGGCACGTAGAAGTAGAAGATATTGTGGCCATTCTCCCCGCCCGCCTCGCCAATCCTGAGAATCCAGACCTCAAACTTTTGACAGAGGCTACGGATGAATTTGATGAAGAATTAGAGCGCCTGAAGAAAGACAGAGCGTAAACTTCTTAGAGAACTACTTAGCCTAAAATCATGACTGCAACACCAGATGTGATGAGTGGTACGCCAGTTTTTGCACAAACGCGAGTGCCTGTGGATTTGAATCTCCGGAAGACGGCATTCGGTGGTTCTTCCACTCTGCTATTGATTATTCGTTGCAAGATGGACGTGCCTGCATCCTTACCAACACCGCGATCGAAATCGGCTTAACTAATCCGGAGAGCGCTACCCAAGTTCGTCGAGGCTTTCAACTTACTCAGGACGGTTTCGCTCGTCTCGCTGCTCGCATAGTCGTTTTATCGGCAGAGGATGCACACTTATTGTCAATACACCTACTGACGAGCTTTCAGGGGCTTTTAGTTCTCACATATATACAAACCGATCGCAAAACACTCGAATCCTTTGCAGCGGTGGCGCTCTCAGTTTTGCCCGATAAAGATAAAAAGGTTTGATGATGTAGGGAAAAGAAAATCGCAGTTGTCAGCGCTCAGCAGGTGCGCCCGTTTTGGCATGGGCAACGTTCCCGATTAAAGCGTTCACTTATATAAAAGGGAAGCCATTAGTCTATCTATCCTCTCCCCAGAGCCAGCGGGAATTTTGTGGTATTTGTGGCACTCAAATCGCCTTCCAAAAGGTTGAGGACGCTACCACTATTGACGTCACAATTGCCAGTCTGGATGATCCAGTGATGCTCAAACCGGAGTACCACATCTGGACTCAAAGTCAAATTTCTTGGTTTGATACAGTAGATCAGCTTCCGCGCCACCAGGATGCTGGTCCTGATCTTTCGTAATGTGCCAGTACAGCGCGGAGTAAAAGGCTGATTACTTGTTGCATAGAGAGGGTATGAGGTGACTATTAACTATCGAGTTGCAGCGATCTCAGATCTCCCCATCTTGCTGGAATTGGTAAGGAAATTCCATGAAACTGAGCAGTTGCCCTTCGATGAAACCATCGATCGTGAGGTTCTCGCAAATTTCTTGTCTGACACATCTTTAGGGCAATTGTGGTTGATTCAGCTAGGGAGCGAAGTGATTGGTTATATCATGGTGACTTTCGGCTATAGCCTTGAATACCGGGGACGAGATGCCTTTCTCGATGAGTTTTATCTTTCTCCCCCATATCGGCAACAAGGAATTGGAACCAAGACGTTAGCCTTTGCAGAGGATGCCTGCCGAGTTTCGGGTGTGCAAGCACTTCATTTAGAAGTAGATTTTAAAAATCCTGATGCCCAGCGTCTCTATCACAGAACTGGCTATCAAAGCCATGAGCGTATCCTCATGACCAAACAGTTAGTAGATTTCTAACGATGTCTCGTCACCGCTGACGGAATCAGACGTTACAGTGCTAGACAATATCGGACGGCGGTTTCAACTTCTACCATTTTGGTTGCGATCAATATTCCGGCTGGCTGTTGCGTAAACCGTTTGGGATCTAGGGATCGAATTTGAAAGCAGAGGAACACGGTTTCTAAGGATAATCCACTGTCTTCTGGTGCAACTCGCACGTTGGTTGGGTAGTTTTGGCGGATATTGGCACCTTTTGTACCCACGATTACGGTAACAACCAGCGGTAACGCATTGATTTCATTGATCGAGAAGACTAAAACGGGTCTTTGCCCAGCCTGTTCTCGCCCTTGGACTGGGTTGAGGTTGACAAAATAAATCTGTCCTCGCTGAATACTCATTCAATGCCTAGGCCATCCATTTGAGCGATCGCAAAGTCGGCATTGATTGCAGCCAGCTCTGACTGAATATCGGAATCTTCAGCCATTTTGGCCAGCTGGTCAGTCCGATTTTGTGGGTTTAGCGGTAAGGCTGCCGTTGACAAAACAATGAATACATTCACTTCTTGCCCTTCGGAGCCGGAAGGAAGCTGAATTTCGACCCGATTTCCGGGTAACACTTTGGTAGTGATGTGTAACGCAGATTGCATAGTTTAGAGCCGTCAACGATTAAACGGTCTGAATTGCTGTGTCCATTGTATCCCCGTCTAATAGCTCAGGGAGACGGTAGCCTAGTTGAGCTAATTGTTTAGAGAGTTCTTCTGAGACTTAAAGGGTAATTTTCGGCATAGCACGCTCTCCTGGAGAGTTTCCGTTTCACTATTTTAACGATGCCTCTGCTAACAAAATCATCCAGGACTGACAACCCCTGCTTTAACTGTAAAAATTTCAGCCGATTTCAACCAATTACTATCAAAAGCGCCCAGATGGGTCGTGGTAACAATGGTCTGTACGCGGTCACCAATCGCATCGAGGAGTTGGTTCTGGCGATTGAGGTCCAGTTCTGCCAACACGTCATCCAACAACAATAAAGGCGGTTCCCCTGCCACAGACTCAATCAAAGCCAGTTCTGCCAGTTTGAGGGCGAGAACCAGCGTCCGCTGCTGTCCTTGAGAACCAAAAAGGCGAGCGGGTGTGTCATCAATAAAAAGTTCTACTTCATCTCGATGTGGACCAATCAAAGAAGTCCCTCGCATCAGTTCTAATTTTTTCTTCTCCTCAATCGCTGCAAGAAAGTCTTGTTGAAGCTGAGCGGGTTCATCAGAAAGCATCGGAATTTTTGGGCTATAGCTTACTCGTAAGATTTCCCGACCGCCACTGATCGCCGTATGCCACTGAATCGCCATCGGAGCCAAGCGGTTGATGAGCCGTGCTCGCCGCCGCGCAATTGCAACTCCAGTAGTCACTAGTTGCGCATCCCAAAGGGCTAGTTCGTCGGTCGAAGGAGGATGATCCACCGCCTGTTTCAAAAGCGAATTTCGCTGTTGTAGAACCCGCCGATATTGCTCCAGAAGATGGATATAGAGAGGCTCTAGTTGGACCAAGACGCCATCTAACCAATCTCTACGTGATTCTGGCCCACCCCGCACCAGATCCAAATCCAGACTTGAAAAACAAACGGCATTGATCTGACCGAGCAAATCTGACACGCGCCGTTGGGTCGTGCCGTTAATCCTGGCCGTACGCCGTCCATTAATCCGCAGCAGCAAATCCAGTTCAATTAAACTTCCGGCCCGCTCGACCATTGCTGAAATTTTGCCCTGGTCTTTTTGCTGTAAAACCAGCTCCCGGTCTCTGCTGATGCGATAGGTACGGCCTGTGGCTAAAAGCTGAACAGATTCAAGAAGATTAGATTTACCCTGAGCATTTTCGCCTAGCACAATCGTTTTAGGCGCGCCAAAATCCACCACCTGGTCAAGGTAGTTACGAAAATTGCGGAGGTGGAGTTGTCGCAAAAACATGGTGAGGAATACAGGGGTGTCTTTAAGACTGCCATATCCATCGTCCTATAGCGAAAGGGGAAATGCTTTTAATAAGCTAGACCTTTAGCAAGCGCGCGAGGCAACACTATCCAATCTCAACAGAATTAATCCAAGATTGAATTTCATTAGCCAACCAGATAGATTCTTTTTCGGTCAAGCCCCACTGCAACTTATAGGTCTGCTCAGCCCCAAGTATTATTACTCCCCAAGTTAATGGACCAGAGCCATCCTCAGGCACATATTGAAATATGGATACATGGTCTATTTTTAAAATAGTGCCAAATTCCTGCTGCAGTCCGTTGTGTTTAGCATCAAAACGCGTAAGACTTTTTGCACATCCGTATTCAAATCTATTATTTTTAGCATCGAAATGGACGAAGAAGGTGGACTTTTTGAAGGGAGAGTCCTGAGCAAATAAATAATTGAGAAGCAAACTAACATAGGCGACAACGCCAATTCCAAATAGAATGCTAACAATCGCTCTCTCTGTACTTGGAGCATAAGCAAGTAAGCCTAAAAAGGCAACTCCAACTAGAGCAGCAATCTTGGTGGCAGAAGATTTTTTAGGGCAATAGATTTCTAATTCTGCCTTGGATTTTTTACCAACGATGATGGAGTTTCCTGGTTTTTCAAAATTTTCATAAACCATAGAGGGCGCCACTGCAGCGATATGTCCAAGGGTACTAAGAGCTTCTTTCACCCTAGAAAAGCGTTTTTCTAAGGATGGTTCCGTTAACTTTTCAATCCAACGGACAAAACCTGCATCTAAATTTGTGTAGCTAGACAGCTGCTCAGCGAAATGAATGCGCAAGTTATGTTGCGGCAATTCAGAGGGGGAAACACCTGTAAGTAGATGAATTAAGGTTGCCCCTAAAGCATAGAGGTCAGAACCTGGGATAGCTCTCCCACCGAATTGTTCTAACGGAGTATATCCACTGGTTCCAACCACCGTGAAAGTTGCTCCTGTGACAGCCATTTTGTTTTGTACTGACCCGAAATCAACAAGATAAATTTGTTTATCTTCCCCCAGAATTAAGTTACTCGGTTTTATATCACGATGAAGAACTGGAGGATGTAAACCGTGAAGATAGCCCAAAATCTGTAAAACTTCTTTGGCAATTCTTCGAAGTTCAGTTTCACTGAATTTTCTACCCTGATTTAATAGTCCTTGCAGCGTATAGCCAGGAATATAAGCCTGCACTAAACCCCACCAGTTGAGTTCTGAGCCTGCAATGGAAAAATGATCTCTATAGTGAGGAATCTGAGGATGATTGAGATTTTGAAGCACTTGGGCTTCTCGTTCAAATAGCTTTAAATCATCCCACTGCATATCAGAAGTGAAGGCTAAAAGTTTTATCACTACATCCTCCTGAGGTTGTAGTGATAAGTCAGTGGCTAACCATGTTTGGCGACCTGGTGCACCTTGTCGAAACTTCTGTTTCAGTTGATATCGGTCTTGTAGAATTTGTCCTGCTGCAAACATAAGGTCGTACTGCTGAGCGGGGTTGTACCATGAGGTGTGGCACTAGCCCCATGAATTTGCTTCGGTGTCCAAGATAGCAAATCTCTCAAGTCCTAAATCCCTACTTGATTTGCGGGGTATAATTGCCCCATGCTCGAACTTTCCAGCCGTGGCACCTATGCCCTGCTTGCTGTCTTCGAATTGGCACTTGCCTATGAAGCAGGCGAGCCTTTGCAGATAAAAGAATTAGCCAGTCGTCAAAATATTCCTGACCGTTATCTGGAACAACTGCTGGCAACTTTACGCCGTAGAGGTTTGGTGAGAAGCCAGAGAGGGGCGCGGGGAGGGTATCTTCTGTCTCGGTCTCCCAGTGCCATTAGCCTATGGGAAATCATGGAAACCATCGAAGGAGAAGAGTGTGAACAAACCACTCCGACGGAATCCACCCTGGAACTGACCCTAATCCGCGAAGCCTGGACTAAAGCAACCTGTCAGGTAGAAAAAACGCTCAGGACTGTCAGTCTTAAAGATCTCTGTGAGAATCGAGTGCTCCGCCAAGCAACGTTGATGTACTACATTTAAAAGCGTGGCAAAATAGCGTTGACTCAAAAAGAGGTTATCCAAGTGACCGATCCCAAGACGGTGAATTGTGCAGAAGTCTGCGTGAATGGTTGTGTTTTAGGGGACCAATGCCCCCATTTAGAATCAGCCAAGGCTGCCCGCGAGTATATTACCAACACGGACTGGGACACGATTATGGAGACGGCGGCCATCTATACCTCAGGCGGTGTGGTAGAGCCTCCTGCTGACATCGACAGCCTGATCAATCCAGACCTGTTCAAGCCAGATCCGTCTTAGGGGGATCAGTGACGTTTTGAAACGCACGACCAATCGCTTCCCGTTGAGCGGGATTATAGCCCCAACGATCTAGGAAAGGACTGTACACTCCCTGTTTTTCTTTTAGGGTCTGAAGCATAGCCGTTTTTCTTTGCTCCAAAGCGGGAACAGGACCAAAAGGAGGATGACTTAGAGCCTGTAGGAGTGCGGTGGTGCGCTGTGCCACTTGCCGAGAGCCATCAGCCTGTTCTAGATTCCCTTGGGCTTCATGGGCAAGGCCTGTTGCTGTAGACATTGCCAAATTTTTCACCAACAGTTCAGACGCTGAATCTGGAGCCTGTGCTAAGAGGGTGAGCAACCAATCCGGAGCTTGGTCTGCCAAGGGAGTATCTCCCGTCAGATAGACCACAAATAAACCCCGAGCACCCACCTCTGTCTCTAGAAGCGTTTTAGTTCTAGCTACTAGCTCTGCTTCTGTTAAATTCTCTGAGTCTAGGAGACTTTGAGCTTCCTCAATAGCAGATTCAAAAGTAAAAGTCATCGTGTAGTCATCTCCCAGTTCAAGATGGGTATTGTGTCCGTTATTATCTTATTTTATCTACTTATTTAATCACTAACTAATAGCAAACTATTATTCAATTAATAACTAAGTTCTCATTAATTCAGCTTCCCCCGAAGGGAAGCAATAAATAAAAGAATTAAAATTATTAAAGAAGCACCGATGTTGAGATATTTTTTGCTAGACTAAATTTCATTAAATTAAAATCTAAAACAATGAGTGAGCATTCTAATAGAAGCTGGGCCGAACCTTATAAAATAAAAATGGTTGAGTTGCTAAAGATGACAACTTTGGCCCAAAGAAAAAGTGCTTTGCAAGAAGCTGGCTATAATACCTTTCTTCTCAAGTCAGAAGATGTTTATATTGATTTACTCACCGATAGCGGCACCTCTGCAATGAGTGATCACCAGTGGGCGGGAATGATGATGGGTGATGAAGCCTATGCAGGCAGCCGTAATTTTTATCACTTAGAAGAAACAGTAAAAGAGATTTATGGCTACAAATATTTCATCCCTACCCACCAGGGCCGTGGAGCCGAAAACATCTTATCAAAGGTTTTAATTAAGAAAGGCGATATTATTCCTGGCAATATGTACTTCACGACTACCCGTCTGCACCAGGAACTGGCTGGTGGAAAATTTGAAGATGTAATTGTTGATGAAGCTCATGACCCGGAGAGTGAATCTTTGTTCAAAGGGAATGTCAACTTAGATAAATTAGAAGGGCTTATCAAAAAATATAGTGCAAAAAAAATTCCCTATATCAGTATGGCCACCAGTGTGAACATGGCAGGTGGTCAGCCTATCAGTATGCAAAACTTGAAAGAGCTAAGAGCCTTGACTGAAAAGCATGGCATCCGCATCATTCACGATATGACCAGAGTGGCAGAAAATGCTTACTTTATTCAACAAAGAGAAGAAGGATATCGGGACAGACCCATAAAAGAAATTGTCAAGGAAATCTGTTCGTACACCGATGGTGCCACGATGAGCGCTAAAAAAGATGCATTGGTGAATATCGGTGGATTTCTTGCCATTAATGACTGGGATGTTTTTGAAGAAGCAAGAAACATGGTGGTGGTGTATGAGGGCTTGCATACCTATGGTGGTCTGACAGGAAGAGATATGGAAGCTATGGCAATTGGTATAAAGGAGAGTGTATCCGATGACCATATCCGTGCACGGGTGGGACAGGTTATTTATCTTGGTAAAAAAATGATGGAATACGAAATACCGATCGTAAAACCCATCGGTGGACATGGCATTTTTGTGGATGCTAAAAAGTTTTTACCCCATATCCCGCAGGATGATTTCCCTGCTCAAACATTGGCTGCAGAAGTGTATCTGGATTCTGGTGTAAGAACCATGGAACGTGGAATTGTTTCTTCTGGCAGAAAAGCTAATGGTGAAAACTACTATCCCAAACTGGAACTGGTCCGTTTTACCATTCCCCGGCGTGTGTATACCCAGGCACACATGGATGTGATTGCTGAATCGGCAGGTAGGGTATATGAACAACGCCACCATATAAAAGGATTAAAAATGATTTATGAACCAAAGTACCTTAGATTTTTTCAGGCAAGGTTTGAAAAATTAGACTAGGCGTATCCAATAGTTAACACCCCAGAACCTCTGACGGGTAGGGCTGTCCGCGATAGAAGTCAATGGGTAGCAACTCCCATAGATGATTACAGATTTGACAAATCTGAAGGTAAAGATGGCTCAGGCAATTCATCTACTAACTGATGTTGAGGCGGCACATAGGAATGACTCACTGAGTCATAGGCCAGTACTTGACCCGTTTCGAGGTTATACACCCAACCATAAATATTTAGCCGGGCTTGGTAAAGGCGCGACCGTATTACCGGATAGGTTTTAAGATTATCGATCTGCGTCAATACATTTTCCGCACTGGTGACTTCCAGCAATTCTTTATCCATGAGGTGCGTGTAGTTTTCTTTCACCAATCGTCTTGTTCCCTCAGCCAGTTTTAGCCATTGATAGGTAATCGGCATTTCTTCACGCAGTTGGTCCAGCTTTAATAAGCCGTTCATGGCTCCACAGTGGGTATGTCCACAGACGATGATTTGCTCAATTTCAAGCGATTGAATGGCATACTCTATGGTTGCACCCTCGCCACTCAAGGTCCCGTAGGGAGGGATGATATTACCCGCATTGCGGATAATAAACAGTTCGCCCACATCCGCTTTGGTAAGCAGGTTTGGCACAATCCGCGAATCTGAACAGGTAATAAATAGAACTCTGGGCTTTTGCTCCATGCCCAGCTTCTCAAACAGTTCTAAATGTGATGGGAAATAGTTATCCTGAAACTCGCGCAAACCTCGAATTAACTTTCGCATGGAGGCTCCTCAACAAATTTATGAATAGAATAATGCCAATTTTGAACGATGATGTCACAATAAAGATACTTTATGTGCTTCTAGCAAACATTTATGACAAGAGGCTTGTTAATGTCTGATTGAAGTGTCATGGCAATGGTTTTAGATGCAAACACCAATTCATTTCTTCTAGGCTTCTGTTTTTATCAGTTTTAAGCTGAGGAACACCTCAATTTTGTGTTTTTTTTACTCTGCTAAGTTTTCAAAGGTTCAGTCAGATTCCACTTTAATTAGCCCCTCATCTTTGCCTATAAAGCTAGCTTGCTATTGGTGAGACCTCTGCTCACCTGCACTTTGGGATGGACGACCGCATAGGGTTCGGCCACTTGTTTCACAGGTGTTTGTCCAGGCAGATTTAGCTAAGACTCTTGGAAGCTTGAAAAGATTTTCCGGATACCCATGATCCATAACCCTGATGGTGGGCTTGGGCACCAGTTAAACGAGTACATGAACGAATAGTCTTGCCTTCTTTTGCGCTAGAGCCTACCCTTCGGAGTGGGCTTTTTGGGGCTAATTCCCTTGTGGGGATTAAAATTTAGAAAGGTAGCTCGTTCAAACAAGAATCCCACGCGCTTATGCTTCGCGTAGGGCTTAGCCCGTGCAAAGCACAAGCTGCAGCCGTGGGAGTGTCAAGTGCTGAGCGTTTATCAAAGCCGCTAGTCCTCTTTGGCAAAGAGAGCCAAGAAATAAATTATAGGGCGATCCAGGCGGTCTACTTAAGAAAGTATTTCAATAGGCTAGATTATTTTGTCACTTTATTGCAAAATGATGCCAATCAATTGGATAATCAATGTTCTCCAGACAAAAACTGATGCTAGGCCTTAGTGCAACGGCCATTACACTGGGCAGTTTAACTTTATATTCAGTATCAAGTCAATCGCAAGCAGCTACTTCACCCGGTGTCGCCCTCAGTTTCGATCGCAAAATGTCGGAAATAGGTGTTCGAAAGCACTAGTCCCAATCTCAAGGGAGCCAAGAGTTTCCATTAGTTCAACTTTTCCCAAGAGAAGTAATCGTCCTTATTCCTGTTCAATAGCAGAATTGTTTTTCTGGGAAGGTTGCTGTACTGAGAAAAATTACTACAACACAGCTTGCCAATTTCCCCAAACAGCCAGAGTAATACCAGGTTCGTAAATATTGACAAACATTGTTTTCCCATCTGGAGAAAAACAGACCCCTGCAAACTCTGCTTTATTTAAAGCATTACGTGCGAAATGGTAACATTCTCCTTGGGGATTTACTCCCGTAACGAACTGTTCGCCTTTACCATCTTCGCAAACAATTAAATGACCGAAAGGAGATAGAATCAAGTTGTCAGGGAAGTCTAAAACCTCAGAGCTGGGAGACTCAACAAAGAGTTCGACTGTTTCGGCTTTAGGATTGTAACGAAAAATTTGACCCACTTTCGCTTTACCACCATTAGTACAAGTCCAAAAAATTTCGCCATTGCCGTAACACATTCCTTCTCCACGTCTGAAAATTGCTGCACCTTTAAATTGTGCTTCTTGACGTAGAGTATCTTCGTTGGGATCGACATCTTCTAGTCTGATCCATGTAACTTTTTTCGGTTCGTCCATAGGAAAATCAACAGATGTGTTCATCTTTGGCATTCCGTCAATTACCAAAGCTTCTAAAGTTCCACCTGCTTCCAATTTTCCTGCTTGTGTAGGGATGAAACGATAGATACAACTGTCTTCTCGATCCTCAGTTTGGTAAATATATCCAGTTTGCGGATCGACAGCGATGGCTTCATGTCGAAATCTGCCCATTGCTTTTAAAGGAACTGGAGTAGTAACTTTTCCATGAGAAGGAACTTCAAAGTTATATCCGTGTTTGAGAGATACTTGAAAAGATTCTTTCATGCGATCGCTTGAATTATTAGCAACAGTAATCGGAGTAGAAACATCTTCTTCGCTACTAATCCAAGAACCCCAGGGAGTCGTCCCACCAGAACAGTTGCGGATAGTACCACTTAGAGATACGTATTGTTGGAGAACTTGATAGTTATTGTCGATAACTAAAGTAGTTGTTCCCCCTGGCGCTAATTTATCATATTTACAAGAATCTGCGGCATTGACGATTGCTATTTTTTGGGTTGGATCTGGCTTGAGTTCGTGATTTCTCACCAAAATAGTCGTACCGTTTGTCCCAGGAAAAGCCGCCATACCGTCTTTTTTATCTGGTACTTTGGTGCGATCGCTCATCATCTCTCCAGTTTTAGAGAGCACTCTATACTTAAACCCTTTGGGTAAATCTAAGATGCCATTAGGATCGGGGATAAGTTTTCCAAAACCTCTTCCCTTAATCGATTGTTTAGACAAAGTTTTAGCATACAAGTTTTTCAAAGGTGCAGCTAAAATCACACTAGCAGTACTCGAACCCGCTAAAGTAAAAAAACCTCGTCTCGATAAACTCACGGTTTGCCTCTGAAGAGTTAATTTAAGCTCCCGCTCGCAATCTTAACTAAATTTCTCAAGCTGTGTATAACAAATAGATTTGAGTGCTTCCTACTCAGTCTCTTGGGCGTCATAGAGGTCCCATCGCAACTGGAGATTCATTCAGAAGCCTGCCGACATTCCGAAGAATTTCTCTAGCCGAAGCGCAGAGCTAGGTGTAATCCCTCGACGCCCATCGATGATCTCATTGATGCGCTGATACGGGACGTGAATGGCATCAGCAAGTTCATGACCAGATTAACACTTAGCTAGATTTACCAAGACTACTGACGCTATGGTTTCAGTGGCTATTGAGCTTTTAGTGATGATATATTGATACTAATATTGATACCATATAAAGTATGGCTAATATCCAAAAAATTGTTGCCAGCATGGAGAATAACCCAAAAGGCATTAAGTTCTCTGACTTGTGCAAAGTGTGTGACCACTATTTTGGAGAACCTCGACAAAGCAGCGGGAGCCATCGCTTTTATCGGACGCTTTGGGAAGGAGAGCCATACGTCAACATCCAGCCGAAAAAAGGCATGGGAAAACCGTACCAAGTAAAGCAAGTCTTAGCCGCTATCAAGAAAAAGGAATCAATGTGATGGACGCTAAATTTTATACCTACCGAGTGTTCTGGTCTGAAGAGGATGAAGAGTTCGTTGGCTTATGTGCTGAATTTCCTGGCATGAGTTGGCTGGATAAGGATCACCAAAAAGCCTTCTCTGGAATTGTTGCTCTAGTACAAGAATGCATTCTTGATTTAGCGGCTCACAATGAGCCTATTCCAACCCCCTTATCTAAAAAACAATACAGCGGCAGGTTCATGGTCAGAATTCCTCCTGAACAGCATCGGGAACTGGCGACCCGAGCGGCTGAACAGGGCATAAGTCTAAATCGTCTAGTAAGCAGTAAGTTGATTGCAGATTGAAGTTACGTGATAGATTGCGGTTAGGCCAAGTCTACGTTTTAGTATGGTAAACCCTGCGTTCAACTCTTCCGCACAGCTTCAGGCTTCCGAGGTCGGCCTCCACGCTTGCCATTTTCGCGAGCAGCTTTCTCCTTCGCGGCTGATTTTACCTGTCCGCCTAGACGTCCTAACTCTTTCATCCAGGTTTGTGTACCAAAAAGACCTGCAACCAGTTCTGGTACTCCTAGATCCAGACTTTCCCCGTGAAGACCATAGCCAGATGGTGTTACCTCAATCAAATAATAAGGAGGGAAAAGGTCACGAACGGACGCTTGAGCGTGACATGATAATCTTGCCCTGGGAGAAAAACACTGAGGCTTGAGCGATACTCCAAAACTTATGACCGTGCCAAACATCGACGAATCGGGCGAACTCGAGCTTGCCAGTCCAGAATTGATGGATCGTGCTTGGGCTGGAGGTTGGCGGCATTTTGGTTCGTACTTTTTTCGTTATAGTCGCATGATGGAGGCTCACGGCTTCAAAACCGTGATGCCGCTCAGAATGCGGCTCGAGCATTTTGAGCCTAGCAACAGTCAAGCTCGAGTGCTGAAACGAAATGCCTCCTTTGAATTGGTCATCCGTGACGCGCTCATTGACCTCGAAAAACGCAAACTGTTTGCCCTGCACAGGCAGCGCTTCACAGAAAACGTTCCCGATTCGCTCTATTCTTTTCTCGGATTTGATCCCGCTCGAGTGCCATGCGAAACCAAAGAACTTGCGCTTTTCAAAGAAGGACGATTGATTGGCGTGACCTTCCTCGACATTGGCGCAAGCAGCACATCGAGCATCTACTCGATTTACGACCCAAAGGAATCAAAACACAGCCTTGGCGTGTACTTAATTTTATGCAGTATTAAGTATTCAATTGCGCTGGGCAAAACATTTTATTACCCTGGATACGCCACACTCGAGCCTTCGGCTTACGATTACAAAAAACGACTTGCCCCACTCGAATATTTTGATTGGAAAGGCAACTGGTTGTAGGGGATGGTTTCAAACCTGCGGCAGGGCGTAATCTGATACAACAACCCATCCTCGACCTTGTAAAGTAACGGCACCCGTTAGCTTCCATTGATTCGACTTCCTCTTCCTGGAGGGACTCAAGAACTATCTCAAGCGTCGCAAGCCGAAACCGAACCTCCTAAAACTCACCGAAACTGCGCGGATGTGTGGTGCCGAACGCAGACTCCGCCCGATTCTTCAGGCTCTCACCTATGACCTCTCAAGCTAACGTCCCATCTATTCTCGCTAAACTCCGCAACGAGGCACGGATTCGTAATTCGCTCAGAGGCGCCACATGAAATTACAACGTTGCCTTGATCAACAACTTTCGTATATCGCGAAGGGCTTTACTCGTACCATCTTGCAACGCCCGATCGAGCCACTGCGGAATCAACTCCTGAATCGGAAAGTTGGGAAATACCTGACTCTGCTGCGATTCCACATATTTCCCATTTTGCAACAGATTAATGTTTAGCTCATTCTTGCGCCAAATCCAAACCTCCGGCACCTGCAATCTTAAGTACACTTCTAACGTTGTCCCAGAAGTGACATCCGCTTCAATTGCCAAATCCGGTGGCGGATAGACCGCCAAATCCATCTGCTCCATACAAGCGCGAACAACTCGCGCATTCTCATCCACGTAAAAACAAGTATCCGGCTCCAACCCCGCCCGCTTTTCCTTCTTGCGAAACGTCGTCGCCCCAAAATCCTCCCAGTCTCGTTCTTCCGCATCGAGTAATGCAGTCACAAAATAGCCAATAGTGCGATGGGGACGCTCATGGGCAGGCATCGGAGCCATAATTTCCAACACTCCATCTAAATACGCAGTTCGATAGTTGTGGCGAGTTTGTAAGGTAGCCACGATCGCCTCATAGCGCTCCCACGAAACATCATGCAGCACCAGCACATTGCCTTCCTGTAAATCAATTTCTGCAACTGAAATCGAATCGAGCGCTGCTACCATTCTCCCGACCTCTCTTAAAATGTCTCGACCGTCCGAATACCTTCGCCTTTCTTCATTATGTCAAATGCATAATTAATTCACTATTCATCTTGCTCTCCACATACCTATCAAGAATCTTCGGCACATCCCACCGACTCTTCGCACCCTCAAAGGGAAGCAATCGAATGTTTTATCGGTCTAGTAGTATCCTCCTGCACAGTTTCAGGCTTCCGAGGTCGGCCTCCACGCTTACCATTTTCGCGAGCAGCTTTCTCTTTCGCGGCTGATTTTGCCTGTCCACCTAGACGTCCTAATTCTGTCATCCAGGCTTTTGTCCCAAAAATACCCGCAACCAGTTGCGGTACTCCTAGGTCTACATCCAGACTTTCCCAGTGAAGACCATAGCCAGAGGGTGTGACTTCAACTTCTGCAATCTGCTCAGGAGTTGCCGATTCTAATCCTTGCAGCAGTTTAAAAGGAAACCCAATCACAACGCCATTCCTTAGTTCAATGAAAACCCTTGTTGAGATGAGTTCGTACCAGGCCTTTACCGCACGCGGTTCATTTTCATCTAGCGTTTCACCTGCTTGACGAGCTTTATTGATCTGCGATTGCAACGCTGCGTCAATTACAAGATTATCGTTACGCATGGATTTCTCTCCATTTTGCTAGTAATTTGACTTGGTGTTCCTTCACGAGATACAGCGCTTTGCCTACATCTTTGTCGCTGATTTGTCCACTGACGGTCAATAGCTTAGGGGCCGATTCCTCATCTCCTAACTCAATTCGCACTTCACCGCTTCCTTTAAAAACGTGGACAGGAGAAGGCAAGTGATCGTTGGAATAAATGACGACTCGAAAACCTTGTTTCCTAAGAACCGTTGGCATACTCACTCCTGCACACGCCCAGCTTAACCCAACGCTTAGGTTATTGCAAGCCACTCTAAATCAATCACGTCAAAGCATCAAGGATGGAAAAGGGTCAATCGCCCAGAAGTTTTACATTGGTGGAATGGAATGGTTGAGGGTATCAGCAGGAATCATTATGCTCGTCTAGCTGTCATAACGACGGCGAGGAATATCTTGTGCTTGAGGCTCAGAACCTCCTAACTCTTCAAGTCTTGGAGCACTGTCTGCATGGAGTTTAGCTCCCTCATGGGTAGGCACATCATCTTCTAGAAGAGTGATAAATTCGCCCCCTAGCCCCCCAACTTTGGGGGGAAACAGTTAACGTAAAATTTTCCAGAACTTTCTAGCAATTCAACTTCACTGAGCAGAAGAATAAGACCAGAAAAAAACAGATCGGAAGTCCACCAGTATTGGAGGATTTAATGGGTTTCCATTATCGGTTTACCGAACAACCTCTAGGCATCAAGCTGATACATAGCGGTGAATGGATTTGAGCGTTTCTTGCTCAGTCTGTTGGGCATAATAGAGGTCCCAGCGGAGTTGAAGATTCATCCAGAAGCCTGCCGACATTCCAAAGAATTTCTCTAGCCGAAGTGCGGTACTTGGTGTAATCCCTCGACGTCCATTGATGATCTCATTGATGCGCTGATACGGGACGTGAATAGCATCGGCAAGTTCACGCTGCGTCAAGCCCGTGGGGTTTAGGAACTCTTCTAGCAACATCTCGCCGGGATGCGTGGGGGAACGGTGTGTAGGAATGCGAACCATGACGGTACTCTCTATAACGATTCAGTGATAATCAACAATTTCTACTTGAGCAGGTCCTTGCTCTGACCATACAAAACAGATTCGGTACTGGTCGTTGATACGGATACTATGCTGCCCTTTAAGATCACCGGACAAGGCTTCTAAGAAGTTACCTGGCGGTAGACGCAATTCATTTAATGTTGCAACGGAGTCAATCTGATCGAGTTTTCGAGCAGCGACTTTCCATAAAGACATGGGGCAGGTTTTACGAGCAACTTTAGTGTCTGCACCGTTGAAGATATCTTCTACACCATCATTTTTAAATGAAGCTATCACCATAGCATAGTAGCACGGAATTCATGCTACGGGCAAGCTTTCCGAAACTTCCCCGAAGGGAAGCAATCACAGGTGATTATGAAATTGCCTTCAACAAAGACTATCTGTTTCCATTAGTTCAACTTCCCCGAAGGGAAGCAATAGGAAAATATCATCAAGGCTTTCGCTCGTGATGGCGTAACTGTTGTTTCCATTAGTTCAACTTCCCCGAAGGGAAGCAATACGTGTACAAAGTGCAAGTAGCCAAAGACCTGATTAATGTTTCCATTAGTTCAACTTCCCCGAAGGGAAGCAATATCCTTTTGTTTTTTGTACTGCAATGAAAGATTTAAGTTTCCATTAGTTCAACTTCCCCGAAGGGAAGCAATGCAGCTTTCATGCTGGGCGCAGAATTACTTTTAACTGTGTTTCCATTAGTTCAACTTCCCCGAAGGGAAGCAATTTGAGAAGTTTGAAGACCTCTATCAAGCGCTCCGCAAGTTTCCATTAGTTCAACTTCCCCGAAGGGAAGCAATGGGGCGTTAATTCTGGTTGTGCTGATTGCTCAACTGGTTTCCATTAGTTCAACTTCCCCGAAGGGAAGCAATAGGGTTATTGGAGTCACGATGGGGCGATGAGGTGTTTGAAGAAGCTGATGTTTCCATTAGTTCAACTTCCCCGAAGGGAAGCAATGCCGAAATATCATCATCAACTATGTTGAAGAGCACCTTATCCGGTTTCCATTAGTTCAACTTCCCCGAAGGGAAGCAATTGTCTTCTTCTTTTTCATTGAGGTTCCTCATAACAAGGTTTCCATTAGTTCAACTTCCCCGAAGGGAAGCAATACTTTATCCGGAAATTATGCCGTCTGCTACGGTCCTAAAGTTTCCATTAGTTCAACTTCCCCGAAGGGAAGCAATCATTATTATGCGTGAAATTCTAAGTAAATTTACGGTGTTTCCATTAGTTCAACTTCCCCGAAGTGAAGAAATATTCCTGAAACTTGTCCTCTGGCGCGCCGCATTACAAGTTTCCATTAGTTCAACTTCCCCGAAGGGAAGCAATGTCTACACGCCTAAAGGTGCTGTAGTAGGGCACGTTTAGTTTCCATTAGTTCAACTTCCCCGAAGGGAAGCAATCGATGCCTAGATAACGCGTTGATTGACTACAAAAGAGTTTCCATTAGTTCAACTTCCCCGAAGGGAAGCAATTATGGAATAAATAAGACGGTTAAAGGTTATGTAACCCTTGGTAGTTTCCATTAGTTCAACTTCCCCGAAGGGAAGCAATAGTATAGCTCATTTTTAGAAAGTGTACACTTGGGCATTGCGCTTGGTGTTTCCATTAGTTCAACTTCCCCGAAGGGAAGCAATTTATCAGATAACACTTCCCATTCTTGAGAAGTAGGAGAGTTTCCATTAGTTCAACTTCCCCGAAGGGAAGCAATTGTCTCACACTTCGCCAAGCAATCCAGAAGTTTGGTAGTTTCCATTAGTTCAACTTCCCCGAAGGGAAGCAATTGTAACCACGGAAATTATAGCTTTGCTGCGGGCTGTTTCCATTAGTTCAACTTCCCCGAAGGGAAGCAATGTCTTTTCTCTGGGGAGAACTCCAAGGTTTTCTAAATCACCGTTTCCATTAGTTCAACTTCCCCGAAGGGAAGCAATATCTGGGAAGAATGTATAGGGCCTATCCCTGAAGGTCTGTTTCCATTAGTTCAACTTCCCCGAAGGGAAGCAATATCAACCTCCGAGAAGGTTGACAAAGCTTTAAGCAGTTTCCATTAGTTCAACTTCCCCGAAGGGAAGCAATTAACAATATAAGCTCATCTAAAGAAGCAGATGATTCTGCTTCCTTGTTTCCATTAGTTCAACTTCCCCGAAGGGAAGCAATTTTAACTACCGAAGGGCGCTCTCTTTTTATGCATAAATAGTTTCCATTAGTTCAACTTCCCCGAAGGGAAGCAATAACCCGGAACGGGCGCTTTCCTTTTCAGACTGGTAGGTGTCGTTTCCATTAGTTCAACTTCCCCGAAGGGAAGCAATTTTTCTTTTGAATTCATTCTTTTCATTGGAGATTTGTCATGGAATATAGTTTCCATTAGTTCAACTTCCCCGAAGGGAAGCAATACTGAAAAACAACAATAGGAGAGTTTGAAATGATTGTTTCCATTAGTTCAACTTCCCCGAAGGGAAGCAATAGCCTCCATTAAAACCCTTGCCAGGTCGGGTGTCTAGAGGCGGTTTGCGACGGGGTCTGAATTTTCTCTCGTACAGCGGGGGTTTTGTCACAAAAAAATGGCTGAAAGTCTTGCCTGGATAGGTATCGACGGGGTCAGCGCAAGAATGAGCCTTTAGGCTTTTTGGTGACCCCATCGCTCCAAACATCATCAAATCACCGCCAATTCCGTAAATTTTGCTGTGGGAGGTCCTTTTCATACTGCAACCGAAGTTCTTAAGTCAGAAGGAATTGAACCTTCTGTAATAGACAAGTGGTACTACATAAAATATGGCGGCTACCCTAAAAATTATTGACCACAGGATAAACAACCCAAAAGAGGTTAAATAGGTTGACCTGTGCCAAGTGTTTGAACACAATTTTGGAGAGCCTCGCCAAACTAAAGGAATCAATGCCATGGAAGCTAAATTGTATACCTACTGACTGTTCAGGATAGCAGGCTTTGATCACTCATGAAAAAGAAATAAATTGGATTAAACATCTTGATTTTCCTTATTTGCTTCAGATTCTTTTTGGTGCACCAAAATCCAAACTCCGCACATAATTATTATAGTTACAGGAAGCTGAAACTCAGTAGGAAATACTTTGCTGCAAAGTGATGCCTCCTGCCATGCTATAAAAACACAGGCCAGCGTACCTAAAAGTGGCGAACCGATACCCATACCTATCACGAGGGCCATGGCAGGTAGAAAAATAAAAACACCAGTAATTGCTCTCATTTCACATCTCCTGGTCTAAATCGACCTGTATGATTTAACGTCAACTTTTTGCCTGATTTGTCATTAGTTCGACCTCTCTGAAAAGAAGCAATTCTAGCCATAGTCAGACTATTACCGATTTCGCAGATTCCGCTACAGGAGGTCCATTCCATATTTCCACCTGACCCAAGGTATGACTGGATATGACATAGAAGCGCACTGAATCCTCAGTCATATCAACCTTCTTACGAAGCTTTGTCTTTAATTCTATTAATAACTTCTCCGGCAATTCGCACTCAAAAACACTAAGCTGCACCCTTTTACCATAGCCTTCTAGCAGCTTAGCTACTTTATTTCTTCGCTTATTACTGGGAATATCGTAGGTAATAATATACAGCATTTAACGTATCCGATAGGGCTGATAATCTTCTTCAGGATGATACAAAAACCTTTTGAAAGCGCTCACCTGCTTCTCCAATAAAGCCCAACGTGGAAGCATAGAATTATCCACCTGAACAAGTTCGTTCATCTCTTGAATGAAGTACTTGAGAAACTTGCGCCTTCCTCTTTCATTTAGGAAACAACCCCCATCACGAAATTCAAAGTCATCCATAACCTGGATTACTCGACTATTAATTAGCCAAACTACTAAAGAATCAATAATCGGTGAACGAAACTCCTCCACCAAATCAGAAGCTAAAGCTGGATGACGGTCATTGGCTGTATGGAAGATCCCCAGATAGGAATCTAATCCCTGCAGTTCTATCTGTCCGAGAAGATGATTCCAGAGGACGCTATAGCCAAAACTCAAAAGTGTATTTACCGGATTCAGCGGGGGACGACGACTTCTTTGGGTCATCACAAAATCTGGTTCCGTCAGCATTAGACCAAAAGCAGGGAAATACTGAGCAGCCGCTGCCCCTTCATATCCTCGTAAAGTTTCTAGACTCAAAGCCTCACGAGCCTTTTGAGCAAAATAATCTAGAAAAGTAATCGCCTGTTCTAGAGCAGGCAGCGGTCTTCGTCTTTGAGAACGCAACAGCAAAACCCGGCTATTTTGAATCTTGGCGGTGACCATCGCCCGTGCTGCGCCCAGCGCTGCTTCCGCTCCTAGCGATTGTTGCAACCGAAATAGAGAACGATAGCCCAAACGAATCGGTAAAATCCGACCATAGCAGCGCCCCTGACGAGATAGATAGCCTATCCCCACCTCGCGTCTTAAACAGGCTCGGATTACAGGCGTAGTCAGATGCGCACTGCCAAAAACCAGCACACGCTCTAAAGTTGGTAGCGGCACCGTCTGTTTCAGGTCTGTTTGCTGATAAACCAGTAAAGCTTCATCCCTGAGGGCGACTCGGCACCCTTGGTCCAACAAATATAGGGTTGCCATCACTGAGTCTTGTCAATCCCAGTAGAGCCATCCTCTAACCAGTACTGCACCCCATCTGCCGCTACACCCACGACCAAAGTGCTCAAACTGATCAACGCCGTGCAGGTCAAAACGGACGCTAACCCCAGAGGAGCAATGAGCAAAATGACTAGGGTAATCAAACCATTCACTGCCGCTCCCGAAACGTGACGAAGCAGCAAAAGCCTCACCCAATTCATGATTTTGCCTGAATACTTACTTTTTGAGTATGGGTCATTGCGACTGCACTGTATGGTGCAGTGCGATTCTTCTACTGTGGTTTATGTACGTGAGCCAAGACGGATGAGGCACGTAGCCTCAATTGTGAATAAAGTATTCGTTTTGACAGATATCAAGCACTTTCTGGATACGCTTGCCTCACTTTACATTCTCCGTATTTTCCCGTAGGTCTTTTATGAATGTTTATCACCGTAAATTATTTGCCCTACTGCACGACCCACAGCTAAAACCGCTATACAAGTACAAGAACCTTCAAGGGCCATGGGACCAGATTGATTGTCTCCAAAACTATCAACAAGAGCTAGAAGACTGGTGGGAGAAGTATGGAGGTAAAAGTGCAGACCACATTAGCTCTGCCTCTGACCGGATTAATCTGAGAGATATTATCAAGAATGCCAAACAGCTAGATGGGAAAACGAAGGTTGAAGTCCGCCATCCTCTGAGTGGTCAAGAACAAGAAATAGTTATTCGGAATGTTTTGCATCAAGATTCTGTCAGAGTTATTGAAAAGGAGGCTATTCCCTACGCGTTGGTCAGCGCCGAACAGGATGCGAAAAAAATTCATTGGTGGTTTTGGCGTTTTTATCCTGAAGCAGTTGCCCATGAAACAGGCATTGAAGAATCTTCAGCCCTCATCCTTCCTGCTGATACGCGCATCCCCGATTGCCCAATCCATACGCACAACAGTATGGTCAGTGCTCTAGCCGGAGCAATGTTTCCTGATACTTGGCAAGCTGGAGATAAGCCTCAGCATCCTTATTTAGTTCTATTTACTTTTTCACCTGTTCAGGAATTTATTAAGTCTTCGCGGAAGTTTTTAGACTTTTGGGCTGGTTCCTATCTGCTGCACTATATCAGCGCCCGTTTATGTTGGTATGTTGCTGAGACATACGGCCCTGATGCTGTGATTACCCCTTCACTTTGGGGGCAGGAAATTATTGATGCTTTCCTGGTCAAAAAATATCCGGATTTTAAAGATTGCTTTAAGCACGGCGATCCTGTCAGTAAGTTTGACGAAAAAGAGTCAAATAGTCTCAGTACAGCAGGATTCCCGAATATCATCGTTGCTTTAGCTCCTGGCAAAGAAGCCGCTGAAGCCCTGGGCAAAGAGCTAACAGCAGAGCTGGAGAAGCTATGGATAGAAATAGGTCAACAAGTCCGTTCTGAGATCCGAACTACAGTCATTGACAACTTGAAAAAAGATAAAGAATCGATTTGGAAAACTGTTACTGCGGATATGCCTGAAGAGACTAAAGACGCTCTCAGGAAGGAGTTTGATAAATGGCAACAAGAATCCAACTGGGAATGGAATAAACTCTGGGATGCTCAGCTGAGTAATACCTGGGAACGTTACTGGACCGCTATTCCTCTGGGTGATCCAGATAAAGAACTGACAATCAACACGTCAAACTATCATCTAAAAGATGCATGGAAAAAAGCCCAGCAAGACCTCTCCCAGAGCCGTTCGCGATTGCCCAATGGAGCAGAAGAAGGAGTTTTCTCTATCCTTAATGTCGGAACGTGGTGGGGAAGCTTGCAAGCTCGTCTTGGCCAGTCCATTCAAGCAGTCAAAAATACTCGCACTTGGAAGATTCCTGCAGCACCAGGAGAAAGGTCTACGGTATCGGGACTCTACAGTGCGCTACATCCCAATTTGCTCTATAACGGACAGTTTCGGGAAGGTGGTGGGCTCCCCACTAGCTCGATGAACCTTTTTTGGCGGGTAATGGCCCAAGTTTATCCGGGACTATTCAACGGTTCTGAAAAACTCAATGCTTTAGAATTGACTAAGCGAATGGCATGGCAGCATGGCGGGGTTGCGGACTCTTTAGGGGTTAAGACTGAAGATGAAAAAGGCGCAACAGATTACGAAAATTTGATTCGCTTTCCAAACTTGAGTTCTATTGCTTCTGCCCGGTTTGCTCATGACCATCCTGCGCAAGTACAGAAGTACTGGAAAAGTCTAGAACGTTTGGTTAGGTCTGAATTCACAGGCAAACTTTTTGGATCTCTTACCCGCCGTCCTTTCCAAATTCCTAAAACAGACCACCAACTTAATCCCGATGCGAGAAATGGACAGGATTATAACGGCGTCATGTTCTCCAGCAAGTGGCTAGCTGATGACATGGGGTTAAAGGGAGATGATGTTAGCGAAATGCGTGGATTGGTAGAACAAGCCCATAAGGATAGTGGTTTTGGCGATGGCAGTCCTTCCGATTGGTGGGTACTGGTCCTAGCTGATGGCGATGGTATGGGGCAGTACGTTTCGGGTAGGAAGCTCAAAGAATACAAAGACTACCTCCCTGAGTCTGTAGCCAGTGAATTAGGGGGGATTATTCGCATTAAAGAGGAGGCACTCAAAAAGGCTGACTCTACTTATGAATCCTTGCTGGAAACGAAAAAACGGATGGGGCCAGCAACGCACGTCGGCCTCAACCGTGCCCTTCTAGATTTCTCTAACCAACTGGTTCCCTATCTGACTGAAAAACGCTTCTGCGGCAAAGTAATTTACAGCGGTGGGGATGATGTGATGGCTGCTCTGCCCCTGGAAGATCTACCCGAATTTCTACGTTCACTCAGGGCTGCTTGGTGTGGAGAGGAAGACCCCAAAGGTGAATTTAGAAGCGAAGGAGGCTACTGGCATCCAAAACAAAACAAGTCAGGACTACTCAATCGACCGCTGTTCACAATGGGAGAAGGCGCGACGATGAGCATGGGTATCGTCATTGCCCACAAAAGTGTCCCCCTCCCGACGGTCCTGGAAAGCATTTGGGAAGCAGAAAAAGAACGGGCCAAGAAGCTTCCAAACAAAGACGGTCTTTGCTTCCGCGTCATCTATGGCTCTGGCAATACCCTGGAAGCTTTAATGAAAGGTTCTCTTCTGGAATCGTGGTGGAAGTTCATGGAAGGCGCTGAAAATCAGAACCTCAGCCCAGTCCTCTATCGCTTATCTGAAGAATTACCCCGCCATGCTTCCGTGACCGAAAAAGACCAACTGTTCCGACAAGTAGCGAAAGTGATTCTGAAGAGACGAGATGAAAAACTCAGTGAAGACAGTCAATCAGCACTATTGGACTGGCTGGATGAATGGGAAAAGTGGGTTTTGGAAGTGCAACAAGAAGCCTCGAAGCACGGGCAATCGATAGAAAATCTCTTAGGAACGAAGCCCGAAGACCTGACTGCTCTACTTCGATTTAGTGCGTTTTGGCTAGACAAAATGGAGCAGCGTCAGCAGTGGGCAGAATCTAAAACCGCCATACAGAGGAGTGCCTAATGAACTGGTACACGCTCGAACCTCTAGATATACTGCTGTTCCGGGAATCCAAACCCTTTTCGCCTGGTGAAGGTTCTTGGGCCAAAGGTTTATTCCCACCGATGCCGAATACAGTTTTTCAGGCGTTGCGGTCGGCATTGCCCAGAGATACAACGACTAACCGAGATCTGGATTTCCTGGGGCCGTTCTTACTCGATGGTGAGGATATCCTCTGGCTTCCGACACCGAAGGATTTGTTGCGCGTCCGCACGAAGGCGAAGGAAGAAGAGGAAACTTCGGGAGATGATTTCGATGATAAATCCACTTCACGCGCAGATGATCAATTTCTCCGCTTGCAGCCAATTGACCGGGACCAAGCTCCTGCCTGGAAACACCTTTGTTTTGAGGGGTTGCCTCCTCTAGTCCCTCCTAAACTCGCTGACGGACAATATATCTGTGGCCGACCAGAATCCTGGATTACAGCAGAATCCTTGTATCGCTATCTTCGGGGCGAAAGCCTCACTCCAAAAGACTTTCAGGCCAATCCCTGGAGTATCCAGATTCTGCCCCATATCCAGATGCAAACGGGTAAGCGACAAGTAAGAACCGAAGAGGGCTATTTTACCGAAGTTGCTGTCCGGCTACATTCGGGCTGGCGTTTGATAGCGGGCTTTAGCGCCTCTTTGGAACAAACAGTGGTGCGTTTGGGAGGAGAAGGGCATCGGGCACTAGTTGCAATGGCTCCATCGAAAGCATTTACCCAATGGGAAAAGCTCAGTGCTGCTCCAGAAAACAGTGCAAGCACTTTTGCCTATTTGCTCACGCCGGGTCTGGCCCAAATTGGTAATGAGCCTCTGTATGGAACCTATCCCAGTCGATGGGAAGGATTGCGGGGCTGTGTGACGGACCGGGCACTGATGTGGGGGGGAGTGTCTACACTTCGCCGCCTGGAACAAGATTCTAATTTTGCTCTACTGCCGCAGCGTGCTTTTGTGCCGCCAGGGACAGTGTATGTCTTTAACTCTGGGCCACCGATAGGAGAGGCTTTATTACCAACAGTCCAGGAAAAGTGGCTCGATACGCTCAAGAAACTGAATTACGGAAAACTTCTTTGGGGTTCAACAAAAAATGTCTAATTTTCTCAGCTATTTATATCTACTCAGCCCTCTGCATACCGGAGGAAGTGCGCAAGAGGGCAACCTAATGGGTATCGCCCGTGAAGTTCACACCGAGTTTCCCTACCTGCCTTCTTCATCCTTACGGGGCAAGGTTCGTTCCGTAATGGAGCGGGTGAGTCCTGAAGAAGCTGGACCTTTCTTCGGAGAACGGATCAAGGATGGAAATCAACCCACAGAAGGAGAAGTTTGGTTTTCTGATGCAACGCTTCTATTTTTTCCGATTGCCTCTCTAAGCCATCATTTAGTCTGGGTGACCTGTCCACTGTGGCTAAGCCGCTGGAACCGCTGGTTACATGGTGCTCCTCTTTCCGCTTTCATTCGTCAATGCAATGACATCCTGGCAGGCGAAGTGTCTGCACTGGTGACTTTTTCAACGCAGCAACTCTTTCTGCAAGGAGCGCTCCTGAAAGAAAAGGATGTGAATAAGCTAACTGACCTCTCCGCTTTGCAATCAGCCATTGAAAAGATCACTAAAAATGAAGACGGGTTCTTGACCCAACTGGGGCGAAAGCTGGTGATTCTGACCGATGAAGATTGTGCAGCTCTGGTAGAAACTGGCTTGCAGCGAGAAGTGCGTGTAGCCCTGAAACAGGAAGAAAAAACAGTGCAGGGTGGTTCATTCCGCTCTGAAGAAGCGATTCCACCGGAAGCGGTCCTCTTCTTCCCTTGGGGAATGAAAGCCCATCGGCAGCAGGAAGACACACAAAACATCCGCAAAAAAATTGTGCCCATACTCAATGACCGCCTCCAGTTCGGTGGTTTAGAAGGTTTGGGGCGTGGCTGGGCTCAACTCACCAGCATTGAAATTTCTACAGCAAAAAAAGAGGGCTAAACCATGCTCAAACTAGACTCTCGGAATTTTAGTAAGGAAGCCTATGCAGCTCTTACTGAACTCAAAAAAGATTTGGCAAGTTCGCATCACAAAAAAGCTAGCGGTTTGATACAAGGGCTAACCGCTTATATTTCTACTTGGGGTCTACATCGACTCAGCGGGGACGCTGTTAAGTTCCTGGCAGGTAAAGCAGAAGATACGAAGTACAAAGGTAAGGTGTATCAGAAATTCCTCGAAAAACTAAAAACGTTTAGCGGACAAGGATTCACTGTCAATGATCCTGGAAGTTTAATCAATATGCCGCTCAAAGAATATGCAGCGCTGAATCACTTAGCTGTTGAATTGGCGAGGGAATGGTCGTTCTGGGCATCCGCTATTCTTGGGGAGGCAGACGATACATGAGCTTCAGTCGTGATGGTCGTGGAAGTAAACAGGGTAAATCTCCTGAGCAGGAGTGGCAGGCTTTTCTAGATGATTTGAGCAGGAGAAAACCCCAACCTCCAGCTTTTTATCCTGCCCTCAAAGAAAGTAGTTTTGGTTCTATTACTAACGAGAGTCTAACAATATATTTTCCTAGTGAAGAACTTAAAAATGAAGCTAATAAATTACGGCCAAAAATACAATCTGCTCTTCCTATTGAACTAAAACGAGACAAGGTTTTTTGTCAGGTGGGAATTGCACCACAAAAAGCAGTGGTTGCAACAGCTATCAATAAAAGTTTCAGGCCAGCAGGACAGCCTGTGCCAAATCAAGTAAGCCGAGGAGTAAGCTCAACTGCTATAAAAAGTCCACTTCAAGCCCTAAACTTTGCTTCCTTCGGAGTAGATAATAAAAATAACGAACTAGCCCAACCAGTTCTTGCATCGGCGGTAGATGCCGATGATACGTGCAAAGAACTGTACGCAAAACTTGCGAATCGAACGCGCAAGTTAGCCCAAAATGGCACTGTTTTGGCAGTCCAGTTTCCATGGCGCTTACGGGTTGGGGGAATGCGTGGCTTCCGCGAGTTATTGCTACCTGCATTTCATCCCGTTTATGGCGTCCCGTATATTCCGGCAAGTAGCTTAAAAGGCGCAGCACGGGCTTGGGCAAGACGAAACGGTGAGTCATCAGAAGCAGATAGGCTTTTAGGAACTTTAGAACACGGCGCAGGTCGAGTTCAAATTTTAGATGCTTTTCCAACTAGGCCAAACCTAAGTATAGACATGGCTAATCCCCAATGGTCTTGGCAGAACGGTCAAGTAAAATATGGTCCCGTCCCCCATCCTCTACTGACCATGGATCAACCTGAATTAGTAATTGGGATACTGCCTACCAGTCGTGGTCAACAAAAAGATGTCGAAGTAGTAAAAGAATGGCTGGGAGAAGCCTTGAAAGAAGGAATTGGTTCACGGGTCAGTGCAGGCTATGGCAGAACAAAGCTAGGTGCAGGATTTTCCCATTCCCGGACCTATGATTTCAAACTTTGGAGTCAGGGTATATATGGAGCTTCTCCTCCTAGTAAAGAAAATGACTGGCAAGGAACGCTAGAGTTTCGTCCTGTTGCTTTACGGGGAGTCCTACGCTACTGGTTTCGTGCTATCGCTTTAGGCATGTATGCACCCGATGAAGTTCAAATACTAGAAGAAAAACTCTTTGGGGCTCTTGGCAAACAGGGGAATCTCAGTATTGGTGTGGAATGGCAGCAAGGTAAAGGTAACAGTCCCTATTTCTGTAGTGGAAAAATTCTTCTAGAAGCCAAGGGAAGCCAGCAAGAACTAGAGCTCATTGAAAAGATTCTATTTCTAGCAAGTTTACTTGGCGGTTTAGGCCGGGGTTCCCGACGCCCTCTGCACTTACTAGACCGCAGAATGAGGGGTTGCCACTGGGAAGTAATGGGTTCCATTTTGCCCCTCGCCAAAGAGGATTGGCAAAAGTTTTTAAGACAGGTACACCAAGAATTCCTAAATATACAAAAGCCAACTGGCAAACCAGGAGATGGAAATCCTGGAGAAGGGGCTAGAAACAGGCGAAACCAAGATGTATTGAATCGCAATACACACATCTGTTTAATGCCTTCTGAAGACCTGACACACCCTCAAGATGTTAGTGATTGGCGAAGGGATGGTGACAAAACATCTGTACGCGGTGAAGCACTGGAACTGCTCTATAGCAGCGAAAAATATAAGGGGAGTAATCGGAATGGACAGGGAAATCCTAATGTAGGGGGAACACTTGAAGCACCATCATTCGTTATAATTCAATCCAATTTTCCAGAGCAGGGACGGTCTTATCAGGCAGTGACAATATTTGGCGCTGACCATAAAGACCGAGCAGAATTCGCTAAAGTACTGGTGAGGGATGGAGCAATGCAAGTTTGGCCCCTATGAGTGAAGGAAAGAAAATGGTTTCTACTAAGTCAGCCAGTTTAACTTTTGAAGAATATTTGGTTTTAGAGGATGGTACAGACAATCGCTATGAACTTGCACATGGAGCATTACTGATGGTTCCACTGCCTACAGGACTCCATTCCGACATCATTGAATTTCTCCAGGATGTATTCAAAGGGGAAATTAGAAGGCGTGAGCTACCATGGCTTGCGAAAAGGGATGTTGGGGTGCGCACAGGTATCAATACCTCTCGCGATCCAGACCTGTGTGTGATGACGAGTAGCCAATGGGCTGAATTAAGGAATATCTCTGCGGTACTTCAGACTACCCCTCTATTAGCGGTTGAAGTAGTGAGTCCTGGTTCACAGGCCATCGATTATCGGTATAAACAGTCAGAGTATGCAGCATTAGGCATTTCTGAATACTGGATTGTCGATCCACTCAGTTTGAAAGTTTCGATTTTGGTATGGAATGAGGGATTGTATGAGACAAAAGAGTATGCGAGTGATGAGAAAATCATTTCGCAGCTATTTCCCGACTTGGAATTAACGGCGAACCAAGTTTTACAGGCTAGATAAAATAGAAATTATTTAGGGATACAATGACTATCTTAATTGCTAATATTGGCACCTCTGATTTAGCAGTAAAAATAGGTGAGTACTATATCCCTATAGGCTTTGACCGTGATGAAAAGAATGTTGACTCTTCTGGGCTGAACGAGGAAGAGAGAAATATATGGGATTCTAGAAACCAATTACTAGGAACTTCCTTGTGTCCTGAACTTAGCTTGCCAGTAAAGGTTATAGAGAAGCAAGGAAGAAAAGAATATACCTTTTCTCTACGAGAACTCACCAGTAAACTCTTAGATGCATATAACCAAAATCCTGAGATCTGGCATAAACGTATTCGACCAGGAAGAATTTGGGGTGTGATTAAGCGAGCTAGAGAGAATTTTAAAGTTAAAACTGTCTATACCTTTGTTACTGATCAAGTTAGTGATGTAAATCCCTTTGGGCATTCCCAAGATTCAATATTCTTGTTCAAGATATTAGAAAAGTGGTTTGAGTACGAGTTGTCAAGTATTACCCTGATAGCAAATATAGTTCCACTGGATATACCAGCAAATGATCAAGACAAATTGCTCAATTACTATTATGATTTTTTCAATAGTAGTGAGCTATCTAACAATGAAATAGCCTTGATTAGCCTTAAGGGAGGAACTCCTCAGATGCAGATGGCACTCCAGATTCAAGGCATTTCTTCAAATATTCGCAAGCAGCTCTTCCTAGAACCTATTCTTAGAATTGAGGATGTCCTTGCAGGAAAACCTTCTACATGTAAGCCTACTTCCTATTGGCAATATATGAGGAGTCAAAAATATCAAACGGTTATACAGCTTTTAAATCGCTGGGATTTTGATGGAGCCCGCGAAATATTAAAAAGTTGGCAGGAGGATCTAGCCTGGATCTCTAATCAAAGTATTTCAGTTGATGAGGAATCCATATCATTAATTTTGGATGCTTTAGATCTGACCTGTTATTATCTGAATTTGGATAGTAAGAATGCAAAGAATCTGATGCAAAAATCTAAGATTCTGGAGAAGGACGAAACTTTTCCAGGAAAATTGCTTGCGAACCATGATTTACTTTTAGATCTATATGCTCAATCCAAAATCAAATGGGAATTAGGTCAAATACCTGATCATTTATGGAGAATGTCTTGTTTCTATGAAGAAACTCTAAATCAACTTATTAAGAAATGGGATAAAAAATTAGCGACTACAGAACAGAAGTCTAATGGTTATTTTCTAAAAATATACAAAATGCCTGAAGCCTTAAAGCAAATATTTGAAGACCTAGAGCCTAAGTGTATAGATTTACAGGAATGCAAACTAGAAAGTCGCAGCAGGCGACTAAATTTTATTGAGGCTCTAGTTAGATATGACAAGACACAATTGGCAAAACTTCCTGAAGACAAATGGAATGAGCTATCTCAACTCATGAGTACGCTAGATTATTGGATCAACCAAAGGAACCAAATAATTCATAATGCTAAAGGTGTATCAAAAGAAGAAATGCTACAACGATTAGAATCAGATGAAAAAAATACTGGTAACTTAAATTTCTATGAAAAAGAAAATTTAAGAAACGCTTGTTTGCCCGATGAAATTCTTAGCAATATGAAAAAAATATATGAAATCAGTGCAGGGATTTCAGGTTCTCACGCAATTAGAACTTTTGATGAAGATGGCGGGTACTATATTTACTCTCGGATCCGAACATGGGTTATTAATCAACTGATGGAATCTAGTAAAGCGCCAATGCCTGCTTCAGATCCTGAATAAGTTCCTGGCGTAGTTCCTCCGGCTCTCTGACTTCTACTCCTGCGCCGTACTGCCTAATCCACTGTAGAAAATCTAGAGAGCCTTGATAGTATTGGGCTTTGTATAGAAGAGAACCATCAGATTGCTTTTCTAAGACGGCACTGGGATGTCGCTTATTACCTTCAATATGCGGTGCAAGCTCTTGGCTAAAGCGTAAAGTTACAGGGCTAATAGGGTCATAAAAATTTAGTCCCCAAGCGAGATCTAGCGCTGCATCCACATCCATTTTGGAAGTTAAAGTAAATTCCGCTAATAACACTTCAGCCTGACTGATATTATCCAAGCGAAAAGTGCATAGCTGTCGATTCATCTTTTTGCTTAGTCCTGACGGTGGGTTGCAATAGCCGACCAGATACCAGGAACGGATATAAAAAATAAGCCGAAGTGGATAGCAGCCAAGAACTCTACCCAGTTGAGCTTGTTTAAAGGTCAGATTTACCTGCTTTTTCTGCTCGATAGCGGTGATCAATTGAGAAGAAATGCCATCATCCAGGTCATCATCATCTTGCACATTACGAACGATGGGAACAATAAGTTGGCGTATAGGATGCTCTATTTTTTCCACAAGATTGGGATGAGTTTGTGCCATTTTTGCCAGGAGCGCATCTCTATACTTGCGAGTAGATTTATGAAGCAAAGCATTCCCTATGCTAGAAACCAAGCTTAAACAGAATAAAGCTTCCTTTTCACTCAGCAATAAATAGTCTTGAGAGAGAATTCTTTGATAGTACCCATCTTTTTTCTTGAGCAGCGGACTATCTACCTCCTCAATCAGAAACCGAAGGTCTTCATATAACCTCCGCTCCTTAACTTCATAGGGATAACCCAGTTTTTCAAGAGATTTCAACAACTCTTTTGCCGTCATTCCTTGTGCAGAGACTGAAAGTATCTCTAAAATTTTCTGCAATCTTTGAAAGCGCTGCTTGAAACGCGGCTCTTCTGGAGAAGGTAGCATAATCTCTTCTTAGAAAATAAACATCTACTATATTTCAAAAATTATATAGGAGCTCTATTCGTAAGAAATAGGGCTCCTATATTTTCTCAACCTCCACGGAGGCAAGCAACCTAAGGTTGCTTCTCCACCCTTAGCTTGCTTCCCGAAGGGTAAGTTGAGGGGCCGGGGGGGCGTTTTGAGTAATTCGACTTCCCCAAAGAGAAGTAACCACCCCAATGATCTAGTACAAGCGATTGGAAAGGACAGGTTTCCATTAGTTCAACTTCCCCGAAGGGAAGCAATTTTAAAGTTCCTAGAAGTTAATCAAGCATGGGTTTTGTTTCCATTAGTTCAACTTCCCCGAAGGGAAGCAATCGTTCGTGTGCGTGCTATGAGCTTCAGTGCGTTGGGCCTGCCCAAGGCTCAGTGTTTCCATTAGTTCAACTTCCCCGAAGGGAAGCAATTCGGTTCTCCTGAGTGGAATGAAGCCGAAGCTTACCTGTTTCCATTAGTTCAACTTCCCCGAAGGGAAGCAATCAACATCTGGAAACTTAAGGAGGATATCATACGTGAAGTCACGTTTCCATTAGTTCAACTTCCCCGAAGGGAAGCAATCTGAGATATGTCCAAACAGCACTACAGTTACTCCGTTTCCATTAGTTCAACTTCCCCGAAGGGAAGCAAGTGTTTAGTTTTTGTGATCCAGTAAGGTTTGGCAAGCCTGTTTCCATTAGTTCAACTTCCCCGAAGGGAAGCAATCTGACAGGTATGGTAGGGGGTACCAGAACCACATAAAGTTTCCATTAGTTCAACTTCCCCGAAGGGAAGCAATTATTGTTTTATCGCCATCGTTTGAGTCTAGACTTAAGCTAGCGTTTCCATTAGTTCAACTTCCCCGAAGGGAAGCAATGGGTCTAGCGAGTTAACGCTAGTATGTTACTCAAAGATGTTTCCATTAGTTCAACTTCCCCGAAGGGAAGCAATTGTCTTTGAACGAACAGTAAAACTTGTGTTTAGTAGATGTTTCCATTAGTTCAACTTCCCCGAAGGGAAGCAATTTCAGTGCGTCAAGTCGCAAAAGGCTACACTTTATTGTTTCCATTAGTTCAACTTCCCCGAAGGGAAGCAATTAGTCTCCATTAAAACCCTTGCCAGGTAGGGTGTCCAGAGGCGGTTTGCGACGGGGTCTGAATTTTCTCTCGGAAGTTGAGAATTTTGTCGTAAAAAAATGGCTGAAAGCCTTGCCTGAATAGGTATCGACGGGGTCAACGCAAGAATAAGCATTTGGGCGATTCGTGAACCCCATCGCCACTTCCTCAAATCTTGATCAAATGGGCTAAAAGCTCATCATCTTCGCGCCCTGCCGCAGAATTCTTCGGCTTTTCTAGAAACTGAACGCTGAAATAGGGGTCAAAGAAGTATTCCAATTCATCTAGATTCGTACCATAGGGAGGACCATCGGGTCTGGAGTGGGTGAAAAAGAGAGCAATCAAAGAACCCTTTGGTTTCAATATTTGATGAATGACCTGAACATATTCAGCCCTTTGTTCAGGATTAATCGCACAAAAACAAGTGTGTTCCAAAACGTGATCAAAATGTTCGGGAAATTCTTGGCCTAACGTGAAAACATCCCGTTCTAGAAAAGTAGCTTTTACCCCTTCACCCAAAGCCCGCCCTGTAGCCGTCGTAATCGCAGAAGGCGCAAAATCAAAACCATAGACGGTAAAGCCTTTTTGGGCACAGAAGAGCGCTTCATGGCCTTTGCCGCAACCAGGGACCGCCATAATTCCGCTCTGAGGAGCCTCCTCGGACTCAAAGAAAGAAACAAGAGGAGGTGCAGGTTCTCCTATATCCCAAGGCTCATTGTTTTGTTGATAGCGGTTTTCCCAGTATTCGGGCGTAAGTGTCATGTAGATATCGGATTAAGGTACGGGCTGATGGCCCCATGATTACGCTTCCAGGCCAACCAGCGGAACGGGACGTGTACTTTCATGATTGTCCAGGCGGTCTATCAGTTCCTGGAGTTGAACAATAGCTTCTGCCCCTTCCATCTTCATCAACTCACGGTCATCCCGTATTTCCGTCCAGCTAATGCCATAGTCTGAAACTAAAAGTCGGATTAGGTGCTGAGGACCGATATTGACTATAAAAGTTGCACGCTCCAGATCATCCCCACAGGTATAGCAAGAGGCAATATAGCCTCTACGCTCAAGGACCATAGCCAAAGCTTGAAGGTTAACGATGAGTTCTCGCACAAATTGGCGATATTGGTCGGACAGTCGGTAGAACACTGGTCTTCTCGCAATTGTCATTTGCTATCTTAGCCAAGTCTACCGAGAAAAGACGTTCTGCGCATAAATACTTAGTCTTTATTTTGGATTTGCCACAAATTAATGGCCAAAGCAGCGATCGCAATAATCGATATCGTTCCGGAGTAAAGTGCATGCGCTTGACTAGAAACGCTTCCAGATTTGATCGCTGTTCCTGTAAAAATGGCTCCTGCAAGCAGGACGATACTCACAATAGAGAGTAGATTTCCTAAGGTTTGCATCCGCATGATGATTTTCCTTGACACACATCGGTAGGGCTGAACACCAAAATACATGACAATATGTAAAGACATCTCAAACTTTTTCTATGCCCAACGTTTTCTTACTGGTAGATGGATACAACATCATTGGAGCTTGGCCTAAGTTAGTCCATCTCAAAAATAAAGGCGATTTAGACCGTGCCCGAAGAAAACTTATTGAAACCCTCGTAGATTTTTCTAGTTTTCGAGATTGGTATACGACGATTGTTTTTGATGCCCAGTATCAAGCGAATCCATCGACGCAGGAACAAATAAGCACCCGTTTGGATATACTTTACACGGATTATCTCCAAACGGCGGATACCTACATTGAGTCTCGAAGTTACCAGCTTTTGCGAGAAGGACACCCCTCCGTTTATGTTGCTACCTCAGACCGCACGCAGCAGCACATAGTCTATGGTCAGGGCGCTAGACTCTATACCGCTGACCGCCTTTTGGCCGAGGTAAGACAGTCTAAGCAAGAACAAAAAATTCAACAACATAAAGCTTCTAAAAAAGTAGGACACAAACTCATTGATCACCTGGATCAAGAAACTCGTGAAATTCTGTTGCGCAAGTTTATGCATAAGAAATAAAAAACCCATACTATAGTTCTCATATATTTAATTCTTAGTTCTTCTTTATGTGGCTTCTCGTTAATATTGGCAACTCTCGGCAGCATTGGGGCTGGTTTCATGGCAATGAATTGCTTCTTACTGCGGATTATCCCCATGATTATTGGGACGAAGAGGTTTTAGAGAAAGCCACTGCTATCGTAGTTGCCTCTGTGGTTCCCGAAGCCTTAGAGCCCTGGCAGTCTGTGGCTAAAGTGCAGATATTAAACCTAGAGGATGTGCCGATTACAGGGGGCTACCTGGGGCTAGGGGTAGACCGGGCACTCAATATTCTAGGCGCTAGCTATCGCTATGGTTATCCGACCCTGGTTGTCGATTTTGGAACGGCGATCACCATTAGTGCCACCAACCACTCTGGCCGATTTATCGGTGGCTGTATTATGCCAGGTTTCAATTTGCAGTTTCAATCTCTTCAGGAACATACGGCTCTGCTTCCTCAAGTCAGTTTGCCTGAAGTTTTACCTCCTGCGATGGCTCTCACTACGGAGCAAGCGATGCAGAGCGGCGTTATTCAGGTGACGCTAGCGGGTATTGAACAATTTTGCTTGGCCTGGCGACAGAGGCAACCAGAAGGGAAAGTGATTGCGACTGGAGGGGATTCTTCTACAGTCTATAGCTGGCTTCCCCACCTATTTAACATCCAGGACTCCTATGTCGGCCTCTGGGGGATGTATGCCACGATTACGGGTCTAGTAAAGCACTAAGGACATACACATCCCCGGATGATGGTGCCCAGTGGCAATTCCTACAAACGGTGGTAGCTTTGAGGATGTTCTCTGTTACCTGAGCTTCCTAATAAAATTTGGTGTAGCCATTACACTGAGAACTTGGTTAAAAATAAGTATGACTAGTCCTCCAGAAAGACTCACCGAAAAACTAGCGCTCTTAGAGGCCATACTGGCCTATCGCGAAGGGCAACTTGATGCTGCTACCGCGCATCCCCGCATCCGGATTCTGGTAGACCATCTAGCTAAGTTAGACCCACCGCGCACAGAGTCAGAACGGGCAGATCTGCTCACTGCAAACTGGAAGCTGCTGTATACCAACCGAGACAGTTTTTCTCCTCTAGACCGATTGCCTGGAGTCAAACAGAGACAGGTTTGGCAGCGTATTGACGTGCATCAAGGATTAGTTCTGAACTTGATCGAACTAGAAATCCCTGGTCTTTTTCAAGCGGTAGCCGCGATCAAAGCCCGTTTTGAAGTCATAAGTCCCAAACGACTTAAAGTTATCTTTGAAAGAGCATTTATCACGACCCCTGGCCTCTTATCGGGGAAGAATATTCCTGATTGGTTGGCTCAATTCAGCCAGCAGGCTCATACACCTCCTGCACTGAGTTTTTCTACTCAAGGACAAAGTGGCTGGCTAGACATTATCTATCTGGATGAAACCTTGAGGATAGGCTTAGGCAATCAGGGAAGTTTATTTATTCTCAAGAGAGCCGCTGCATGAATGCCCTTTCTTTTGGCACCTGGATTATTCATATTTCCAGTCTATTGGAGTGGATGGTGGCTATGGTTTTGGTCTGGCGCTATGCGACCGTAACGAATGAACCCGCCTGGAAAGGATTTGCTTTTGCCATGATTCCGGCTTTGATGGGGGGGACTGCCGTAGTAGTCTGGCACTATTTTGATAATGATTTGGCTCTGTCTTGGATGGGACATTTCCAGGGAGCGATGACCCTGCTTGGAAATGTCACCCTGATGATGGCTGCCTACGGTTTATACCGGAATCGGACACAGAAGCAATAATGGAAGCTCTTTTTGCGTTAAGTCTATTTCCTTATTTAGCTTTTCTCTACTTTCTCCAAAAGTCAGGAAAAGCTCCAAAGCTGGCTATGTTTGGTTTCTATTTTTTATTGGTTTTCGTAGCTGTTACGATTCCGATTGGTATTTATTGCAAGTTAGTCCTCAAAGATACGCTGTCTAATGTGGACTGGCTTCATGGCCCGGCGGAATCTTTATTGACTATTTCTAATATCTTCGTTGTTTTGGGATTCAAGCAAGCTTTGGATGATAAGTTGGGTTGAATAATTCATTAACCTACCTCATGAACTATAGCTAAGGCTTTGGACAGTACTTTCGCGATTATATTAGCTTAGAGAAGGTTAGGCACTCTTGCAGCGTTACGGAAGCCCGATGTCTCCACTTGCAGAGCGATTGAATACAGCCCGTCGTCGTCGTTTTGTCGGACGGACTGACGAGTGTGCCCTTGTGCAAGCGGCTTTAAAGGCGGATGAACTTCCCTTTTACGTTTTGTATGTCTTTGGGCCTGGAGGGGTGGGAAAAACGAGCCTGCTGCAGGAATTTATGCAACTTGGTGAGCAAGCTGGAATTCCAGCCCTCTATCTAGATGCCCGGAATATAGAACCGACTGCAGAATCTTTTGGACGTGCCTGGCAAGAAGTACAGGTATCACAATCCAAGGGCAAGCAAGTGCTGCTCCTGGATACCTATGAATTGATGGCTCCTCTGGATGATTGGTTGCGGGATGAATTTCTACCTCAACTCCCGGACCAAACGCTGGTCATTCTAGCGGGTCGTCATTCTCCTGCTACCGCCTGGAGAACTGACCCTGGTTGGCAGGACTTAGTGCGGGTTTTACCCCTCCGCAATCTCAACGCAGAAGAAAGTCGAGCCTATTTAACCCAGCGAGCAATTCCCCAGACCCAGCATCAAGCCGTGCTGGATTTCACCCACAGCTATCCCTTGGCTCTTTCCTTGGTTGTGGATGTCTTCGCCCAAAAGAATCAAGAGATAGAGTTCCAGCCCGAAGCAGTATCTGATGTGGTGAAAGTGCTGATGGAGCGCTTGATTCAAGAAGTTCCGAGCCCGACCCATCGGATGGCCCTGGAAGCCTGTGCCTTGATCCGCCTGACTACCGAAACCCTGCTGGCGGGAATGCTGGACTTGCCTGATGTCCATGAACTATTTGAGTGGCTCAGAGGATTATCTTTCATTGAGTATGGAACGCGGGGGATTTTCCCCCACGACTTAGCGCGTGAAGTTTTGATTGCCGATTTGCGCTGGCGTAATCCTGACCGCTATGGCGAACTGCACCAGCGGGCTCGTACTTATTACACCACCCGCCTACAGCAGACCCAGGGGCAGGAACAGCATGCCGTACTGTTTGATTACATCTTTCTCCATCGGGATAATCCAGCGGTCCGGCCTCGTTTCACCTGGCAGGAACATAGCAGCCTGACCACCGACCTCATGAAACCTGAGGACCAAGCCGCTTTAGTAAACATGGTGACGGAGCATGAAGGAGAAGCTTCTGCTCAGCTAGTGACCTATTGGCTTCAACGGCAACCAGAAGGAATCCTCGTCTTCCATAATGCTCAGCAAGAACCTGCTGGATTTGTTTTAAAGATAGCCCTTCATCAAACTACTCCTGAAGACCGCGACTTAGACTCGGCTACCAAAGCAGCCTGGGACTACTTGCAAAACCATGCCCCGTTACGCACAGGCGAAGGCGCCACGCTCTTCCGCTTCTGGATGGCCGCCGATACCTATCAAGAAGTTTCCCCTATCCAGAGTCTAATTTTTATCAATTTTGTCCAGCATCACCGACTGACTCCTGTTGCCTATACGTTTTTTGCCTGCGCTAATCCTGACTTTTGGGCCGCGATGTTTGCCTATGCAGATCTGGCACGCTTAGCAGAAGCTGATTTTGAGGTAGGAGGGCGTCCCTACGGAGTTTATGGTCATGATTGGCGGGTGGTTCCGCCTAAAGAGTGGCAGGCTCTGCTTGCTCAGCGGGAAATTGCCGCATCGGCCCAGACCATAGCACCAAGCACGGTAAGCACTCCTCTGTTAGTGCTCAGCCAAACAGATTTTGTAGAAGCTGTTCATGAGGTCCTACGCTATTTCACCCGTCCCGATGCCCTACATAACCATCCGCTGTTGCAATCCCGTTTAGTCGTGGAGCGGGTAGGTGCTCAGGCTAACAAAACAGAACGCATTGTAGCGCTGCAAGACTTAGTGCGAGAAGCTGCAGAATCCTTACAAAGCTCTCCCCGTGAGGCAAAAGGCTATCGAGCGGTGTATCATACCTATCTCCATCCCACCTCTACCCAAGAACAAGCCGCCGAAATCTTGGATATCCCTTTTAGTAGTTTTCGCCGTCACCTGAAGACAGGCATGACCCGTATCGCTGAAATCCTTTGGCATCAAGAGATCAGATAATCTAGCCACCAGAGCGACAAAGCTTGGAACCTTTACAGTTAGAGTACAAGCCCATGCGAAAGGACCGGAGTGAGTCAAGAAACAGTAGATGTAGTCGTGATTGGCAGTGGGATTGGCGGTTTGAGTTGTGCAGCATTGCTCGCACGCTATGGCTTTGAGGTCATCGTCTGTGAAAGTCATACGATTCCGGGTGGAGCAGCGCACTCCTTTGAACGGAATGGCTTCCTGTTTGATTCGGGACCGTCCTTGCACTCTGGTCTGTCCTACCGTCCTTCTTCTAATCCCTTACGACAGGTCCTTGATGCTATTGGAGAAGAACTGCCCTGTGTGAACTACGACACCTGGGGTTGCTGTTTACCGGAAGGTGATTTTGATACCACCGTTGGGGCAGACCAGTTTTGTGAGGTGCTGAGCAAGTTTCGGGGCCAGAAAGCCGTTGCGGAATGGCGCGCCCTACAACGGGTGATGGAACCTTTATCGAAAGCAGCGACAGCCCTGCCTCCTTCAGCGTTGCGTTTTGATTGGGGTGCGCCTTTGTCCGTGGGCCGCTTTGCCCCTTCTTTGCTTCAACATGCAGCCAGCATGACCAAGCTGACAGGCCCTTTTAGCCGAATTATGGGTAGCGTGGTCCAAGACCCGTTTATCCGCAACTGGCTTGACCTATTATGTTTTCTGCTTTCTGGCTTACCGGCCAAGGGCACGATTGCCGCAGAAATGGCCTTTATGTTTGCCGAGTGGTATCGACCCGGTGTGGTGCTGGACTATCCCGTGGGAGGCAGTGGAGCTCTGGTGAATACCCTCGTCCGGGGACTTGAACGGCATGGGGGTCGGCTGATGCTCGGTGCCCATGTGGAACAGGTGTTGGTCGAAGGGAATCGTGCGGTCGGCGTACGCTTGCGTGATGGCAAGATTCTAAAGGCGCGCAAAGCTGTCGTGTCCAATGCCTCCGTTTGGGATACGCTCAAGCTCCTGCCAGAAGAAACGGTGCCCAAACAGTTTCGGGTCCAACGGGAGCAAACACCTGAATGTGATAGTTTCATGCATCTGCATCTGGGAATTGATGCAACAGGTATCCGCTCAGATCTTGCCTGCCACTACATTGTGGTCAATGACTGGAACTTGGGTGTCACGGCTCCTCAAAACGTAGTGGTGGTCTCTATTCCTTCGGTCCTAGACTCCTCTTTGGCTCCAGACGGAAAACATGGAATTCATGTCTATACGCCAGGGAACGAACCCTATGCACTTTGGAAAGGGATGGACCGACGCAGTGAGTCCTATGGGCAGCAAAAGCAAGCGCGGGCAGAAGTGATGTGGCAAGCTTTGGAGCGTGTGATTCCAGATATCCGCTCCCGCTGTGAAGTAACGCTGGTCGGGACTCCGCTAACCCATGAGCGTTTCTTACGACGCCACCGAGGTTGCTATGGTCCAGCGATTCAAGCAGGAGAAGGTCTTTTCCCCGGCCCTGGTACACCTATCCCCGGACTTCTATGCTGTGGAGATTCAACGTTTCCCGGTATCGGCATCCCGGCAGTGGCGGCCAGTGGAATGATTGCAGCCAATACCTTAGCTCCTCTAGATAAGCATTTAGCTATGCTGAAAGATATTGGAGTGAGCTGAGAATCTTAATCAAAGTGCTTGGCAGGAGATACTCAATCCCGAATTGACCCTTTCATACAGAATATTATTTTGTATGATGAATCCAATAGGGAAAAATTGTCCATGAAACCAAAGACCGTCTCGTTTCAAATAGAAGAGGAAAACCTTACCGTCGTTGATGAGATTGCTCGTGCTCAAGGTGTGGACCGCACTGCTATCATTAACGCGGCCATTGAGCAGCACATTGCCTACTATCGCTGGTCATGTGAACACATCGAGAAAGCGCTCAACTCAACCGAGATGGCTACGGAAGAAGAAGTACAGGCCGAGTTTGACAAATGGAAACAGTCTGAGTGAAGGTACTCTGGCGTAGGCGAGCCATTGAGGATCTCGCCCGTATCCGTGAGCGATTTGACCCCGATTCCAAGCCACGCTTTATCGAGCGTATTGAGCAGGTAGTCAAGACCCTAGAGCGCTTTCCCTTCGCTGGGCGACCGGGACGAGTCAGCAATACCCGAGAATTACCTGTGTCGAACACTCCTTTTGTAGTGCCCTACAGGGTGGGTGAACATGTAGAGATCCTTGCGGTGCTCCATGGTTCCCAGCAATGGCCTGAAGACCTCTAGTACTGGGAAATTCTTTAAGTGCAGAGATTAACCATCCGACTAGATCCACGAGGTCCCGCTGTGTGTTTTCGAAGTACTGCTTGACCTTTGCAGCGGTCGTAATTTTGCCTGCGCATGCTCTAGCCTTGGGAGCGTTTGAGAATAATTTCAGTGCGTGCATCAAACATCAGATCTCCTATGCCCGCGACTTCCCAGCCTTCACTGCCTAGCTTGTTCAGGATCTCCAGCAGATTGGCTCCGAGCAGTTGGGGAGAACTGGCAAGATACCAGAGCACACCACTGTCAACAGATTTATCGTCTTTGCCAATCAGGAGTTCGTATTCAAATTTGGCCATAGTCCATACCTCAATGCTGACTTTAGTATGTTGGTTAGTCCATAGCAGAGCACAGAGCTTTAACGAAACGATACTCAGGGAATCCTATGCTGGTGGCGATCCCTTAGGGCGTGGCTCAATTCTTGTTCTTTACCCTTTCAGTAAACCGGCAGCGATAGAACCTAAAATAGCGACGCCAAAAGCCAATCGATACCAGACAAAGACCCAGGTGTTTTGGGTTTGAAGGAAACGGAGGAGCCAGGCAATGGAGAGGTAGGAAAACAAAAAGGCGGAGAAGATCCCGACGATAAGCGGACCCAAAGCACTAACGTCTTTCAAAACTTTGAGTGCTTCGTAGAGCGTGACAATGGTGAGAGTCGGAATACCCAAGAGAAAAGAAAAGCGAGCGGCCGTCGGCCTCTCTAAGCCGAGAAATAAAGCGGTAGTAACAGTAGAGCCTGACCGGGAGACTCCTGGTACGAGCGCCAGCATTTGACCTAAGCCAACGAGAATTCCGTCGCTGGTCTGAAGCTCATCAAAACCACGTTTGCGGGTTCCCACTTTTTCAGCGACGCCTAGAAGCAAAGCCATGAAAATGGAGGCAAAAGCAATCACTGAGGCACTTTTGGGTAATACGTCCTTGAATATATAACCAACTACGAGAGCTGGGATACTGCCAATTGCGATTCCTAAGAGGATTTTCCACTCTTCTCGTTGCCAATCTTTTTCTTGTATGGCCGAGAGACTCCCTCCCAAAATATTGCGAATATCAGCCCAGAAATAGAGCAATACGGCAATCACACTGCCAAACTGAATAGCATCGACAAAGGTTTTCTCCCCCAGACTCCATCCCATTACCTGGCTAAAAATGAGCAAGTGGGCGGTGCTGCTAATCGGGAGAAATTCGGTTATTCCCTGCACAATCCCGAGAATAAAAGCCTGAATATATTCCTGCATAACGAGTGGTCACTCCTCTGATTCTTTTAGCGAGTCAGCTGCTCAAATCTATCAGACTCTTGATGATTTTCTGTCCTGTTCCCCTCTTGATTTCTAGGGATCAGAGCGGTTTTAGCCTCTACCTCGTCATAGAGTGTAGTGCGTTGATAGGGGATGCGATCGGCTGCGAGAATCGCTCTATACAAATCCTGTGGAGATTGGCAGGTTCCGCCTTGGGCTCCCGCTGATGAAGTGATGTGTTCTTCCATCAAGGTCCCGCCAATGTCATTGCAGCCCCAGCGGAGGGCTTCTGCCGCACCATTCAGTCCTAACTTGACCCAACTGGGCTGGTGGTTGACAATCAGAGGTCCGAGGAAGATACGGGCTACCGCTTGGGTCAGCAGGCTATCTAGGAGTTCTGGTTGGTCTCGTCCTACTTTGTTGCGCAGCATTTTCGGGGCGTTCAGGGCTACGTAGGGGAGCAATACAAATTCGCTAAAGCCTCCCGTTTGTTCTTGAATCGAACGCAGAACGCCCAGATGAATAGCTCGTTCTAAGGGCGTTTCGATATGACCGGAGAGCAATGTGGAAGTGGTAGGAATTCCCAGTTCGTGGGCGGTAGTAACGGTATGAATCCAGTGCTCCGTATCAATTTTTTCAGGACAAAGGCGTCTGCGGACGGGCTCATGGAGGACTTCTGCCGCAGTTCCGGGCATCGAGTTGACCCCCGCGTCGCGTAGCTCCTGAAGAACTTTTTCAATCGGCAGGTTATCTTCTTCAGCAATAAAGAAAGACTCTTGCGGCGAGAATGCATGGAGATGAAGGTGAGGAAAGCGCTCTTTGATAGCTCGGACGAGCGCTAGATAGTAATCCAGCACTCTGCCGGAGGAGACTTTTTCTCGGACTTTCGGATTGAGTCCTCCCTGCATACAAATTTCAGTGGCACCGTAGTGAATTGCTTCCTGCGTTTTTTCTAAAATGCTCCCGAAGTCTAACCAGTAAGCCTCTTGGTCGCCTTCATCCTGACGGAACGCGCAGAAAGAACAGTGCTGAACACAGATATTGGAAAAATTGATATTCCGGTTAATCACATAGCTGACCCGCTCACCGACTTGCTGGGCCCGTAAACTATCAGCGCATTGACGAATGGATTCCAGCACCGCAGGCTCTTTCTGCTCTAAAAGAAAGCCTGCCTCAGGGACGGAAAGCGTATCTCCATCCAAAGCTTTTCGCAGCAGTGTATCCACATTCAGGGGCATCGTGTCCGTTTAGAAACTACCTATCCTATATAGACTAGAACCGCTATTTAGTAGTCGACTCCACGTTTGAGGTCCATGCCATGTTCGGCATAGTGCTTGTGACAAACCATCTCTGAATGGACCGTAGCCAATTCAAAGTAGGCTGGCTGATTTTGGCAGCGACCGGTGATGATGATTTCCGTATCCCGAGGCTTGCGCAATAGAGAATGAACAATCGGTTCTACGGGCAAGAGTTCCAGGTCCACCGTTGGATTCAGTTCATCTAGAATGATTGTCTTGTAGAGCCCGGAGGCGATGGCTGCTCTGGCCAATTCCCAGCCCCGCTCAGCTTCTACATAGTCCAACTCTTGCTGCTTGCCGCGCCAAACGATGGCATCTCGGCCACAGCGGTGATGGTCAATCAAGTGAGGATAGCTCTGACGCAATGCTCGAATCGCTGCGTCTTCGGTATAGCCCGTTCCCCCCTTGAGCCACTGCATAATCAGGACACGGTGGGATTGGTCGCGGGAAATGCCTTGACCAATGGCCTGCAAAGCTCGTCCCAAGGCGCTGGTGGATTTGCCTTTACCGGCTCCGGTATAAATTTCGATCCCAGAAGCTTCTGTGCCGCTAGTCTGACCATTCAGGAGCTCCGGCGGACGGCGGTGGGCCTTCATTTCTGAATGAAGGTCAGCAATCTCAATAATCTCTGGAGGAGCACCCCGACCCGTGATGATCACTTCGAGGTCTTTCGGCTTGTTCTGGATCGAACTGACCACCTCTGCAATCGGCAATAGACCCAGGTCTAAAACGGGGCTGAGTTCATCCAAAACCATAACGCTATAGAGCCCGGACTGAATCGCTCCTTTCGCAATATCCCAACCACGACGGGCTTCTTTCTTGTCAAAAACGGTGACTTCGTCGGCACCAAAAAATTCAGAACGCCCTGTGCGCACTTGGTCAATCAAGTGAGGAAAACCGCGTCTTAGTGCTTCAATAGCAGCATCTTCCGTGTATTGCCGCCCCGGTCCTTTCAGAAACCGTAACAGCAAGACTCGGTTCTGACGGTCTTCCGCAATTCCCAGGCCAATGGAGCGCAAAACGACCCCAAGAGCTGCTTGGGACTTACCTTTGCCGGCCCCATCGTATACGTGGATCTGACCAACGGTACGGTCTGGAATAACTTGGGCGGTGACAATTCCGATTTCAGTGCTCATGGCATACTCATAGAATCAGAGAGAGGAATAAGTTCTAAGCCCGATGTTAACACGGCCTTAGCTTTCTCTCGACCGCTTAAAATAAGTCCTAATCAGAAAGTATTCCAAGAATTGTGCGTCGAACGTAATAGCTATTCACTTAATATTTAGTAAGCAAATCCATCCTTCTTTTTCTTTCCCCTGCGCCTATGAAAATTCTTGTCCTAACCTGGGAATTCCCACCCCGTATTGTCGGCGGTATTGCCCGTCATGTCGCTGAGCTCTATCCCGAATTGGTGGCCTTGGGCCATGAAGTCCATTTGGTGACGGTGGAATTTGGAGAATGTCCAGGCTACGAAATCGTTGAAGGGGTTCATATCCACCGGGTACCCGTGGCAGGAGCGAACGACTTTTTCCACTGGGTCGTCAATATGAACGATTCCATGGGCTATTTCGGTGGAAAGTTAATCATGGAAGAAGGTTCTTTTGACTTGATCCACGCCCACGACTGGCTCGTGGGTGATGCCGCGACTGCGCTTAAGAACTTGTTTAAGATCCCGATGATTGCAACTATTCATGCCACCGAGAGAGGACGCTACAACGGCATCTATACCGATACCCAGCAATACATTAATAAGAAAGAAGCGAGCCTCTGCCATGAAGCGTGGCGGGTGATTGTCTGCACCTGGTACATGAAAGGTGAAGTGGAAAGAGCCTTCGATCTTCCCTGGGACAAGATAGATGTCATTGCCAATGGCATCAAGAGAGCCAAAAAACAGCTGCCTGAAAACTTCGATTTCTGGGGATTTCGTCGTAGGTATGCGGAGGACGTCGAAAAAATTGTCTACTATGTCGGTCGCATGACCTACGAAAAAGGCGTACAGGTTCTGGTCGATGCAATGCCAAGAATCCTTTGGGAGATGGGGGGCTACGTCAAGTTTGTGATTATCGGTGGCGGAAATACGAGTCATTTAAGACAGCGGGCTGAGGCTTTAGGAATTGGCAATAAAGTCTATTTCACAGGCTTTGTCGATGATCAGGAACTAGACCGCTTTCAGCGCATAGCCGATTGTGCGGTGTTTCCTAGCCTGTATGAACCTTTTGGCATCGTAGCCCTGGAGAGTATGGAAGCCTGGGTGCCTGTCGTTGTATCCGATTCGGGCGGACTCCCCGAAGTTGTGACCCATACCAAGACAGGAGTTGTGACTTGGGCCAATAACGCCGAGTCTCTAAGCTGGGGCATCCTGGAAGTGATTAAGAACCCTAGCTATGCCCAATGGCTGAAAGACAATGCCCATGCAGAGTTGGACCTCCGTTTTCGCTGGGATAAACTTGCGGGTTATACCAATGATGTTTTTGAACGGGTTGCCTATGAGTGCGCAACCTCTGGTTGGTAGGGGTGCAGACCATAGGGATGGGGATCTTTCTCCTTGAGGGACTACATCAAGGGGGAAATCGTGGCTTCATGGGAACGAGTGAAAAGTTCCTGGGGAACGTACCGTAGCGCTCACAAATCCTTTCTATCCTGTGTGCGAAGACTTCAAAGGCTTACGGTAAATGCATCGGTAAGATGTTTGACTATTCTAAAATTTGGGCTAAATGTTTGAGAAGGTAAAATCTTTACCAAGACCACATCGAAACGGCCATTGCACCTGTCTAAAGAAGGCCACGCTCTTAGAAAAGCCGTAGCGGTCAGACAGAGCTTTCGTTGCTTGCTGGGCGTAATGGCCAACAAACCGTCACAATCCCAGTTGTTGGCCTGTCTCGCTTTCACTTCTACGAAGCTCAGCGTATCCCCTTGCAGAGCAACAAGGTCTAATTCTCCCCAACGGGAGCAATAACGGCGAGCCAAAATCTGCCAATGGTTAGCTTCTAGATAGTCCGCAACAAATTGCTCGGCCTGTAGGCCAATTTTTTGGGTCATAAGGGCTGAGGTAATCGACCCAACAGTGATAACCCACCTTAAAGAGTCTTCAGATAGCTCAAGAGGTCAGACATCTGCTGTTCAGAAAGTTCAAATTTCGGCATCGGGGGCGTTTTGCCACTGACTACTTGACGGATTAAAATGACATCTGATTTGCGGGTATGGACTTGTTGCAGACTGGGTCCCACTAAGCCTTTCGCCTCTAGGCCATGACACGCCGAGCAATTCTGTTGAAAAATCTTTTTTCCTGTTTCCACATTGCCCGTCTTTACGAGAACTGCGCTCTCATAGGGGCTTTCCTGATTTAGCAAGGAAGTGAGCGCCAAACCCACTGCAGCCACCCCTAAGAGGAGGATGCTGGGAATGGACAGCGTTTTCCAGGAAAGCTTGGTCAATTTCATACTTCTCAATTTTTATTAACAGATGTATCTAAAAGGCTTTACACAACAAAATATCCTAAAAGAGTGGGCTGCGCACGGTATTTTCTAGCTTTTTGTGCAGCGACCCATAAAAAAAGCCTAGGAGTACCCAGGCTGCAGGATAGGAAACGATTAAACTTAAGCTTTTTCTTCGGTTGCGGTGTCTTCTTCTTCACTAGCTACTTCGTTGCTGGCAATGGGTTGTCCGGTAAGACCTTGCACAGCGCCCTCTGCCTTATGAAGAGCACCCTTGATCTGCTCCATCTTGTCTTTTGGAACGATTCCTTTAACGTTATCTAGAAGTCCTTCTGCTTGAGATAATCCTTGAGATGCCTGTTGCGCTAGTTCTTTTGCTTTATCAAAAATACTCATACCTTAGTTCCTCTTATAGGGAATAGATGCTACCGTCTATGGTTTAACATTTAGAGCACAAGAACATGAGGAGCTTGATAAAAAGTTAAAGCTTCGCAACACTTTTTGTTAAGGATTTTAGCCTTTAGCTGACGCATCATAGGGATTTTTGGCAAAAGCTTGAAGGCACAATAATGTAGCGCTGGTCGCGATAAATAGTTCCTGCTTTTTCAAACTGTTTGAGAAGTCGCGTAATGGTCACCCGTGTGCTACCGATAGATTCTGCGATACCCTCATGGGTCAGAGGCATATCGATGAGTTGTCCTTGGCTTACGGCTCGACCAAATTTTTGGGCCAACCAAATGAGCAGATGCAGCAAACGATGGTGGGCTCGTTCATAGCCTTTGACGTAGAGCAGTTCTTTGGTCTGCTGAGTATGCAGGATGATCGCATCGAGCGATTGATGCCAGTTAGCAGGAGGAATCAAGATTGCTTCAACGGCTGTTAAGCATTCAATTTCATAGGGGTTGAGTCGAGATAGAGTATGTCCCACCACATCGCCTGGTCCCCAATACCCCAAAATATTGCGGGTTCCTGTTTCGTTAATGGTGTAGGTTCTGAGCACCCCAGATTCTATCTTCCACAACATTCTCTGACGTGCGGGAAGGGTATCTGAACAGCTGAAGGTGCGCTTTACAGATTCACCTGAGGATGCCTGCTGAAGGGTAGATACAGTCATAGGTCTCCAAATATTTTTTAGAGAAGGTGCCTGTTGGTTTTATGCATACCTACTTCCCGATGAACACTCTGAGGAATTTTCAAGCAAATTCCATCAATCCCAGAGTTTTGGAATGCATGGGGATCACCATACCAGATTTAGGTACCCGATACTCCATACGGGTTAGGAAACAATCATATTCGGTGACTTCTAGCGGTTTCACAAGCAGTAGAAGGTCTACCAAACAAAAGTTTCTGGCTCCTCTTAGGACCTTTTTCCACTTTAGAAGCTAGTTTTTTCGACGCGCCCTTGCACAGTACGTCCACACCAAGGGGTGGCTTGAGAAAGGGATTGTAGCGTTTGGCCGTTGACGGTCCAGGTTGTTTGGGGATCGAACAGGACCCAAGAAGGGCTGGAGGGAAGTCCCAAAACCGCTCTTGGCCCTGTAGTTAAAGCCCGGATCAAATCTAAGGCTTTCAGCTTTTTAGTCTCTACGAGATGCATCCAGAGCAGAGGCAGCGCTAATTCCAGCATCACCATGCCGGGAGGAGCTACGGCAAAAGGAACTACTTTTTCTTCATAGGTCCAGGGACTATGGTCTGTGGCAATCGCATCTACGGTGCCATCGGCCAGTCCGGCAATCAAAGCCGCTTGGTCTTCTATCGTGCCTAAGGGCGGATTGACCCTGAGATGAGGATCAAAGCTCACGAGTTCTTCCACGGTGTGCAGGAGGTGAGCAACCGTCACGCTACAGGTGACAGGTAATCCTTGTGCTTTGGCAACTCGTATGCGCTCTACGCTTTCTTGACAAGATAGGCGCATCAGATGCACAGGTGTTCCGGTGAGGGTGATCAGTTCCAAAATTGTGCTGACCGCAATCGTTTCTGCTTGCACCGGAACCCCGGTCAGCCCCAACTCAGTAGACCAGACTCCTTCCCGAGCTACGCCTTTCGCTAAGTCAGGATGCTGGGGCCAGAGGAAAACGGGTGCTGCCTTCGGTCCCAGGTATTCTAAGAATCTACGCGTTAACGTCAGGTCTTTTAGAGCATCCTCAGCGGTAAAGCCTATGGCTCCAGCCCGCAGCAGTTCTTTGGTATCTACGAGTTCTTTTCCCTGCGCTCCCACGGTCAGACTGGCAAAGATATGTAGGTTGGGCGCTTGCTTCTTAAGCCAACTCACCAGCGCTGGATCGTCAATGACGGGTTCGGTATCAGGCAGAATCGCCACCTCCACAAATCCACCAGCCCGAGCGCCTTTGACCAGACTTTTTAAGGTTTCTCTTTCTTCGTGACCGGGTTCTCCAGAGTGGCTGTAGAGGTCTACTAATCCCGGCATCAGGACTTTTTTCGTAGATCCTATCGGTAATTCTTGAATGACCTGAACGTCTGTTCCTAAGTTCACCAAACATTCCTGGTCTATCCCTTGACTAGGGGCCAACCAGCGCACCTGTGCAGGCTCTCTATCCACGATGAGTCTCAATGCTGCCAACACAACAGTATAGGATACCGGGCTCCCCTGCCTCCAACCCCTTGTATGTTGAGAGTGAGCGGTAAACCGATAACCCCTTGATGCTAAATACTAAATATCGTGACTGAGCCTAGGTTGCCGCTTACTCCCTCTGAAACCCTTACAGTCGCTTGGGGCCATAACCCCGTATGAGCAA
>JBBRSB010000019.1:0-86971 GCA_038245785.1 Gloeobacterales cyanobacterium | reverse complement strand
GACCCGCCCTTGCTCATACGGGGTCATGGCCCCAAGCGACTGTTCGGGTTCAAGAGCGAGTAAGCGGCAACCTAGGCTCAGCCACGATATCCAGTATCAAGGGGTTATCGGTTTACCGCTCACTCTCAACATACAAGGGGTAGAAGCTATACTTTTGCCATGTCTAATCAGTCACAAAATCACCAATGCTCCCGCCCTCAGCTTGCTCGCTGGAGTGAGCAAGGAGAGAAGCTTATCCATCTTCTTTCCTATCAACAAAATTTGGAAGAAGCGGCTCGCCTGTTCACCCAAAATTTGGTGGAACACTATGGTCTTGCTCTGGCTCGTTTGTGGTATCTCGAACCTGCGAGTCAAACCTTAGAATTGATAGCCAGTTCTGGAGCCTCTACCGTACTCACAGGCCGATTCGCCCGCATCCCTCTGGGAAGTTTCAAAATGGGTTGGATTGCTCAGAAGCGCCAAGCTTTTTGGGCGCAGGACTTACATGGGCAACCCTGGGTTCGAGACCCTTGGTGGGTACAAAAACATAATCTCCAAACCTTTGCTGGTTACCCTCTGCTTTATCAAGACCAATGTTTGGGTGTTGTCGCTTTTTTCACCCGCCAGAAGCTAACGATTGAAGAAATCAGCTTGCTCCATCTACTCTGTAGTGCTGCAAGCCTACACTTAGCCCGCTTGAAAACTCAGTATGCCTACCAAAAGCTTACAGCCAGAGAACAGGAAGTTTTTCAACAACTCTCTCTAGGACAGAGTAACCAGCAGATCGCGGACCAGTTAAATGTCACGGTCAGAACTGTTAAATATCACCTGGGAAATATTTTTCAGAAGTATGGCGTAAACCAACGCTTTCAACTAATCCAGTCACAATTTACAGATGAAGAGAAATAGGATTGTGCCAGGGGTGGGGTTTTCCCGATACAAAAAGAATCAGCTTAGGAATAAAAGGGCAATGTCTGAAATTGAGAAAAAAGAGGCTGCCTTCACAGACAACCTCCTCAAAAAGAAAGATTAACTATTTGTAGCTAGGTGGGCGGAGATTCAGAAGTTCTTCGGGAGAAGCCAGCATATCAATGGCAACAAAGAAGATCTTGCCTTCGGGAGTGAGGGCAAAGCGCCAGGCAATGTTCATGGCGACGTTGACGCCAAACCAAGGAGTTTGGACCTTGCCTGTAATCTTCAGTTTCTTAGAGCCGTCAGCGGAGTACTCAGTGATTCCCCGCGTCGGCATCATGTTCAGCCCTTGTGCTTCAGAGCGCATGTAGGCGGCAATCGCCTCTGTGCCGATGATCGGTTCTTGGAAAGGAGGCTGCAAGGCACCATTTGGTTCGAAGAGCGCGATTGCTGCCTCGAAATCATCGCGGTTCATGGCCTCGAAATAGGCAAGTGGGGCGGACTCAGTGACACCCTCAACAGAAAGGCCCTTGACTGTCGGCTCAGTGCGTTCAAACTTGAATTCGTATGCCTTTGGGACTACGGCTGGAGTGACGTTATCCTTATAGCCCATATTCAGAACGATGTCGCGCAATACCTGAATCTGCTGTCCACCATCGACTTTTTTGATAGCTTCGAATACAGCAGTAGCATCCTTGCTCATTTCGTAGTTGGCGGGAGCTGGAGCGACAAGCCCTTGCTTCATCCATTCAGCGAGTTGGTACCAGAATCCGAGTTTGATATTGGCGCTAAAGTAACCATAGGTCCGGCTAACGGGGGTATCTGCGCGGCTTGCTAGGTCAATCATGGCCTGGGTCTGCTCATTGGCAGGCATGCCCTTGATATCATTCAGCAGTCTTTCGATTAAGGTCATGCTGGCAGCACCGAGGGCTGCAGGAGTAATCGACTTTCCCATCTCGGTATAAGCAAACCAGAGAAGGGCGAGTCGGTCTTCAAGGCTAAGCTTTTCAAACTCAGCGAGGATGACGGGGATACTACTGGGAAGACCTCTTCCCGAGAAGATCTCTTGGGCTGACTCAATGGTAAGTGACATTACTGAAGCCTCTAGAGTTTTCTAACTAAGTCTATTTTCCATGCCCACCAAAAAAAACACCTGATGAACAGTACAGGTTTATTTTAAGCTTCATGAAAATACATTAAGCAGTATAAACCAGCTTTTGGCCTATCCAGGGAAGTAAGTACTATAGCTAGAACCTCCAGCGCTTTTGATTAAGAATTCTCCATCAGTATTCTTTCGCTAAATTTCTATGCATCACTTGATTTTGCAAAACTTCTAATTGGCCTGTCCTCTAGTACAGGTTTCATCCTGCGTCTGGTAAAGATATGTTGAGAAGTGTAAACCAGTTTGAGCTCTTGTCATGAACAGTGAAAATTCCGAGAGTCGTAACTCTTTCATATTTGGCTTTACTCCTCAAGCAGAAATCTGGAATGGGCGTCTAGCTATGCTCGGTTTCGTCATCTTGCTTGTACTAGAGTCTGCCACTAAGCAAGGTCTGCTTCACCGTCTTGGCCTCATGTAGAACATTTCAACAACTTTCAAAAGCCCTGCAACAGCAGGGCTTTTGAAGACGATAGCGGTGCTACTCACTCACGGAGCTTCACAATGAATACTTCGAATGTTTCCGATGTACAAAAATCTGTCCTGATTAACGGACTCAAGGCTTTTTACGCTGCCGAACTTGGTATTGGCACAGCATCTGAGTTTGGCATTAGAGCCCTTCGTCTAGATAAAGTTGCTGGCCCTATTGTCGGCTTTCAGCGCCTAAATGCAGTAGCTCAGACTGCTCTATGGGCAGGCTTAATTGGTTATCTAGAAATCGATGCGAGAAAGGGCTAGATGAGGTAGGGCGAGGGCTTACCGCTCAACTGCCCCGCGCAAACCGTTGATACTGCTGCACAAACCGGAGGGGAATATCTGGTTGTGCGCCAAAGTGTACATGCAGGTAGGAAGCATGCACTTGATAAATCTGCCAGCCTTCCTCTTTCTTGAGGCTGTTCGCTGCGTAGCCTTGCATTCGAAACAGGGGCTGTTTCGGTTTTATGGTTAATTCAGAGCGATGAAACTCATGTCCCCAAACTTGAGTGCCTTGAGCCATGAAAGGGCTGTTTTGCATGGTAACGGCCTGTCGGTAGCCTAACGTGAGCCGTTTTCCCATGACAGCAATGGAAGGCAAAATGCCGACCATTCGATGAGCTTGCCCCGTAAAATCGATAATTTGCTCACATAAATACATCAATCCGCCGCACTCAGCGTAGGTGGGGAGCCCTGCTTGAATCTGCGCTTGCACTTGAGCCTGAGCCTGAGTATTATTCGCCAGTTCAGCGGCAAAGACTTCTGGAAAACCACCGCCAAAATAAAGTCCTTGGATATCTTCTGGCAATTTTATATCTCGCAACGGGCTCCAGGGAACGAGTTCTGCGCCCAGGCGCTCTAGAAGTTCAAGATTGTCGGCATAGTAGAAATTGAACGCGGCATCCCGAGCGACGGCCACACGGACCTTGGGTGCTGAATTTTGGATTTTAGGTGATTTGATTAAGGGCGAGTTTCTGGTTGCTTGTTTGAGTAGAGGTAATAGCTTTGACCAATCGAAGCAGGTTTCTCCGAGATGCGCGAGTTCTTCAGTCAATGCGTGAAAGTTGTTAAGTTCAGCCGTGGGCACTAAGCCAAGATGTCGATCAGGAATAGTGATGCTGTCTTGGCGACGCAGTACACCCAAGATAGGAAGATTTAGAGGCGTCAGCGCATCAGTGAGCAATTCTAGATGGCGGTCACTGCCGACTCGGTTTAAGACTACGCCCGCTATTTGAATACGAGGATCAAACGTGCAGTAGCCATGGGCAATCGCTGCGATAGAGCGAGACAAGCGGCTACAATCCAGTACCAAAATAACGGGCAGGTCTAACAGACGGGCAATGTGAGCTGTACTGGCATAATCATCTGCTCCGCTCGCCCCATCAAATAATCCCATCACTCCTTCAATCAGAGCGTAGTCAACATCCTGGCTATGAAGATCAAAGCATTGCTGAACATAGGCTTCTGAGGTCAATACAGGGTCTAGATTGCGACACGCACGGCCCGTCACCTCTTGATGGAACATGGGATCGATATAATCGGGACCGACCTTGAAAGATTGTACCTTCTGGCTACGGCGACTCAAAGCCGTTAAAAGCATTAGTGTGACCGTTGTTTTACCAACGCCACTCCGCTCACCTGCGATGATGATGCTCATGAGTATTGCGCTTGTCCTAAAGGTTTAATTGCTGGTCGAGATGGAATTCCAAGTAATCTATCGCTCAAAACTATCCCCACTATGGCCAGACCGATGATACGGGTTCTTATTCTAGGCGGAACGGGCGATGCCTTGGAACTCGCTGCCAAGATTTCTCTGCTTTCGGGCGTGGAGGTTATTACTTCCCTGGCTGGCCGGACTCGTCAGCCATCCGTTCCCACGGGTTCTGTGCGCATCGGTGGTTTTGGCGGGCAAGCCGGATTGGTCCAATATTTACAGGCTCAGCAGATTGATTTTTCGATCGATGCCACCCATCCTTTTGCAGCCCAAATCTCATGGAATGCGGCAGCAGCAGCAGCAGAAGCCGAAATACCGCACCTGATGCTGATTCGTCCGGCGTGGCAACCGATGAGTAGGGTAAGTAGTGATTGCTGGATTGAAGTCGATACCCTTGAAGCGGCAGCGGAGGCCATTCCAGATACGGCTAAGCGCGTGTTCCTGACTACGGGTAGACAACAGCTTGCCCCCTTTGTCCCGCTGACTCACCTTTGGTTCTTGATCCGATCGATTGATTCCCCTGACCCCCAAACGCTTATGCCTAATGGATTACTGTTGCACGATCGTGGACCGTTCACATTGGAGCAGGAACGACACTTGTTAATCGATCACCAGATTGATCTTATTGTCAGCAAAAACAGTGGTGGAGAGGCCACCTATGCCAAAATCCTAGCTGCAAGAGAACTTCGCCTTCCAATGGTGATGATTCGGCGTCCAATCATGCCAGCAGGAGCACAGGTATCGAGTGTAGAGACAGCTCTTGTCTGGTTGACAGACAAGCTCTAGTCAGGGCTTATGTACAGTCCATTGAGTCACGGTAGCCATGGGTTTCCAGCCTAAGAAAGAACCGAGTGGTTCTGCCCGTTGAATCCCAATCCTAGTTAAAGTCCCACCGACTTGCTGATGCCATTCAAACAGTTTCTGCTCTCCTTCTAGCGTGACGACATTCACCACTAGGCGACCGCCTGAGCACAAAGCTGCCCAACAGGTCTCCAAAACACCCTCTGTCGTTACCCCGCCGCCGATGAAAATCGCATCGGGCTTGGGTAAATCCTTGAGTACGCTCGGTGCGATTCCCTCAACAATGTGCAGATTGGGCGTACCGAGAGCCGTCGCATTGTCTGCGATGTAGTGCGTTCTTGATTTCTCAATCGCGATCGCGCGACAGCGGGAATGACTGCGCATCCATTCGATGGCGACGGAGCCACATCCAGCGCCCACATCCCACAACAACTGCCCTGGAATAGGAGCTAGAGCGGTTAGCGTCACGGCCCGTACTTCTTGTTTGGTTAACTGTCCATCGTGGTGATAGGCACTATCAGGAAGCCCTGTGCGTCCAGTGAGAGGAATAATCTCCGGTTCGGCCAGGCACTCAACCGCGATCGTATTTAAGTCGGCTGAGTCTATCGCTGGCCAGGATGCTGCGGTCCCTTCGGTAATCTTTTCGCGTTCACCACCCATGTATTCCAAAACTTTTACAGTGCTGCTCCCATAGCCACAGTCGGTGAGGAGTTTCGCAACTATGCCAGGAGTTTGTTTCCCTTCACTAAGGATCAGCAACCGTGCTCCAGGATAGAGGACAGCTTGGAGCAAGGCAGGAGGACGACCGCATAGACTGAGCGTTTCCACCTCTGCCAGAGCCCATCCCAATCGAGCGCACGCAAGGCTGAAAGAGGAAGGGGCTGGAATAATGATCATTTCGGATAGGGGAATCGTACGAGTGAGGGTAACGCCGATGCCAAACCACATCGGGTCACCGCTGGCGAGCACGCACACAGACTGACCGCGTCGCTGCAGAATTTCATCGATGGAGGTAGCGATCGGAGAAGACCAGATCAGTTTTTCCTGGGAAACTTGTGGATCGTCGGCTGGTAGCATCGTTAGATGACGTTCCCCACCGACAATCACTTCTGCACGCTTGACGAGCGAGCAAGCGGTCGCACTTAAACCAGCTAACCCATCTTCACCAATTCCAACTACGGACAACCATTTCTGCATCTACAACGGCTCATCGATTAGAAGTTACTTATATATCCTGGCGAACCGCCCCCCCAACTTTGGGGGGCTTTGAATTACGTCAGAACCCCCCAGAATTGGGGGGCAGGGGGGCGAGCAACTGAGTCGCCTGTGTATCTTGACTGATAATCTGACCTTTGCGGTCGAATAAGATAGTGCCCATGGTCAGGTCTATATTGGCGTATTTCTGGATATAGGCCTGTGACTTCTGGCTAATTTTTTGGGCAAGATGCGTAAATACAGCTTCCGCCAGTCCCAAGTTAACTAAGTTTTGATAAGCAGCATCAGCAGTCTCAGCTTCTAAAACCGACCGTACCGCCGATAAATCTCCACCGACGGCAACCACCGACGCACTGATAATTTCCAACTTGGCATCAGCTAGATGGCTCGATGTATTAAAAATACCTCCGGCTAGTTTGACCAGCTTTCCTTGATAGCCCAGCAGCAGGACAGATTTTGCTTGATAGAGTCCAGCTTCTACAAGTAGGGCTCCGATCCAATTGCCTGTCGGCACGATCGCATCCGCTGGAATGCCTAAGCGTTGAGCGACCTGTTGACCGCTGCTGCCAATGCAAAATACTAAATGGGAACGCATTTTGACCGTTTTGCGGAGAGTTTGCCGGAATTCTTCCAGATGATCTGCCGCTGATAGCGGTCGAGAAATACCGCTCGTGCCTAATAATGATAGCCCTTCCAAGATGCCAAAAGCTTCATTGGAAGTGCGTTTCGCCAATTGACGACCTTCGGGCAGAGTGATTGTCACGGTGACCGTTTGTTCAGTAGGAATAAGAGAGAGGAGATTAGCCTCAAAGAGACGACGAGCGTAGCTATAGATGGCGGGCTCGCCCAGTGCTGTTCTACCCAATCCTTCTCCAGCTTGCAAGACTAAGGCTTCTGACTGCCGTTCTGAAACCGTCACCCATGCCCAAATCGGAGTATGGCGGGTCAAATCGAGATTATCTCCCGGATCGCTGAGCGTAATCGCTAGAGCACTCTGCGCATCGAGTGCAGCAACCTGATCGATAGGAATATCAGCCGTTCCTGGTAGCAGACTCATCTCAACCGACTGCCGAGCCTTGCCAGCTTCTAGCAAGTGCAACAGGGCTGCTTTGGCAGCAGCAACCGCGAAAACGGGCAGTGTGTAACCTGAACGAGCCATAGTCTCCAATTGGAATCAGGAGAAAGAAAGGGATTGATCTGAAATAAGAGTAAACGTTTTTACTGCGGTTCCGTTTGGCTGGGAATGAGAATGATGGCCCAGTAGGGCACTTCGTTAGGTTCAATCTCGGCGATCGGACGGGTTTTCTGACTGAGCATGGTGGCGTGTTCGATGTACAGCGCTCGTGGAAGTAAGCCTAATTCCTCCAGCACCGTGCGGACCTTGGCGAAGTGTCTACCTATTTTGATGATGATCGCTGCATCGACAACAGCAAGGCGACTGCTCAAAGTTGCTGCATCTAGGATGGCAGGCATAATGCTCAGAACATCATGGCCGTAGGTAAGCGGAGCACCGAGCATAGAAGCACTGGCAAAGGTCGAAGAGATTCCCGGCACGACTTCCGTTTGAAAGCGTCCAGAGAGGCGATTGAAAATATACATAAACGAGCCGTAGAGCATCGGATCTCCTTCACACAGAACGGCCACATCCTGCCCCTTTATTAGACATTGAGCAATATTTTCAGCCGCTATGTCGTAGTAAGGCTGTGCTGACCGCTCTGTGCTGAAGGGGAGCGGCATCGGAAGTTCAATCTGCTCTGGACGAATAAAATCAGCAACGATCGCTCGTGCCAGAGCCTTACCGCTTTCCAGGGTGGGATAAGCAATGACCGGCACCGAAGTCAAAATCCTATAAGCCTTGAGTGTTAACAGTTCCGGATCGCCTGGCCCAATCCCCAATCCATATAGCCGCCCTTTTGTTTGCGTCATTGTTCGCCTTCCTGCACTTATACCCATCTGGCTTCAGGTGTCATCGTACGCTTACCCAGACGACTATATTCAATTCTGATGAGTGTCTCAGATCCCTGTCCTTTGGTACAGGTTTAACGCATTCTAGAAAATATATATTAAGGAAAACAATCAAAGATCGCGTAAATAATCAAATCTCTGATAAGCATAATGCGGATCCTTTTAGGTTTACGCCGATGCATAGAATCGAGACTGGATGTTTTATGGTGATTGGCCTTGTGATTTCAAATACTCTTTGAAGTTGTTACAAGGATTTATTTTTTTGCACCTATTTTGGCGTTTCCTAGGGGATCTTTACGATTTTCTTCCATAAGCGTTAAGACTTGCTTTAAGTTTCTACAGCAGTAGGATAGGAGGCAGTACCTTCGATAGAAGACCCTAAGCCCATCAAGAAAGTTCAGGTTGTATGAACAATATCCTATCATTTGTAGCTTTTGCCCTGGCTATGGTGCCTAGTAGCATGCAGTCTGCTGCTCTGGCAGCTCCTTCTTCAAGATCAGTGATGATTGCCCAGTCTTCTGAGGCTTTACCTCAGAAGAGGTTACTAGTAGTTACAACCGTAGCTCCAATCACTAATATTGTCAGCAATATTGCCGGAGATCGGGTTGAAGTCCAAGGAATTATTCCTGAGGGAACAGATTCTCATACTTTTGAGCCTAGACCTTCAGACTCTCAGCTTTTATCAAGAGCAGATTTAATTCTTGTGAATGGCTTGAAACTAGAGGCCCCCACAGAAAAGCTGGCTAATTCTGTTAAGCCCAAGGGCACAAAAATTTACGAATTAGGTAGCAATACGATCACGGAGAAGCAGTGGCTTTATGATTTCAGCTTTCCTAAGTCTGGTGGCAAGCCCAATCCACACCTCTGGGTCAATCCTAAGTATGCCGAAGTCTATGCCAAGTTGGCTACGCAACAGTTGAGCGCCCTAGAGCCTAAGGGCAAGTCCTATTACGAAGCCAATCTCAAGAGCTACCTAAAGCGCTTAGAGAGTTTGGATAAGGTATCTCGTACTGTAGTGGCTAGCATTCCTGCTAAGAATCGCAAACTGCTTACCTATCATGATTCCTGGGCGTATTGGGCGAGAGAGTATGGCTTTCAAGTAATTGGGGCGATTCAGCCTTCTGATTTCGCAGAACCTTCGGCCAAAGAAGTTGCCCGTTTGATCGATCAGGTACGAAAAGAAGGGGTACCTGCGATTTTTGGCTCAGAAGTGTATCCCAGCAAAGTAGAAGAGCAAATCAGCCGCGAAGCTAAGGTCAAAACGGCCAATACAGCAGATGATGAATTGCCTGGTGAAGGGTCTGCCCTGGCTTTAGAGAATAAAAATCCTCAGCATACCTACATCGGAATGATGGCGAATAATCTCCGTATCATTTCTAGTAATCTGGGGGGCAATCCGAAACTGGCGGATTCCCTCGATCCAAGCAATGTAGTTGGTCCTGCCGTTGCTTCGACAACTTCTAATTCCAAAAAGGAATAGTGCCCCATGCAACCATTACTCGAAGTGGATGATTTAACCTGTGGCTATGCCCATGAAGTCACTTTCGAAGGAGTGAATCTGAGGCTCTATCCTGGTCAGCTTTCTGGGCTAATTGGGCCGTCAGGCAGTGGCAAAACTACCCTGATTAAGGCAATTCTGGGCCTCATCGCTCCTTGGGAGGGAGAAGTCCGCTTTCGCGGTAAGGCGATTAAACCGGGTACTCCTTTGGCGGGCGTCGGCTACGTACCACAAATAGAGAATGTGGACTGGTCTTTTCCCGTGACGGCTGAAGAAGTGGTGATGATGGGCCGCTATCGCCAGCAAAAATTTTGGCCGTGGCCTTCTAGCAAAGACAGAGCGGCTGCCCGTGACTTGCTAGACCGGGTCGGAGTAGCTGATGTAGCCCGTCAGCATATTGGTACGCTCTCGGGTGGACAACAGCAACGAGTCTTTCTGGCTAGAGCCTTGGTCGGAGAGCCCGATATCGTGCTCTTGGATGAACCGACCGCCAGTTCCGACATGAATATCCAGCATGAACTCCTGCATTTGCTGGCAGATCTCAACCAGCAGGGATTGACGATTCTTCTTTCCACCCATGATCTAAATTCTGTGGCCACCCACCTGCCTTGGGTGGTCTGTTTCAATCATGGCTTGATTGCCCAGGGCCAGCCGTCGGACCTATTCACAGCAGAAAATTTGTCCAGAACATTTGGGGCCGACATGGTTGTTTTCCATCAGGGTGACCGGATTCTGATTGCCCAGGAAATGACGACCCTGCGTCACAAAATGCAGAGTAATTTGCCTAAAGTCTTGCTTTAAAAAAATCTAAGGATAGGACCTGTGACAGAAGTATTAGATCTACTCGCTACACCATTTCGATATGAATTTTTTACCCGTGCCCTCCTGGTAGGTGTTCTGTCGGGCCTCCTCTGCGGCGTGATGGGCGTGTACATCACTACGCGGCGGATGAGCTATATTGCCCACGGTCTTTCCCATGCCATTTTGGGAGGAGCTGTCCTGAGCTATGTATTGGGCTTGAATTTCTATATTGGGTCTGGGATTTGGGGTTTCGGGGCCGCTCTTCTGATTCAGTATTTGACAGCTCGACGGGTCTATTCTGATGCGGCGATTGGTATCGTGACCACGGCTAGTTTTGCACTCGGTGTGGCCGTGATCAGCACCTATCGTAAGTTTAGTCAGAATTTTGAAGCGGCCCTCTTCGGCAATGTCTTGGGCGTTGCCCCCAGTGATGTCTGGATTGTGGCCGGGGTGACCGTGGTTCTCCTGAGCTTAGTCTTTGTTTTTTATAGACCGCTCTTGTTTTGGTGTTTTGACCGAGAGGTGGCCCAAGTCCACGGAGTGCCAGTCTTTTTTATGGATACACTGTTTGCTTTGATGCTGGCTACTCTTTTGGTATCTACCCTGCAAGTCTTAGGGGTAACCTTGATTATCTCGGCGGTAGTGATTCCTGCTTCTATCGCTCGCTTGTTGACGAATAAGTTTGGCCACTTAATGATTATTTCTAGCTTTTTGGGGGCAGGAATTTCTTTCGTCGGCATTTATCTAAGCTATTACTTTGATGTGGCGTCTGGGGCCAGTATTGTCTTGCTCTCCACCCTGATATTTGGCTGTTCTCTTCTATGGACAACCTATCAACAGCAAAAACGCTATATTTCTGTGTCTAAAGCAATAAACAGAATTCCTCTATATGGCGGCGGCCATAGCTGAGTTTGATGATTGCGATGTGTAATTAATGTTTAAAATAGTATACTCACTATTCTTGATCCAAGAATACGCTCTTCATGTTTGGAGACTGATGTATTGCAAAGCTACTCCAGCGGGTATTCTGGCCTCTGCAATTTAGATTTAACCACCTCAAATCTAAGGCATGGACATAGGACTCAAGGCCTGTGGAACTCTGTTGTTTGTTTGCGGAGGAACAGAATCCGGTACGTTAAAGAAAGTAGATTCGATTCAGCCGAAGTAGAACGTTTATTATGAAAACAACTTCACCTGCGGCGAAAGCGCTGCCTCTGTTACCTGTTCCCGGTTCCACGCCCGCTAAGACAGCTTTGGGCCGTTGGTTAACAGAGGGGGGACCAGGCGGCGGCAGCCATGAAGGAAAAACGCAGCCTTGGTATTCCGTCCTCTGGCTGACTGGGGTCGATTATTTTTCTACTTTGGGTTATCAGCCAGGAATTGCCTTGCTCGCTGCTGGAGCGGTTTCTCCCCTTGCTACGCTTCTGCTGATTGTGGTTACGCTGGCTGGGGCCTTGCCGATTTATTCCCAGGTTGCCAAGCGCTCATACATTGGCCAGGGTTCGATTGCCATGCTAGAGAAGCTCTTACCGGGCTGGTATGGAAAACTTTTTGTACTGGTATTAATTGGTTTTGCTACTACTGATTTTGTAATCACGATGACGCTCTCGGCTTCCGATGCTGCCGAGCACTTAGTGAGTAATCCATTCGCCAAAGCGTACTTCGAAGGGGCTCAGTTCCAGGTCACATCCGTTCTCTTGATCCTACTGGCAATCGTATTTCTGTTTGGTTTCCGAGAGGCTATCAGTCTAGCTGTCGCAGTCGGTATCCCCTACATCCTGCTCAATGTAATAGTGATTGGAGTCGGTTTTCAGGAAATTTTTAAGCACCCAGAACTATGGGCCAACTGGCAGCAAGCCCTCACCCTGAAGGGAGATTGGACAGGAATTCTGATTGCTGCTGGGCTCACGTTCCCGAAGCTCGCCCTGGGCTTAAGTGGTTTTGAAACTGGGGTTACGGTCATGCCCTTGATCAAAGGAGGGAGTGATGATGCTAATAAGCCAACCCCAGAGGGGCGGATCAAGGCCAGTCAGAACCTTTTGACCACAGCCGCCGTGCTGATGAGCATATTGCTGATGACATCCAGCTTCGTCACGACTTTGCTTATCCCGCCTGCTGACTATGCTAGTGGAGGAGCAGCCTCCGGACGCGCCCTCGCCTACCTGTGTCATAAGTTGTTGGGAGACGGCTGGGGAACGGTCTATGACATCTCGACCATTGCTATCCTCTGGTTTGCAGGGGCTTCGGCCATGGCTGGTTTATTAAATCTCATCCCCCGCTACTTGCCTCGTTTTGGCATGGCTCCTAACTGGGTGAGCTACAGTCGTCCCCTCGTCTTAGCCCTATTGGCGATTGACTTGCTGGTAGTGGCTGTTTTTCGCGCCAATGTTGAAGCTCAAGGCGGTGCTTACGCTACGGGCGTGTTGGTGCTGATTCTTTCTGCTGGGGTAGCGGTTGCCCTGGCTCTTGGGAGTGAGGCGCAAGCCCTCAACTCCAAGAAGTTAAAGGCCCTGAGCTACTACTTTTGGGCCATGGTCTTGGTCTTTACCTACACGCTGTTGGACAACATCCGGGAACGCCCCGATGGCTTGATCATCGCTAGCTGTTTTATTGCTTTCGTCTTAGTGATTGGGATTGGCACTCGTCTAAAACGAGCGACGGAACTACGGGTTGAGCAGATCACTTTTATGGATGAGCAGTCTGCAGAACTATGGCCTAAGCTCTGCCGCAAGCAGGTCTGTCTGGTTCCGCTAATTAGTAACGCTCCTGGTCCTCGTGAACGCAAGGCCAAGCAGCTGCGCAGCCTTTACTCAACCAAGCATCCCTTTGCCTTTATGCATGTCTCTCTGCACGATGATTGCAGTGACTTTCTAAGCGGTCTGCGCTTACAAATTCGCCAAGAGGGAGAAGACTTCTGCATCGAAGTGACCGGAGCGGTAGCTCTTGCCAATGCAATTGCCTATGTCAGCGAAATGATTGATCCTGTGTCTATTTTCCTTGGTCTGACCCGTAAAAATATGACGGAACAGTCCCTGAATTACATCGTTACTGGCCAGGGAGAAACCGGACTGATGGTGTATCAGATTCTGGTGCGCTATTGGGAATGGACAGCTGAAGAGGATGTGCGGCCTTTGATTTTCTTACTCAGTGATTGATTGAGTTCCTCTAACCGAAGGAATAAGCAGCCATGCTGAGAATAGTATGGGTAAAGCTGGAATGGAGTAAGGTTCCTTTAGTTCCTCCTGCCCCTCGCGCTACAAACAGCGGTAGGAGATGCTCGTCTGTTGGGTGATTCAGGACAGCATGGGGTGCTTGTTGCCGATAGTTGATCAGAGCTTCCTGTTTATCCTCCGTTACTGCGTTTGTTAACCAATCCACAAACTCACTGACCCAGTTAGGGGTGGGAGCAGGGGCAGCCCGTAATTTTTCCAAATTGTGACTAGCACTGCCGCTGCCAAGGACCAGGATGCCCTCTTCACGCAAAGGGGCTAGCGCTTCTCCCACGGCCCAGTGATGAGCGGGTCCCAAGTGTGTCTGGACGGACAGTTGGATCACAGGTACATCCGCTGCTGGGTACATCAAAAGCAGAGGATTCCAGACTCCATGATCCAACCCTCGTGAACTATCTACCGCACTTTCGATCCCTTTATTCCTGAGTAAATCTGTAACTTGGGTCGCCAATTCGGGTGCTCCAGGCGGGAAGTACTGAAGTTTATAGGCAGCTTCCGGAAAACCACAGAAGTCATAGATGAGCTGAGGATGAGCTGCACCTGTGACAGTGGGATGATTCGTAGACCAGTGGGCCGATATGCATACCACGGCTTTAGGATGGCCTAGCTGCTGCCCCAAGCCTTGGAGAAAATCGCGGGCCGAGCTGGCCTCCAAGGGAAGCATGGGAGAACCGTGACTGATGAAGATGCTGGGCACACCGCTCATGACTGATCCCTCACGGTGCTGTTTTGAATCATGGAAGCTCCATTTTATAAATGTTCTACATAGAACTATTCTAACTAGTACTTTATGAGCCAGAAGCAATGTGAGCAGTTTGTCTTAAAAGTTCTAAAATCGTTCGCGCAAGGATTTCAACATCGATTGGATCTCTGACATTTCCTGCGGATTTAGGTCTTCAAAGCGTTGCTTGAGATAAGCAATGTGGGCGGGAAAGACTTCTTCAAAAACTTTTTCTCCTTCTATCGTTAAGACAATGGTAAAACTGCGCCTATTTTCCTCAGGTACTTCTCTACGAACAAAGCCCTTTTGTTCTAATCGGTCAATAATTCCTGTCAGTGTCCCTTTGGTAATAAGTGTCTTTTCCCCTAGCTTGTTCATGCTCATTCCGGGCGTATTGCCCAAGGTGCTAATCACATCGAACTGTGATGGAGTCAGTCCAAGTTCACGGATATGCAGCGCAGAATAATTGTATAGAGCTTGGTAAGCCCGAACTAATTCACGGATTACAGGCAAGAATGCTTCCTTTGCCGCTGCTTTCGAATGGAGATTGGTTTGAATCAAAACATCAAGCATCAGTAAAGAACTTTATATGCGTAAGATTTTACCTCTTTTGTGAAGTCAACGTATGCTCGGTTTTTGCCAATTCTTGCTCAGTAGATCGTAATCCTCTATACATTAACTATTAGCTTGAATGACTAAAAATGAAGATGCATGGACAATAATTTTGTCTGTCAGCTAGTATCTGAAAAACTCTCTGAACCGGCTGATTGAGCGGCGACTAATGGTGCATCTCCAGGTTCATCTATAGCTCGCATGAACGACGCTGCACACGATCCATCAGTAATCGTACTCAAGTTCTCCCGTCTGCAACTTTTCGGTAATGAGCGTCCTATACAATTCCAGTTCGTGAGACAGCAGCTCAGAATTTTTGTTTCCACCAGAAAGTTCTTTGCGCTGGAGGTCTTGGATATCTTGCTTTGAAATTTTGCCATCTGCTACCGCATGCTCGATCATTCTTTTGAATTTGTCGAGTTCTTGCTGCTCTTCAGGCGTTAGTTCTCTAGCATTCGGTCGGGAAACTTCCATAGCAGTTTCTCCTACAGCTTTTGTCCGCTTAAACTCCTATTAATCTAACGAACAAAGGCAGACACGACAAATTAAGTTCCTGGTCGAGAACGTAAGTTTGTACCCATATAGGAGCGGTCTCCCAGCACTTCCAAGCGCGGACCATAGACTTCAAACTTAATGATGCTAACTGAACCAGCCAACGCATTAATGCGGTCCCGATAACGCCCAAGATCGATGCCAAGGAGGGAACAGAGAATAATGCGGATGGTGGCTTTGTGGGAGACGACTAAAACATTTCCGGTGGTATATTTTTCCTGAATCTCGGCAACGACTAAGGAGGCACGACTGGCAATTTCAACTGCTGTTTCACCTCCTGTGGGCGCATTCCAGGCTGGCTCGGTCATCCAACGGACATAATCTTCTGCATAGTTTTGCTTCACGAATTCTGCAGTTTTTCCTTCCCACTGACCATAGCGAATTTCTTTGAGACCATCCCGTAGCTGTACTTTAAGACTGACCGCATCTCCTAAAGGTTTGGCTGTAGCAATGGTTCGTTTCATCGGACTGGCATAAATCGCTGTCCACGGAACGGTTTGGTAGGCTTCAGCAAAAGCTTTTGCCATCTGTACACCTTCAGGCGTCAATTCAGGGTCTAAATCGCCGCAGTATCCACCCGTTTGGCTATAGGGAGTTTCACCATGGCGCAGGAAATATAGCGTTAAGCTCATAGGGATTGCTCAGGGATGTGCGTCAGGCTGATGCCCTAGTGTCCATCTTTTCTGGAACTCTAATCTCATGGGGACAAGGTTGATGCTGTTCCACGCTGATGATATTGGCTAGAGTAGTCTTAGCAATCTGAAGTAGAGCCTCTTCTGTGAAGAAAGCTTGATGGCCTGTCACAATCACATTCGGGAAGGTCAAGAGTCGCTCAAATACGTCATCTTGAATAATTTTATTGGATAGGTCCTCAAAAAATAAGTCTGCTTCTTGCTCATAGACGTCTAAGCCAAGAGATCCAACATGGTGAGATTTCAGTGCTGCAATAAGGGCAACCGTATCCATCAAAGCGCCTCGACTGGTATTGACCAGCATCACGCCAGGCTTCATTTGGTTGAGGGTATCTGCATTGATCAAGTGGTAGGTATCCGGTGTTAAAGGACAGTGCAAAGAGATGACATCAGCCGAGGCTAATAATTCAGGAAGCTTAACGTATCTAGCCTTACCCAAGGCTTCAAATTTCGGGTTCGGATAGAGATCGTAGCCAACTACCTGACAGCCAAAACTCTCCATAATTTTGGCAAAAATTAAACCAATCTTTCCCGTACCGATGACACCCACGGTGCGGCCATGGAGATCAAAGCCCAACAGTCCATCGAGAGAAAAATTTCCCTCCCGGACTCGGTTATAAGAACGATGGATCTTACGATTCAGCGCTAAAATCAGCCCCACAGCATATTCAGCTACTGAGTTCGCAGAATAGTCCGGAACCCTGACTACGGTGATCTTTCGTTCTGCAGCTGCCTCTAAATCCACATTATTAAATCCGGCACAGCGCAAAGCGAGCAAGTAGGTACCTTGGGTGCTAAGAATATCTAGCGTTTTTGCATCAAGTTGGTCATTGACAAACACACATACACAGGGAAAACCATCTGCCATGAGAGCTGTATGCTGATTTAGCTGAGTATCAAAGAAAACCAACTCATGTTGCCCTTGAGCATTGGCGGCGTTGAGAAATTGACGGTCATAGATCTTCGTACTGAAGACAGCTACTTTCATATACACTCCCCAAATGCTAGAAGTTAAAAACTAGAAGTCATAGAGGGTTGAATGTTCAGCCCCCACTCTGGAAATTAATAAGGCCATTTCCAGTCGCGTATTTCCGGCATATCATCTCCATGCTTATCAATGTACTGCTTATGCTCGATCAATTTGTTATGGAGCATTTGTTTAATATGGGCGGCAGTATTGCTGAGACGAGGAACACGGTCGATCACATCATCCGCTAAGTTGAAGCGGTCCAGATCATTCATGACCACCATATCGAAAGGAGTCGTCGTCGTTCCTTCTTCCTTATAGCCGCGCACATGAAGGTTTTTGTGGTTGGTGCGGCGATAGGTAAGGCGATGGATCAGCCAAGGATAGCCGTGGAAGGCAAAGATAATCGGCTTGTCTGTGGTGAAGATACTGTCAAAATCCTTGTCTGATAGACCGTGGGGGTGCTCGGTTTGGGGGTGTAGGGTCATCAGATCCACCACATTCACCATCCGAATCTTCAGGTCCGGGAGGTGTTGGCGCAGGATATCGATGGCGGCAAGGGTTTCCAAGGTTGGGACATCTCCCGCACAGGCCATGACGACATCAGGCTCATAGCCCTGATCATTGCTGGCCCAACCCCAAATGCCAATCCCTGCGCTACAGTGCTTAATCGCTGCATCCATATCGAGAAACTGCAGGGCCGGTTGCTTACCAGCGACGATCACATTTACGTAGTGGCGACTGCGTAGACAGTGGTCCGTAACCGAAAGCAGCGTATTCGTATCCGGCGGGAGATAAATTCGAATCACTTCCGACTTTTTATTCACTACATGGTCCAAGAATCCCGGATCTTGGTGCGAAAAGCCGTTGTGGTCTTGCCGCCAGACATGGGAAGTGAGGAGGTAATTCAGCGAAGCAATCGGTCTACGCCAAGGGATGTGCCGGGTGGTTTTCAGCCACTTAGCATGTTGGTTGAACATCGAGTCGATGATATGAATAAAAGCCTCATAGCAAGAGAAGAAACCGTGGCGACCCGTTAATAGGTAACCCTCCAGCCAGCCCTGGCACATGTGCTCGCTCAGGATTTCCATCACGCGACCATCGGGAGAAATATGGTCATCTTCAGGCAGGATTTCAGCAGCCCACATCCGAGTCGTTGCTTCGAAAAGAGCATCCAGCCGATTCGATGCCGTCTCATCCGGCCCCATTACGCGGAAGTTGCGACTTTCAGCATTGAGTTCCATGACGTCCCGGAGCATCTGGCCCATCACACGGGTAGCTTCCGAAAGTTGGATTCCTGGTTTGGAGACCTCAACAGCATAGTCTCGAAAATTGGGCATTTTCAGGTCTTTAAGCAGAATGCCTCCATTGGCGTGGGGATTTGCGCCCATCCGACGTGCTCCCTCGGGGGCTAACGCTGCAAGTTCTGGCAGCAATGTACCCTTCGCATCGAAGAGCTCTTTAGGCTTGTAGCTCTTCATCCAGTCTTCTAAAAGCTTCACATGCTCTGGTTTGGAAGCCATTTCGGATAAGGGGACCTGGTGGGACCGCCAGTAGTTCTCTGTTTTCTTACCATCCACTTCCTTCGGCCCCGTCCACCCTTTAGGACTACGCAGGATGATCATCGGCCACTGAGGACGCTTGGTATATCCATGAATCCGAGCTTCTCGCTGGATTGATTGAATTTCAGCCATCGCTACATCAAGCGTGCCTGCCATCAATTGATGCATTGCTTCTGGATCAGAGCCTTCAACGAAATAGGGCTTATACCCATAGCCAACGAAGAGGCTTTCCAGCTCTTCATGACTAATGCGGGCCAACACCGTGGGATTGGCAATCTTGTAGCCGTTCAAATGCAGAATCGGCAATACCGCTCCGTCATGGACGGGGTTAAGGAACTTGTTGGAATGCCAACTGGCTGCCAGTGGACCTGTTTCTGCTTCTCCATCTCCGACCACTGCCGCCACGATCAGGTCTGGGTTATCAAAGACTGCTCCATAGGCATGGACCAAGGCATAGCCCAATTCACCCCCTTCATGGATAGAACCAGGAGTTTCAGGAGCCACATGACTGGGAATGCCGCCAGGAAAGGAAAATTGCTTGAATAGGCGCTGCATTCCTTCTGCGTCTTGGGAAATATTTGGGTAAACCTCGCTGTATGTCCCTTCTAGATAAGTATTAGCGACCAAACCTGGTCCCCCATGCCCAGGACCAGCGATATAGAGCACGTTTAAGTCCTGTGCTTTGATCAGGCGATTGAGATGGACGTAGATGAAATTCAGCCCCGGCGTGGTACCCCAGTGCCCTAATAATCTGGGTTTGACATGTTCTAGCTTCAACGGCTCTAGCAGCAACGGATTATCTAATAAGTAAATTTGTCCGACGGAAAGATAATTCGCCGCACGCCAGTAGGCATGTATCTTACGAAGTTCGTCTGCCGTTAGGGTCTGTTTTTTTACCGATGTTGCTAGGGTCATAACTTTTCTCTAGCTAAGGTTTACGACCCTCACCCCCGGCCCCTCTCCCGCAGGAGAGGGGAGTCTTGAATAGACTTGCTATTCCCCTCTCCCATGGGAGAGGGGTGCCCGTAGGGCGGGGTGAGGGTCTTACTTCGAGGATAGCGCTGATCCCCTAAGAGAGCCTTAAGACGATTCCAAATCTCGTTAACTTTAGTGGTAAGTCAGTTGTTCTGACAGCGGCCTATAATATGCCTTGGGTTGCACCCTAAGTGCCTCCTCCTCTAGAAATAAGAGCAAAAGGAAAGTCCCGTGGTTACCAGCACCTTTAAAACAACCCGTTCCCAAGAACTTTTTCAGCAAGCCAAGGAATTGATGCCTGGTGGCGTAAATTCTCCCGTTCGAGCCTTTAAATCGGTAGGTTCAGAACCTGTATTTATTGACCGGGCTCAAGGTGCGTACCTCTGGGATGTAGATGGCAATCAATATATCGATTACATCGGGAGCTGGGGACCAGCGATTGTCGGTCATGCCCATCCTGAAGTTCTAGAGGCGCTACAAGCTGCAATGCTTAAAGGCACTAGTTTTGGTGCTCCTTCTATTCCAGAAAGCATCCTTGCTCAGATGGTGATCGATGCAGTACCTTCGATCGAGATGGTTCGCTTTGTCAATTCAGGCACCGAAGCCTGCTTATCGGTATTGCGTCTGGCCCGAGCGTTTACTCAGCGGGACATTTTGATTAAGTTTAGTGGCTGCTACCACGGTCACGGCGATATGTTCTTAGTCCAGGCAGGGTCGGGCGTAGCCACACTCGGTCTGCCGGATTCTCCTGGGGTGCCCAAGTCTTCTACAGCTAATACGCTGACAGCCCCCTATAACGATTTAGATGCGGTAGAAGCTTTATTCAAAGCTAATCCTGACCAAGTAGCGGCGGTGATGCTGGAGCCGATTGTTGGCAATGCAGGGATGATTGTCCCAGAGCCAGGATTTTTGGCAGGCTTGAAGGAATTAACCCAAAAATATGGAGCACTACTGATCTTTGACGAGGTAATGACAGGTTTCCGTATTGCCTATGGCGGTGTTCAAGAACGCTTTGGCGTAACTCCAGACTTGACCTGTCTAGGCAAAGTGATCGGTGGAGGCTTACCCGTAGGAGCCTATGGGGGCCGAAAAGAGATTATGAATATGGTTGCTCCCGCTGGTCCCATGTACCAAGCAGGAACCCTCTCCGGAAATCCCTTGGCCATGGCCGCAGGCATGAAAACCCTAGAACTCCTCAAGCGTCCCGGTTCCTATGAGTACCTGGACCGGATCACCGCCAAACTCTATCAAGGTTTACTTGCCGCTGCCCATGACAACGGTCATGCGGCGGTCGGTGCTCAAGTCAGCGGTATGTTTGGCCTATTTTTCACGGATAAGCCTGTGCAATCCTACGAAGATGCCAAGACTTCAGATCTGAAAAAGTTCAGTCGTTTCCACCGAGGCATGTTGGAGCGGGGTATCTATCTGGCCCCTTCCCAATTTGAGGCTGGTTTCACTTCGCTCGCGCACACTGATGCAGACATCGACCGGACGATTGCGGCAGCGCGGGAAACACTGAAAGAAATTACGCCCTAATTCAGGAAATGGTGGTTTAGGAGACTATTTCAGCTCGTTTTCTTGCGCTAGACTTATTTTCTGGCACGAATCTCTCTGTTTGGGCTATAGACTGTCCTCTTTTGTTTCCGTAAAGAAATGGGGTGACACGGCAAGATACCGCAGAGGGTATAGTGCTGTTGGCCTGGATTCTAAATGCGATGTCCTTGGTGAGTTTGGTGAGGAGTGGTCTGGTTGCTTTTATAGGTCTCTTGCTTTTTTTGGGCTGCCTTCCTGCCCAAGCACAGACCACTGCCTTTCCGGCAGATATTGAGATGCGGGGCGTTTGGCTTACCAATGTGGACAGTGACGTTCTGTTCACCCCACAGAATCTCAATTTTGCCCTAGACCGTCTAACGCGTCTGAACTTTAATACGGTATATCCCACGGTCTGGAACGGAGGCTATACGCTGTTCCCCAGTACTACAGCCGAACGGGTTATTGGTCGGGCAGTCCATCCGGAACCAGGCTTGCAGGGACGCGATATGTTGGCTGAAACAGTCGCTCAGGGACATGCTCGCGGTTTAAGAGTGATTCCCTGGTTTGAATCGGGCTTCATGCTTCCCCTGGAATCTGAACTGGTCCGTCGCCATCCTAATTGGCTTACCGAACGCCGTAATGGCACCCGAATTGTCATGGAAGGTCGGCATCAGCGTGTTTGGCTAAACCCTCTCCAGCCAGAAGTACAGCAGCTCCTCATCGATACGATCAGCGAAGCGGTAGCTAAGTACGATATTGATGGCATTCAGCTCGATGATCATTTTGGCTTGCCTGTTGACCTGGGCTATGACTCCTATACGACTCAGCTCTACTGGAAAGAGAATAAAGGGAAATATCCTCCCAACAATCCTCGGGATCCACAATGGATGCGTTGGCGAGCGAATAAGCTCACAGGCTTAGTCGTCCGGATTTTTAATGCAGTTAAAGCGCGTAAGAAAGAGATTGGTATTTCTATTGCTCCCAATCCTTTTCCAATTGCCTATCGGGATTCTCTTCAAGATTGGCGCAGTTGGGAACGCAGGGGACTCGTCAACGAACTAGTCTTGCAGGTGTACCGGGGTGATATCAAAACCTTTGTCACAGAGCTAGATCGTCCTGAAGTGATAGATGCACGCAGTCACATTCCCGTTGGGGTCGGTATCCTACAGGGCCTGAAAAATAATCCAGTACCCGTAGCCGAAGTTCAAAAACAGGTCTGGGCTGTCCGTCAGCGCGGATTTTCAGGGATGTCTTTTTTCTTCTATGAGTCTTTAGCTGGACGAGATGCAGCGCTTCAGGTTATCTTCCCTACGGCGGTCAAGCAATTTGTAGAAGCGGCTCGATAATCATCTTTCGATTCAGAATGGCTACAATCCAGGAGTAACAGCATTTCTGAATCTGTGAAACTTCTATCTGGCTTGATGAGGACCCTGAAATTCCACCAGCGACTTTTTTGGTCTTTGGGGTTTGGTCTAGCCGCTTTTTTTGTCCTACCTGCCTGGATACACCTGCGAACCCGCTTAGTCGTTGTCTGGGACCTAGGAGTAGTGTGCTTCTTGGTTTTGATATGGTTCCTGATCACTAGTTCTAGTTCGGATCAGACCAGCCAGCGGGCTGCCCAAGAAGACCAGAGCGGGCCAGCGATCTTGGCTTTGGTGCTTATCGCCGATACCATCAGTCTTGTTGCGGTAGGGCTTAACACGCAGGGCGTTCCGAAAGCGGACATGGTGGGGCATCTAATCGTCTCTATTCTTGCCATTATCTGTTCCTGGCTTCTGGCCCACACCGTGTTTACGCTGCACTATGCCCATCGCTACTATCGAGCAGGGATGTTAAATACAGAGATGGACCATGAAGAGGCTGGAGGATTAGATTTTCCAGGAAAAGAGCCCCCTAATTATTTAGATTTTGCGTACTTCTCTTTTGTAGTAGGAATGACTTCACAAGTCTCCGATGTCCAGATAACTTCCCCTTCTATGCGTCGTCTTGCCCTGATCCACGGCGTTTTATCTTTTGCTTTTAATACGGTAATTCTGGCACTTAGTGTCAATATTTTGGCTGGATTGGTTTAGCCTTATCTTTATAGAAAGAGAAGGAAATGATGATGGCTATTCAGGTTTATGGAATACCTACTTGTGGCACTTGCAAAAAAGCTTTTAAGTGGCTTGAAGATAACAGTATTGACTATGAATTTGTGAATACTAAGGAGCATCCCCCAGCAAAGGAAATGATTGGAAATTGGGTAGGCTCCTTGGGCGCAAAATATATGCGCAATACCTCAGGTCAATCCTATCGAGCCCTGGGTGAAGAAAAGAATGATTGGACCGCTTCGCAATGGATTGCAGCGTTTGCTCAGGATGCAATGCTCTTGAGACGCCCTCTATTTGTCAAAGATGGAATGGCTGTGTCAGTCGGTTTCAGAGATGAAGCTGTGATTCGAGAAAAACTAGGTTTGTAGGCTGAATGGGGGAGACTGCATAAAGAGCCCCCCGTTCCCCCTCAAAAAAGGGGGGTATGGCTGCTGACAGATTAAAGTTGCTCTTTTGCTGGTGGGCTCTCTAATACTTATGCGCTAAGCACTATCTTAAGCCTTACTTTTCACTGAACCCCCTTAGCTCTTGATATACCTGTTTGAGATCTTCTTTTTGGTAATGGGCATTCAATCCGCTGGGGTTGGGCAGGACCCAGATGATGGCATCGCCAATGAACTCATCCTGCTGACCTAACATAGCTTTGGGCCTGTTGAAGGCTGCACGGTAAGCTCCAATGCCTAGTACTGCAAGAATCTGAGGGCGATAATACTGCACTTTTTCTAACAACTGTTGCTGTCCGGTTATCAGTTCCTGCCTATCTAATTGATCAGCTCTTGCCGTTGCTCGGTCTGCAATATTGGTCAGTCCATAGCCTTGTTCCAAAAGCGCACTATCCTCAAAGGGAGTGAGGAGACGCTCTGTAAAGCCTGCTGCCTGGAGCGTCGGCCAGAAACGATTGCCTGGACGGGCAAAATGATGCCCTACGGCCACACTATAGAGGCTAGGGTTAATGCCACAGAATAATACGTGCAGATTGGGATCAATGATATCTGGAATGGTTTTACCAAAGGCAGCGCAAATCTCCTCTTTCGTCGGTTTGTATGGAGTGCTCATCACGTTTAGACTAAAACATCGTTAGGGTTTCAAATTCTTTCATTAGTTTTACGGACGCGCAACCAGCCTTTAGGATCACTTTTATGCCAGGAGAGAAAATAATGATGCAAACACGCTCTATCAATAATCATCAGCGCTTAAACCTCACTCCCCTCGAAGTGCCGACCCGACTCTTAATGGGACCGGGGCCTTCCAATGTCCATCCTGCGGTTCTCCAGGCCATGAATACTCCGCTGCTTGGGCACTTGGACCCAGCTTTCTTATCGATCATGGATGAAATTCAGTCCTTGTTGCGCTATGTCTGGCAGACAGAGAATGCTTTGACTATTGCGGTAAGCGGAACGGGAAGCGCAGCGATGGAGGCCACCATTGCTAATATCACAGAACCAGGTGACGTGTTTTTGGTCGGGGCGGCAGGCTATTTCGGGAACCGTCTGGTCGATATGGCAGGACGCTATGGAGCAGAGGTGCAAACGATCACCAAGCCCTGGGGACAGGTTTTTTCGCTGAGTGAACTGCGCACCGCTTTTGAAACGCATCGCCCCAATATTCTGGCTTTGGTGCATGCGGAAACTTCTACCGGAGCCCGTCAACCTCTAGATGGAGTGAGTGATTTATGTCGGGAATATGACTGTCTGTTACTGCTAGACACGGTCACAAGTCTAGGGGGAGTCCCTTTATTCCTGGATGAGTGGGGCGTTGATTTGGCCTATAGCTGCAGCCAGAAAGGCCTGGGCTGTGCTCCAGGAGCTTCGCCGTTCACGATGGGTCCGCGAGCGATGGAGAAGTTGCAGAAGCGTCGCACCAAGGTAGCCAATTGGTATCTCGATATGTCTTTGCTCAGCAAGTACTGGGGTAATGAGCGAACCTATCACCATACAGCGCCGATTAATCTGTACTATGGCCTGCGGGAAGCGCTGCGCCTAGTGGCAGAAGAAGGGCTGGAGAACTGCTGGCAGCGTCATCAGCAAAACGTAGAGTATCTCTGGGCAGGGTTAGAAGATTTAGGACTCACCTTGCATGTAGAAAAAGAATTCCGACTGCCAACTTTAACCACCGTCCGTATCCCAGAGGTTGTAGATGGAAAGGCTGTTTCCCAGCGATTGCTGCGTGACTATAACATTGAAATCGGCGGCGGTCTCGGTGAACTCTCTGGTCGGGTTTGGCGCATCGGACTGATGGGCTTTAACAGCCGCAAGGAAAGCGTAGATAAACTTTTAGAGGCTCTGCAAAAAGTGTTGCCGTAATTGTGAGCCAGACTGTCTCTGCGTAGACACTTTGTCATGCTCCCTGTACTGTGACGGGACACAATAGGTAGAGCATCCGGTTTTCTTCATGACAGACACCAAAGACACCTTCCTCTTAGTAGATGGGCATTCCCTGGCCTATCGGTCTTTTTATGCCTATTTAAGAGGATCTGAAGGTGGTTTGCGGACCTCTAAAGGTATCCCAACCAGTGTTTGCTATGGCTTTTTGAAAGCACTGCTGGAAGTCTTGGAGAAAGAGCAGCCGAAAGCGGCAGCGGTCGCCTTTGATACGCGGATGCCCACGTTCCGCCATGATGTGGACGATACCTACAAAGCCGGACGGGCCGAAACCCCACAGGAGTTCATTGACGACCTGCAAAACCTCAAAGAAATCCTCTCCGCTCTCCAAATTCCGCGCATGGAATTGCCCGGCTATGAAGCGGATGATCTCTTAGGAAGTCTTGCCATGCAAGGCGTACAGGCGGGCTATCGAGTAAAACTGCTGAGTGGGGACCAAGACTTATTCCAACTCGTGGACCGAGAAGGCAATATCCGAGTCCTCTATCAGAGCACGCAGCAGCCAGGCATCCGAGAATTTGGTCCTGAACAAGTAAAAGAGAAATTGGGCGTCTGGCCAGAACAAGTTGTGGACTACAAAGCCCTTTGTGGAGACACCTCTGACAATATTCCTGGGGTCAAAGGCATTGGGGCAAAAACAGCGATCAAACTGCTCGAAGAATACAATTCTTTAGCAGAGATTTATAAACATATTAAGGAGATCAAAGGAGCCACCAAAACCAAGCTCGAAGCAGGCGAAGATGCAGCTCAGCATTCTTACTGGATGGCCACCATTCATCGGGATGCCCCGATGGTTGCAGATGTAGACCAGTGCAGATTGACTGGATTCCAAGAAGAAGATGTACGACCTCTCTTGGAAAACCTAGAATTTACCTCTTTTCTGCGTCAGGTTAAACGACTGCAAACAGCCTTTTCCAAGGGCAGTGAGCAACAAGAAGAAATGGATCGCCAAGAGGCCGCAGATGATGAGCTTTGGTTTGGATTCCAAGACCAAGCTCGATTAGATATCCAGGTCACTGTGGTAGACAGTGCTGAAAAATTAGCCCAGTTCTTGACCGCGTTAAAAGCCTTACCTTCAGAAACCATCCTCGCCTTTGATACAGAAACAACGAGCCTGGATGTTCGTCAGGCCCAACTCGTTGGAATCGGTTGTTCTTGGCAAGATGAACAAGCCTACTACTTTCCGATTGGACATCTAGAAGGCCAAAATTATCCTGCATCGCTCGCAGCCTTGAGTCCTTTTCTAGAAGATATTAATGTTCCTAAGGCCTTCCAAAATGCCAAGTATGACCGACTTATATTGCTGAACCATGAGGTTAATCTACAGGGGGTTGTCTTTGATCCGATGCTCGCTAGCTACACCCTCAATCCAGAAGCAGAACACAACTTAGCAGCCCTGTCCCTCCGCTATCTCAAAACGACGATGCCTTCCTATGAAGGATTGGTGGGCAAGAAAAAAACGATTGCGGAAGTTCCCATTACCGATGCTGCTCATTACTGTGGCATGGATGCGGTATGTACCCAAAAGCTAGTTCCTTTACTCAAAGCAGAACTAGCCCAGTCTCCCACCCTCGAAAAACTCTACAATACGCTGGAACTTCCGCTGGAGCCTGTTCTGGCCGATATGGAATGGCAGGGTATCCGTATCGATAAAGTCTATCTGGCCCAACTGTCAGAAGAATTAACCCGTGATTTGAAGACCTTAGAAGAGCGAGCTTATGAACTAGTAGGAGAACCGTTTAATCTCAACTCGCCTAAACAGCTCAGCGATATTCTCTTTGAGAAATTAAAACTAGATAGCCGCAAATCCAAAAAAACGACCCTAGGCTATTCCACCAATGTACAAGTCTTAGAAAAGCTCCAAGGAGACCATCCTCTTATTGACACGATTCTAGAAAATCGCACACTTTCTAAACTCAAATCTACCTATGTCGATGCTTTGCCGGAACTGGTCAATCCTAAAACGCATCGCGTGCACACAGATTTCAATCAAACGATAACCACAACTGGAAGACTGAGTTCTTCTCATCCAAATTTACAGAATATTCCAATCCGCACGGAATTTTCTCGTCGTGTTCGTTCTGCCTTTATTCCAGAAGAAAATTGGCTTTTGGTTTCAGCGGATTATTCTCAGATTGAGTTTCGAATTTTGGCTCATGTCAGTCAGGAAATGCCGCTTGTCCAAGCTTTTAATACAGGAGAGGATGTTCATGCCTTGACGGCTAAACTTTTGTTTGAAAAATCAGAAGTTACCAAAGAAGAACGTCGTCTTGGTAAAACCCTGAACTATGGGGTTATCTATGGCATGGGATCAGACCGTTTCGCTCGAGAAGCAGGTGTCAATCGAGCAGATGCCAAAAAGTTCGTGGATGGTTTCTATGAACGCTATCCCAAGGTCTTTGCCTATCTAAAACAAACAGAAAAAATGGCTTTGGAGAAGGAATACGTAGAAACTATTTTCGGGCGTCGTCGCTACTTTCACAATCTAGCCAAACAACCCACCAATCAACGTCTTGCCCTCCTGCGTGCTGCTATTAATGCCCCCATCCAAGGCACAGCGGCTGACATTATTAAAATAGCGATGCTGCATGTCCATAAAGCCTTAAAGCCCTATCAATCTAGACTGCTTCTCCAAGTCCATGATGAATTGGTTTTCGAGGTCCCGAAAGCGGAATGGGAAGAAGTGCAAACCTTGATTCGCACCTGTATGGAACAGGCCGTAACTTTATCCGTTCCGCTTAATGTGGATATCAATGCTGGTGTGAACTGGAAGGAAGCGAAGTAATCTATTCCCTAACGAACTCCCACGGTCAAGGGCTTATTCAGTTTAAGTTGGAGTTTCGTTCCTTTTTTCAGTACGACTTCACCACCAGGGCTATTTAGAACAAAGGCTGTGGCTGCAGCGATTCCGCCTGTAGTTCCCAGTGGTAACCCTGTTTTTTTACCTAAATAGCGCCCAGCCACCGCTCCACCGAGGATAATTCCCGTATTACGGAGGAACGTTCCTTTAGTTTTTGTTTGAACTTTCGAGTTTTGAAGCGTGACACCGATCGGTTGGCGGCTTCCGTTCTTGAAGACAATGTCATCAAAAACTAAACTCATCTTCGCTTTTTGACCTTTAGCCGCTTTTACTACTTGTTCTAGATGCCCTTCCACTTGTGTGCCATTCAAAAGCGGGACTCCCCCAAATAATGGCTTTTGCACCCTCAGCGTAAAGCGATCCTGGTCGCGATTCTTTTTGGTAGAGAGGTCTTCCTGTAACTTGGCATCAAATTCAGTGCCTGCCGGAATAGTAGTAGTTTTCTGTATGGCGGTGGTTTGGGCTATCGCAGTCGGTGCCATAAGCAAGGACAACGTAAGCAGCAGGTTGAAGCCATAGTTTTTGAAATTGATCACCATTCAGATCTCCCTTTTAGAACAAATATATCAAGTTCGCGGAAATAGCCCTCTACGGTTAACAACGTTACATCATGGCGCTTAAAAAACCTCCCTTCTATAGATAGAAAGGAGGCAGAAAGCAAAGGTAGAAGTCTATTTTTCTAATAAACTTCTCAACATCCAAGCAGTCTTCTCATGAACCTGCATCCGTTGCGTCAATAAATCAGCAGTGGGTTCATCGTGCACTTTATCCAATAGAGGGAAGAGCGAGCGGGCTGTACGCACTACTGCTTCCTGACCTTCGACCAAAAGTTTAATCATCTCCTCTGCCTTCGGGACTCCAGGAGTTTCCGGAATTGAACTCAGATGAGCGTATTCAGAATAGGTGCCGGGAGCCGGAAAACCCAGAGCACGGATACGTTCAGCGACTAAATCTACGGCCAAAGCCAATTCATTGTATTGGGCTTCAAACATCAGATGTAACGTCTGGAACATAGGCCCTTTGACATTCCAGTGAAAATTATGAGTTTTCAAATAGAGAGAATAGGTATCTGCCAACAGTCTCGATAGACCTTCAGCAATCTTTTTTCTATCTTTTTCGTCAATGCCTACATTAATGTCCATGTGGAGTTCCTCAATTGAATAAAGATTAGAGATTATTTGCTGGTTCCGATATTAACCTTAGTCCGCATCAGGCTAGGTGCATGCGCAGCACTTGAGGGGTAGCACGGCGGACTCGGCAACGAATGGTTGGTTGGCCAAGACGCGTGCACGCTTCATAGCGATGGCAGCCCGAAAACCCGTAGTACTGACCCTCAACTTCCAAAACATCGATCGGCTCCTGAAGACCAACTGTTTGAATAGATTCCATCAGAACCGCTACTTTTTGGGGATCATTCTGACGCGGTAGAGGGCGACGAATCTGCTCTATGGGGAGCTCTCGGATATCAGCCATGAGACAAACTTCCCTTGCGACTCCTAAATCATAATCGATATGACTATGATTTGCAAGGAATCCAAGAGTAAACCCTGCAGAGATGCAGGGTTTACTGTAAATATTCTAGAGCAAGTCTCAGCTCATCCAGTCACGTAATAGAGCTTGACGACGAGGATGACGGAGTTTACGCATTGCTTTAGCTTGAATTTGGCGAACGCGCTCACGGGAAAGCGAATACAGTTCACCAATTTCAGACAGCGTGTAGTCATGGCCATCCAGCATGCCAAAGCGCAGCATCAGGATATCCCGTTCACGAGGAGTTAGCTGGTCCAAAGCTTCCCCGATCTGCTGAGACAACATCTCACGGTCAATATAAGAATCGGGAGTTAACTCGTCATGGGCTTCAATTAGCTCTAGAAGTTCCGTATCTTCCTCTTTACCAACCTTGACGTGCAAAGAAAGAGTGCGGCGTCCAGCTTCAAGAATCTCGTCCAGCTTCTCAGGGGTGAGTTCCAGCTTTTCTCCTAGCTCAGGCTTTGTTGGACGTCTGCCCAACTCTTGAGTCATTTCCCGCAGGACTTTCTTAACCTGATTCAGCTTCTCAACCATGTGCACAGGGAGGCGTACGGTCCGAGATTGAGAGGCAATAGCACGGGTGATCCCCTGGCGGATCCACCAGTAAGCATAGGTGGAAAATTTAAATCCACGTTCGTAGTCAAACTTTTCAGCCGCCCGCATCAAACCGATAGAACCTTCTTGGATCAGGTCCAGGAAAGGTACTCCCCGGTTGAGATATTTCTTGGCGATCGATACGACCAGGCGCAAGTTCGCGCGCACAAGACGGCGCTTAGCTGGTTCTGCGTCAGGACCCCCACGCGCAATCGTGCGGGCAATCTCCACCTCCTGCTCAGAGGTCAGAAGAGGATAACGGGCCATTTCTCTTAAAAATTGGCCAACAGAGTCCTCTGAACTACTTGGTTTGCGTCCCCGTCCCTTGCGTTTTTCAGGAACAGAGAAGTTTACCTGTACAGAAAGATCTGAAGCGGGTTCCATATTGTTATCTGAAGAGGGGTTTACAAGCATTCTTTTTAATTTTATTCGTTACTCAGAATCTTAACAAATTGTTACTCTTGATGTCAATTTAACTATTGAAGCACCAGAGAGGGCGTAATGTCTGTGTCACACCACACTAAAAGTACCCTCATCTGGCCTAGAAAATCATATGCCCTAGGGAGGGGATCACATATCCACAAGACTTTTGGATGTTTAAACTAAACTTCTCCGCGTATTTCCTTGATTACGCCGTCATTTAGCAAAATTTCCACATTCATTCGGTTTACCAAGTTATCTCCTTCTTGAACCTTGAAGGAGCTCTCGATTTGGCCTTGGACAATCTCCTGTCCCATCTCCCAGGTAGCCACTTGATTCATCTGCTGCAATAACTGGTTTTTCTGGGCCAACATTTCAGACTTTTGCTGCTCTACCTGGTTGCGAATACTGGCAATCTGCTGCTGGACTTCAGGGCCTGGGGGTTTCACGGACGTGCGCTCAATATCGCTAATCGCCCGTCTGCCCTGAAATTCTAGCTGTTGGATTTGATTATCGAGCTGCGCTAAGCCCTGCTGTAACTGAGCATTGGCCTCTTCTTGCAGACGAGGGGTTACTACAGCTTTTACGTTGATACTGCGCTTAAGGGTGATTTGTTTCATTAAAATGTTAGGTATAGCCCGAACTATTTTAGCGAATTCTGTCCATGTACTAGGGTCCGAGCAAACTACTTTGCTGATATTGAACTCCGATGTATACATGTGAAAAGGAATTCAACGTAAATTAAAGTAAACAAATGTTCCAAGGGATTGTTCTATAAATGTCCTCTTCCTTTCTAGACCTCCTAAAAAATCGAGTCCTTGTCTTTGACGGGGCGATGGGTACTTCTATCCAGACGATGAATCTGACGGCAGAGGATTTTGGAGGCCCCTCTCTAGAAGGCTGCAATGAATATCTGGTGCTTTCTAAGCCTGAAGCAATTGAGAAAGTGCATAGCAACTTTTTGGAAGCAGGAGCCGATGTTATCGAAACTGATACCTTTGGGTCTAGTTCCATTGTCTTGGCTGAGTACGATATTGCCCATTTAGCCTATGAACTAAACGTGAAAGCGGCCCAGCTTGCCAAAAAAGTCGCTGCTCGCTACAGTACGTCTGAAAAGCCGCGCTTTGTTGCTGGTTCTATTGGCCCTACGACCAAGTTGCCGACCCTTGGTCATATCCACTACGACGACATGAAAGCCTCCTATGCCGAGCAAATTCACGGCCTGGTGGAGGGTGGCATTGATATTGTGATGATTGAGACGTGTCAGGACGTGCTGCAAATCAAGGCCGCGCTGGGAGCGACTGAAGAAGTTTTCCAAGAAAAAGGCATCCGCTTACCTGTCATTGTTTCGGTAACGATGGAAATTCAGGGCACGATGCTGGTCGGTTCAGAAATTGGGGCCGTCTTAACTATCCTCGAACCATTTCCGATTGATGTGCTTGGTCTCAACTGTGCGACCGGTCCAGACAAAATGACGGAGCACATCCGTTACCTCTCAGAAAATTCTCGGTTTGCGATCTCCTGCATTCCGAACGCGGGAATTCCAGAAAATGTTGGCGGCCATGCCCACTATCATCTGACGCCTCAGGAAATGCAAAACCACCTCAAGCACTTCGTAGAAGACTTGGGAGTAACTGTAGTTGGCGGTTGCTGTGGCACTCGTCCTGACCATATCCAAGCTTTAGTGGAGATTGTCCAAGACTATACGCCTAAGCCCCGGCCTATCCATGTCGTTCCTTCCGCTTCCTCTATCTACAGCACACAGCCCTATGACCAAGACAATTCTTTCCTGATCATCGGCGAACGGGTGAATGCCAGTGGTTCTAAAAAATGTCGGGACTTGTTGAACGCGGAAGATTGGGATGGCTTAGTTTCCCTGGCTCGTGCTCAAGTGCGTGAAGGCTGCCATGTCTTAGACGTCAACGTAGACTACGTGGGCCGGGATGGCGAGAAGGATATGCATGAACTGGTATCTCGTCTCGTCACCAATGTCACGATTCCTCTGATGCTCGATTCTACGGAATGGCAAAAGATGGAAGCGGGCCTGAAAGTAGCAGGGGGCAAGTGTTTGCTGAATTCTACCAACTACGAAGATGGAGAACCTCGCTTCCTCAAAGTCTTAGATCTTGCCAAGATCTATGGAGCGGGCGTGGTTGTCGGGACCATCGATGAGGAAGGAATGGCCCGTGCAGCGGATAAGAAGTTTGCCATTGCCCAACGGGCCTATCGTCAAGCGGTCGAATCTGGGATCCCAGCCTATGAGATCTTTTTTGACCCCCTTGCTTTGCCAATTTCCACAGGAATTGAAGAAGACCGTCACAATGCTTTAGAGTCCCTAAAAGCGATCAAACGAATAAAAGAAGAACTGCCTGGTTGCCGTATAACGATTGGCGTTTCTAATATATCGTTTGGTTTGAATCCTGCGGCGCGGGTGGTTCTAAATTCTGTCTTCTTGCACTTAGCGAGAGAAGCAGGGTTAGATTCGGCCATTGTTAGTGCCAGCAAGATTTTACCGATGGCTCGTATTGATGAGCATCACCAGGAAGTTGCCAGGCATCTAATCTTCGATGAACGCAAATTTGAAGGTGATATCTGTGTCTATGATCCCCTGACCGTATTTACAGAATTGTTTATGGGCGTTACGACCAAGCAATCTAAGGAGGACATTCAGAACTTAACCCTAGAGGAGCATCTACGTCGTCACATTATTGAGGGAGAGCGCATTGGCTTAGAAGATAAGCTTAAAGAAGCGCTGAAAAAATATTCTCCCCTGGCGATCATCAATGAACATCTGCTCGATGGCATGAAAGTAGTAGGTGAACAGTTTGCTTCCGGTCAGATGCAGCTACCTTTCGTCCTGCAATCAGCGGAAACGATGAAATCAGCGGTGGCTTTCCTTGAACAGTTCATGGAGAAGAAAGACGGCTCTACGAAAGGCAAGGTTCTAATTGCTACGGTTAAGGGTGATGTCCATGATATTGGTAAGAACTTAGTCGATATTATCCTGACCAATAATGGCTACACGGTCTACAACATTGGGATCAAACAATCCGTCGATGCCATTTTAGAAGCCCAGGAAAAGTACCAGGCTGACTGTATTGCTATGTCTGGGCTGTTGGTCAAGTCCACCGCCTTCATGAAAGAGAATCTGGCAACCTTCAACGAAAAGGGAATTGAGGTTCCGGTCATCCTTGGTGGAGCAGCCCTCACTCGCAAGTTCGTCGAGAAAGACTGTCAACAGGTCTATAAAGGCAAGGTTATCTATGGCCGGGATGCCTTTACGGACTTGAACTTTCTCGATGCCTTGATGGAAAACAAACATAAGGACACCTGGACGAATACGGAAGGATTTCTAACTGATGCTGTTAATCCAGAGTTTGCTCACCTGATAGCAGGCAATGGATCTGTCGAGCACACAGCAGCATCTGCGTCCGAGACGGACCATACCCTGCAATCGGTCAAATCTCTGGCTCGCCCCAAAGTTGCCAAGGTCCGTCAAAGTGTTTCTTTAGATGTTCCTCGTCCGCAGCCGCCCTTCTGGGGTACTAAGGTGCTTAAGGATATTGACCTGGAAGAGGTATTCCATTATCTCGACCTCAATGCCCTGGTAGCTGGTCAATGGCAGTTCCGCAAAACCAAGGAGCAGAACCGAGAAGAGTATGAAGCCTTGGTCAAAGAGAAGATGTATCCGATTCTAGAAAAATGGAAAGCGCAAATTATCCGAGATCAAGCGCTTAATCCGCAAGTGGTTTATGGCTACTTCCCTTGCTGGGCAGAAGAGAATAGCGTACATATCTACACCCTGGATTCTGCGGCCCATTTCCAAGAAACAGGCAGTCCCAGCGACTTGGTGATTGCCCAGAGCTTCGAGTTTCCGCGTCAAGCTGGAGAAGACCACCAGTGTCTCAGCGATTTCTTCTTGCCCGTAGGCTCTGAGCACTTAGATGTATTCCCGATGCAAGCCGTGACCGTTGGCAATGTCGCTACGGAATACGCTCAGAAACTCTTCAAGGCTGACAACTACAGCGATTACCTTTACTACTACGGCCTATCGGTACAAACGGCAGAAGCCGTGGCTGACTGGACCCATGCCCGTATTCGTCAGGGATTAGGCATTGGCGACAAGGATAGTCCTGATATGCGCCGCCTGATTAATCAGGGTTATCAAGGCTCTCGCTACTCTTTTGGCTACCCAGCCTGTCCTGACCTGGAAGACCAAGCCAAGCAACTAGAACTCCTGCAAGCAGAGGAAGCGATTGGATTAGTGATGGATGAAAGCTTACAACTACATCCAGAGCAATCCACAACTGCCTTGGTGATCTACCACCCTGAAGCACGGTACTTTAGCGCTTAGTACTCACTAAATAAAGAATTATGGCTAATCAAATCAAAGTGAGATTAGGGTCACAAGGAAGGGTGGTTATTCCTTCTAGGATGAGACGCACCTTGGGATTACGAGAGGGAGAAACTCTTATTGCTTATGTAGAGGATGGGCGCTTAGTGCTGGAAACCCGAAGACATATCTTAAAACTTCTCCAAGAGCACTTCGCCGAGATTGCTTCAGAGATCAGTTTGGCCGATGAGTTAATCGCTGAACGACATGAAGAGACTACTTAAATAGGTAAAGCAGTTGAGAAAGAGCAGGACGCTTGAGAGCCTCAGGAATTGACCTTAATGCAGAATAGTTCCAAGTCATAGCAAGTTGATAAACTCTTCTACAGAGAGATTAACCTGCCGAATAATGGCTCGTAACGTTCCTGGAGCTATCTCCCGATGATTGGGAACAACGACCTGAGCAAAGGGTTCTTTCCGTTGCAGAATGATGTGACTTCCAGTTTGTCGCCTCACGACAAAACCCACGTTGATCAAAGCTCTGACACACTCCTGTCCAGAGACTACAGGCAGTTTACTCACGCTTCTACTAAAACAGATTCAACACGGTCCTCAGGAACGGGGAGTCCGTCTTCTTCCAAAACTTCGATATAAAGTTGAATTGCTTCTTTGATGTTAGTAAGTGCCTCCTCTTTGGTCTTACCTTGACTCACACAACCCGGTAGGCTTGGACATTCCACTACCCACCAGCTATCTTGATCTGGATAAAGAATCACATGTCTCATCTTTTTACTCACAGAATTCACGGTAAATCGTTCTAACAAAAATAATTCTATGTTCTGTGCTCACCTTGAAGTTCCATTAATTCCGGATCACTCCAAGCGATCAATCGTTGATTTCATTCTCTTCCACAGGCCCGACTAAAGAAACCACAGGCTCTGTGAAGTAGGTCTGTCCAACTCGTTTCACATCTTCAGCTGTGACCTGTTCGATCAAGGTAGGATAGCGTTCATCATGGTCCGCACCAACGCCTAAAATTTCGTACCAACCTAGAAGTTGAGCAATCTGACTATTCGTTTGCTTGCCTAAAGCATACTGCCCAAGGGTTTTATTCTTTGCCGCCTGTAGAGCTTCGTCTGTCAATGGAATTTCACGGATTTGTTCAAGTTCGCGACGGAGTCCTTCTTCTGCGGTGGGGACATTTTGTGGAGCCGTGCCGATGTAGGCTCCAAAATGAGCATGGTTACGGTAGGTCGGGAAGAACGAAGAAACTTCGTAGGCCAATCCTCTTTTCTCCCGTAGTTCAACGAAAAGACGACTGGAAAGACCACTGCCGAGATAAGTATTTAAAACTTTGAGCGCAGGATAGTCAAGGTGATGAATACCACAGGCAGCGTAGCCCAAAAGGACTGTCGTCTGTTCTGTTTTCTGATGGGTAACAATTCTATGGCTACCCGTGGGCTCAGGTGCAGGCACGGTATCACTCACGCTGTCAGAAGCCCTCGCAGGCAGGCTCTTCACCTGCTCTTCCACAAAGTCTTTCAATTCATCACTCACCCCACCACAAAGCGATAGAACCATCCGGTCAGGGTTAAAGGCGCTTTGATGATAGGCGGCCAAATCTTGTACTTGAAAAGCCGATACGGTTTCTTCAGTGCCTAAGGTCGAATAACCATAGGGATGATGAGGGCCATAGAGATTTTCTCTAAACTGCGAATAGGCCACGGAGAAAGCCCGTTCCCGTTGAGCCCGAATTCCCTGGAGCGTGACATTCCTTTCTAGATTCACTTGGTCTTCCGGGAAGTTAGCTTCTGTCAGAATTTCCAAACAGAGCGCAAAAAGTGCTTTGAAATCTTCGGCCAGGCACTTCAGACCCAGCAAGAGATAATCTGTAGCTGTTTCAAAACCCAATTGGGCACCCGCGTTTTCTACCAGTCCTGCTATCTCTTGGGAGCTGTGGCGCTGGGTCCCTTTGGTCAAGACAGAGGCCGTCAGATGGGCCAATCCTGGAGCCCCTATCTTGCTGGGAAACAAGAAGCGAGTAGAAATAATTGGGGTTCCTAGGTTCTCGGTAAAGAGCAACTGGCTCCCGCCCTCCAGCGTCCGTCGGGAAAATCCTTTATGCATGTTCAACGTGCTCCTTGACTTCTTCAGGTTGAGCTTCTTCGGGATGAAGGGCAATAACGACCGCTTTGTTCCGGTCTAAGTACTTCTTGGCAACCTGAGCGAGCGCTTCAGCATCCAGGTCTTTAAGCTGCTGAGGATAGAGCAATGCCAAATCTAATTGAGCAACGGTCTGGTAGTAACCATAGAGCGATGCTAGCTGCGAAGGGGTCTCAGTCCCAAAGGTAAAATCATTGAGGAGCATACGCTTGGCTCGCTGTAGCTCTTCCTCGCTAAAGGCACCCTGCTGGATTTGTTCAATCTGGTGATAAATTGCTTCTTCTACAGACTCTAAATACTGCTTGTCCAGTTGAGCACTGAAGGTAAACAGCCCTGGGTCATGGCTAAATCCACAGTAGCTGCCGATATAGCGGACCCATCCTTTCTCTTCCCGTAATTCTCTCGTAAGACGCGCGGTGCGGCCTTCTGTCAGAATCACCGAAATCACTTCTAACGCCAGGATGTCATCGGGTTGAGCGGCCGAAGGGCCTAAAAATCCCATCAGCAAGCGGCTATTCTCAATCCGGGCTTGGGGCTGTTCAATCCGTCTTGCCTGAGTTAGCGGAAGAACTGGAGCGACCTGTGCGTGTGCTGCTTCCTCTTTATTCACGGGCAGCTGAGCAAAAAGCGGTTCTGCCACTTCCAAAAGTTCTCGCTCTGGTAAGCCACCGACAAGCACCACGGTCAAAGATCCCGGCTGATAGCGAGAGCGATGGAATTGACGCATCGTTTCTGGGGTCATATTCATCAGCGTCTCTGGATAACCCAAGACAGGTCTAGCGTAAGGATGGTCTTTATAGCTATTCGTGGTTAAAAGGTCATAGGCGGTACGGTCTGGATTGTCTTGAGAGCGGCGAATTTCTTCTAAGACGACCAGGCGTTCCTGTTCAAATTCATTCTCTGGAATCCGAGCGTTGCACACTAAGTCCGCGAGTAAGGGTAAGGCTTCTGCGTAATCCCGCTGGGCTACCGTGATGTAATAGTGCGTGTAATCCTGGCTGGTAGCAGCGTTGGTCACGCCCCCCCGTCCTTCAATGCGGCGGTCAAATTCTCCGGGAGCGATCCGGCTCGTCCCTTTGAAAATCATATGCTCCAGGAAGTGAGACATCCCGGACTGCTCAGGAACTTCGGTCCGTGCTCCAGAACGAATCCAAAGGTCAGCGGTGACCACCTGGGAAGTGGGCACCGTCCGAACAATCAGGGTCACCCCATTGTCCAAATAGCGCACGAGACCTGGAAACGTGGTAGTCAAAGCAGTAGTCACGGGATCATTCCTCAAGCACAGGGAAATATTAGGTAGCTGTCTCCAGCCTACGCTGACTTACCAGTTTTTGTATCAGTTTTAGATCAGGGCTTCTGTGGAAAACTTTGTATGCAATGTGTTCTAAATCTCTCTTGCGACGTGCAATACTCTTGGCAAGATTCAGTTATTCTCTCGTGGCTAAAAAAGAAAAAGCTCAAGACCGGGTTGCTAAAGACCACAAGAAGAGTGGGCGCCCTCGCAAATTTGAGGGTCCGACCCATAATTTTTTCTTGACCCTTCCTCTTGAAACCGTAGCCTTGCTCAAAGCGGTCGATGATGACCTAGGCAGAGCGGTAGTGAAGTTAGCGGGAGCAACCAACGGCGAAAGTAGCTCGGTCGAAGGCTCTTTGCCCATAAGCAACTCTCCCGAGACCCTCCAGTTTCTCACTCTTGAGGATGGCAAAGTCATCGTCTTAGGCAGTAAAGACCTACTCCCTCCGCTCACCGGGCTAGTTTGGATTCCTCTTAGCGATGGCATGAGACTGATGGCACTCCAGCAGGGAGCTGACCTCCGGCACATCGAGTTGGAACTCCAGGATTATCTCCAGACCGTTCCGGAAGATTCTCCTTCCCAGCCGATTTTAGCCACGTTTGCAGACCTCTTACGGACTACGCGCAAGAGTAAAAACCAAAAGCTGTTCACCCTCCCTTGTTTCGAAGCACCTAGCCCTGGGTAGGTTCAGAGTCCTAGAACTCGATTCAGCTTGCCGGATTGGTAGCCTTCCAGGTCCAAAGTGACGTAACGATAACCCGCTTCTTGAAAGGCGACGACTAGTTTTGGCAGATCTACATCCAGGACAAATTGACGGATTTGGTCTGGGCTGACCTCAATGCGGGCTGTATCTTCATGGGAACGGACTCTAAAGTGACGTTGACCGAGGTTACGCAAGTAGCGTTCAGCCATTCCTACCCGTTGGAGTTTTTCTTGAGTAATAGCCTCGCCATAGGGAAAGCGAGAGGCAAGACAAGGCATGGCAGGCTTGTCCCACCAAGGTAAGCCCAATAGTTGAGAAAGCTGACGGACTTCTATCTTGGTGATGCCACACTGCGCTAGGGGAGAAAGGACCCCTTTCTCCTTGCCTGCCTGAAGCCCTGGTCGATAGTCTCCCAAGTCATCAAGGTTGACTCCATCTACCACAAGGTCATAGCCCAAGCGCTGGGCTAGAGGTCCCAGAGCCCCGTGGAGTTCACTTTTGCAGAAATAGCAACGATTGGCGGGGTTGCTGCTGTAGTTGGGGTTGTCTAATTCCTGGGTCTCGATAATTTGATGACGAACCCCGATCACTTGCGCCTGGTCTATCGCTTGATCCAGGTCTTCCTGCATCAAAGAAGGAGATGCTGCCGTTACGGCCAAAACCTTCTCGCCTAGAACATCGTAGGCAACCTTGGCGACAAGGGTTGAGTCCACACCACCAGAATAGGCAACCACACAGCGGTCTAAACTCTTCAGGACCGTCTGGAGCTGAGTCAGCTTCTCTGTCAGGGACGCAGTAGCTTGCATAGAAGGCATCGTCATTTTGTAATACGTACTCTCTCCATGCTGACACAGGTCGCTCTGGTCGCGCTATGGATTAAGGTTTAGATATTTGAGAAATCAAAAGCTCAGAACGAGCAGAGGACAACATCATCTCCGAAGCGCAAATCTTCTTACTCGGTCCGCATAATATTTGAAGTTTAAATATAGGTCTATTCCAGAAACCATATCGATATGATGTTCATGGTTAGCTCTTTTTTCTTCTTCATAGAATATTTTTGTTGACGCACTCATGCTGCTAATTCCGATAGGAGCATAGTCAACTAGAGTATCATTTACCATTACGAAACTATGGGTTTTGAGGGCTCTAAGCCAAAAGTCATAATCCATGCGGATCTGATAGCGCTCATCAAAAAGCCCAATTTTATTAAAAACATCGACATGGACAAAGGATGCTTGATGTGAGATTTTGGCTCTTCTTCTTAGTGGAGTAGAATTATGCAGCTTAACCCTAGGAAGACTCACGGCACCACATTTTGAGAATCCAGTAACTATAGGAGCTTGAGTAAAAAACTGACTGGCTTTACTAATTACTTGACTATTGATGTAGCAATCGCCACAGTTCAAAAAGTTGATCCATGAGCCCGATGCCAAATTAATTCCTTTGTTGAAGGCCTCGCTGATACCTCTGTCAGGCTCACTGCTCCAATAGTTAATTGAACTATCATACTTTTTGATGATGTGAGTAGTCGCGTCGGTTGAGGCCCCATCAATAATGATATATTCAATGTTTTTATAATCTTGACTAATGACACTTTGAATAGTGCGTTCCAGTGTTTTTTCACCATTGCGCACTACAGTGATAACACTGACTAGTGGGACATCTGGCTGAACTTTCTTAATTGTTTCACCATCTAACAATCCCCCCTCCATAACGACATAGCTCCACGGACAATTATAGAATTAACTTAGGTAAAACATACCCATATTTGTGAACCCTTTCACTACACCGGACATAATTTTAGAGCAACTGGTACATTACCTCTATAACTTTTTGTTGACATCGTGTCCAAGTGAAAGTACGAGCCCTAGTCAGGCCATCATTTATCCGCTGGTTACGCTCTTCGTTAGAAAGTGTTGCCAAGTACTGCAAACACTCAGTAATTGAGTGCGAATCATACGGGTCAAAGTAAAAGGCGGTATCACCACCAACCTCTGGCATAGATGAGGTATTCGAAGTGGCCACAAGGGTTCCGCTAGCCATCGCTTCTAAGATAGGCAGGCCAAAGCCTTCATATTCAGAGGGGTAGACAAAGGCCGTTGCCTGAGCATAATTTTTTTGTAGTTCTACTTCATTTGCTGCGGTTACTAAATAAATACTATGGTGCAGGTCATACTTGTTAATTTGTTCAAGCTCTTTGGCGCTGAATTGGCTACCTCTGGGTGAAATCACGCGCAAATCAAAATCTTTAGCTAAGTTAGACTGACCGTAAGCTATTAGTAGCCGTAAGAAATTTTTATAACCGCTGCGGTTACCGACATAGAGAAAATAAGGCTTATCTTCATAACGCACAGCAGGATGAGATTGAAAAAAGAAATCATCTACCCCCAGAGAAGTCACTACAATTTTTGTAGAATCTAGATTTGGATAGTGAGTAGTTATATCTCTAACGGTACTCTCACTAATGGCCATGAGAACAGCTGCACGGTCAAAACAGTCTTTCTTTTGTGCAATTAATTCACGATGATCAAACCGAGCACGGCTAAAGTACTGCGGATAGAGTTCATGCATCATGTCGTATACGGTGAATACTTGAGGAGACTTAAATTTAAGATTCCCATAGTAGGAGTTATATATAACGGCAGGAGGATTTTGCCTAAGTAAGCTGGCAGCAGCATGATTATTAAACTTAGACAGTATGGAGTTAATGCCAAGGAGTCCCGTACCAGGGAAGGGTGCGGAGTTAGGCCAAGACTGCACATATCTGGCCAGCCCATAGTTTCCCTGTTTCGGTGAATAAACAGTGACATTCTCTGTGAATTCTGTAATAAGACCCTGCGTGATCTCTCTAAAGCAACGTGCTACACCCCGTTGAGTAGCATGAGAGGGAATATTGTCATTGATGAAAATATAGTTATTAGACATCAGATGTTCAATTAAGCATTTTGCCCGTTACATGAGAGTAATCTTTGGCTAACAAAGATCGTCTCCAGAAAAATAAATGGAGTATGCGAGAAACTTTATCTCTCGACATAAGATTAAAGCATAGAGGAGGAACTCTTTTCTCAGTTAACAGATGTAAAGAATCCCCGTTGGAATAGAGATTTAGATGAAATTTATCAGCAATCTTCGCTAAGGCTTTTGGTGTGTAGAATGCTATGTGTTGACCGTGTTCATACCCAAAGTACCACCACTCACTAAGTTTAGGTTTCGTTGGTGGAAGCAGTGATGTAGTGAAGAGAATATTTTTTGAAAATTGCAACATATGCTCTATTTCAAGCAATGGATTGACCAAATGTTCAAAGACTTCAAAAGCAGTGACAAGTTCATATTGACCTGTACCTTCTCTATCAGCATCAAACCCAACGGCTAAGAGATTATCACAAAATTTATCTGATCGATAGAAATCAAAGCCAAAGTCTCGCATCATCCGAACAAGCATTCCATAACCACCGCCGTAATCCACAAATTCAGCATTCTCATTAAAAAAGCTCTGGATAATAACTTTAGATATTCTTGACAAAGCAATATTTCTGGAGACTAACCCCAAGTCACTCTTAGTTATTGCCTCAGAATAAGCTTCATCTAGCCAATAGTGTTTTTCAGTTTGAATAAAACCACAGTAATCACATTGATAATATTGAACTTCATATTTATGAAGCACTTGAGCTTTATCGAAAAGACTTGTGGGACTAGAACATATATGACATTCCATAATGTATAGAATACCCCTGCGTTAGAGGGAAGTATCCGCTTAGCCTTATGCTTAAGGCAATCTTGGGGGGCAAAGTTATCATTCAGCAGTAAGCTTAGTCTTACTTTTAATGCGAGCAATTAACTGTGGGATACGATTATCCTCTTGACTATCACGGATTACAAAAGATGGATGCTGGAGAGGAAAATTCATAGGCTGCACTGGAAGTTTAGCAGCTTGAGCTAGCTTACTATTCGTGTCCATTGTGGTTGTTGCATTTTCACCAAAGCCAATGTTTGAAATCAAGTTCACACGAGGTAAGATACTCAATCCACTCTGGACCCAACAAGCGAAAAGCCACTGCCAGTCCCAAGTATTCCAAGTCTCAGCATAGGCCAATTCAAAATTTCTTTCCCAAAATTTTACGAGTCGGGGCTCTTTAAATATATCTTTAAGCCATCCTTCTTCTTTTATTCTGGGCCAGAGCTTCATCTGAGAATCGTAATATTGCCAGGAGCGTCTCCAAGTAGCCCATCCCCAAATATGGTTATATCGAGAGAAGTAATAACTATCCTGAGTTCTAAGTTTATCAAATCGCTGATTGGTACCAGAAATAGACATTATCCTCTCATCATCACGATACCTTTTCAGCAACTCTTCGCAAAATCGAAAGAACGTTTCATTGGGTAGACAGTCATCTTCGAGAATAATCGCCTCTTCAACTATACTAAACACCCAGTCTAATCCACTCGCTATCCGAGACTTGCAACCCAAATTCACCTCAGAATAATTAGTTAATACTTCACAATCCCAATCTACACGTTCAATAATAGAGCGAGTTTCAGCACATTTTTCAGTTTCCCAAAAGCAGTTAGAACGAGGACCATCGGCAATAACTAATAACTTTGCCGGCTTTACTTTTGTGATTTCTGCAAAGACTTTCCTTGTAGTTTCAGGACGATTGAAGATTAGAAAAACAACAGGAGTATTCATAAAGGACATCACACACTTTCTACAAAATTTTACACACTTAAGGCTTCATTGTATAAATCGATGAATTTTTTTTCTTGAATATCTTCTGAGAATAGTTTCTGCGCCCGTTCTTTACCTGCAGCACCCATTTCGTTACGAGTATTAGAACTGTCAAGTAGTGTTGTAATGCGCAAACAAAAGTTTTCTATATCATTTGGATGGCAAGTGAGACCAGTGACGCCGTCTATTACGGATTCAGGTAAACCACCAATATCTGAAGTAACACAAGGCAAACCAAAAGACATGGCCTCAACTACTGCTATGCCATGACTCTCACGCAAACTAGGCTGAAAATAGAGCGTTGCTTCCTTATAGTACAGTTCTACATGATCGCAGTGACCCAAAAAAGAAACATTCTTCTCAATACCCAATTCCTGAACTTTTGATCTCATAGAGCTTAAGAGTTGACCATCTCCAAGCCAAATAAATTTCACCTCGGGCCTTTGCTCAACAATATGTGCTGCTACTTCAAGCCAAGACTCAGGATTCTTATACTCAGTGACATGACCAATTGTAAGGACTATCTTATCTTTACGCTCTTCCAAGACACATTTTTCAATATCGTTTATGCTTTCATAGCTATTGAAAATTACGCTAATCGAGCTTCTCGGAATTCCCATAAATAAGCTTAAGTTATTTGCAGAGGACTCTGAAACTGTGACGAATTTATGCGATGCTTGAATCGCCCATTTTACAAAAGCTAGAATCCCACCCCTTATTTTTCGTTCAGGATATGAATGCATAATAAATATCACGGGTTTTGGATACAGCAAACTGCCAAGCATAAGTCCACATGATGCATTCGAGACTACGATTAAATCAGGTTGAAATGAGCTGTAAGCTTTCCAGCAAAAGAACAAATCATAAAATATAGATATATAAGCTTTACGGAATATAGAATTTCTATTTTGGCCAATATAAACCTTTGCACTTAGCTTTTTAAAAAAATCTAAGATGCTATCTGCAGCTTGGGCTTTTTCTATTAAGATAGCTGTCTCAATAGAATACTTTGAATGAATCATGAGTAGTTTTTTCAGGAAAGATAGAGTCCCCCCACTAGACTCATATTCCGGAATTACCAGAACTTTCATATTAACTACTTTTCCCCTTAGACAGTCTGCGAAAGTGATTCCAAGCCCGCAGTGTGTCAATTCCTTGTTGCAACCAACGTTTTAGGAGTAATCTGGAATGTACACGAATTAGTCTCTCAACCTCTTTAGCCGCTTGACTATGAGACTCAGATATTCCCCCTGAAGCAAACTTTGTTAAAGGAAGCGAAATTAAGTCTGGTCTTGCTCCCTTCCCAAACAAACGCAGCCATAACTCTCCATCCATTGCAATTCTATAGGTGTTATCAAAACCACCTACTTTATTTAAAATATCTCTTCTCAGAAGAGTTGAAGGATGAGGTATCCAATTAGCAACAGGTGGCCAGAGCGCATATAGGGGAGGACGTCTAGATATCCTATCAACAAACTCTAACTCAAAAATAATAGCATCTGCTGTACTTGATTTTAGAAGTGCTATAAGAAGATTAATATCTAAGTCAGGGTGTATTTCATCTCCACCATTAAGAAACCACAACCATTTCGCATTAGAAAGTTGTAATCCCACATTGAATGCATAACTTATTCCCAAAGGTTCTTGCCAGATATACTCAATATTCTTTTCTTTAGCCAAGTTGCTTTTGAGAGTAGAACTTATCGTATTTGAACTGCTGTCCACTATTATTTGTTTGACAGAATACTGCTCTCTCAAAGCTCTAGTACTATGAACTGTAGAGAGAATTCCCTGCATGTCATCTTTAGTAATTGATATAATTTCCAGCATTGATTACCATCCTAGCAACCGAAGAATTTTTGTAATGGCTTTAACTATTAGCTTATCTTGGTCTGGTTGTGTTCTTTCTAGCCAATGATGTAGGTATCTATCAAGCTTACTGCGAGGGTCACGCACAGAATTAGAGCCTGTTAGTTCTGATAAGACAGACCAATCAAAATCCCAGATAGCCTCTCTCTTAAACTTCAAAGCGCCATATTTCTGTATCAAATCCAAAACTTCTTCATCCCATCTAAATTTTTCTGTCCGACATGTACTTGTCATATCGATTCCCTGTCTATCATATTCAGATTTCCAGTCATCTGGAATTACTTTAATTTCATTGAGAGGAATAGCATACATATGATGATATTGCCTGTAAATATCGATTGCATGTCGCTCAGGATGGTTGATACGTTCCCAACATTGATACCAACGATGCTTACTCTTCATTCGCTCCCAATCTGTGTACTGGTAGTGAAGAACTCTAATATCTCTGAGGCTGATACTGTTCGCATTTTTAGGAATAGGGATTCTAGGACTATGAATTTTAGTGCCTACATGCTCACTTCCATCATCAATAAAACCCCAAGCAAATTCTGTAGATGGCATCCAATATGTAGCCATATCAGGTCGTATATTTGCCCACTGAAATTTAACAACAGTGCCAGTTGGTGCATTTAATACAGTTAGCCATTCAGCACTATCCATAAAATTTGCTGTCAAGAACTCATCGGCATCTAAAGTGATTAATAGACGAGGTCCCGATATTTTTCTAGCTTCTTCAATAAGTAGTTTCTGCCGATCTGATTCACTATATTGCTGAGAAGAATTGTCTATTAGAATTACTTTTTCAAAACGTTGTGCTATTTCGCGTGATCCATCATCAGAGTGTTGATCTGCGATGATGATATAGTCAGCCCAAAGGCTCGCACATTTTAAGAAGCGCTCTAGTATCCATGCTTCATTCCTAACGGGCGTGAGACAAATAACAGTAGGGTGATTCATTTGAGGATCTTCGAGGGTATGTCTGCAAGTAAGTGAAACTGATCACAAAACATAGGGAGTAACTCAGAGATACGAGACAGTCTACTGCTTCCATGATCGAGACTTGAGTGTTGAACCTTATTTACTTTCCAGCCTAATGAGTTTTCCAAGACACTACTAAGTCCCTTGGGAGTGAAATGCCAGTAATGTTGCTCAGGCACCCAGGCGTACCATTTTCGACTTTGTAGTCTAGGCACTAGTCCCTGCCAGTTTGTTTGAATCAGTAAGACTTTGCCCTCAGGTACTAGCTTTCCTACTTCATGCAGAACTTCGGTTGGATTTGACATGTGCTCAAGCACGTGAGACATTACCACAGCATCGAATGGTCCAGACACTTCAGAATGTGGGAAGTAGCCTGTAATCACATTGAGTCCTCTTCCTCGCGCTACGTCTCCCGCCGATTTACTGGGTTCGATACCCGTCACAAGGAATCCTCGCCGACCTAGCTCACTGAGCAGTAATCCTTCTCCACAGCCAATCTCTAAAATCCTCGCGCTTGGACCAAGGGACTTAGAAATGAGTTCTGCTTGCATCAATAATGATTTTTTCCATTGGGCCGGCAAGTCTGCCACAGACTGAAAAGAAAATTGTGCATGGAAATTATCATACTCATATGAAATAGCCTTTGGAGAAGGTATAGTCCAGGCATTCGTACACCTTCCACAAGCTTCCACTATCCATTTTTCTCCGGAACCAGGAGTGAATAGATGATGAATTTTAGTACAATCACATAATGGACAATTCATCACTTCTTCTCAGTTATTAATTAGTGGAAAAAATATATACTCATGGCTTGCGAACAAATAATATATTCCCCGCATCCTTCCAAGGTAATGCTTCAAACTTAACTTCAAAACCTTTACTCTCGATCCATTGGCGCAATTCCGGATAGAGTGGGGCATTTTCATAGATATGCTTGAGGGAAACTTCAGTATGTATAACAAGTACTGATTCTAAAATATCTGGTGATGCTTTTAGCACATTGAATTCATACCCTTGCATGTCTAACCAAAGAAAATCAATCCTTCTTATGTTTTCTTCCAATGCCCATTTGTCAAGCGTAACTGTGCTCACCGCAATCTTATTGGTAAATGTTACGCTTGGATGTTCAGTTAAATGCTCTTTTGGGGCAAGTAGTGAACTTGAACCATCTGAAGTACCACCACTAACAAATATCTCTGCAGTTCCATTACTGTCACTTAGGGCCAAAGGATAACAAGTAACATTTCTTGATTTTGAAGTATTCTCTTTCAGCGATTGGAAGATTGTTGGGATCGGTTCAAACGCATGGATATGAGCCAAAGGCCAAAGTTTGCTCATTTCGAGAGTATCAACTCCAACATGGGCTCCGGCTTCAATAATTGTTGGATCTTCCGGTAAAAATTTAGCGATGTAGCTCTTAGATATTTCCCCCACCTTAGGATCTGAACCTCTAAATAGACGAGTCAATCGATTTATCATTTTTAGCTCCATGGTAATTTTTAATCAGTGATCCAGTTCAATAAAGGAAAAACTAAACCTGGATGATTCTGTTCATTTAATACAGTATGAAAATCAGATAGACTTGAATCCAATGTGACATTAAAGCTTAAAACAGGTTCTCTAACATCAATTAAACTCTTGATACAGTGTATGGATATCAGCGGAGTAATAGAATAATCTCCAGAGTTCAAAGATTTTCCCGGTATTTCACATACTAAACAACTTTTTCCAGATGGAATTTTCTTGATAAAGCTTTTTGAATCTACATGCTGAGATCTAAATACAACAGTGCCATTTTTTACCAAATCAAAACCTATTTTTAAATTAGAATTTTCTTCTTTTACATCAATAGTGAATCTTAAAAAGATAGACTCACTACTTAGAAAATTATTCCTTTCTTTATAACCTTTATCTAATATCTCAATCTTTTCGATGGAAGTCTCTTCATTCTGATTATATTTTTTTTTGTTTAACCATGTGCTGCTTAGGTTATCTGTACTAATTCTTTCGTAATCAGTAGCTACAGAGGAAACATCTCCCTGCTTATAAATACTACCTTCATTTAATAAAATCCCTATCTCACAGAGCTGCCTTACCGCTGTCATATTATGACTAACGAATAAAACTGTTCGACCACTGTTGGCCACTTCACCCATTTTTCCCAAACACTTCTTTTGAAATTCTGCATCTCCAACTGCTAATACTTCATCGACAATCAGAATTTCAGGCTCAAGGTATGCTGCTACTGCAAAGGCAAGTCGCATATACATGCCACTAGAGTAACGTTTGACAGGTGTGTCGATGAACTTTTCCACCTCTGCAAAGTCAACAATTTCATCAAAATGCTTGGCAATTTCATTGCGTCGCATACCGAGAATCGCACCATTCAGATAAATGTTCTCCCGACCCGTCAACTCAGGATGAAAACCAGTTCCAACTTCAAGTAAAGACCCAATACGTCCGTAAATCTCAGCACGTCCTGAAGTAGGTTCAGTAATGCGCGAAAGAACTTTGAGCAGCGTACTTTTCCCTGCTCCATTACGACCAATTATGCCAAGAACTTCACCCTGCTTGATTTCGAAAGATATATCATTTAGAGCCCAAAATGTCTGAACCTCAGGCTGTTTGAATGTTCTCAGCAGCTTGCGGGGTAAAGCAAGTAGATCTTCCTGGAGCGTTTTATAGCGTTGAGACTGATCAGTTCGAGTGATCTGGTAGCTCTTACTTAAGCCTTCAACCCGGATGGCAACATCACTCATTACTTTCCTGTTTTTTAAACCGTAGCGAGAAGCAAGCCTACGTTATTTTACCCAAAAACAGATACATTCTCTTATGTGGCAGAAGCGAAGCCTTGCCTATTCAACATCACACTACGTCAGCAAAACCTCGCTCAACCCGTCGGAAAAAGAAAGCCCCACTCACGAATGCAACCACAGAGACAATCAGCGTAACTATTGTCATCTCCCAGGTAAGTGCACTCTTCCCTAAGAGTGCCCACCTAAACCCCTCAATAAATCCAACAGCAGGGTTCAAGCTGTAAATCCATCGTAATTTTTCTGGCACGATGCTCGTAGCATAGACCACTGGGCTTCCATACATCCAGACTTGAATGATGAAGGGCATTGCATATACAAAATCTCGATATTGCACATTGAGTGCCGATAGCCAGAGACTGACGCCCGTGGCACAGAGGGTTGTCATAAGCAAAAAGAAGGGTAGTGTCAATATTTGCCAGGTTGGACTAACACCATAGAGAAGCATCAATCCAAATAGGACTACCAGGGTGACACCAAAATCTATCAAGACTGCAAATGTGCTAGCGAAAGGAATAAGCAAACGCGGAAAATAAACTTTCGATATCAACCTTGAATCTGTAATTAAACTATTGCCAGCACGCTGCAGTGCACCTGCAAAGTAGTTCCAAGGCAATAGTCCACAGAAGACGAAGAGGATATAAGGAGAATCATCACTAGGTAGTTTGGCAAATTTTCCAAAGATAGTGGCAAAAATCAAAGCCGCTACTAAGGGTTGCAAAATAACCCAGATAACTCCCAAGGCTGTCTGTTTATATCGCAATTTGACATCGCGGCCAGCAAGAATGAACAGTAGATCACGATATGCCCAGAGTTCACGTAGATTTAGGGCCGCCCAGCCACTTGAGGGTTGAATCACGGCAGTAGGCTGACGCAGTCCCCTAGAATTTCCTGCTGATGATGGGGAGTTTGATGTCACGACACCCTTTTTATTTCCACTGAGAAATTAGTGTAAGGGAAAACAGGTAAAGCCTTTCTAAGGATGACAATACAACGAAGCTGTCTGGTATAGCTCCATTCGAGAGAATACCCAGATTTCCCAGTTTGAAACCAATCCCTGTTTATACTTCTGAGCAATACCTATAGATGCGCCGGCCAGGATTTTGCAATAACCGGATTGATTGTTAGGACACGCTATCAGGCTGCAAATTCTGGAACCACTCTTCCAAATCAGCAGTTTCTGAGAAATCCAACAGCGCTTCGCCTAGGGATTCAAGCTGAGCGAGAGACAAGGCTTGAACTTGGGCTTGCAAAGCTGGAGCAACGTTACCAATACGGCGGGTAAGCTGGCGGAGAATGAGCGATTGTTCCCCCTCCTGACGACCTTCCTGAAGAAATTCTTCTCTCCACTCCTGATAAACCACAGATTGCTGCATGATTTCTCTCCTGAGAACCTGATTGATAAAATCCCTCCTCAATAATAGCCCTGCTAGAATCCCAGCAGAGGCGGCTACATTGCTCTGAACCCTCATTTCTGGAATAGCCTCAACTCGTGCGGCCACTTGACGTAAGGTTTGAGCCTTGTCTGGGGTCTGTGTGAGCACAGCCAGGGGCAATAAACCCGTGGATTCCAAAAAGGGTTGAGTGGGCTGCTCCCAGAGGCGGATAACCTGAAATTCGTGCCGCATCTTCTCCGTCTCATATACGTTCTGGTACACAAGATTTGAGCCTGTAGGCTTCAAATATATGACCACTTGAAGCATTCTTTTCTCTGGAAAGCGCTTAAAGACTCTTAGATGGTAGTCTGCCATCCTGAATCCCATGGTGGGGTCTGGTTCGGTCTGGAATTCTGCATGGAGAACGATTTCGGCTGAATCCAGCAGAATTAGCGAATCTGCTCGAATTGGTTCCAGTGAAAGTTCAGTTGGGCTGAGTTTGGTTAGGGTAATGGGTTCACCGAGCAACCAAGTGGCAAAATCAGCGGGAAAGCTCTCAGCGAGGAATTTACAGGTATTGTCGAACATGCAGGGATTGTAGCGGAAAAGAGTCCTCTAATATTCTGGTTAATGGTTCGGCATTAGCCTGAGAAACTGCGGTACAACGAAGCTGTCTGGTCTAAGTCCATGCGAGAGAATACCCCGATTTCCCAGTCTGAAATCAATCCCTGTTTATACTTCTGAGCAGCAGCGCAACCGATCATTGCCGCATTATCCGTGCAGTAGGTAAAAGCGGGAAAAACGACGCTGTAGCCTCGCCGAGCAGACTCCTGACTTAGCCTTTCCCGTAAGCCTCGGTTAGCGGCCACTCCTCCACAAACCACAAGCGTGGACAGATTGAATTGTTCCAATCCACGCATAGACTTTTCAACTAAGACTTCCACTACGGCCCTTTGGAAGCTGGCACAAAGGTCAGATAAGGGAAAATTTTCTTTGGGTAATTGAGTCCTTAGCTGTTCTACGGTCCTCCTGACTGCAGTTTTGAGTCCGCTAAAGCTGGTGTCATAGGGATGGTCAACTTTGCCTTTAGGAAAAGCGAACGCTTTGGCATTTCCCGCATGGGCAAGGTGATCAATCTCTGGTCCTCCTGGATAGGGTAAGCCCAAAAGTCGTGCCGTTTTGTCATAGGCTTCCCCTGCCGCATCATCTCGGGTTTGGCCCAAAATTTCATAATCTCCATGGGCACGAACATGGATCAGCATCGTATGACCACCGGAGACCAAGAGGCATAAAAAAGGAGGCTCTAGGGTCGGCTGCGCTAGAAAAGCGGAGTAAAGGTGACCTTCTAGATGATGGACGGCGATCAAAGGCTTTTCGTGAATCCAGGCTAAGGTTTTTGCCGCCATTACCCCCGTGAGCAGAGATCCGACAAGACCTGGCCCGCAGGTTACGCCAATGCCATCGATAGCTTCCCAACCTATAGATGCAGTCGCCAGAGTTTCTGCAATGACCGGATTGATCGTCAGGACATGCTGTCGGGAGGCCACTTCTGGAACCACTCCGCCATAGCGCTTATGCACCTCAATCTGAGAACTGACCACGGAGGCCAAGACCTCGCGATCCCGGATGATGGCGCAGGCCGTTTCGTCACAACTGGTTTCAAGGGCAAGAATTACAGCCATATCATAATGAAAAGTTTATGTAACTCATTTGTAACAAGTTTGGGTGTCTTGATAACAATAATTTATGTTAGAGCTAAGTGCTCTTTGCCTAAACTATTCCCTTAGACATAACATTCTTCAAATTTATGCCTAGACGTGATCCCCGCTCAAAAAAAAGACTATAACTATAGAAAGAAACAATTTTTTGGTGTTGGGGTTAGGCCCACATTCTTTATTGAGATAGGCCTTTAGGGGGTTTTAGCAATGGCACAAACTGTAGTTAGAGAAGCACTCACCGCCAGAGAGTTAGTAGCGGAAAAAATCCATGATGAGCTTTCCAATAGACCAAGATCTATTGTGCAATTGAGTCGTGATCTCGACTTGGCTCCCTGGCAAATATTCCGGGCTGTCCATGAGTTGAATCAGGTGGGTAGAGCAGCTTATCTACCATCACGGGGACATTGGATCGTGACCGATTAGACGTTTGCTTAGTGTGTTTTAAAGCCCTCAAAACCTTTCTATAGGTTTTGAGGGCTTCTTTATAGGTTCGGGCGCCTTGTATGCCAATCGGTAGCCTGCTCATAGGCATAGGCCACACGGAACAACTTAGATTCCTGAAGCGCATCGCTCATAATCTGCAGCCCAATTGGGAGCCCTTTCTGGTCTAGCCCACAGGGGATACTGATCCCCGCTCCTCCACCAAGGTTTAGAGGAATAGTGCAGACGTCTGAAAGGTACATCGTTAAAGGATCACTGGCCTTCGCGCCGAACTCGAAGGCGGTAGTGGGAGAGGTCGGTCCAACAAGAACGTCCACTTTTTGGTATGCCTCGAGGAAGTCTTGCTTGATCAAGGTGCGCACTTTTTGGGCCTTCAGGTAGTAGGCGTCGTAGTAGCCCGCCGACAGAGCGTAGGTGCCGATCATGATCCGTCTCTTCACTTCAGGGCCAAAGCCCTCGTCCCGCGTTTGGGAATACATCGGGATCAGAGAATCGGCCTCTTTTCTGAACCCATAGCGGACCCCATCATAACGAGCGAGGTTAGCTGAAGCTTCAGAGGGCGCGATAATGTAATAAACCGAAAGGCCGTACTGGAAGCGTGGGCAAGAAATTTCTTGAACCGCAGCTCCTAATTCTTTTAGGGTTTCTATCGCTTTCTCTACGGCAGCCTGAACGTCAGGGTCTGTTCCTGGGCCAAAGAACTCGCGGACAACGCCCACTCTCATGCCCTTGAGGTCTGGGATGAGGGCCTTGCTATAATCAGGAATTTCAACTTTGAGGCTAGTGGAATCTTTGGGGTCGTAGCCTGCCAGGGTCTGTAAGACCAAAGCAGCATCTTCGACCGTTGGCGCAAAGGGTCCAATTTGGTCAAGGGAAGAGGCAAAGGCCACCAGGCCATAGCGTGAAACCAAACCATAGGTAGGTTTCAGCCCTACGACCCCACACAGTGCGGCAGGTTGGCGGATAGAACCTCCGGTGTCAGAGCCCAGGGCATAGACGGCTTCACCCGCAGCAACGGCCACAGCAGAACCACCGGAAGAACCACCGGGGACACAGCGAGTATTCCATGGATTGCGAGAAGGGCCATAGGCCGAATTCTCCGTCGAGGAGCCCATGGCAAATTCATCGAGGTTGGTTTTGCCCATAAAGAGCGCCCCAGCCTCGTCCAACTTATGGGTAACCGTAGATTCGTAGGGAGGCATGTACCCCTCCAAAATCTTGGAAGCACAGGTCATCGGGGACCCAATCGTACAAAGATTGTCCTTGAGGGCAACAGGAATGCCTGCAAGGGGACTGAGCGTTTTTCCAGACCGTATTTTTTCGTCTACCCGATGGGCTTGGGCCAAAGCCCTCTCACGCGTCAGGTTCAAGAAAGCGTGAACCTCTTGCTCTACCTCAGCAATCCGCTGAAAAGTTTGTTCTGCCAGTTCAACTGCACTAATTTCGCGCTGGATTAGCTGTTGCTGGAGTTTACGAATGGTGCTCATGGGTTCCCTTTCACGATGCATTCCAATGTTCCAGCTTACGACAACCGGGTACTATACACAGATGCATCAAGACCCCCTATCCTCTAATAAGTACATCGTTTTGGAGTAACTTTGGAGCAATCTTTTGTACCCGTCGAATTGGCTGATGTCTATAAGACCCTTATCGAACTGGCCAAAGAACGCCAGGATGACTGTATCGGTCTTTTAGAGCTGCTACGTTTTCTAGAAACGCTACACGGTCAAATTCGTGATAACTACTACGTATCCTCGCTCCCTGAGAATCGAGGAGAACTGTACGCGCTTCTGAAAGAAATGGAAGACCGGGATGGTTGGCCACTCCTACCTCGGACAGAGACACGTTCTATATTGAGACGGTTAGAGGTGGAGCAAGTGGATAAGACTCCGTAATCCGGTGGTACTGCTCAACGTTCAATTTTGCTAAGTCATAATAGCCCCTTGCATCAGGTGATTTAAGCGTTTCTTTAGCTCTGCCTTCAGTAAGGGATAGCTCCGCAAAGCGGGGTCTTCGGTAATAATTTCCTGGGCTTTGACGCGGGCGAGTTCTAGAGTACTTTGGTCATCCACTAAAGAAGCAAGGGCGAGATCTGGTAATCCTGATTGACGGCTACCCAAAACTTCGCCTGGCCCTCGTAGACGCAGGTCCATTTCGGCAATTACAAATCCATCATTGGATTGGGCCAGAACATTTAAGCGTTGGAGGGCATAGTCTCCTTGACTGTGGGTAATCAATACGCAAAAGCTTTGGGCGGCTCCCCGACCAACCCGGCCTCTCAATTGGTGGAGTTGGGCAAGGCCAAAACGTTCCGCATGTTCAATGACCATCACCGAAGCATTGGGCACATCGACGCCTACTTCAATAACCGTTGTAGAGACGAGAATATGGAGCTGGTTTTCTCGAAATTGAGTGATGATGGCGTCTTTTTCCTCCGATTTCATCCGCCCGTGCAAAAGACCAACCTGGAACTCAGGAAATACGTGCGTTAAATTTTCATATTCTTCGGTGGCTGACTTTAGATCTAGCTTTTCTGACTCTTCAATTAAGGGAAGGACTACATAAATTTGAGAGCCTTCTGCTAACTGACGGCGCATCAGTTCGTGCACTTGACTGCGCTCACTAGGACGAATAACAGATGTGTAAATAGGCTTCCTTCCTGGCGGTAATTCATCAATTTGGCTGACATCAAGATCGCCATGGAGGGTCAGGGCTAGCGTTCGGGGAATAGGTGTAGCGGTCATCGTTAAGACATCGGGATTACGGCCTTTATTTTGTAGCGTCGCTCGCTGTTGGACCCCAAAACGATGCTGTTCATCAATGACGGCAAGACCAAGATTCTGGAATTGGACGGCTTCTTGAATGAGAGCATGGGTGCCGACTAAGATTTTCAACTCTCCTGTTTCTAACTGGCGCAAAATTTCTCGACGTTTGGCCGTCCGCACAGAACCGGTCAGCAACTCCACTGGAATGTGTAATTGATTAAACCAGTGAACTAATTTGCGATAGTGCTGTTCTGCTAACACTTCCGTTGGAGCCATAAAAGCAGCTTGATACCCTGATTCTAATACCGCTAAGATAGAAACCACGGCCACGACTGTCTTACCAGAGCCGACATCTCCCTGGATTAAACGATTCATCGGTTGGGGAGCCGCCAAATCAGCCAGAATCTGCTCAGTTACCCTTTTTTGAGCGCCAGTGAAAGAAAAAGGCAATAATTTATAAAACTCACTAATCAGCTTTCCTTGCGTCTGAAAAGAAATACCAGGCTCCTGTTCCTTTTGTTGCCAACGCCTGCGCAGTAGCCCTAGTTGTAAAAAGAAAAATTCATCGAATACTAAGCGTTGACGCGCTTTTTTATGGTCTTCACTGGTTTCAGGAAAGTGAACGTTGCGGATAGCTTGGGGCAGATCCAGGAAAGATAAATCTTGGCGCAGGGAAAGTGGTAGCGGCTCCCCTAAGGCTTCAGCATAGGGCAGGGCCCGTTGAACAGCGCGACGGATCAGGCTTGCAGGAACGCCTTCCGTCAAGGCATAGATGGGGATGATTTTCCCCTGGAATAGACCCCCTTCTTCATCCAAGACTTCTATTTCTGGCTTGTCAAGGGATAATCCGCTGGCATTCTTTTTAACTAGGCCACTAACGGCAACGGTACTATTCAAGGGATAGTTTTTCTTTTGGAGTTCTTGCCAGCCTCGGCTCGTAAATCGTGGTCCCGCAAAAAATTGACTGACCTTGATCCGGCCGGATGAATCACCGACTACAAGGCTGAGAATACAGAGTTTATGATTTTTTGGACTGGTAAAGCAGCTCACTTGCCTAACTTTCCCCACAAGCGTTACCGTTTCTCCTGGTTGGATTTGCTTAATCAGCTTCTGATTGGAATAATCTGCATAATCCCGTGGGTAGTAGCGCAGTAAATCCTCTATATATAGAATCCCCAGCTTAGCTAAAGCTTGAGCCCCTTTCGGACCAATGCCCTTCAACTGAGCAATGGAATTAGCCAGACTTTGGGTTGGACGTTCTGCACTTGCGGGCAGTTTATCCTGATAGGAAGCGTTAGATTCTTTGACGGCTGTAGGCTGAGTCTCTCCCTGACGATTGATCTGATAGAGAAAACGGCGGGTTTCTGCGATCAAGGAACGGCGACCAGGCAATTCCAAAACTTCATAGCGGGAAAACTTCTGGGCCAGATTGATCCACGTGCGCTTCTGGTCGGCTGCGAAGGGCGCAGGGGGTTTTTGTCCTAAGCTGAGCGTCAAAAATTCTGCAAATCGATACTGTCTACCCTGAAGATTGATGTAGCCTTGCTGCACTTCTGCCTGGAGCGCTTTTTCTAGGCGTTTGAGTTCCTGCTGTAGTTCTGGGGTGAAAAGTTCGGACAAGGTTCTAGGGCCTTAAAGTTTCGCGTAAGCAATCGGGTCTACTAATCCTGCCTCTCTAAAAGCGTTCAGACGTAGGGTGCAGCTATCACAGACGCCACAGGAATCCGCATTCCCCTGATAGCAACTATAGGTCAACGCCCACGGAACCTGGAGCGTATTTCCCCATTCCACGATTTCGCGCTTCGTTTTTTGAATCAGAGGGGTCAAAATTTTGATTGGGGTCCCCTCTCTTCCCTCTTTACTGCCCAAACGGAATACCTCTTCCATGGCCGCCAGATAATCGGGGCGACAATCGGGATAGCCAGAATAGTCTAGGGCATTCATCCCGGCGAAGACGGCTTGGGCTCCAACCACCTCGCCATAACCCAAAGCGAAGCTCAGAAAAATAGTATTGCGGGCCGGAACGTAGGTGATTGGGATAGATGTGGTCATCGTCTCTGCACTACGATGCAGCGGCACTTCCAGCGCATCATCGGTCAGGGCAGACCCCCCCCATAAACCCAAGTCAAAAGAGACTAATCGATGTTCTTCTACCCCCACGGCTTCAGCTACAGCTTTAGCCGCTGCCAGTTCCCTCCGGTGCCGTTGATGATAGTCAAAGGACAAGGCATAGAGGGTATAACCTTCACTTTTGGCAAGATAAGCGACCGTTGTCGAATCTAAGCCCCCAGACAGCAAAACTACAGCGTTCATAGGCTCTATTGTACAAAGATGGCGAGGCATAAGGATTTAAGAAGATTCTGTCCCATCCCCAAATTCATCATTAAAAATAGAGATAGAAATACCCTAGCCCTTCGCAAGAGGAAGTTCTTATGTTCCTAAGCCATAAAGAGAACCATGAGTTAATCGAAGTTTTGGATCTGTCTGACCTATTCGATCCATGCAAGCACGAAATCACCGGCCGTTTTCATGCAGGGGAAGAATTACAAGACCCAGAAGCAATGAGCAAATCAGAACTGATGTTTCTTTCTGGCGAACCCCTGCCCCAATGCTGGCTCAATGCCAATTACCGGGAAACCAATCAGCATTAAACACAAAAAGCGGCCATGAAGTAGAGCCAGGGTAAGGCTTGCCTCGCCTAGCCCAACAGGCTCACTGCTAGGATAGAGGCACCTTAGTCTCCACCAATGACCACCCTTTCTTCTGTGCTCAGGGAAACCTGGGACCTATTCAAAACCCACCCTTTACTTTGGGCTCCCTACAGTCTTTTGTATGTAGTGACGCTTTTTCTCGTCGCACTATCGGACAGAAACCCGCTGATTCTTTTGGGTGTTTTGCTCCTCTGGACAGCCTTTGCTGGAGGGTTCCATGAACAGGCGCTCCAGACGCTAAGAAGGAAGGACGTACAAAAAAAAGATAATCAAGAAAAAAACAGCAGCTTAGATACCTTTCTTGAGGGCATTGGACGCTGGTTCCTACCCATGGTCGGCTTAGAAGCTATCTACTGGTCAGCCATTGTCGGCATTATTCTGGCCTGGTCTTCTTGGTCCCGGAGTACTACCAGCATTCAAGAACTACAGCAGCTGCAGGCCTTGGCCGAGGACTTTTCTCAAAAGATAAATCAGGGCAAACTTTCTCCTGAAGGATTTGCTGTCCCCAAGAACTTAGAACCTGTTGTAAATCAGCTCAATATTGCTACCTGGGGGGCATTCGTCAGTACGCTTGGCCTTAATTTGTTTCTGATTCCCTGGAAAGCTTCCCTAGTGCTGGAAGAAGGGAAAGTATTCAAATCTTTGCAGCGCAATTTTGTTTCATTCTGGTCTCGATGGACCGCCATTTTGCCTCTAGCGCTGCTGAACTTGCTGGCTTGGGGCCTAGCCTTTTTACTCTTAGCCCTAACCAATATTTTAGGCATCGTCGCTTTGGTCTTTGTTCAGTCTTTATTCTCCGCAGCCTATCTAGTGGCGTTGGTTCAGAATGAACCTCTCCTAGCGAGCCATGGCCCGGACAATATCCCCTCGGGTGACAATACCCACTAAGGCTTTGTTCTCATCCACAACGGGCAGGCGATGGATTTTCTTGTCCATCATGATTTGAGCAGCTTCTTGCGCCGTTTGGTCTGGATGGATGGTTACCGGATTTTTGGTCATCACCTCAGCCACGGTGCTGCCCAGCACTTTTCGAAGTTCCTGCACAAAGTGTCCAGGAACTTCTAGAGGGATCACCGCATCCAAAATAAACAGAAAATTGGGAGGCGTGGCCCCTCGTTCCTGCCAGAGGAGGTCCGTTTCAGAAATAATGCCCACCAAAAAACCCTGCTCGTCGACCACGGGCAGCCCGCTAATCCGCTTTTCTGAGAGCAATTGCACCACTTCAGCGATCGGAGTTTTTGGAGTGGTTGTGAAGGGATTTGCCGTCATCACTGAGGCCACAGAGTGCCGTTCCATAGAATTGGGTCCTTATTTGATTTGGTCTGTTAATTTAGCTGAGGCAGCGGATGAGTATCCGACTGGTAAGGCGTCTGAGGGACTTGACCCCAAAAGGCTTCTAGTTGATAAAATGCGCGCTCCGGGGGCAAGAAAATCTGGACAATGACATCCCCAAAATCTTGTAAGACCCAACTAGCCTCTGAGGATCCTTCGATATGCGTGGGCTTACGGTCATGATTGACCTCCATCGCATCCTCGATTCCCTTGGCAATGGCCCGGACTTGGGTTCGGGATTGGCCAGTGACTACTACAAAATAATCGGCAATGATCGATGCCTTTCCCACTTCAATCAACAGGATTTCTTGGCCTTTACGTTCGTCGGCAGCCTGGGCGCAGGTATTAGCAAGGTCCAGGGAAGATAGTTCACTCAAGGATTTAGGGTCACTCCATAGGGGTATTGGACAGTTTGGCTAGCGTGAGCTTCTCTGTAAGCCCGTCATAGGTCTGTTGGGTGCGTGGATGGATCGGTTGACCATGTTTGGTTAAGTCTTCCAGCACATAGAGACAGCCTACCATCGTAGCCTCTTCCAAATTATCCCAGGCTAGCGTACGTAAGTGCTCTACATCCGGTCCTTTCCTCATCGGTTCGATCCAATCCGCCAAATAAAGAATTTGGCTCAAGCGGTCCATGTCTGGATTGCCTAAGGTGTGGTTCGCAATCGCTTGAAGAACTTGGGCATCCTCCTCTCCGAAGAGTTCTTGGGCCAGGGCGGCACCGATGTCAGCGTGGAGCAGGTGCGGATTTTTTTGACACACAGGGTCTACTTCTACGCCCAGACGATACGCTTCTGTCAGGAGCTTTTCCGAGGAAAAATGTTTGGCTAAATCGTGCAGTAAACCGGCCCAGGAAGCCTTTTGGGCATCTTCGTGATGATGGAGCGCCAAAGCATGAGCCGTTTTCTCGACACCCAGAATATGCCTCAGTCGCTTGGGCGAGACATAGGCTTGCAGCCAGGTGAGAACGTTGGACGCCCGTGGATCTTTCGAGCACGCTATTTGGGGTTCAGACATAGCATCAATGGCTAGGGGTACTACCTATAGTAAAAGAACTCTTTTGAAAACTACCGAATACGCTGAATCGTGCGGTATAGTACTCTCGGTAAAGAGGCTATCGCCTGTGTGCTTCTATTAGTTCTTCCCTATTTATCTACTCGATAGAGTATGAATAGGAATCCTTCTCTAGTCCCCCATATATGGTGTTGAGGAATGACCACCCAAACCCAATGCAGCCCCACCCTGAAGCATTCTATTCACTTTATCGGCATTGGGGGGATTGGGATGTCTGGCCTAGCCTTCCTGCTCGCGAAAGGCGGGTACAAAGTCTCCGGCTCTGACATACAGTGCAACGCTCAAACAAAAAAGCTAAAGGCCCATGGGGTCTCTATCCACATCGGTCACAGTCCTGAAGTCATAGACGGCGTTGATCAGGTGGTCTATTCCACCGCGATTGCAGACGATGATCCTGAACTAAAGCGTTCTCGGGAATTGGGAATTGAAATCCTCCATCGGGCTCAGGTTTTAGCCGCCTTAAGCTTTTCTAAAAAACTGATCGGCATCTCGGGCACCCATGGCAAGACCACTACTACTAGCATGATGGGCTCCTTGCTCTGTGATGCTGATTTTGATCCGATGGTGGTGATCGGGGCACAGGTGGATTCCCTAGGAGGCAATGCCAAACCAGGGAGTGGAGAATATTTGGTCGCGGAAGTAGATGAATCAGACCGTTCTTTGCTCCATTTTCATCCTGAGATTGCCGTAGTAACCAATGTGGAGGCAGACCACTTAGACCACTATGCAGGCATTGATGATATCGTCGAGACCTTTCAGCAATTTATTGCGCAGAGTAGACACTGGGTTGCCTGCTTAGATGATGCCAATATTACCGAGCGTTTAATTCCTGCTAGCACTATTCCTTGGACCGGGTACAGCCTAGACAACCATCCTTTAGCTCAGTTCCGAGCAGACGAGGTTCACTATGGGGCTGAATGCACCAAGGCCCGGATCTGGGAAAAAACAGGGGAAGGCAAAGGCGAAAGAGAAGAGATGCTGGGAATTCTTGAATTGGGCGTATTAGGTCGTCACAATCTTAGTAATGCTCTTGCCGTAGTTGCTGTTGCTCGCAAATTAGGCTTACCTTTCTCGATTATTGCCCAATCCCTAAAGCACTTCCAGGGGGCACAGCGTCGTTTCCAAGAACGGGGCCAACGAGATGGCGTAGTTTTCATCGATGACTATGCGCACCATCCCAGCGAAATCCGGGCTACTTTAGCCACCGCTAAACTCCATCCTGGCCGTCGGATAGTGGCTATTTTTCAACCCCATCGTTATACGCGGACAAAGGCTCTGTTCACAGAATTTAGCACGGCCTTTAAGGATGCCGATGTCGTTGTCCTTACGGATATCTACAGTGCAGGCGAGACTTATTCAGGTCTTGATGGCAGTCACGTCGCGGATGCTGTACGCCAGCACCATACCCAAGTCCACTATTGCCCCAGTCTGGGAGACGTCTCCCAATGGTTGCAGCGCAATCTGCATCCCGGCGATATGGCCGTATTTCTAGGGGCCGGTAACATCAATACAGTAATTTCAGAACTGCTGCAGCTTGAGCCTGCCAGTACAAAGGAACAACCGGCTAAAGAACAGCCAAAAATAAAAGAAGAGCACAGTGAACGTGCTCCTGAAACTATGCGGATGTAATGGTGATGTTCGCTCCTGCTCTTCCAATGATTCAATCTTCTGTAGTGCTAGCACCCTTTACCGCTTATCAAGTTGGAGGGTGTGCTCAATGGTTTATCCAACCCAAAAGCATCCCGGAACTGCAATCGGCTTTGATCTGGGCCAAAGAAAACGATCTTCCAATTACATGGTTGGGTTTCGGCAGTAATGTCTTGGTAAGCGACCAAGGAATTCGTGGATTGGTAGTTTGCTTGCGCTCCCTGCAGCACATGCAAGTTGAAGGAGATCTCGTCCGCGTTGCGGCGGGAGTTTCCCTGGCAAAACTCGCGATCAAGACAGCGAGGCTAGGGCTAGGAGGTATGGAATGGGCTGTGGGAATCCCCGGTTCTGTCGGTGGCGGCGTCGTGATGAACTGTGGGGCCCACGGGCAGGATATGGCTGAATCGGTGGTCAGCCTCCAGGTCATGACGCCTGAGGGGCATGTGGAAATCTGGACGGCTGAAGACTTGAAATATAGCTACCGGACTTCTTCTCTCCAATCCAAAGTGGACTATGTGGTGTTGGAAGCTACGCTCCATTTGTCAGGAGGACAAGACCCGAAGGTTTGTGAGGCTCATGTGGAGCGCTGTAATCATTATCGAAAGACAACACAACCGGCTGGTTTTCCTACTTGTGGCAGTGTTTTCCGCAATCCTAAACCTCATGGGGCGGGTTGGCTGATTGAACATACTGGCCTCAAGGGTACCCGCATTGGGGGAGTAGAAGTTTCTGAACTTCATGCAAACTTCTTTTTGAACAGAGAAGGAGCTACGGCACAGGACATTATTGACTTAATGAAGTACGTTCAGGAGAAGGTCTGGGAGCGTTGGCAGGTCCTTCTCCAGCCGGAAGTAAAGTTTCTAGGTGAATTTACTTACATGAAGAATCTATGGCCTTCTGAGTCTTGATTTTAGGTCTTTAGAAGAAGCGAAATAAAGATAAAGTAGGCTTGCTCTAAGATCGTTAATACGCTAACGTTGTATTTGGACAGGATGTATCTACTTTATTTAAGTAGCATTCGTCTGTTTCAAAGTAGTGAGTGAGGAGTCCAAAGTGAAAAAACTTGTATTGATGGGAGCTTTAGCAGCGACTATCAGCCTTTCCCTAGCACCCAGTGCTTTCGCTGAAGGCGATTCTGCTGTAATCGACCAGTATTCTCAGGGCTTGGGAGCTGATTCTGTTTCTCAAGTATCTTCTGTTTCTGAATTAACGGACGTAGATCCTAACCAGTGGGCTTTCCAAGCTCTCAAATCTCTGGTTGAGCGCTACGGTTGTATCGAAGGTTATCCCAGCAAGAAATACTTGGGTAATCGTCCTCTAAGCCGCTATGAGTTCGCCGCTGGTTTGAACTCTTGCTTAGACAAAATTGGTGAACAAATTGCAGCTGCTTCAGCCGACAAAGCGACTAAAGATGACTTGGCCGCTGTTCAGCGTTTGCAGGAAGAGTTCAAAGTTGAATTGGCGACCCTCCGTGGCCGCGTTGACTCTCTAGAAGCTAAGACCAAGGAATTGGAAGCACACCAGTTCTCCACTACCACCAAGTTGGATGGTTCTGTGGTCATGGCTGTTCAGGGCGGAAGCGCTGGCGGGAATGTGAATGGCGTTGGTGGTAGTTCTGCGAACACAACCTTCTTCGGTCGTACCACTTTGAACCTCCGTGCTAGCTTCACGGGTAAAGATGAACTGTTGGTTCGTCTGCGTGGAGTAACAGGTCAAGATATCTCTGGAACCTTCCCTGGTATTTCTAATAACCTAGGAACCGCCTTCTATGCCGGTGGTTCCACAGCTGCTGGTGGTACTGGTGGTACATCTTTTGATGGTTCCACAAATAATGTGCAAACCAACGGTAACGCGACCGTATCCTTCGACAAAGTCCGCTACACCACAAACCTGTTCGGAGATAATTTCCGTATCTTCGTCGGTCCTCGTATCGACCTCTTCGAGATTATCGATACCAACTCCTTCGCGAACAACGAAGAAGTGGACTTCTCCAACGGCTTCATGATCAACAACCCGCTAATCACCTATATCTTTGCTGGTCCTGGTGCCGGAGCTGATTGGAAGATTAGCGATTCATTCAGCCTGCGTGCAGCCTACATTGCTGCTAATGGTGGTAAATCTAATGGAGTTGGCGGCTTCACCGGTGGTAACACCATTGGTTCTGCTGAACTTGAGTTCCGTCCTTCTCAGACTTCGAAAATCAAGCTTCAGTACAGCAGCTACACCACTCAGGGTATTGCACCACCCAGCGGTATCATCACCGGTGGTTCTCAGAAAACTGATGCCTTTGGTGTAAACGCTGAATGGGCTGTCTCTCCTGGCCTTGGAATCTTCGGACGCTATGGATTTGGTACACAGAAGAATTTCGGCGGTTTAGGCCTTGGAGATAATGATCTGAACACCTGGCAGGCTGGATTAGCTTTCCCTGACTTGTTTGCTCCTGGTAATACCTTGGGTATTGCAGCGGGCCAGCCAGCGAGAGCAACCAATGGTCCTGGTGCACCTAATGCTACAGAGACAAACTACGAGTTGTACTACAACTTCAAGTTGAACGACCGCATCACCTTGACTCCTGATGTCCAACTCATCAGTCAACCTAATAGCGTTGCTGGTAACTCCACCATCACTGTGGGTACCTTGCGCGCTGTATTCAACTTCTAAATCTGCTTAAACTCTAGGGTTTAAATAGATGAAAAGGGGCTCCTGTGGGGGCCTCTTTTTTGTTCTAAGGTAACCGACCTAGGAAATTAACCTATACCAAAGGCAGCTGTTAACCTTCAGAAAGGCTCAACCTACCGCTATTGGCTTCCAGAGAGGCTAGGCATTTCCATACTTTTTAATCAGAAGGCGTAGACTATCTAAACTGACATTTGCCTTCTTACAGGCAGAATTCAAGTTTTTTGACTCCATTAGCTCGTTAACTAGTACTACTAGTTTTTTACGGGTTTTTCCTTGATCCAGTTTCCAAGCTACGGTATCAAGGTGGAGCAACTTATTTGCTGGGACAGAAGTTCCATCCTGCATCGGAATCTCAATGGATTCCAGGGTTTTTTCAGTGGACGATATTGGAATCAACTGAATTGGAATTGCAGCGGGAGTCACATTACCTTGCTTCATATGCTCGACCTCTGAGGCCTGGGAGGAAGACTTCTGACCTATGAGCTTATCAGCTTCCTCATCATTGGCTAGGGCCTCTGTAGGATTACTCGTTTTAGGTAACGATTTTTGGGTAGGAAGCGACCTTACACGGGTAGGTAGTTGCTGTTGCTCCGTGGTTGGTGAAGCTTGAGGCGACCTTCGAAGAGCGCTGGAAGGCTTTGCAAGGCTAGAAAGATTTGGTGTACCCTTACCGTTTACAGTGCTTGATGTCTTCGGATTGTTCCGGGCGGTGGTTTTCTGAGATGGTGGTAGGGAGTTGTTAGCGACAGCAATTTCTGACAATGATTTTGATTTGTCAATTGCTGGCTGACGGTTGGGTAAATCCTTCTTTATTCTGTTGCTATCTGGAGCTGGGATAGAATTCGGCACCTCAGCTTTTGTAATAATCTCCTGCACCAAAGATTGCTTAGGCTGTAGGCTATATCCAAGCAAGCCGCAAGTTGCCCCTGTGAACAGAATGCCAAGGATGAACGCTGGCGAAATACTTTTTTCCCATAGTGACTCCCCTTTAGGATTGTTTGCAAAAACGCCGGGTTCCTGGTCTGTATCTCGAATCATCAGGCTTGAACTTAAATTTGACAGGGTAGTGTGAGCATCTGAGCCATACTCCTCATCATTACCAGAAACGAATATCTCCACACATTTGCCCTCAGCCAGGGCCTTGTACGCCTGTTTACAAATCTTCGCTGGGACAGCAACCCCTGCCCGAGCAGGCTTATAGTCCCATAGGTCTGGAGCAACCGCTTCTTCCAGGTATTCTGGAGGAGCTTGGCGGACAATGGCCATAGAAGGGCCTTTACGGAGTAATGCAAAAATATTGTCTAGCTGTTTAGGCGATAGAGGACCTGCTAAGTAATGACCAACGAAATAGGGCACATGACTGCGTCCCCTATCATCGGCACCATCGTTGTACAACCAGGCGAATAAAGTCCAGTCCAGCCCTTCTTGATAGATATAAACTGCACGATAACCATTATCAGGCGGATTATAAGCATCCCAGAGTTGGTGTGTTACCTTTTGCACAAAGGCCTGACGAGCCTCTGCAGGTACTTCCGGACTAGTGACAATATGAAACCCCACGTTGGGGAAACTGGTGTAAAGAAGTTGACCTAAGCGCAAAGACATAAACTTAAACTTATGCTAAAAAGCAAGAAAGCTCACAGTATCACGTATCTAATGTAGCATCGGGTCTATAAAAGTTAGCAATTGCACCTAGAACCGTCTGTATAGAATGCAGGATTCTATTCTTTACGTTTTATTTCTGTGGTTTCTATCTGCTTGCGTTTCCCTGCAGACCCACCAGCTCTTATTCTCAATAAGCTGATGCTGTTGCAAGGGGTCCAGCTCGGAGTCTTCTCCCGGTACTTACTGATATGTAAACTATTCGTTTTACGTGGGGGCACGGTTATCAACCGGAGCTGTCCTGCGTTTTACTAAGGAGACGCAGATTTCACCCCACAGGCGGATTAATCGTTTCGGAGATGCACGTGAGGGGTTTACAGATAAAAACACGCACCCTAATGGGGGCCTTGGCGGGGACGATTAGCTTTTCACTGGCTTCCAGTGCTTTTGCGCAAGATGACACTGCCACGATGGAGCGGTACGCTAAGGATTTAGACCTTGGGCCTGTTTCTCATATCAATACTGTTGCCGAACTTAGCGATGTAGATCCCAACCAGTGGGCTTTCCAAGCCCTGAAATCTTTGATAGAGCGCTACGGTTGTATCGAAGGTTATCCCAGCAAGAAATACTTAGGTAATCGGATTCTAACCCGTTATGAATTTGCCGTAGGCTTAAATGCTTGTTTAAATAAGGTCAACGAAGTACTTGCATCTGCTACCGATCCATTGGCAACCAAAGAGGATCTGGCCGCGATTCAGCGTTTGCAAGAAGAATTCAAAGTTGAATTGACGACTCTTCGTGATCGTATTGATACGTTAGAAGCTAAGACCAAAGAATTAGAAAATCAGCAAATCTCCACCACTTCCAAACTGGATGGTTCTGTGGTCATGGGAGTACAGGGGGGTAGTGCTGCAGGTAATACCTTTATCTCTTCAGCTCCAGCCTTGGGTATCCCCACAGGGATTGTGAGCGGGAGTGCAGCCAATACAACCTTCTTGGGTCGTACCACTTTGAACCTACGGGCTAGCTTTACAGGCAAGGATGAATTATTAATTCGTCTGCGCGGAGTAACGGGCCAAGATATCTCTGGTACTTTCCCTAGCATTGCCAGTAACAATGGCAGCTTATTTTATGCAGGAGGTGCTGTTGCTTCTTTCGATGGTTCTACCCTAGGGGTAGCAACTAATGGCAATGCAACAGTTAATTTCGACAAAATTCGCTATACTACCCCCTTATTTAGTGACGACTTCCGGATTTTCGTTGGTCCTCGTCTCGAACTGAGTGAGATCATCGATACCAACTCCTTTGCTAGCAACGAAGAAGTGGATTTCTCCAGTGGTTTCATGATAGATAATCCGTTAATTACCTATGTTGTTGGTGGTCCTGGGGCAGGATTTGATTGGAAGATTGGTGAGCAGTTTAGTTTGCGTGCAGTTTATCTCGCTGGGGATGGCGGTCGTTCTAATGGATCTGGGCAAGGCGGCTTGACAGGTTCTGATACTATTGGTTCTGCTGAATTTGAGTTCCGCCCTTCCCAGACTTCGAAGATTAAACTTCAGTACAGCAGTTATACAACCAACACGTTCCCCAGCCCCCTTGGAATTACAGGCACCCAGAAAACAGACGTTTTTGGGGTGAATGCAGAGTGGGCGATTACGCCTAACATGGCTATTTTCGGGCGTTATGGGACAGGCACAACCAAGAACTACAACACTGGTTTTGTTGGTCTTACATCTGTTCCAAATGGAAATTACACTTTATCTACTTGGCAAGTGGGGCTTGCTTTCCCTGACTTATTCGCACCCGGTAACACTTTAGGGATTGCTGTAGGTCAACCCAACAAAGTCACGAGTGGTCCGATCGCAGCGAATGGAACGGAAACAGACTATGAAGTGTACTACAACATTAAAGTGAACGACCGAATCTTCTTAACGCCCGATATTCAAGTCATTAGCCAACCCAACAACATTGCGGGCAATCCTAATATCACCGTGGGCACCTTGCGGCTAGTATTTACTTTCTAGAGATCCCCCCGCTCCCCCCTTACTAAGGGGAGCAAGAGTGTTTTACGATTGAAGGTCTTTGACGCTTGGGGGGATCTTTCCAGCAGATCAACGACCTGCTACTTCTTGGTCCTTCTGATAGGCTAGCTCTAAAGCAAAGGTGTTAGAAGACTCTTTTTGATTTGCTTTTTTCTCTAGGTAGTAATCATAACCACCCAGATAAACAACAAATTCTCCATTTACAATCTCCACAATCTTATTAGCGACACGCTGGATGAAATAGCGGTCGTGGGAGACAATGACGGCAGTTCCTTCATAGTTGCACAGTGCCTCTTCTAGGGTTTCCTTGGCAGGGATATCTAGATGATTAGTAGGCTCATCAAGCAGCAGAAAGTTTGCTGGTTCTAGCAACAAGCGCGCCAAAGCAAGACGGGATTTCTCTCCGCCGCTAAGCGCGCGGACTTTCTTAAAAACACCATCGCCTGTGAATAAAAACCGCCCCGCCAATCCTCGGAGTTCTCCATCGGGAGCATTGGGGGCAGAATCTCTCAAGGTTTCTAGTACGGAACGGTCTAAAGGTAAGGCTTCAGCCTGATGCTGGGCGAAATACCCAAGCTGGACATTATGGCCAAAGCTCACCTCCCCTTCCAGAGCTTTTTGTGTTCCTACCATAAATCGCAAGAACGTCGATTTGCCGCAGCCATTAGGCCCTAACAAAGCAATCCGGTCCCCTCGTTCAACGATCAGTTCTGCACCAATAAATAGTGGATTCTCGTTAAATTCCAAGGTGAGATCGGCTACTTTGACCACTTGATTCGAGCTGCGAGCAGCGGGAGGAAAACGGAATTTTAAGCCCCGCACATCCGAGACAGGCGCTTCGATTCTTTCTTTCTTATCTAACTGCTTTTCTCTACTTTTAGCTTGGGTACTACGAGTAGCACTGGCCCGGAATCGCTCAATAAAGCGTTCCTGTTTTTCTAGCTCTTTTTGCTGGCGTTCAAAGGCAGACATCTGAGATTCTTTGCGGCGTTCTTTTTCCGCAAGGTAGGTCGAGTAATTGCCCAAATAGGTACTGGCGACCCCACGCTCTGTTTCGATGACTTTGTTGACAAGCTTATCGAGAAATCTCCGGTCATGGGAAATAACGACAACGGCAGGTTTACAGGCTTTGAGATAGTCTTCTAGCCACTCAATTGTTTCTAAGTCAAGGTGATTGGTCGGTTCGTCTAAGAGCAGTATGTCTGGGTCAGAGAGCAAGATTTTACCCAACCCCATACGCATCTGCCAACCACCACTAAATTCCGTCACGTCCCGCTGCGTATCACTTGGCTCGAAGCCCAAGTCTGGCATCAATTTTTCAATGCGGCTATCGAGGGCATAACCGTCTAAGGCTTCAAAACGTCGCTGGTAGGTGTCTAAATCCTTGAGCAGTTTTTCGAGTTTCTTGGCATCCGTGGGGCCAGCCTCTAGCTCCTGTTTGACGCGCTCCAGTTTGTTGAGAACTGTTAGAGCCTCCTCGAAGGCTGTCCATAGTTCCTGCTTCACCGTCCGGCCTGGCGTTGCGATAAATTCTTGGGCTAGATAGGCAACCCTCAAACTATGAGGACGAGCAACTTTACCGCTGGTAGGCTCTTCCTCACCCAGAATAATTTTGAGCTGTGTGGACTTGCCAGCCCCATTCACGCCCACTAAACCGACTTTTTCTCCCGCGCGGACTTCCCAAGAAACATCCTTGAGGACTTCTCCTGTGGCATAGATTTTAGAAACTCGTTCAAGGCGTAGCATAGTAGTAGAAGCCTACAGGTAGCTTGTCCATCATAAAGCTTTGTAACATATTATTTGGAAACCTATTTCTTACCTGAAATCAGAAAGATAGAAAATGGACTGGATTACGCAGGGATTATTAGCTTTCGGTTCTGTACTTCTTGCCGAAGTAGTGCGGGATAGCTACCATGTGCTGGCCCATGTGTGGGGTCCCCTGACCCGCATCCACGCCATTCACCACAAGGTCTACAACACTAATCTGGAAGTCCTGTCTCCTGAGCTATACCGCAAAGCCCATTGGTATGGAGATGTTCCAGAAGCAACCGTTCTCGTAATATTCTCTCTAGTTTTCGTTTTTCTGACTCAGGCCCCTGGTGCTTGGCTAGGGGTCGCCTACTCCACTTCTTTCTGGTTGAGCGGTCTTGCCAGAGCCAATGACCTGCTTAAGAGCACCGATCTCAATCATAAGTCCGGTCCCCTCACGACTCCACCGAGCCCTTGGTTGGTCAACCGCACCTATCACTGGCGTCATCATTTTGATGATGGCAATGCCTATTACTCTGGCGTTTTCTCGCTTGTGGACCGGGTCATGGGAACTTCTATTTCTTTGAAAGGTAAAACTATTGCCGTTACCGGAGCCTCTGGAGCCTTGGGACAGGCTCTGATGCAAGAACTCCTCAAGCGCAAAGCAAAAGTGATTGCCCTCACCTCCAGCGACTGGACTGCGCCAGAGGGGATTCAGGTGATGCACTGGAGCATCGGCGAAGAACAGGCGCTTGCTGAACTATTGAAAGGCGTGGATATTCTGGTCTGCAATCACGGCCTCAATTGCCATGGATCCTCGGATTGGAAAGATATCGAAGCGGCTTATGCTGTCAATACTTTCTCCGTAATCAAGCTGATGGAACTCTTCCTGTCCACTGTGACCACTTCTAGAGCACGCGCCACCAAAGAGATTTGGATAAACACCTCAGAGGCTGAAGTATCGCCAGCCTTTAGCCCTCTGTATGAGCTGTCCAAACGTGCGCTTGGAGATCTAGTCACGCTCAAGCGTATAGACGCCCCCTGTGTGATTCGTAAAATTGTCCTTGGTCCTTTTAAGAGCAAGCTCAATCCGATTGGCGTGATGTCCCCAACTTGGGTCGCCAAAATGGTGGTGAATTTAGCCCGTCGCGATATCCGAAACATTATTGTCACGATCAATCCGCTGACCTACATCCTCTTTCCGCTCAAAGAAGGGATGGCTTACTGGTACTATAAATTTCTGCTCAAGCCTAAGAGCTTAGAGAATGCCCCTCACTTTCCTACTTTCTCTCCTGCAAAACGGGAAGAGGGAGAGTAGCAGGTCGGAGAAGTTATTTTCCTCTCTGTTGCTCAGTGACATAAGGATTGGAGCGGATCTTCCCTTCTATCAAAGTGAAGCTAGAAATTCAGAATTTAAATCTAGGTAACGAAGTGCAAAACCGCGTTATGATCAATACAGTACTAAAAAGGTACTGTTTGCAGAAGGGGCGCTGGCAATGATTCGGATAACAAAACAGGCTGATTATGGGATTGTACTCATGACTCATCTGTCTAGGAATCCGGACAAGCTGTATACCGCTCCCGAACTGGCTACTCAGACTCAACTACCTTTACCGATTGTCAGTAAGGTTTTGAAGCTGTTAGCGCGGGGGGAACTGCTCAACGCTCATCGTGGAGTCAAAGGGGGCTATACCTTGGCGCGTCCTCCAAAGACTATCTCTGTCGCGGAGATTATCCAGGCTGTTGAGGGACCGATTGCACTCACCGAGTGCGCAGAGGGGAGTTCGAGTTCATGTTCCATGGAGAGCTTTTGCCCTTTGCAAGATCCTTGGCAGTTGATCAATCAAGCCGTCCATCAAGCCCTCTCTCGCGTTACCTTAGCTCAGATGTTAGGTCCGATGAGCCCTAGCCATACGCCCAGTTCGAACATTGCAGAAACCTCCTTGCACCTCGTTTCATAGGGGAAGATATGTCAACGCCCACCCGTACCGTTGAAGAACTTGCTAACCGCGAGTACGAATTCGGTTTTATCACTGACGTAGAAGCGGAATCGGTTCCACCGGGATTGAATGAAGACGTGATTCGTTTGATTTCGGCGAAAAAAAATGAGCCTGATTTTTTGCTGGAATGGCGGCTGAAAGCCTATCGTCACTGGTTGACGATGGAAGAACCCAAGTGGCAGAACGTCCACTATCCGCCAATAAACTATCAAGACGTGATCTACTACTCTGCGCCGAAAGCGAAGGGTGATTCGCCCAAGAGCTTGGATGAGATTGATCCTGAGATCCTTGAGACCTATAAGAAGCTGGGGATTCCGATTCAAGAGCAGGAAATGCTGGCTGGGGTCGTAGCAGTGGACGCTGTGTTCGATAGCGTGTCGGTGGCTACGACCTTCAAAGCCAAGCTCAACGAGATGGGCATTATCTTCTGCTCGTTCTCAGAAGCGGCACAGGAACATCCTGAGCTGATCCGCAAATATCTGGGTACGGTAGTTCCTACCAACGACAACTATTTCGCGGCCCTGAATTCTGCTGTTTTCAGCGATGGATCCTTTGTCTACATCCCCAAAGGTGTGCGCTGCCCGATGGAGCTTTCCACCTATTTCCGGATTAATGCCAAGAACACGGGTCAATTTGAGCGGACTTTGATCATTGCCGATGCAGGCAGCTATGTGAGCTACCTGGAAGGCTGCACCGCTCCGATGCGGGACGAGAACCAGCTTCACGCAGCCGTAGTCGAATTGATTGCCCATGATGATGCGACGATCAAATATTCTACTGTTCAGAACTGGTATCCCGGCGACAAAGAAGGCAAAGGCGGCATTTACAACTTCGTGACCAAGCGGGGTAAATGCGAAGGCCGCAATTCCAAGATTTCCTGGACTCAGGTGGAAACGGGTTCTGCCATCACCTGGAAATATCCAAGCTGCATCTTGAAAGGGGATAACTCCATTGGTGAGTTCTATTCCGTAGCGGTTACTGCCAACTACCAGCAGGCAGATACGGGTACCAAGATGATCCATATCGGCAAGAACACCCGCAGCACGATCGTGGCCAAAGGAATCTCTGCCGGACATGCCCAGAGCACCTACCGAGGAGCCGTCAAAATCCTTTCAGGGGCAGATGGAGCCCGTAACTATTCACAGTGTGATTCAATCCTGATCGGCGATCTCTGTGGGGCTCATACCTTCCCTTATATCGACGTGCAAAATCCAAGCGCTCAGGTGGAGCATGAGGCTTCCACTTCCAAGATTGGAGAAGACCAAATCTTCTACTGCAACCAACGCGGCATTTCCACCGAAGATGCGGTATCGATGATTGTGAATGGTTTCTGTAAAGACGTCTTCCGCGAGTTGCCGATGGAGTTTGCGGTGGAAGCGCAGAAACTTCTGAGTGTGAGCCTGGAAGGTAGTGTCGGTTAATCAGTCTTAAATAAGCCGGATGAGGGCTAAATCTTTGGAGCAAGCAATGCTGGAAATTAAGAATCTACACGCGACTGTTGAGGACCGGGAGATCCTAAAAGGGATCGATTTAACAATCAATCCCGGTGAAGTCCACGCGATTATGGGACCGAACGGTTCTGGGAAAAGTACCCTCGCGGGCGTCCTCTCTGGGCGGGATCTCTATAGCGTGACAGAGGGAGAAGTACTCTACGAAGGCAAAAACCTCTTGGAAATGCTTCCTGAAGAACGAGCCCGCGAAGGACTGCTTTTGAATTTCCAGTACCCCGTGGAGATTCCAGGGGTGAGCAATATCTATTTCTTGAAAGCAGCCCTGAATGCCAAGCGTAAGCACCACGGCGAACCAGAAATGGACGCTATGGATTTCCTGCTCTTGGTCAAGGACAAGATCAAGAAGGTGAATCTGGATGAAGCGATGCTCCATCGCCCGGTCAATGAAGGATTTTCTGGCGGTGAGAAAAAACGCAATGAAGTCTTTCATCTTTCCGTTCTAGAACCAAAGCTGGCGATTCTGGATGAAACCGACTCAGGATTGGACATCGATGCGCTAAGGGTAGTCGCCGACAACATCAACAACATGCGGGACGAACAACGGTCTTTCCTGATCATTACCCACTATCAGCGGCTCTTGGAATACATCGTTCCAGACTATATCCATGTCCTCGTGGACGGGCGTATCGTCCGTTCTGGAGGCAAAGAGCTGGCTCTAGAATTGGAAAAAACAGGATACAAGTTTGAGCAAGAGGCCGCACGCGCATGACCCCAGTGATTACCAAAAAAGCGGACTACCTCCAAGCCTTTGAAGCGTTCAGCCAACAGCGCCTGAAGGTGGATTCGGCTGCACTCCAGACTTTGCGCCGCCAAGCTGCCCAACGTTTTCAAGAGCTGGGACTGCCGACGCGTCGGATGGAAGCGTGGAAGTATACCGATCTCTCTGCCTTAGCAAACAGCTCTTTTGAGCAGGCGTCTGTCTCGTCGGTTCCCGCTGAATCTATACAGCCCTTTGTTTATGACGGATGCCATCAGTTAGTTTTTGTGAATGGTCACTGGGCACCGGAGCTTTCCCATGTAGAAGCTTTACCTGCAGGCTGCAGCTTGGGCAGTTTGGCTGAAGCGCTACAAGAGCATCCAGACCTGACCGAACCCTATCTTGGAAAAATGGCATTCTTTGAAGACCATGCTTTTGAGGCCTTGAATACGGCATTCATCGAAGATGGAGCTTTTGTGTATGTGCCCCAGGGAGCGGTGATCGAAAAGCCAATTCACTTATTATTTGTCTCAACGGTGAAAGACCAAGCAACAGTCTCTTACCCGCGCAATTTGGTGGTGGCTAAAGCTAACAGTCAAGCCACGATTATCGAGAGCTATGTCGGCTTAGAAGCAGGTTATTTCACCTGTCCTGTGACGGAGATCGTAGCAGAGGAGAACGCCGTTCTCGACCATTACAAAATCCAGCGGGAGCATCTTAAAGCTTTCCATATGGCTACGATGCAGGTCCAATTGGGCCGGAACAGCCGCTTTTCTTCTCTATCGATGGCAGCAGGTGGAGCTTTAGCTCGCACAGACCTCCATGCCGACCTTGATGCAGAGGGCGTTGATTGCACCTTAAATGGTTTGTATTTAGTGAAGGACGATCAGCGGGTAGACCATCACATCCACGTTGATCACCGCAAGCCCCACGGTACGAGTCATCAACTTTTTAAAGGGCTGCTCGATGGCAAATCACGAGCTGTCTTCAGCGGCAAAGTCTATGTCCACCCGAACGCTCAGAAGACGGATGCCCAACAGGCCAATCGCAATCTTTTGCTCTCTGATGAAGCGCTGGTTCACACCAATCCGCAGTTAGAAATCTTTGCGGACGATGTTAAATGCAGTCATGGAGCTACTGTAGGGCAGCTAGACAAAGAGGCTATTTTCTATCTGCGTTCTCGCGGTCTAGATGAGATAGCAGCGCGTCGTCTCCTGACCTATGGTTTTGCCAGCGATGTTTTAGAACAAATCCGAATCAGTGCGGTTCGCGATGATTTGGAACAACTCCTTACCCATTGGTTACCTGCATCATAAGGCACTTACTCATGAAATCTCTTGTTACGCCCCCCGTTCTTAGTCCTTTGGCCAGCTTGGATGTAGTACGCCTCCGAGAAGACTTCCCGATTTTGAAACAGAAGGTTCACGGCAAGCCTTTGGTCTATTTGGATAACGCAGCAACCAGTCAGAAACCTCAGGCTGTTATAGACTCGGAAGTCAAACTGTACAGTGAGTATTTTTCTAATGTTCATCGGGGCGTGCATCTGCTCTCTCAGCAGTCCACCGATGCCTATGAAAAAGCTCGTGACAAAGTACAGCATTTCTTAAATGCCAAGAGTTCCGAAGAAATTATCTTTACGCGTGGCACAACCGAAGGGATTAACCTGGTCGCTCAAACCTTTGGACGGCAGCATGTCCAAGTTGGAGATGAAATTCTGATCTCGGCCATGGAACACCATTCCAATATTGTTCCTTGGCAAATGCTCTGTGCAGAGAAGGGAGCCATCCTCAAAGTAATTCCGATTAATGATGAAGGCGAAATTCTTATAGACGAGTACGAGAAGCTGCTTTCTGAGCGGACGCGCCTGGTGGGTATCGTCCATCTGTCCAATGCTCTAGGGACGATTAACCCCATTGAGCAAATGATTGAAATGGCCCATCAAAGAGGGATTCCGGTTCTGGTGGATGGCGCTCAAGCCGTACCGCACATTCAAACGGACGTGCGGTCTCTCGACTGCGATTTTTATGTCTTCTCTGGCCACAAACTCTTCGGTCCAACGGGCATTGGCGTGCTCTATGGCAAGAAAGAGTTTCTAGAAACTATGCCTCCCTATCAAGGAGGGGGCGATATGATTCTGTCCGTCTCTTTTGAGAAGACAGAATATAACGTACTGCCTTTTCGCTTTGAAGCTGGGACGCCGAATATTGCAGGCGCGATTGCGCTGGGTGCTGCTATCGACTATGTCCAAGAAATTGGCCTTGACCAGATTGCTGCCTATGAAGATAAGCTGCTCACCCATGCAACAGAAGCAATTTCTGAAATTCCTGGCATCCGACTGATTGGGACCGCACGCAACAAAGCCAGTGTTTTATCATTCTTGATTGAAGGGGTCCATCCCCATGACATCGGAACGATTTTGGACCGAGAAGGGATTGCGATCCGAGCAGGGCATCACTGCGCCCAACCCGTTATGGAACGCTTTGGAGTCCCGGCCACGGCCCGTGCTTCTTTTGCCTTCTATAACACCCTAGAAGAAGTTGATGCCCTCGTTTCCTCTATCCGCAAAGTCCAGGAGATATTTAGCTAATGTCGGAGCTGCGCGATCTTTACCAAGAAGTAATCCTCGACCACTACAAGCGACCTCGTAATTTTGGCCCGCTTGAAGAGGCTGACCATAAAGCAGAAGGGCATAATCCCCTCTGCGGAGACAGGGTGACGATCTATTTAGTAATGGACGGGAACGTGATTCGTAATATCAGCTTCCAGGGCGGCGGCTGTGCGATTTCCACAGCGTCTGCCTCGCTAATGACGGAAACCTTGAAAGGGAAGAATTTGGCTGAAGTGGAAACGCTGTTTGAGGAGTTCCATGACATGCTGACCGGAGATCCCAGTCAACCAGCGGCTCCGGCGCAAGGAAAACTAGCGGTATTCTCTGGGGTGCGTGAGTTTCCTGCACGAGTCAAGTGTGCCACGCTGTCTTGGCATACCCTGCAAGCCGCTTTGAAAGAACAAAAAGAGCCTATATCCACGGAGTAAGCGATGAATACCCAACTGGACACCAACACCACCCTCGAAGAACGGGTCATCGAAGCCTTGAAGACCGTTTATGACCCAGAAATCCCCGTCAATATCTACGAGTTAGGATTGGTCTATACCCTCGATATTGATGCAGAAGGCAACGTCAAAGTAGATATGACGCTTACCGCTCCCGGTTGTCCTGTTGCTGGCACGTTACCGCCGGAAGTGGAAGCCAAGATCCGCGAAGTCCCTGGAGTCACTTCCGCTCAGGTCACCTTGGTTTGGGAGCCTACCTGGGACCGCAGCCGAATGTCCGAACTCGCCAGATTTATGTTGGGCATGTAACTTAGTAGCAATTCTAACTTCAGCGCTTTTGAGGTGAACAGGTTGGAGCTACCCTCAAAACCTACGGCTGAACAATGGTTCGCCACGCGAAAAGTGCAGGATGACCTCTACTGCATCCAGGAAATTCATTATTGGGAGTGGAATCGCGCCAATATATGGCTGATCAAAGGACAGAAACAGGATTTGCTCATTGATACTGGCTTAGGTGTAGCGAGTCTGAGACAACATATTGCTTCTCTAATTGATAAACCCCTTTTGGCGGTTGCTTCCCATGTTCATTTCGACCATGCAGGGGGCCTGCATGAATTTGACGAAGTTGCTATTCATCATCAAGAAGCAGAAGCCCTGCGTCAAGGTGATCAGGAGGCGGCGCTTTGTGACCCCCAGTCTGGCTGGGTGCTCGATGAACACTTTCAGCAACTGCCCTATCCTGGCTTCACCGCCCTTCAGTACACCTTGAAAGCGGTAGAACCAACTCAGGTCTTGGCAGAAGGAGATATTTTGGATTTGGGGAATCGGGCTTTTGAGGTGCTGCATCTGCCAGGACACTCCCCCGGTTGCATCGCGCTCTATGACCGTAAGCAACGTCTGCTCTTGTCTGGAGATGTGGTCTATGACGGAGATTTGCTCGATCAACTACCAGGCAGTGATATTCCAACCTATTGCAAAACCTACGAACGGTTGCAAAGCTTGCCTGTTGAGGTTGTTCACCCCGGCCACTATACAAGCTTTGGCCCCAAGCGCTTTCAAGAAATTTTAGGAGAGTATCTGGAAGCCAAGCGTAAACCAGGCTGTCCTTCTGACTTCATTCCCTTAAAATCTTAAATATGAATCTAGACCTCTCCAAAGCCGCTCTACTGATTATCGATCTACAAGCTGACGTCTTTATAGGCGGGGCTTTAACGCTAGCTGGGACCGATGAGCTGCTCCCCAAGGCCAAACAGACCTTAGCGGCCACGCGACAGGCAGGGTTGCCGATTATCCACACCAAAGAAGTGCATCGCAAAGAAATGGTGGATTTTGGGCGGGAGCTGGACGGTGCCGAGCCGGTGCATTGTTTGGAAACCTGGCCAGGGACAGAGATTCATCCTGAGTTAGCCCCGATCGATGGCGAATTTGTGATTAGCAAGCGGCGCTATAGCTGCTTCTTTGGGACCGATTTAGAGATTCTGCTCAAGGGCTTAAAGGTGGATACTCTGATCTTGATCGGGACTATGACCAATGTTTGTGTGCACTACACGGCAGCGGATGCTCATCAACGGGATTATCATCTGCACGTGATTGAAGACTGTTGTGCAGGTTCTGATTGGGATGCTCACTGGTCAGCTCTTAAGGCTATAGAGTATTTACAGACGGGAGCGTGCATAACGCAGCTCGATTTTCTCCAGTCCTTAGAATCTGCTACAGCCTGCCATCCACATGTTTCCAGGTCCCGGCACTTTAGGGCTTAATAGGAATAGGCATCAGACTCTTGAGCGGGTTGGTTTTCAACTAGTTAATACCATACGGCTCCAGTTTTGAACGCTGCATTATGGATGAACCTCTTTCAAGGAGTTAATTTGGTGTGGGAAAGAGCAGTGTCGATGTGCTGGTGGGGAGATGCATGGGCCTTATTGGTATTGGCGGGAAGCAAGGAGAATAGGTCGGAGGGGGCCTGGAGACTCCCCTAAATGGGCTTCTCTGGAGATCTCTAGGCCGTCTTAGCACAGCACTCTTCCAACCAAACACTGAGGGAGTCCTCCACCATCCCCTTGACAAAAGACCTTGAACTTTTCCCAATCGTCGACCTTGGTCGCGTCGGAGTGGAGGGTATCCTGGGGCTCTCCACGGTGTCCGCCGCCGCCTACAGCGGTCAGGTAATTCCCATTCACTGTCTTGATGGCATACCAGGTGCCGTCTCTGGCTACCCCAAGGTACTCCAAATCCAACGACTCCCAGGCCTGCGCCTGGGTTGCATCGGTGTGAATAACGTCGGAGTTACGCCCACCGCCACCTACTGCGGTCAGGTAGTAGCCATTCACTGTCTTAATGACCGGAATGCCTCCCACGACTTCCAGCGCGAAGTGCTCCAAATCATTAGCCTGGGTCGCATCGGTGTAAATGGCCTGGTGGTTTAGACCTCCGCCGCCCGCTGCAGTTAGGTAGTGCCCATTGACCGTTCGGATTGTGCATGGGGCGGGACTCTGGGCATAAGCAGTATCAGCCGAGAGGGCAACAGGGCCAAGCAAAAAAGCGAGCAGCAGCAAGGAACTGGTTATTGGAAATGCTTTCATGGCTTGATATCCCCCGTTAGGTACGGAAGTACCCTTGAGGCTTTGTTTACTGTCCATGTTTTTCTCCTTGAAAGATTGAGATTTGTTGTTTAGTGTCTTCATCGTAGAGATTCAACTTGAGAAAACATCTGATAAACGTCTTGAATCGCACCCTAACTAAAGTGATAACTACTATCTGACTTTCGCTGAACTATCAGTTAGTTTTTGAAGAAAAGTAAGCTAGATTAAGGTGTCTAGCTTCTCATCAATTCTTATTTATAAAGTTAAACTCTTGGCTATTGAATAGTTCACTCATGACATAAATAGTGCGGTCTTGGGCGACTCTAATCATAGAGGCTTTTTTAAGTACTCCCATCAACCGTGTGATCGTAACCCGCGTTGTATTAATAGCATCAGCCATCTGTTGATGGGTTAACTGAATTTCTAAGCGGACCCCTTGAGGCGTTGGGTTACCATATGCTTGAGCTAAGAAGGATAAGAAGGCAATCAAACGTTCGCTGATTTGCCGTTTACTCCTTAAATCAAGTAATACTTCAGTATGACGGAGCCGCTGAATCAAGGTACGGTTTAGCTCTCGCATCAAATCATTAGATCTATAGACTTCGGCCCATTTCAAACGCAAAAGCTCTACGGGCGTTAAGGCATAGACTTCATAGTAATTGAGCATCGTAAATTTTGGGGAAACAGGCATCATTGGGCCTACCAAGCCTACGATAGACTCCTCGCCTCCCTGCTGCAAGGTCTGTGTACGGACAATGCCGCGATACACAATACCTATTTCATCTTCGAAAATAGGAATCCTTCTACCTGCAGGATAAGACCAAAGTGGCCGTCCTCGATAGAGATCTTGAAGAATGAGCTTGGAACTGTCCATATTTAAGGAAGTGAGCGCGTTAGCCATGGCCTGTTACCAAAATTAGTGAATAAAGGTTTATCTAAGAACTCCGATGTTGAGATAGAAGTTCTCAGGATTCTGGGAAATCTGTTGGATAAGTTCACGACTGGCACGAGCACAGCCTTTTGAGAAGCCTTCTGTAGGAGCAGTGAGACTAATCACAACAGGACCTGACATTCCAGCAGCACCAGCATGAATATGCGCCAGGGTTGCTGAGGCAATGCCCTTAGCTTGAATCTCGAAGCAAACTTCTTCTCTTTCAGGATTAAGAGTTAAATTAGCGGAGGCACTTCCATTGCTATGCCCTGGTCCGGAGACTTCTTTACCTGCTGTTGCAGACACAGCAAAAGTAGTAAAACTTCCAGCGATAACAGGACTTGCCAGCATCAAGAGGCCAGCTATAGTTATGAGAGAAATCTTGTGCATAGTTTTCATGGTTACTCCATAGTTTTAGAGAAACTTTTTTTGTAGCTCTGAACTAATTACGCTGGAGGAGTTTAGATAGATCACCAAATCTACAAATGGTTTACCTCCGGCCGACGCTTATTCTCACATCGCAGTATCGGTCCCAATTCCTACTGCTTATTTACTAGCAGTAAATCGGTCCCAAAGCAGTTCAATTTGGCTATAAGCTTCTTCAGCAGAAACCTTGCCAGACGTTTGCAAACTGGTGATGAAACCAACTCTTTGAGAAAACTCCTGCAGGTTAGCATTGAAGACTAGATTCGCAGGGGTAAATTGACCATAGTAGCGACTGCGAGGGTACAGAAAACTTTGCGTATCTACCGAATTAGAATCTTTCATTGCTCTTCCTCTTTCTTGTATGAGCATTTATCTCAGCTCTGACCTAATTACGCCAGAGGAGCTTCGATGGATCACCAAAAAAGAAAATTCTTTTGTAAAGAAAACATAGTAATAGCCCCCCAAGGTTGTGAGACTTGGGGGGCATAGATGAGACTAAAGAACAGGAAAATATTTCATCTACTATTAATCAGAAATTTACTATAGTTGAAACCATTAATTTATGAGACATAGGGCATTATATCTTCACCACATTCATCTGCAAGATACGATAAAGCTCGAAAGCGAAGACTAACGAACTGTTCAAAAAGTGGATTCAACTTACATAGGGGCGGGATATGCAAAAAGGTGTGTCCCGCAAACTTGATATCTCGTGCAAAAGGGCACTGAGCAGGGATGAGCGTACAGAGTAGTCGAGCGACTCTTGGGTTCGGCATTGCTAAAGCTTCCATCCATTGGCGTATGGGGTGTAGCAAATCGACTTTGTTTCTGAATAGGGATAAAACTGTCATCTCCAACACCGCTGTCTATTATTTCTGTCCTAGATACGCTTGAGGAGCCTTGATGGATCACCCCAGGGATTTACGGGCATGAAAAAATTTATATAACCTGCCAGTGATCTAAGTAAGGTCGGCTGGCGTATCAATAACAGAAACGACGGAATCTCATCAGAATGTGCACTTGGGCTTATTCTGGAAACCAAATGAATTCCGACGTTCCTGGTCAAAAACAGACCACTCCTACGGATCAACAACTCTTTCAGGGCCTAAAAGCAGGACAAACCTCCGCGCTGAATGCCCTCTACCAGAGGTACGCGCCGATTGTCTATGGACTGGCACTGCAAATTTTGAAGGACTCCCAGGAGGCAGAAGACATGACTCAGGATATTTTCATTTCCCTCTGGAAGAATGATGCCTATGACCCTAATCGGGGGGCGCTGGGCAGCTATCTGACGACGCTAACGCGCTCACGGTCTATTGACAAACTGCGCGCCCGTGGCAGAAAACTCAAGTTCCTGGAGCGCTGGAGCCAGATTACGCCCTTGGACACAGGGCCTTCCAGTCTGTTCGAGCAAGTTTCTTTGCAGGAGCGTGCAGAGCGTGTGCGCGAAGCTTTGGGCCAAATTCCTGAAAATCAGCGCCAAGCCTTGGAGATGGTTTATTTCGGAGGGGTTAGCCAGGTAGAAATTGCACAGCAATGCAATGTTCCTTTGGGTACTGTCAAAAGTTGGTTGCGGTTGGGCTTAGTAAAACTGAAGCAGCAACTACAAAGTTCGTTGGGTAACGATAAATAAACATGATGGCTCGATATGACCACCTCCTCTGAACACATAGAAGAATTGATCGCAGGCTATGTCCTCGGCAATTTGGAGCCTGCGGAAGCAGAAGAGCTTGAGCAGCTTCTTGCGCGACAACCCGAACTCACTGATGAAGTAGAACGAGTACAGACCTCCCTAGGGCTGATGGCCTATGCCCCGCAACCCGTCAGTCCGCCTCCTCGGGTACAGTCAGCAATTTTGAATGAATTTCAAGCGTTCCAGTCTTCCAAGCAAGCGCGCCCTTCAAGACGCCCCATCCCTTTACGCTGGAGTTGGGCTCTAGCAGGGGTAGCCGCAGCCTTAGCCCTTGGTTTTGGGCTGGATAGTTATCGTCTACGCAATCAGGATGAAGGGGTTATTGCCATGCTCCAGCAACCCAATACACGCCTCTTTGCTCTGAGGGGGACGGGTACTGCCGTCAAAGCTTCAGGAGGGATTGTGATGGACCTAGATAAGCAAGATGCTGTCCTTTCGGTACAAAACCTCCCCACTCTATCAGGCAGCCAGACGTACCATCTCTGGGCTGTAGTCGACGGAGAAAAAGTTATCTGTGGACGTTTTAAAACCACCGGAGGAAAAGCCGTAGAAAAAATTCCACTGCCGCCAGGACTCTATAGTTCAGTGGTCTCAGGTTTGGTGGTCACGGCAGAACCCATAGCAGAGTCCCGCTCCCCTGTTGGACCAGAAGTATTGATTAGTGTTTTGTGACGGAATCCTTGAAAGTGCCAGGAATAGGCTGAATATATCCACCTAATCAGCCAGATAGGGAGGATATGTGGAATAATTCAGTATAAATACTGATTAGGCACTCTGAGATCTACTTCACCATCCCCCTATGGTTTATTCCCCTGACCAGATTTCCAATCTGTTTATCGAGCACAAGGCGTTGCTTAGTGGCCTCCAGAGCCTTCTGCTTGAGTGCGTCGTTCAGGGCCATTCAATAGCTGAGCCACGGGTTCAAGAGCATCTCCTTCATGGCGCTGGACGCCGTGTCAAATTACTCGAACGAACCCTTCAGAATGTCTTTGAAGTCTTTCCTCCCTCGACCGAACGACCTCTGGTAGAGGAGGCCCGCGCAGATGTACAGATAAACCTTCAAGCATTCGTAATAAATCTATGTGGCATCTTCGACAACTGGGCATGGGCCTTTGTTCTTCGGCATAACCTTGAATCACAGATTGGCGATCGTCGCAATGTCGGTCTGTTCAACAAAGCGACCAAGAAGCACCTGCCTGAGCCAATCGAGTCTTACCTTAAGTCTCTGAACATAACCCAGTGGTATGGCGATTACTTGAAGAACTACCGAGATGCTCTTGCGCATCGCATACCGCTCTACATTCCACCCGCCGTGTTTACTGTAGAAGAGGACGAGCATTACAAGAAGCTTGAGAACGAAGAGGTCGAGTGCATAAAGTCACGTGACTGGGAACGGCTAGATCAGATCCGGGAAGAGCAAGCAGCCATTGGCAAATCCTGCTTGACCTTCTTACACTCCTTTTCCGGTTCCGGCGAGGACTCACCGAGACCCATGTTGCTACACCCGCAATTGCTCTGCGATGCGAAAGTTGTGGTTGAATTTGGAGGCCTGTACTTTCGACACTGGCATGAACATGCTTAACTCCTCTATCGAGCGTTAGGTAGCTGTCTGTTAGCAAAGAATGCGCTTTCAAATGTTGCTCAAGAGGGCTATCACACTAAGGCGATCAACAAGATTGCTCATCAGACGACCTGCCACGACTCCACCAAGAAATAAAATCCTCATTGCCACAGGAATGACAAATCCAAAGCTCAGGAGTCCTCTCTTTCCAGGTCCCCACGCCGCTCAGCGTTCAGTAAGAGTTGTAGACTTAGCATAATGCTCTACATAAGCATTTCAAATACAGGTACTGTTAACCTCCGCTGCAATCATCGGCACTAGACCATGGGGTTAAAAGTCCATGGCCCGGAGTCTTGATGTTATGTCCAACTGTGATTGCCGTGATTCTGACTTTCTTGAAGGCGTTATGGGCTACAGTGTCGTACTTCGTGAGCTGGCAATTGAATTTGGTCTGGAGAACCCAATCCTCTCCTTTTGCCTTCACCATAGCTTTTTCCCATTTGATTGATGCATCTATAGCCGGATCACCGACTAACATAACTTCAGGCATAACCTCTAGAAAGTTATTAACATGAGGAAATGCCAAGTACTCATAAACAGATGGGTCTGCTATGTTTCCGCAGCTGTATAAACAGTCAGTCATGAATTGCTTATCCATGAGTGAAAGAGACTCTAGTTGTCCAAAAGTTGTCTGATATAGGGCGGGAAATTTAGGATAAGGGTTATAAGGATTGACTTTTAGCAAGAACTTATTAAAGTCAAATGTGCATTTAGGACTAAGCTCCAGTCGCAAAGACCTTACCGAATTCTTGTCATATGTAGCTGTAACAAGGCAACCATCGACCTTATATGTCTTAGTATCTTCCTCTCTTCTCCAGGCAACGCCGGTCACTTGCTCAAGGTATGCTCGGTCTGCTACTAACATATCAGGGTCAAAAATTTGCTCAAGTTTACTTGGGGCAGCTCTAACAGGTAAAGCTAAAAGAACTACAATTAAACTAGATACAATATAAAAAAATCTCATTCTCTTTATCCTTATGAAACTATTTGTTAATAAAAATAAAACTTCTAAGTAAATGAACTACCCGGCCGCAAGCAGCAGGGTGTCGAAATAGCGAGTGCAGATATAGCGGTTCTCAAGCTAGTAAGGTATAACTAAAACATTAAACACCTGTATATTTTCGGTAGCAGAAATGAAATCATACTCTCTGGACTTACGCCAAAAAATCGTTGATGCCTATGCTGGGGGAGATACTTCTCAGCG
>JBBRSB010000018.1:0-88615 GCA_038245785.1 Gloeobacterales cyanobacterium | reverse complement strand
GGGCCGAGTCAATATGATTGCGGCCCTGTGCAACCAGCAACTGATGGCCCCGTTCACGGTAGAGGGAGCCTGCAATCGTTCGGTGTTTGAGATTTGGTTAGAGAATTGCCTACTGCCCGTACTCAAACCAGGCCAATCGGTGGTGATGGATAATGCGACGTTTCACAAGGGTGGACGCATTGAGCACCTGATAGAGCAAGCTGGGTGTGAAGTGCTGTACTTACCGCCATATTCGCCGGACCTGAACAAGATTGAGAAATGCTGGTCTTGGTTGAAAAGTCGAATTCGCAAACAGCTGGACCAGTTTAATTGTTTGCGAGATGCGATGGAGCATGTTCTATATTTGGCGTCCTAACTAACTTGGCGGCTGCTATATTATATAGACTATTTACTACAAGCATTTTCACGGTCTAATCACCCAATCGGGGAATCTTAGGCTGAAAAAGTTTGCCAAGCTCTTGACACAGCATACTATAAAGACAGTTTTAACGTATGCTGTCACTGAAAAAGAGGACTATATAGATAACCTTGATGTAACCTCTAGTAACTCTCTGAGAATTTGCTGCCTACTATCCTTTTTTATGTAGAACTCTCTTTCATAGACTTTGTCTGAAAGTTTCTTTGGACAAGTCTATGGCACCACCGTATAAAGCATAGAGCTTGCATATCGTTTCTAAACCGGAGTAGCTGCCTTTTTCGCCTTAATCTCACTGAGTAAACCGCCCGCTTTCAGCAATTGGGCTTCCCGTGGGGTGAGGTCGACCTTAGCCGTAAAAGAAGTGCCCTTGGTTAGGTTATGGGCTGTCACTTCTCCTGTTTCCATCGCTTGATGCAAGTCAGCAAACTGGAGTTCATCTCCCTGGGTGATGCTGTCGTAGTCCTTTTCATCGGCAAACGTAGCAGGCAGAATACCAAAGTTAATCAAATTCGCTCGGTGAATGCGGGCAAAACTCTTCACCAGCACGGCCCGTACGCCCAGGTACATAGGAGCCAGCGCTGCGTGCTCTCGAGAAGAGCCTTGTCCATAGTTTGTACCGCCGACCACGATAGACTTACCTGCTGCTTTCGCCCGTTCGGGGAATGTCGGGTCTACCCGCATAAAGACGAATTCAGAAATAGCTGGGATATTCGAGCGCAGAGGTAGAACTTTGGCACCAGCAGGCATGATGTGGTCTGTAGTGATGTCATCGCCCGTGACCAAGAGTACAGGCGCTTTCACTTCATTGGGCAACGGTTCTGCCAGCGGAACGGGTTTGATATTCGGTCCACGCTCGACGGTGACTTGACCATCCTTCGCAGGCGGCACAATCATATTGTCATGGACCAGATATTGGTGAGGAATCTCAATCTGGATCGGTTCGATACCCAAATCTCTGGGGTCTGTGATTTGTCCGGTAAGAGCCGCAGCCACACACACTTCTGGACTGGAGAGATAGACCAAATCCTCACTGGTTCCAGAACGACCTTTAAAGTTCCGGTTAAAGCTGCGCATCGAAACCGTACCCGTCGCCGGAGCCTGTCCCATCCCGATACAGGGACCGCAGGAAGATTCTAAGATTCTCGCGCCTGCCGTAATCAAATCGGAGAAGTAGCCATCGCGAACAATCATTTCAAAGACTTGTTTTGAGCCAGGGGTAAGGGTCATGCTCACATTCGGATGGACCTGTTTATCCCGAAGCATCAAGGCTGCGGTCGCCAGGTCTTCGTAAGAGGAATTGGTACAAGAACCAATGCACACCTGACTGACCGCCGTTCCTTGGACTTCCCGAACCTTCACGACCTTATCGGGAGAGGAAGGACAGGCGACTAAGGGCTCTAGCGTATCCAGGTCAATCTCGACCAACTCATCATAAACAGCCCCTTCATCAGCGACCCAGGCTACCCAGGAATCCCCACGACCTTGCGCTTCCATAAAGTCTTTGGTTCTGCTATCGGAGGGGAAAACACTGGTAGTTGCACCCAGTTCCGCGCCCATATTCGTAATCGTGAATCGATGGGAAACGCTGAGGCTAGCTACACCAGGACCGTGATACTCAACAATTTTGCCCACGCCCCCTTTAACCGTCAGGCGGCGCAGGAGTTCTAGAATCACATCTTTTCCTGCACACCAGGGCTGTAGGGTTCCGGTTAGTTTGACGCCCAAAACCTTAGGACAGGTCAGGAAATAAGGTTCACCCGCCATTGCCACTGCCACATCTAGGCCACCAGCACCAATGGCAATCATGCCTAAACCACCCGCTGTTGGCGTATGGGAATCAGAACCGAGGAGTGTCTTTCCAGGGATGGCAAAACGTTCCCGATGGACTTGGTGACAAATGCCATTGCCGGGACGAGAAAAATAGATGCCGTACTTTGCAGCGACAGACTGGAGATAGCGGTGGTCATCAGCATTCTCAAAGCCTGTTTGGAGCATGTTGTGGTCTACATAGCTAACCGAAAGCTCGGTTTGAACTTTAGGAATATCCATGGCTTCAAACTGGAGATAGGCCATGGTGCCCGTGGCATCCTGGGTCAAGGTCTGGTCAATACGAATCCCAATTTCTTCCCCAGCCTTTAAGGTCCCTGATACCAAATGGGCTTCCAGAATTTTATAGGTCAGACTTTTAGCCACTGCTTTTCCCCTCGATTGCTATTGCGCATAACATACACGCCTCTATAGATTACTGTAGCTTTTCGCCATTATAGGAATGTTCCTCTCTGACAAAATGCAGCTTCATCCCAAAGAGGGTTCATCCTGAAACAAGGCGTGATACAGCATATCCGTTACCACCTGCACAACCGCATCGAGGTTATCCGCTGGCGCCCCCGCCAATTGCCAAAACCATAGGTCCAAAACCCAAGCCATGGTCGCTATATCTAAATCAGGCCGGGCACCGGATAGTTGTTGCATTCCTCTTAGAACCTCGACGAGGCGGGTTCGGGTCCAATCTGTTACCTGACGGTTTAATGTACTTAGCGCTGAGTCCTGCAAAATAGCTTCTCGCCATGCCCGGTAAGCCCCTGCATAAGCCCAATCAACGGAAAGCGCCTTGCGGACTGTAGACTCCAGGGTCACGATATTAGCCTCTGGACCCAACTGTAAATCCATCTTGCTGAATTCTTGTAAAAGTCTATCCATCAGCACCAATAACACTTGACGCTTAGAGCGAAAGTGCTGATAGAAGCCACCAACAGCCACGTCAGCCTGTTGGGCCATATCCTCGATAGAAGTCGCATCATAGCCATGTTCTTGGAACAGCAGCAAGGCCGCATCTAGAAGCTTTTGGCGTTTGAGACGACTGCGCTCTTGCTGCGGAGGTGCCGGTAAATCTTGGCCAGCCAGTAGGTTAGGAAGGGATGGACTCATCAAATACCGCCTTGGGTAAGTTGAGCGTGTAAGTTATGAATAAACAGCAAGAATCAGACATAAGTAAACCTTTATACTGAATTTGAATTCATGTTCATATTACTCTTTTGGAGAATAGTGTGACTGACACTCTTATGAGTTCTTCTAGTGCAAAAATAATCTCGGCCGTGTTTCACCCACTGATCACGCCAGCGGTGGCTTTTTTCCTACTGATTGCGACCAACGAATCGCTGAGCTTATCAGAAAAAGTGATTTTTACCAGTATTGCTATTTCCTTTTCCTGCGTGTTTCCAACAGTCTCTATCTGGTATCTCCTTCAGAAAGGCACCATTGAATCGGCTGATGTGGTGATACGGGAACAACGTCCCTGGCCTCTGACTCTGGCAGCGCTCAATTATTTCTTTGGGTTTGGAATACTTTCCTCTCTCCATGCCCCAAACTTAGTCCAGGGATTGATGTTTTGCTATGCCACCAATACCCTAGTCGTGGGTTTGATCACCTTTTGGTGGAAAGTCAGCGTCCACACTATTGCCATGAGTGGCCCTTTAGTAGCCCTCACCTACCAATTTGGCCTCTGGGTCGTACCGTTCTTTTTATTGGTTCCGCTGGTTGGGGTTTCCCGTGTTGTTATGAACAGACACACCGTTGGCCAAGTCGTCGTCGGAGGCTTTCTCGGTTTGGTCCTAACGGTGATCCTACTTCAGCTTTTATTCCGCCCCGCCTAAGCATGTCTTCTACCTATGACAAGATTTATGCCGTTGTGCGCCAAATCCCTAAAGGGAAAGTGGCCACCTATGGGCAAGTAGCAAAGCTGGCAAATCTCCCAGGCCAAGCCCGTCTAGTGGGATACGCCCTTTTCCGCGTAGATGGAAAGTTCTCCGATCTCCCCTGGCACAGAGTGATCAATGCCAAAGGAGAAATTTCAGAATCTATCTTCCGTGATGGTTGCGACCACGTGCAGCGCACACTCCTCAAAGAAGAAGGCATCCCGTTCAGTCCAAAGAACAAAGTCGATTTGCAAAAGTATCGATGGCAACCGGAGGGGGAATAGAGTGACTATTAGCCTTGCTATCTATAGCACTTGAATTGATAGAGGTAAATTGCGATGCGGAAGACCAAATCAGCGATTCTTGAGGCCGTTCATGAAACGGCAAAGGGACTGCACAAGGCTGGCGTGATGGATCAAGTCACACCGCGCGAATTCGACCATCTGTTCTTGCCTCCAACCAAACCACTTCCCGTGCAAATTAAAGCGATTTGCGGCCAAAGTATACCGATAGTAGAACAATTCCTAAGGTCGTAAACATTTCGAAAGAAAGTTTTTCAGCAAAAAGGAGCGCGGAAGCGAAGATAGTAATGAAGGGTTGAATAAGCTGTAATTGACCAATTTTGGCAATGCCTCCTAACTCTAAGCCTCTATACCAAGCGAAGAAAGCTAATAACATACTGACCAAGCTAACATAGAGAAAACCAGTCCAAGCGGTGGTCGAACTAGCCGCCCAATTGAACTTACCCGCAGTCAGACAGATTAGAATTGTCAAGGGCAGAGATAGAACTAAGGAATAGCAAATAACATGCCAGCTTTCCATTTCTTTTGCCAGTCTCACGCCCTCTGCATAGCCAATGGCCGCACTGACTACTGAGAGCAACATGGCTCCGTCTGCAGGATGGAGACTGCCGCCTCCCTCATGAACGGAATAGATCACTATCGCAGCACTGCCCACAAAGCCAGCCAGCCAATAGCTAAAAGATGGACGTTCATGGGCAAAGATCACTGCGAATAAAGCCGTACATAGTGGGATCAAACCCGTAATAATCGCACCGTGGGAGGCAGGTACGTATTGCATGGCATAAGCACTAAATAGGGGAAATCCAAAAATAACGCCTAAGGAAACTACTGCTAATCGTCCTAACTGATTACGATTAGGCAATGGGCTACGCGACACAATTAACATTCCTGCAGCGATGATTCCGGCAATCACGGCCCGGCCAATGCCAACCCCAATCACACCAAATAGAGGGACAGCGGCTTTGGTTGCAGGCAAAGTTAGAGCAAATCCACTAATGCCTAAAAGCCCCCAAGCATAGGCTTGTCCTTCCTGCTTCATTTTTAAATTCCTATTTGAAAATCTCTACAGAATCCATTGATCTACTGCTCTGAATACGTGTGTAGTTCTGCACATAATCAGGTAGGCGAATATCAGTATGTAACTGAGCATCTGGTATAGAAGGACCTGGGGCCAAAGCTAGTGGAATCACACCTGCCCAAACCGGAAGTGCGTAATCTGCTTCATCATCTAAAGGCCCACCCGTTCGTATCTTCGCAGAAGCTTCCGCTAAGGGAAGAGAAAGCACCATCGTTCCTTGTATCTCTTGGCGCGTTGGCTGGCGGACTTCTGCCCAACGTTCTGGCACAACGTGCTCTGTAAAGGCACGCAGCGCTTCTAACTTCTGTTCGAAGGATTGCACGAGCGTTGCGGTCCCAAAAATTACGACCGAGCGATAGTTCATTGAGTGATGAAAGGATGACCGCGCTAACACCAATCCATCCAGAAGTGTCACCGTCACACAGACTTCAAGACCGCTTTGAAGCGATTGCAGCATCCGACTTGCCGGAGAGCCATGAATATAGAGGCAGTCATCGATGCGACCATAGGCCGTCGGAATGACAAAGGGTTGGCCATCAACGCTAAAGCCAAGGTGGCAGACTAGGCCCTCATCTAAGATTTGATGGATGACTTTTCGCTCGTATTGGCCGCGTTGAGGTAACCGTTTGAGCTGATTGCGCTGCGTTACCGCGAAGGATTGAGGCTCGGAAGTACTCATTTAAGAGGGTCCACTAAACGAATCTACCCTTAACTTATCTACCTAAGTGGACCCGCTCAAGAGCCACTTTGCTACTTTAGTAGCAGTCCACTTTTGGTTGAGCACTTTTGGATTTCACCATCACTCTCGACAGTCAGGCTGTAAGCGATAGTCCCCAAAGGAATTTGCCTCTACATCAAAAACTCTACGAAGAACTGCGACGAGCGATTCTTGATGGTCGGTTGTCACCTCGTCAGAAACTGCCTTCAACGCGCGCGCTGGCGCAGTCACTGGAAATTTCTCGAAGTACAGTGACACAAAGCTATGAGCAACTATTAAGTGAGGGCTATCTGGAGACGATGGTGGGTTCCGGTACTTTTGTCTGTGCCCAACTTCCTGATGACCTCCTACGTGCTCCTTCTGTTGAGCTATCTGATAAACTCAATTGTTCAGCAGTCAAGCTATCCAAGTATGCCGCTCAATTGGCGGAAACCGAGGTCCCATGGACGCCAGAAACTCAGGCCCCGATTAATTTTCGCTATGGACGACCAGCCCTTGAGTTATTTCCGTTAGAACTATGGCGTAAGCTTCTATCTCGGCACTGTCGTGCTCAGTCCGGTTGGCTAGACTATTCAACGGATCCGCTTGGATACCAACCTTTACGCCAAGCGATCGCTCGTTATCTCTCCCGTGCCCGCGCCGTGCAATGCGAATCGAACCAGATTCTAATTACCAATGGCACCCAGCAAGCTCTGAATTTGATAGCACGGCTGCTGCTTGATCCAGGAGATACGGTTGCGATGGAAGATCCCGGCTACTTGAGCGCACGACGGGTTTTCCTCAGCCAGAGCGCAAAGATCTTACCAATTGCCGTCGATGCGTCGGGTTTAGTCGTGCAAAAACTGCTCAATAATTCAACTGAAGAGATTCGACTGGTTTATATCACACCCTCTCACCAGTTCCCAACAGGCGCAACGCTATCTTTAGCTCGACGATTGGAACTTCTTGCCTGGGCGCAACAGACAGGAACAATTCTGATTGAGGATGATTATGACAGTGAATATCGCTACGGGGACCGACCGATTCCAGCTTTACAGGGTTTGGACCGTAGCCAATCAGTTTTCTATATTGGAACATTTTCGAAAGTGTTGTTTCCTTCCTTGCGCATTGGCTATCTAGTTTTGCCCCCCAATCTAATTTCACTGTTTGGCCGCGCCAAGTGGTTGAGTGATCGACATTTACCGATCCTGGAGCAACAAGTTTTGACTGATTTTATGGAGGAAGGGCATTTAGAACGTCATGTCCGTAAGATGCGTTCCTACTATGACCAGTGTCGCCAAATTCTAGTTCAATCGCTAAAGACCCACTTTCAAGAGCGGGTCACCATTCTCGGAGACAAAGCTGGAATACATCTGATGGTGCAGTTACATACGCATCTAAGCGATCCAGAAATCGTTCAACGGGCTGCACAAGTAGGTATTGGTCTTTTGTCTGCCCAACCCCACTATCTCAAGGCAAAGGGAAGCGGAGCCTTTATTTTGGGCTATGCCGAACTCACGCCGCAGCAAATTCAAATAGGTATTCAAAAATGGGCACAGGTTTTATGACGTGAAACCCTGTGCTGCTACGGACCAACCTAATCCTATCTAAGCAGCTCCTTAGCCTTCGCCAATACGTTATCCACCGTAAAACCAAATCGTTCAAGGCAGACATTACCTGGAGCGGAAGAACCAAAGGTTTCAACGCTAATGCTCACTCCTTCATCTCCTAGATAACGACACCAGCCAAAACTGACTGCCGCTTCTACGCCTAGTCGCTTACGAACAGCTTTCGGTAGAACAGATTCTCGATAGGCTGCGTCCTGCTCCTCAAAAAGCTTCCAGCAAACCATAGAGACGACGCGCACTTTTTTACCTTCATTGCGCAACTGTTCGGCAGCCTGTACACAAAGCTGCAACTCGCTGCCTGTACCTAACAAAATCAAATCAGGTAGCCCTTCACTGTCTGAGACGATATAAGCACCCTTGGCCACTGCTTCCAGAGAAGTCCCTGCTAGATTGGGAACTGATTGCCGAGATAGCGCGAGGAGAGAAGGTCGTGTGCGATTCTGGATAGCAACTTTATAGGCACCGGAGGTTTCATTGCCATCGGCTGGACGCAGCACCAGCAGATGCGGAATAGCCCTAAGCGTAGCCAGATGTTCAACGGGTTGGTGTGTCGGGCCATCTTCTCCAACCGCAATCGAATCATGGGTCATCACATAAATCACCCCTGCTTCGGACAAGGCCGATAGCCGAATCGCTGCCCGCATGTAGTCGGTAAATATTAGAAAGGTTGCCCCATAGGGAATTAATCCTGAACCATGTCGGGCAAGACCATTACAAATAGCGCCCATCGCATGTTCTCGTACCCCAAAACGGAGGTTGCGATTTTGGTACTGGCCTTTTTGGAAATCTCCAGAAGACTTAAGCAAGGTCTTGTTGGAAGGAGCAAGGTCAGCAGAGCCTCCAATCAATTCGGGAAGCACACCTGCTAGCGCATTGAGGACTTTACCGGAATGATTGCGCGTTGCATCTTTTTCTGGGGGAGTCACCGGAGGATAGGTCGGTAAGCACTGTTCCCATCCCTGTGGCAGTTCTGCTCGATGCATCCGCTCCAGTGTTTGCGCTTCTTCGGGATAGTGCTCTTGGTAGAAAGCGAACCGCTGATTCCAATCAGCTTCTAACTTCGCTCCCCGTTCAATCGCTTTGCGCCAATGGTCAAGGGCTTCTTCGGGCACCACAAAGGGTTCATAGTCCCAGCCTAAATTCTTACGGGTTGCCTGGACTTCTGCAGAACCCAAGGCATCACTATGGATCTTCTGGGTTCCGGCTAGCGCTGGAGAGCCATAGCCAATCGTGGTCCGAACTTGAATCAAGGAAGGCTTGTCGGTCACTGCTTGAGCTGCTCTAATCGCGCCCTCAATCGCGGCGAGGTCTGTATCTCCCTGCGCCACCCTCTGCACATGCCAACCATATTTTTCATAGCGGCCGCTCACATCTTCAGTGAAGGCCAAGTTCGTAGAACCATCGATGGAGATGTGGTTGTCATCGTAGAAGACAATCAGCTTGCCAAGGCCCAAATGACCCGCCAGAGAACAGGCTTCAGAAGCGACGCCTTCCATGTTGTCGCCATCTCCCATTAGCACATAGGTGTACTGGTCAATCACGGTGCAGTCGGGCTTGTTAAACACAGTGGCTAAGTGAGCTTCGGCTATGGCCATGCCCACGGCGTTGGCAATCCCCTGACCCAGAGGTCCGGTGGTTACTTCAATCCCAGGATGCATGATGTTTTCTGGATGACCAGGCGTTTTAGATCCCCACTGACGGAACTGCTTAAGGTCTTCCAGGGTGAGATTCTCATACCCGGTTAAATAGAGTAGAGAATACAGCAGCATCGAACCATGTCCCGCCGACAGAATGAAACGGTCTCGATTCAGCCACTTAGGGTTCTTCGGGTTAAACCTTAAAAAGCGGTCCCAGAGGACAAAAGCCATGGGAGCGGCTCCCATGGGCAGTCCTGGATGACCTGAATTTGCTTTTTCGACGGCATCTACCGCCAGAAAACGGATGGTATTGATGCATAGTGCTTCGAGCGAGGGTTGAGTGTTGGTCATAGTGTGCACCTCAAGAGTTTGGGGCTGGACTAGACTGTTATATTCTTACCCTACTTGAATTTGCCGGAATATCCTTGAGTTTAAGTAGAAAACAACAGAAGCGGGACGATGTTCGCAGCCCTTTATTCCATCTAACGCACGGGAAGCCTATGCACTGTAAACCTCTGCTCAGAACTGTTAGCCTAATCGCGTTAAGTTGCCTGGCCTCGATCCTATTTCAGCCAACGTCATTAGTATCAGCATTACCAATAAGCCAGTCGCCAACCAGCAGAGATACTAAACAGCAAATCAATTTTGGACGACATTTTCAAGAACTGGGCGTTGAAGGCTCTGCCCTGATCTACGATTCAAATAACAATCGAACCTATCAACACAATCCACAGCGCAATGCAACGGCATACTTGCCAGGATCTTCCTTTAAGATTCTCAATTCTCTAATTTCGCTAGAGACTGGTGTGATTCCTAATGAAATCGCTGTTCTGACGTGGGATGGAATTCAGAGAGAAGTTCCTGAGTGGAATCGGGACCTGAACATGAGAGAAGCGATCAAGGTTTCAGCTCCCTGGTTCTACCAAGTTCTAGCTCGTAAAGTTGAGCATGAGCGCATGCAAAAATTCGTTACTGAAGCGGGATATGGTAACCAGAAACTCGGTGGCAAAGAGGATATTGATAAATTCTGGCTAGAGGGAGCATTGCGCATTACGCCTCAAGAGCAAATTCAGTTTCTCCGCCGTTTCTATAATAACGATTTACCCTTCTCTGAACGCTCCTTCTCTATCGTCAAAGACATCATGGTGAGCGAGAAAACTCCAGACTATACCATTAGAGGTAAGACAGGTTTGGTTGGTTTTGATGGTAAAGTAACCCCTCAAATTGGATGGTATGTCGGTTATTTAGAACGTGCTCAAAATGTCTACTTCTTTGCTATCAATATCGAGGTCCGCAACAAAAAGGATACATCCGCTCGCCTGGAGTTAATGCGCCGTTGTTTCAAAGACCTTGGCTTACTGTAGTGCGGTTGACTTAGTTAGATAGCACGTTAACGCTTAGGCTAGATTTATAAAATGATTACGATAGTACCCTATCAAACAACCTGGCCTAATGAGTTCTTAACGCTAGGGATAATCCTGCGCCAAACCCTTGGTGATCTTGCGCAGCGTATTGATCACATTGGTTCCACGTCTATTTCTGGTTTAGCGGCAAAGGACATCATCGACATTCAAATTAGCGCTCTGAGTTTTGATCCAGTTATTGAACTAGCCCTTAATCGGGCTGGATATCACCGTATTGAACATGTTACTCAAGACCATCTTCCGTCGGGGAATGCTTACCCAATGAGCGACTGGATGAAGTGGCTATTCAAACCGTCTTCCTCTCAGCGTCCCGTAAATGTTCATGTGCGACTCTCAGGAAGAGCCAATCAACGGTATCCACTCCTATTTCGAGATTACCTGCGAGCTAACCCTGCAACCGCAGAGGCCTACGCTCAGGTGAAATGCGCTCTTGCCAAATATCATGAGCACGACATTGATGCCTATTACGACGTCAAAGATCCTGTGTGTGACATCATTATGGGCGGTGCAGAAGTATGGGCAGAAACCAATCAATGGAAATCAGGGCCGACCGATTGCTGATGGGTACACGCGCGTGGCATCTGAGGCCGTAAATTGACTAAGCTAATATGTCCGCAAGAGGTTTGCCATTAAGCCAAGCCATGAACTAACATTGTTTTGTAAAGATCTTGTTACATAACACCCTTGAGGGGTGGCGCCCTGTTTTGCTAAGAGGTCAAACCTTCATGCCCTTCTCTACCCCACCCATTCAGCAGTCCTCTGAATCCTTGCTCCATTCGCTTGTCGAAGAATTTTTCAGGAAATCAGAAGGAGAATGGCGGTCTGAGCGGCGCTACTACACCTTGAAAGATGGGGATGTGCAGGAAGTAGAAAGCCTTTTAAAAATTCATTTCCTAGAAAAGGAAAGTGCTGATCTTATAGAACTAGCCCGTGTGCATGGGCTATCTGATGAAACGGCTTTGGTCTGTGGCGTTCAGACTTCTTGGGAAAGTACCTATCGTGGGCCTAGCCATAAGCAATTAACGGGCTCAACCGTATTCGGAGTCTTGGGTGGCACTTTGTATCGGGACAGGGGCTTTGCTACGGCAAAGCCTGTTACAGCTCAGTTTTCCTTCCCAGACCCTAAAACCATGCACCTGAAGACGGAGTATGGCGGTTCTACTTTTAGTGAAGAAATCAAGCTTATCGGTTTGAATGCAGACTTCCGCACCCGGCAAACCATTATTTCTCGAGCAGGTAAAGAGCAGATGATCGGTCAGTATTTTGAGAAACGAATCTAGCAGGCGATCCAATCGACTGACTATGAGAAACTGCTCCATTCAACGTATGTTAGAGATACGTTGATAATTACCTCCATAAGGAAACAGCCGTGACTGGCAAAACCATCTATTTGGCAAGCCCCTACGGCTTTTCGCAACAGCAGAAGTCATTGCTGCTGCCTCCGCTAGTGCAATCTTTGGAAGCAATGGGGGCAAACGTTTGGGAGCCATTTGCTCGCAATAATCAAATCGATTTCTCTCAGACAGGCTGGGCGTATAGAGTGGCACAGGCAGATCTAAAAGATGTGAAAAACTGCGATGGAATTTTTGCCGTTGTCAATGGAACGCCGCCGGATGAAGGAGTGATGGTGGAGCTAGGCATCGCCATCGCGCTCAATAAAGCAATTTTTCTATTCCGAGATGATTTTCGCCGTTGTACCGATAGTGAACAATATCCCCTCAATTTAATGCTCTTTGCTGGTCTGCCAGAAGTTGATTGGGAAGATTACTACTACACGTCTGTAGAAGAGATTCAATCTCCGCAAAAAGCGCTCTATTGCTGGCTGAAAGGGAAGTAGAGTCTTCTTGTTTTTTAATTTAAACTAGAATCAGAGTCATAGCCTTTACCGTAGAAAATCTCATGAGCCTCGAACAAACAATTATGGCTGAATTAAAAAAGGCCATGCTCGCAAAAGATGAAAAAGCACTCCGCAGCTTACGGGCGGTTAAAGCTGCTATTATTCTGGCGAAGACCGCAGAAGGGGCTGGTGGGGAAATTAGCCCTGAGGAAGAAATCAAGATTCTGCAAAAGTTGGTAAAGCAGCGCAAAGATTCTCTCGAAATTTATCAGCAGCAGAATCGTGTAGATCTTGCCCAGAAAGAGGAAGAAGAGATTGCAATAATTGAAAACTTTTTGCCGCAACAGCTAAGCTCTGATGCCTTGAAAGCAATTTTAGTAAAGATCATTGAGCAAATAGGGGCGACTTCCATAGCGGATATGGGGAAGGTGATGGGAGTAGCAAACAAACAGCTTGCTGGCCAGGCTGATGGCAAAATGATCAGCGTTGCCGTGAAAGAACTCCTGGCAAAATAAACAAGTGTGCCTGTCTTCTTAGTAGCATCTAAAAGGGAAGATCTCTACTCTGCAGGAGTCAATAGATTAACTCGGCGGCGCAAGTCGCTCATCGCCAGACATCTTTTCACTGCTGCAATCACATCTTCTACATCGGCATCGGTCAATTTTGCGGAGATAGGTAAACTTACCGTTTGGCGTCCGATGCGCATGGAATGAGGAAAATCTTCTGGCCGCCATTGGAACGTCTTCTTATAGTAAGGATGCTCCGCGATACTCATGTAGTGCACACCCACCCCAATATTTTGTTTGGTCATCGCACAGAGAAATGCGTCACGAGAAAGTCCTGTTCTCGCCTCATCCACCATGATCGTGTAGAGGTGATAGGCATGGCGGGTTCCAGACTCTACAGGAGCAGGAAGTCCAAGAGGCAGTTCTGCAAAAGCCTGCTGGTAGCGTTGCCAAATTTCTGCACGTCTTTGCCAATAGGGCTCAATCCGTTTTAGCTGATGGATACCTATGCCTGCTTGCAGATCCATCATGTTGTATTTAAAACCAGCTTCCACCACTTGATAATGCTTGTATCCTTCATCCCCAAAGCGTTTCCAGGCATCCTTGCTCATTCCGTGCAAGGCTAGGACTTTGATGCGAGCAGCATCTTCTTCCTGTTGCGTCAAAACCATCCCTCCTTCGCCCGTCACAATATTTTTGGTGGCATAGAAACTAAAACAGCCAAAATCGCCTATGGTACCGGCTTTTTGCCCTTTGTACTCTGTTTCAACAGCATGGGCACAGTCCTCAATAATCTTTAGGTTATGACGAGCAGCTAGACCAACTAGTGTATCCATATCACAGGGACGTCCTGCGAAATGGACAGGAACGATAGCACGGGTTTTTGGAGTGAGCTTGCTCTTGACTGCTTGAGGATCAAGGTTCATGGTTATCGGGTCTACATCAGCCAAAACAGGAGTCGCTCCTGAATGGATGATGGCATTGACCGTAGCGCAAAACGTTACAGGAGATGTGATTACTTCATCCCCTGGTTGGAGACCGGCGGCAAGAAGGCTTAGGTGCAGCGCTGCTGTGCAGGAGTTAACAGCGATAGCGTGGGAAACATCTTTGTAAGTCTTAAAATCGTTTTCAAAACGCATGACCTTCGGTCCAGTTCCCAGCCAACCGCTCTTCATACTGCTGATCACTTCTTGAATTTCATCGTCTTCAATAGCAGGCGCACCGAAAACAAGGAACCGTTCCTTAGAACGGATAGGTCTTAAAATATCCACTAGCCACTTTCCTCATGCTAGTATTGGCAGCAACTTTTTCTCGGCTTCTGAAGATGTACAATAGGCCGAATATCAGTAATTAAACACTTAGTGATATCAGTAAGTTAACACGTGCAGAGCATATAGGCTTGTTTGCAATGCTACATTCACAGTTTATCCCATCCTCCCTATGAAAATTGACACAGAAAGTATGACTGGACCTTTAATGAGCGTCATTATTCCTAGTTATAACTATGAGCAGTACCTAAACGAAGCTATCGATAGTGTCATTCAGCAAACCTACAAAAATGTAGAAATCATCGTAGTAGATGACGGTTCCATCGACAAATCGAGAGAAATTATTGAAAGTTACAAGGATTTAGTAGTTCCAATTTACAAAGAGAATGGGGGGCTTGCGTCTGCTATCAATGCAGGATTTGCTATGAGTCGTGGTAATTATATTTGTCTACTAGACTCAGATGATCTCTACGAGCCTTCGAAATTGGAAGAATTGGCTAAAGCGGCATCAAACCATCCGCAAGCAAGTTTGATTTACCACCGAATGCAATGGATCTCCTCAGAGGGTGTTCCCTATGGCAAGCCTTGGCCCTATATGCTATGGCAAGGCCAAATGGTTGAACGGGTGTCTAGGTCAGGCGGGTGGTGGCGCTATCCTCCAACCTCTGGACTCTGTTTCCAGAGAGAATTTTTAGAAAAGGTCATGAATGTTCCGGAAGAAAGTTGCAAGAGAGCTCCTGATGCTTACTTAGCTTGTCTTGCTCCTTTTTTTGGCGAAATTGTAGGGCTCAATCAGGTCCTAGCCTATTATCGAATTCACGGAGCTAATGATCATCTCACGTGGGGGAATGAGGGAGAACGAGCACTTTATGAAACTCTTGTTTCCTGTCTCAATGAAACTCTAGAAAGTTTAAATGTTGCTCAGCGTGTTCGCCTTGAAGACCACTGGCCTTATCAATATCGTAGATGGCAACATGGGGATGGATACGATACGCTGAAACTCTCTTTACAAGCTCTTAGGTTTCCCACAGCCCATCCCCTTAGCCGCTTAAAGAATGTCCTTTCCCTGTGGCAAAAGAGCTCAACTAAGAGGCGAATTACCTAAGTAGGTGGGCGCTTAATTAAAGCGAACATAACCCCCGGCTACCGCCGTCCTCCGGGAAGGCTACGTCTAGTTCCAAGGGGGACTATGAGGGGGGCTGCTATTTAATTCCACCTAGGTACCTAAAAATCAGCTAAAGCTAATCCGTAAATAGTCTTCTTCCATCTTGGCACTGCTCGGTTGCAAAGCCGCTAAGGATTGAGGAAGAACCATATTGCGGCGATGATTACCAATACGGATATTCAACTCATCTCCAGATTTTGAGAGTTTCACTTCTGATTTAGGGACTCCAGGCAGATAGAGATTTAAGCAATAACCTGTTCCTTGTACCGTAACGCTAAGTGTGTTCTCTCTGTACATTACCTGCGCAGGGTCCGTATCGTGATAGAGGTCTTCCTTCAGACGGTCCAAAGCCTCAAAGCCGACCAATTCTTCCTTATACAGAGGGACTTCTATGACGGGCAGGGGACTAAAGTCATTGCGAATCTGGTCTCTATATACTCGCTGGGATTTCTTCCAGCCATCAAAATAGGGGTCTTCCACCGAATCAGGGATTACTCGGTTAGCAATCACCATATCCGTAGAAACGTTGTACAAACTTAAATAAGCATGGGCTCTCAAGGACTCTTTAAGGACCATCTTTTCTGGATTGGTGACCAACCGGACGGAAGTGGTCGTGTTATCCGTGAGAATGCGTTCCAGCGCTTCAATCTTTTCGTAGAACTCATAGCCAGCATCATAAATGTCTTGACCGGGCAAGGGTGCGCCAATCACCTGTTTAAACACAGGATTGAAGACGGGCGTCAGAACTTTAGCTAAACCCTGCAACGGCTTGTAGAACTTACGCATATACCAGCCGGAAATTTCTGGCAGGCTTAAAAGCCTAAGGGCCGTACCTGTAGGCGCGGAATCGATGATCAACACGTCGAACTGACCGTCGTCATACTCTCGCTTGACCCGTACCAGGCCAAAGATTTCATCCATGCCGGGTAAAACAGCGAGTTCTTCTGCTTGAATTCCTTCTAAACCACGGGCTTGTAGGACCTTCGTGATATAGGTTTTCACCGCGCCCCAATTGTCTTCTAGCTCAATTAAGGCATCCAGTTCAGCTCCCCATAGATTGGGTTTGACTTGCTTGGGGACATGAGATAGAGGTTCATCAAAACTATCGGCGAGGGAATGAGCTGGATCTGTAGAGAGGACGAGGGTGCGATAGCCTAATTCTGCACAGCGTAAGCCTGTAGCTGCAGCGCAGGAAGTTTTACCCACTCCACCTTTACCCGTAAATAAGATAATACGTGCGCCCTTAGTGGTGGGCTTGGCGGCTGTATTCACCCAAGAAACCTGTTAAACACTTATTCCGATGATACTAGGCTACTTCCCAACCGTACCGCCGCTAGGAATAGTTGCCCACCCTGGTGCTAAATCTGCAGCCCTGAGCACAAAAGCGTATAGCTTCTTGAGCTGGAGGTCCGAAAGATAGCTTTTGGGAATGTCTCGGCAAACCGCAGGTCTTTTTCCTTTGTAATCAACGGGTTTGCGAGAGAACTGGACCAAGGTCACTAGGTTGTCCCGAGGTGGAGTGGCCCCCTTCAGCGTGTTAAGCGCTAGATTTGGTCCGCCGGGAACGTTATTCCCACCGAGATGACAGTTTTTGCAGTTGTTCTCAAAAAGGGATTTCCCTTCGCTCAGGTCCTTGGTGGTAAAGGACACCAGCTTGCCGGAGTTATCGAGGGGCAAGGCTACCTTGCCCGCCACTTTCAGGTATTGCACCACATATCGGTCTTCCTGGGCTTGCAGAGGGCTGATGATGCCCAAGAGTAGAACTAGAGCAATTAGAGCTTCTCTAGCGGACATCTTTACCTTTTCCCCAAGAGGTGTTGTACGTGGCTTCTTTCAAAATGAAAGCGGCAATTAAAGTTAGTTCTTCTTTGGTGCGAACGATAACCTGATTATCAGGACCCGCTTTACCCTGCTCTACATACTTGGGATGGCGTCCTGTGTCGTAGAGCTTATCCGTTCCGTCATAGCTAGTGGGTTCGGCCATGTAGCTAATTAGGGAAGCAATATTATTGCGAGGCGGTGTTGCTTCTGAAAGGGCCTTCATCGAAAGGTTGACTTCTTTGACGTTATAGGTGCCGTACGTTTGACCACCCACATGACACTTTCCACAGTTCGCTTTAAATAATTTCTGCCCTTCTTTGAATTGGGCACCTGTAAAGTTTTGTTTCGTGCCAGCGGCATCAGCCACGACGGCTATAGTACTCGCTTCCCCTGTAGTCGCTACAGGTTCACTGGCCTTACCTGCATCTCCACCTTGCTCACCTGAGCATGCCGTAACCGTTACAGCCACGGCAGCCAATACCATCCAAACTGCTTTTTTCACCTGAGTTCTCCTTAATAGACCTGCCCCTTTTCCCAACAGCCCAAAAACTGCTAGTGCGGATTGTACATCACTTGGTCACTAGGCAGCATTTAGACAGCCCCAGATGTACTACTTTTTAGTTCTAAAACAGCCAGAATAATCTTTTTGGCATCTTCTAGCGCCAAGTTACTCTTTTGGTTTTGATAGGGAATCGCCATCTGGTCACACAATTCAATGACTTGAGACACCGGGAGGCTATAGTCTTCAGCCAAGTCTTCGATCGAGATATCAGCAAAGCCCATAGAAGTCTTTCTCCATTCACTTTTCCATAGTCTACGTCTTGACTTCACATAGAGCGATAAACTGAGAAATATGGAAACGACGTACATCTCTGTCTACCTTGTCGGTCTACTCCTCCTCCTTGGGGTAGGTTGCTGGCTTGTCTTTCGCCAAGTGTTTCGGAGCCGAGGGCTTGAGAAAGTGATCGCTGACCTGAGCCCTAAGCTGATACGGGGTAAAGGAACGGCACAAGAACATTACGAACTGGGTAGTGCCTATCTGGAAAAACAGCTCTTTGAAGAGGCGGCTAAGCAGTTCCAAAAGTCTGTTCAGGCAGATGCGGAGTATGCACCGGGCTATAACAACCTGGGCTATTCCTATTTTCGTCAGGAGCAGTACGACTTGGCCATCCGCCAGTACAAAGATGCTCTGCGCCTAAAGCCTGACTACGCGGTGGCTTGGAGCAATTTAGGACACTCTTATGAGCGCAAGATGCTCCTCCCTCAGGCTTTGGAAGCTTATGAAAAAGTGCTTGAGCTGGAACCCAAAAATGATGTAGCGCTTCGTCGTGCCCAATCTCTGCGCAAACGGGTGACTCACTCTAGTGGAAGCGAATCAGGCAAGGCAACGGGTGAGCTCAGTAAAGCAGACAAAACAGGTGGAAAAGGTGGCACAGGTAAAACCAGAGGAACGGGTAAAACAAAAGGAAAAGTATGACCGATTACGTACTACTGGAAACAGGACAAGATGAGCGCTTTTTGACGGATATCGAACTCATGGACTATCTGCGGCCTCTGGTTGCCAAGCAGGAGTCTCTGGAGGGAGAAGCTTTGGAGAAGATGCTTCAAAATATGCTCGATACGGCCTGCGAACTGAACTTTGGGCCTGGTCAGTATGTCCAGTGGTACGAAACGACTATCGACCAGCCTACCCATCTGTCTCGTTTTGGGCGCTCCTAGCGATGATTTTTCATATCACCCCACAGCAATCTTGGGAACAGGGTAAACAGATAGGGGTCTATCACAGCGATACCCTCGCCACAGAGGGGTTTATACACTGCTCTACTCCAAAGCAGGTTGCCCGAGTTGCTACGGTCTTCTTCAAAGGGCAAAAGGCCCTAGTGCTCCTGTGCATTGACCCTGCCAAGGTCCACGCAGAAATTCGCTATGAATCGGCGGCAGGAGATAGCTATCCCCATATCTATGGTTCTTTGAACTTAGATGCCGTCTGCGATGTGCTTGATTTACCCGCTAACGTAGATGGCTCGTTCCATATACCTGCATTGCCTGGCCCATCTTGAGTACCCTATGGCTGACAAACCACTTCTCTCTGTAAAAAATCTCCATATCCGTTTTAAAACAGGCTCTGGCTACATTTATGCCGTCAATGGCGTCAGTTTTAGCGTAGAAACTGGTACGGTTCTAGGAATTGTCGGCGAGTCAGGCTGTGGCAAGTCGGTCACCGCCTTTGCTCTTTTGGGATTGCTTCCAGAAAACGCAGAAGTGACAGAAGGCCAAGTCATCTATCGAGGCCAAAACGTCCAAGGCCAGAACATTCTAGCCTTACCCCAAACCCAGCGGGCTCGTTACCGGGGTAAAGAGATAGCTCTGATCAGTCAAGATCCACTGACAGGATTTAATCCGGTCTACTCGATTGGGGACCAAATTCGAGAAGCAGTACTAGCCCATGAGACTTGTTCTAAGCCAGAAGCACAGAAGAAAGCGGTAGACCTGATGCAACAGGTTGGAATTCCTGATTCGGAGAGCCGCTACAGGAACTATCCCCATGAATTTTCCGGTGGGATGCGACAGCGAGCGATGATTGCCATGGCGCTTGCAAATGAGCCCAAATTGCTTCTGGCCGATGAACCGACTACGGCTCTGGATGTGACGATTCAGGCTCAGGTGCTGGACCTCCTTAGCCGTCTGCAGCGAGAACGAGGGATGGGCATGATTCTGATCACCCATGACCTCGGCGTGGTGGCTCAGATGTGCGATCAGGTGCTGGTGATGTACGCAGGTCAAGTAGTGGAGCAAGCGCCTGTGGAGCAGCTTTTCGAGGCCCCACAGCATCCCTATACGGTTGGTCTGTTGGATTCTTTACCGCGACCAGGTTTGAAGCGTCTATATCCGATTCTGGGGCAACCGCCTCGTCTTACAGAACCCATCAGTGGCTGTTCCTTCCGCCCCCGTTGTCCTTTGGCCCAAGATATTTGCGCCACGATGCCGGATTTATTGGATGTGTCCAACGCAGGGCATTATGCTCGATGTCATTTTGCGGGCCAGCTCAATCGTCAGGCTTTGGCTTAGGCTTTACCAATTTTCTGGACATCGTACAGACACAGCGATACGATTATCCCCTGTGTCCATCTCTGGAGAGGTGGCCGAGTGGTCGAAGGCGCAGCACTGGAAATGCTGTGTAGGGCAACTTACCGTGGGTTCGAATCCCACCCTCTCCGCCAGTTTTGTTCTAAAGTCCTACAAGGCAACTTACCGTGGGTACCCTTCGGGCGCAAGCTACGAATCCCATCTCTGTAATAGTTGTAGCAATTTGCGAATAGAGATCGAAGGCTTTCATTTTTACTAAGTAAGAATAATTGGCAGTAAATACCCGTATTGCCCCTCGTAGTCAGCCACGCTCATCAGCTCTGTAAAATTCATCTATTATTGATCCCAGCGCAGGTTAGCGCTGCTCAATAGTTCGTGAGGGGCACTGATGAAGCTATGTCGAGGAGTTGTTCAGCCCATTCTATTTTTGATAGCGCCTCTGGTCCTAAGCTCTACGCTGACATCGTTCCCGAGCCAGGCTGCTACTTTATCTTTGTCTGAAGGAATGCTCAATTTTTCTAACTTTAGCCAAGGTCCTCAGAACACAAACAGTGCCACCAATACGAATGCTTTTGCCTCTGCTCCAAACCCGTTAGATACTGCTTTTGCGACCAGTACGGCTGAAGCAAACTTTATCGCAGCCCCTTTAGCCAATGCTTCCAACAGTTCGGCAAGCTTAGCTTTTGGACAAGGTAATACGTATGCAGGACTCGCTCAAAGTCAGACCCAAAACCTTGGCACGTTTGATATTGGAGCCAACCAATCCTTATCGTTTAATTTTGAAAGTTTGCTATCTCTACAAGCAATAGCCGACAATCCATCTCTCGAAAGTGCGAATTCGGCGGGAAATCTATCTTTTGTGGTCAGTGATAACACTAGTCAGAATATCTATGGCGCTTTCGGCCTCTCTGGCAGCTTAGCAACTCAAAATAATGATGATTTTCTGAACCTTCAAAGTGACAATGTAGCCTTAGGAAGTACTCCTATCCTGCAAAGTCTCACTGGCGAAAATCAGGAATCAGCGCAGGCTTCTGTCAATGGTTCATTTAATTACTTCTTCAATCAACCGACTAGCGTAACGCTGTCAGTATTCACGGATAATTTAGCCAATGTACAAGCGATTCCTGAAAATCCAAATCCAATTGCTTTCGTTCTATTTGGGCTGCTCGGCATTGCCTTAAAGGCCTGGAAACAGTCTAGGGTAAGAGGCTAATTTGCTATTCTGCTTCTTCCAAGCGAATGCGAGGGTCTACGACTTTGAGCAGCAAGTCTGCAAATAGGTTTCCGAGTACGAGCATAAAGGTTCCAAGGAGCAGACTGGCCATTATTACGTTGATGTCGTAGCTCTTGAAAGCCTCTAGGATAAGCATGCCTAAACCAGGCCAAGAGAAGAAAAATTCGGCAATGAAGGCTCCACTCAGTAAACCTGCAAATTCAAAGCCTAGTAGAGTAATCAGCGTGTTAACAGAATTGCGTAATGCATGGACATAGATGACTCGGTTTTCATCTAATCCTTTGGCTCGTGCGGTGCGGATATAGTCTTCTCTGAGAACATCGAGCAAATTGCCGCGCGTGATGCGCTGTAGTCCGGCAAAGCCGACTAATCCAATCGCCAGGGTTGGCAGGATCAAATGCCATCCTGTATCTAATACTTGTTGAAATGGATTGAGCTGAGAATAATTGATACTGGTCATACCTCCTGTGGGCAAAAGTCCACCACTAGTCGATGCGAGAAATAACAAGCCGATGCACAGAACAAAACTAGGAAATCCCTGACTCAAATAGCTGAAAAAAGACAAAATTTTATCAGCTAGAGAGTATTGCCGTACGGCCCCATAGATACCGAGGGGAATGGCCACTAACCAAGTAAAGAGAAAAGAAGTTATCGCCATCAGTAGGGTATTCCCTGCTCGCTGTACCACCAAACTCACCGCAGGAATTTGATAGGTATAGCTACTGCCTAAATCACCTTGGAGTGCATTCTTCAACCAGATGAAATACTGCTCCTGAGCTGGTCGGTCTAGCCCTAAACGGTCCACTTCTGACTGGATGAATTGCTGAGAGACCGCTGGATTGGCTCTCAAGGTGTCCAAAGCATCTCCCGGTGCCAGCTTGATCAAGGTAAAACTGAGCAGGGATACTAGGAATAGCAGCGGGAGTGAAGCTAGAAGACGTTTCAGAGCGTAGGCGAACACAGACAATACCGGGCTGACTAAGCTCTATTGTGCCAAATTATGGAGGAGCAATGGGGACAAGATCAGGGAACGGCAACGGTGTCTAAAAGTCGCTTCACAATCTGCACTCTCGATTGTCCGCTGGCCGGTATCAGGCGATGGGAAAGCACTGCAGGAGCGAGCCATTTAATATCATCGGGTTCAGGATAGGAGCGGCCTTCCAAATAGGTGAGAGCCTGTACCGCTTTCTGGAGGGCTACAGCCCCCCGAGGACTGACGCCCAGCGTAATTTGTTTATCTTCACGGGTATTGCGGACCAACGCCAAAATGTAGCGCTGTAGGGCATCGGAGACAGGAACTTTGGCTACTCCCTTGCGGATGGCTTGCACTTCCTCCAGGGACAGACAAGCGTTGAGCGGTCCGCCCAAAGTGCCGGACTGCAGCCGCTGGAGCATGGTTAGCTCTTCTTCTTCCGTGGGATAGCCCAAACTGAAAGACAATGCAAAACGGTCCAACTGAGCTTCTGGCAGCGGAAAGGTCCCTTGATACTCCACAGGGTTTTGGGTCGCAATCACGAAAAATGGTTCTTGCACCTTGCGGGTGATGCCATCGATGGTCACCTGATGCTCTTCCATCACCTCTAGTAAGGAAGCTTGGGTCCGTGGAGTGGCCCGGTTAATTTCATCAGCCAACAGCACATTGGCAAAAACAGGACCCGCCATAAAATCAAACGTTCCATTCTTCGGATTCCAGATATTGGTTCCTGTCACATCACTGGGCAGGAGGTCTGGTGTAAACTGCACCCGTTGAAAAGTGCCATCAATGCTACTAGCGAGGGATTTTGCCAATAGCGTTTTGCCGACACCAGGTACATCTTCTAGCAGGGCATGGCCTCCACTAAATAGCGCTACTAGCGCCAACTTCAGAGGTTTTTCTTTGCCGACAATCGCCTGGCCCAGATTGTTCAATAATCGCTGCACTCTTTCATCTATTGCCACGCTGCTCTGCCCTTGTTGAGTTGGGTGGTTGGGACGTACACAATGCACATGCCCATGTCACGATGGAATAAGAATGCCCAAAATGCCATGCTGCACCACGTCTCGATCCGCACCGCAGATATTTTTCGGTCCATTGCTTTCTATGAACGCTTGGAATTTGTTGTCCATGAACGATTCCAGACAGGAGAAACGTTAGCTTGCTGGATGGAATCGGAACGAGGCGGACGCATCGAACTGATCCAGATGCTAGAACCTAAGCCTGCTCCAGAAATTTGGTTAGACGAGCACTACACTGGATACTATCATTTGTCTCTATTGGTGCAAAACGTCGAGGAATCACTCAAAAACCTCAAAAGTTATGAGATTCCGATTCTGATGGAAACGATAGAACAGCAGATAGGCTCAGAACGTTATCGGGTAGCCTTTGTCTTAGACCCGGACCGCTTGCCTATAGAATTGATAGAGAAACTATGAAGCAAATGACGGTCTGCCTGGATGCCTATGCTAGATTGGCGTTACAGCATTTCTACAAACTTCGTAGTAATCTCGCTGCCCTTATTCCCCTTATCGCTGCTGACCTGAAATGAATAAAAAAATCCTCTTAAGTTTTGGCGCTACGGCATCTCTTGCTCTCACCCTATGGACTACAGGTGTAGTTGGTCATCCAACCGCAGTATTGGCAGCCTTTGAGGAAAACCCAAAGGCAATTGTGGATGAGGCTTGGCAGATTGTTAACTCAGAGTATGTAGACGGAACTTTTAATAAAAGCAATTGGGAAAAAGTTCGCACAGAATATCTAAGCAAAGAATACAAGAGCAAAGAAGAAGCCTACACTTCTGTCCGCCAGATGTTGGCCAAACTTAAAGACCCCTATACCCGCTTCATGGACCCAAAAGCATACGCCAGTATGCAGGTTGACACCTCAGGCGAACTCACGGGAGTAGGCATCCAAATTGATATTGAGCCCAAAACCAAAGAATTGTTGGTCATCGCCCCTATTGAAGACACTCCTGCGGCGAAGGCTGGAATAGTATCCAAGGATATCGTTCAGGCCATTGATGGCACACCTACTAAAGGGATGAGCAGGGAAGAAGCGGTAGGCAAAATTCGGGGCAAAGCCGGAAGTTCTGTAAAGTTTACAATCCGTCGCGGCACCGAAGTATTTAATGTCGATTTGGTCCGTAGCCGGATCGAACTAAAAGCGGTCAAGAGTGATGCTCGCCCGATTGTAGGTGCGGTGGGAACGCAGCCGGGTCAGCTGGGCTACATCCGCCTAACGCAATTTACAGGTACGGCCGCAAAGGAAATGCGCCAAGCGGTGCAAGACCTCAATAAGAAGCAAGTGGAAGGATTTGTTCTAGACCTTAGACAAAATCCTGGTGGTTTGCTCTATGCTTCTGCCGAGATTGCTGAATTGTTTATGGAAGAAGGTACTATCGTCTCCACCCAAAACCGTGAAGGAGAGGTAGAACGTCTGAGTGCAAACCATCACTCCTTAACGGATAAACCTTTGGTGATTCTGGTGGACGGCGGGTCAGCCAGTGCCAGTGAAATTCTTTCTGGAGCACTTAAGGACAACAAGCGGGCTGTTTTGGTAGGTACCAAAACGTTCGGTAAAGGGCTGGTTCAATCCGTTCACTCTCTATCTGATGGTTCTGGAATGGCCGTGACCATTGCTCATTACAAAACCCCCTCTGGAGCGGATATTCACAAAAAGGGTATTCAACCAGATATCCAAGTGGAGTTGCCTAAGCTGACTAAGAAAAATAAAGCAAAAGGCATAGAGATTGCAACTGCTTCTGACCCCCAGTATGTCCGGGCCGTGCAGGCACTGACTAAAGTGATTGCAGAAGCGAAAGCAGGTACACCAGTGACGCCTGCAGCCGATGCCAATCAGCCTCAAACGCCTGTTTCTCAGGGAACGCAACCTGAAGATAAGGGCGCTAGCACACCGTGATTTCTGCAGAAGGACCCTCGATCGATGCGATTCGTACACTCTCAGGCAAAGACCTGTTGAGCTTGGATGAGTTGAACACCCTTCAACTGCATGCGTTGTTGGATTCGGCCCAATACTACAAAGCGAATCGAGCCGTAAAACCACTCGCAGGCCAGACCTTAGGGTTGCTTTTTCGTAAAGCCTCTACCCGGACTCGGGTTAGTTTTATGGTGGCCATGTATCACTTGGGTGGCGAAGCGATTGACCTAAACCCGAATGTGATTCAGGTGGGCAGAGGAGAATCGGTAAAGGATACTGCTCGGGTCCTTTCCCGATATGTAGATGCTTTAGCCATCCGTACTTTTGAACAAGCTGAGCTAGAGGAGTTTGCCAATTATTGTTCGATTCCTGTCATTAATGCCCTGACGGATCTTGAACATCCTTGTCAAATTCTGGCTGATTTGCTGACGATGAAAGAGACCTTTGGCACTCTAAAAGGGCTGACCATAGCCTATATCGGGGATGGAAACAATATTGTTCATTCACTCTTGTTGGGCTGTGCCAAGGTGGGCATGAATCTAAAGGTAGCCACTCCACCAGGCTATGAACCCCTAAGTACCGTTGTTCAACGGGCTCAAGAGATTGCTGCTCATACGGAGTGTACGATTAGCCTTCTGAAAGACCCAGCCGAAGCCGCTCAGGATGCCCATGCCCTCTACACGGATGTGTGGGCCAGTATGGGGCAAGAGGAAGAATCCGCAACGCGACAGAAAGCCTTTGCTGACTATCAAGTCAATGATGCGCTCTGCGCTCTGGCCGACCCAAAGGCGATTATCTTGCATTGTTTGCCTGCCCATCGCGGAGAAGAAATCAGCGCAGAAGCTCTAGAAGGCCCTCAATCAAGAGTCTGGGACCAAGCAGAAAATAGGCTACATGCCCAGAAGGCTATTTTGGCTGCTTTGTTAGTACCGGGCCAACATTAATGATGATGAAGTCAATGCATGCACCGCTCATCAGAAAGGTGTTTTCTAATAGCGCTGCAAAATAATTCATAAGGAGCAATACCTGCTATTTTTTCTACAAGTTTACCACCTTTAAAAATGAACATAATCGGAATGCTATTGACACCAAGGATTCCAAGTTTACTAGCTATTTTAGACTTTTCATCTATATTGAGCTTGATTACTTTGATATATCCTCTATACTCTTCAGCAAGTTGGTCGATCAAAGGACTGACTGTATGGCAATCGGTACACCAATGAGCCCAACAATAGATTACAACGGGTCGTTGGTAGGTAAATAATTTATGCCGTTCATTATTTTCTAAGTTAGTTGTGTTGTCCATCGTATTTTCCCTTAGCTGAAGGATTTTCTACTATCAATCGTTATCAGAAAGAATAAGGTCATAGGGCAAGATTAATTGGTGGTGATTTCGGATAATTTTGCCTTCCTGTTCTAGAATTCCAAGCATCCGCGTCACAGTCACTCGCGTTGTAGCAATCGATTCAGCAATTTCTTGGTGGGTCAAGCACAGTTCAAGCAACCATCCTTGACTAACTCCATGACCAAATTTTTGCGTAAGCCAAATTAAGAACTCTAATAAACGTGTATGTATTTTTTCACTGTTAACAATGCTGAGCAATTCTTCTATTTGCTGAGCATGTAAAATTATTGCGTTTAGTTCTTGAGCCCAAAGGGAAAGAGGTAAAGCCAGAACTCTTACACAATCCAAACATTCAATTTCATAGGGTTCAGCCTTGGATAGTGGCTTGCCAACAACATCTCCTGGTCCCCAAATCCCAAGAGTAACGGCTGTTCCTTCCCCACTCCATGTCAGCGTACGAACTATACCTTGCTCAATCTTCCAGAGAACACTATCACTAAGTGGAATCCGTTCTTGTTCCTTAAACACTCGTTCCGTCAAGCCAGAAATTACATTAGAAGTGAGATTGGAATAAGACATAGAACTCCGAGTTTGAGAAATTTCTAATTCACTAGATTTGCTTTCCGATGGGAGGTACGATGGACAAAGCGCTAAATTTTAGTAACGATGGCTGCTGAAAACCTGGAAAATTTTTCGATTTGGGAACGCCTAAACCAAGGGAGAAAGGCGAAAGCTGCCGAGGGTGGTTATGCAGGTTATGGTTCGCCAGCGTTTGGCCTGAAATCGGTAGAAGGTGAACTGGTAGCAGTTCCCGAAGAGCAGCAAGTCATTGAACTCATTCGCCGCCACCATAAGTCGGGTAAGTCTCTGCAACAGATTGCAGACTGGCTGAATCAGCAGGGATACCAGACCAAGCGGAAACAAGAATGGAAGCGTATCTCGGTCAAGCGGGTTTTGGATAGACTCTATGGGCAGAACCCCAAAATGTCTGGCGTAGCCAGGGATAGTAGGTGAAACCAAAAAAGGCTAAAAATCCCTTAGTAAGAGTGTTTCATTGGCTTTTTCTGTAACATCCCTCAAGGATACACCTCTAGGAACCGTAAAGATGTTCTTTTTAGGACATTTGAAGGTTTTGGTGTAACATCTCTCCTGGACCTTGCCTGAGTCTCTCCTCTCAGTGTTTAACCGGATTTTTGGATGCCCTTTAACGACCCACGTATTGCTATTCCAGGCGTAGAAGAAGCCATCGATCGTCATCCGCTGACGGTACCCCCCACTACTTCCCTCATGGATGTCATTGCCTTCATGAGTCTGACACAGAGACCCGTACGGGATATAGAGCTTTCTGCTGATGAAGAGTCGTTGTCTACTCGTAGTGCTCGCTCCAGCTATGCTTTGGTGACGCAAGGAACAGAGGTCGTCGGAATTTTCACAGAACGAGATATTGTGCGGCTCACGGCCAAGGGCAAGGATTTCGAAGGGGTACAAATTGCTGAGGTGATGACCCATCCCGTGATTACTTTGACTGAAACTGATTTTCAAGATCTATTCGCCGTTTTATTTTTATTTCGGCGCTATCGGATCCGTCATTTGGTGGTGGTGAATGTCCAAGGTCAGCTTGTAGGGGTTGTCTCCCCTGAAAGTATTCGTCAAGTACTGAGACCAGCTAATCTTCTCAAGCTGCGGCGAGTTGCAGATGTGATGACCCATCAAGTAGTTCACGCCTCTAAGACGGCCTCGGTATTGGACTTGGCCCAAATGATGGCAGAGCAGCAGGTCAGTTGCATCCTGATTACCGAAAAAGATGCTGAAGAGCATAACCAGCCGCTTGGGATTGTTACGGAGCGGGATATTGTACAATTTCAGGCACTCAGACTGGATCTGGCAAAAACTAAGGCTGAAGCTGTGATGAGTACCCCCCTTTGCCTTCTCAGTCCTGAGGATTCTCTATGGACAGCGCATCAACAAATGCAGCATCTCCATGTCCGGCGCTTAGTAGTGTCCTGGAATTGGGGTAGAAACCTGGGAATTGTCACTCAAACCAGCTTGTTACGCATCTTTGACCCCGTGGAAATGTACGAGATTATTGAAACCTTACAGCGAACGGTGCAGCAATTAGAGGCTGAAAAAGCAGAACGCTTAGATACCGAAATAGGAGGTTCATAAGCCCACTGCCTTCAACCGTTGAGGATAGTTTCTCCAATTGAGCTCAATTTAAGAAGTCTTCTGATCAAGTTTTGCTCTGTTATTCTTTGCTTCATCCGCTGCAACGTACTGGTTAGTTGCTTGCGCTATAACTGAGAGATTAACCTGTCGTATTCTGCATGTGAACCGACCCAAAACCAAACGACAGTATCTCCATCTAGCTGTCCCACTGCTCGATAACTTTTACTGATCCGAGCGGAATAAACTGGTAATTCTGGATGCACTTTTTTGAAGCGTAAACTTGGATGACTAGGATCTTGTATGAATTGGCGATATGCTCCGCGTGCCTGCTCTTGAACTTGCTCAGGTAGTCTCTCAAGCGCTTTACGGAATTGGAGAGTAGTACGTGACTTCACAACGTCTCTGGATCTAACGCTTGGGTTTTACCTGTACGGTACTCAGCCATTGCCTCAGAGGCAAACTTGGCAAGGGCATCTTGAGACTTTGCAAAGCTTGCATCCCATCGGGCTTCATCTTCAAGTTCTTCCAAAATCAGTGCAGCAATTGCATCCTGATCACTGGCTGGTATAGTCTTCAATCGAGCAATCGCCTGTTCCAGTAAGTCAGTCATCGCTAAAGTACTCATATCAAAAGGTACTAACTATTATCGCTCACTGAACCGCTGAAGGACTTCTCGTTCTACTCAGGGCCTATTGTGTGAACTCTGAGACCGCTGGAGTGTCACACTGCTTCATCTAGGACCCTAATGTGCATCACTTCACTATTGAGCAACGGCTCTATTTGAGCTTCTGATACGACCAAAACAGCAATCATTTCACTGACTGCGTGACTAAACAATTCAAAGGTCATCGTGTACCCTCCTTATGGGGCCTCAGAAACATCGTTAGCCTACGCAACCCACTATTTGCTATTTGCTGCATAATTCAGGTTTAACGCTTCAAGAAGCTATTACCAAACCACTGTGACGAAGCAGAGGCTCTGTACTCGGCTCACGACCCCGGAATTTCTTGAAGACTTCCATCGGGTGCTTACTACCGCCCAAAGCAAGAACTGTATCGCGGAAGAGTTGACCCGTGGCGGCTACGGCCTCCTCGTCTTCTAAACCAGCATCTTCAAAGGCCGCAAAAGCATCAGCGCTGAGTACTTCCGCCCATTTGTAGCTGTAGTAGCCCGCCGCATAGCCTCCGGCGAAGATATGGCCAAAGGAGCAGAGGAAAGCATCTTCAGGTAGAGGCTGTAGAACCGTAGTGGTTTGGGCAATCCGATTGCGCAAACCACGGACAGACTCAGAACCTCCAGGCTGATAGCGGTTATGGAGTTCCAGGTCTACCAGGCTAAAGTGGACCTGTCGGAGCATGGCACTGCCACTCATGTAGTTTCGAGCAGCCAGGAGCTTCTGGTAATAATGCTCCGGCAAAGATTCTCCTGTTTCATAGTGTTTGCCCAAGCTCAGTAAAGTCGCCCGGTCGTAGCACCAATTTTCCATAAACTGGCTGGGCAGTTCCACTGCATCCCATTCCACATTGTTGATACCAGCCACTCCGCTGTAATCCACCGTCGTCAGCATATGTTGCAGACCATGACCAAACTCATGAAATAGCGTTTCCACTTCCCGGAAATTCATCAGGCTCGGCTTGCCGTCTACAGGAGGGGTCTGGTTACAGACCAAATAGGCAACGGGCAAACGGGTGACGGTGACGCCCTCGTGGGTGATTTTGCCACGGTTGATGCAGACATCCATCCAGGCTCCCCCCCGTTTCTCCGCAGGACGGCTATAGGGGTCAAGATAGAAGTAGGCAATCGCTCTACCAGAGGCATCAGCGATTTGGAAATAACGTATATCTTCATGCCAAACAGGCGCTTGACCGTCTGCAGCCTTCACCGTTACGCCAAAAATGCGGTGGCTGAGATCGAATAGACCATCCAAAACTTGAGCCAGCGGAAAATAGGGCCGTAGCTCTTCATCATTAAAGGCAAACTTTTCTTCCCGTTGACGCTCTGACCAGAAGCCCATATCCCAGTGCAGCAGTTCGTCTTGGAAGCCCTTGGCTTTAGCAAACGCTTTTAACTCTTGCAATTCTTCGGTGGCTGCATCAAAGCTCGCCACCCGTAGCTCTTCCAGTAGTTTTTCCACTGCTTCTACTGATGGAGCCATTTTACTGGCGAGACTCAGCGCCGCAAAATTATCAAACCCAAGCAGATTCGCCTTTTCTTTACGCAAAGTTAGGATCTGATCAATCAAAGGGCTATTGTCCAAATCCCCGGAAGAGGCTCGGCTGATCAGAGCCCGATAGATTTTTTCTCGCAAATCCCGTCGCGTGCTGTGCTGTAAAAAAGGACCATAGCTAGGAGCGTCCAGCGTAATGCGCCAGGGACCTGCTTCCGGCGTGGCGTTCTCTAACAGGGTCTCGCCGGAGGCCCGAGCGATCTGAGCCGTCAGACTAAGCAAACTCGGCGGTAGGCCATCCACTTCTTCCTTGGTCGTCAGGGTCATACCAAAAGCTTTAGTCGCATCCAACACATGGTTAGAAAATTTAGTCGCCAGCTCAGCCAGCTCCATCTGAATAGCATTAAACCGTTCCCGCTCTTCCCCTTCCAGTCCCACCCCAGAAAGTTGTGCCTCTTTGATCGCCGCCTCTACAAGCCGCTTTTGACCTTCATCCAGCGTTGCCCAAGGCTCTCCTTCCATCATCGCTTTAAAGGCTCGATAAAGAGGCTTGCTCTGCCCCAATTTGCTCGCGAATTGGACCACGAGCGGTTCCATCGCTTGGTAGGCTTCCCGCAATTCCGGGCTATTCTTGACGCCCATCAGATGTCCTGCGGCACCCCAGCTCCATGTCAATCGTTCTGTAATACGGTCTAGCGGTTCCACCAAGCCTTGCCAGGTTGGTACCACTTCTGATTCCAGTTTGGTCAGCTCACTATCTAATTCAGAAAGTAACTGTGTGATGCCTGGTACAACATGTTCCGGCGTGATGGTATCAAAAGGGGGCAGTCCTTGACCGAGGAGTAGAGGATTATTCAGGATTGTTGCAGTGTTCACAGGGAGATCCTCTAAAAAAGGGCATGCCATATGGGGTTATATCTTGATAGTATCTCACCCTCACCCCGCCCTACGGGCACCCCTCTCCCTCGGGAGAGGGGAATGTCACCTTATGCCGCATGGAAGATGGGATGAGGGGTGAGGGCATTATTCTGCCCATTCCGTATGGAAGGACCCTGGTTGGTCAATGCGCTCATAGGTATGCGCGCCAAAGTAATCACGCTGGGCCTGGGTCAGATTTTGGGGTAGGTTGGCCTGACGATAGGCATCGAAATAGGCTAGGGAAGCGCCCAGGGCATAGATCGGTACGCCCTGGGTAGCTGCCGTTTCAACGACATAGCGCCAACCTTTTTGCTTTTGCTCAATATCTCCTCGGAAGCTATCATCCAAAAGAAGGTTAGCGAGCTGAGGATTCTTCTGAAAAGCCAGCTTAATCTTGTCTAAGAAACCTGCGCGGATGATGCATCCTCCCTTCCAGATCCGGGCAATTTCTCCCAAGTTCAGGTTGTACTCAAAAGAATCGGAAGCCGCTTTGATCAGGGCCATTCCCTGAGCATAAGAACAGATCTTCGAGCAGTAGAGGGCATCGCGTACAGCATTGATAAAGACCTGACGGTCACCTGTAAAGGCTACTTCCGGCCCTTTGAGCATGGCAGATGCCGCCACCCGTTGGTCTTTCTGGGAAGACAAGATTCGAGCATTCACGGCTGCATCCATAGTCGGAATCGGGATTCCCAGGTCTAGGGCACTCATGATCGTCCACTTGCCGGTCCCTTTTTGAGCCGCTTTATCCATGACCATGTCCACCAAAGGCTTGCCTGTCTGGTCATCCATCTTGGTGAAAATGTCGGCGGTGATTTCAATCAGGTAGGATTCCAGCTCGGTCTTATTCCACTCAGTGAAAACTTCGTGCAATTCTCCGGCGTTTAGACCCAAGACTCTTCTTAGTAAGTCATAGGCTTCAGCAATCAGCTGCATGTCTCCATACTCAATACCGTTGTGGACCATCTTCACGTAATGACCCGCTCCGCGAGGACCAATGTAGGTCACGCAAGGACCATCATCTACTTGAGCGGCAATCTTGGTAAGAATCGGTGCCATTTCTTCGTAGCCTTCTTTCGGGCCACCAGGCATCAAAGAGGGACCGTTTAGAGCCCCTTCTTCCCCTCCGCTAACGCCCATGCCCATAAACCGCAAGCCTGAGGCTTCTATGGCAACGGCCCGGCGTTCGGTGTCTTCATAGAGAGAGTTGCCACCATCAATGATGATGTCTCCAGGACTCAGGAGTGGCTTGAGTTGGTCGATCACCGCATCTACCGGAGCACCAGCTTTGACCAGGATGATGATTTTGCGGGGAGATTCCATACTCTCGACAAATTCTTCCAGGGTGGAGGAGCCGTAAAATTGCTTACCCTTAGCACGGGTTGCTAAAAATTTCTCCGTGACGGAAGTGGTGCGGTTATATACAGCAATCGGAAAGCCCCGACTCTCAATATTGAGCGCCAGGTTTTCTCCCATCACGGCCAAACCAATCAGACCAATACTCGGTTTAGACATAGAGGTTTCCCATAGATTAAGTACGACGAAATGAACCTGAAGTGAACCTAATCAGCCTAAGGACTGGCCACGAGCGCCCGCTTATTGCGGATGCTTAGGAGCAATTCATCAAAAGGACCTGTGAATTTGCTCAAACCATCTACCAGAAGGTCCAGGGTAATTTGGTCTAAGCTAATGCCCACAGATTCCAGGTCTGTTAGAGAGTTTTGAGCTTGCTCTAGATTTTCTTCTAAGCTAGAACGCAGCTCACAGTGATCTGCACAGGCATTGAGGGTTGAGACGGGCATCGTATTGACGGTATTAGGCCCAACCAGCTCTTCTACGTAGCGCACATCCCGGTAATGGGGGTTTTTGGTGCCTGTACTAGCCCACAAGAGTCTTTGAGGAAAAGCTCCTGCTTGAGCAAGCACTTTGAACCGTTCACTGGTGAAGAGTTCTTTGTAGTCCTGATAGGCCAGTTTGGCATTGGCAATCGCCACGCTTCCCATCAGTCCATGGAGCTTCTCTACTTCTGCCGGGTCCGTTGCTTTGGCAATCAAAGCTTCTAGTTTGGAATCGATCAAACTATCAATGCGGCTGAGGAAGAAACTGGCTACACTCGCCACTCGGCTTAGATTTCCGCCCTTAGCATGGTAGGCTTCCAACCCAGCGATGTAGGCTTCGGCACAGCCTCTGTAGGCTTCCCGTGAGAACAGAAGCGTGACGTTAACATTGATGCCTTCGCCAATCAGTTCTTGGATGGCGGGTAATCCTTCAGGAGTTCCGGGTACCTTGATCATTAGATTGGGGCGATTAACTTTTTGCCAGAGATGCTTAGCTTCAGCGACCGTTCCAGCCGTATCCCTCGCCAAATACGGAGAGACTTCGAGACTGACAAAGCCATCTTTACCATCTAAGCGGTCATAGAGAGGCCGAAAGGCGTCAGCTGCGCCTTGGATGTCTTCAACAGACATCGTTTCGTAAATGGCGTCTTCTTTTAAACCTTGGGCCGTTAGTTCCCGAATTGCATCATCGTAATCAGGGCTGCCCACAATCGCTTCCTTAAAAATGGCTGGGTTAGAGGTCAACCCACGCAGTCCATCGTTCTCAATTTTTTGAGCCAATTCCCCAGAAGTGACCAAGCTACGTCTAAGATAATCTAACCAGACGCTTTGGCCATAGTCTTGCAATTTAAGCAAAGGGGTGTCGGTCATAGGGTATTCTCCTCGCGTCCACATCAGGTGAACACTATTCCTACCTTCTATTCTACGCGCGCTTAGAACCTCAGTCCAGATGCGCTTTGCCACGAAAAATAAGTATGATTTCTCCTCAAAAACATACAGCGTAGAAACTTTGGTGATCCCGCTACTGCTCATGAGCAGTAGCTAAAAGACGAAATTAACTTCCACTTGATTTAATCTAAAAATCTCTACTTTGCTGAGATCCCCGTGATCGCTCCCATTGCTCCATCCTGGTTAAATCGCTTGTCTACAGCCGTTGCGCCAGAACTGATCGGCTGCACGCTCGTTCGTAGGTTCCCGGACGAAACCATTGTGAGAGGACTGATTGTAGAGACGGAAGCTTACATGCACGGCGATCCGGCGATGCACGCGTACCGTAGCCGCACCCAGCGGAACGGCGCTTTGTTTGGTCCCGCTGGAACAGCCTACGTTTACTTTATCTATGGCGTCTACCACTGTTTAAACATCGTTACTGATCAAGAGGGAACTCCCAGCGCTGTTCTGATTCGCGCACTCCAACTTGATTCTGTCCCCGCATGGATCGATCCACAGAAGGAACCCAAACCTGCTCGCATTGCCGCAGGACCAGGAAAACTCTGTCGCGCGCTTAAAATTGATTTGTCTTTGAATGCAACAACGCTAGAGCCAAATTGTCCCTTATGGCTTGAGCATCGCCACGCTAATTTTCAGCAGCAGACAGAGAAGGGCACATTGACGATTGCGCAAACAATTCGAATTGGCTTGACGAAAGGCACTGATTTACCCTGGCGCTGGTATCTACGCAATTGTTCGGCTGTTTCCAGAAAAGGCTAACTCAAAAAGCGGGGATCTCAACGATACTTTTCCTCAAGATATTGATAGTACTGCTCTTTCGATTGTTCGTTGGTCAGCGGTGGGTTGGTCTTATCAGTATTCAGCATTCCAATGAGGCTGCGCGTCCACGGGTCTAAATCTTGTTCTCGGCTCTCATACTGCCCTTCAGATTCCGGCATCACTTCGATCAAGCGGGCAACCATTTTTGATACGCTCATTCCTTGGGCAGCCGCCAGTCGCTTGGCTTTCTCAACCAGCGCCTTATCAATTCTCAGCGTTATTTTTGTTTACATGGCTTTGGACACAACCATTAACTAATATTTATTGTAGATACAAAATTGTCCGCAAACCTTCATCCACTTCGTCTTGTGAACTTGCTGGTAATGAACCAATACGCTCAGTTAAAAATGTTTTGTCTACGGTAAATATTTGGGAGACATGTGCAACTGAACTTCTTGATAGACCCGTTGCATTACCCAGTAATAGAACATTTCCCGGTGCGTTTGCAAGTTCAAGGTTAGAGGTGATAATGATGACAATTACCGTTCTAAGACGACTTTGTATAAATATATCATCCTGAATAATCAGGACAGGTCTACGATAGCCAGGTGCAGAACCTTCTAGTTCGGGGAGGTTTGCCCACCAAATCTCTCCGCGATACACTACCAATCCTCATGTGGTAGAGAGATGAACTGCATTTTTGCCATAACCGGATCTAATTCTGATGACTCATTAGCGTAAACCTCGTTCAGTTTTGCTAGAATTTGCTCTCGGTTATGTCGACGCAAATATGCTTTCAATGCTTCAGCATAAAGTTCACTCCGGGACATTCCCAACTGTTGAGCAAGTGCTTCTGCTTCCTCAAAAACTGGGTCTGGAAGAGAAATAGCAGTTTTCACAACCAGGCTCCTCAAGTACTTGTTACTCCTCAGTTATACCAAATTCATACCCAATAATGAGCCGAAATCCTAGCAGTCTTCCTCACAAGTTCTTCAATTTTGAGATCTAGTCTGAACTTACATAAGAGGGAATATCTCTAGGCAAAGATTTCCCTGATTTTAGGATTGCTCCTCCAATGCAACTTCCTCTTATAGGCAAAGTCAGTAAATCGACCCTCTGGTTGATTGCCTTGGCGCTAGTTGGGCTGTCGGGATTATCGATAGCGATTTACTTGGCTGTGCTTAGGGCCACTGCGCCCCTAGATATCAATGCGCTAACCGTTCCAGTGCAGGAGAAGAACTTAGCGGTACGGATTACCGAAAGTGGCACGGTCGTTCCCATTCAGACTGTGAACTTGAGTCCCAAAACGTCGGGTCGTATTGCCCAGCTATATGTGGAGCAAGGGGACAAGGTGAAGTCGGGGGAAGTGATTGCCCGAATGGAGAGCAGAGACATTGAGGCGCAACGGGTGCAAGCAAAGGCAAATATCGCTCAGGTCCAGGCTCGTTTAGAAGAACTGCAGGTGGGGAATCGGCCTGAGGAAATCGAGCAAGCTCAGGCAAATGTAGTTCAAAATCAAGCGCAAGTGGCCGATGCTCAAGCTCGTTTGAATTTAGCCCGTGAACGGGTCAACCGGAACCAAGCACTGGCTTCAGAGGGTGCTATTTCCCGTGACCAATTAGATGCCGTGCTCAATGAAGAGCGAACGGCGAGAGCAGGACTGGAGCGCGCCCAGGCCAGTGTGCGTGAGGCAGAGCAGCGTTTACAGCTGTTGCGCAAGGGCACGCGACCAGAACAAATTGCTCAAGCTGCCGCCGCTGTTGCTGAAGCTAAGGGGCGATTACAGGCTATCGAAGTACAGCAGGAAGATACTTTAGTCCGTGCCCCTTTCTCCGGAGTGGTGACCCAGAAATATGCCACAGTTGGCGCTTTCGTCACCCCAACCACAACCGCTTCCAGCACTTCTTCGGCCACTTCAACCTCGATTGTTGCCATCGCCAATGGTCTAGAAGTCCTAGCCAAGGTGCCTGAGGTAGATCTTAGTCAAGTCAAGCTTGGTCAGCCTGTGGAAATTGTGGCGGATTCCTATCCAGATAAAACGTTTCGGGGACAAGTCCGGCTGATTGCACCAGAGGCCGTAGTTCAACAGGATGTCACCTCCTTTGAAGTGCGGGTAACGATTAAAACAGGTCTTGTCTTGTTGCGCTCACACATGAATGTGGATGCCACGTTTCTTGGTAAACAGTTAAATCATTCTTTGGTCATTCCTACGGTGGCTGTGGTTACCCAGCAAGGGCAAACCGGAGTAATGATTCCCGATTTAAAAGGGAAAGCCCAATTCCGGCCCGTCACCCTGGGTTCCAGTATTGGTAATCAAACGCAGATTCTTAAAGGAGTAAAACCTGGTGAACGGGTATTTGTAGACCTGCCTAAAGAGTTAGAAACAAGCAGTAAGTAAGTATATGGATATTTTAGAAAGCATCAAGATGGCATCGACGACGCTGATAGCAAATAAGCTACGCAGTAGCCTTACGATGTTGGGCATTATTATTGGTATTGCCTCTGTGATTGCGATGATTGGTATTGGAGAAGGGGCGCAAAGATTAGCGGCAGAACAGTTTGAATCTTTGGGTCCGAATGTATTGTTTATAACGGCTGGGACCCAAACTTCTCGGAGACATACCACCAATCTGCCGAAAACTTTAGTATTAGCCGATGCAGATGCTATTGCGGCGGAGGTTCCTTCCATCACATCCGTTGCCCCGCAGGTTAATGCTAGCGGATTGGTCGTATACCGCAATAAAACTACCAATACTGGATTGGTAGGAGCAACTCCAAGTTTCCTCACGGTTCGTAGCTTTGATGTGGCTAGGGGGCGTTTTCTCTCCAATGATGATGTCAAAAGAGACGACCGAGTGGTAGCTTTAGGTTCAGAATTGGCCAAGAAACTTTTTGGTAATCAAAACCCAATAGGACAACAGATTCGGATTAAGAATGTCAGTTTTCTAGTGATTGGGGTGATGAAAGCTAAAGGCGCTTTCCTAGGCAATAATCAAGATGATATAGCCTATATCCCTTTGAGCACGATGGCTAGCCGGATTGTGGGCAGAACTTCTCCCTATGGCATTGAGCTAACGTTTATTGCAGCCTCTGCTAAAAATGAATCGAGTATCCGAGCAGCCCAGTTTCAGATTACCAATCTACTGCGCCTGAGACATAAAATCACGGTTGAAGATGACTTTAATGTCCAAACCCAAAAAGATGTTCTAGACATTATTGGTAATATTACTGGCGGACTAACGATTATGTTGGGTGCGATTGCTGGTATTTCCCTCTTGGTCGGGGGGATTGGCATTATGAATATCATGCTGGTCTCAGTGACCGAGCGTACCCATGAAATTGGATTGCGCAAAGCGATTGGCGCTTCGCAACAGGATATTTTGATTCAGTTCATGATTGAGGCCGTCATTCTATCTGCCGTAGGAGGCTTAATCGGCACCTTGCTTGGTGCTGGAGGAACTTTGCTTATCAGTGTTCTTAGTCCTTTGAAAGCAACGGTGTCTCCGCTGGCTATCTTGATTTCCTTGACCGTTTCTGGAGGTATTGGTCTTTTCTTTGGCGTATTTCCAGCACGACAAGCGGCAAAGTTAGATCCGATTGTTGCTTTGAGAGGGATTTGAAGGATGGAAAGTAACAATAGTTCAGCGTTATCAAAAACCAATGAACAGCCTATTATTCGTCTAGAGCATATTTATAAGCTATATGGTTCGGGAGATACGGAAGTAAAAGCTCTCTCTGATGTCAATTTGACCATAGGAAAAGGGGAATACTGCGCAATTATGGGGGCCTCTGGTTCAGGCAAGTCTACGGCGATGAATATCATTGGCTGTCTCGATAAACCTACTTCTGGTCACTATGAACTGGATGGAGTGGATGTGTCACAGTTAGATGACCAAGCTTTAGCCCATATTCGCAATTTGAAAATCGGCTTTGTTTTCCAACAATTTCATCTCTTATCACAGCTTACAGCCCTAGAAAATGTGATGTTACCAATGGTCTATGCAGGGATTCATACACAAGAACGTCGCCAAAAAGCGATGGAAGCATTAGAACGTATGGGATTGGGAAATCGCATCAATAACAAACCGAACCAACTCTCTGGAGGCCAACAGCAACGGGTTGCTATCGCTCGTGCCATCGTCAATCGGCCTGTATTATTTACTGGCGGATGAACCGACCGGAGCTTTAGACTCACGCACTTCTCAGGAGGTTATGGACATTTTTTCAGCGCTGAACGAGGAAGGAATTACTGTAGTGATGGTCACCCATGAACCCGATATGGCCCGTCGCAGCCGTCGCATTATTTGGTTTCTAGATGGTCAAGTGCTGCAAGCATATTTAACACCCGCAGATATCGGTCAGATTGCAGTATCTTGAGCAATAGATACTCAACCTGAAGTTAATGCACGCTCTTTCCTTCCCTGAGATGTTTGCGAATGGCTTCACGAAAAGCTTCGTAGGGAGCCAAACCTGCTACCGTTTCCACTAATTTGCCGGATTTGAAGATAAAAGTAATAGGAAGGCTATTAAGACCCAGGAGCCCAAGTTCACTAGCTATTGCCTGGTTCTCATCTATATTGAGTTTGAGCACTTTGATGCGGTCTTTATACTCATCAGCTAGTTTGTCAACTAAAGGGATAATATTCTGAGACTGGGCACACCAAGATGCCCAACAATTGACTACAGTGAGCCCCTTATAAGTATACATTTCCTGCCATTCGCTATTTGCTAAATTAACTGGTGTGCTCATAGCTGTTTTCCCTCAGTTAAATAACTTCCAGTTGGGCGACTTCTTTCGACTGCGATCGTCTTAGAACAATAAACTGAGTAGGGCAAAATTAATTTTCTATTCTTCCGAAAGAGCTTACCTTCCTGTTCTAAAACTCCAAGAACACGGGTCACGGTTACTCGTGTTGCAGCAATCGTTTCAGCGATTTCTTGATGGGTCAATTGGAGATTAATTAACCTTCCTTGCTCAACTTCAAAACCAAACCTGTTAGCAAGCCAAATTAAGAATTCCAATAAGCGCAAATAGATTGTTTCATTGTGAACAATAGTGAGTAGCTCTTCTACATATTGAGCATGAAGGAGTATGGCATCGAGTTCTCGATTCCACAGGTACGTGGGCACAGCCACAACTCTTACAGTTTCCAAACATTCAATCAGGTAGGGATTTGTCCTAGATAGGGGTTTGCCAATGACATCTCCTGGACCCCAAAGCCCTAGAGTAACTAAGGTTCCTTCTTTACTCCATGTGAGCGTACGAACCGTACCTTCATTGATCTTCCAGAGATAGCTGTCATGAAGTGGAATCCGTTCCTGTTGCTTAAATACTCGTCCTTTCAGGTCAACAGCCAGGGTGAGGGTAGGAGGAGAAGAGTACATAGAATGCCTGCATTGTAGAAATAAGTTCAGAGTGGATTGATTTGTAGAAACTATCTAGCATTAGGCTCCTTCTAACCAGGCAAAGCTGCGATTCAATTGTTCAATGTCCATCAGCCCATGTTGCCAAAGAATCATGGAAAGTAGGTGAGAGCTTTGATTCTTCTCATAGGGTGAGATCCTTTTACGTATACGCTCCGCACAAGCAATAGCACGAGTGGAAATTGCTAATTCTTCCTGTAAGAAGTGAATAAACTGGAGGTAGTTCTCGTATGTCATGAGTACCTTAGCCTTCCTATGAGCGAACATGTGAGATTCGGAGATGGTTGTTCAAAGGTAAAGGGGAAAAGTGAGGAAATGATGAGGAAGCGAAATTTTTCCTATTTTCTGTAATAAAGGGTAATAAATGCAGGATTTACGCATTTATCTCCTGAATCCCTCATTTTGCTTCTGAGGACCAGCCTAGCTTCTCCGCTACTTGGTGAGATATTTTCAAGGGGTCGAAGGGTTTGGTAATCACTCCGGCGATGCCTAACAGGGCATATTGATGATGGTCTGCAGGCTGAACCTTGGCTGTTAGCAAAATGACGGGGATGTTTTGGGTCGCAGGATTCCCCTGGAGATTACTTAGAACGGTAAAGCCATCCATATCCGGCATCATCACATCGAGCAAAATGGCATCAGGTTGCTCAGTTCCGGCTTTTTGTAGTCCTTCGTGGCCTGATTGAGCCATCAGTACTTTCCAACCCCCCAATTTTCTTAGACAAGTCTGAATCACCGCACTCAGGTCTTTTTCATCATCAATCAAGAGAATGCACTTGGTGGACATAGCAATTTCTACTCCAAGGGAATCGGTAAGGTGAAATAAAACGTACTCCCCTTCCTTAACGCACTCTCGACCCAGATTCGTCCACCATGTTTCTGAACGATGTTGCGACAGATGGTTAAACCCAGCCCTGTACCTCCCTTATCGCGCGCGTCTGAGGCATCGACCTGTTGAAACTGTCTAAAGATAGTCTCTATTTTATCAGCGGGGATTCCTCTTCCTCGATCTTGAACCTGAAACAAAACTCGGTCTATCTGATTTTGGGCCGTTAGGGTTACGGTGCTTTCTCTAGGAGAAAATTTGATTGCGTTGCTCAAGAGATTGACCAGTACTTGCACCAGTCGGTCAGGAGCTGCCCAAACGGGTACTGAATGAGACTGAGGGAGAAGGGAAACCGTAATTTTGCTTTCCTCCGCCAGAGGTTTGATCACTTCAGCCACTTGTTGCATTAAAGTGGCTGCATCGCACCACTGCTTCTCTAACACGACTTTGCTAGCTTCAAACCGTTCCAAATCCAGGATGTCATTGACTAAGCGTACTAAGCGCTCAGCTTCATGGGTTGCAATGCTCAACATCTGCTTGGTGGTGAGAGGTTCATCATCGAGTACACCGGAAGCTAATAGTCCTAAAGATCCACGAATAGAAGCAAGGGGGGTCCTCAGTTCGTGACTGACTACGGAGATAAACTCGCTCTTCATTTGTTCTATCGCACGACGTTCGGAGATGTCTTGAATTTGTTTGACAATATATAGAGGGTGCCCCTGTTCATCCCGTACCATCGACATGCTACAAATCACCCAAACAGAGTGTCCCTGTTTATGCAAAAAACGTTTCTCGATTTGGGCACTGGCAATCTCGCTGGTCAGAAGTTGGTACACCTCATTAAGGGACTGCTCCAGGTCATCCTGATGGGTAACGGTCTGGTAGTCCAACCTGAGCAATTCTTGCTCTGAATAACCTAAAAGCTGACACAAAGCAGGATTGACTTTTAGCCAGCGACCGCCTAAGGCGACTAAGGCTATGCCCGCGACGCTATTGTCGAAGGCGTGACGAAAGCGCTCCTCACTTTCTTGGAGTTGTTGTGTACGCTCTTGAACTCGGATTTCTAATTCTTTACTGAATTTCTTTAGGGTTTCTTCTACCTTTTTACGATTACTGGTGTCCATCACCACCCCAAGCATCCTTATGGGTTCCCCTTCTGTGTTGTAGTAGTACTTGCCTGTTCCTGATACATGGTGAAGGCTACCATCCGGCCAAATCACCCGAAAATCAGAGGCATAGGAACTTTTATCCTGCTTCGCTGACTCAATCGCTTCCAGAATATGCGGACGGTCTTCAGGATGGACACAGTCTATAAAGGAGGCGAAAGAGTTGCCAAACGTGCCGCTGGGTAAGCCGAATAGGTCACTGTGGTGCCCTGACCAAATTATCCGATTGGTCTGCATATCCCAATCCCATGTGCCCAAATTTGCGGCATCCAGCGCTAAGGTGAGCCGTTCTCCAATTTCTCCCTGCGCCGCCTCCATTTGTTTTAAATCGTCAATATCTGTACATGAACCAATCCACAGGGCAACCTTTTGGTCGTCATAGACAGGTAACCCCCGCACAACATGCCAACGGTAAACACCGTCTACTCGCCGCAACCGATACTCTGCCTCAAAAGGGGTACTGTTTTGTAGAGACTTTTGCCACTTCGTCAGAGCTACCTCTCTGTCATCGGGATGGACAGCCTCTATCCATCCGTGACCTCGGATTTCTTCAATGGTCATCCCCAAGTACTCTTGGTATGGCTCGTTGAAGTCGTAGCTAAAACCTTCAGCATTTGCCACCCAGATCATGTTTGGGACTGCTTCAGTCAACGTGCGATAGCGTTGCTCACTCTGCTGCAAAAGGGTATTGGCCTGTACGCGCTCGGTGACGTCACGAATTAGCCAGTGGATGCTCGCTATCTTCTTGCTTGCGGGAGTATACCTTACAGAAATAGAGACCGCTACCGGAAAGGCTTTCCCTTGCCGTGGTTGGATATGTATTTCCCAATCTTGCTCCTTATCCAAGTGCTTACTGGTTGGGTCCATAGCTTGAACGGCTGATACCTCTAGTTGGGTCAGTTGAGTTCGAAAAGAAGGACGGTCTGCTGGAGAAACAAAGACAACAAGCGGTTTGCCTATTAGTAGGGATCGGGGTACGTTGAGCAGTATTTCCGATGCACGGTTCGCTTCTTGAATGACGCCTTTGGCATCGGTCACCAGGTAGCCGTCAGGCGCTAACTCAAAGAGCATCCGGTAGCGCTGGCGCTCTGCTTCTAGGTCTTCGCGCGTCGCCAGCAATTCCGCATTTTGCTGGTATAACTCTTCTGCGGTGACCTGTAACTCTTCTAGAGTAATACCCAGTTCGGTGATTGCTTCTTCCAGCAAATTCTGGGACGGAGTTGATGCATTCTCTGCATTCTGTCGAATGGCCTCAAACCGCTGTTGGACCCCTTGAATTTGTTGCTCTAAACCCATTTTTCTACACTCTCTACGGTTTACATAGCTCTGTCTCTTCCATCAAGATAATGACACCTTGTATATCCTTCTCGTGCCCCATTAAAGGATTGTACGTGAGGCGACAGTGGATAGGTTGGCCCCGGCGATTAGTAGCTGAAATCACGCTTTCTTGTCGGTCTGTTGCCCCTGTCAGGCAGTTACGCAACGGTTCCCTAAGCTGTTCAAGAGGCAAGCCAATATCGAGTGCCCAGAGAAACTGCTCTTGAACTTCCTGCGCGCGTAAACCCCACAAATTTTCAGCTTCGTTGTTCCAACTGAGAATTTTATAGCTATTGTCAATCACTATAACGCCAGCCTTTAAGCAAGCCAGAATAGAATTCAAGAAGGCATTGCTCCGATTCAGGTCGTTTGTACGCTGCTGCACCTCATCATTAATCGTTTGCAATTCTACGTTAGTGGACTGGAGCTCCTCGTTGATGGTTTCCAGTTCTTCATTGGTCGATTGCAGTTCCTCGTTGGTAGTCTCTAGCTCTTCATTGGTCGATTGTAGTTTCTCATTCGTAGTTTCCAGTTCCTGGTTAGCGTGCTGAAGCTCCTCTTGAAGTTCGTGGGCGCGGCTGACTCGATAAAAAAGACACTTATCCCGAGGATTTCGCCATTCTCCTCTTCCAGGGGGTTGATTTGTACATCCACATACTGCCTGCTCTTGCCCGGCACATCCCAAATCACATTTTGAACCAGAACTAGGCGATGCTGCTGATATACCTGTTCGATACAAGACCGCAATTCTAGAGGACGGTAAGAAATTTCTAAATCTTGCAAAAGACGGCCCAGATCCATGGCCGTAATGCTGAACATCGTCTGAGCGAGGGTATTAGCAAGCACGAGCTTACCGCTGAAGTCGATGATGAGATGGGCCGAGGGAACAGCGTCAAAGCCCAACTCTTGTAAGCGCAGGCAAGACTCAAGAGTTTTACGGGCGGTTTGGCTTGTCCGAGGTAATTCTAGAAGAAATTCGCGTCCATTGCTTCTCGATACCTGGCGGAAGATCCGATGGGTCAGGCTGATAGGTGTAAACAGGTCTGCGTGGCTCAGCAGCATCTCTGCCTTGCCCAAAAATAGAACCCCTGTGTCATTGAGGGCAAAGTGAAATCGGCGCAGAATCTTGGTCTGTGTCTCAGTGTTGAGATAGATGAGGGTATTGCGGCAAACTAACAGATCGAGACGGGAGATAGGAGCATCTTGGACTAGGTCATGACGACCGAAAATGACTGAGCGGCGAAGATCTGCATATTGCCCTCCAGCATCGAAGTATCGCGCTTGCAATTCTTCAGGGATAGACTCCAAGTCTTGGGCACGATAGCCATAATGACGTGCCTGCTCTAGGGCTTCTTCATCTACATCAGTTGCATAAATTTTTACCCGCTGCCGAAATGCCGCTTCTCCTAAGATTTCAGTCAAAATAATTGCCAGCGTGTAGGCTCTTCTCCTGAAGCACACCCCGCACTCCATACTCGAATCGGTGATTGCTCTGGTTTGGCGGCAATCAGTTGCGGTAGAACCTCCTTCTGTAGATAAGACCAAGCTTCACGGTCCCTAAAAAAGGATGTCACATTAATTAAAATGGTGTTGAAGAGCAGCGAGAATTCTTCAGGGTGAACCTGTAAATAGTCCAGGTATTCGCCAAAATTTTCCAGGCGATGGGTCTGCATTTGTTTTAGCACCCGTCGCTTCAGACTGGCGGGCTTGTAACCGGTAAAATCGAATCCCCGCTCTTGTTGTAGATGGTTTAGAAGATCTCCAAAAGCTTGCTCTTGCTGCTCTGATTTCATCGCGAACGGTCACTTGTCCTAAGGACCTATCCTCCCCTCTAGGGTATTGGACAACGCTTGGAGTGTCTCTCAATTATTTGATTACTACACATATGGCTTACTAAGCATCATTTTCTGCAGGCTGCATGACCAGAGAGACTAAGGCAACAGCAATTTCTGATAAGGGCAATACAAAATCGGCTCCCATTTGGATAGCTGCGCTGGGCATGCTAAAGAATTCGGACGTTGCCTCATCCTGGGCAATCACCGTTCCACCTATTTTGCGGATCGCTTGCACGCCCATCGCTCCATCTTTCCCTGTGCCTGTTAGCACGAAGGCGATCGCGAGGTCTTTGTGGCTAGCCGCAATAGAGTCAAACATCAGGTCTGCAGAGGGTCGTAGAAAATGCACCAACTCGGATTGACTGAGCGACAGGGTCCGGTCTGGATTGACAAGAAGATGACGATTGGGAGGTGCAATGTAGACAATGCCTGCGGTTAAGAGATCTCCTTCTTCAGCCTGCTTCACCTGCAACGGAGTTCTGCGACTGAGAATCTCTGCCATCAGGGAGCGGTGCCTGGGATCAAGATGCTGCACGATCAAAATGGGCACTGGAAAATTGGCAGGTAGTTGCGAGAGGACCTGGCTCAAAGCGTTCAAGCCGCCAGCAGAGGCTGCTAGAGCAACAATATCAAATGCTAGGCCTGGAGAATTGTGCGATTGCTCCTGTGAATCATACGTTTTTTGATGCTCCATTTGTTTGCCATCTTTCTGTAGGGTAAAAAATCATACTCAAGAAAAACATCTGGGCAGCCAACTTAGCCTTAACTTTCTGTATGAAGCGTTATGCTCCCTGAAGCACTAAATTCACGATTTTGAATTTAAAACCGTTTCAACCAATTCAGAACACGAGCAATGAGTTCAGTATCCACTACTGGCTTGCGCACATAATCATCTACGCCAGCAGCAAAGCCCCGTTTTACCATCTCTTCATCCGTCAGAGCAGACAAAAACAGAATCGGGAGTTCTCGCCAGTAGGGATCATTGCGCACTACTTGGCACAGTTCCAGTCCGCTAAAACTGGGCATTTTTATATCTAAAATCAGCAAATCGGGGCGAGATGCTTCTAATACATCCCAAAACTTTCGGGGGTCATCCAGGGTGGTGACTTGAAGCCCCAAAGGCTTCAGTAGAGTCACGAGCTTCTGCAATATTTGAGGGTCATCGTCCACTATCATCACCCGAGCATCCACACTTTGCACTGGATTGAGCGACTGAATCACTGCCTTGAGCAGTTGCTCAGAGGAAACAGGTTTTTGTAAGCAGGCCCGACCTCCTAACCGCGCAATAGCGACTCGCTCAATCAGTTGATTCCCCTCTATGAACACTAGAACTGGCAGAGATGGGTTCTGTCTAGCTAACTCTGCCAGTAGCCTCAATCCATCTTCAGTACGGGTAGAAAAGAGAAGGTCTAGGAGAATGACATCAGGAAGCTCACGGGCAATCGCTTTCCTCGCTGCCGCTAGGTTGGTTGCCGCTTCTACCTGCAAGCCGTACAAGCGGGCTGCTGTGTTGATCTGTTCTGTCAAAACACTATCAACACTGATCAGCAGTAACCGAGCCGAGGTAATAGGCAATGGTGGAGCATTGCTTAAAAGGGCTTCCCTTACTTCTGGACTTTTTTTCCTTCGCTCTACAATTTGCCTCAACAGCGTTACCCATTCTGCAAGCTGTAGCGCTGCACGCTGATTTGAAACAATTTCAGACTGAAGTAATTGCTCGATTTGTCGTGCGACCTCTGAGCCTTGCGATAAACCAAACGTGCCCAGAGAACCAATCAAGCGATGAGCGTTTGCCTCTGCTTGCTGCCACCGTTCACGATCCAAAGTTCCAGCTGAAAGATCAGTAATTATTTGCTCAAACAATTCAAATTGTTGGCTCAATTTCTCCTTAAAATTTAGCCAACTCCTGGCAATATCAGCCATAACTTCCATGTCAACTAGGGAGAGCAAGGATTCTTTCGTTGTGCTCTGCTTGGTTTCCTCTTTCCTTGCTGTAGCTTCCTGATTTGAAGCAGGTTTAAGCTGGTATCCCAATCCATATAAGGACTCAATCAAATTCTTGCTCATTCCCGCTGCTTTTAGCTTCTGGCGCAGCCCCTTAATCTGCGTATTAACGGCCTGTTCCCCAGGAAATTCACCAAGAGGCCAGACACGGTCTAAAAGTGCAAATCTACTGAAGATTCTGCCGGGATTTCGCAGAAAAAGTTCCAGTAGACCATATTCTTTCGGAGTCAGGTGGATAGGATTTTCGCTATAAGTAACTTCGCTCGTGTTGAGATTAAGCCTCAGGTTTTCCCAGCTAAGAATCTCCTGAAAGGTCTCTCTTGGCCGCCTTAGTAGCGCTTGAATCCGAGCTAGCAATTCTGGTAAATCAAAGGGCTTGATCACACAATCATCAGCACCTGCCTCTAACCCCATGATCCGATCGCTCGTGCTATCCTTTGCCGTCAACATCACAATGGCCATCCGATAGCCTTGCAAGCGGAGCTGGCGACACAGGCTCACACCATCCAATCCAGGCATCATTACATCTAGAACAATCAGATCATAGTCATACGCTTTTGTAAACTCTAGGGCAGTTTGACCATTATTGGTTGTATCCACCAGATAGTGATGAGCTGTTAGCGATTCTGCAAGGACAGCAGCCGTATGTTCATCATCCTCTACGAGTAGAATTTTCATTCGGAAGCTCCTAGAGAAGCTTTGCCCCTATTGTAGAGAGGAAAAAAAGAGAGAAACCACTTTTATAAATATTATTAGCACCAAAACTCCCAAATATTGGCAGTTTTTTGCATTATTCTCTCTACTTTTCAGTCATTCAGACCTCAATAAAATGAATCTATTGCTTATATAAATCAGGAAACTTTTTCTGAAGTTGAGATAGCTTGGGCAAGTCATTAAATACTACATAAGGGTCGTACGGATGACGGGAGATGAAATCCTGATGGTATTCTTCTGCCTGATAAAATTTGTTCAAAGGTGCAAGTTCAGTGACGATTGGTTGTTGGAAAGAGTGTTGTTTATTGAGCTGAATAATGTAAGCTTGCGCGGCCTTTTTCTGTTCATCATTGGCATAAAAGATCGCTGAACGGTACTGTGTACCGAAGTCTGGTCCTTGCCGATTTAGCTGAGTCGGATTGTGGGCGACTAGAAAATAGATCTTCAGCAGTTGGGGATAAGAGATCTTAGATGGATCATAGATTACTCTCACAGACTCCGCATGGCCCGTATGCCCCGAGCTGACAGTCTTATATTGTGCGGTTTTAGGCTTACCCCCTGAATAACCTGAAACGACCTCTGAGACTCCTTTTAGATGCTCAAAAACTGCTTCTACTCCCCAGAAACAACCTCCTGCAAAAACAGCTGTCTGAGGTTTTATTCCTGTCGCAGCTGGGATATTGGTGGCGTACGCTGGCAGCATTGTCGGAGACAGAATACCCAGGGAAGTGATTGCAAGGAGCACGAAACGGCTTGCTAGAGGGCGATTGAACATGAAGTTGTGGTTGGACATGGTGTTGTTGCGTTCTTCGGAATAGCTTCTAAACAGTCTACGTAACAATACCTCTAGCGGTTTTACTTTGTTTTATACTTTGTCAAGCTGGGATTCTAGTTCTCTCTCTTGAACGTAAAATGACTCATTTTTCCGACTGTGCCGATGAAGAGGTGTGCTACCGCCCTGGGGTGCAACAATCACTTCGCACAAGGCATACGTTTCATCTGTATCTTTGCCCACTGCCTTGATCCTTACTTAAGCCAGTGTTTGCTCGATTAAAGAGGCGATGACCGCGATGTTTTTGACTAATTCATCGGAAAGTGAGAAGCGCTGTTTTAAATAATCGGGATCGTTATAGCTCAGCCACACTTTGCCGTCAGCCGCTTCCCAGGCCAGCACTTTTAGGGGTAAATCCAGGGCGATCGTCGGTTCTGCCACCATCAAAGGAGTTCCGGCTTTCGGGCTGCCAAACAGTAACAACTGCGTCGGACGTAGGCTTAGTCCGACCTTCTCGGCTTCAGCCTGTTGATCGATACGGGCAAAAATAGTGATCCCTTTTGCCTGAAGTACGGCTTCTAAGCGATCGATTGTTTCAGTCACTGAATATGGGCTGGGCTGGCTAATGATGCCGTTATTTTCATTCATAGTAGTTGCCTTCTGGGAGGACAAACGGTTGACTGTCGTACCTATTCCCACTCCTTGTACTACGAATTAATGAAGACCCTGTTGCTGGAAATAGTCGCGCCAACTTTCAGGTAACGCTTCCAGTTGAGCCGCGCGGTGAAGTAACGCTGGATTTTTCTGCTCACGGGTATAAAGTTGAGTGATATCAGCAACCGTAATGTTGTTTTCATCTCGGCTCACCAACTCAAGAGTGTCTCCGGCTTCGACTTCACCCTCTTGCAAAACACGGAAGTAAAATCCGGTTCGACGACTTGCGAGAAATCGTTTCACCATATCCGGTCGTCCAAACCGAATCCCCAGTTTATAGCAGGGTAGTCGCGGTTGTGTCACCATCAGGTTTACAGTGCCGATACTAAAGCGATCGCCAATGTTCACTTCCTCTTCTCTCAATCCAGTGATGGTAAAATTTTCGCCAAAGATACCTAGCGGCAACTCTGTATCAGGCAATTCACTTCGCCAGTAATCGTAATGCTCAAACGGATAGACATAGACGGCTTTGTCTACTCCCCCATGAACAGTTAGATCAGCCTGTCCATCACCCTCTAAATTGAGCGATCGCACCATCACCCTTGCACTGACTGGCTCTTTGAAAATTCCAGTTGTAACTGTTTTCCCTTTCCAGGTCACTTCACGTGGCAGTCCGACGTTGACAGAAATGAGTTTCATCTTTAACTCCAATAATCGATCGATAGTTCAGTAGTTATCGACTCTTCGGGAATGTCCACTAAATTGGGGGAAGGTCAGATTCTCATTGATTAACAAACTCCGTGGCTAGCCCGCTCTAATAAATTACGCACTTCCTGATCCGTGGTTTGGGAAAAATCTTCGTACCAGGCACCAATGGCATGGAATAGCTCAGGAGTTCTCAGACAGACAACTTCGTCTGCTTCGGTCTTGAATTCGCTGTACACGGATGGAGGCGCAACGGGAACAGCGACAACGATTCGTTCAGGCTGTTGTGGACGAAGGGAAGCTATCGCTGCACGCATGGTTGAGCCTGTAGCTAGGCCGTCATCTATTAGAATCACGGTCCGATTCCGCACATCAGGAGCAGGGCGATTTCCTCGATAAAGAAGCTCACGGCGCTCCAATTCCTTTTGTTCTTGCGTGGCCACCTGCGCAATGTCCTGCTCAGCAATATGCAGCCAATAGATTGTTTCAGGATTTAGTACTCGGATGCCCCCTGTTGCAATAGCCCCCATGGCTAGTTCCTTTTGCCCTGGCACTCCCAGTTTCCTCACCAACCAGATGTCCAGGGGGACATGAAGAGCACTAGCCACTTCGAAGGCTACAGGCACTCCACCCCGAGGCAACCCCAACACCAATACGTCCGGACGGTAAGCATAGGCCGTAAGTTTTTGGGCTAGTAATTGGCCTGCTTCAATCCGATTACGGAATCGCGCAGTCATTTTATGCACCACTTTGTTCTTATTCTAGTTCGCTGGCACTAGGGCTGCGAAGGGCTTAGGGGGAGGTTTGTGCTTGGACTGATTGAACCACAGACGTAGAAATCTGGATGGTCGTATGGGGCGGGTTTGACAGGGTTTTATGAATTAAGCAGGCATCCACCGCTCTTTCTAGCCCTTGGTAGTGGTGAGCATCTAAGACTATGGGGACATTTACCTGAATCTGGATATCATCCAGACGAACAGGCATATCCGTTGTTTTCTGGGCAGAAACATCCACACTAAGGCCTGTGGCCTCTAAGCCTCTGGACTGACAGTACTTAACGGCGTAGAAACCCACACATCCGCCAATAGATGCCAAGAACCACTCAGTAGGCGTCATTCCTGAGTCTTCGCCCTCGTTCTCCAGAGGTTGGTCGCCCAGAATACGATGGCCCCTAGCCATTGCCTCAAATCGCAGATGCTCTTTATGTTGAACCTTGACCTGCATAGCCTCACCTCAAATAGACATCATTTGTGCGGTTTGAGTCTCTTCATCAGGGACACGGACGAGCGGTTGTACCGTCAGAACCGAGCAATGAGCATGGTGCAAGACATAATTGCTAGCACTACCGAGGAAGAGTTCACTAAGACCAGAACGGCCGCGACGACCGATCACAATCAAGTCTGCACCCCACGCACGTGCCTGTTCACAAATAGCCTTACCTGAATCCCCAGGCACCTGATTGGATTCTGCACTCACCCCTGCTGCAGTCGCTTCATAGATGCGTGCCCGCAGTAGCTCAAGTCCTTGTTCTCTAAAGTCATGCCACTGCTGCAAGTAGAGTCTCATCACGTCATCCTGGGCACCTATCCCAAAATCAAACCCAGGCACTGCCGGATAGCCCTCTTCATCAGAGGACAAAACGTGCAAAAGCATAAGGCTAGCCTCAGTTTTCTTAGCTAGTTCCAAAGCCTTACGGAAGACGTACTCGCCTGAGGCGGAGTTGTCTACGGCTACAAGAATCTTTTGAAACATAATCGTCTCCAGTTCTACTTCCACGTTAAACCGTCAATTTGAGGAACTTGTGAGGACTATCGCAACTTCCACTGAGCAAAACTGCTATTTTTTAAGTTTGACCGTTGAGTTTTGCGCAGTATAGAGTTCCCTAAAAATGAAATAAAACCTACTGCTGAAAATGTTTTTTAGTTTTTTCGGAAACTTCATAAACGCTTCATATTAAGCACTTAAGAATTCGCTTAGTATAACTTCAATCTTTTTAATAAAACGGCTGAAGCACTGTATTCAGAGAGAGAACCTATGGATGAAGTAGATCTAGCAATTAAAATAGACCCAATTTCTCATTGCCTGCAAGAGCGAATGATGCAGTTTCACAATCTGGATCAAACGCAAGATCTCTATCCTTCTAAAGACGCTAGCCTATGATTTTTTTATCCATAGAAAGACCTCTGAAGTATCTATTTCTGAGGGTAATTTTTGCTTGCATTATGATTGGATTTCTCCAGGAAGTAGCACGTGCCGATTCCTGTATAGACTCCAATCGTGAAGCCGTCCAAGCCTATGATTATCTGAATCATTTTCGGGCTGAGCCCAAAAACTATGCTTCTAAACTTGGGGTTCAATTACCTGGTGGCCCTGTTCCTGCCCTGCATTGGAATCAACCGCTTGCTACCATAGCTCGCCAAGCGGCTGAACGTATGGCTAAGGACAACTATGTCTCTCACTTCGATCCAGATGGAGTAGGTGCCAATCAACGGGTGATTCGCGCTGGCTATTCTCTACCTGCTGATTATGCTGAAGATCCTGCATCCAACAGTCTAGAGTCATTAGCGGCAGGTGCTCCTAATGGCATTGAAGCGGTTGATCAGTTGATTGCCGATGAGGGTGTATATCCTCCTGCTCATCGAATTCATCTGTTGGCGATGGATCCGTTTTATCTTGAACATTCAGAAATCGGTATCGGGGTAGCTTGCTCTCCCCGAAGTTATTACAAATACTACTATGTAGTGCTAACCGCGCCTAAAGCAGTGAGAGCGAGATAGGGGAAAGTCAGGTTATGGCACAACCTCTACCATTGGATGGTCTGGGGAATTTGAGAGGGGAGTAGAAACTCATAGGCGGGCCGCGTTTGGTTTCTCCGGCCAATGACCGCTTCAATTCGCTCGAGGCGGGCTTGAAAACGCTCTAGCTTTGGCCGTACTCGTTCATCGCTGAAATATCCACTTTGATATCTTCCTAGTCGGGTGTAATCCACCGTCCCCAGCAAGTAGAGGGTACTCAGTTGGCCTTGGGCTTGGAGCCAGGGTGGTAGCAATCTGAGATAGTCCGATTCGGTGGCACCCTGATTAGATACGGGTGCTGGAGAATAGCCAGCCAGCGGGAAAGCTGGTGCATAGGTCATTAAAGACCCCTGAGGTGTGCCGATAGCAGCATGCTGGGCACTGGCAGTAAAGAGGATCAGGGTGGTGGCTTCAATCAGGTACGCTTGTGTTTGAATGCGACCGTCTTGACCAATACCAACCATTCTTCCCCCGTTGACCGATAGTAGTTCTGACAACCAGTTTTGCAATTCAGAGTCAGGCAGCAGATTGCGGTCATCGACTCCACGGCGTTTGAGGGTATCAGGCAGCATCGAGTCATTGAACGGATAACTGCGAACCCCTTCGACCGCAAAGGCTAGCGAGCTATAGAGGGTAGTCCCCAGAAGCCTATCCACGGGTCCGCCTGGATTGATTAGTTCGAAGACCGCGCGGAAGTTTGTGGCTAGAGTTCCTTCAAAGTGCGGGCGCAACAAGATTCCAAGGGGATGACGGGCAGCAAGTTGCCTCTGGGTAGCAATGACCAGCGGCTCGATAAACAGATGAATGCTGCCAAGATGGATGACCAGTTCGTGGAAGTTGGCATCGGCGATCTGAACGATGGTTTTAGCAAGCAACCAGTTTGTACCGTTCTTTGGGGTGAAAATAGGGTTATCCGGTCCGGGCTTTTGTCCACACTGAATAGCGACAGGGACTAGCGACCGTAAACGCTGGTTTGGACGTGGCACAGCAAACAGGGCCAGGGGTGCATAGAGATACTTCTGCCCCGCAGCGTAGCTCCCATTGGCCGCTCCATCGAAGATTGCGTAATCAGCCAGGTAGAGCCTCCCCTCTTGCCCAGCTACTGCTAAGGAATCCACTTCTCCCATCGCTGATTGATAATGTTCATTGGTAACAGGAAAACGGTTATCCAGGGCCATTACGTGCTCAATGACTAGAGGATTTGGACCAGCAACCCGCATACGCGCAAATACACTATCTTCTTGAAAAGTCTTACTGATTTGAGGCAGGGGAATCACTGGAAAAAGAGCAGCATAATCATCGAGATTCGCTATGGTTCTGGCTTGACCTGCTTGAGTGGTATTGGAACGCCTTTCTGTTTCTATCGCATTGGCCAGTTGTTGCCACGGCAAGGTAAACTGATCTGCTGGTGGGACTTTGTCCACTAGGGGCAAAGGCGGAAAATAAGTAAAGTTGTATTGATGCTGTTGCTGTTGATCAGCAAGCTGCATGGCCCGCTGTGAAAGGTCAGGATCATGCTGAGGGAGCCATGGGACGGTAGGAGCTTGATACGCATCAGCCTTAAGCACTTGAGCTGAGGCAGGTCTCAAAAATGCACCTATTCCATAAAGGGTGGCACTACCTACAGCAGCTAACTTGAGTGCGTCTCTTCTAGAAAAATATCTTGATTCATGCTGTCTATCCACGACTTTCTGCTCACAACTTAAGCGTAGGAAATCAAGTGTTCGGGCAAAGTTAAAACACACATGTGATAGGCAAATTAGCTCTGTTTAGTCATTAATAACTACTGAAACTCTCCATATAGGTGCGGTTCATAACGTGAGGATCGCTTTTCCTTGATTCTAACTTTAGAAAGTGCGTTAGCATCACTAGTTCGTTTTATACTCAACCATTAATAAATCTATTTGGCGTGTATAGTGCGATACATAGCTATGTTTTTATTTTCTCATTGAAAGCATATATGAATCACCCACAATCCAAGCTAGTAATTAGTATTGTAAGTTAGTTGCAGTTAATATTCGTATAAACAGATGACAGCCAAAATCAATTACTCGTCAGCAAAAAACTTCCAGTGGGTCATGAGATAGTCTATCTCATTGCATCAGCGCTAATACTCGGAAATTAGCTATAATTAGTTCTTTAGGTTCCGCCAAACGTCAGAAGAATCTTGAGTGCGCCATGCAGTAAACAAAATGAACAGCAACGCAGTAAAAACACTAACTTGATGTGCCTGAAAATCGCCTATAGCAGGTGAGAGAAATAACGTCTGCAACGCCCCGTGAACAAATTCTACAGAGATAATCAGGACCTATACAGCGACTGCTCATAACCAAAGCATAGGAATTTGTATAATTAGCCTTTCTTCTTTGTCGCAGGAAAAAGCTTGTTTTCCTAGCCTGAAAAAGCTGATTCCTCAAGGGCGACTGGGTTAATCCACTCATAGAGACGCTGACGACTACGCGTGCGACGAAGTTTACGGAAGGCTTTAGCTTGGAGCTGTCGAATCCGCTCCCGAGAAAGGCCAAAAGTCTGGCCTACTTGGTCTAGCGTATGGCGTTGCCCATCTAGTAGGCCAAAACGCAACACCAAAATGTCTCGCTCCCGAGGAGTGAGATGGCGATGGAGGAGTTCATAGACTTCTGAACAAAGTGCTTCGTGATCTAGATGCTCTTCAGGAGGAAGGACTTCATGGTCTTCAATCAACTGGATCAACTCTGTATCTTCTTCCTTACCTACGCTCACATTCAGAGAGATAGTCCTACGAGAAGCACGAGTAATATCCCCTAGTTCTTCGACATCAATTTCTAGCGCCTGGGCTATTTCTTCTGCAATGGGTGTGCGGCCAAGTTCCTGAGCGAGTTGTCGGCGAATTTTTTTGACTCGATTAATCTTTTCAACCATGTGGACAGGCAGGCGGACGGTGCGCGATTGAGAGGCCACCGCACGGGTAATCGCTTGACGAATCCACCAATAGGCATAGGTGGAGAACTTAAATCCGCGCTCATATTCAAATTTCTCGGCAGCGCGTATTAGCCCGATAGAACCCTCTTGCACAAGGTCCATCAGAGGCACTCCCCGATTAAGATATTTCTTGGCAATCGAAACTACCAAACGCAGATTTGCCTGAACTAATTTACTTTTGGCTCGGTCCGCTCTCGGTCCTCCCCCGGCAATTTGGCGAGCTAACGCCACTTCCTCTTCTGGCTTCAGCAGGGGAATCCTGCCAATTTCTCTTAAGTAAAGTCCTACAGAGTCTTTCTTTTCCATATGCTTCTTCCTCTGCCATCAGCGTTGCATTTTATTCATCTGCTCCTAGAAGCTAGAATAGAGGCCAAAAATGAGGAACTTGTGAAGTAAGCAGTACTCTTGTCTCACATCGCATAGTGAAGAGCCAGCCAAATAGTTTTTTCTTTTGGGTCTGTCCATTCCACCCTGTGACGCTTATGAGCGGGGATATCTACAAAGTCGCCAGGACGCAACTCTTGTACATTCTCTTCCCCTTCAAAACGCAGACCTGCCGAGCCGGAAAGCAACATTACCCATTCATGCTGCTCTTGGTCATACCATTGGTCGGCTGGGGTTGCATGCCCCATGGAAATAATGCGCTCAAGCTTAAATCCCTTTCCGTACCTAAGTTCTTGAAATAATTCCTCTGGCAACGAATCGGGGAGATGTGCAAATATATTTCCGCAAGCATCTGTCATAGTTTTGCCTATTTCAGTGGTTGGTTATGTCCCCAGTTTCTCGTCAGCATTAATAATTGATGATCAAGGAAAATAACGATAGAATTCGCTGCGATGGAGAACACGAGATAACTCCAAAGCATCTCCATTTATCTCAATCCCTATAAGATAATCCGAATACGATAATGATTAGCACTTCCCACAAGAGCTTTAACATTGGGTAAATCTTGAAGAGAGTCTATATTTGGTAGAGTAGAAAAAGCCAGATCATGCACCTGCTGATAAATGGGCTGCTTTATAAGTTTCTTCAAGTCCTTTAAGAACAACTGTCGATGCTCAACTTTCAATCAGATTCCTCGGCCAAAAATGCTAGCGCCTCATCACGCCCTAGAAGAGAGGTCTGCGTAGCTTCATCCATGGCTCGACTAAGGCAATAATCCTCAATACCTTCAACCGCACCTTCCATAGAACTGACATTCTCAGGAAAGATCTGTCGCCAAAAGGCAATAGGAATCACAACTGTGCTAAGGTTTCCTTGAGTATCCGTCAGATATTCGATCACATCATTATTGATTCTCGTTATCCTCCATAATTGATAATTTTCTGTCCTTAATTCTCCATTGCAACGCCGCGTGAATATCGTCCATTTCTAAATCTGGATAATCTTCTAGAATTTCTTGTACCGTTGCTCCCTTCGCCAGCAGCTCTAAAATCATCGCCACCGAAATCCTCAGTCCTCGAATGATTGGCTCACCTGCTAGAACCTTCTGGTCAAACGCAATCCGTGACAATAAATGTTCAGTAGGTGTTGACATCATTAATCCTCATTTTTTCCATGCCGCCTGCACCACAATCTTGTCACAGCCCAACGTCTCCTGCCCACCGTTGTATGCCCCATGGAAATAATAAGCTCAAGCTTGAATCCCTCTCTGTGTCCAAGTTCCTGAAATAACTCTTCCGGAAATGAATCGTCCAGAGCGTCCTCCAGTAGTTTTCATTGAGTTAAAGAGGCTCAAGTACCAGAGACCGACCTAATCGCTTCGCTTTTTGTTTAATCTTGTCAGAGAGCTTCACCTCTTTTGAGTTCACCAAACTAACCCAGATAACCCCAATAGTTTTTGCTCCCAGCATCTTAGCTAAGTCTTTCAAAGCACCGAGTGCTCCTGTCAGGAACCTTCCCATCCAAGCAGGGGCAGCACTGGATGAAACGAGAACCGCTTTTTTGCGCATCTTTGGATTCCTGATCTTGGGACTTGCTGCATTCCACGGCCAATAGCCGTAAACTACGCACCTTTCTAAGAACTGTCTTGTCAGTGCATTAATATTTCCAAAATTTACGGGTGCTCCAATGACAAGAGAATCAGCACTTTCAATTTCTTTCAAAACATTTTCCATATCGTCTTTTAGGACACAATGACCTCTCTCCAAGCCTGGTTCTTGAAGACATACACGGCAGTTGGTACAAAATTCAATATGTTGGTCCTGGAGGTAAATCTTTTTGGTTTCTGCACCTTGCTGCTCAGCCTCTGCAAGAATCTCTGTCACAACAGAGTCAATAATGCCATTTTTTCGATAACTGCCGACGATGCCAACTACTTTTTGACCTATACTCATTATCTATCGCCTCCTTATAGTTGATCTAGCATTAAAAATGACTCAAATATATCTATTAGGAGATATGGCTTAATCCTCTAAATAAACCCAGTTTTTCTGCTTGTTGAAAAGCCTTATCTAGGGGCACTCCCTGGCGGGTAGAGATATAGATCAAAACTATAGCAGCGGCCCGCACATCACTACTGCAATGAACTAAGACAGGTTTAGCTAGCTCTGCGATTTTCTGAAGGACTTGAGCTGTAATCTCATTATGATTAATAGCCTCAAGAGCAATAGGCATATGAACATATTTCAAGCCTAAGTCTTCAGCCTGCTGCTGTTCATTGATCAGGAAGCCTTTTTCCTCTGGAATCTGCAAGTTGAGTACAGATTTAAAACCCTCCTGGGCAATCTGCTTAAGCTGTTCTGGCCCGATTTTACCAGCAATAGCCAGTTCATTATTTATCTTCCTGATAGTCTCCACACTCGCCTCCTTTAGAGGCTATCTAATATTTTCCTTCCAAAGCGTTCAGAGCCAAACATTTTTCAAAGAGTTCAACTCTGTACTTAAACCAAAATGCCATCGGACTCCATATTCTAGAATTACTGCGCAATTGAAAAAGGTATTTCCCAAGGGGGAATTTAAGCTTAATAGGATCATATTGTGGCAACATAGTGAATCCTCAAAGTTAAAATAAACGGCCCCTACCCTTTTACTACTCTTCTTAGAGAAAGAGCAGGGGCTCCTTTCTCTAAGAAGAAGTACTCGCTAGATTCTCTTCCGAGCGCTCCAGCATATTCTTCTGAACTTGCCCTTCTTGTTGATGTTGTTCCGTCGCTAATTCTCTAGCGGTTTGCTGAATGTCAGACGCTTGTTGGGCATCTATATCTCCTGCCAAACGGCTAGTCATCGTGTCTTGCAGATGTTCTTGATACTGACGTGCTTCAGTCGCAACTTTTCGAGTGTCTTCCGTTAGATTGACTTTCACTACTTTCCGATCAGCTTGTGCCATTTTCGGCATAGTCAAGGTCAAGAGACCATTTTTGAATTCAGACTGGATCTGGTCTGTTTTAATAGGGGCAGGCAATGGAACTAAGCGTTCAAACTTCCCATAACGGAATTCAGAACGGAAAAAGCCTTTCTCTTCTGACTTTTTCTCTTCTCGATGCTCTCCCGCAATTGAAACAGATTCCTGGCTCACTTCCACATTGAGATCTTTGGCATCAATGCCAGGGATTTGAGCTTTCAGGATCACTTCCGTTTCTGTTTCTTTTAGTTCAACAGCAGGAGACCAAACAATCTCACCTTTAGGAAAGAATGGAATCTCACGTTCGCCATGGACAAGCTCCTCAAACAAATGATTCATTTGATTTCGTAAATTATCTAATTCATGAAAAGGCTGCCAACGAATTAATGACATGAGGATTTACCTCCTTGGAGTGCAGAGGAGTCATCGGTTCTGTATAGAACCCAATGAACTCTACTCTGAGGATAAACAAACAATTTGAGGAACTTGTGAGGTTACCAACCCAAGGCTTCTGCCACCTGATTGGCTAGTTGCAGAGGATCGAAAGGCTTTGCAATAGTGGCCGTCATGCCCATTTCTTGGTAGCGGCGGCGGTCGGAGTCCTGAACCTTAGCCGTCAATAGAATCACCGGGATCTGGCAGGTCTGAGGATTCTTCTGCAGCTGTTGAAAGGTGGTCGGTCCGTCCATATCAGGCATCATCACATCTAAAAGAATGGCGTCTGGCTGCTCCCGTTCTGCCACGACTAATCCTTCCTGGCCCGACCCAGCCGTTAGAACCTCCCAACCCGCTACAGTTTCCAGGCTAATTTGAGTCACTTCTTGGATATAGGGCTCGTTATCAATGACCAGAATGCGTTTCATTTCTTGCCTCTCGGACGCGCTAGAGGGAGGGTGAAGTAAAATGTGCTCCCTTCTCCAAGGGTACTTTCAACCCAAATCTGGCCGTCATGCTGCTGAACGATACTCCGGCAAATGGCTAAACCTAACCCTGTACCTTCATGGTTACGCGCATCAGAAGTATCCACCTGTTGGAAACGCTCAAAAATAGATTCGAGTTTATCTTGAGGAATCCCTCGGCCTTGATCTTTGACCTGAAACAGAACATGTTCGCCTTGTTCCTCGGCTTTTAGCCAAACGGTCGCCCCTCGGGGAGAGAATTTAATCGCGTTACTGAGTAGATTGGTCAAGGTCTGCATAATCCGGTCTGGGTCTACCCATAGAGGAACAGATACCGCAGAAGCCGATAGGGTGACACCTCCTTTCTCTGCCATCGCTTGCATGACATCTGCCGCCCGATCCATCAAGTCAGTCGTGTAGCAGACTTTTTTATTCATGGTCACTTTGCCTGACTCGATGCGTTCCACATCCAAAATGTCGTTGATCAAGCGCGCTAAACGGTCTGTACTATCTACCGCAATCTCTAGTAGACGCTTCCCCTTTTCCGGTTGGTTATTCAGCAAACCGCTGGCAAGCATTCTTAAGGCCCCATGGATAGAGGTTAAGGGCGTTCGCAGTTCATGGCTTACTACTGAGACGAACTCGTCCTTCATGCGCTCGACCATTTGCCGTTCGGTAATATCTTTAAAAGCAATAACGACGCCTACAATCTCTTTCTGCTCTCGAATCGGTGTACAGATATATTCAACTGGAAAAATAGAACCATTTTTGCGCTGAAATATTTCATCCATGCCCTGATGAATCAGACCTCTGCGCAGAGCGGCATAAAGGGGTGATGAGGTCAGATCATAGGCTGTTCCGTCTGTTTTATAGGGAGGAAGTAGGACTTCTATCGACTGACCCAGTAGCTCTTCCACGGAGTATCCCAAGAGTTTGGCGGCGGCTGGATTCACAAAGGTAGTCTTTCCCTGTAGGTCCACCCCGCAGAGCCCTTCCCCCACGGAAGTCAAAATCAGTTCATTCTGACGACCGAGCTGTTCTAGCGCTTCTTCTGCCTGCTTACGGTCACTAATGTCTCTCAAAATTGCCGTAAAGACCTGTTCACCTCCGACTTCCAGCCTTGAAATCGAGGCTTCTGCCGGAAATTCGGTTCCATCCTTACGACGGCCAAAAATCTCCTGTCGCTCACCCATTTTCCGGGCCTTCCCAGGAGTATGGGTAAAGTCAACGACGTGTTGGCGATGAGCGCTGGCAAACCGTCCTGGCAAAAGCAAGTTAAGGGGTTGACCTAAAACTTCTTGGGTAGAATAGCCAAAAATCTTTTCGGCCCCTTGATTAAATAAGGTAATACGTTGATGCGTATCCACAGAAATAATGGCATCATTGGCAATTTCCAGGATGCCTGCAAAGCGAGTTTGGGAAACTCTGAGAGACTCTTCTATTTGCTTTCGCTCTTCAAGTTCCAGTTCTAGCTGGCTGTTGATATTAATAAGTTCAGCAGTTCGCTCTGCCACTCTCAATTCCAGCTCATCATTCACTCTGCGTAAGGTCTCTTCTGTCCGTTTACGTTCGATGGCATAGCGCATAGAGCGCACCAACAAAGGTCCATCCACCTGCCCTTTGACCAGATAATCCTGAGCTCCTGCCTGTATTACTTGTTTGGTCAGGGTTTCATGATCTAGTCCTGTAAGTACTACGATTGGAATGGCAACGGCATGATCATGGATCTTGGTAAAAGTTTCTAGCCCCTGACTGTCTGGCAAGGAAAGATCCAAGAGAATAAGGTCTACCTGTTCTTTTGCTAAATAGTGAAGTGCTCCCTCTAGCCGCTCCACTACAGTCAATAGGAATGGAGCATTAGCGACCTCTTCTAAGAGTTCCTGCAGTAAACGGACATCTCCAGGATTATCTTCAACCAATAAGATTTTGATCGGCTGGTCTGCCATTTCCTTTACTCCTGCGGCTCTCTAATCATCCATCCCCTGCTCCTCAGCGTATCAATCGGGCTGACTAACCTTCGCCAAATTCTAAAAAAGTTTGAAAATAGAGCTGACGGTTGTGTAGATTAGGTAGCCCTATGCTCGAAGAACGGCGGAACCAAGCACTTGAGGCAGTACAGAATTTTCTAGCCACTCCATTGGAAGAATTACTTTCTCTTTCAGCAGCAACAAAGGCAGAGTCTGCTGTGCTCGATCTTTTTCATAGGGTCGCTACTACGGTTCCGGCCTATCAAACTTTTTTGCAAGAACATAATCTAAACCCGACTTCCGTTCAAACATTAGAAGATTTCCAGAAACTGCCCCTGATCACCAAGCGGAATTATATACTTCAGCACCCACTCTCCAACCTCTGCCGCAATGGGCAACTGGAACAGTGCGATATGATTGCCGCCTCCTCAGGTTCCACAGGAAAGCCAACCTTTTGGCCCCGTTTTTTGACCGATGAACTGCATATTGCTACTCGGTTTGAACAGATATTTCGGGATAGCTTTGGGGCGGATCAGCGCCGCACCTTGGCCGTGATTTGTTTCACCTTGGGCACTTGGGTAGGTGGGATGTTTACGACCAACTGCTGCCGTTGGCTGGCGAGCAAAGGTTATCCAATTACCGTGATTACTCCTGGCAACAACCAAGTTGAGATTCTTCGGGTGGTGCAGGAACTAGGCCCCGCTTATGAGCAAGTGGTCCTCCTCGGCTATCCTCCTTTTCTCAAGGACACCTTGGACCGTGGTATCAGCCAAGGGATTAACTGGTCACAATATGCAATCAAGCTGGTTTTAGCCGGAGAAGTATTTAGTGAAGAATGGCGCACGCTCGTCGGTGAGCGCATGGGCTCCCATAATCCTTGCTATGACTTTGCTTCTCTCTATGGCACGGCCGATGCAGGCGTTTTAGGCAATGAAACTCCGTTGAGTATTACGATCCGCCGTTTCTTGGCAGACCATCCTGAGGCGGCCCGCAGTCTCTTTGGCGAATCTCGCTTGCCTACTTTGGTCCAGTACGATCCGTTTAGCCGCTTCTTTGAAGCCCACGAAGGCACGCTCCTATTCTCTGGAGACAACGGAATTCCTCTAGTGCGCTATCACATTGCGGACACGGGCGGTTTGATCGCCTATGAATCCATGCTTCAGTTCTTGGCAGCCCAGGGATTTGATCCTCTTAGCACCTTGGACAAAGCTAGAGGAATATATCCCTTGCCTTTTGTTTATGTCTTCGGACGGTCTGATTTCACCGTTTCCTACTTTGGCGCAAACATCTATCCCGAAAATGTCACCGTTGGTTTAGAGCAACCTGTTATTCAAGATTGGGTAACCGGAAAGTTTGTGCTCCAAGTCCAGGAAGACGCAGACCAGAATCGATTTTTATGGATAGCGGTGGAACTGGCACCGGGCATTGAAGCAAACGAACAAAAACAGCAAGCGATCGCTGAATCGATACAATCTCAGCTACTCAGGCTTAACAGCGAGTTTGCCAACTATGTTCCGGCTGAATATCAGAAACCACAGGTAATGCTTGCACCCACAGGAGATCCGCAGGATTTCCCAGTAGGCGTCAAACACCGCTATACCCGAAAACCCCATTCATAGGAACCTATCAAAACTTAGTATTTTGAAGTAGGACTCTTTTACTCCTATTTTTACCCTCACAAGTTTCTCAACTTTGTTGTCTAAGGTAAACATGAAACCTTAAGGAGTTGAGACATGATACTGCTCAAGGGCATTATTGTTTGGTTCGTGCTTATTCTTGCTGAAAGCCTGAATGGAACTATTCGCATGCTATGGCTAGTACCAACCTTGGGTGATCTGCGGGCACATCAACTCTCCTTTGTGATGGCGTCAATTTTGATGTTGACAATTGCCACCCTTTTTGTGCGTTGGCTTCATGCTTCGCGCGTCTCTCAATTGCTCAGCGTTGGCGTGCTATGGCTACTACTAACGGTTGTATTTGAGATGGTTTTGGGTCGCTTCATTTTAGGCTATTCGTGGGAACAAATCGCCGCTGACTACAATGTGATGCAAGGTGGATTAATGCCCTTTGGTATGGTTTGGTTGACCCTGTCTCCCTTAATTGCTGCAAAGATTTGGCATATTTTGCCAAATAAAAATCAACACGCTTAGGCGACAGCAGGGAATCCCATCTACACATCTACACGCAAACCTAACGTTTAATTCCTTCCGTTGGCGAAGAAGAAACTGTCACATCGCCAATTTCCTGACGTAAAGCAGTCACCAATGTATGAAGATGCTCAGCTTCTTGCCCCTGCTTGGATTGCAAGAGATGCTCAATTTCCCGTGCCCGCCGAGATCCTTCCATAAAACTAAAAGTGCCTAAAGCTCCGGCTAACGTATGTGCTTCCTGTATCGCTTTTTGCTGCAGTTCCTGAGTTAACGCTTTCTCTGAAAGGGCTGATGCCGCTTGATCCAGCACGGCTATCTGCTCAGAAACTCGTTTCTGAAATCGGGTCCAAACTTCGGCGACTGAGGCTAAGGTCTGTTTATGAGTCTCTTTTTGATTAAGTGAAGATGAAGACTCTGAAGATTCTAAGGCTTTCAAGCGATAACCGATCCCGTAGACCGTCTCAATCGGATCGGTGGGAATTCCAGCTACTTTTAATTTGTGCCGGAGCCCCTTGATATGGGTTCTGATTGCTTCTTCTCCGGGGGCTTCATCATAGGACCACAGATGTTCGAGGATCATGCCGCAATTGAAGACGCGATGATGATTACGCAGGAAAAGCTCTAGAATGCCATATTCCTTGGGCGTTAGAGACAGAAGTTGGGCTTTGTAGGACACTTCGCAGGTACTAGGATCTAGATGCAGACCTCCCCATTCCAAAATGGGCTGAGCCATCGGTCCGCCTCGGCGTAGCAAAGCGCGGATACGGGCCATCAATTCCTCTTCACTAAAGGGCTTGCTCACATAATCATCTGCCCCTGCATCGAGCCCGACCGCCTTATCGTGGCTACTGTCCCGGCCTGTCAGCAATAAAATAGGCATCCGATAGCCTTCTGACCGCAGTTTTTGACAGAGGCCAATCCCATCGAGCTTAGGCAACATCACATCGAGCAAGATTAAGTCGTAGGCAAAAGCTTGAACGAGTTCCCAGGCCGCCATTCCATCGACGGCCACTTCCACGGTATAGCGATGCTTGTCTAGAATAGCCGTGAGGGCGCAGGCGGTGAACTCATCGTCTTCTACTACAAGAATCTTCATTGTTCTGTCCTAAGCATCCCTGCCATTCGTTTATAGACCAAAGCCAGATTGGAAACGACCCTAGTTTATCTAAAAAATTGATAAAAATATGGTTTCCAGAACAGTATAAAAAAGGTAGAAATCCCTGAAACTGTTGTTATTCCGAGGTTAAATCCTATGAAAGCCATCGGTGTCTATCAATATCAGCCCACCGATTCTCCTGATTGTTTCGCAGAAATTGAACTCGATAAACCTAATCCCACAGGCAAAGACTTACTGGTTCGCATCAAGGCCATTTCTGTTAACCCTGTAGATTACAAAGTGCGGTCTTCGGTGAAGCAAAGGCAAGAGGTACCCCGCATTTTAGGCTGGGATGCTGCTGGGGTTGTCGAACAGATTGGAGAAGATGTATCGCTGTTCCAAGTGGGCGATGAAGTCTACTATGCTGGCAGTATTACCCGCCCTGGATCAAACAGTGAATTTCAGTTAGTAGATGAACGTATTGTTGGGCGCAAACCGAGCAGTTTTTCTTTTGAAGAAGCCGCCGCTTTACCCTTGACTACTATCACAGCCTGGGAAGCGTTGTTTGAGCGATTGGGCATTGAGCCACAAAAAACTATCAAGAATCAGCATAGTACGGTGCTTATTATCGCTGGGGCAGGTGGTGTCGGTTCGATTGCGATTCAGTTAGCGAAACAGGTGGCAGGATTGCAGGTGATTGCTACGGCCTCCAGGACAGAATCTATTGCCTGGTGCACCTATCTAGGCGCAGATTATTGCATCAATCACTACGAACCATTTTCCAGTGAGTTGCAGAAGTTAAATATTAAAGAGGTAGATTATATTCTCTGCTTCAGTGAGACTGACCAGCACTTCTCTAATATGGCAGAAGTAATTAAGCCTCAAGGAAAAATCTGCTCTATCGTTGAAAACAGAGCACCCTTAGATATGAATCTACTCAAAAACAAAAGTGCCACCTTTGCCTGGGAATTTATGTTTACAAAATCCACGTATGAGACAGAAGATATCCAGTCCCAGCATGATTTGCTTAGCCATGTTGCTGATTTAGTTGATAAGGCAGTGATCAAGATGACACTCACTGAAACACTAGGTCCTTTAACACCTGAAAACTTAGCAAAAGCACATGCTCAACTCGAATCTGGCAGAACCATTGGTAAAATCGTTCTCTCTGGTTTGGAAACCCCTACCTAGGAACAGAATACTTGAGCTGCGAGTTCTTTCCCCCTCGAGACTACGGTGTATACACAAGTTTGAGAGCATGAGCTTGGGCACATTGTACTACCCCACCCTAGCCCTCCCCTTGGCAAGGGGGGACTAAGGGGGGTCTTATGGATATCAAAGAGATGCTAGCGATTGGCCTGATGAGTGGCACTTCCTGTGATGGCATTGATGCAGCCCTAGTTCGAGTAACTGGCGAAGGCTATAACCTCTCCGTAGAAATGCTTGAGGAGCATTGCACACCCTATAGTGACTCCCTCAAACAACAAATCTTAGCCCTTGCGGAAGGTAAAGCCATCACTGCTGAAACCTTTGGAGCCCTGGACCAGGCGATTGGTTTTGCTTTTGCCGAAAGTGCATTGGCTCTTACGCAGCAAGCAGGATTCTCGCCTAAAGACATCGCCCTGATTGGTTCTCATGGTCAGACCGTACATCATCAACCTCCCACAGACTCAACGCTGGGATTTAGCCTGCAACTAGGCTCCGGAACGATCATTGCTCAGCAGACGAGAATTCCTACGGTTAGCAATTTTCGGGCCGCTGATATGGCCTTAGGCGGGCAAGGTGCGCCGCTGGTGCCAATGATTGATTTCATGCTCTACAGCCAGAAAGATAAAGTCCTTTGTGTGCAAAATCTTGGAGGCATTGGCAATGTGACCTACCTGCCCTATCAAGATCGGGACAGGGTCCTGGCCTTTGATACAGGACCAGGAAATATGCTCTTGGACGGCGTAGTCAGCCATTTGACGCAAGGCAAGCAGACCTATGACCGAGGCGGAATGTGGGCTAGCCAAGGAATGGTACAGCCAGAGCGTCTGGCCGAACTGCTATCAGACCCCTATCTCAAGCGGGTACCGCCAAAGTCCACTGGCCGGGAATATTTTGGGAGAGCCTATCTAGAAAGAGTATTAGGCTGGGATTTGTCTGCAGCCGACCTCTTGGCAACTTTAACGGAATGGACGGCTTGTTCTGTGGCCGATAGTTACCATACTTTTTTACCCCACCAGCCTGAGAAAGTTCTTCTTGGAGGAGGGGGCGTTCATAACCAGTATCTAGTTGCTCGTTTGCAAGATTTACTTGCTCCCGCAAAAGTTAGCTTGGTACTTAATGCTGATGCAAAAGAGGCCATCGCCTTTGCGCTGCTCGCAGTCCTCTATCACGCAGGATTACCAGGAAATTTGCCGGGCGTTACAGGCGCGAGCAGACCTGCTCTATTGGGAACATATCATCCTGTCGCGTGAAGGCTTAGCAAGGGCTGTCCTAGAAAGTTGATAAGGTTGCTAAGATTGTTGAAAGAGGTAGAGAGAGGGAAGAACCATGGCAGATAGCCAAGACCGTTTCTACAGTGGCCTTGCCATTGGTGCTCTTTTAGGTGGACTCGCTGGGGGACTGATGGGATATTTACTATCCGCTCCATCCCCAGAAGCAGAACCCTTGAAGTCTGATGCAGCAAAGCGCATCCGCAGAGCGAGCAAGAACAGAAGAAACGATGGCACTTTGGCAACGGCTAACGCACAGGTCGTTTTGGATGAAGTACAGCAAAGCGCGGACCAAGTGATTAGCGATGCTCGCCAGAGTATTAATGTCAAAATTGCCCAACTTAATGAGGCGATCGAGCAAGCTAGAGGAAAACTAGGCACCAGCAATCATACTAAGATTGAAGAAGAGTCTCCGTCTCATGGGGAGATGCTCTGAGCCCTGAAAGAATTCGCAGCCATTAGGGGCGATGACAAAGTCAAAAGTATTATGCTGGTAGAAGAGTCTCAACTGAAGGCAAAAACTCAGATGGAATCCATTGTTATTACGCTTTTAAATTTTCTCCAAATTTACATTGTCATCCTGACTATCCGGGTTCTCGCCACTTGGTTTATCCAGGATTGGTCCGGTCAGCCGTGGGCCACGCTGGCTCAGTTAACGGACCCCTATCTCAATCTTTTCCGCCAAGTCATACCACCTATTGGTGGACTTGACCTTTCTCCGATTGTGGCCTTTTTACTTTTAAGTTTTCTGCAGCAGGGATTGCAAACTTTCGCCGGATAGGTTTTTTCTGTGCGCATTATCTCCCTACTACCTAGCCTGACCGAAGTCCTGGCGGTCCTGCATTTAGAGGCTGAGACGGTGGGAGTTACCCATGAATGCGACTATCCAGATTCTGCAAAGACGAAGCCCCGTCTCACGTCCAGTTCCATCGATGCCAATGCCAGCAGCGCTTCTATTGAAACGCAAGTCAACGCGAGGTTTGAAAAGGCTGATGGTCTATATGCTCTGGATACCGAGACTTTTAAAGCACTCAAACCTGATTTAGTCCTGACTCAGAAATTGTGCGATGTATGTGCCGTTTCCTATCCGCTGGTAGAAAGGGTGGTAGCTACGCTAAATCCCCGGCCCCAGCTTCTCTCTGTCGAACCAACCTCACTCGAAGAAATGTATGAGAGTATTCAAGCCATTGCCCAAGCCGCAGGATATCCTGAACGAGCGATCAAGGTGATTGCCCATTTGCGCCAACGGGTTGCCCAGGTGGTAGAAAAAGTGCGCCCATTACCCCCTGTCAAAGTAGCGCTGTTGGAGTGGATTGAGCCGCTCTATAGTGCTGGTCAATGGAATCCTGAATTGGTGCATTTAGCAGGGGGCATCCCGATGGATGTCACGTCAGCTCCCTCCCACAGGATGGATTGGGACAGCTTAGTTGATTTTGATCCGGAAGTGATTTTGGTGATGCCCTGTGGGTTTTCTCTGGAGCGTACGATCCAAGAAATGCCTATTCTTGCTGCGCATCCTGCCTGGCCTGAACTGAAGGCCGTCCAAAACAGGCGGGTTTATGCTGCCGATGGCAATAGCTATTTCAATCGACCCGGTCCTCGCTTAGTAGATTCGCTGGAAATCGTAGCGGAAGTAATCCATCCTGAAATTTTTCAGGGACTGGCCCCTAAAGATTCTTTTGCGCATTATTGCTAACTTTCAATATTGCAAGATCCCCCCTACCAAAAGAGAACTTTAAGCTGTAAATGGCATTGCCCCCCTTACTAAGGGGGGAACGGGGGGATCGATTGTGAAAGAACTCTATTAACCTCCTGTTTACATTTAGATGTTAAGCCTACTAATAATTACACAGCTTCTCTTCTTTAAGAGGATGTTTTGATACCTTGCCATAGGTATAGGAGACTGCTATGGATGCATCAGGAAGGCAGACAGGACTTACAGAGACGTTAAAGGGAATATTGCCTCAAGAGCTGAAAAATATTGCCTTCAGGGTAAGAAATTCTCTGGGTCTTACGATTTCCATCAGAACAGATGACCGCCGCATTTTAGAGCAAATTATTATTCCCTATCTGGCTTCTCAGCAGAATACCCATAGAGTTCTGTTCGTCGGCTGCGAATGGTATACGCGGCACTATAAGAAGTTTTTTGCAGGCAAAGAGTATTGGACTATTGACTTTGATGCTTCTAAAAGTACATATGGTTCCAAAGGCCGTCATATCGTAGATTCCATAGAGCATATAGGTACGTACTTCGCAGAAAACTATTTTGATGTGATTGTTTGTAATGGCGTTTTTGGTTGGGGGCTCAATACCAAAGAGCAAACTAAAAATGCATTTGGAGGATGTTATAAGATTCTGCGTACAGGGGGCTCTTTTGTTCTGGGATGGAATGATATTCCCGTAGCAAAACCTTTCCATCCTGAGGAATGCACGGCTCTACGCCAGTTCCAGTCTCAGATTTTTCCTCCTTTAGGCACGACCCAATACATACCGATCACCAGTAATGGTCACACCTTCAATTTCTACGTGAAGTAAAGAATTCAGCGTTTAGCAGAGGGCTTTCTCTACATACAATGGAAAGGCCCTTTAGCGCTCCATCATGACTGTACGTGTCCGTATCGCTCCTTCTCCCACCGGAAATCTCCATATCGGGACTGCCCGCACCGCTGTATTCAACTACCTCTTTGCTCGTCACAATCAGGGGCAATTTGTTCTGAGGATTGAAGATACCGATCTGGAGCGTTCTCGCCCAGAATTTACAGAAAATATTCTTGAGGGTCTGAAATGGCTGGGCTTGAACTGGGATGAGGGACCGTTCTTTCAAAGCAAGCGGATGGACCTCTATCGTCAGAAGATCCAAGAACTGCTCGACCAAGGGATAGTCTATCGGGCCTATGACACCCCCGAAGAACTTGATGCGATGCGGGAAGCCCAAAAGGCAAACCATGAGGCTCCGCGTTATGATAACCGTCATCGAAACTTAACGGCGGAGCAAGAAGCTGCTTACAAAACAGAAGGGCGCAAGCCTGTGATTCGCTTCAAGATCCAGGATGACCGTGAAATTGCTTGGAATGATCTGGTGCGGGGCCAAGTTGTCTGGAAAGGTCGAGACCTGGGCGGTGACATGGTTATTGCCCGTGCAGCCGAGGGCAGTGATATTGGTCAGCCTCTCTACAACTTTGTGGTGGTGGTCGATGACATTGACATGTGCATCAGCCATGTGATTCGAGGGGAAGACCACATTAGTAATACGCCGAAGCAAATCCTGCTCTATGAGGCCCTAGGTGCGACTGTCCCTGAGTTTGGGCATACCCCATTGATACTTAATCAAGCAGGAGCCAAACTTTCTAAACGAGATGGGGTGACCTCCATCGGTGATTTCCAGGCGATGGGATACTCTGCCGAGGCCCTTGCCAACTATATGACGCTGCTAGGCTGGTCGCCGCCTGAGGGAGCAATGGAGGAAATCTTTAGTCTGGAACAGGCTGCCCAACACTTTAGCTTTGACCGCGTTAATAAAGCAGGAGCTAAATTTGGTTGGGATAAACTCAACTGGATCAATGCCCAATATCTTCGACATTTGACGCCTTCACAATTAAGCGCACAGCTCGTCCCGTTGTGGCAGGCGGCAGGATATGACGTTCCAGATGATTCGGTGTGGTTAGAAGGCTTGTGTGTACTCTTAGGCCAAAGTCTCAATAATGTGAAAGAAGCGCCGGAGATGGCTCGGACTTTCTTTGTGGAGCCTACCTACGAGCCAGAAGCTCTAGCCCATCTGAAACAAGCAGGTGTATCAGCGATTGTTCTTGCGTTTGAACAGCTTTTTCAGGCATGGGAACAGGAGGACCTGGATGGCAACTGGAAAGCTTTGGGGGAAAAAATTCAAGCAGCAATTAATGAACAGATCAGCGTGCTAGGAGTGAAAAAGGGTTTGGTCATGAAAACCTTGCGTATGGCAATTACAGGAACCAAGAGTGGACCAGAATTGGTGCCAACTATCGCGTTATTGCTAAAGCGCAAGGTGGTGGCGAAGCGTTTGGCCTTGGCTGGTCAGATTGCAAATTCTGCCGATACCTAGGAAATTTTGTTTTCTGGGTGGGCATGACATTCTGCCTGATCGTCCCATCCCCCGTTTGCGTTCGGTAGAGACGCGATGTCTTGCGATATTCAAAATGGGACCCAATCACAAACCTTCGTGCAACATGGTGGAACCTACCTCTTCGATTAAGGTTTCCACCTCAAACTGACAACTGCCACAACCTGAACAGGCTCCGCTGCGGCGAACGATGTCATCAAAGCTGAGATTTTGTTGGGCCAGCTTATAAACCTGGCCGTAGGTCACCAAAGTACAGCTACAAATGACTTCTTGGGGAGAGTCCATAGAGGTTGCGCTAAAATCCTATCTTAACGTAAAGCTTTGTTGCGAAAACAAGATTCGGTGAGCCGTGAGCTGGCTTGTGAGACTGGATGTTCAGCCCCACAGTGTGGCAAACTAAGCCCATGGCAAAAACGTCCGCTACCATGCCACGGCCCTTCTTGTTCCTGCTATTGGCTATGGGAGGTGCTGTTATCTCTATGGCCAGCCTGGCCTTCTGGTTTGGCTCGTCGGCCTTAAAAGACGTGTCCATCCCTTCTTTATTCATCCCAAAAAGCCAAAAACCCCGAAAGCAAGCCTTACTCAAGGAAGAAGACCTCCTGGCGCGGATGGCTAAAGATAAGAGAGCCTTCGTCATTGCGCCTATAAAAGAAGTAAGCTTAAGCGCCATCGAACGTGACCCGGAATATATCAATCCTAATCGCGATGCCTTCCCGGATTTCCCCAAAACAAATTCTAACGAACCGGCTATTCCTGTCTCTAAGACTGAAGGAGCAGTTGTCAAAGTTGAAACAGTGACTAAGGTTCAATCAGTCCAAGCAGAAGCACAAGGGGTGCTTCTTAAGGTAGAGTCTGCTCAGAGAACTGGAAGCAAGATTGTGCTCCAGGTAGTACTCCGCAATAAGAGTGGGCGTTCTGTGCGCTTCCTCTACAGTCCTGCATTCAACCTGTTAAAAGTTTCCGATGACAGAGGGCAAGAACTAGATCCCTATACCACTGGACTGCCTGCAATTGTGCCACCCGATGGTCAGAACTATGCGGGAGTAATCGAAGTGGAGATAGACCCTCAAGATCGACCGGCAAAGCTTAACCTTTCCCTCTCAGAACAAATAGATGGAAAATTACAGCTTGATCTCTCTGGGATCGCAGTTCCCTAGCAAAGAATGAGTAAAAATACTTCCTCACCCTAGAAAGCTCTCTTCGTAAGGATTATAAGCATTTTGGGTCCTATGATCCCCTTGATCCCCTATTGATCCCTGCGGGATCAGTCGGTATTGTAAGACTAAAGAAAAAGATTAATTTTTTCTAAATAGTGCATGTTCTGCATGCGCGGAGGATCATCTGCGTTTCTAAGTTATTCCAGATAGTAGAGGCCAAGCCATGTCTAGACGTCCACAGCTCCCGCTTGAAGAGATGACCCTCCGCCAACTGCGGTTGGTCGCTCAGCAATACCAAATTTCTCGATACAGTCGAATGACCAAGTCTGAACTTTTAGAGTCCATACAGGATGCCATGCGCGTATCAGAAGCGAAGCAGAGTATGGGCCGCAATCCTATGGAGGCACAGGAACAAGTGGAAAGTACTAAATTTCGCGTCGGACTCGGTGAACCGATCGTTGAACTGGATGATGTGGATGAAGATCTAGGGGACTTGCCTGGAGGCTACGGTGAAAGCCGGATTGTGCTGTTGCCTCGGGACCCTCAGTGGGGTTATGCCTACTGGGACATCTCCAATGAGCATAAGGACCACTTGCGGTGGCAAGGTGGACGGCAGCTGGTCTTACGTCTTTATGACGTGACTGAGGTTTATTTCGATGGGTTCAACGCCCACAACATGAATGAGTATCCCTGTGATGAGGTGGCTCGCGAGTGGTACATTCCGATTCCAATTAGCGACCGCACCTATGTTATCGATATCGGCTACACCACGGAGGGCGGCGGGTTCATGATTTTGTCCCGCTCTGCATCTGTCCAGATTCCTCCGGTTTACCCTTCTGATTGGGTTGATGACCGCTTCTTGACCATTCCCTTTGATGCGGACCTACGCGGTAAGACGTTCGTGTCTTTGACACCCCCTTCCAAGCAACGGGCTGCTTTCCAGGGGGTCGGCTTTGGAACTGCGGCTGCACCCACGACTACCGTTACGGGTACGCACCAATCCTTGCTCGAGTACATGGCCACCCAAGTGGGTGTCAACCCAGGTTCGCTGTTTGGTTCTCAACAGATGGTGTCTGGTGTGGGACTGGCAGGTGCTGTTCCTACTTCCTTCTCTGGCATCGGGCTCTCTGGTATGGGATTCATGGGAGCTTCCGAACTTTTCTCTGTCACTGCGGCTCCAGCCCGCGCCCACTCTTTCTGGCTGGTTGCTGACGCCGAACTCATTGTTTACGGGGCAACAGAGCCTACTGCCTCTGTCACGATTGCAGGCAAGCCGGTAAAGCTGAATCCTGATGGCACATTCCGCTTCCAATACCACTTCCCTGATGGCTTTATCGGTCAGCCGATTGTAGCTGTAGCCGAGGATGGAGAACAGAGTCGTTCGATCACGATGAACTTCCTTCGGGATACACCCGTACGCAATACCAACACGAAAGAAGAAATGGTGCTCGAGACGTACTAGTTACTGGTCTAATAGGGGGGGTATAGGCCCCCCTTGTTTTTTGGTTTTTTGGCGCATCGCAGCGTAGGAGGTTTACATGGCCCTGGGATATTTGGCGTTGGTGCTTCATGCTCATTTGCCCTTTGTTCGCCACCCAGAAAGTGATTATGTTCTGGAAGAAGAATGGTTGTTTGAAGCGATCATGGAGACGTATGTTCCTCTGATCAACATGTTTGAGGGATTAGCCGCTGACGGGATTAATTTCAAACTAACCATGTCCATGACGCCCCCTTTGGTAGCGATGCTTCAGGACCACTACCTTCAAGAAAAGTTTGATGAACACTTGACGCTTACCCAGGAACTGGCTGAAAAAGAATTAGATAGAACGAGCACCCACGGCCATTTGCACTATCTCGCTGAGTACAATGCCCAATGCCTAAAAACTGTACGTGAAACCGTTGAACGCTATAACGGCAACCTAGTAACAGCCTTTAAAAAGTATCAGGACTCAGGGAATTTAGACATTTTGACCTGTGGCGCAACCCACGGTTATCTCCCTTTAATGCAGATGTATCCTCAGGCGGTTTGGGCCCAGCTCAAAGTAGCCGTGGATTCCTACGGAGAAGCTTTTGGTCGTGCTCCCGCAGGAATCTGGTTACCTGAATGCGCCTATTATCCTGGCTTGGAGCGGATGCTCGCTGATGTTGGTCTGCGCTATTTCATAACCGATGCCCATGGCATTCTCTACGCCACTCCTCGCCCTCGCTATGGAGCCTATGCGCCCATTTTCACCCCTACGGGTGTGGCTGCCTTTGGGCGGGATTACGAATCCTCGCAGCAAGTTTGGTCCTCTGAAGTTGGTTATCCCGGCGATCCGGTCTATCGTGAATTTTACAAAGACCTGGGCTACGAAGCGGAATACGAATACATCAAGCCCTACATTATTCCCAATGGCACGCGCAAGAATACAGGCATCAAGTATCACAAAATCACTAGCAGGACAGGTGGTTTAGACCAAAAAGATCTCTACGACCCCTACTGGGCGAGAGAAAAAGCAGCGGATCATGCCAGCAACTTTATGTTTAATCGCCAACGCCAGGTTGAGTATCTGCATGGGGTGATGGGTCGTGAACCAATTGTGGTCAGTCCCTACGATGCCGAGCTTTTCGGGCACTGGTGGTACGAAGGTCCTTGGTTTATCGATTACCTAATCCGCAAGTCGTACTATGACCAAGGCGTCTATCAAATGACCAACCTTGCAGACTATCTCCAACATAACCCTACCCAACAGGTAGCCAATCCGGCCCAATCTAGTTGGGGAGCCAAGGGCTTCCATGAATTTTGGCTCAACGATACCAACTCTTGGGTCTATCCCTATCTCCACAAAACTACCGAACGGATGATTGAGTTATCCAAACGGGAACCTGTTGATGAGTTGGAATGGCGAGCCTTGAATCAAGCAGCACGGGAAGTGCTTTTGGCACAGTCTTCTGACTGGGCTTTCATCATGCGCACAGGGACGATGGTCCCCTATGCCATCCGACGGACCCGCTCCCATGTCCTTCGCTTCAACAAGATTTGGGAAGATATGAATAAGGGCAAAGTAGACAGTGAGTGGCTAGGGAAGGTCGAGTATATCGACAATATTTTCCCGGAGATAGATTACCGCTGTTACCGTCCGATGTAGCAAGGTTTTAAGGAGAAACTTGGATCTCTTCTAGGGTTTCTCCTCCTTCCTAAACCCGAAGCTTAAGAAATAATTAATAACAAACGCTTAACGAAGTTCATTAATCCGTCCAGGGTCTGACGACAGTTCGACATTCCGTAGCTAAGGTTGACCTATAGGATAGACGGGTATCTATATGGTCATACTGATGGGGCAAAAAGCAAAAAAGCTTTTGGTAGTAGGCCTAGAGCAAGTGTTGCCGGGAGATTCTGCAGATTTAAGCTTCTTTAATGAACAACTTAATACCATCCGAGACCAAGTATTTTTGGTGTACACCACGGACTATAGCTTAGGCTCGGTTGTGGCCTTAGAGCAGATGCTCAGCCGCCGCCCCGTTGGTTTATTGCCCCCAGACTACTTGATTTGTGAAGGGGGAATTGGAATGTATCAACGCGAAGGAACGGAGTACCTTCCTTTGGTGCAGTGGATGAATGAACTGAATCAGAATTGGTCCAGAGAACAAATCCTAAAGATCACACAGGAGGTTTCCTCCGATGTACTGGCACTCCAGCCAGATGAACCAGGAGATGTGACTAGTGCTGGAGGACCTTTCAGATTGCGGTTCTCCCTAGATCCTGGGCAAGAATGGGTAGTGCAGCATCTGGAAGAATTATTCCTACAGCATCAAATCAAAGCGCAGATCGTATCTAGCCAGGATTGGTGCCTAGATGTGCTGGCCGCTGACAAAGCAGAAGCCGTGGATTATCTACGGGCACAGTTGGGAATCTCTGAAGAAGAGAGTTACTTCTTTGGAGACCACCCTTCAGAACTGAGTTTACTCAAGTTGCCCTGTCAGGGAACTGTTTTGGGTAATGCACGCACGGAACTGACGGCTAACCTTGAAAGAATGTCTCAGCTCTATCGCAGTCCCTATCCACACACCCAAGGCATCGTAGATGGCCTTCATCACTGGGGACTCGTAAAGAATTTTGCGTTTCATAATTCAAAAGCAGGGTAATACTGTTAAAAGCGCGTTAATTACTCTTAACGAACTACCTCTTTTGAATTTCTTGGAAGGCTAGCATGGTTTCTACGGTTCAATCTGAAACGCATACTTGGTTGTGGCGTGGACATAAAATCAACTACACCGTCATGGGTCAAGGCCAGCCTCTAGTTTTACTCCATGGATTTGGTGCTTCGGTAGGACACTGGCGCAAAAATATTCCTGTTCTGGCAGAGCACTATCAGGTCTACGCCTTGGATTGGATTGGGTTCGGGGCGTCCGCTAAACCAGATCTTGAATACACGCTGAAGTTGTTTGAAGAACAGCTGATCGATTTTTTAAACGCTTTTGTCACAGAACCTGTGGTACTGGTCGGTAATTCCATTGGTTCCTTAGTCGCTTTGATGGCCAGTGCCCATCAACCGATCGGCGTAACGATCAAAGGAACCGTGCTCCTCAACTGTGCGGGTGGCCTTACCCATCGTCCCGAAGAGCTTCCACCATTCCTTCGCCCAGTTATGGAAGGCTTTCGCTTGGCCTTGCAGCTTCCTGGTTTAGGCGAGTTTTTGTTTAACCGAGTTCGCTCTCCTCAGAATGTACGCAAGACCCTGCTCCAAGTCTATGGAAACAAGGAAGCGGTCACCGACGAACTGGTAGACCTGCTATGCAAACCAGCAGAAGATCTAGGGGCAGCCCGAGTTTTTATAAAAATTATTACAGGGCCTGCGGGGGATGAATTGCCCGAAGAGCTTTTACCCCTCGTTCCGAACCCGATTTTAGTCCTTTGGGGCGAAGATGATCCTTGGACTCCTATAAAGCGAGGTCAAGCGTTTGTGAAGCATCATCCTAATCTTGAGTTTGTAGCCCTTCCCCAGACAGGGCATTGTCCCCACGATGACCAACCAGAGCTTGTCCATCGCTATCTGTTGCCTTGGTTAAAGCAGTTGAAGAATTAGCGGCAATATTTAGTAACATCTTCGCCGCATTGGTCTGCCAGGAAGGTTAAAGCCCGGAAGCGCAGCACGACAAACTGCTCGTAGAAAGGATTAAGTTTGCACATGGGGGGAATATGAAGAAGCGTCCGTCCGAATAGTTGGACATCCCGTTCAAAAGGGCATTGGGAGGGGATGAGTTTACAAATCCAATGGGCCATTTTTGGGCTGCTTACCTCTAAGGCTTCAAACCAGTTGCTTAGAGGGCTCAAGAGGTTTTTGCGAGGATAGGCAGGAGCAGGAGAGATGTACTGCTTCAAGCGTTCAGGAGGGGCGCAGGCTTTCATTTTTGATTCAGTAACTTTAGGAGAAGAGCTACAGGACGACGTTGGAAAGTACATCGTTATGTATCAGCTTCTTTACATAGAATATTAAGTTCTGAAAAGCAATTTTGTATATTTTGATACCAAATTCAAGAACTATATGATTTCCTAATCATTGACATAAGCCCTTCCTATAGTAATCTCCAGATCCTCTATAAGTTGGCTTGTCGTAGGCGCAAAATCAATCGGCTCTAAGCATTTGATAAATCTGTAACCACCCAATGTCCCCGTGCAGGCAAGTAAGCCGCTCTGCCAACCTTATCTAGTTCATGCACGGCCCGAAAAATTTTCCAGGGCGCTAAAGGAAGGTCTTGACTCAGTTGCACAATAGAGCGAGGGCGTGTAGTCAGCTCTAAGTAAATTTTTTCTTCAATCATTTCTTTATCCGTAACTTGCTTTTCTATTAACTTTTGTGCCATTTCGTTACCTCTCCAAACTGATATTTCCTGCCACCTAAAGCAGGAAGGCTAATCTTTCTCTGACCCCAGAAAATTGACTCCCTCTCTTGGTTATAGTCTTTTCTTAGGAACAGGGATCAGGTTGGAGCAGAAATTTTGAGATCTTCATATTTGTGAGGAGCCAAGGAAAATAATCAGGCAATAAGTATGGCCCTAAGAGATATAAATATTAATTACTTATAGTTATATTCATATAGGAAAAAGGGTATCTTTCTGCGAATTTATCGGTAAAGGCTTCTAGAGACCTCTATTCGGTTTAGAGCAAACTTTTGACCAATTAACCGGGTATTTCCAAGAAAAATCTCACCTTAGCGAATCTCTGTGCCGCTAGATTCATAGGAACTGAAGCTCAAAAATGCAACTAGTTATACAAAAATTGGCATTTAAAATGATGAAGATATCGCAAGTTTTAGAAAGACTAACGTAAAGGCGTAGTCAAAAGGACCAACTCTAAGAATGATAGCTTTTATGTATGGAACTGAACTGTTTACGCATCAATTGCAAGCTTTCTACTAGCTTATAGATATGATTGACATTCTGGCTGAAGGCTGCAGAGAAAACCGGCTTGCCACTACCAAAAACCTTAGAGAAGCAGTGTAACAGCCTTCAGCCGTGCACTATTTAAAGCGGGGCCTCAACACTGGCTTGGATGCCGTAGCTCAATACAGCAGCCAAAAGACCGGGAAAGAGCATATCTAGATCTTCACGGCGTAAAGAGTTGATATGTTGGGTACCGTCCTTGCGACAGAGGAGTACGCCAGATTCCCGTAGTATTTTAAAGTGGTGAGAAAGGGTGGACTTGGCAACAGGGACCGATAAAGCGCAGCAGGGTAGCGCTCCGCGTTCGGCCAAGCACCGCACAATTTCTAGGCGCACAGGGTCTCCCAAGGCATAGAGGACCCCTGCCAAGGAAATATCTTTTTTGTCTGGGTGATAAATGGGCCTCATAATACTTGTAATTATGTCATAGCAAACGCTATAGTCTAATTGTTCGAGAATGTCGAACTAACCAAAGGAGGGCGTTAATGTCATCAGTTGTAGCTATTACAGATTCTACGTTCCAAGAGGAAGTCATCGATAGTAAACTTCCTGTGCTCGTGGACTTTTGGGCCCCTTGGTGCGGTCCTTGCCGCATGGTTGCTCCTGTAGTAGATGAAGTGGCTACTCAGTACGACGGACAACTCAAGGTTGTAAAGGTGAATACGGATGAAAGTCCCGGTATTGCCAAAGAATATAGCATCCGCAGCATTCCGACCCTGATCATCTTCAAAGATGGAAAGGTGGTTGATCAGGTGGTAGGTGCTGTACCAAAAACGACCTTAACCAACGCGGTAGAAAAGCACCTTTAAGTCACGTAGTGCACTTAGACCCAGAGATTTCCTCTGGCATATAAGCAGATGGGCTCTCGCATTGGTGTGAGCTCATTTGTAGTAGGAGATAAAACGATGATTGAACTTTTCTACTGGATGACCCCAAACGGTCACAAAATTACAATGTTTTTGGAAGAAGTAGGATTGCCCTATACGATTGTGCCGATCAATATTGGTGCGGGTGACCAGTTTAAACCCGACTTTTTGAAGATTGCACCCAATAATCGTATACCCGCCATTATTGACCATCAGCCGAGTACAGGCGATGCGCCCATTTCGGTTTTTGAATCGGGCGCTATCCTCCTCTACTTAGCAGAAAAGACGGGAAAGTTTATCTCAACGGATGTGCGTGAGCGGGTTGAAGTCTTGCAGTGGTTATTCTGGCAAATGGGAGGGCTGGGTCCCATGGCTGGACAAAACCATCATTTCAGTCAATATGCGCCAGAGAAAATTGACTATGCGATCAACCGCTACGTCAATGAGACTGGACGCCTATATGCAGTGCTGGATAAGCGCTTGAGCGACCGCGAATTTATTGCGGGTAACTTTTACTCGATTGCTGATATAGCCTCTTATCCCTGGATTATTCCCTACGAGCGCCAAGGCCAGAAATTGGAGAACTTTCCAAACTTAAAGCGTTGGTTCGAAGCCATTCAAATACGCCCAGCGACCATCCGGGCCTACGAGAAGGCAGAAGCATTCAAAGAACAAGCACTCGATATCGAAAAGTCGCGCGCCTTGTTATTTAACCAATCGGCAAATACGATCCAATCGGAAAAGACATAGCTATCCGAGACATTCAAATCTCATCAGCAGTGAAGGAGGAGTGTGTGAGCAGTTTATTAGATCGAGCCCTCAAGTTTCTTGTTCTGTTGTCTCTGATTTGGGGTACTCATACGTCAGGAGTTATGGCTCAAACAGCCAATAAAACGCAACTGCTTTGGTATGGACATGCGGCCTTCAAAATTACGACACCCTCTGGCAAAGTGCTCCTGCTTGACCCATGGATTACTAATCCTACGAACAAGAACGGTAAGGAGGACCTCGCCACACTCAATCGAGCCGACCTGATCCTTGTCTCTCATGGTCATTTCGACCATATTGGAGACGCAACAGAGATTGCTAAAAAGACTAAAGCGCAGCTAGTATCGACCTTTGACTTAGGGCAGGCCATGACTAAATACAAAGGTTATCCAAAGGACCTGGCTACCTTCGATACCCAGGGAAACTTTGGCGGCAAATTAACGCTTTTAGGTGGTGAAGTTGAAATTGCCTTTATTCCTGCCGTCCATAGTTCTACTGTTGCCTTTGGAGGAGCACAGGAAAATGAAGATTTTCACAGTGCTGGCAATCCTGGAGGTTTTCTCATTATGGTGAAAAATGGCCCGACTTTTTACCATACTGGAGACACTGATTTATTCGCGGACATGGCTTTGATTCCGCATTTTCATAGAGTGAACGTCATGCTGGCCTGTATTGGTGATCACTTTACTATGGGTCCTGAGCGGGCAGCGGAAGCAGCAAATTTAGTCAAACCCGATACTATTATTCCTATGCACTTTGGTACTTTTCCTGCCTTGACGGGCACCCCAAATGCTCTACAAGAATCTTTGAAGCGTAAGGGTGTGAAGAGCCAGATGAAGGTGATGCAGGTGGGAGAAACTTTAAAATTCTAGGGGCTATCTCTATCGAAACTTTGATGACACCTGATGCTATGAAAACGAAACCTCAAGTCGTTGCTGCCTTTTATAAGTTCGTACCGTTGGCAGACTGTGTAGAGAAGCGAGAATCCTTGCTTCTCTACTGTCAGGAGCAGGACATCAAAGGAACGATTTTGCTGGCGCATGAAGGAATTAATGCGACGATTAGCGGTACACGCCAAGCCATCAATGCGATGCTTTCTTTTCTGCGTTCTGATCCACGATTAGCAGACCTTAAACATAAAGAGTCCTACGCAGACGGTCCAATTTTTGAACGACTCAAAGTGCGCCTGAAAAAAGAGATTGTCACCTTAGGCATGCCTGGGATCGATCCAAATCGAGCAGTAGGCACCTATGTCCGCCCCCAGGCGTGGAACGCTTTGATCTCAGACCCAGAAGTGCTCGTCCTGGACACGCGCAATGAGTTTGAAGTGAAGTTAGGCACGTTTATAAGGGCAGAAAACCCACACACGGGCTCATTCCGAGAATTTCCTAACTATGTTCGAAATCGCTTAAATCCTAAGCAGCATCAAAAAGTAGCCCTTTTTTGTACAGGCGGTATCCGATGTGAAAAAGCCTCTTCTTTTCTTTTAGCGCATGGATTTCAGGAGGTATATCACCTGCAAGGAGGCATTCTTAAATACTTGGAAGAAGTTCCTTTAGAAGAGAGCCTTTGGCAGGGAGAGTGTTTTGTTTTTGATCAGCGAGTAGCAATTGACCATAGCCTGGCCGTTGGTTCCTATGATTTGTGCCAAGCTTGTGGAAATCCTATATCAGAAGCCGATAAAGCTTCTGTTTACTATCAACAAGACATCTCTTGTCCAGACTGCTTTATTTCAGAATGAATACCCTATCGCATCAAGCTGAGGTGTTTATATGTTCGTATTTTCGTCTATAGATACCGGCAATGCCGCTGTTTCATGCAGAACCCGCAGAATCTCGATACCCCGATCAGTAGCACGGTAAAAGACGAGATAACGCCTAAATCCTTCCATCGGATGTTGTCGCACATCTGCAAATTTAGGATCGGATAGCTCAGCAGATTGCCCAATGCCTGGCAACTTATCTAACAACTTAAATGTTTCTTCTGCGAGGATCAGAAAGCGCTCCGCAGCACTCAGGTTATCCTTTGCAATAGCTGTGGCTAGCTCGATTAAGTCACGAATGACTATGGGATGTTTACTAATTTCAGGCATTGGGTGGATTCTGACCCTGTGTAGTGCTCTCTCGTAAAGCATATCGAATAGCCCCCCAATCCTGAACGGTTATCGGAGTAGCCACTCCAGAATCCAAACTTTCTTCCAAAAGGTCTTTGAGGCTTTTAAAATTTTTATTTGCCTGATCGCGACGGACTAGCTCTTCAAAATATGCGCTGATCGAACTATAGCCCTGACTAGCAACTTGTTGTTCAACATAGGCTTGTGCCGATTCAGATAGAGAGATCTCAATATTAGGCATGGGCATTGCTTGCTAGCAGTTAGTGAAACATCATGCCAAACTCTACATACTCCTGTCATGAGTAATCACTTACCGTAGCTTTTCTCAGTAGCGGGCAATTTTACTTAGACGCTAAACTTTGCCACAGATACCAGGAGGCAATGGTGGAATAGGGCAACCATGGAAGCCCTATTTTTTCTACAGTCTTTTTATCAGGAAGCTCGGCTAAGCCATAAATCCGGTGAATACCTCTACGTGTGCCCAAATCATCATCTGAAATGATACAGAGTATTTTAAATACTCTGTATAAACACACAAAATTAATATTCAAATAACTTATAGTATATTTTTAGAATTCAATATTGAAAAAGCTTTTTGAGCAATATATTCAGCTTTTTTATGCATACCATTTTCCCTAAACGATCCTACTTTTATAGACTTAGTTCCAAGTAGTATATTAATTTCCTCAGCGCTCATAAGCTTTATGCGCTCATTTATAAATATATTACGAAGATCCGAGATACGCATATTTTTTATCGCTGCATCATGTACAGTAAGGTCTTTCCAGTATTTATGGACTGTGCGGTAACTCAGACGGCTCACTTGCTTGCTGAAATATTGTTCAACCGTAAATAGAGGCGAGCAATCGGAGGAACGCTCTGATGTGATGTAACGCTCTAGAATTTCTGCTGTGTCTGCATTATAGAAGCAGAAACGTTGCCGATTTCCTCGACCAGTTACCTGAAATTTGCGATTCACCCTGTCTAGATCAACAAGATCAAGGGCTAATAGTTCAGTAACGGTAGCTCCACTACGATGCAATAGACTTATAAGGGCATACATACGCAAATCAGGGGCCACTCGGTAGTACAGCGTAGCCATTTGTTCTGAACTAAAGAACCTCACGGTGGTGGACTTCTGCGCCATCGGAGACTGCTTAAAACGAGGCAGTGGATTGGAGCTTAAGTAATCTTTTTCAACAGCGAAATTAAATAGAGCTTGGATAATAGTGCGATGGCGATGACGGGTGTTCAAAGATAGGCCAGTAAGCCGATTGATATAGCCTTCTAACATTTGCCGACTCATTAAATCTATAGGCCAACGTCCATACTCTTTAACTAGAGAAAGCAGGGTGAGCTCATAAGACTTTAAGGTTGATGCTGCTATTTCTGGACGTTCCAAAAATTCTGTGGCTACTCTAGCAAGTGTAATAGTCATACAAAATATTTTATGAATACTAAGAGAACACTATATACTTATAAAGAATATATTCATAGTTGATTATGTACATTTTCTCTCAGAAAGATAGTGCTCCAAGTCCTGAAGAGTCCCTTGCCGAATATATTCGACGGATTCGTGGCCATCTTGCGCTTAGTCAAAAAGAGCTAGCAGAGAAATCCGGACTTCATCTACAAAGTTTGGGCAAGATAGAGCGGGGCAAAACTGCTCGCCTAAATCAGAAAACGCGACGAGCTTTGGCGAGTGCTTTAGAAGTGCCAGAGGAATATCTAGACAAGCTCTCCGGTGTGGTGACTCCAGCGATCGCGCAAACGCTCAAGATTTGCCCCAACTGCTGGATAGCGGGTACCGAACCGGAAGCTATATGGAACAACTCCCGATCGAAGTTTTGCTTTGCTTGCGGAACAGGCTTGCGGAGCCGCTGTGCCGGATGTGGAGAGGCTATTGCCTCTTTCCGATTCCGTTTCTGCCCACACTGTGGAAGACCTTATAAAGAATAGGGCAATAGACGCGGAGATGTCTTTAAGAGTGATCCATGCTGTTTGTTTAAAAATAGTGTGTGTGGCCAGGTAGCATCGGGCTTGACCATAGGTCCCATCTCGCAACGATTCCATAAAGTTGGATACGTCCAGAGCTATTGACAAACTCTGCCTGAAGCAACGGCAGATTGATCAATGAGCCTCATAAATTTGCTTGGCTCTCAAAAGCCGTTTAATTTTGCACTTTTCAGTGACTGTTAGGACGCTCACCAGAGGTTAGTGAGCCTTTTGGCATATAAAAGCTGAAATAGCCTCACAGAGAGCTTTTCAGGGCTTAAAGCATCTACAGCAGCTACTCTCAAAAAGGCCTATTTAACTACGCATAATTTACATTATGTGCGTTTTGGGATTTTGCCTGTCTTTTAGGTGCTCATACAGGTCCATTTTCAAAATCCCCTTCCAAAGTCAACCGCTTCATCTCCTAGTCAACACATGGTAGTTATATAGGGCAAGTAGATTTACCCTGTAAGGTTACAAACCTTAATCAAAGGCGTGGGTTCCACCATTTCCCCTGAAGGTTCATTATGGGGTCCCATTCTAAATATCCCAAAAAATTGCGCTGTGCGTCATGTAGAGACGCGATATATCGCGTCTCTACATGACGCACACAGGGAATGATGGCTATTGGGTGGAATGGTGGACCCATCCGGAAACCAGAAACATGAAATTGCCTAGGTATCGTATCTGCAATGGCTGTAACAGAACCAAGCTTTCTTTCATCATTACCTAGAACGACAGCGCCACATGCCGTAGGTACCAAGACTCAATTAGAGTGTCGATTGAGTCCAAACAACAAATAGAAGCTATCTCTAACTAAGCAGCTAACAAATATGGATTTTAGAGCCATGAGCACTATGCTATAGCTAAAAGCAGAATCTTCTCCGAAAGGGCATCAGTTATGATTTAAATAATGTAAAAGTTTAAAAGTTAGCTCTAATCAGCAAAGTTACTAGTTAGATAGGCTTTAGAGGGTTTAATTTTTAATAGAAGTAGTAATAAAAGGGTAATAGATAATCCAAACTATATACAAAAAGATAGTCTATGAAATATTGCTTGAGCATAAATGACAAACCAAGCAGGATCATTCTTCAGATTTTAAGAGAGTAGAAATCTACATAACTAGTACATCTTAGATTTTTTGAACATTCCCTAGAACCGAAGAGAATAATGAGCATCCCCTTGTATGGACTAAAAAATACTAAGTTCTCTAGGTCCCCAAATCTATAAACTTTTCTGATTTTCTGAACAAATATTTTAAAAATACTCTGCACAAGCTATTTAAATAATAGTTATCTTGTAAATAGAAAACACTACTGGATAATAAAAGTATATTTATAAAACATGCTTATTCAAAAGTTAATTTGCTAAAAAGATGTTTTCCCAGCGAATTATATAAAAATTTATAATCACTTTTAGTATAGTCAATTATATACTTTAAACAGACAATTTCCTTCAAATCCCTTGAGCAGAGGATTTCAACAAATAAGTTTTCATTTCAAAGAGCCAAAGATGACTCCTGCAAGCAAATATCTAGCACTATAAATATTTAGTTTGTATACTTAGTATCCAAAGTTATTTTAACTTAGCTTTCATGAATATATTTATGTTAAACTAAAATACGCATACTCAAATAAGCTATGCATACTTTATTTACAAGCAAAAAGAGACTCTATTTTCTATGAACCGCTGATCTAAGAGGCTAAGTATCGATACGATAGCGCAGGAATTTGCTGCACAGTTAATTGTGGACATGCGCTATGCCCTGGTTGCTTATCACGAGATCCGTCCGACTATAGAGTTATAGGGAACGCGAGAATGCTATTTTCAGTCTGTTGCATGGAGAGTGTGACTTCATAAGGGTTAATCTCTCTTCGTGTCACGTTGCTATTGGTAACCCACTAGGTATAGATTTCAGAGAGTTGTCGCTTCCCCCAAGTCTTCTCCTATACAAAAGGTTATATTTCCATTGAGTACAGTGGAGATCTGCACACTAGAGACTCTTATTGCATTGACTACCATTACCCTGGAGCCCGTGCTATATGACTACATCCCGGAGACGTACCGTGCAAGAAATCTCTAATCTTAGTGACTTAATTCTTATCTACTTTACCTAGGAATATCCTAATGCTAGATACTCAGCGCCCCATGATTTCTCTTGTCCTACCAACTTATAACGAATCCACCAACATCAAGAATGTCATCGGTCATCTCGATGGACTCCTTAAAAATAGTCCT
>JBBRSB010000017.1:0-92301 GCA_038245785.1 Gloeobacterales cyanobacterium | reverse complement strand
TCTGGATGAATTAGAGGAAGTGGCCGTGCACCGCTGTCAGGGGTTGCTCAAGCAACGAGCGTTGATTCGAGGATTAACGTGCTACCACTGGTGGCCATTAGTAGCGAGCTAACTATGGGCAATCAACCGGATTCGATATTAGATGCCATAGTCGTGGTTGTCCTGGGAACCATCAAACGCCTGTTCCGTGCCGTAGTAGATTGAAGGAATTCCCGGCATCGTCAACATCAAGCCCACTGCATGAGCCACCTGTTCGTAACGATGGGGGCTTTGGTCACTGTGCGCGGCAAATCGTTCCTTGCGCGGACGGGATGCCATATCGTGGTCATCCAATACCGCCACATGGTAAATACCCAACTGCCGCTGACTTCCAGCTAAGGTTTTGTCGTCATACAGGCAAAAGAAATCATTGGGAGATGTCAACCCTTTGACAACAGCAGACAGACGATTGGGCGCAACCACAATATCCAGTAGCGCATCCAGGTTACGCCCAAAGATATCTACATAGCCATGGACCATATTGTCATCGGTCAATTCACCAACTAAGAGGAAGTTGTCTTTGCCAATCGACTGAGCATAGCCGTGAATTGCATCACAGAACTTACGCGAGGCCAGGGGAGAAACGTGCTTGACCGCATCGATCCGAAATCCATCACAGTCGCTTAAAGCGATCCAATACTGATAGACCATTGCCAGAGCCGCAATCACTTTCTCCCGTTCCAGGTCAAAGTCTCGCAGATCAAAAAAGTCACCCCGTCGGAACTCAACAAACGGGTTCATCGGGTCTTCCCATCCCGATGTTTCCCAGTGGTTAATCATTCCGGCACGATTGTACCAGTCCAGATTCTGGAATTCTTCTGGAAAAACGCCATCATCGATTGAAATAGGTACTGGGATACTGTTTCCCTGGGCGGAACGCCAGCCATGAATCGGGTAGGGTGGTGAGAAGCGGTAGGGCATTTTTTCCTTGGGGCTACCATCTGTCTCATCCCGGTAATACCAGTTGCTGCCGCTGTGATTGTAAATGGCGTCCAGAATTACGTGCAGGCCGCGATCGTGAGCGGAATCCACTAGATCCCGTAAATCTTGGCGGGTGCCAAAGCGTGGGTCAATGTCTAGAAAATTCTGGATACCGTATCCGTGATAGGTCTGCAGATCAATGCGCTGCTTCCAGGGTGGATTAACCCAAATGGTTGTGACCCCTAGATTCTGCAAATAGTCTAGTTTGCTTTCAATACCCTTTAGCGTTCCACCATTGAATTTTTTGCCTGCTGCCATCCAAGATGCTTTGTGCCTCGTTTTGAACTGTTCGGGATTATTGAGATCGAACATGGGGCGTTGCGCCTCCCGACCATCGCTAAAGCGATCAGGAAGAAGCTGATACAAAATCTGGTCACGCCAATTTACAGGACTGGGAAAGACCCGACCTCTGGGACGCAGGTTGGCATCGGACAATCTTCTGGGGGAAAACTCCTCAATGGGCGTCACCATAGCTTATAAAACCTTCTTGAAAGATTAGTTTGGGTACTCGTTTGCATCCTTTAGTCATTTCAATTCAAAATAATCTTATCCATCACCTGACCCTTAGAATCAATGTCATAAACAATTGGAATTCCTGTTCCTAGCTCAACTTCTACATAATGCCAGTTTTGAAGGTCATGGTTCCTGCTCCTATCGCTAAAACGTTAGTTTCAAATCGCTGGTTGATTGGCTGTATTCCGGCACCTCCACTTTTACAGCAGGTGTTTTCCAGATGTTCTGGAGATAATCCCGAATGGAGCGGTCGCTAGAGAATTTGCCTATCCGCGCGACATTCAAGATCGACATCCGCGTCCAGTGATCCTGGTCGCGGTATACCTGACTTACCCGCTCCTGGCATTCATCATAGGATTGAAAGTCTGCCAGGAGCATATAATCGTCGCGATACAGCAAAGCATCGAGCAAAGGCTTAAATAAATTTGGATCGCCGTGAGAGAAGAAGCCTGAGGAGATGCGATCAATGACCCGTTTCAGTTCTGGATTGCTGTTGTAGAAATCCCAGGGATTGTATCCAGCTGCTTTCCTGGCAAGAACTTCTTCAGAGGTCAACCCAAACAGGAAGAAGTTATCTGCGCCAACAGCCTCTCGGATTTCGATGTTAGCCCCATCAAGGGTGCCAATAGTAAGCGCACCGTTCATCGAGAACTTCATGTTTCCTGTACCAGAAGCTTCCTTGCCAGCGGTGGAAATTTGCTCGGACAGATCAGCCGCAGGATAAACGCGCTGGGCAAACTTAACGTTGTAATCCTTCAAAAACACGATTTTGAGACGATTGCCTACATCTGGGTCATTGTTCACGACCTCGGCGATCGAATGGATCAGTTTAATAATCAGCTTGGCCATGTAGTAACCGGGAGCCGCTTTTCCGCCAAACAGGAAAGTGCGCAGGGTAACATCCAGTCCAGGATTTTCCTTGATCCGGTTATAGAGCGCAATGATGTAGAGGGCATTCAGATGTTGCCGTTTATATTCATGAATACGTTTCACCTGAATGTCAAACAGGGAATTGGGGTCAACTTCAATGCCAGACTGTGCCCGAATATAATCTACCAGGTCGTGTTTCACTGCCTGCTTCACCTCTCGAAACTCGTGGCGGAACCCTGCATCATCTGCAAATCGCTCCAGTTGCCGCAGTTCGTCCAGGTTTTTGATCCAGCCATCCCCAATTTTGTTCGTGATCAGGTTTGCCAGTCGGGGATTGCTTAGAACCATGAACCGACGAGGGGTAACTCCATTGGTGATGTTGGTAAACTTTTCTGGATACATTTCATAGAAATCGTGCAGCGTCGTTTGTTTGAGCAGTTCACTGTGCAGTTTGGCTACGCCGTTGATGGCATAACTTCCGACACTGGCTAGATGCGCCATGCGAACATACTGCTCACCACTCTCGTCAATGATGGATATGCGACGGATGCGATCGAGATCGTCTGGGAACTTAATGCGCACTTCATCCAAGAAACGGTGATTGATTTCGTAGATGATCTCCAAATGACGGGGCAACAAGCTTCTAAACATATCTAGGGGCCAGCGTTCTAGAGCTTCTGGCAGCAACGTATGGTTGGTGTAGGCAAAGGTTTTGCTGGTAGTCTCCCAGGCTTTATCCCAATCAAATCTATACTCGTCCAGTAAGAGCCGCATCAATTCAGCCACGGCAATGGTTGGATGGGTATCATTCAACTGAATTGCATACTGTTCGTGGAACCGCTCCAGCGTAAGATTTTGCCTCTTCATTATGCGAATCATGTCCTGCAGAGAACAGGAGACGAAAAAGTACTGCTGCTCTAGTCTCAGCTGCTTCCCCTGATAAGACGTATCGTTGGGATAGAGGACTTTCGTGATATTTTCGCACTCGCTCTTCTCGTGCACAGCCCCGAAGTAATCACCTTGATTCGATGCTTCAAAATTGAAGGACTCTGGTGCCTCTGACTTCCAAAGCCGCAGGGTATTGGCGGTATTCGTCTGGAAACCGAGGATGGGGGTATCGTAGGGAACCCCTTTTACCACCTTATAGGGAGCCCACCGGACACGATAGCAGTTATCCACGTCTGTGTACGCTTCGGTATGTCCGCCAAGCTTAACTTCTAGCGCTGCCTCTGGACGGGCCACTTCCCAGGGATTGCCATAGAGCAACCACTTGTCCGTGATTTCGACCTGCCAGCCATCTTTGATATCCTGGTCAAAAATACCGTATTCATAGCGGATACCGTAACCGATCGCCGGGATTTCCAGCGTCGCCAAAGAGTCGATGTAGCAGGCAGCTAGGCGGCCCAGACCACCATTGCCCAATCCGGGTTCTTCTTCTTGTTCCAGCAAATCGGTCAGGTTGAGTCCCAATTCCTCCATCGCCTGCTTCACCACGTTGTAAAGCCCAAGGTTCATCAGGTTATTCCCCAGGTGAGGACCGACCAAAAACTCGGCTGACAGATACGCCACCGTACGGGGTGCTTTTTCTAGATAGGTCTGCGTAGTATTCAGCCAGCGATTGAGCAGACGATCGCGCACCGTGTAAGCCAACGCCATGTAATAGTCATTTTTGGTAGCAATCTTGGGAAACTTTGCCTGGATATAGAACAGGTTATCCAGAAATGCCCGCTTCAGGGTTTCGACATTAATGCCCGTGCGGTCGTCTTCAATTTGAATATTGTTGGGAACGATGCTGACCATAATTGTTGGTGCTCCTGTTAATAGTTGCTATCCCTTTCCTCACAGAACATAAGAATTCCAAATTTTTTAGATACAATCGATATCTTTTACTTCCATGATCCTTCCTACAAGGGATGCTTATCCTTGCACAGGGAAGCTTCTCACTCAATAGTTAAGGCAAAGCTAAAGCTATTGGAATCTTAAGAAGCCACTCAGAACCAATCCACTCAAGACAAAATTTCAGAGTGGGCAGAAGCTGGAATCAGATAAGCAGAAACTTGAACCTTGCTGAGTTTTTATACCAATCGTAGCGCCTGATGTTTATAGAGCAAGTAGGGCAGCGTCCCCGAAAGCTGGTTCATTAACGTCCTTGCTGTACTGATGTCACAGCCTGTCACCCGAACGATCGCCATCCCCCCTCAAACGCTGCTTCTGGTGAAAAAGCCTTCTCTATACGCACTTGCCATTGACGTGCTAAGGGCGTTCCCTGCTCGATGCGGCGCAGTCCCTCAATGGTTGCAAACACAACCAGGCGATCGCTCTCCTGCAAGCGCATTTCCGAGGATGGCATTAGCCGCACGGGGTCACGAGATTCTTTCTGATGCAGAATGGGCACAACCCCATAACCATAGGCAACTTCGGCCACTAGTAATCCGTTCAGGGTATCCGTTTTTTCAATATGGCATTCCGTTACCAAAATGGTTTGGTTATTGAGGTGCAGGAGCTCCAGAACATTTTCGCCAAACGCCGCACCTACATAAGCCTCGGCTGCCAAAGCATAGGTGCCTAACAATCTGGTATAAGGTAGCAGCTGTGCCACATTGACGCCAATGAAAAAGGCCCCTCTCTTTTAGAAAGATTCGGGGCCTCAGATTAGATTAGATAACGTTAACGGTCATCTAGAACGTTGATGCCGGGGAGTTCTTTGCCTTCCAGCAGCTCTAGAGAAGCGCCACCGCCTGTAGAAATGTGGCTCATCTTATCGGCAATGTTCAGTTTTTCCACGGCTGCAACCGAGTCACCGCCACCAACAATCGTGGTTGCTCCCGCTTTGGTCCGCTCAGCGAGAGAAAGGGCCACTTGCTCAGTGCCATGGGCAAAACGGTCAAACTCGAATACGCCCATTGGACCATTCCAGACCACCGTTTGCGCATCGGCCAAGGCTGCCTGGAAGGTTTTAACAGAGTCAGGACCAATGTCCAATCCCATCCAACCATCTGGAATATTCTCAACTGCAACGGTCTGCGCGTTGGCATCAGGTTTGAAGTTATCGGCTATGACTACATCCGTAGGCAGCAATAGTTCTACTCCTCGCTCTTTCGCAATACGCTCCAAGTCTTTAGCCAATTCCAGTTTGTCTTCTTCCACCAAAGACTTACCTACTGCCAGACCACGGGCTTTGTAGAAGGTGAAAATCATTCCCCCACCAATTAGCAGCTTATCGACTTTGTTGAGCAGGGCTTCGATAACCCCGATTTTCGAGCTGACTTTAGAACCGCCAATAATCGCCACCAAAGGACGCTTGGGTTCATCCACCGCTCCCTTGAGATATTTAATTTCTTTGTCCAGCAGCAGTCCAGCCACTGCAGGCTTCAGGTACTCTGCAACCCCTGCCGTTGAAGAGTGCGCGCGATGAGCAGCGCCGAAAGCATCATTCACATAGAGGTCTGCGAGTGCCGCCAACTGTTTAGAAAATTCAGGGTCATTCTTTTCTTCCCCTGCGTAGAAACGGACATTCTCCAGCATGACCACATCGCCATCCGTCATCGCATTCACTGTTTTCTGGACTTCTTCGCCTACCACATCATCGGTTTTGGTTACAGGCTTACTCAAAAGTTCGCTTAGACGGGTCTGCACGGGAGTGAGACGCATGCTCTCTTCAAATTTGCCTTTAGGACGGCCAAAGTGGCTGACCAGAATTACTCTGGCTCCTTTTCCTGTCAGGGCTTGAATCGTAGGCACGGCTGCCCGGATTCTGGTGTCATCGGTAATCTGGCCTTGGTCATCGAGCGGAACGTTGAAATCCACCCGCACGAGGACTTTTTTGCCTTTAAGTTGTTCTGCACTAAGATCTTCAATCGTCTTCTTTGCCACAAATAATCTCCTAACTGCGCTGCCGGGTTCATTGTAGAGGGATTTTCTGCACAGGAAGAAGGGGGTTTCCCCCTGATTCACTGAAACCGCTGAACTAGAAATAGGAGATAAGTCCCTCTCTCTGCTTACGGAGCCGCCAGCCTTTAACTCGTAGGCAGATGCGTGAGTACCATCCAAACCCCCACCCCTACGAGAAGAACACCACTTCCCTGAGTCAGTACGCCACTGTATTTTCTAAGGGTCATCATGCCCTTGATCATCCCGGTGAAGAGGCCAGCTAGAACGAGCGGCAGACCATGACCCAAGGCATAGCTGAAGAGAAAGGCAGCTCCTAACCAAGGACTTTTGCTGGTAGATACAAAACCTAAGAGGGCAAAGAGGACCGGACTTGTGCACGGAGAAGCGACTAAGCCAAAGGTGGCCCCAATAAATAGGGGTTTCGCCGCCTCAGGAGGATTATAGGTATCTAGAAAAGCAAGACGGGGTAAGCGGAAATTGATGATTTCTAACTGAAACAGCCCAAGGGTCACGGCCAATAGACCAATCAGGGTGAAGAATAGCCAAGGGTAGGGCAATTTACCGTAGACACTACCTACTAGACCTGCCACCAGTCCCAGCGCCGTAAGAGTCATGGAAAGACCGAGGATAAACCACAGGCACTGGAGCGCTGTTTGAGCGAGGGATTTCTGTTCCTGGCCAGCGATATAGCCGACAGTGATTGGCAACATAGAGAGCGTGCAGGGACTGAAGCTGGTCAAAATACCCGCTAAAAAGACCAATCCCAGCGATAGGGGAGAAATCTGAGTTAATGAGCCCTGGACCGTACTGGTCAGCGCTTGTTCCCACTGGAAGAAAGTTTCCATGCACTGCTTAGATACTGCCTTTTTCTAGAGTAATGGACCCGATGGACAAAGAGCTAATTCTGTCCGCTCGGATTATGTGGAATTGATGAAGTTAAATTTCAGAATACGAAGTTATATTAAGAGAAGGAATGAATCTACTCAATGGAGCTGCACATGAATCCTCTCGATCCTAGAAGCGTTGTGCTCAATGGCCTCAAAGCTGTCTACGCCGCTGAATTGGGTATTGCCACTGCTTCTGAACTAGGCATTAAGGCTTTGGGCCTCGATATCATTGCCCGTCCGATTGTAGACATCCAACGCCTGAACGCAGCTGCTCAAACAGCCCTATGGGGTGGGTTAATTGGTCTCTTAGATGTAAAAGCTAAGAACTAGAGCCTTACGCGAAGACTTGAACAAAAACACACTTACAGAATATTTCTAAGGTGTGTTTTTTTATTGCTTCAGGGTAAACATAGCGGATGCCACAATAGGACTTAACAGCGAAAAGCTAGGTAAATCATATGGTGCGCGGTTATATCCAGGAAAAAAAATCGATTTTGCAGGTGAGCGGGAAAGATGCCCGCGACTTTCTCAACCGTCTCGTTAGTTGCAATGTGCGGACGCTACAAGTAGGACAAGTCATCCCAGGCACGTTTCTCAAAGCTAGTGGAAAGCTGATTGCCTACTTCCATATCTATGGATTGGATGAATCAACTTTTGCCTTGGTGACCCCTCAGTCCTGCATAGATGAACTCTATGCCGCTCTAGACCGCTTAGTTTTTACCGAGAAACTGACCTTCACCAAGGACGACCAGACCAGCCTCTTGATGGTGGTAGATAGTGCTCCAGAAGATTTGTTTGGCCTTGAAGACCAGCGACATCAAGAACAAGATCTGGATCTAGGAGACCGCACCGTACGGGTGGGAGCCCTGAGCAATCATCGATTCCAGATTTGGGTAAGCGTAGAAGACCTCCCAGCCGTGGAATCTGCTTTGGAACAAGCAGGAATTGAGAGAATGGAGCCTTCGGAGTATGCCGCCTTCCGAATTCAACACGGCTTGCCTGAGTGGGAACAGGAGCTAGACTCGACAGTAATTCCTGTTGGTCTGCGCCTAAACCAAGCTTTAGATCCTGATAAAGGCTGTTACACCGGGCAGGAGATCGTTTCCAAGATGAGCTTTGTCGGTCACCCGCCTCATGGTCTGTTAGGGCTGAAAGTCCAAGGAACTCCTGCTGTTGGCAGTAAAGCACTAAAAGGAGAAACTATTGTCGGGACTGTAACTTCTGCTGCTTCTGGTCTAGCTCTTATGGTCGCTCGATGGGAACGAACCGCCGCCGGAGACCACGTTGTGATTGAAAGTGAAGGCCAGAGACTAGAAGCAGAAGTAGTCGCTTTACCAATGGCTACTTAAATAGGACATGCAAAAATGCCTTCTGTGTAGTCAGCACAGAAGGCATTCTTGGAAGCAACAGGATAAAGTGCCAATCAGCTAGGGCTTTTTGGAACTCTAAGGCTGGAAAGCGTGAACCACCTTATCGGATACGGCTTTGCCAACAATCTCACCGCCCGTGGCATCAAAGATCCAGTGCACACCAAGATAGATGCGACTGATTTTGTTTTCTTCAATCGCCTCACGTAGCGTAAAGGTCTCTTCTATTCTTGGACGGGTAGCACCCGTGTTGTCGGTGGTTGTACCATTGAATTCACCAGAAACAAATTTAAGGCTGATGTCTTCAGGTTGTTTGCCAAGGAGGGCGGCTACCGTTTCAAAAGCGGCTGAGCCAAAGGTCGCATGGCCGGAGGGGTAAGCCGGGAAGTTTGGAGTGCCGTTGCTACCAGCAGCCCCAAGGGTTGGCACACTTGGCACACGAGGATTACTGTTAGGTGCTCCTAAGGGGAGCCAGAATGGGTCTCCCTCCTTGCGTAAAGTATTTCCATCCCCTTTACCCGTAGGACCCCAACCGACTTCAGCTTCACGAATGGCTACAACAGGCCGCCAGAGATCATACTGATATTTCCAATACCATGCGGCAATACTCGCATCTGCCATAGCTACATTGATTGCCGTTAACACCCTAATTTGCTCAGGATGAGAGAGCGCTATAAATTCTGGAATCGCCAGGACAACTCGGTTGTAGAGACGGGGCGGTGTTCCTAGCTTATTTGCGCCATCATAACCCCAGAAAATTCCAGTGATGGCCTTTTTCGGATGGCGCAGGATGATGTCGTTCTTTCCATTTACTAGGACATCGTCAAATGAATCAGCATAGGCTTGGCTGTTCAAGGCAGGGGGAGGAGCTAGGGGGGCATCCGTTTCAATATCGCTGAGGACAAAGGGCGTTACTGCTCCCCACGTGCGCCCAAGAGCCGTTTGTGCTGGGTTAAGAGGATCTGGACGGTGCCGACCAGGAGCCTGATCAAAAAGTTTGTCGTCTTGCAGTGAGTCTGATCCATCGCTCTTTCTGGCGCTGAGCCAAGCATCGGCAACCTGTTCCCCATATCGCAGAGCAATAGGGTTAGTCATGCGGGTCGCAGCCGTAACGGCGAAAATCTTAGCGGTCTCCGTAGCAATAGTTGCAGCATCTTCAGGATAGAGTCTCGCCGCAGCCCGGATGCCAGCCCCTAAGAGCGCATCAGTTGCATCTGCAATGCTACTGGTAACGCCTGATGGCACAGGTGGCAGAGTTGTAGTTGTAAGCCGTGGAACAAGCGGTGGAACGTCCGCTCCCCCCCTTACTTGTGCATATGCATCATGGGCCGCGAGGTGAATGATCGCTAGAGCACGAGCAGTTTTGGTTGGCCCTCCGTTGGTGGGTGCAGGAGGGGTTTTACTAAAATCATTAGCAACTAATTGAAGTGCTATTTCGTTGATTTTCAAGATACTCATGTGTTTCTCCGTTGTTGAACGATACTAAATCTGTTGATGAAACTCATCTATTGCCTTGAGCAGAGACTCTGGGTTGGGAGTTTGTATTAGACTCCAGTCCAAAGTCTCGCAACTGAAAATACTTTTAGAGGTGGCAATGCAATTATTTGTTAGATTGTCCAGCTCCACGCAGTACGTTCAGAAAACGACTCAACTTAAGAGAATAATAAGGGTATAAAAATCTGCAGACAATAAACAATCTTTAGATGCCATGGGCTATTCTTTCGGTTCTAATAAAGAGCAATCGGCAGAATTATCGTTATCATCTCCGGAAGCTGAGCAAGTTGAAGAGCCTCATTCATACTGCCTAAGCTAAATCACTTTGAGCATGCCTACGGCTCCCTTGGAAGCATGAGCAAAGGAATGCGTCACCAGCGGATAGAGCCCTGGCTCATACAGTGTCATTTCACAGATCGCTCCTCCAGCAGGCGCAATATTGACTACCTGATGGCCGTAGGTGGCATTGCGGGGATTCCCTTCGGTATAGACCACATCAAAGAGTGCGCCAATGACATGGAAGGCACTCCATAGATTGGGACCAGCATTCAAGACATAGAGCCGTATCCGCTCACCGGCTTTAGCAATCAGGGGATAATTCTGATACTGGTTGGCGGTGCCATTGAAGACAACATACTGGGGCGTGCCCGCCGACATGCCGTCGTAGTCAATCGCTCCATTTTTGTAGTAGAACTCGCTTTGGACGATGGCATATTCACGCGCGGGCGGTAACGGTTCCTCCGGGTCTACAATCGTCATTCCATACATGCCGTTGGCTACGTGCTGTACCGTCAGAGGCGTGACGCAATGGTACATGAACACTCCTGGATATTGAGGTTTCCAGGAGATAGAGAACTTTTTCCCAGGAGCGATGGTGTGAAAGGCTCTATCCCAGGGCGCATTGGCCGCATGAAAATCAATAGAATGTCCTTGGTCTGCTTGATTCTTTAGGGTGTAGTTGACGGTATCGCCCACCCGCACTCGAATCACAGAAGCCGGAATCTTGCCATCCAGACTCCAACCGGGGTAGTTCACGCCTTCCGTTACCTGAACAACTGTATCGCTGCGGACTTCTTGCACAATAGTTTTGACTTTATCGGGGCTCACGGGTTGGAGGGCAGTGGGATAGGGTTTAAAGTTTTTGGTGGGAACAACTAGCGCCGGATTACCAGGTCCTTCGACACTGATATGTTCCAATTCTTTAGGGCTGGCAAGTGGCTGAAAATGACCTGCATGGGATAGGCTCGAGGCAACTTGATTAGAGTGAGCTCTGAGATGTACTCCCGCATAGCCAACAGCCGGGATAGTTAAGCCCGCAACACCGATCCGTGTCAGAAGATTACGCCGATTAATATTGGCAACCGATTCTTCTTGCTTCTTTTTGGGCAAGTTAGATTCATCCATAGAACTTACTCCTCTTAATGTATTAGCTTACACAACCAGTTGATTGGCTGATAAGATTTTGAATATTTCACATGCAATCTATACCTCTTAAATACTCTACTGGAGAGATTTAAAGAATTATAAAAAGTTGACAACTATAGTCTTTTCGTTTTCTACAATCTTGAATTTTTCATCATAAGCTAAAGAGAAAAGAAGCAGTTATTGCATGTGAACCTAAAGGCTAATAGACCAAAGTACTTAGTGTCAATAGACAATCTTTCGGTTCAGTTTGCTATTCTTTAGATTACGAACGTTTAGATCTCTAATAGATGAGAAAACAGCGATGAATCGGCAGGAAAATTCAACTTCAGCGATGAATGCAATGAGTACCCAGCAAGTTTTGGACCTGTTTCTAACACCGTCCAGAAAATCGCTACCAGAAAGAGAGCAAGCGCTTCTGGAACAGGCGGACCTTTTCTCCATTCCCTACAATGCGGTAGAAATGGCTGCTTTTTCTTGGAGTAAGGGACCGACTATTTTACTGATTCATGGATGGGGAGGACGGGGGACACAGCTTGGTTCTTTTGTTGGACCATTGGTGGCATCGGGATATCGTATCCTTGCCTTCGATGCTCCTGCCCATGGACAAACAGCAGGAACACAAACGAGTGGATTTGAGATGACTGAAGCGATTAAAACTGTAGAAAAAGCAGAAGGTCCTTTTGCAGGCATTATTGCTCATTCCTTAGAAGAAGTGATGAGCGATATTAGCCAAAAGGCGCAAGAGCGAGGATTGACACCAGAAATCTTGGACTCAATCTTGAATGAGCAGTAAAGTGCGTTACGTTTTTGATACATGTGATTGCAAGTTCGTTATGAAATCGCTGTGCGTAAGTCTTCAAACAAAGTACCTGCCTGTTTGGCTTCGGCTTCATGGCCTGGTTCTCGCCAAGGTTCCGCAAGCGCGTCATTGTACCAACTTTGCATGGACGGTAGCGCTAATAGGCGTTTGGCGTAAGAGGCGGGAACTTCGTCCAGAATGAGTCCATAGGTCTGGATGCGGAATGCCACAGGCGCAAAAAATGCATCGACAGCTGTAAAAGTTTCACCTGCAAGGAAAGGACCCTCGAAGCGTGTAAGTCCTTCATTCCAGAGTTCGCTGATGCGGTCGATATCCCGCTGTAGCGCTGGGGAAATTTCGTTAAGTCGAACCCGAATTCCGCAGTTAATAGAGCACTGAGCACGCAGCGTACCAAAACCGGAGTGCATTTCCGCCGATGCACAACGAGCCCAAGCCTGTGCTGAGGGAGCTACAGGCCATACGCTGTCATGACGCTCTGCAAGATATTCGATGATGCCCAAAGAATCCCAGACTACAATACCGAGATCATGCAAGCTGGGTACTAGGCCCGTGGGCGAGAAAGTCCGAAATGATTTCCAGTTTCCCTCTTGCTCAAAAGGGACTACGTGCTCATTGAAGGGAATCTCAAGTTCGCGCATTAATATCCATGGCCTCAAAGACCAGGACGAGTAGTTTTTATTGGCAATGTACAGCTCATACATGGCGCAGGCAACTCCAATTTTTCAACCTCTTGATCTTAACGTTAGCAGTTTTAGCTACTATAGACTTCTGCGTATTGTCTTCGCTCGTAAATATTAGGCTGTTGGTGGAGCGAACATAGCAAAGAACTCTGCTCCTGTCATATTTTCTGTTTCATTTGCGAAGCAATAGAACGATGGCTTTTCATCAATAAATATTTGATGATCGAAAACCAGGTCTTCACAGTTATCGAATATTCCAAAAGGCATGAAGTACTGATTATTCTCTTTCAATCTATAGAATAAATGACTGCCACATTTATTGCAAAATCCACGCTCAGCCCAATCAGATGAACTATATGCAGTAATATTCTCTGTCCCTTCAAATGTCACTTCTATACCACAATCCACCGCTAATAAGGGGCTTCCTGTCCATTTTCTGCACATTCCACAATGACACGCGCCAACATTTTTGCTCATGGTCTTGGCAGCGATACGCGTTGCTCCGCAGAGGCAACTCCCTTTTCCCTCTTGTTTGTCTGACATATCGTTCTCCTATGTCGTAATGTTCAACTACAGCAGAGTTTGAAATTTAAAATGCCTGGACCCATTCTTTAATTGTATATTCTGTCCACACACCCGCTTGCCAGTAGGGGTCTTCTTCTATAAGTTTTTGGGCTGTGACTTCATCAGGGGCATCATAAACTCCAAAGACTTTAGTCAGGTCTTTCGTCGGACCCAAAGTAACTACTATGCCTTCTTCTTTGAGCTGTTGCAAACGGTCTAAATGAGCTTGGCGATAAGGCGCTCGTTTTTCTAAAACATCCTCACAATAAGAACCAAATAAAACATATTTAGGCATAGCTCTGCTGTCCTGCGTTATTTCTGGACCCGATGCTAGCATCAATTGATCCGGCCCTCGGCTTAGGAATCTTTTCAGTTTTCTGAGTGCGGGGAAAGCTATATGATCAGCCCAAAATACAGAAGTATAGGTAGACCTCATGGGTGGAATCCAATTTGGGACGGATGGCTGGCGCAGCATTATTGCTGATGGCTTTACCTTCGAACGGGTAGAACAGGTGGCCCAGTTAGCCGCTTATAGATTGGCCGAAACCTTCCAGGGTGAGGGGATTGTCGTTGGCTATGACCGTCGTTTTCTTAGTGAAGAATTCGCGCTTGCTGCTGCCAAAGCAATTCAAAAAGCTGGGTTTCACGTTCTTTTGAGCGAGGGACCAGCGCCAACGCCTGCCTATAGCTGGACCGTAGTTGCTAAAAAGATGCTGGGGGCTATTGTCATCACTGCCAGTCATAATCCACCCACCTACTCTGGACTGAAGATTAAAGGGGCTTTTGGCGGTTCGGTTGATTCGGATTTTACCGCAGGGATTGAAGAGCGCTATGTGGAAGGTGGCCCCCTGAGCGAGAAGCCCGGAGGGACTTTAACCTATTTCGATCCCTGGCCTGCCTACCTTGAACAAATCAGTACAAAAGTAGATTTAGAAGCGATTGAAAAAGCCGATATCGCCATTCTCATGGACGTGATGCATGGCGTGGGCAGTGGTGGCCTCAATCGTTTACTCAAGCGCTCTTTAATCGAAATAAGAAGTGAGCGTGACCCCCTCTTTGGCGGAGTCAGCCCAGAACCGATTGCCAAAAACCTGGCTCCTTTCTTTAATGCGCTGCAAGAATATAGAGGACCGGGAACGGTCGTCGGTGCGGTTTTGGACGGAGATGCTGACCGCGTCGCCGCTGGGGACCGTCATGGTAATTATTTGAGCTGTCAGGTCTTGATTCCGCTGTACATCGACCATTTAGTGCGTCGTAAAGGGTTAACGGGCGCTGTGGTTAAGACCATTAGCGGTTCAGACCTCATGGCTCAAGTCGCAAAGGCGCGGGGGCTCAAGTGCTATGAGACCGCCATTGGCTTTAAGTACATTGCCGAAATCATGCTCCGGGAGCCTGTCTTAGTCGGAGGAGAAGAATCGGGTGGTGTAGGATTCATCGACCATATGCCTGAGCGGGATGGACTGCTCTGTGTCCTGTACCTTTTGGAGATGGTGGCCTTAACGGGCAAAGATCTCACCCAGCTCTACCAGGAACTGCAAGAAGAATTGAATTACCACAGCGTCTATGACCGTATTGACCTGAAACTTCCGAACAGTGACCTCAAGAACAAACTGGTCAGCTATCTGGAAAAACAGCCCTTCACGGAAGTGGACGGCATGACCGTAACCGAACACTTGACGACCGACGGCCATCGGTTCCGCTTGTCAACCGGACATTGGCTCCTGATTCGCTTTAGTGGAACAGAGCCTCTGCTCAGGCTCTATTGCGAAGGCCCCAATCCGGAACAAGTGGCTCGAACCCTAGCGTGGGCGAAGGATTGGGCTTTATCACTCACCTAACGGAACCAGATTAACCAAGCTAAGGCAGCACTGATCACCAATGCCGCCACAATCCATAGATAGCCCTTAGGCAGCGAAGTGGGACCAGCCTCCTCTGTTTCTGTGGAAATCTTCGTTTTAGAGGACACGGTCGCACTCGTTCCCGATGCTCCCGTTTGAGCATTACTCAAATTGAAATCGTACTCCTTGGGGTCGGGTAGTGGTCTACTGGGACGACTCAGCGGCACAGCTTCCATCACCACCAGTAAACTGCGGGCTTGCTTGCTGATTTTGGGGTCAGGGGATTTAGTAAAGGGACGGCAGAGATTTAGGGCTTCATCATGAGCTCCATAGGCATCCAGCGCTTGAACCAACCAAAGGGATAGTTCTTTGTCTTCTGGAGTTTCTTTAAGCGCTTGTTGGAACCAGAGTACTGATTCTCGGTAGTCGCCTCGTTCAAAGAAAGCCATCCCTCTTCGGTAGCTTAATGATGGTTCCATCCGCATTTTCCTCATCCGGGAGATTGGATCTCCTCTTCTAAGCGAATATAGGGACACAGGTTCCTATAACGCCATGTTTGCCCTTACTCTTTTTCAACCTAACAACAGATTTAATAAAATTATCCAGGCAATTGCCTTGAGCTTAAGCCTTGGATTTTTACTTCCCGATGTCCTCGCGGCCCAAGTCATTTTTGTGCCTGTGCCCGTCCCTGTACCTGGATATAGGCGTCCCTACCGCCTTCAGGAACTCAGCTATCAAGAATACAAGAACATCGACTACTGGGTCAAACGACTAGATAGCAGTCCTGCTTTGGTCCGCAACTGGGAGAAAAGAACGGGAGAACCCCTGATTCGTCTCAATATCTATAGCAAGCGCTGGGAAGACGAATTCAGTTCCAACCGCAGATTCTTCGTCAAGACGTTGCATAACAATATCAACGTACCGTTTGGCCTCGTCGTCGTAGATGAACAAGGAAAATTTCTGTGTACCACCGATGCTCAAAATTCAGACTGCGAATAAATTGCTGAACGCTTAGAAGTGAACAGGTGATTTTCACCGAAGTTTTACCTCTATTGGGCAAACTTTGCGCTTTAGCCCCATCCAAGACCTTATCGAACCCGTATTATGTTAAACGCATGTCTGTATCTATTCTCAGTTAAGGAGTTTCTAATGTCTAAATCTTTTGTTGCCCTGGCTCTAGCTGCTTTGACCTTAATGCCTATGGCCGCTTTTGCTAAGCCCGATGTTGTGGCTGAAAGCAAGCCTGCAACTACTACTAAGCCTTCTATGAAGAAGAAAAATGCGATGAAGAAAAATGCGATGAAGAAAAGCGCCATGAAAAAAGACGCTATGAAGAAAGATGAATCGAACGAATATGGCACTTCTAATAAAGACGATGCCATGAAGAAAGGTGCGGCTCCCGCTGATGCTATGAAAAAAGATAGCGCATCTCCCACGGAGGCTCCAAAGAAAGGTGAGGCTCCTGCTGACAGCATGAATAAAGATGCAGCCCCTGCTGATGCTATGAAAAAAGATAGCGCATCTCCCACGGAGGCTCCAAAGAAAGGTGAGGCTCCTGCTGACAGCATGAACAAAGATGCAGCTCCTGCCGCTCCTATGAATAAAGATGCAGCCCCTGCTGACAACACAAAGAAGTAGACAGAACACGTCTTGTGTTCTAAAAAGCCTGATGCGACCAATAGACACTTTAGAAGTTCTAAAATCGGCACATCAGGCTTTTTTGTGCGCAGCTGATACCAAAGTCATCTCAATTTAATTCCAGTTCTGTATTTAATTTTTCCCTGAAATTATCTATGGGAGAGGGTTTCAGGGGCTGCTCTTCTATTCTCGGAACTAAGTTGAGGAACCATCCCCTGATTATGTGGGTCAAGTACGTAGTTGATATATCAGACGCATTGAGGAACCATCTCATGTCTAAATCTCTTTTGGCAGTTGCATTGGCTGCTGCGATGCTAGTACCCGTGGCTGGAGCTTTCGCTAAGCCCGAACCACTGACTCAAGCAAGCCCCACGGCAAAGCCTGCTGAGAAGAAGAAGAAAAGCGGTGATGCAATGAAGAAGAAAGCTCCTGCTAGCGATTCTATGAAGGCGCCCGCAAGTGGTGATTCTATGAAGACGCCCGCAGGTGAGGACTCTTCTATGATGAAGAGCGCTCCCTCTAACTCACCTAGTGGCTCCAGCTCCCCAACAGCACCTGGTAGTGCTGGTAGCAGTTCTGGCAGCGCTGGCGATTCAATGTCAGCACCTGGTAGCTCCACTTCACCTAGCGGTGGCGCCACGACTTCGCCTACTGCCCCAAGTGGTGGCGCAACTGACCCCACTGCCCCTTCCCCTACCACTCCTACTAAGCCGTAGAGCTAACTGGGCACTCTTTCTACTTTGTGAAGCCTGATACTGTGTCTTAGCTAGCCCGTGTCAGGCTTTTTCGTGGGAAGGCGACCTTCCTGCGCAAGCACTTTAGGGTTATAGAAATCTGTCCTTCTTCGTGCTGCGTATTATAAACACGAGACCTACGGAGATTTCTGTGAACTTATTTTCCCGTCGTCAAACCCTTGGTCTATTGGGAGTGGGACTGGCTACCTCGTGGGCTACGTCATCCGCGCAGGCAATTAGTAATGGAGATAGCCTGCCAGAGTTTCAAGGCATTGAAGCCTGGCTGAACGGGCAACCGCTCACGACCCAAAAACTAAAAGGCAGGGTGGTGGCGGTTCAATTCTGGACGTTGGGCTGCATTAATTGTCAGCGGACCCTACCGAGCATCGTTAGTCTGAATCAAAAGTATGCAGACCAGGGCCTGGTGATCGTTGGCGTTCATACGCCTGAGTTTCCCTACGAACGGGATATCAACAACATCAAAGAGGCAATCAAGAAGCATGGCATAACCTATGCGGTGCCTGTTGACAACGGATTTCAAACCTGGCGGGCCTATCAAAATGAGTATTGGCCTCATTTATTCATTGCTGATAAAACAGGTCGTCTGCGCTATGACCACATTGGCGAAGGCGGTTATAAAGAGACAGACCGGATGGTCCAAAAACTCTTAGCTGAAGCTTAAAATGAGTCTCTCCTTGTTCGGTCTTGCTCTTTTGGCAGGTCTGGTCACAATCCTGTCACCCTGTATCCTACCGATTCTGCCGATTCTGGTCGGTAGGGCTCTGCAAAGTCATCGTCATGGTCCACTGGCCCTTGTTCTTGGATTAGCCCTTTCTTTTGCCCTGACGGGTAGCCTCCTCGGATTATCAGCTCAGTTTCTCGGTCCCTTGACGTCTGCTTTGCGCCAAGGGTCTATCGTCCTCCTCTTTCTCTTGGGCCTTAGCTCAGCTTTTCCTAAGTTGGGCTACTGGGCTTTTGCTCGCTTGTCATTCCTGAATATCCATGCTCCAGAACCGAAGCGGCAAGGGCTATGGGGAGAATTCTGGGTGGGCACCCAACTAGGTTTAGTCTGGGTGCCCTGTGCTGGGCCGATTCTAGGTTCGATCATCACTTTGATAGCCGTTAAACAAGCTGTTTTGCCTGGGTTTCTGGCCCTGCTTGCTTATTCTCTAGGGGCGGGCGTCCCGATGCTTGCCATCGCCTACGGCAGCAAAAATGCAGCCCAAAAACTTCGCTGGCTCTATCCCCATACGGAGACGATTCAACGGACTTCTGGCATCCTAATCGCAGCTTCAGCAATAGCGATTCTGCTTGGCTGGGATAACCAGGTGCAAGTGCTTCTGGCACCCCTATTCCCCACCGTGCCGCTATGACTATAACAAAGCCAGCTCTTCAGCAACCAGCGCCTGGACCAGTGATTCTGGAGGAACACTAAAGGGAAGATAGTGAAGATCTGACCCAGGTGCACAGGCATGGCGAGCCACCGCTAAGAGCATCTCTGGCGTAAGGGGGCCTAGGTTTAAATCGGTCAAAGTCAAGGGTAAACCAACGGCCCGGTAAAACTGAATCAACTGCTGACGGGCAATCTCCGCGAGACGGTTACCTGATAAAGTTTCTTCCAAGCGCAGCTGCACCAAGATTCCAAGGGCGACCTTCTCTCCATGCAGACTAGCGCGAGTCGTAGGAAGCGTGGTCAAGGCATTATGCACCGCATGGGCAGCGACGGTCCGGCACCGCTCGCCTCCTAATCCTCCAACCAAACCAGCCAAGAGCACATTGGCATCCACCACCTGTTCCCAAGACTTACTTTGAGGATCTCGGACCGCTTCTTCCCCTTTCAAGAACAAAATATCCCGGAGAATTCTGGCTTGCTGGACTGCTGCAATCACCAGCACATCACTCTGTCCTCCCCCTGTAGCACTCACGCCACTACTGACGGAAGATTCGTACCATTTGGCCAGAGCATCCCCGATACCCGCCACGAGCGTACGCACAGGAGCCTTTTGAATCAGAGCATAGTCCAAGAGCAAAAGTTCAGGAGCCCTTGGGATTTCCACCCCTTCTAGCCAGGTCCCTTGCTCCGAATAAAGATTCGACAAGGGTGCCCAAGCCGCACAGGTAGCAGCACTGGTGGGAATGGTCACAACGGGAACGCCCAGACGATAGGCGACCAATTTAGCGGCATCTAAGGCCTTACCTCCACCTACACCTAGGATTACCCCAGCATGGTGTTCATGCCCCGCTTGGGCCAGAGCATCAATAGTTTGATACGTGCAATCTATGCCGTAGGAAGCGTAAGCCAGGTGCGCAAGATGAGGAACCTGCTCTTTGAAAAGGTCAACGCCTATCTTGCCGCCAATGACTAAAGGCCGCTCTCCTAAAGCAGAGAGATGATGTTCTAGCTGTTCTAGAATCTTCCATCCTCTAAGAACTTGGGCCGGTGCAATGACAGAATTCAGAGGATGCGAGGCAGAAGCATTCACAAAACGATATCTCACAAACGTAAGTTCAGAGCAGAAATCACACTATAAAGAGTTCCACGTTCAACCTAAGAACTTTTCTTTTTGCCAAAAGGGAGAGCGTCGGGTAGATTCTGCAAATTAGGGAATAGAGGTTGTCCACTCTTGCCGATAAAAAAGAGGGCAGTAGATGCCAGGAGGCCAATAAGGACGATGATGGCACCAAAAAATATTAACGGGCTCATAGGTTTTTTATATCCAAATGTTACGCATCCAGATCTTAGCTCAAACCCTTGCCTTACGAACCCTTCACGCCATGGCGAGGGTTTAAGGCTTAACGTTTCTTAATATTGCGAGCTACAATAAATATACTGAGACCAAAAGGAATGCCATGAAAATCACTTCTCCCGAAATGTTGCGTAGCGCAGTAGAGAAATTCATGATCAATGTTACAGAGCCCTTAGACGCTCTGGAGGCATTGAAAATCACCAATATGACTGTGGGACTCGTAGACATGGCCTATAGCATGGGCCATAACGATGGACAGCAGGCCTCTCAAGACTCTTCTGACCACAAAAGAGCTGCATAGCCCGTCAACCGAGTCGCAGCATAGCCCTTAAGGTAAACACCAAACCAGCTCCTCCTAACCCTAAAGCGACGATGACAAAGGTTGCTGACAGAGGGTTAGCGAGGAGGGGTTTGACCCTAGTGTTCCAAGCATCAAAAAATACGCCAAGGATGACGCTTGCCAGAAAAAAGGGATATTTAGAAACTGCCTTAAAAAAATCGTCCACGGTCTAGAGGTGCGCTACACCTTCTAAGATAGGCCAAGAATTACCTATCACGTGCTCATGTCCTCATCTTCTGAAGAACTATTCCAGTCTGTCTCCCGTATACTGGCCCGCCGGACTCCCCAGTGTGACCAAGAACCAACCCGCTGTGTGGGGCGCTTCCCGATTGAACAACACGGAAAAATTGAGGTCCGATTAGAACTGGTTGGGGATGAGGTGGAGTTTGAGGCGAATGTCTATGCCCAAGACCGTTCTCCAGGAGTTTTTGCTCAAGTGGAACTCATGGATATCTACCTTCTCAACGACGAAGCTGATTTCCAAGACCTCTTGAGAGAGGTCCTCGGTTCAGAGATCATCTGGCCTGAGGAAGGCGGCTCTGATAGAGAACCTGAGGAGGTTGAGGATTAAGGGGAAAAAGTGGCAGCTCAAAGTTCGTCCTAGTTAAATTGGGTAAAACCAATGAGATAAGGCCCTTCGGTGCTCACCCTCTCTCCTGCCCGTACTATTTGTCTTGGCTTTGTAGCCTTCATCCTGGCGGGAACGCTGCTTTTGATGCTGCCTTGGGCGACGGCTTCAGGAGAATGGAATACTTTTCTGATTGCTCTATTTACCAGTACTTCAGCCATCTGTGTAACGGGCTTGGTGGTTGTGGATACGGGAAGCTATTATTCCTTCTTTGGTCAAGCGGTTATCTGTCTGCTGATCCAACTAGGCGGATTGGGATACATGACCGCTACTACTTTTCTCCTCTTATTGGTTGGGAAACGCCTTAGTTTTCGAGACCGTTTGGCCCTCAAAGAAACTTTGGGCGGTCTTGGAGGAATTGAGGTGGTGCGTTTACTAGGTCGAGTTGCTGCGCTGACCCTCGGCTTCGAAATAATCGGAGCCCTCTTAATGGCACCGATGATGATCGACAAGATGGGATTGACGGTAGGGCTATGGTTTTCTGTATTTCATAGCGTCAGCGCTTTCAATAACGCCGGGTTTGGCCTCCTAGTGGATAATTTGATTCCTTTTCAAAATAATTTCTGGCTCTTGGCTGTTCTAGGCTTTCTTGTCGTCGCAGGCGGACTGGGCTATCAGGTCTGGATTGAGCTGTATCAAAGTCTATGGACGCATGAACCAGGCACCTTAAGATGGCGCAGAAATTTTAAAACCACAAAATTTTCTCTGCACACGAGGGTTGTCACGCTTACTTCCGCTATTCTGATTGTGGTCGGAGCGATAGGCATTTTCCTGATTGAATTCAACAATCCGAAAACGCTAGGGGGCTTAGATACTTCTCGTCAGTTGAGTAATGCCATTTTTCATTCGATTAGCGCTCGGACGGCAGGGTTTAATGCCGTTCCCTTAGATGGAATGCAAGAGGCAGACTGGTTTTGGCTGATTCTCCTGATGCTGATTGGGGCCTCTCCCGCTTCCACAGGCGGTGGTTTGAAAACAACAACCTTTGCCATTCTGGTGAGTAATGTGTTCGCCGTAGTAGGAGGTAAAGAAGATGTGATGCTCCTGGACCGTAGACTCAGTGCTGCCACTATTCGCAAAGCCAGCGCCGTACTCCTCGGTTCCACCGCTACTATGGCCTTTGCCGTCATGGGCCTAACCCTCACGGACCCCCATATATCCTTCGTTAAACTTTTATTCGAAGTGGTTTCCGGCTTCTGTACCGTTGGTCTTTCCACAGGGATCACGGCCCAAATATCGTCAGGCGGGCAGCTTATCCTTATTCTCACGATGTATGTAGGAAGAGTAGGTTTTCTCCTTTTGGCAGAATCACTCTTGACCCGCAAGCCTGCTGCCCTCTATCGACAGCCCGAAGAACCGATCCTAATAGGCTAGAAAATAAGCATGGAACTTTCCTTTAAAAATTGGTTTAAAACGGATCAGCGACATCAGTTTGTAGTGATTGGGTTGGGGCGTTTTGGTACGGCGGTAGCGCGCACCCTCCATCAACTGGGGTATGACGTACTCGGTTTGGACAAGGACGAGGAGCGGGTTCGTCAAGCGGCAGGAGAAGACCTCGCGACTCAGGTGCTTCAGGTGGATGCCACCGATCCAGAAGCTTTACGCCAGACGGGAATTTGTGAGTTTGGCGTTGTCGTTGTGGCCATCGGGAGCGCTTTGGAACAAAGTATTCTCACGACGCTCAATGCCAAATCTTTAGGCGTCGCCCATGTGGTCGCTAAAGCGATTAGCCCTATTCAAGGGATAGTCCTCCAAAAAGTAGGAGCAGACCGAGTGGTCTATCCTGAGAGCGATATGGGCAGAAATGTCGCTCTTTCTCTAACTTCCAATGGCATCCTGGAATCTCTGCAGCTAGATAATGAACACAGCATTGTAGAAGTGATCGCACCGGAAAAGTTTACAGACATACCGCTGCAAGAATTGGAGCTACGAAATCGCTACGGAGTAAATGTATTGGCTATCCGGCATGAAGACAAATTTAATATCAACCCAGGGCCTAAAGATATTATGCGAGCCGGAGATCTGATCGTTTTGATCGGGGCGAACCGGGATTTGGATCGCCTGCCTAAATAACTTTTCTCCTTTAGCTATGGCGAGCGGAAGAAAGGTAGGGCACACTAGAGCTGTGAAACTAGGGATCTTTACGGACGTACATGGCGACTTCGCATCTTTGGTGCAGGTCTTGAAGCGCTTAGAAAAATTGAGCGTGGATCGGTTGCTGTGCCTTGGCGATCTCGTTGTTCATGGTCAGCGGCCCAATGAAGTTGTCCAGACAATCCAGCAGTGGGCTATCCCTACCGTAGGCGGTAATCATGACCACGGAGCGGTCAACTATGGGAAGGATGACAAGATTGTTTTTTTCAATCCTAAATCAGAGTTGCATACTCGTCTAACGCAACAATGCCTTACGCCTGAGCACCAAGAATTTTTAGATAATCTACCGGAGCAACTCATGCCTCATCCAGAAGTAACGGCGGTCCATGCTTGCTATGAAGACCGCTATACGCTCCTCCACAACGCAACGAATGTGCAGCGCACCTTAGCCCTTGCACCCACCCCTTTGACTCTTTCAGGCCATGTCCACTGCACCCGGATTCATATCCAAACGCCAGAGGGATTAGAAATGATTGATCCTTGGCAGCAGGCGGAACGTAGTTGGACACAGCAAATGGACTGGAGCCAAAATAAATACGTCATCTCCTGCGGCAATACCTCGCAGTTGCTCTTTGACCGCTTACCTTCGGTCTGTGCCGTACTGGATACCGAAGAACAGACTATGTATTTTGAGCGCGTTTTTAGTTAGAGAAAAACTTGGCTGTGTATGCACATCTTGGAGTTAGCCCCTCCTAGCTTACGTGACGCAGTCATTTTAGATAGGAAGAAAAAGGGCTTGGTCATAAAAACCCTGCGCATGGCAATTACAGCAACCGAGAGCAAGCCAGAATGGGTCGTGAAACGTTTGGCCTTGGCCAGTCATGTTGCAGGTGCCACTCTTATAACAAGGTGCGCTTACTCTGTAAAAATACTGTATCCTTCAATATTAAAGAGCGCTAACCTTAGCCAAGTTCAATAAAATGAACCTGTATCTCCGAATAATGACTTGGTCTATGCAGAGTAGTTTCGACGGTTTTTGGATCTCAGCTGCTCTCCTGCAACCTCATATCTTGAGGCCAAAGTATGTGGGAATCGCAAACATGGTTTAGAATGGCCGTCGGTAATCAGCATCTTGTATTCACTTTTTTGACAGGGTATAGTTTGGCTTAGCTTACCTCAAGTGGGGATCGAGGCTACTAGAGTTTCCCACCTCAGTGGAACACTTTACCGTCCTTGAAAGGGTAATCATGTTGGCGATTCACCTATATGATCTATTAACTAGAATGGCTGCAATGCCAGTTTGAGATGAATAATTCTACATTATAATTAAGGGCCAAAAATAATGAAATTATCTGTTGTTATTCCTTGCTTTAACGAACTTGGAACAATTGCTCAAGTTGTTGAAGCTATTAAAGCATCTCCTATCGAGAATTGTGAAATTATCATTGTGGATGATTGTTCAACTGATGGAACTAGAGATCTTCTAAAATCAACTATGGAGTTGCAAGTTGATAAGATTATTTATCATAGTGTCAATCAAGGAAAGGGTGCTGCATTACGAACTGGATTCTCCGCAGCAAGTGGAGATATAGTTATTGTCCAAGATGCTGATTTGGAATACGATCCTCAAGAATATGCGCTAATGATAGAACCTATCCTGAAAAACAAAGCGGATGTAGTTTTCGGTTCTCGATTTCAAGGAAGTAGGCCTCATAGAGTAGTTTATTATTGGCATATGTTGGGCAACAGATTTTTAACGACCTTATCCAATATGCTTACTAACATAAACCTTACTGATATGGAAACCTGCTATAAAGCCTTTCGAAAAGAGATCATTCAATCAATCAAAATCCAGGAGAATCGTTTTGGCTTTGAACCCGAAATTACCGCAAAAGTAGCTAAAACAGGATGTCGTATTTATGAAGTTGGAATTTCTTATTATGGACGCACCTATAAGGAAGGGAAAAAAATAGGCTGGAAAGATGGATTCCAAGCTATTTATTGTATTTTAAAATACAATTTATTTTCACCAAATTACAAATAAGAAAAAACCGCATTGTGATAACAAATCGAGCCTGCAAACTAATTTTGATGTTCTTCTCAAAGTAAGTCTGGCTTGTCTGCTAGTGAGTCAAGAGTCAATGCATCTAAACTCTGGAAACCTTGCCTAGCAAGTATTCTAGAAACAAGATGTGTTTAGCCTGATTACATTACACTAATTAACAACGATATGCTAGGCTATGCACTTCAGATTTGAGTTGGCCCAGCTTCTTCTGTAGCCTTCTGAAAACGCAAGTAATGGGGACACATTCTATTCATGCCAGTTGGTCGTTGGGGTACTTTTGCACGTGGAATATTAGGCATTTCTATTGGAGTGTTTTTTTTATGGTTGGTCCTGCGGCAAACCAGTTGGGAACAAGTAAGCATAATACTTTCCAAATCTAATCAGGGATGGCTACTTGTTGCACTAAGCTTTTACGCTGCCGATCTTTTAGTGAGAGTGTCACGCTGGCGAGTCTTGCTTAGCGATGTCAAAATGCTCTCTTTCAAATCGGTAGGAGTAGCGCTCCTAGTCGGATATGCAGCGAACAATATCTTGCCTGCTCGTTTAGGTGAGTTGTTCCGCGCAGATTTTGCAGGACGTCGGTATTACCTCTCTCGCTCTGCAGTCGTTGGGTCTATTTTTGTAGAACGCGTTTTGGATGGATTGATTGTAGTACTCTGCCTAGGACTTGGCAGGCTGTTCGTACCTGAACAAGCAGTTCTGAGTAGCCTGACGGCAATCGCTGCACTGGTTTTTGGCGGAATTTTTGTAGCCCTTTGGCTTTTGAGTAGAAAGGCTGGGCTGGAATGGGTTAAACGCTTGCCTCCAGCCATAACTAAACGAATGCTGAATTTTCGCCAAGGCCTGAGTGTAATGCGCGGAGCAGGTTTTGGAAGAGTTTTAAGTCTTTCCTTAATTGTTTGGTTCTTAGAAGGAATGATGTTTTGGTCAGTATTAAAAGCTGTCGATATATCTTTGGGGTGGAAGGAGATATTGACGGTGATTGGAGTAGCCAGCTTGAGCACCCTAATCCCCTCTGCCCCAGGCTTCGTAGGGACGTACCAGTATGCCTTTGCTTTTACCGTACAGCTCTTTGGTTATGAGTCGGCACGAGGTGTTGCAGCGGCAACAGCTATTCAGATTTTCTTGTTGGGGAGCGTGACCATACTAGGCATGGGGCTGTATTTGTTTCTTAATCTTGCGAGAACAAGTAAAGAAGGATGAAGACGGTTATCAAAGCATGTAACTTAATCTACTGACTTTATTACCCCTTCTGGAGAAGCCGATGACTAAAGCAAATAGAAATAATATAACGATATTCAATCTTTTCATCTCTTTTTTATTCTATTCATTTATTAGTCTTCTGGGTGTTTTTATGGCATTTTATCCCACTATTACAAGTGGGTTTTCTAAGATGCAATCGGATCCTACAGATACTCGGCTCAACAACTATTTTCTAGAGCATTCATTTCAATTAGCTTTTAACCGAGATTATACGGGCAGTCTTTGGTCGCCCAACTTTTTCTATCCATTTAAGAAAGCACTTACTTTATCCGACAATTTGTGGGGTTCTGCTCCTTTGTATTGGTTGTTCAGAGGATTTTCACCCGTTGATGTATCTTTACAGCTTTGGATGATCGGCATAACTCTACTTTGTTTCGCTAGTTTTGTGTATGTATTGCGACACTTTAAGGTGAGTCCTATCCTATCGGCCACAGGTGGCTTCCTATTTGCATTCGGGATGCCTAGAATGGTGCAGCTAGCCCGTCCACAGTTGCTTCCTCAGTTTTATATGCCGTTTGCCTTTTTGTTCGTTTGGCAATTCATCCATAAGCCAAATAATAGTCGGCTTATCCTAGCATTGATCTTTATCTATCTCCAACTGCTTGCGGGTATTTATTTAGGCTGGTTTTTACTGGTGAGTTTACCCATTCTTTTGGCAGTTTCTCTATATCGTGACCAGGCTGTCAGGGTAGGTCTCAAAGACTATTTTACTAAAAACAAAAAAACTACAGTAGTAGTATTTTTGGTTTGGTTCGCTTCGATCATTGCGCTACTTTTACCCTACGTAGAGACGAGTCGTTTGCTTAGCGGCGGTTATTCTACATATGAAGTCTCAACAATGGTACCCCGATGGTCTTCCTGGCTATTACCCCCCCCCAATAGTCTTTGGTCCCCTCTATTAGAGCCGCTCTCTAAAAATTTGCTCATGTCCTATGAGCACCGTTTATTCATGGGATTTACTGTGCTGGCTCTAACAGTTTTGTCAGTCTATATAGTTTTTAAAAAAAATGATATTTTAGGAAAAGAAAGAGCTGATGTAGTTAAAGCTTGTCTATTTGTCTCGTTGGTGATTTTTGTCGTCTTTCTCAGTGGACTTGGCCTTTGGAAGCTAGTGTACTGGTTCGTCCCAGGGGGGAAAGCAATCAGATCTGTTGCGAGGATTTCCTTAGTTCTATATTTCTTCTTGTTAATTGCCGTTCTGTTGAGTCTTGATTCTTTTTTGAAAGCAAAGATATCTAATTCAAAATGGCGGCTTCTATTATCAAGTTTAGTCTGTGTTCTTGCGCTCTCAGAACAGATCTTGATTAACCCTGTTAGCTATGAGAAGGGTTCATTTTTAAACGTAGAAACTGAGCTACAAGGACTGATGGGGAAAGGATGTGACTTAGCCTACGTCTTACCAGCGGTCAACAAAGACGAACCTTATTGGGCTGGTTATCCTGATGAGGTTTCTGCTATGTGGGCAGGTCTACGAGCAGGTGTACCCGTAGTAAACGGCTATTCAGGGGGATCCCCTCCCAACTATCCAGGAAAAGAAGGTAAGACAAACGAAAAAAGTCGGTATCGTCCGATGACAGCTCCTGAACTTCAGGGATGGCTAAAAGATGATGCTAAAGGTCGGCTGTGTGTGATCGATAAGGTTCAGTCTGAGAATCCAGGCGGATTAGCTCATTATCAGTCTTCGACTATCAAGCTGCCTTTACAGACAGGCTCCTCGCAGGAAATCAAACTTCTTAAGTAACCGTCCCAAAGGTTTAAAGATTTAACAAAGAAGGAGCTTGGGCTACTCTTCACCGAATAGCGAGGCGCAGATTTTTCTATCCAAGGTGCTCCTCATAGCTTGCTGTCTTTCAGCCTAGACCAACTCAGCAACACGAGAAGGCTTGCGGAAAGATTGACCTGTAACCAATTCAGCCACATCCATTCCATTGCCAATCACCCCAGGCACGCTCGGATAACCTGCAGAAGCTCCTACCAGGAAAAGATTTAGGATCTCGGTGCGGTAGCCCAAACGGTTAAGACCTACTTGTTTGGGAATCAGTTTAGCTCCGTAAATATTGCCCTGGGGTTGGCCTAGATAGTACTCGCTGGTGGTGGGGGTGCCGTAGATCTTCATCCGCGTGTAGCTATTGATATCGGGGATAAGGTCTTGCACGCTGTGCATCACTTCTTGATAGACTTCTCGTTTTTTAGCTTTGTAGGCCGTGGGGTCGCTTTCATGTAGATCTTTAAAAGCTTCATAAGGGCAAACCGTAGCAATCTCTAGAACGTGATTCCCATCAGGAGCCATGCCGGGTTCATGGGATTTCATCGTTGGGCAAGATAGGAAAATCCAGGGATGGTGGAGGTCGCCTTCAAATTGACGTTGATAGGAGGCATTGAGATTGCCCGTCGGATAATACCAGACATTCCAGTTGCCAATGCCATACTTTTCCGGTTCAAACGTGTGGTCTAAGCCTAGATAAATATTGAAAGCACTGGCAGAATATTCATAGTCCGTCAGTCGATGCCGTTCATCTTTACTTAAAGCTTTTTCTTCCATCAATTGAACCGTTTTTTTAGGGTCTAAATCACTAATGTAAGCCCTCGTCGCTTGATAGGATTTATCACCAGCCATAACGTACGAAATTTGATGATTGACCACTTGAATCCGCTGGACCGGAGTGCTGTATTCAATCACGCTACCACCAGCTCTAATCGATTCAACAATAATATCGACAAAGGACTTGAAGTGGTGCTTGGGATAGTACGCACCCTCCGCATAATCGCTCACTAAAGAAACATGGGTAAATAGAGCGATTTGGTCAGGAGGTAAGGCATAGTCACCGCTCTGGCCTGCTAGTAAATCTTGGAGCTTCGGAGATAGACCAACATAGTCATAGAGATCTTGCAAGGTCCAGTTTCTTCTAAAGTAGAGATGCCAATATTTAGGTAATTTCAGCCAATCAGACCATTTCTGTTTATACCAAGTCACTTCAGACAGGATAGTACGCATCTCTTGATGAAGGTGCTTGATTTCATCGCAGTACCGATTGATCGGACCTGTTTCCTCAGGGAATGTCAAAAGCAAGCGAGCCCGGAGATTTTCCCATCCTAAAGGAATTCTGAAATCCAGATCCGGCGTAATCACGCGATCAATGCAATCAGAGCCCAAGGCATTAAAGGGAATTTCTGCTCCGATGTAGTCTAAAAATTGGTGAATAGTTTGGCCAGGGCCACATTGTGAAATGTAGTGAACATCAGCGCAGAAAGTGTAATCGCCATAGTCAAAACTGTGGCAAGCGCCACCGGCTAAGTAATGCTGCTCGAGCACTGCTACTCGGTATCCCTGTTTAGTAAGACAAGCGGCGGCTGAAAGTCCCCCTAATCCTGCGCCCAAAATCACATAATCAAAAATTTCCATGACTGCTCATCCTCCTGAGGGAGCAACTTCTTTGACTGGAACTATTGTACTTTTTTGAATCTGTAAAGCTACAAACTGTTTTGGTCTTTTGCGTTGATTGACCATGGCTTAGCTAGATGATCTGATTGCCTTGTAAGGGCGCAAGACCTTGCGCCCCTGCGGCGGTAATGATTGTATCTAACGGGTTATATCAATTTGGAATGCACACTGCTCACTTCACTTACTACCAATTATCCTCTGAAAAAATATTTAGGGTGCATCTTTACTAGAATGGGTTCATGAATAGCATCACTCCTCTTTTAGGCCTTTCTTCAGAAGAACTCACCCGCTGGGTTATTGAACAAGGTCAGCCTTCTTACCGTGCCAAACAACTCCATCAATGGCTCTATACCCGCAATATTCGTTCTCTGGATGAGGTGACGGTTTTTCCTAAAAGCTGGAGAGAGCAGAATACAACGACGGTAGGCCGCTCTACCATTGCCTTGAAGACCCCTACAACCGATGGCACCGTCAAGTTTCTGCTGACGCTTGCCGATGGTCAAACGGTCGAAACCGTGGGCATTCCCAGCCGAAACCATCTGACGGTCTGCGTCTCTTCTCAGGTGGGCTGTGCCATGGGCTGCACGTTTTGCGCCACTGGATTTTCTGGCTTTGCACGACATCTAGAAGTCCATGAAATTGTGGACCAGGTGCTCACGGTGCAAGAAGAAATGGGTCAGCGCGTTTCCCATATCGTCTATATGGGCATGGGGGAACCAATGCATAATTTGCCCCGTGTCCTGAAATCCCTGAGAGTACTCAACCAGGACATCGGCATTGGTCAGCGACAGATGACCGTCTCGACCGTAGGCATTCCCGGTAAAATTCAGCAATTTGCCCAGGAACTTCTACAGGTCACTCTGGCCGTCAGCCTCCACGCTCCCAACCAGACCCTGCGCGAACAGATTGTACCGACCGCCAAAAACTATCCTTACGGAGAACTTTTGGCAGATTGTCGGGAATACGTGAAAATTACGGGCCGTCGCATTAGTTTTGAATATGTTCTCCTGGCGGGCTTCAACGATTTGGCTAGACACGCAGAAGAACTAGCCACGAGGGTCAAAGGGTTCCAAAGTCATGTCAACCTGATTCCTTTTAATCCTGTGGACGAAGCTCGGTTTGACCGTCCGACGCCCAAACAGGTAGAAATTTTTCGTTCTACGTTGGAACGAGCCGGGGTCGCTGTCTCGGTACGACAGACGCGAGGGGTAGAACAAAGTGCTGCCTGCGGACAACTACGCCGTCAAGCTTTTTTACAGACAAAATAATAAATTCATAAATGATTTTTTAGCAGGCTCAAACCTCCTCAGCGCTTGAGTCTTGTGGCTGTGCACCTAAGGGTGCGAGGAAGGGGGCTTGTCATACAGCGGGTTATTTGCATGCTAAATAATGGACTAAGGACTCTATTACCTATTTAAGAGCAGGCCCGATGAGTAAATCTCTCGTCATTGTTGAATCCCCCGCTAAAGCCAAGACCATCAGCAAGATCTTGGGCAAAGGCTATGTGGTCAGAGCTTCAGCTGGCCATATTCGCGATCTCCCCACCAAAGAGATAGGGGTGGATATCGCTAAGGGGTTCATTCCTAAATATGTAGTCATTCCTGACAAAGAAGAAGTCGTCAAGGAACTACAGAACTCTGCTAAAGGCGTAGACCAAGTACTCCTAGCCCCTGACCCGGACCGGGAAGGGGAAGCCATCGCTTGGCATCTGGCTCATATTCTCCAGCTCCCTCCGGAGAAAATGAAGCGGATCCAATTTAACGAAATTACAAAAGAGGCGGTACAGAATGCCGTCAACAATCCCCGCGAAATAGACCAGAATCGGGTGGATGCCCAGCAGGCCCGCAGAGTCTTAGACCGCTTGGTTGGTTACAAGCTCAGCCCTCTGCTCTGGAAGAAGATTAAACGGGGTCTTTCAGCCGGACGGGTACAGTCGGTTTCGGTGCGGCTGATTTGTGACCGAGAGCAGGCGATTCAAGACTTCCAGAGCAAGGAATACTGGACCCTAGCCGCGCAGTTTGTCAAAGATAAGCAGAAGCGTGCTTTTGAAGCAGAGTTTGCCCGTCTGAATGACAAGAAGCCAGAAATTGAGACCCAGCAGGCAATGGATGAAGTGATTGCATCGCTCAAGGGTGTGACGGAGTACAAGGTTAGCTCGATTAAAACCAAGGACCGCAAGCAAGAACCGCAGTTTCCGTTCATCACCAGCAGTCTGCAGCGGGAAGCTTCCACCGTTCTCAACTTCTCGGTGAAGCGGACGATGATCGCCGCCCAGCAGCTCTATGAAGGGATTGAGCTGGGCAGCGAAGGTCCGGTGGGTTTGATCACCTACATGCGGACAGACTCTACGCGGGTGGCAGAATCGGCGCAGGACACTGCGGCTGAATACATTCAAGCCCAGTACGGCAAGCAATATTTGCCGAAAACTCGTCGTCAGGGAAAAGCAGCGAAGGGTGGCCAGGACGCCCACGAAGCGATTCGTCCCTCAGAAATCGGCCGTACGCCAGACGATCTTAAGCCCTTCCTCAGCTCTGACCAGTATCGCCTCTATCGCCTGATCTGGCAGCGTTTTGTCAGTTCTCAGATGACCGCAGCAATTCTAGCGATCCAAACGATTGAGATTGCAGGCAACCTCAAAGGCAAAAAAGATCCGCTCTTCCGCCTTTCCAGCACCCAAATCAAATTTGATGGCTATCAGCGGGTCTATCTGGAAGCCAAAGAAGAAGACAGTACCGAAGAGGAAGAGAAAAAGCAGCAAGTGCCTATTTTGGAAGAAGGGGAAGTGGTGGACCTGAAAGAGTTGCTTCCTAAGCAGCACTTTACCCAGCCTCCGAGCCGCTACTCCGAAGCTACATTAGTCAAGGTGATGGAGGAGTTGGGCATTGGTCGCCCATCTACCTATGCGCCTACAATTGCCACGATTCAAGACCGGGGCTATGTCAAGAAAGAAGGACGGATGCTACAGCCAACCGAACTGGGCATGGGCGTCAATGGTCAATTGGTTCAGCACTTCCCCAATATTGTAGACACCGACTTCACCGCTAACATGGAAACCCAGTTGGACGAAGTGGAGAAGGGAGGACGGCCTTGGGGTGAACTCTTGGCTAGTTTCTATGAGCCTTTCCTAAAGACGCTGGAAACGGCCACCGAGGAAATGGACCGCATTCTAATCGTCACAAAGTATCTGTGCGCGGAATGTGGTCTGCCGATGCTCCAGAAATCCAGCAAGTATGGAAACTTTCTCGGTTGCTCCGGCTATCCGGAATGCAAGCATACTCACCCGCTAACGCCTCAGAATGAGCCTGCTCCCAAAGAACGGCCTGTTCCCGGCGAAGTCTGTAGTCAGTGCCAACACGAGCCAATGATTGCCAAATACGGTCGTTTTGGCGAATACCTCAAGTGCTCTGAATGCGGTCACAACCAACCTATCCTCAAGAAGGTGGGCCTGGAGTGCCCAGTATGCCACAAGGGCCAAATCGTCGAGCGTAAGGGCCGTCGTGGCTTGTTCTATGGCTGCAGTGAATACAGTTCGAAAGACCCGAATAGCTGCAACTTTGTACTCTGGAGTAAACCGATTCAGAAACCCTGTCCGGAATGTGCCTCGATTCTGGTATTCAAGCCCTTGAAACGGGGAGATATGGTCCAGTGCTCCAATAAAGAGTGCGGATTTAAAGCTCCGGCTGGAGAATTTGACCCCAGTTTGGTCGGTCAGGAAGAAGCGAGTTAGAGCCTCGTACATGCACAAGGCTAATAATTTGGAGCGCTATGGGAGGTGTAAAAATGTTGAATACTATTCGCGCAATCGTAAGAGCAGGCAAAGTTGAGCTGTTGGAAAATGTTGAAATCCCTGAGGGAACAGAAGTACTTGTAACATTACCTTCTAGCGAAAGAGAGCTTTGGCAGCAGGTCAGTCAAAATTCTCTAGATGCAATTTGGGATAATACAGAAGACAATGTCTATGCAAAATTACTCGAAACATGACATTGTTTTAGTCCGCTATCCTTTTTCTGATTTATCAGACTCCAAGGTTAGGCCTGCCATTGTCGTTAGTGCGCCCCATCTTTCTCAAGATGTTTTTATAGTTCCCTTAACTAGTAAGTTATCGCCTCTTTTGTCTGGTGAATTTGTGCTGGAAAATTGGGAGACTTCTGGGTTGAATGTCCCTTCGGCTGTGAAACGGGGGCTATACACAATACAACAAAATTTGATTATTAGAACTATTGGCATCCTGTCGAACACAGATGCTACGAATTTGGATCACTCACTACGAGATTGGTTAGGTTCTTAGACTCGTTTCCACTGTTAATCAAGCCCAATTATCTGCATGATAATCAGGCTTGTTTAGATCCAGTAGATATTACTGCGGGCCAGCGCTGTTGATCATATTCTGGTCAGATCCTTCGTTATTGCTAATCGAATTATTCTGAGCAGGAAGTCCTCTTGTTTGTTGATATACCGTTTCAAAGAGTCGCACAGCAGGTAGTCCTCCTTGTGCTCTCGTTGCGGTGCTCCCTTGAAGGATGTTGTCTCTAACAGTGATTCCACTAGAGCCATTATCCAGATAGATCCCGGCAATCGGATAGACATGAGCCCAAACAGAGCGCTCAATATTATGAATCCAGTTTTTCTCGATGACGGTCCCTGGCTGGTAAGAGATGGTATAAATACCTCCGCCATCATTCAATAACTTCATCACATCATGGATATTGTTTTGACTCACCAAATTGTCTTGCAAATTGGTTTTTGAGGTCGTATGTCCCCATCCCAAACTAATGCCGGAGAAGGGCATATCAGAGATTTCATTGTGAACAATTTTCAGTCCATTCACAAAGTACCCGGCGATGCCTACGGAGCCATAGTAATCCTGAGCACAACGAGATATCCGATTGTTCGAGATCGTGTTGTCGACGACCTTCTCGCTATCTGCTCCAGAGTTAATAATTCCACCTTCTACCGTGATGCAATTACCGCTAACATCAGAAATCGTATTTGCATTTAGATTGGTCCGGAGATTGCCAAGGAAGAGATTAATGGCATCACCACCCATATGCTGGAATTGGTTGCCTTCGAATAAGACATCCTGAGTGAAAGACAGTTTGACGGCACTCGTAGTGGGGTTTCGTTGCGTAGTGCTATTAACAATTTGTCCTCCCTGGCTAAATTGGATTATTCCTGCCTGAACTCCTTGGTACCCTTGGGTATCTGGAAAAGTCCATCCTGTATCCTGAAAGACCAAGCCAGCAAATTCCAGGTCATGGACAGGGGAAGATGGCCCATCATAAGCACGATTTAACCCTTTCAGTTCCAGTAGAGTTTCTAAGACTGGAGCCGTAGCTTGCGTAATGGATTCCCCAGACAGAGGGCGATAGTAAACAGTGTCGGCGTTATTATCTAAAAACCATTCACCAGGACTATCGAGGAATGCTTTGGCACCCTCCCAGTGATAAGGCTGGCTACTGTAGCTAGTGCTATCGTCTGCATTTGCAAAGAGAATATCTCTATCTGGGCTTTGATGAGCAACCCATGCAAAATCTCCATAACAGGTGGAGGCCATAAGTCTCACTCGAGCTTCATTCCATGAGCGTTGAATAATCTGTTCGGCCCCTTTGGGAACGCCTGCAATATCCGCACAGTTTACGCCAACCAGTTTGTCGGTCTTGTTATAGGCAGAGTATGGATCATTCGGATTAGGTCCTTTCAGTCTGAAATAGTCGCTCCCACTGCCTAAATTTGGGTTTCTGGCCCGTATGGCTCGCTTGCCATTGATATAGAGCTGTCGGAAATTCAGACCTTGGGCACTGGCCTTATAGCTGCCATCACCAACAGCAGTCCACCCTGTCAGGGAACGTCCTCCGCTGATCACTGCACTTTCACCCGGATAACCCTGCCAGCGGACTTTAGCCCCCGGCTGACCACTATCACTTTCATTGAAAGCCAAAGGCTGAGTCAGGCTATAGGTTCCCTGTCTGATGTAAACGGTAATCTGCTCAGTCTTAGGTGTTGAGCGAACTACGTCTTTGGCCTTCCCAAATGTCTGGAAAGGAGAGGACTCTGTGCCTGGATTACTGTCACTCCCACTAGGAGAAACATAATAGGTTGCAGCGCTAGCGAGCTGTCCTGAAAGCATGGTTTGTAGAAAGAAAGCAGAACCGAGAAGAACAAGTTTTTGTCTAAGCATTTTTCACTCTTTCACGTTTAGATTGACAAGCGAAACTACCCAACACTTGTCAGCCCATAGCCATTGAATGGTATAGGATGAACAAATATCAGGTATCACGTGATACACCTTATCATTGATCCCGGACCTTCCAGACTTGTATAGGAATAACTGAGGAGTTTAATCAGAACTCTTTAATTATTCAAATCGCAAGATCAGGAATAACATGCTTTTCAGAAGGTCAGATGCATGCATTACGCTAAGAAAAAAATGCATAGAATCCATATATTAAAACAAGCAAAAAGCTTTTGGAGAAAGCATTTCAGACTATCTCGCAGATAGCTTTATTAAAGCGAATTGTCAGCATATCAGTAGATCTTCAAGATAAAATCATATAACTTGTCCCAGTCTATGCTAGTGGCATTATGTGAAATTACAGATCACTATCTTTCATGAAAAATAAGCATCTAAGTCATTTAGATATGAATAAAAAATGGCTACCTTCTTTGCGCGAATCTTGTGAATTTTATTGTGATCTTGCTATCTCAATGAGTAGTTTTCGGCCCAGGTTGATTACAAAAATATAGTTCGGTTTTGGAATAGGATAAAGGCTCCCATCGCCAGCAGAAAGAAGGCGAAACCCTTGCGCAGTTGACTCGCTCGGACAAACTGAGATAGATAAGCACCGCCTACGGTCCCGAGACTTGCAGCCACGATAAATGAGCCCATCAGTCCCCAGTTCAAGTCCACACGACCGAGATAGCCCAGAAAACCTGTAATAGAGGTCAGGGCAATAATTAACAGCGAAGTACCAATCGCTTCTTTCATTGAGGTATTTCCCAAAAGGACCAGGGCCGGAACCACGGCAAAACCACCTCCGACCCCAACCAATCCAGTCAGGACACCAACCGCGACCCCTTCCGTTAGTAGCCATAGCCAGCAGTACTTGCACACAGGTTCAACATAGACGCCCTCTTCTAAAGTTCCTGTTGGTACGAGCGCTTTTTTGTCACGGAGCATCAGAGCGGCAGCGATGAGCATCACCGCCGCAAATAACAGCATCTGGAACGTATCCGTAACCAGGCCAGCTAGCCGGGCTCCCAAAAAAGCACCAACCATAGTCGCAGGGCCAAACAGAGCAGCTTTTTTGAGGTTGACATTACCAGCTCGCCAGTGAGGAATCATCCCCAGCAAGCTAACAGTCCCCACAATCATAAGCGTCATCGCCACCGCTGGTTTGAGGGGGACTCCCATGACATAGACCAAGATTGGCAAAGCGAGAATTGATCCACCTCCGCCAATTAGTCCCAAACTCAGGCCAATAAATGTAGCTAGGACATGGCCAATAAACCAGAGCGAAGTCATCATTTCCCCTCAAAAGGAGTTAACCGACACCACTTTTCGGTCTTGCGGCAACTGCGCTGGATTGAAGGCGGACAAAGCGCTATGGATAGCTCCTGGAATCTTCTCTCTGGCATGTTCAGCTGCTTCTCGTACATCCAAGAGCACAACTGCTTGTTGCTCTAGCCACTGTTTTAGAGTTGGGGCATCAACTTCATGGACTCTTTGCTCCTGGAGAATGTTCATTTTTGCTTTCTACCTCTTCTGATTAACCGTTGATTTTGGAAATGGATCATTTAGAGACTGGAACATTCCCGCAGTGCTCATTGGCAGGAACCGCTTCCATAATTTTTTTGGGCTGTGGCAAGACGAGATGCGTCATAAACTCGATGAAATCAGGGCGGTCACGACCGGCAAATCGAGCGTTCCACTGCTTTTCTTCGCCGATGGTAGAAACCGTATGGCCTCGATAGTCATGAGCCGGATAGACTAGCGTGTCATCGGGCAAGGTGAACAGTTTCTTGGTTACGGAGTCAAACAACGTTCCGGCATCGCCACTTTGAAAATCTGTACGACCACAGCCTCTGATGAGCAGGGCATCTCCCGTTAATACTCGGTCACCATTAAGGAGATAGGCCATATGACTATCGGTATGTCCTGGAGTGGCTATCGCTTCAATCGTGATTTGCCCAAGCACTAACTTCTCTGCATCTCGGATGAAGCGGTCAGCACAGTCATTATGGGCATGCTCAGGGACAATCCCTTTACAGCCCGTGGCCTCGCGTAGCCGAGCCGTTCCCGTGATATGGTCAGCATGAACATGGGTTTCTAGACAGTAGCGCAGGGTAAGACCCAGTTCCTGAAGCAGCTTCAGGTCCCGGTCTACTTGCTCTAGCACAGGGTCTACAAGAATGGCTGACTTGGTCGGTATATCTGCAATCAGATACGTGTAGGTACTGGATTCAGCATCGAACAATTGGCGAAACAGTAGCGTGTTCATCTTCGACCTCCAAATCCCTGTCCTTCTACTACTATATCGTTATTTAGTTATAAATTAAAAGCACTGCGCCGTGGTCAACAATGCAAAAGTTCTTATATACAGGCTACAGCCTCCTTTCAGGCACTGGCTGAGCCTATATGCCTAAAGCTTCGGGCCTTAGGTCATGCTTTGAAGCATTCGACTTTGCACCCAGTCCCAGCCTTGAGATGGTCGGATGCGGATTCTCCCTCAAAGGCAATTTCCATAAACCCCATACTTCCTAAGCGAACCTGCAATCTACTTTCAGGGTAAATCTTGCCGGGATCAAAGAGCAGGGTATGCCCTGCAAGGCGGATCCGCCAGTGCTCTTCGACCAAAACCCAAGCATTGGGGACATTGGTAATCAGATTGCCAAAAGGGTCTACCCGCTGTACCCAGCCCACGAGATGGCCAGATTCCTGCTGCGGCGCATATTTTTCTAGACGTTTTAGAGATAGAGAATCTATAAACTGACCAAGATCTTGCAACGATTTTCCCAGACTTAGATGAGCAGCAGCCGGAGCATAACAGTCTCGCCCGTGGAATACGCCCAATGTCTCTGGACGGGGCGATGGTTCTAGAACAACAGCTTTGTAAACAACTTCCTGGCGTAAAACCGTCTCAAACAGGCCATTATCCGGTCCAACAAAAAAGTAGTCTCCTGCCTGAAAAGCGACCGGTCGCGCTTTGCTAGAAATTCCAGGGTCTACAACGGCCAAGTGAACGGTACCTTTTGGAAATGACCGATAGGCCCTGCCCAACTCAAATTGAGCCGTCATCAGGTCTTGGGAGGGCAATTGATGGGTCAGGTCAACCAAAATCGTCTGAAGAGCCCCAGAAAGAATGACCCCTTTGAGCAGACCGACTGTACTGTTATCAATTCCGTAATCACTGAGGAGGGTAATAATCGGCATAGCAAACTCCAAAACTTTTCTGAGATTTTTTACGCTTGCTCACGCTTGGAAAAGAGAGTCCTAAAACCATCTCTACCGCAGATGACCGGGTACAAAGTAGGCAGAACCAGCAGTGTCAACGCTGTAGCGGTGATCAATCCACCGATAACTACCGTGGCTAAAGGACGCTGGACTTCTGCTCCAAGGCTGGTAGCTACGGCCATCGGCAGAAAGCCCAGAGAAGCGACCAGTGCCGTCATCAGGACAGGACGCAATCTGAGACTAGCTCCCTTGTAGGCTGCTTGTGCTGGCGTCAGGCCCTCTTCTTGCTCATACTTGCGAATCGTAGAAACCAAGACCACACCGTTGAGAACGGCTACACCAAAGAGCGCGATAAAACCGACTCCTGCAGTAACCGATAAAGGCATTCCCCGAAGGGCAAGGGCAATCAAACCACCGGACAGCGCCAGCGGAATGTTGAGGAAGATTAGAAGCCCTGGACGGAAACTGCCATAGGTGGCATACAACAGAGTGAAAATCAGGAGGAGGGCCACAGGGACTAGAACAAAGAGACGGGCTTGCGCTTCCTGGAGGTTTTTAAACTGTCCGCCCCATTGCAAACGATAACCAGCAGGCAGCTGCACTTGTTCATTTACTACTTTTTGCGCTTCCGTTATATATCCGCCCAGGTCACGATTGGCCACGTTGAGCTGTACCAGAAGATTCCGGTCTCCCGACTGGTGAGCGATCTCGGCTGGAGCATCTTCTAGCGTTACCGTTGCCACCTGGCTCAAAGGAATGGTTTGCCCAGAGCGCGTACTAACTGGGAGTTTTTTCAAGTCATCAAGCTGGGTCACACTCTGGGGTGCAAAGCGCACACTCAGGTCATAGCGGGGCTTACCTTGATAGATCGTACCGACTACGTTGCCAGCGACGGCAGAAGAAATAGTATCCAAAACTTCCTGAGCATCCACGCCATAGGCACTCAAAGCGGGGCGATTGAGACGGGTCGTGACCACAGGCAAGCCTTCTACCTGACTGACTTTCAGGTCGCTGCTCCCTTGAACTTTAGACAAGACCCTACTGACCTTATTGCCCACCTCTGCGAGGACCTTTAAATCCGGTCCAAAGACACGAACTGCCACATCTCCCTTTGCTCCAGCAATCAACTCATTCATCCGTTGCTCAATCGGCTGACCAAAAGCGATAGCGGCTCCGGGTACGGTTTCAGCCAAACGCTTACTGAGGAGGTCTTCCAGTTCCTGCTGCGTCTTAGCATTCTTCCATTCAGACTGAGGTTTGAGCATGATGAAAAAGTCTGTTTCATCGGGTCCCATTGGGTCAAAGGCCTCTTCAGAGTGACCTGTTCGCGCCACGGCAGACTCCACTTCCGGAAATTCACGTACCACTTTTTCCATGAGCGTAGTCTGTTTGGCCGATTCTGCAAGAGATACGGAGATCGGGCGATTGACCGTGAGCACTAAAGACCCTTCTTTTAAGTTAGGGATAAATTCTGAGCCTAAGAAGGGGATGGGCAAGAGGCTAATAACAAAAACGCCCAAAGCCACCAAAGCGGTCAACAAAGGATGCCCCGTGCAGAATCGCAAGGCTCGTTCATAGGCAGGCCGGACAGCTCTGAGGATAAAAGTCTCTTTCTCCTCTGGGGCTTTGCGAATCAAGAAGTACGCCATGACAGGCGTGATGAACAGCGCAATAAACAATGCCGTGATCAGACCAAAAACGACCGTAAGCGCCATCGGCTGGAAGGTTTTACCCGCCACTCCGGTGAGAAAGAGAATCGGCAGGTAAACAACGATGATGATGCCAACCGCAAACAGAATCGGACGGGCTACTTCCGTCGCCGCCTCTTGAACCACCGCTAGGCGGTCTTCTGGCTCCGGTTTTTCTTCGGCCAAACGGCGCAGAATATTCTCCACCATGACGACCGAACCATCGATCAAAATCCCGAAGTCAATCGCTCCCAGAGAAAGTAAATTTCCTGAAGTATTGGTCAAAACGAGGAAACCAACCGCACCCATCATCGCCAGTGGAATAGCAGAAGCCGCGATAATCCCACCTCGGAGATTGCCCAGAAGCAGTAAGAGGACTAGAACGACGAGAATCGCCCCTTCTACCAAGTTGTGCCAGACCGTTTCAATCGTTTTGTCAATCAGAACAGAACGGTCATAGAAAGGAACAATCTTCACGCCTTTGGGCAAACTAGGAGCGAGTTCTGCGAGCTTTTCCTTAACCCCTCGGACGACCTGTTCAGAGTTCTCGCCCTTGCGCATGACGACGATGCCAATCGTGGTTTCACCCTGACCGTTCTGGGTAACGACACTCTGAGAAAGCTTCTTGCCGATAACGACAGAACCAATATCTTGAACGCGAATAACGCCACCGTGACTGGTTACTTGGGAACTGATGTTTGGGTCATTCCTTCGTCCAGCCATTGGTTCTGGACCAGAAGCTGAATCATGGCCTGAGATCACGACAGAACCGATATCTTCCGGAGTTTTCAGTAACCCCTCCGCTCTCAGCAGAATCTGGTTGCCATTGACGACGGTATAGCCGCCCCCAGAGTTAGCATTGTTCATTTCCAGGGAAGTCATCACCTGATGGAGCGTCAAGCCGTAACTGCGCAACTTGTCCGGATCTATCTGGACTTGATACTCCTTGGGTTGGCCACCCATAGACTGGACTTCTTCCACGCCAGCAGAGGATTTGAGGACAGGCTTAATCTGCCAGTCGAGGATATCCCGCAGCTCTGCCAGAGAGTAGCCCGGTCCGCGCACTTCAAATTGATAGATTTCTCCTAAACCCGTCGCAATTGGCCCCAGGTCAACAGAAACCCCTGTCTTAGGCATCTGGTCTCGAGCTTTAGCCAGGCGCTCAGAAACCTGTTGTCTCGCCCAGTAGATATCGGTCCCATCTTCAAAGACAGCCGTCACTTGCGACAGGGCGTATTTGGAAATCGAACGCAGCTCCACCAATCGGGGCATCCCCTGGAGTGCATTCTCAATCGGATAGGTAATGTATTGCTCCGATTCCTGAGGAGCCATTCCCCGTGCATTGGCCGTTACCGTAACTTGGATATTGGAGATATCTGGTACGGCATCAATGCGTAGCTGAAAAAACGTATAGGCCCCTATCCCAGCGGCCAGGACCAGGGCAACCACGACCAATACGCGCTGCCGCAGCGCTCCTGAGACCCATTTTTCAACACCTTTATATGTTGTTTCAGGACGTACAGCGTCTACAGGCCGAACCACTGATTTAGGAGCAACCTTCATTCCTATTCGCCTCCCAGACTAGATTTGAGGAGTTCTGATTTCAAGACAAAGGAACCGTCTATCACCACCTGTTCCCCCGCCTGTAATCCCTGGGTGATTTCGACCCGTTGAGGCGTACGCTGACCTACGGTTACATTTTTGAGCTGATAGAGATCGCCTTTTTGGACAAAGACCACATCTTTCTTCTCTACTTCTTGCAGCGCACTGGTCGGGATAGTTAGAGCAGGGGTGCCTTTCGTTTCAGCCTTAGCAAGGACCGCTAAACCTGGCTTGAGAAGTTGATTAGAACTGACGACCGTCGCTCGGATACCAATGTTGCGCGTCTGGGGGTCAAAATCTTGAGCCCGTCCAGTGATTCGACCTCGAAATACTTTGCCTGGAGCGGCTTCGGTCGTGAAAGTGATAAGCGTGCCATCAGGCAAAGCACTGGCCTGGGCTTGAGGGACTTGGAGCACAACCCACACTTCTCTAAGGTCTGCAATCGTAAATAAGCTCTGGCCCGGATTGACGACTTGACCCGGTTGAATATTGCGGGTGACGACTACGCCACTGATTGGACTTCTTAAGGTCAGAGTTGACGAAATGCTAGACCCTACCGAGAACCCCAAGGCTTGCAATTGACTTTTGGCAGACTGTTCAGTGACTCTAGCCTGACGCACTTGCGCCTGGGCATTACTGACATCGACTTCAGCGAGGGATAGCTTGCCCTGAGCCTGCTGCTGGTCTTGCAGGGCACTAATCCCTTTTTGGACCAAATAGGTTTCGCGCTTGACTTCTTGACGTACCAATTCCCGACGGCCTTGAGCGAGTTTAAGCGCTGACTGAGCGGCTTGCACTTGTGACTGAGCGGAAAGAATCTGTTCTTGGTACTTGCCTATTTCGGTCGTGTTGATCAGGGCAACGGGTTGACCTTTGCGGACCGGATCTCCAATATCGGCCAGCATCTGGGTGACGACTCCTCCGACCAAGGGAGAAACGGCTCCAGATCTGGTTTCTGACGGTTGGATCACCGCGCTGTAGGTGGCGGATTGGCTAAGCGGTTGGCGGATGACAGGTTCTACATGGATATTGGCGTTTTTCTTCATCTGTTCCGTTAAGGTAACCCTACCTTTCGGCTTAGCAGTAGCAGCGGCAGCAGCTTCTGGAGTCTTACCCGCCTCAGAAGGATTCTCCGCTTTCATCGAGTCTTTGGATTGGCCGCAACTGACTAGCAGCAGAGTAAGAGCCAAAGGGACAAAAATTCGTTTCATAAGTCTTCTCCCTGAGCATTACGCAAATTGATATAGGCAAGGTAGGCATCGGCACGACTTTGGATCAGGGCATTTTGAATATCAAGATTGTCCCGTTGGGCCAGCAATAATTCAAAAAGGCTAACCTTGCCAAAGCGGAAACCCTCTTGCACCAGATTGAAGTTTTGCTCACTGGTTGCACTCAAAGCCTGGTAAGTCTCCGTTGCTTTTTGGGCTGCTTGCAGATTAATCTGTGCTTCCTGAGCTTGGCTGACGATACTATTGTTCACCACTTGCACTTGGGCTTGGGCTTGTTCAATCTGCGCTTGGGCTGTATCTAAGGCTCCCTGGTTGAAGTTGACCGAAGTGAGCGGAAAGGAAACGCCCGCAAAGAAAACGTTGTCTAACCCTTCTCGACGGTAGCTAAGCGTTGGCGTGATATTCGGACTAGTGCGACCTCTAGCCAACAGCAGTTCTGCCTGGGCTTGATTAACTTCCGCTTCGGCGCTGAGTAGGGCAGGAACTTTCTTATTCGGATCTACAGAAACAGCAGGAAGTGCAGGCAGGTCTGTAGTTTCGATTACTTCTGCCTTCAAATCTCCAATCGCCGCTTTCAAAAGTTGCTGGGAGCGACTAATCTCCGCCGTCCGCGAGGTTCGTTCTGCCTCAGCGCGTTGCCGCTCGATTTGGGCCAGATTTACGGGAATCTGGCTGACTTTACCGACTTTAAATTGTTCTTGCTGGGCTTGAAGAATTTTTTGGGCAATCTCAGTGCGTTTTTGGGCTAGCGCTAAGGATTGTTCTGCGGCCCAGAGCTTGGTGTAGGCCGTAGCGGCATCCCGCACCACCTGCGCTCTCCCCACCGCCAAGCGTTGTGTTCCTGCTTCTAAGCCAGCATTGGCACGGGCCTGACGAGCCTGTTGCTGACTTCCCGTTTCTATCTCATAGGAAATGCCCAGTCCCAGGTCTGCTCGGGTAATATCTTCGCCATCCAAGCGCCTCAGTCCTGTATTGATATCCAAAGTCGGTTGATAGGGATAAACCTGAGAACTGCGTTGCTCCCCCTTGCGTACGCGCAGCTGAGCCTGATTGACTTGCAGCGCAGGCGCTTTTTCTAAAGCTCGCCCCACGGCTTGCTTCAAATCCAAACGCTCTGCATGTACAGGGCTGACGCTGAATCCCAAGGCGGAAATACAGACACCAACCAGCCAATACCTCAACCACGTCTGACTGCTCAATGGACACTCCTCAAGATTCAATAAACAAATTCAAGCAAATATAACCCCCGGCTATCGCCGTCCCCCACCCTCCGGGAAGGCTTCGCTTAGTGGCAAGGGGGACTACAGGGGGTCTTCTATTTAAGTCCACCTGGGTACCTATTAGGCGCTGCGGGATTGGCTTTCACAGGTTCAGGCTGTGTCTGTGGAGGTGCCGTTTCACAAGCCTTAGCTGTTTCAACGGGCGCGGATTTCATAAAATCGCCTCTAGCAATATGTAGATGACGGTAGAAGAGTGCTGCTTTTCCCACAGCCTTTTCTTCAGGACTAGCTTGAGCAACTAGGGGCAGATAAGAAAACTGGAGAAGGAGAACCATAGCGATCAGGGCTACTCTCTTCATGGCAAATACACTCACGAGCTGGATTGGTTTACATACTGATACACAAAGATGAAACCATCGTGAAATCTAGAGACCAAAAGCCTAAAGAGATCTTCCCGTCTTAATTGGCTACATTGAGATCGGCGCTTAGATTTACGAGCTGTGATGAAAAAACTGGTCAATTTCTGGATACATCGTGTCAGTCCTCAGATAAGCTCATTGACTGCCAGCATTGGTGTAACGAGTCTGGCCCTCTACTTAATCATTCTGCTTACCTTGCGTTGGCTATTTAAAGAGGTATGGGAAAAAGAAACGTTTAGCCTCGACAAAACCCTGCTCTTAGGAATACGTCAGTGGGCCAATCCAGTTCTTGATTATTTAATGCTACGGATCACGAACTTGGGTAATCCTGGATTCATTGTCGGGGTCGTACTGGCTAGCCTGATTTGGCTTTGGTGGAAGCAATGCTATCTCCAAGCGAAGATGTTCGCGGTCGCCTGCTTAGGGGCCTTGGTGCTTAATCAAGGTCTAAAGCTTCTCTTTGCTAAGCCACGTCCTATTCTTTGGCAGCAACTCATTAATGAAACCTCTTTTAGCTTTCCCAGCGGTCACGCGCTAGGGTCAATCGTGATATATGGGTTTTTAGCCTATCTTCTGGCAACCCAATTACCTAAGTTTTCCCGCTGGATTTATGTTGCAGCCATCGGAATTATTGCCGCGATTGGATTTAGTCGTCTGTATTTGGGCGTCCACTGGCCCACAGATATACTGGCAGGCTATTCTGTTGGCTTTCTTTGGCTGATGACCTGTATCACTTTGCTGAAAATGCAAACTCAGAAATCCGTCTGAATGACCTGTACGGTTAGGTCGAGTTTTTTGTTAAACCAAATGGTCTGGAGCCAAGGCACAGGGATGGCCGTCCCCCATTTCTATTTGGAGTGTGGCATGTTCAATTGCGAACTGGTCATGGAGCGCTTCACAGGTCATAGCGATGAAAGCATCCCCCGGAGCCCCCGCCGGAATGACCAAGTGAGCGGTTAGAGCAGTTTCGGTAGTGCTCATCGCCCAGATATGCAAGTCATGAACTTCTGTCACTCCCGGAAGACTGGCGAGGTAACTTTTTACCGCTTTCGGTTCAATGCTCTCAGGCACACCGTCCAAAACCAGATTGAGCGAATCAACCAGCAATCCCCAAGTTCCTGCCAGGATGATCACAGAAATCACCAGGCTCATTACGGGGTCTAACCATGTCCACCCTGTAGCCAGTAAAGTTACTCCAGCCAACACCGTTCCCAGGGATACTGCTGCATCAGAGGCCAAGTGCTGGAAGGCCGCACGTAGGTTCAGGTCTTCTTTTTGACCCGCCATGAAGAGAAGTGCACTGATCGTGTTAATCACTACCCCAATAGCTGCTACCCAGATGATCGTTTCCCCCCCTACCGGACCAGGGCTGCTAAAGCGCTGGACTGCTTCCAAAGCAATCGCTCCCACTGCGACCAAAATAAGAAAAGCATTTAAGAGAGCAGCGAGGATAGACGAACGCCGCAGTCCATAGGTGCGCCGAAGAGAGGGCTGTCGACGGGCTAGCACACTGCCTCCCCACGCCAAAGCCAGACCCAGCACATCACTCAGGTTATGGCCTGCATCTGCCAACAGCGCCAGAGAATTAGCAAGAAAACCATAGGTAGCCTCTACACCAACAAAGCCCAGGTTGAGAGCGACTGCTATCACAAAAATGCGATTGTAGTCACTGGCGCTGTGTACGTGAGCATGCTCATGGTTATGTGCCATTTCGTTAAGTATCACCAAGGAACAGAGGGTCTATTTCTTCTATATTAGTTTCTACGAGTTGCAAATAAAAAGAGTTGAAAACAAATAATGTTTGCGTAATCATTGCCTTTGTGAATGTAATAATCATTCTCAATTTGTAGGGTTATTCTAACTGAATTCTTTAGGATTTTTTGTGCTTTTATTAATTCAATAAATCGATACTCAGGTCACAAATCAAGTGGACTGCTGAACATGGGTTTATTCGGTTCGATAGGAGTAGTGCTTGAGGCGAATCGCGTCCCGAACTTGCTCCAACAATTTTTTAGGTGGGGTTTCTATAGCTGCTTGAGTAAAGTAAAGAATTATCCCCCTGATTTAATTAAACTTTTGTGAAAGTATAGTGTGGAGTCGGATCGGTGGTTATACCGAAACGCTTCAGTCTAAGATCCCTATTAGGGGTGTTAGGTGGAATTAGAGTATGAATTTTTCTACATAATCACCTGTTTGGATGAGATAGGTGGAAATGAATCTACCTAAGATCTCTGTTGAGTGTGTTAGGCGGATTCGATTCAGTCCAATAGGTAGTTGGGCGGCTATCGGTTACACGGATGCGCCGATAGATAACACGCTTTTTCAAGCATCTTTATTATTCGGTCATAGGAGAAAATATGAATCAAACGGTACTTATTACGGGATGCTCATCCGGCTTTGGAAAGGCATCAGTTCTGAAATTCCTGAGCGCAGGTTGGAATGTTGTGGCGACTATGCGGAATGCAGATCATTGGGAAGAAACCGAGAACTCTGATAATCTTCTGGTTACTCGGCTCGATGTCCAAGACAAAGCGACGATTGACCAAGCCATCAATCTCGGAGTCAAGCGATTTGGTCGCATTGATTGCATCGTCAACAATGCGGGCATGGGTTTACTTTCCGTATTCGAGGCAACTCCGATGGAAATGGTCAAATCGCTTTTCGACACAAACGTCTTCGGTGCAATGCTGCTCACGCAAGCAGTCCTTCCGCATTTTCGACAAAACGGCGGCGGGCGCATTATTAACATTACTTCGGGATCGGCGACTGTGCCTGAACCGCTGATGTCGATCTACAGCGCTAGTAAGGCTGCTCTGCGTGGCTTTACTGAAGCTCTCCAATACGAGTTGCAGACTCAAAATGTGAAGGTAAAAATCGTTGAGCCGGGATTCGTAGCGAGTACGCAATTTGCTCAGCACACTCAACAAGCCGCGCAATCAATTCCGGTTCCGCCTTCATATCAAGCATATGTCGATCAAAGGCTCGCCGTCTATATGAGTGAACCACCGAAGGATTACTTTGCGACCGAGAATGATATCGCCGAAGCGGTACTCGCCGCCGCGACGGACAATACTAATAAACTACGCTTTATGGTCGGGCAGGATTCAGAGCTTGGGGATCGGATGCGCCGTACTTCGACCGAAGAGTACATTGAATGGGCGAACTCCAGATTCGCGCCCCAATAAAGTCTTTATAAAGATTCACAAAGAAATACAAGTTCTTTCGCTTCGCCCGATGAAAAACGAAAGCGCAACTTTGATAGACTTGTGAGGAATATAACGCCGCACCCAACAAGTCATTGGACGTGAAGCAAATTGAGTCCATTGTGCCGGAGAAGACGGGTACATGGCTGTACGCCGACAACGTTCTATGCGAAGTGCGTATCGTCAGGCGTCACACGTTGTACGGCTCGGGCGACTATGAAGACCCGCCGGAGATCGCTGAAGACCGAGCGGTCGAGTGCTTCTACCTGCTCTTTCGTACGCCGACCGGACAACCCGAATGGGTTGGTGGCGGAGCAGCGCTCAGTCTTGCAGAAGCTGAATTGTTGGCAGAGTCGAAGCTCGGCCCTTCGTTGGTTTGGCACTAGAGACAGTGCAGTGCTGAACCGCCTCACCTCAAAGGTCAGTGCACTCGTGGAGCAAGCGCGCAAGGGCCGGCGCAAGAGCGTGACGGCTAACCAGCCGCCGCTCATTTCCGACGTTAGGCCTCTTCCCCTTGCATAGAAAACATCTTATTATTCTCCTATGAAAGTTAAGGAGGTAATCAAGCTTCTTGAAAAAGATGGTTGGTACCTGGCGAGAACGAAGGGCAGTCATCGCCAATTTAAGCATTCGAGTAAATCTGGGACTGTGACGGTTTCTGGCAAGCCGAATATTGATGTTCCACCCGGAACGCTCAACAGCATCTTAAAGCAAGCAGGCTTGAAATAGGCGAGAGAGGCAAAATATGAAATACGCCGTGATTGTGGAAGAGGGTGAAAATAGTTTTGGTGCTTATGTGCCAGATTTGCCGGGTTGTGTTGCTGTAGCAGATACGAAAGAAGAAGTGTTGGAATTGATCCAAGAGGCAATTGAGTTTCATATCGAAGGATTACGCGAAGACGGTCATCCCATTCCTGGGCCTTCTTCCAGCATCGAATATGTCGAAGTGCGCGCCGCATGACAACTCATGAGTATGTTCCTGCAGAGCTATAACTCATTCTTTTCTGGACAAATGTCCATCTTAAGCGTCACACTGAAGGCGGTCTGGGGATGAAAGATGCCAACCCTCCGCAAAATCATTCACCTGGATATGGACGCTTTCTACGCCTCTGTAGAGCAGCGCGATAATCCAGCCTTCCGGGGTAAACCGTTGGTGGTTGGTGGTACACCTCAGCAACGGGGAGCGGTAGCTGCCGCCAGTTATGAAGCCCGTCGCTACGGTATCCACTCTGCAATGCCCTCACGTCTGGCTATCCAAAAGTGTAAGGACCTGATCTTCGCCCCACCTCGATTCGATGTATACAAAGCCATCTCCGAGCAGATTCATCAAATCTTCCTCCGCTACACAGACTTGGTTGAACCGCTGGCCTTGGACGAAGCCTACTTAGAGGTAACCACAAATAAGCTTGGTATTCCCTCCGCTACCCTTATTGCTCGCAAGATAAGAGCAGCTATCTTTGAACAAACGGGCCTCACGGCTTCAGCAGGAGTTTCCTACAATAAATTCCTGGCAAAGCTTGCTTCTGGATTGAACAAACCTGATGGACTACGCATTATCCAACCCGATGAAGCCGAGGCCCTGATTGAGGCCTTAGTAATTGAGAAATTCTATGGAGTGGGAAAGGCTACTGCAGATAAGGATGTACACCCTGGGCATTCGAACGGGCGCTGACCTCAAGCAATGGACTGCAATAGATTTAGCTCGTCACTTCGGGAAGCATGGGCACTTCTACTATCAAATGGCTCATGGGCAAGATAGCCGCCCGGTCATTCCAAATCGCAGCCGAAAGTCTATAGGCGTTGAAACCTCTTTTCTTGAAGATCTGTCAGACTTCGACGTTCTTGTAGAACAACTATGCATGTTGTCTCAGGTATTGCAGGAACGCCTTGAAAAAAACCAGTTAACGGGACATACCCTGGTTCTGAAACTCAAATATGCGGATCTGCAACAGTTGACCCGCAGCCGGACAGTGCCAGAGCTTTTGCATAAGGCCGAAAGTCTCTTTCTTTTAGGGCATCAATTGCTTAAATCCTTACCAGCAGATGAGCGTCGCATCCGTTTGTTGGGTTTGTCCATCTCCAACTTTCCCAACGAAGATCAAAGCACTATACACACAGACCAATTGACTTTGGAGTTTCCTTAACAGGCTGTGCTCTTGGCCAGCCAGGTTACAGTGTAGATAACTGGTCACAGTTTGAGGCAGACTTAAGAAGCTAGATCCTAAGAGTCTTAGAAGAAGCCAAATGACGCTCCAGCAGACCCAAGCTCAAATGCTGCTGAAATTCTGCCATGGTCCCGAAATTAACTCCACCTTGGAGAGGTCTTGATGACGAACCGTCGCTATGATGTCGTACTCTATGGGGCCACTGGCTTCGTCGGGAAGCAGACCGTGCAATATTTCGCGCAGCATACCCGCCCAAGTGAAGTTCGTTGGGCGATCGCGGGCCGTAATCGACAGAAACTGGAACTGGTCAAGGCAGAGGTAGGTGTTGGGGTAGACATTTTGGTAGCAGACAGTCAAGACCAAGGCGCTATCGATGCAGTGGTGGCTCAGACAGGCGTTTTGCTAACCACCGCAGGCCCTTTTGCCCTTTATGGCGACACGATCGTCGATGCCTGCGTACGGTTACGAACGCACTATGTGGACATTACGGGCGAAACCCCCTGGGTTAAGCGGCTGATCGATCGCTATCACGCTCAGGCATCATCCGATGGCACCCGGATTATTCCCTTCTGCGGTTTTGATTCCATCCCATCGGATTTGGGGACTTATCTTGTGGTCCGGCATATGCAGAAAGAACTAGGAGTGGCCTGCCGAGCCGTGAAAGCGTATTTTCAGATGTACGGTGGCCTTAATGGTGGCACTCTAGCCTCTGGATTCAACCTATATAGCTCTGGCCAAGCAGACCAGATCGGCAATCCTTTCCTGCTTAACCCACCCGTTGAACACGCTAGGCAGGAAGTTCAGCGCAATCAAGACCCAGAAGAACCGCAATATGATGCCGACCTGGCCACCTGGGTTGGTCCATTCTTTATGAGCCCGATTAATACCCGTATTGTGCGCCGCAGCAGTGCTCTATATGAAGCATGGCAGGAACCGTACGGTCCAGATTTCACCTACCAGGAATATTTGAAATTCAATCCGCCCTTCGCATGGCTGCAAGCGGCTGGTGTCACCGCAGGCATGGCCCTATTTGCAGGGGTAATGCAACAAGCTCCCCTGAGCAGCCTACTGCAACCCTTCCTTCCTCAACCTGGAAGTGGTCCATCTGAGAAAACGATGAATGAAGGTTGGTTTCGCTGTGAACTCCTGGGGCTAACGGAGGATGGACGCAGGGTGAAGGGACTGATTAGCGACCAAGGCGATCCAGGGAATCGCGCCACGGTCAAATTTCTGTGTGAGTCGGCGCTGAGCTTAGCCTTGCACACGGATAAATTGCCGGGCGGACAACAACGCGGCGGCATCCTAACCCCAGCTACGGGCCTCGGAGATGTGCTCATAGAACGGCTGCGCAAGGCAGGAATGACTCTTGAGGTTCCCTCTATCAATTGATACTCCTGTCTCCATTGATACTGTTTAGTTGAGTTCTTGGTGAACCATCTCTTGTATCTTGAGCAGCAGTGCAAACCGTATTTTTTCTCCGCTGGATTGTTCCCCTATGGATATTATTCAGACAGACTGAGCACATCTCGATGAACAGATAAATATCTACCTTTCTTCTTGGACAGTAAACCTGTTTTCCTAAGTGCCCCCATGCACCGGGTGACCGTAACGCGTGTAGAACCCACCATATTGGCCATTTGCTGATGGGTTAAGCGAATATCGATATCAATCCCTTCGGAAGTTTCTTTCCCAAATTCATGTGCCAGAAAAGCTAATAGCCCCAGTAACCGTTCATCAACCTGACTTTTATTCCTCAGAGTCAACAAAATTTCCATTTGCTGTAAGCGTCGAGTTAATAATTGGTTCATCTCCAGTGCCAAAGCAGGAGACTTTTCGATATCTTGCCAACTCAAACGCAAAAGGTACACATCGGACAGGGTATAAATCTCATGGGAAGCGAGGTCACTAAAAGCTCTGCTAATCGGCATCATCGGCCCCAGTAAACCTAAGATCGTTTCATCGCCTGAATGATGAAAGGTTTGTACTTGGACAATCCCACGATAGAGAATCAAAACATCATCTCCGTAGAGGTGGATATTCTGCTTGGCGGCGTAGTGCTGAAGTTTACGGTCTTGATAGATCTTTTCCAGAAGTTCAAGCGAGCTCTGATGACAAAACATGCACAAACCTCGATTAGGGTGAGACATTGGAAAGCCTGATGTCTCACGCGTTTTTGGCTTAGCTTAGTGCCCCAAGGTAAAAGCAAGGTAAAGCTTGGTGAGTATTTGAAAGAGGGCGCAACTTACTCTTTAGGTCATGCCATATCTGTTTTGACTTTCCACAAAGGTAGTTTGACCACAAAGCTACTCCCTTCGTTTTCTTGACTGGTGGCATAGATATCGCCACCGTGGACACGAGCGATGCTTTTCGCAATGGCTAGACCCAAGCCAGCACCCCCACCATGCCGAGAGCGGGCTTTGTCTGCTCTCCAGAAGCGGTCGAAAACCCGCTCCATATTTTCTGGTGCAATCCCAATTCCCGTATCGCTAACAGAGACCAAAGCCATTTGTTCTTGTTTTTGTAAAAGGACTGTGACTTGACCGTTAGGGGCAGTGTACTGGATGGCATTTTCAATCAAGTTGCGAAACAAACGATTTAGTTGATGGACGTCAGCCAATACCGTTGCACTCGCCTCGTTTCGGTAGCGGAGGTCAATCTGTTTTTTCTGAGCGAGTATCTCCATCTCTTGGATTAGATCCAGCAGCAACTTGTCTAAGGACAAAGGCGCTTGATTGGTCTGCTGGTCGGACCCTTCATCCGCTCGGGCTAGCCATAACAAGTCGTTGGTCAATTGGATCATCTGGTCAGCAGCTTCTTGAATCTGCAAAAAGCTGTCCTGAATTTCGTCCAGACTAAGCTGCTGAGGATGGCGCAAGAAAGTGCCCGTGTTGAGCTTGATCGCCGTCAGTGGGCTGCGTAATTCGTGGGAGGCATCGGCGGTGAATTGTTGGAGTCGCTGGTATCCTGCTTCTACCGGAGTCATGGCTTGGCGCGTAAGCCAGAAGCTGCCCAAAGCGGCCAGAGAAAGGGCGAGGACAACACCGCCCGCCAGTCCCCAGCGCAGTTGATTCAGCGTATTTTCCAGAGGAGCGAGCGCAAGGGCCACGCGAACATATCCAAGCAGTTTACCTGTTTCAGGATCGCGCACGGATTGGCTAAAAACCCTCGCTCTTTGGGGCGTGTTCTGGCTAAAGGGAAGATTAAGATGCAGGGGATCGGCTTTGAGGAGCAAGCGGCCACGGGCGCGCACAACCCGACCATTTAGATCCAGCCACTGTGCAACAGCAGTCTCTCCGAGGACAACCCGCTCTTTTCCACTCCCCAGGTAGATCGATTCATCAAACTTAGATTCGCCGTCTTCACGCTCCACGGAGAGGGAAACAGCCCGAGCCAGCGAGACTAGACGCTCATCAAGTTGAGCTGCGGTACTTTGGGCAAAAAGAGCGTATACAGCCAAGGTAAAAACCAGCAGAATCCCTCCCAGCACGGCCAGGTTGTTCCAGAGCAAGCGTCTCTCAACGTTGCTAAACATGGCTATTCAAACGGTAGCCAAAACCAAAAACGGTCTCTATCGGGTCAGAGGCCCCTGCCTCTTTTAGTTTGCGGCGCAGTCCTTTGACATGAGCCTTGATCACATTGCTTTCGGGACTTTCGTCCCAGCCCCATAGTCGTTCGATAAGGCGTTCCCGGTTGAAGAGCTGCGTAGGATGGCGCAGGAAGCACTCCAGGAGCTGGTACTCCTTTGGCGTTAGATCCACCTTTCGGCTTTCAACCGTCACGCTCTGACTGGCCGGGTTCAAGCAAATGAGCCCATGCTGCAGCAGAGGCTGACGGTTGGGATCTGGGCGACGCAGGAGGGAACGCAGGCGCGCATGCAGTTCCTCGATTTCAAAGGGTTTGACTAGATAATCGTCTGCTCCAGCATCCAGCCCCTGGACTTTATCGGAGGTAGTATCGCGCGCCGTGAGCATAAGTACGGGCACACCGATCACGTGCTGACGTAAACGGCGACATAAGCCCATACCGTCGAGCTTAGGCAGCATTACATCTAGGATGACCAAGTCGTATTCATGCAGGCTGAGGTAATGCCAGCCCTCTTCGCCATCGCTAGCCACATCAATCAGGTAGTGCTCTCGCTCCAATTCCCGTTTGAGGGGCCGGACGATACGCTCATCATCTTCAACTAGAAGAATCTTCGTCATAACAGAACCTGAGGGCTATAGCCTAATAGATGTGTTCTAAAGACTCACGTGTACAAGTGTACTTCTGGTTAGTTATGACAAAGCAGTGCTTAAGCGCCGAAGTTTGTACTCAATCGTGGCAAACCTCATTCCACCTGTAAAATCTTGCCATTACCTGCATCAATAGCTAACTCTTTCTTCCCTATCTCTACAGAATAGATAAGATTGCCATCTTCATTCTCAAGATCTACAGCGCCAAGCTTGCCTTGGTATTGCTTACGAGCAATTTGAATAGCCTCAGCTTTAGATATTTTAGCGAGCTTTTTGAGACGAGGCGTGTTAATTTCTTCTTTACTCTCTGCAACTTTTTGGTAGGGAATCTGGATGCTGCTTTTTAGCGGAGCGGCCTGAACGAAGATAGGAATCATGCCTGCTAGTCCAAGAAGACTGAACATACTAAGCGTGAGAAGTTTTCGGTTAAAGGCCAACATGGTTAAAGTCCTTCGTAATGTTTGGAGTTTTTTGAGTAAGAGTCCTTTTCGATGAGCGAACTCTACCTAGATAAAGAATAGATAGTACTAGTGCGATTTTGGTGAAGAAAGCAACTAAGCTCCTGCATGAATATCGGAAGCCCCCCTGCCCCCCAACTTTAGGGGGTTCTGACTTCAAAGTCCCCCAGAATACTCTCCGAGAAGCTTCGCTATGGGGGATTTAGGGGGCGTCCGGGATCGGGCAAGAAGTCTAATTAAGCACCTGGTTTTAAGTAATCCAGAAGGCGATCGCCGGAGTCTGCTCTAACAAGGGCAAAAATAACATCGGGGAGCGTAGTCAAATTGGGATAGATCAAATAGCGGGGTTCCCACTGTGGGTAAAATTTCTCTTTGTACTGGTGTACGCCCTTAAAGTTATAGAACTGATTGAGGTGCTCATAGAGATAGCTAACGACCTTCTCTAGCTGGGGAGAATCATCCGTATTACCCACTCCTGAGAGTGCGGACAGGCCGAGGTTAAATCCTTCATAGCCTTCTGCTTTAAACTTCTCAAACATCGAAATAAACAAAAAGTCCATCGTGCCTGGCTCAACTTCAGTTCGTTGCCGCATCAAATCAACCGTGATCATCTTTGCCTGATAGCCGCTCACTAGATTAGCAAAGGCACTGATCTCACCAGAGGAGGTCTCAACGACAGCGATCTCACACGATTTAAGATAGTCCTCGTCAAACCAGCCCAGAGAAAACTTCTTCTCAGAGCCATGCATCATATAAAGCCATTCATCACTGACGCTACGGAGTTGCTGGAGTAAAGAAGAATCAATCGGTGGCTGATAAAACTTGACCTGATACTGCAACTTTGCAAACCGATTCATCGTCGTTCTTAGATTTTGCCCAGCTTTGCCCTTCAACGAGAAGGCTCTCAGGTCTACAATGCCTTCTTCACCAATGTGCAATACTCGAAAACCAAGCGATTGATATAAGTCCAAATAAGCAGGCTGAGTCTGATAAAAAGCCGGATACCAATCATTGCGTTCACAGCGCTGCTGAAAACCAATAATGGCCTGAGGATAGTCTGCGATGGGACCAATCGGATCACCTAGCGCAATAGCTCCCCGACCTTTGGGAACATAGGCGATAAAACTCTCTCCTGATGGACTGAAGTAATAGGCTTTGTCATCCAGCAACGTGAATCTTGCTAAAGAGGAACACCCATACTTTTCAACAATCTTCTTGGCCCTTTGTCGCTCGGCTGAAAGGGCTGGTTCTCCACGGAGCAGAACGGGCCGCAGGAGCATCAGCAATGCATAGGCCAAGGTAACTCCACCGACCAAGTAAATAGAATTCGCAAAGAAGCGTCCGAATCTTGTCTGTGGTTGTAGCCCTGCATTGTCCTCGGTAAAAAACATGGACAGGGTCTGAAAAATGGCTCCTGGCAGATCAAAATTGACCTTGTAGGCTCGGTCCAGCAGAAAGAAGCCCGCCGTGCCATAGGCCAAAGTGAACACTAAAGCTCCGATGAGGACGCGCACGCCTTGAGCCATAGAAGGTCGATCTGACTTGGCCGTGAACGCTTTGCGCGTCAGAATGAGCTGAATCAGTAGTCCCAAGGTCAAAAAACTTTCCTCATAGTCCAGTCCCTTAATCAAATGAGAAAAAATGGAAGCAATGAGGAGCGCAATCGTCAGCAGCCAGGCCGAACGCTTTCGCCGCAATAAGCTGGTTGCCAAGGTCAGCAGGAAAAATCCAATAAGCGCAGAAAATAGATGCCCTGAACTCCTTAGCTCTATAGGAAAAAACTTTGCAAGCCACCGAACTCTTTCTGGCAGGCTGGGGGTAACGGCGGACAAAAGATCGACAATACCTACACTCGCTATCAGAAAAAAAGTGACCCAGAGGCTAAGGTGCGTGCGCTTTGAGGTGGATGGTACGCTCGTCAAAGTCTAATCTCCGCAATTACTTATCTCCGCCCTATCACGGTACGGCCTCTTGATTGCGAATGGTTCCCTGATTGATGGCCCGAAAGACAACGGGTACGAAGATGAGGGTAAAAATTGTGGAGAGGGATAGACCGCCGATGACAGCAATGGCCAGCGGTTTTTGCAGTTCAGCCCCTGCCCCTAGACCCAACGCCAGCGGCAGTAGACCAAGGATGGTGCACAAAGTGGTCATCAGAATTGGTCGCAGTCGTACCCGCCCTGCTTCAATCAAAGCTTCATCTAGGGACAAACCTTCTTCTCGTAGTCGATTGGTATATTCCAGTAAGATGATCCCGTTTTTGACCACTAGACCAATCAGCAGAATGATTCCCATAAACGAAGAAACGTTGATCGGAGTGTGGGTAATCCAGAGAGCGACCACCACTCCAAACAGAGCTAGGGGAATCGCCGTGAAGATAGCCAGAGGCTGGCTGAAGGAACGAAATTGCACCACTAAGACGAGATAGACCAGCACAATCGCCAGTACTAGAACGGCGAGCAGTTGGCCAAAGGTCTCCTGCTGGCTGGCGTAAAGGCCGCCGAGGACAAGGGTGTAGCCTGCGGGCAGCTTTAGTCCAGCCAGTTTTCCTCGCACCTCTTGCACTGCTGAGCCCAGGTCACGGCCTTCCAGGTTGGCCTTGAGTGATACGTATCGCTGTTGATTTTCACGGGAGATCTCGCCTTCACCTGCGTTTGATTTAAGAGACGCAAGGGCTGAGAGGGGAAGCACCTGACCATTTGAGCCAATGATTGGCACCTGAGCCAGCTGTTGGGGGTCGCGCCGTACCGAATCCAGCAAGCGGACGCGCACATCGATCAACCGATCCGCCTGCCGTAATTGAGTAGCGATTCCTCCTAAAAGGGAATTCTGCACCTGCGTCGTCACCTCTGCCGCCGTGAGGCCGATGCGCCCGGCTTGCTGGGAGTCCACCTGGATATCGATCTGCGGGGCACCGACTCTGCCTGTAGTGACGAGATCTACTAACCCTGGCGTGTCCTTGATCTTCTCCTCCGCTTGGGCAGCCAGCTTGCGCAGAATAATCGGGTCTTCGCCAAACAGTCTCACTTCAATTGGGCTAGCGGTTCCAGAGAGATCATTGAGTTCGTCCTGCAGAATCTGGTGAAAATCACTTTCCACTTGAGGTAACTGCTGCGCAATTTGCTGACGCTGCTCTTCGATGATGTCCGAAACACTGCGCTTCCGCTCACTTGCAGGTTTCAGGACCACAAGGATATCGCCTTTGTTCGGTTCAGTGGCAAACAGACCATTTTCTGCCCCCGTGCGTCGGGTCCAAGCCACCACTTCAGGCGTTTTAGCGAGGATATTTTCAAGCCTGTGGGCCAAGATATCTGTCTCTGCAAGAGCAGTTCCCGGCGGAGTCAGGTAGTCCAGGATATAGCTACCTTCATCGACAGCGGGTAAAAAATCTGACCCCAATTGACTGAAGAGTAAACTGCCCCCAAGCAGGAGTATCAGGGAGACAAGCGCGACTAGCAAGGGTTGGTTGAGCACTTTGCCCAGCACGCTCGTATAAGCACTGTCCAGCCGTGTCAGATCCGCAGACTCTGTTGCGAGCTGCTCATTGCGCAGCCAGCGAGCCGAAAGGAGGGGTGTTAAGCTGAGGGCAAGCAATAGCGAGAAAATGACAGCAGCTGAAAGCGTGAGGGTTAGGCTGATAAAGAACTGCCCCGCCACGCCTGATAGGAGTCCTAGAGGAAGAAATACCACCACCGTCGTTATTGTAGAACTGGTGACGGGTCCAGCCAGTTCTGTGGCTGCTGCTGCCACCGCTGCTGATGGGTTAAGCCCACCTTGCATCTGTCGGTCGATGTTCTCGATGACAACGATGGCATCATCAATCACGAGGCCAATGGCGACGGCTAGCCCTCCCAAAGACATTAAATTCAGGCTCTGACCAACGAGATAGAGCACAGCGAAGGCGGCCAAGGCAGATAAAGGAATAGTTAGAGCGGCAATGACGGTGCTACGCCACTCGCGCAGGAAAAAGTAGAGGACGATAATAATTAGTACAATCCCAATGCCGATGGCATCGCGCACATTGGCAATGGCATCGACCACCAGACCCGATTCGTTATAAGCGGGCTTGATCACCACCCCAGGCGGCAAGCTTTTCTTGATCTCCGCCAGTTCTGTCTGTACTCCTGTAGAGACATCGACCACGTTGCTGTTCGGTTGACGAAAGATATTCAGGGTTAGACCCGGCTTACCATCCACGCTGACAAGGCGGGTTCGGTCAGCAGCTCCTGACTGAATACGTCCTAAGTCTCGGAGGAAGATAGGAACTCCGCCTGCGCGAGTAGCTACGACAATGCCCCCAAGCTGGGAAGGCTCAGCGGCTTCGTTGGTCGCTACTACCAAATTTTGTTGATAGCGTTCGTCGAGTTTGCCCACCACCTGAATTTGATTAGTGCGGGTCAGCGCATCAGCGATTTGGGTCAGGCTCAGACCATAGCTTTTGAGTTTGGCTGGATCGATTTCGATCGCGACTTGGGGAATATCTCCCCCTTGAATTTGCACACGGGCCACGCCCGGCACCCGTGTCAGGCGTGGCTGGATTTGATAGCGGGCAATCGTATAGAGGTCTGCTTGCGTGAGCGCTGGGGCACTGACGTTATAGCCGAGAACTGGAAAAATAGCCGGGGTAATCCGCTCAACGGTTAGGTTAACGTTTGGAGGTAAATTGGAGCGCACTTCAGCAATGCGTGTTTGCAGTTGCTGCAAGGCCGACTGCATGTCCGTACCGGGTTGGAACTCAATCGAAAGTTCCGTCGAGCCGCGAATCGTCTTTGATCGGACCCAGCGCACCCGATAAACCTGGCCGACCGCTTCCTCCAGGGGTCGTGTCACTGTAACTACCACCCGCTCTGGAGAAGTGTCTCCCACTTCAGCAATCACGGCAATGCGGGGGAAGGACAGTTCTGGGTAGACGTCTGAAGGCAAGTTCAAGTAGGCCAGCAAACCACCAACGGCAACGAGGGCGAAGACTAAATAGATGGCCCGAGCCTGTGATTGCAGGAGTTTGGTAAAACGAATCATGGTAGAGCCTCCACTGCCGTACCATCCGGTAGGCCGTAGGCTCCACTAGCGGCAATCATTTCGCCTGCGGAAAGACCGTTTAGGATCTCAATTCGCCCTCGCTCTTCAAGCCCTGTGCGTACCGGAACCCGCGTAATCTTTCCGCCCTGAAGCTTGTACACCAAGCGAGCGTTAGGCTGATCTGGATCGGGGACTAGAGCTGTCTTAGGAACTGTGAGCGCGGCTCTATGAACACTGGTTGTCACTTGGACTGCAACCGATTGTCCCTCTTTGAGCTGTCCTTTTGGATTTGGGCAACGGAGCTGGATAGAGAGCGTATTGCTTTGGGGATCGACGATCGGACTAACAGCAGTGACGGTTCCCACTAGATCCGGTCCGCCTTGAGATGGACCCTGGATATACCCTTTTTGCCCGACCTGGATCTGGACGGGTGAATCGGCTGGCTGGCTGGCATTGATGATGACAGTGGCGAGATCCACCACCTGCACAATCGGTGTCGCAGGGTCAGTAGTATCGCCGATATTGAGCAAGCGACGGGCCACTACGCCTGAGATAGGACTACGCACTTCCGCAAATCCTAGCTGCGCCACTGATTGAGAGCGGGTTGCCTGGGCTTGGGCAACCTGAGACTTGGCAGCCTGCAGTTGCTCTTTACTGGTAGCGAGTTGACTCTGGGCCGCAATCAAATCTTTCTGCGGAGCAATTTTCTCGTTGTACAGCATCTGTACCCGATCCAGGGTATCGCGGGCGAGCTGCAGATTTGTCTGTGCTTGAGCAACTCCGATAGTAGTGAACTGCAGAGCTGCATTCGTCTGGGCGAGCTGGCCTGTGGACTGACGATTATTAAGGCGCGCTATAAGCTGTCCACGGGTAATGCGCTGACCGGGCACAACGAGAACCGCAGTTAGTTTCCCGGCCACAGCGGGGCTTACCTTGACCGAATGGTCCGGCAGAGCATTCACCGTTCCGGTCAGACGAGCAATGCTCGAAAGGTCTTGCCGCTGTACGCGAGTGATAGGTAAACGGACGACAGGGGGTGGGGCAGGGTCCTCCGCCGGCTTGGCACTCTGGCAGCCTGCCAGCAAAACCAGTACCCAGCAACCCGTGGATAATTTAAGGAGTGGCGGGGACATCGGGCTTTCCGGTAAGGGGCTGATTGACGGCACGTTCTAAGGTGCCCAGAGCGGTCTGATAAGCAAGAACATCGTTGTAGTAAGCATCGCGCTGGTCTTGAACGGACTGCTGAGCAACCAAGACATCGGTCAGTCCGGTTTGACCAAACTGGTAGCTCTTGCGGGCGAGATCTAGCACCTGCTCGGACTGAGGTAAGAGCACCGTGCGGTCCTGCTGCAAGAGTCGCTCTGTACTACGCACATCCTGATAGGCCGCCGCCACTTCCTTCTCTACCTGACGCTCAAGCACCAATCGCTGAGCTGCTGCCAGGGATTGATTGGCCAGAGCCTGATTCACCTCACCTTGACGATTATTGAAAATCGGTAGCTCTATGCGGATACCTAAGAGCGCTGCGGTTGTCTCGGTAGCAGGATCCCAGATGAAAGCGCCAGCCAGGGCAACATCTGGAACTTGAGCAGAACGGGCTAAGGCTATCTGATCATTGCTGATCCTCTGCTGCTGTTGGGCAAGGGTCAAATCCAGTCTGCGCTGCTGGGCTATTTTCTGTAGCGTGGTAAGTTCTGGTAGCAACAGTAAGGTTTTAGGTGTCATTTGCTTTGCTTCAACCGCTAGATTGAATACTTGTGCGTCTACAGGCTCGATCAGCGTTTCTGTTGGCTGGCCCGATAAGGCATCCAGCTTGATCATGGACTGCCGGACCCGATTGGTCGTCGGTTCGAGGCGTTGACGCGCACGTTCCAGTACAAAGCGTGTTTGGATAAGCTCTGCCTCGGCCACGTCTCCAGCTTTCAGACGTTTACGGGCAATCTCAACCAGTTGTTGGGCTAAGTTGACCGTGTTTTCTGTCTGTTTTTGAGCAGCCTGAGCAATGGCTAGTTCCACGTATGCTTGCCGCACATCGGAACGCACCTGCCACCGCAACTGCTCAAGCTGTACCTGAGCCACCTGAGTCTGGTCATTCGCTAAGTCGAGACGAGCCTGACGCTTTCCTCCCAGTTCAATTGGTTGCTCCAGACTCAGGGTGCGCTTGGTTTCCGCCAGACCGATGGGCACGTCTAGGGCTAAACGAGGATTAGGACCAACGGCAGCTGTGACTGTACCCGACTCGGCAACAACAAGGTTACGGCGGGCAGCCAGTAACTGCGGATTGTTGGCCTCAGCTTGGCGCATCGCCTCTTCCAATCGCAGATTCAACAACGGCACTGAGGCGTTCTGGGCTAAGACAGGTGTGGGAGCAATAAGCAGATAGGCCGCCAGGAGAATAGCCAAACCAGAGGGACGGACGTTTGACAGCAATGGCTCTTCACCTGAACGCATCAATTCATGCTACGTGGAGCGGGTGAAAAATTGGTGAATTAGATAGGTCTGGGCCTTCAGCCTTGCCTATAAGACAACGTAGTCCATGCCAAAGATTTGGGAGGCTTAAATCGGTAGACTAAGGATTCCAAACTATCTTGACGTATGGCCATGACTGAAGAGAAGACGCTCTTGCTGAAACCGGGCACTTTATGGCCAAGAGTCATAGAGCAAACCCGTCATGCGCTGGCGTGTGGAGCCCTGCTGTCGTTACCGACGGAGCATACGTTTGTAGAGCAAGGGGGGGTCCATTTCCTGGTTCGCACCTTGGCCAATCTCAACCTTAAGCGTGAAGCAAAAAAAGCCGCTAAAGCTTCTGGCAAGAAAATCAATCCCTTTCTGCCCTACGAAGAAGACCTCTTCGTTGCTGACATTTCCAAAACCCACCTCTGTCTTCTCAATAAATACAACGTGGCGAACTACCATCTGCTGATCATCACACGGGACTTCGAGGAGCAGGAAAACCTACTCACGCTGCAAGATTTTGAGGCGCTTTGGGCATGCATGGCTGAGTTTGAAGGCTTAGCCTTCTACAATGCGGGCAAAAAAGCTGGTGCCAGTCAGCGACATAAGCATTTGCAACTGGTCCCTCTACCGCTCGCTCCTGCCTCTACTCCTGAAAGTCCCCCAATTCCCATCGCTTCTTTATTTTCTACGGCCACTTTTCAAGGACCTGTCGGGACCATCCCTGGACTTCCGTTCAGCCATGCCTTTGCACAGCTAGACCCCACTTGGGCCGAGTCCCCTTCAAAAGCAGCGCTTACAACTTTTGAGCAGTATAAAACTTTGCTTCATACCGTAGGTTTGGGCGCTCGGACAGCAGAGAATAAACAGTCAGGAGCCTACAATCTTTTACTTACGCGGCAATGGATGTTACTGGTCCCCCGTTCCCAAGAAGATTTTGAGTCTATTTCAGTGAATTCCCTAGGCTTTGCAGGGGCTCTCCTTGTCCGCAATGAGCCGGAGATGGAGCTACTGAAAAATTACGGCCCAATGAATGTTCTGAAGAGCGTCGCTTTGCCTAGAGTCGATGAGGAATACTTAAAGGCTGTCTGCGCGACATTAAGCGAATGGGACTCAGCTGGTGATGAGCAGGCATACCGTGAGCTATGAACAGTTTGACGTAGTTAATAAAATTATTCACGTTGGATGATGTATTAGTTAATCGCGACATAGAAAAAGCAAGGAAATACTGGATGGACTACAGGAGTAGAAGTGATGACTAGAAGCAAGGGCTATCAGGAAGATTTGATCAAAGCATTGGAAGACCCACTAGAGGCTCAAGAATACCTAAATGCTACTTTGGAAGATAAAGACCTTGAAGTCTTTTTACTTGCTCTGCGAGATGTTGCTCAAGCAAGATCCAGTAGCATAAAACAGTTGGCAGAAGTAACAAAGCTAAATCGAGAAAATCTATATCGAATGCTCTCTGATAAGGGAAACCCTGAGCTAAAAAGTCTGAATGCAATTCTAGATGCTCTTGGATTCCGTTTAACGGTTGAGCTGATTAAATAACTGTCCAATGCCTGAGCTAATCTATACCTTGTGATATAAGCAGCCATGGCTTAAAAACTTTAAAGTAGTGATGAGCGACAACCAATCCTACATATGTAAAGTTACATTTTGCCGTATTTAGGCAGAATACATACTCTGTTATTCTGTGACAGAGTGGGACAGCTATATAGAATGACTCTTTACGCCTTTTTTACCTTCATCACCATTAGTACCGTAACGGTGATGATTATTGTGGATTTCTTGGCTTGGGCGGGTAAGGGCGTCCAAGACATTAAAACGCTTCACGAAATTCCTTGTTCGCGCTGCCGCTACTTCACGGGCGAATATCACCTAAAATGCCCTGTGAATCCACGGGCAGCTTTGACAGAAGCGGCTATCGATTGCTTAGATTTTGTTGGAGAACACTAAGCGGCCAGCATTTCAGCAAGAGCACAGGCATCTTTAAAGGTGGGCTCCCGGTCTGCTACTACAGGAATGGCCTGATTGGTGCGAACGAGCTTACCATCAAGCGTTTCCAGCACCACATGCCAGGAATGGCACTCTGGACCGCAAGCATTGATCAAGCCCTGGTATGCGTAGAAAACTTGACCGAATTCTGTTGCAAAAAGCTTGGTTGCGTACTGCTTGGATTGTGTAATCACGACTTCACTCCCCAAAGGGTATTTGTGTTTCTTCCTACTAAGTTTTAACCCTTTTAACTACCTATATTTTAAAGCAATTGCGAAAGGATTTGGAAGATTTGGTGGAGTTAATATGACAATAATATGAAATTAATTGAAATTGGTGATGCTTAGCACGGCTCTGCCCACAGGCACCAAAACCCCAATCAGTCCCAGAGCCCATAGAACGGCTCCTACACCCTTCTTCGAGTTCGCCCGCTCAAAGTTGCCGGTGGTGACCTCACTTTCGATATTGCGGAAGAAAAGACCAGATATCCCGATAGACAAAGCACCACCGATGCCCAAAACAGCATCCAGAGGAAGATAGTCGTAGGTCATTTTGGCCCCAGCCTCTGAGATGTGCGGCGCATAGCGGACGATGGCCAGCATGATCTCCAAGCCGATCCAAGTCATTACCGAACGGGTGGTTTCACGAATGAATAAATCGGTGTTTGCAGAGGTCTTCATTTCTTTACGCGAACAGGATGTTTATTCTCAGAGGCTACCCCGGAATCAGGATGTTCTCACAGGGAGTTAAGATACGTGCAGTGCCCTTTAATGCCCTATGGTCGCCAAAATTAGTGTTGTTATCCCAACGTATAACCGCAAACCGATTCTTATCCAATGCCTGGACGCCCTCGAAAAGCAGGACTGGCAAGGAGACTATGAAGTCGTAGTCGTAGACGATGGCTCTACCGATGGCACTGTCGAGTTCTTGAAAGAGTCTGCCAATCGTTTCCCCCATGCCAAGCTTTATCTTCAAGACCACAAAGGTCCGGCGGCAGCCCGTAATCTGGGCATAGAGAAGGCTCAGGGCGATACGGTTATCTTTATTGACTCGGACTTGGTCGTCACAGAAATTTTTCTACGCTCCCATGTTGAAATCCTCAATCAGCATCCAGGAGAGAAAGTATTTACTTATGGTCGGGTAGTCAATACCGCAAACTTTGAAAACCCCACCAGTGAACCCTACAAAATTACGGATATGTCTAGGGCCTACTTTGCGACCGGGAACGTGGCGATTGCGAAAGACTGGCTGATACAGGCAGGCCCCTTTGATGAAGCTTTCTCCCTGTATGGCTGGGAAGATTTGGAATTGGGCGTACGCCTCAAAAACCTAGGGCTGAAAATTATCCAGTGCCCTCAGGCCATCGGTTACCATTGGCATCCCGCCTTCAGCATGGACCAACTGCCTTCATTGATCCGCAAAGAATTTGAACGCGGCAAAATGGGCGTTATCTTCTACAAAAAGCATCCGACCTGGGATGTGCGGATGATGATTCAGATGACACCGCTGCATCAAGTTTTGTGGGGCCTGCTGTCTTTGGGGGGCACCTTAAACGAAAAAACAATGGCTCCGCTCCTGCAATACTTAATTGACCGGGGACGTTCTCAACTCGCTCTAGAAATTGCCCGGATCTTTTTGAATTGGTATAACGTCCGAGGAGTTTATGAAGCCTACCGCGAATCTTCCTGACGTTAAGACCTTCTCCTGCCCTGCGTTGGTTTTCTTCATTAGCTTAGGCCTTATGCCCTTCCCCGTTCTTGCGCAATTCAATGACCTTGCTCCTGACTCCGCTCCGCGCTCTCCAGAAGAGCCTGTTAAGTTTTTCAGCATTGGTACCTTAGAAGAACAGCCCAAGCTTTTACCAGACAGTCCAAAACTACGGGTCCCACCGTTCATCCAGCAATTAGAAGCCGCCGTCGCCAAAGACCCCAAAAATGTAGAGGCCAACTTTGATCTCCTCCTGGCCTACAGTCGGTCTTCCCTCTTAGAAAAAGCCTGGCCGATTGCTCTGAAAATAGATAAACTGAGCCCTGCCTACACGCTGAAGATTTTGGACCAGACGGCGCAACAAATCAAAGCGGAGCCGAAAAATCTGGAAGTCCGTTATCGTAGGGCGATTGCTTCTTTTGCGCGAGGCCTACAGGTCAAAGAGCAGGCCCGCACGCTCTATATGGAGTCTCTAAAACAAAGAACTCCCTATCCCAAAGATTGGTGGGATAACTTCAAAAACTACCTGCAATCTGGAGACAAAAAATTTGCCAATGATTTAGGGAATGCGCAGGTTGTCCGCTCGCTCGATGAAGTTCGGGCTCATCGCCAAGAGGCCCAACAGCAGCTAGAGGCTATCCTTCAGCAAAATGCTAAAGATGTTTGGGCTAAGAACTATCTGGCTTTTTTGAGCTTTGACCAAGGGGATATGGCAAGGGCAGAGAAGCTTATCCAAGAATCGCTGGTCCTGGATAGTCAAAATCCAATCAGTCACTATGCGCTAGGGCAGTTTTATCTAAATCAAGGGAAACTCGAGGAATTTGTGCAACAGATGAAAATAGCCTTTAAACTGCGGGCCGAGGGTAAATAGATGGTGCAGATGCGGCCTAGTCTTGTCTGTGCTGGTCTAGCGCTATGGTTAACAGCTTGCAACCCGACTCCTCCCTCTCCCCCTAAGCCAGACCCCAATCGTGCCAATCTGACCTATGAAAACATTGTTTTGACTGAATCAGACCGCAAAACCCAAGGGCCGCTGTGGGAAATCAAGGCGAAGCGGGCAGAGTACTCCAGAGACCGCAAGATAGCGCAGGTTACAGGCCTGGAAGGAACATTCTTTGATGAGGGGAAAAAAGTACTGCGGGTACAGGCTCCGGTAGGGGAAATTCGGACGGATGAGCGGACTGTTCTATTGAAGGGTGGGGTCAAGGGCTTGGCTTTGGAGCGGGGTACAACCTTGAATGCAGAGCAGATGCTTTGGACGCCGGAGAAGAAGATAGTCACAGCGGAAGGATCGGTTGTTCTTTTTGACCCTAAGCAACAGGTAGAAGTAAAGGGGAAAAGGATGATCGGCGACATTGCCATCAAAGCTGTGACCCTAGATGGCGGCGTCACGGCTACCTCTAAACCGAGGCAATCCAAACTTCTGACCGATAAGGCTATATGGCAAGTTCCTGAAAAGATACTCAAGACTGTCGGCAAGGTTAACTATAACCAAGCAAAACCAGATGTGGTCAGTGTTCAGGCTGGGCAAGCTTCCTGGAATATGGGTAAGGATGAAATAGTTGCTTCAGAAGGTGTGCAGTACCAATCGGCTGACCTTCAGGTACAAGGGACTTCGGGCACCGCCTGGTTGAAGGACCGCAGGGTTACAGTGCATGGAAAAGTATCAAGCCGCATTGCAGACGTCAGCAATACGCCTTAGGTCTTAATGCCCCCACCAGCCCATGGAAATCCCAATACGGGCAAGGATCCAGATGGCGGCCAATAGCCCAATACCAATCCAGGCCCCTTTACTCGTAAAGTCGTAAGCGGCTTGGGCTTGAGCTTTGGTGATAGGTACATTAGGCAGGATGTAGTCCTTCCCCGTCGTCCCGTACTTTTCCCCAAGTTGTTCTTTTCTGCGTTTACTGTCTCCCATGTTTGCCAGTCTAGCGCGTCTCAAGTTGAGACGGCCTTGAAGTTTTTTTTATCGTCGTGGAGGTTGGCAGCGAGGGCAATAATAGACGCGGCGACCTCCGGCAGACTCTTTAACAATGGGAGTGGTGCACACGTAGCACGGCTGATTTTGACGACCGAATACCCAATGGCGATAGACATAGCGCGGTTTACCCGCTGCTTTCAGCGCATTTGCGATGGCTAAATCATTGGTAATCCCTCTAGTGGCATAGGATTGCCGAGGGAGTGCAATCACCGCTTCTGCTAATCTCTGGATCTGTTCTGTGGTGCAGTCCATTGGACGCAGCGTCGGGTGAATGCCTGCTACGAACAGAACTTCACTACGCAAATAGTTACCTAAACCACAGAGGAACTGTTGGTCCAGGAGCAAGGTCGGAAAACTGCGACGGTAGAATCGTCTGTCGAGGAGGCGGTCGCGGCCATGTTCAACGGTTGTGGATTCTTCCAAAACATCTGGCCCTAGTTTTTGTAAGAACGGATGGGCCGCGATTTCCTCATCCGTGAGCACCAGGATGTCCGAAGCGCTATAGAGGAGCGCCGATTTTTTGGCTGTGTGGATTGCTAAACGCAGTTGTCGTTTGGTGGATGGATAGTCATAGACCGGACGGGTATACCAGACTCCGTAGAGCTGATTATGGGTGTATATACTCCGTTGATTGCTGAAGCGAATCAGGAGCGCTTTGCCTCTTGGGGTGACGGCAACGACCTTTTCCGCAGACAGCATAGGCTCAAAGGGTTTAAGCTGCTCGAAGGCAAAAAAGACTTCGGCAATCGGTTGCGCCACAAGCACTTTGGCAATTTTATCCGCCGCCAACTTAATCTCAGGTCCTTCAGGCATTAGACAGTGAGGTCCTTTTTCTGCAGCACTCCACGCTATCCGAGATTTGCATAATGGGGCTAAATAGCTAGGTGGAATTAGAAGACTCCCTATAGTCCCCCTTAAGGGGGAGGGCGATAGCCGGGGGTTATGCTCACTTGTAAGCGGTCTCTATCCTCCTGCCTACGGCAGAATTGAACCAGTGGGGCAATATCTTGGAGATGCTTGATTGAAGTTTTTAGGCATTGACTTTGGCTGGAGTACAGGACCGAGTGGATTAGCCGCACTGGAATGGGATGGGGAGCAATTGACGCTTTTAGAAATGGTTTGTCACCAACCGTTTGATGACATTTTGGCTTGGGTGGACCGGGTGACGGGAGATGGTCCTGCTCTGGTGGCTGTGGATGCGCCAACGATTATTCCCAATGAAACCGGGATGCGGTTGCCCGATAAGTTGACCCATCGTTATTTTGGAAAATATCATGCAGGCTGCTATCCGGCCAATTTGCAAAGACCTTTTGCCAAACGGACTGTAGCCTTAGGTAAAGCCTTAGAAGCGCGGAAATTTAAACATGCAGATGCCATAGAGCCCTTGCGCCCAGGACGTTATCAGATAGAATGCTTCCCCCATCCAGCCATGGTTCATCTCTTCGATTTATCGCGAATTCTCAAGTATAAAAAAGGCTCCTTGGCTGAGCGACGGCTAGAACTAGAGCGCTACCGCAGCCTGATTTTAGAAGAACTAACCCTCCACACGCCTAGGCTGTCGTTACCAGCCTTACCCCCTATTCCGATAAAGGGTGTTCAGATGAAAGCCCTAGAAGACCAGTTAGATGGCATTCTTTGTGCCTATATCGGCGCTTACTGGTGGTATTGGGGCGTGGCCCGTAATCTAGGTCTTGGGTAACAGCGAAGAAGGCTACATTGTCGTTCCCCATCGCGTCGCAAAAGAGTAGCGATTGAATCTAGTTTATTTCTCTCTCAATCTTCTGTTAGTCAGCATGGTTTTAGTAGCAGCCTACTGAGGTTGGTCTACTACTCGCAGACAGATCTTTCTGTAATAGTGCTGTACTCACAGAATCTTTAAGTGTTTGGGCGATTTTCTTAGCTACAGTTTTGTTTTGCCAGTAGGTGGTGTGAGAATCTATGACCATGGAACCTGTCTGCACCACCACTTCTTCAATAGAACTGATGTCATTATCCGCAGCAGAGAATAACTGTTTCAATGGAAAAGCTACCACATCTTGATAGTCATAGAAATTAATCCACTGCTGATTTTTATCCGCACTGATAGGGTTTTTGATAGATGCAAGATTACCCTGTTGAAGGCTTTTTAGGAAAAAGAGATTAATCGGTGCACCCATGGTAAAAAGATGACGAAAGTTTCTTTTAATTTGATTGACTTTCTCCTGGCTGATATTGATACGAGGGCTTTCTCCTTTGGTCACAAAGATAGCCTCACGGCCCTGATTGTCAGGATTGAGGAGAGTTGTTAAAAAATCAAAGGCTACAACCGATCCTAGTGAATGAGCAATAATGCTGAAAGGAATATCTCTAGTTTGTAGGGGAGTGCTCATATCATTCCAGACAGCCTGTCGAATGCCATTATCTTTTGGAGAAGTGTAGGCAATGATATCTCCTAGGAAGAAGGTCATAAAATATCGCAATGCACGAACTTCACGCACAACCATGGGATTCCAATCACTGGCATTGCCAAGGATTCCTCCGCCAACCGCTAAATCGGGAAAAGAATTTATGAATACATGTCGTTCCGCGTCATAGGTGACTTTTTGCCAGTTGACGAAGACAGGTTCGAATAATTGACCAAATTCTTTCTTTGAGATACCTGTCTCTTGCTGATAGGCGCACGAAATCCCTTGAAAAAGAGATTCATACTCTTCTGTAGATTCTCCATTCCCTATTCCATGAATGAAAATAAGCTGATGTTTCATTTTTTTATAATTTTGACTGAAGTTTTCTAGAGGCTCTTGTCCATCACAGAATGGTTCTATGCTTAAGCAGATTTCTCATAGGAAAATTGTAAAGAGGAGGCCTCTTTACTACAAGGGAGAATCTTTCGGTTGCATAGGCTATTTTTTAGATGTAGAGACTTACTTATTACTCTCGGTATGATGACACTCCCCGCTGCATGGTTCCTGAGACTTCGGTGTGAGCCGTTATCTAGCGGAAGCCTTATCCCTTTCTCCAGTCGTCGATTGTCTGCGCTGGCCCCTGGGATTGCCGAAATATTGGCCGTGGCAATTGCTTTGGCTGATCAGTATGGTTTTAATAGCGGCCTAATGAGGTTGGTCTAGCATTCGCAAACAGATCTTTCTGTGAGTTTCTATCGCAATGCAGTGTTTATGACAAAGGCTCGGACCTGCTTACCATCTGAAGATAGAGCTGCTGCCTGTTCGTCGAAGTGGCTCTGTGCGCTGTCGATATCACGGAACTCCGTAGTAAGCCGGAGAGCATTTTTGTTCGGTTGATGATTCTCATCCCATTGAGGGCAAAAATACCATCCAACTAAGTAGAGCCCATGATAACACTGGCTTTCTTCGAGATAGCGGCCTGCAAGTTGATCTCTCATGGCAGAATTGAGACCAGTATTCCAGCAACCTTTTACTTCGATGATGGCAGTGATTTTAATTTTTTCTCCATTATTATCTGGAATAAAAACATCTACTTTAATATCAAGTCGTTCTCCAGGTTGTCCACCAGTACCACGGCGAAATTCGACCTCTCGATTAACTAATATCTGCGCTGACTTGAGGTCTTTTTCAAGATGTCTCTTCACGTAATCAGAGAATCTATTCTCATCTTTAGGTCTGAAAATATTCTTGTCAATCTCATTCCATAGATCAATTGCTTGCGGCGTCTCACCCTGCAGTTCCTGTTCTAACCTTTTCAGAGATTCAATCAATACTTCAAGAAGTTGTTCACCGTTTTGCACCAAGCGTTTGTGTTGGCCTTGTGTCAGCTTGAGTACATCTTGCGGTTCAGGTGCTCTCCAGATGTTTTGATAAGTCTTGTACTTAGTTTCCTTCAAAGTCAACTTTAGCCAATCAAGATCAGTAAATTCCAGCATAATTCTCTGCATTTGCTCGATGGCTTGGACTGTGCCACGCTCTTTTAGCTGGTTAAGTAAAGAGTATTTCAATTGGGTAATATAGTCTCTTACTCCAGGAGTATAAACTCCATTATCACGTTGAGGATCTTGTAAGTAAGGATATTGGTGACCAAGCCAGATATACAAGTCAGCACTCTGTTCTTCTTGGAAGCAAAGACTATTACTAGCAAAACCATTCATATCACAGTAAGACGCTACAGCTTCAGCAATTTTTCTGCCTAGATAAATGTCCTGTCTGATAGCAGACCAAATAGTCTCCCAATGCATCTTAGATGAATGGCTTATTAGAAGACGTGATGCAATAACTGCTTTTTGAAAAGAGCCTCGTCTGCGTTTTCGGTGACCAGCTTTTTGTTGTTTAAACTGTACAAGAGATTCCCCGAAGGAAATAGCATCCAAATCATTTTGTTCAAGAAGCACCTCAAGTAGACACTTCAGATGGGAAATTTTTAAGTTATCTTCCTGAGCTTTTGTTAATAACAATTGGGCAATCTGTTTATCCCAACAGAATTTCACTCTATTAATGATAAAAATATAACCATGTCCTTCCTGAATCTCCTCATCGATTAGAATTTTTAAGGTTGAAAGTATATTATTGGGAGCATACTGATACGCTTTCTTGAACAGTTCTTTTTGAAATTTTTCAGCATCTGAATTTTCCGCAGTAGGGTACTTAAGAATAATTGATGCCCACTTCTCCCACACTTCAGCAGGGATAGCCTCAATAGAAGTAAAATTCTCTTTTATGAGAAGCTGTAATGCTCTGTACCCTGCATAAGCGGGTCGATGGATTTTGTTTTTGCCTAACCATTCACTTATTTGTGGCTCTCCTTCTAAAATGTAACGCTGGGCTGCATTTATAATCCTTCTCTGAGTAGCAGTAGTAGATGCTATCCACCCTGGATATGTAGTTAGATCAGGTTCTATTTCACTACAAGATTTACTCTCTAAACTAAAGGTCAAAAACCAATTTAAGTGCCACCAAGCATCCATATCTCCTGACTCGAATGCATTCAGGCATTCTTCAACTTTCTGTGAGGGATTTCGGCCTATATGAAGTCGTGCTTTCCTCTGTCTATCTTGTTCTTCGTATGCCTCAAAAAGCTGGTACTCATCTATCATCTGTTGGGCTTGCGCTGAGTCGAAGACAACTGCAGGCAGAGTAAAAAAATCTCTGAGAGTTTGATTAATTTCAGATGCATTAATAATGGCATCACAATATTTAGGATTATCAGATTCATCAAGCCATGCTCTTTTTAGAAGCCTAGTCCAGACCTTTTCCTCCTTATTATCATTTGATGCCTGGAGACATTCAATCATCCAAGGAATATCACTACTGTGTACTAAGGAAGAATAATTGGCATCATTATCCCGCTCAGATCTTGAGACTAATGAAACTAGTTCTTTGACAAGAGTAAGTCGCTTAGTCTCATCATTATACAACTCAGTATAAAATGATGAATCCCCATTTTTCTGAATGATATAGCCATCACTTTTTAGGCGCTTTAGTGCAACTTTAGCAAAACCTGTCAACACATCATGAACAGCTAGTAGATGCTTCCAAGCTAAGGTCAAGATAGCATCTGCGAGATCGCTAAATAGATGCAAGGCATCATGTACGCATTCAGGTTCATTTTCTATCCAGTTGAGAGCAATAGGTAAGTCTTTTGGTTGAAGACCGTCTACTAAATCATCATAAATAAATTTATTGTAAGCTCCAAAATAGTTATTTTGCTTAGGTGGTGTAAGTAAAGTAAATAACTCTTGGGCGCTTATGCCTTCGGGCCATATTGCTTTCAGCCCATAGCCCTTTAGTTGATCACGTGGATCTTCTCCTGCATCACCAGTCGCCAGAGGTTTCAAGAGTTTTTTTGTATGCTCATCTCCAATGGAACTAACTGCTCGAGCTGCGTTCTCCCGTACTTCGATAGACTCAGTAGTCTCTAATGCAATGTCTACTAAATATTGTTGAAGTAATCGAACATTACAGGATTCTGCTATTTCGATCGCAACTTTATGGGCATCAGTCGTTTTACTCTTGTCTCGCAGATAAAGGCGCAATTGCTGTTCAATGTTTGAGTGTTTTAACTTTGAATACTGCCTATAGCTCCACGTATTTATCTTCCCCTCATTAATTAACTTCAACAACTCTTCTACAAGAGCGGCACGGTTTGCTTCATCTACTGATGCCACATCACTAAGGAGTAAAACATCAGGATCTGTTCTCATGATTTCCTGAAATACTCCTGAGTCCATCGTGCCAAGCCAAGCAGCGGCTTCATAAAGTTGTGGGACTAAATGCTTCTCTGGATCATCTGGATGAGTTATGAGAGACATCATTTGGGGGAGTTCTAGCTTGCGGTCTTTGAGGTACTTTGCAGCGAGGTAATCTGCATAGCTTTGGTGTGCCCAACCTATGCGCCCTACTCCACGGGCTGAAAATAATCCTGTAGCGAGAGTTTCCTCAATCTCAGGTCGCTCTACCTCAAATTCTTTGGGGAGTCCATTCATGTCTGCACTATCCTGACCTCCACACATTTGCTCGATAGTTATGTCCCCATCAGGCATATTTCCTTGCTCTGTTTCTGTCCAGATTGCAGATCGGTTAGTGAAAAGGGTAAGTGCCGCAATACGTGAGGCTATAGCCATACGTTTTTGAAATGTGAGCTTTCTCATTAATTCTAAGTTGCGACTCTCTTTACATAGAAGTTGACATCCCTGTAAGTACAATTCGGATTGGGTCTGTGGCAGATGCTGATTCTGTTTGTAGAGATCGATAAGAAAGTCTAGAGTGACAGGCTTTATAGCAAAAGGTGTAGTTTGGGTACGCCTAACTTCAACGAAGAACTCCTCTGGAACTAAATTATTTTTAGTTGCTGCTTCTCTCACATCGATACGGCGCAAAGGGGCTAATTCATAGACTCTCAGTGCTTTGTCTTTCCATAATTGATTTAATTCCTGTTCCAAACTTTTGGGCCATCCAGCTGTGCGACAGGCAATACGGAGGAATAACCGCTCTATTTTTTCAGTATGAGGCTCGAGTTTACGGATGAGCAGACCCTCTAAAGTTTTGATGTGTAATTGGCACTCATCAAAGCTATCCAGCCAGAGGTGAAGTTCATGAGATCCTGTCGTCCAATCGATGAATTCGCGGCTCTTAAATAGCTCATCTATTAGAGTGCTATCACTACTAAATGAATTGAGGTTTAGCCATAAAAGCGTTCCTCCTCTTTCCTTAACCCGTTGATCAATACTGTTTTTTTGGGCTTTGAGAAATCGAGATTTCCCTATGCCACGTTCGCCGAGCAGTATTAGGCAGGGAGCATCGATTATGGCGCTGAATTCTTTCAGATCCTGGCTAAGGTACTTCGCCCAGTCTGCCTCTGGGTCAACAAGATAACCTCCGTCAGATAATAGGTCGAGACGACCTTCACGTGGACAAAAGAAGCGTTTCCAATTGTAGTTATGTTCAGTCATGGATTAGAGAACAGGCTACGCATCACGGAGATGTGAACGTATGACCTTAATTGTATCAGAGAGCTACGGCAAGCTATAGCAAGGCAAACTCATAGTGGTCGAGCAGTGCCGCTAGTAATCGAGCATTTTGTTGGTCTGCAAGACTGCCCAGGTTATGTTCACTTAAATTCTTACTAGTTCGGTCAAAGATGGCACCGCAGACCCGTTCATCATCATGGCGCGAGTGATAGATTAATCCGTCCGGTTGACTGGGATGTTGCCATAAAGCTTGTGCCCACCGTTGAGCTACACGGTAGTCTCCAGAAGCAAGCCGAGCATCGGCTCCCAGCAATACCAAGCCCTTGCCTGTCATATCCACCAAGTTGAGCGCTCTGTCTGATTCAATTCGAGAAAGATTTTTAGTTTTCAGCAAGGAGAGTTCGACTCCTCTCTTTCCATGCACACGTCCAAAACTCTCAATAAACGGGCCATATTCATCTATTCCAACGTAGAGAATGCCATATTCCCGCTGAGGAGCATCGAAACGATTGGTTCCACTACATCCAAAGTACAACGCTTGCCTCGAAGACGAATGCAGGCGGTACCACGGCCCGTCCAACTGCTTGATGGACAGTTCCTGCGCTGCCAGATTCTCTGGTGGCTCTGGGTGAGGATTCAAAGGTTCGTCAGGCTGCGCCTTGTTCGCCATAGCACCGCGCTGCCTGCACTACAGAATCAATATCTCCCTGACGTAACTGTGCCAAAGGAGTCTCCCCCTTGAGACGGAGATCCCCTGTGAGCATGAACATCACTTGAGTCCAGGGGGCATGCTCTTTCATCGCTTTTAGTACATTCTCAAGCCCAGGCAGAACCTGCCCATCCTGAAATTGCCAAACGGGATAAGCGTAACCACGTCTACCCATAGATATGCCAATTAGCTTGCCACTGGCCCGTCGCTTATCCACCCCTTGACGGGTGAGATTGAGGAGCTTTGCCACTTGTTCACTGGAAACAACGCCTCCTTCCATACTGAGGAGTTCCTGCTTAAGTCTGATTCCACGAATGCGGGCTGGAATTAAGGGGTCTACCCCTGCAAGCTGCTTCAGTACCTCTGGACGTTCAAGAATTCCAAGCAACACCGCTGGGTCTGTGGGGGCAGCCATCACATCCACGAGAGAAGTTCCCTCGCTGACTTCCATTAGGGCATTGATACTACGGGCGAAGAAAGCAGCTTTAGTCGGTTGCCGATGAGATTCTTCAAGGACACGGGTTACTGCTTCCACCACAGAAATGGGAGCCTCACGAAGCGCCTTCTCTAAAATTGGAGTAGTCATTTTCTGAGCCTCTATCAGCTTGGAAAACAAGCAATTAGTTGACTAAATCAATTCTAAGAATTAAATGCAACTTCGTCAACCAAAGTGCAGAGAATAGGCCAACCTCTAGAAATCTCCTGCCTTTCCTGTGCTACCGGAGTAAACGACCCCTCTCTGAGAATCCAGGGTAATGACAATGCCATCGGCAATAATCTGGGTACAGCCTCTGACCCCAAGCAGTACAGGAACCCCTAGGCGAAGTCCCACCACCGCAGCATGGGATGTGAACCCATCCTCTTCCACAATGATGCCGCCTGCATTTTGCATCGCTGCGATATAGTCAGCATTGGTCTGAGACACCACTAGAATGTCTCCTTTGGCAACATCATCCACCGTAGAACCAGCCTTGAAGACGCGGGAACGCCCACTCACGGTCCCTCGACCCACGGGCGTACCCTGACCCAGCATCGTAGTGACAATTTCCACTTTCAGAAGGTCTGTGGAGCCAGAGATGCCCGTTAGAGTGCCTGCGGTCATCACGACCAAATCGCCCTGCTGCAGTAAACCTTCTTCTAGGGCTACGGACACAGCGGCCTGGAAGGTTTGACGGGTGGAAGGTAAATCTAGAACGAGCAAGGGTCGCACTCCCCAAACGAGTTGTAGTTGGCGGGCCACTTCTGTGAGCGGCGTAACAGCAAGAATAGAATTAGCGGGTCTAAACTTGCTTACATTTCGGGCCGTGGCTCCACTCTTGGTCAAGGTGACAATGGCTGCAGCACTGAGCTGGTCAGCGACCCCAGCAACGGCATTGGCAATGGCATCAGTAATCGAGTGACCAGGCGTGACTTGACTGCGTTGAGGCAGTTTATGCTCAATTTGCAGAGCGATACGAACCATCGTCTCCACCGCATTGACAGGGAAGGCACCAACAGCCGTTTCATTGGAAAGCATGACAGCATCGGTCCCATCGAGGATGGCATTGGCTACATCTGAAACCTCTGCCCGCGTCGGCCTTGGATTATTGACCATGCTGTCTAGCATCTGGGTAGCGGTAATCACAGGCTTACCCGCCCCGTTCGCCATCCGAATCAGCAACTTCTGCAAAATTGGAACTTCTTCTGCGGGCATCTCGACCCCTAAGTCTCCACGGGCGACCATCAGACCATCAGCAGCAGCAAGGATGCTGTCAATATTCTGGATCGCTTCGAACTTTTCAATTTTGACAATGACAGGGACCCGTTTTTTCTGCTGGGCAATCAGTTCCTTGAGTTCATAGACATCGCTGGCTTCCCGCACAAAGCTCAGGGCTACCCAATCCACCCCTTGATTGAGTCCAAAAATCAGATCTTCTCGGTCTTTATCGGTCAGAGCCCGCACCGAAAGCGACACATTGGGGAAATTAACCCCTTTATTGCTTGAAAGCTTGCCAGGGCAGACGGTTACGCAATGCAGATTTTTATGCACAAGGTCTATCGACTCTACGCGCATCTCCACCTTGCCGTCGTCCAGCAGAATCGCAGAACCGACCGGAACTTCTTCGGCCAGACGATCGTAGGAAATCCAGCCGACTTCCGGCCCACACTCCACTTCTCGACTGGTCAAAATATAGGGGTCACCCACTTTCAGGTCTATGGGCGTATTGAACTTGCCTAAGCGAATTTTCGGTCCCTGCAGGTCTTGCAAAATGGCTACAGGCTGATTGAGTTCAAAAGAAATCTGCCTGATCCGGCTGATACGCTTGCGGTGTTCCTCATGAACGCCATGAGAAAAATTGAGGCGGAGGGTAGTGGCTCCGGCTTGAATCAGTTCTTTGAGCACCTTCGGATCATCCGTAGCAGGCCCTACTGTTGCCACAATTTTGGTCCGACGCAGATTATTGCGCTTACTCCGCTCTTCAATAGCCTGCCGAGCGCTAGCATTTATTTCTTTAGATATCACGGGGGAAGCTCTTTCCTTACAGACGGAACAGGGTGTGGTGTCTATTGTTTTAACAAACAACGTGACACTTTTCTCATAAAAAAATGTATAAATTAATGCTTTTTCTATCGTTTCTTAAGCAAAAAATTGCGGTGGTTGCTAATACGAACTACGCGAAAGCGCAAACTTGTTTTCTGTGCATATAATCTCTCTGATGGCACGTTACGATGCCTTAAGTACTGCTGTTTAGTGGGGGCAAGTAGAGTCCCCTGAAGGGAATAACTTATGTCCTACAGCCTACCTTTAAATACATGGGTTGAATCAAAAAACTACGAGACTGCGACCACTCCCCTAGACCAGTTGAGTATTCAAGAGCTAGTAACGCGGTGCCAACAGGGATTTCAGCCCGACCGTCTAGCCTTTGGTGAACTCTTGCGCCGTCACCAGTCCCATGTGGATCGTCTATTGCATCATCTGGCCCCAGATTGGCAAGACCGTCTGGATTTGGCCCAAGAAGTTTGGATCCGGGTTTATCGCTACGTCCACCGTCTGCAAGAGCCAGCCAAGTTCCGCAGCTGGTTAAGCCGGATTACGACGAACCTTTTCTATGACGAGCTGCGTCGCCGTCGCCGCCACCAAAAGCCGCTCTCTTTGGATGCTCCCCTCAACACGGCCGATGGAACCTTGGATTGGGATTTAGAAGGTCATGAGCCTGGTCCAGCCGATACACTGGCTACCCAGGAGTTTTACGAACATCTACAAGAAGGTATTCGTGACTTGCCTGAGGTTTTCCGCAGTACTATAGTGCTCAGGGAAATTGAAGGTCTGGCCTATGAAGAAATTGCGCAGATGCAACAAATTTCTGTCGGCACCGTCAAGTCACGTATTGCCCGTGCTCGTCGTCGTCTCCAAGACCACCTTGCTCCTTTCCTTAGCTGATTGATTCCTGTGTCCTCTCATCGGTTCTGGGCCAGAAGCTGAATCATGGCTTGGGATAACTACTGAACCGATATCTTCTGAGCTGCTATGTCGGAAACCCCACTCTTTGAGCAAATTAGCGCCTATCTTGATGGTGCTTTATCTCCTGCGGAAAAAGAGGCCCTAGAGGAACACTTGCGCCAAGACCCGAAGGCCAGGGATCTATATCGGCAGTTAGCAGCAATCAGCCAAGGTTTTGACCATCTGGTGGATCAAGGCACCCCAAGCTTGGCGCTCACCGTGGATGGTATTGTTCAGCAAGCACAGCGACAAAACTATCTACAGGCATTACGGAGTGGCTTAGGCGCTTTAGCCTTCGTGTCTATGGTGGCGGTGCCCGTTTGGTTACACGTAGCCTTTGCAACGCCTAGCAGTGCCACGGCGTTGGCTGGTATGGCAACAGAGGTTTCTTTATCCCTCCAACCTGAGTCTTTAGAGCTACCTTAGTCTTAGAGCTTTGCTTTGAGGATGCACTCTGCAAGTTCGATGAATCCATGCCCTTCCTGCTGGGTCGCTAAATATTTTGGGTGGAAATCTAGTTGGTCCCAGTATTCATGGATGTTGGCAACGGCGACACTATGAGGAAAGGGCTCTGCAAATAGGCTTTGGTCATTGGGACTGTCGCCAACGGTAACCACTTGGTCCAATGTGAGCTCAGGAAATTCTTGGATAAGTACTTGTTGGAGCGCATGGCCTTTGCTTTGTTCAGGCGCTTTGATATGGACCTGCACCGAACTATAAATCAAGTCCAGACCATGGTCCTGCACCTGTCTTTTCATCTGGGAAAGTTCTGCGATGGAGAGGTTGCCTTTGTCAAAAGTCCAGTCTGTATAACGAAAACTATTATCGACACTGGGCTTTAAATCGGGAAAGTTTTTCTGTAGGTCTTGAAACGCGGTTTCCATGGCTTGGCGCGAGTCCCATGCGTGGAAAAAATTAGGAGCTGTTTCTTGCTGCGCTTTATAAAATAGCCCCCCATTCTCTGCAATCACCCCATGAATGCCCGGAAGATAGAGGGCTAAGCCCGAACACCATCCCGCTGAACGCCCTGTAGCAATAACGACGGCAATCTGATTACTTTGCAGTCGATTGAAGGTGAAGAGCAACTTAGGCGTAAATTGACCAGATACGGTGAGTGTCCCGTCCATATCGGTGCAGATTAGCTGTGTATTTTGAAAGAATTTGGGGTCTAAGGCGGTCACCAAGAAGCTCCAGTGAGTCAGAGCTGATTTTAACGGACTTAAGCTGATTTATTCGAATATTCAAAATATTAGTCTTGAAGATGTAGTTTTCCATCCTATAGAGTTTATGCAAGCGAATGAATATAAGGATTGATTTCTCAGTAAAAGCATTAGCTAGCCATAGCAATTCAACTTTACAAACTGGAACTAAATGTTTCAATTTATACACACATGATGGACTGAACTCCGAATGTCCTAACTAGGTTTGACGCATTCCTAGTTCATGAAGTATCCTGCTTGAACTTCTCACACCTCAAGTTAGTTAAAAACTAAACTGAATTTCTTGCAATCACGCAAAACATTTTTTATGACAGAACCTGCGAGTCCATTTTTAACAGCCGATAACCAGTCCATATCGCTTGGGCAGGCCTTGAGATATTTAGAAGCTAATGGAAGACTCAATTCTGTGCTTTGGGAAATCATGCGCCAGCATGTCATAGAACAGCAATTGCAGGCTTCAGAGGAGCTGGATGTTGGTTCTGATTTGATTGAGCAGGCCGTCATTGATTTCCGGCTAGAGCGTCAACTCACTAGTCTAGAAAGCTTTCAAGAGTGGCTTGCCGATGAAAGAATAAACTACGCTACTTTCCGTGAACGAGTTATCTTTAATTTAAAGCTTAAAAAACTTAAAGCTAAGATTACCAAGCCGAATTTGCAAGAATATTTCATCAAGCGCAAGCTGTATCTAGACCGAGTCGTATTATCACGTTTAGTTATAGAAGAACAAACATTAGCAGAGGAGTTGAAAAGTCAAATACTGGAAGATGGCATTAGATTTGAGCTTTTAGTTCAAGAACACTCTATTGCTGAGGATAGTACGCTTAACGGAATGATGGGAGCTATCAGTAGAGGTGCGATGCCAGATGAGCTGAGAATGGCTATCGATTCCGCTGAATCTGGAGAACTGATTGGACCTCTAGAAATTGAGGAGCTTTGGTATTTGTTTCGTGTAGAAAAATTGCTGCCAGCTTCATTAGATGAGTCCTTAAAGCAAGTACTAGAAGACGAGCTTTTTGAACAATGGTTGGAGGAGAAAATACAAAAAGCAGATGTCCAACTAAAGGTAGATTTCTAGTAGGTAGCCTTTATGAACTTACAAACATATATACAGTGGGAAAAGTTACCATTTCGTTCATTGAATAATGAACAGAAAATCCAGTTTAAGAATCGAGTAGAACTCCAGCGGTATGGCCTTGGTCAAGTGGTTTGGTCCACGGATAGTGATAGTTCAAGAGGGCAATTTCTCCTTGTTTCCGGTCAAGTCCGTCTAAAAGAAAAGAGCAAAGTTAGATCTCTCGCTACTTTGGCAGGAGGAGATTGGTTTGGAGACGCACTAAAACTTTCTGGGCAATTTCAAGCGGTGGCCTCTAGTAAGGAAGTAGTGGTTTTACGTTGGGATGCAGCCCTCTGGTCTAGGGTTTCATCACCAGAACTGGTCCGTTTCTGGAATGAACTGCGGTTGCGCTATCAACCTCAAGATATGGATATTCCTCAGCCTGTGCCAGGTTATCCATTTGTCTTCAGCCCCAATACGGCGGCTGCGTGCTTAGCAATGGCAGCGCAACAGCTGCAAAATCCTGTGCCCTTAGAGCTAGTGCAACGTCAACTGCGTTCTGCTGAGCCTAATGATGTGATCGAAGCTGGGGAGAAAATTGGGCTCCAGCTTCAACAGTTAGTAGTTCGTTGGGATGATTTGCAGCAGTTATCTTTTCCGGCTTTGTTGCAGTTGAACTGGAGACGACAGGATTGGGTTGTGGTCTATGGTGTGCAAGGGAATCGCATGCTTATTGGCAATCCCCTAAACCTCAATCAAACGTGTGAAAGCATCTCTCAACCTATGGTTGAAAAGGACTGGGATGGACAACTTTGGCAAGTAGAACTGCTTCAAAAGCAAGAAAAATTCAACCTCAGTTGGTTTGTCCCTGCGATTTTGCGTTATCGAGGATTGCTTTCAGAAGTACTGTTGGTTTCTTTAGCCCTGCAGCTTCTGGGTTTAGCAACGCCGGTGATCACACAGTTTGTTATTGACCGAGCAATTGTCTATGGCAATCGTGGCACGCTGGATGTAATGGCATTTGCACTGCTTGGCGTTGCCATCTTTGAAGCCAGTTTTGGTTTCCTACGGCTCTTTATTTTCACCCATACGGCCAATCGTTTAGACCTAGGACTATCAGCACAGATGTTCCGCCATCTGATGCGTTTACCTTTGAATTATTTTGAATCACGTCGGGTAGGCGATACGGTTGCTAGAACTCGAGAGCTAGAAAATATTCGTCAATTCCTAACGGGCACTGCTTTAACAGTCTTGCTCGATAGTCTATTCTCTGTAGTGTATCTGGCCGTCATGTTCTCCTATAGTGCTACCCTCACTTGGGTCGCGCTGGCAGTGCTTCCATTTTTTGCAGCACTGACGCTCTTTTTAACGCCTATTCTGCGCAACTGGCTGAATGAGACCTTTGACCGTGGTGCAGATAGTCAATCTTTTCTGGTAGAGACAGTAACAGGAATACATACGATTAAAGCCCATGCAGCAGAGCTCAAGTCCCGCAAGCGTTGGGAAGGTCTATTTGCTCGTTATGTTCGAACCAGCTTCAAGTCTTCTACGACCTCAAATGCTGGTAGTAGTCTTGGTGACTTTCTAACGAAGTTCTCTTCTTTAATCATTCTCTATTTCGGAGCCCAACAGGTCATCGACCAAAAGCTGACCATCGGAGCCTTAGTTGCTTTTCAAATGCTCTCAGGAAAGGTGACGGACCCGCTTTTGCGTCTTGTGCAACTTTGGCAAGAATTTCAGCAAGTCCTGCTTTCCGTAGACCGTCTGGGAGATATTCTCAATGCGACTCCAGAAGCAGAAGCCGGGGCTGGGATGAATCTACCGAAGATTAAGGGTCAAGTCAGTTTCGATCGAATAGTGTTCCGTTATCAACCTGGACAAGAAGCAATTCTTAAAGGCATATCCTTTACTGCCCAGCCAGGAATGTTTGTTGGAATTGTAGGACGTAGCGGCTCAGGTAAAAGTACTCTTTCTAAGCTTTTACAACGACTTTACCAGGCCGAATCAGGCTCTATTCAAATTGATAGCTTTGACATTAAAACGGCTGATATTGTTTCTCTACGCAAACAAATTGGCGTCGTTCTGCAAGATGATTTCATGTTTAACGGTTCGATTGCTGAAAACATCACTATGAATGACCCAGATATTAGTGATGAACAAATTATTACGGCAGCAAAACTAGCAGCAGCCCATGAATTTATCACGGAGATGACCCAAGGCTATCAGACCCACATTGGTGAGCGGGGCGTGGGTCTATCGGGAGGTCAGCGACAACGGATTGCTTTATGTCGGCTATTCCTTTCTAAAGCTCCAATCCTAATCTTGGATGAAGCTACTAGCGGCTTGGATAGCGAAACAGAGCAAAAGGTACTGCAGAATTTACAGGAGGTTTCAGGGGGCCGTACTGTCTTTATGGTTGCTCATCGATTTGCACCCTTGAAACGAGCAGACTTGATTTTAGTTATGGAGAAAGGTGTGATTGTGGAACAGGGTAAACACGATCAACTTCTTGAACAAAAAGGAGTGTATTGGGCTTTGTACCAAAGGCAACTTAGTACCGTCTGAACTCAGTGCTGCTAGAGATAGTTTGAAGCTTTTGATTAGTCTATGAGCGATTTGGCTACTTAAGAGGATATGTAGTAGTATTTACGCAAGTCACAGGTCAGCATAAGTCCTAGTCCTAGCTTTAATAATACGTAAGCAAGACAGTACAAGCAGAATTTATAGACTGGAGTTTGGTATCTATGCCCTCCTCAGCAGAGCTTAAGAGAAAACGGGAGCAATACGCATTAAGTCCTAGCGGGGGTCTTACCGCTAAAGGCCATCACCCTGCGCACATTTACAGCAGTACACCCAAAAATGAACACAAAACCCACGCTCATCCATCTCACTTAAATACTGGGCGCCCTGGCCCTAAGAATAACAAACAGGCTGCAGCTCCTCGTTCTGTAGAGCCCTTACCTGCGCACATGAGTTCTGATACGCCTATCCAGAAAAAGCCCCAACCAGTTCGTGGAAACTCCTCAAAACCAGCTGGGACTGGAGACTTCTACAAGAGCTATCCTGTTGTTTCAGTTCCTGGACGCGCCCCGAAAAGTCATCTTTACAAACATCACATGCCCGCTCACGGCAGTAACTCTGTCCACTCTGCTGCCAAGAAGCATCTTGCGGCCTCTCCCGCGTTACATCGCCATTCAGGGCTTTTGTCTACCAATCCTACCCACACAGATTCTGGTATCGCCTCCACAAAAAACTCTTTAAAGCCAGATCCAATAGCTTCTAAGCATCTTGTAGTGCATCAAGGCGATACCCTTTGGGGTATTGCGAAAAAAAGGCTTGGCAGCGGGAGCCGCTGGCATGAACTCCACACGGCTAAAGGTAGTTCCTTGACTGAAAAGCAAGCTAAACGTCTGCAGCCCGGAACGCAAGTCTATCTCTCCTCACCTAATTTGAGTACTACGTCTACGCCCTATGCATCCCTTACCCCAAAATCTCATCCAAAGTCTACGAGTAAGCTGAGCACCCAATCTGGTTCATCTACTTTCGTATCTCCTGGAAAACTAAGCGCCAAGCCTGCAGCTTTGACAGGAGCCCCTGAGCGGAAATCGGCGGCTAGGTCAACCCCTTCGAGCTTGACTTCTCGAAGAAACTCAAATGACAGGCATTCCCCTTCGTTCTTCACTACTTCGAGTGCTTCGAGAAATCCAATGTTTAAGCGTGAATCGGGCACTCAAAGAAATTCACGACCCTCTTCCCCAGCGCTATGGGCTGGTTTGCCTGTTCTCGCAGGCAAGCTTCACCAAGGTAGCGTCTCTCAAGTGCATCATGTCGCTATCAGGGTCGGGATTCCTCTGGCTGAATCGCGAAGTGGCGTTGCTCTGGCGAGAGAAGTACGAGGGGCTACGCTGGTGAAACCGCCACTTACCCCTGTGGTTGAAGCCTTTGGCAATGCTCAGGTTCGTGGAGCCGCTAAAGGAGCGTTTAAAGCGCTTGTGCCTGTCGGCCTCGCCATTGATGCAGTGCAACTGAGGAGTGCTTGGAAACAGGACCATGGCTTTGGACCGAACGCTCGAAAAGTAGCGGTTAGTTCAGCAGGAGGATGGGTTGGTGCAGCAGGAGGCGTAGAGCTAGGAGCTGCTATCGGTTCGTTGGTTCCTGGCGTAGGCACAGTGATTGGTGCGTTGATAGGTGGAATGGCTGGCAGTATGGCTGGTTCTAAAGTAGGCGAAGAGATGGTCAATTTAGACGCTGATAAGGGAACCTCACGAGTAGAAAGCTTTAACAGTTTCTCTAAAGCCAAGCAGTACGCTCGTGGCTTGTAGAGTTGCAAATTCTATCAAAAATGCTTGTTTTAACTATCAAAAAGTTGTTTTCTAAAATTGCTGTGCGAATGTTGAGTGCATAGTGAGTTACTTAACAGCCTGGACCGTATATTTAATTTAAATACTGAAGAGTTCAGGCTAGCTTTCTGGAGCAATAAAGCTTGAGTACTGTATAATTTGTAACAAAATTTACTTAGAATTTGGTTCTGCTTATGTGCTTATCGTTAATAATTGTTGCAATGTTTTAGGGTTAGATAGAAAGCCCAAAAATGGCTTTTGGAAGAGCTTTCAGGGCTTGTATTCACTTCACACATTATTTCAAAGAACTAAGAAAACATCTAAAACACACTTCAACGAACCAATAAAATGAAGTAAAGTCTAGCAATAGTCGCAATTTGCAACTCAGCACATTTGACCTAGCTAGAACAGTTTTAGTTCAAACAATGTTAAGCGAGGAAAATTCATGCTTGCACCATATATTAGTCGGTCACTTCAAGAGAAGAACGCTAGGAGTTTTGCTGTTAAAGGAGTTACTCCCTCACCTTCTAGCCTGGCTAGCGTTTCTACTCCACATGCCTTTAGCCGTAGTAATCAGACGGGGAAACCTACGCCCAGGGCACCCAATGCTGCAGAAGCACTTATTGCTAAGGCGAAATCCTTCCTAGGGGTGCTCGAGCACGGGGAAAATAGAGGCAAGCAAGTAGAGAAATTCCAGAAAGGCACGGGGGTGGGAGGCCACGATGGGGCAGGTGGCCAAGTAGGAGAAGCGTGGTGTGCAGACTTTGTGCAGTACTGCACTAAATCTGTCGAAAAATCGACTGGTCAAAACTCCAGAGATTACAATTCTGGTCGCGTGAGCGATATCTGGAATAAGTCTTCGAAAGATTTGAGGCTTTCACAGCCCAAAGTTGGCAGTTTAGTAGTCTGGCCTGGACATATAGGCATTGTTGCAAAGGTCAGTGCCAAAGGTTACTCGACCATTGAAGGTAATACAGGAGGGCAAGGGGGAGAAGGTGTCCATAGCCACCAGTACAAGTTTGGTGGTGACGCTCGTTTTCTGAAAGTCTTTGATAGTAAGTCCGGTGGAGGCAGTAGCCCAACTCCAACTCCGCACCATGGAGGAAAGCAGAAGTATGTAGTTCATTCTGGAGATACCCTTTCGGGAATCGCTGAGAAGAAAATGGGCAACGGAAACCGCTGGCATGAAATCCGCGAAGCGGATGGGACAAAGTTCACAGAGAAAGAGGCCAAAAACCTCCAGGTTGGAACGAGCATCTATCTTCCATCCAGCATGCCAAGCGGCAACAGTGGAGGCAGTAGCCCAACTCCAACTCCGCACCATGGAGGGAAGCAGAAGTATGTAGTTCATTCTGGAGATACCCTTTCGGGAATCGCTGAGAAGAAATTGGGCAACGGAAACCGTTGGCATGAAATCCGCGAAGCGGATGGAACAAAGTTCACAGAGAAAGAGGCTAAAAACCTTCAGGTTGGAACGAGCATTTATCTTCCATCTAGCAAGCCAGGCGGCAATGGAGGCAGCAGCCCAGTACCCAAACCAAAACCTAATGGTCCTGGAAAGCATATCAATCAGGAAGGGTTGAACCTGGTAGAAGAATCCGAAGGATTAAGGCTGAAAGCCTATAAGGATTTTCCTGGACCTCGCGGTACGTGGACGATTGGCTATGGACATACGCATGGTGTTCATTCTGGTGATTCAATCAGCAAGTCCAAAGCTGAGACTTTTCTGAAAAGTGATATAAAGTGGGCTGAAGCAGCGGTTCAGAAGAATGTTAAAGTTCATCTCACCTCAAACCAATTCTCAGCTCTTACCTCGCTAACGTTCAATCTTGGACCAAATGGATACTCGGGCCTTTTGAAAGATCTGAATGCTGGCAACTACAAAGCAGCTGCTAAGGACTTTGGAGATTATGTCCATGCAGGTGGGGAAGTTCTACTAGGGTTAGTTACTAGGAGAGATAAGGAGAAAAAGCTCTTCTTAAAACCCTAGAGCCAGGTGTGTCTGACGATAGGCGATCAAAGTTGTGAAATTATAGAGGATGCTTAACAACACGTATCCTCTATGATTTTTGAGTAAATGATAGGTAGTTATCTCGTATGAGCGGACTTAAGAGAAGCGTGTTTAGGCTAATGTTGACGGCTGCACTTGTTTCATTTAGCCCAAATGTCCAAGCTCAGACATCAACCAATCAAAATATTTGCAGTAGATATAAATCAACTGATGCAGAGATGAACAAAGTTTATCAGCAAATATTGAGTGAGTATAAACAGGACTCTGTATTTCTTCAAAAGATGAAGACAGCTCAGCGGGCTTGGCTCGCGTTCAGAGATGCCCATCTTGATTCACTATATCCAGCCGAGAATAAGCTTCGGGCTTATGGAAGTGTTAACTCAGATTGTCGCTGTCTTGCTCTGGAAGAGCTTACAGCTAAGCGTATTAGCGAATTAAAGAAATGGACCTCAGGCTTACCAAAGGGGGAAGTGTGCGCCGGTAGTATCAAGAATAAAAATTGAGAACGGTGATTGAGGTGATTACCCATAGAGATACCTCTCCACACATTACATTTTCAAAGCACATGTTTCCTAACTAGCTATACAATAATTTATATGGCTTAGAAAAACTCGATGTAATGCGCACGACAGAGACAAATCAGATAGAGCATGCTAGCGTGTACCCCAAGCGAATGAATGATCGAACTTAGCCTCTAGTATCCACAAGCCAAAAGATGGAAGTAGGCAAAGTTTAAAGCAACGATGAGGAAATCATAATGCTTCTCCCAGAAGACAGACAACTTACAAAAAATCCTGTTTCAGCTCCTTTTCACCCTTTGAATACTGGCTCTCCACGAGCAACCCATCACAATTACAGTAGTTCAGCTGATGCGGAAACTGCCCGTGAAACACGGCGTGCCCAGAGCCAAGTTGTTACGAGCAAGAAAGTAAGTCCTGCTCCAACAAAAAGTCACAATAGTTTTGCTGATTCAGAAACTGCCCGTGAAACACGGCGAGCTCAGAGCCCACTTGTTACACCTCAGAAAGTAAGTCCTGCTCCTGGTAGCGCAGCAGATCTTCCTACCGCACGTGCAGCACTTCGGAGAGCACAAGAAGAACTTGGCAGTATCACCGGAATGAATCGAGGCGGTCTAAGGGCAGAGGCAGACGATCTCCGACGTGATAGAAGCATGGCTACGGCCCGTCTTAAGTCTGCCGAAGCGGACAAAGCGCTCAAGGATGCTAAGGCTCTCCCTCCAAGCTTGAATCGCGGCGGACTCAGGCAGGACGCAATCAAGGAGTCTGGCCTAGAAGTAAGTAGAGCAAGAACAGCATATTTAAGTAGTCAAGGGCTGGATAGCTCTGGGCGACCCTTTAAACTTACTCCTCCTACAGCTCCAGAGCCGCACAAGTCTGAGAAAAAGAGTTGGTGGGATGAGCATAAAGGCATTGTTCATGGTGCATTAGACGTAGCAGGTCTCATTCCTGGTTTGGGTACTGTTGCAGATTTAACCAGTGCTGGTATCTATTTAGCAGAAGGAGATAAGGCAAATGCGGCCCTCTCTGCCATAGCAGCGGTTCCCGGAGTAGGCGATGCCGTGGCTGCAACAGCCATAGGTGCAAAAGTTGCTATAAGAGCGACTAAAGCCACTAAAGGTATTGAAGTTTCTATAGGATCTGCTAGGGGAGTAAAGGGCGTTGAGGAAGGCACTGAAGCGCTGCCTACTGCTGTCGGGAGCATCTCAAGGAAGAACAAGAACAATGTGCCATTCAGGAATTCTCAAACGTTTCGTTCTCTCCTTAAAGACCTGAAAATAGATCCATCTAAGGTAGTGGCAGGTCACGGGCACGCTTCGTCAAGCGGCAGACGAGAAATGTTAGGTATGGAAGACCAAGCTCTGAATCAAGTGAGGAAAACAGAAACTAGACGGTTCATAGATCATAAAGGTAGCCCCTTAGAAGTGGAAACTGCCAAGAAACATGAACTTACTGGGGCTATACCGAAAGGTACTGTCGGAAGTGCTCGGTCACACCCCGGCTGGACAAGAAGTGTAAAGATCAATCCGAGAGGAATAGATGTAGTTGAAAGCCGGTTTGATAAGAATCAGGTTTTGAGGCTAAAGGAAATTTCTCGGGCTCAACTTGGCAAAGACATTTCTCAGGCTAAGCTTCGTGGGGAGAGTGTTCGAGCTGAGCGTCTTCAGGAAAAGCTTAACGAAGATATTTCTCAGGCTAAACTTCGTGGAGAAACTTCTCAGAGTAAGCCTATTAATCAGCTCTCATCAAAGGATCGCAATCTTTACGAACATTACCTTCAATCGCTTAGGGACTCAGCACCTAGGAGCAGAACAGGGGGAACTCCTTCCCATCTTGATTTTGAGCAGCCCAGGGGCCAGTATAACCTGAGAGCTCCTAGAAGTTAGAGGGCAAAAAAGAAGACTTGCCATTATCGGAAATGGCAAGTCTTCTGACTGAAGAAGCTTGGCTCAAAATCCCCTAGCGAAAAAGCACTTCAATCACTTGACGGCTGTGTGAATCACAATCAGGACTTACGCAAGAATCATCGGAACGGACGGATGTTTGAGTTGCTCCTTTAGGTAATTTGACAGCATCCCATGCTTAATTTGATAGACTGTCTGTCCCGTCTGGTATGCCAGCGTTTTTAGACGGCCCCACACCAGTAAGGCACAGGCAATGTGATTGCGCTGAATCCTCCCTTTGCCACACTGGCAGGCTTCTACTCCCGTCAATTGCTTAAGCTCACGGTGGAACTCCTCTATCTTCCAACGGATGCCACACACTAGAGCTCTTGCACGAATAGAATAGGCCGAGTCCATAGGGTAGGTTAGGGATGGTAGACGGATAGACCTATGACCTACGACCGTATCAAAGACCTTAAACCCAGTGAGTTCAAGCGTTTGACCGGGGTCCGCCCCGAAACC
>JBBRSB010000016.1:0-96608 GCA_038245785.1 Gloeobacterales cyanobacterium | reverse complement strand
TACTGATCGCTACTGAATTCCTCACAGCGAGTAGCATCCAGGCACAGCCCCAAGCAAATTCTCCTCAAGATAAGGTGGCTATTGCTCCCTATCGACAGGGAATGATGGGACAGTCCGATCAGCACTTTATTGTGATGATGATTCCTCATCATGAGGGAGCTGTGGCCATGGCAGACCTTGCCCTCAGTCGAGCCCAACATCCTGAGATCAAAAAACTTGCTGAAGCTATTAAAACCAGCCAAACACGAGAGATTCAGCAGATGCAAACTTGGTATAAGCAGTGGTACGGAGCAGAGGTCCCGGCCTGGGGTCCCGGCAAGGGTTGGGGCTGGAGTAGTCAGGCTCGACAGCAGCCAGGTAATAATGCACAGCCGCACTCAGGTCCGGGCATGGGAATGGGACAGATGGGCGGTCCAGCAGGGATGGGGATGGGAATGGGGCAGATGGGTACAGACCTCTCCGCCTTGCAAAATGCAACAAACTTTGATCAAACATTCATACAGCAGATGATTCCTCACCACCAGATGGCCGTGATGATGTCTTCGATGACCCTTGCCAACAGCCGTCGCCCTGAAATTCGTAAGTTGGCTCAGTCGATTATTGATAGCCAGAATGCTGAGATTGCTCAGATGCAACAGTGGTATCAGGCTTGGTATCAATCTTCTCCAACACCTTAAAAAGATGATGGCCGGGGATTATCAGTAAATCGCTGTTGCCCCAATTGCAGCATTAGCATTTGGTGTTTTGATTGAAAATCCCAGCAAACCCGTGTAAATCCTCGAAGCCTATGAGCATCCAGGAAGCCTTACTCTCCCACCCTTCGACCCATTTCTTTTCTGTCCCTAGTACTTAGATCACTTAGGAGTAACCATTTGAAACCATGAAACTACAGCTAAAAGTCCCCGAAATGACCTGTGGTGGTTGTGTAAGCACCATCACCAAGGCAGTTAAGACAGTCGATGCTCATGCCATCGTCCAAGGTGATCCAAGAACCAAAATTGTATTAGTGGAAACTCAAGCTTCCGAAATAGCAATCAAAGAGGCGATCGCCAAGGCGGGTTATCTCGCTGGTTAACCCGCACATAAAACAAATCAATCGAGATGGAGGATTAAAAAATGAATAGGAAAGAACCAGGAAAATTGGAAGAGCATCCGCAAGGATCTTGGATGTCTGGAATGAATATGATGATGGGAATGATGGTAGCTTGCTGTGTTGCCGTGATTGCTTTTTCCTTGATTACAGGAGGAGGTCTAGGGTGGTGGTTAAGTCGTTTTAGTCCTCAGCCAGTTAGTTCACCAAGCAATTCTTCACAACCTCAGAAATAAAAATCAAGATTTTGGTTAATGTCATGCTCAAAACGGCAACAAACTTCATCAAAAGAATAGTGATAGCTACAGCTATCATGGTAGGAATAAGTACAGCAACCTTTGCTACTTCTCCCCCGCAACTAGGTAATTTATCTGCCACAAAATATCGTGCAGGGGCCATCCTTAGTAATTACCATTTGCATGTGGTAACGTCCCCTGGGGAAAGAGGCTTAAACCAGGTAGAAGTCCTGTTTCCTGAAGGAATGCAGACGCCTAAAGTCAATAATGTCTGGTTAGCTTTTGGCGAACGCGAAAGAGGAGATAGAGTTCGACCTCAAAATGTTCAGATTGAAGGTCAGAAAGTCACGATCAGCTTAGAAAAACCGATCACGGGAGCTACTGAGATGAAAGTGTACTTCGATCACCTTACCAATCCTTCCAGAGCGTCGTACAATCCCTACCACCCTTTTGAAGTGTCAGTAAGGCATTCTGATCCAATAGAGACGTTTAGCCATCCAATTTTCCTAGGATATCGTTATGTATTTCTTAAATAAGATATCCCTTAGCTAAAGTATGATTCTGTTTAGTGTTACTTTCCATAGGAGTTACACATACGGCAGTGTCAATTCTTTTGCCAACTCATTGAATGAAGCCGAGTCATATTTCTTAAGCAGGTAAAGCCATGAATAAAAAGACCATCAGCTATAGTTTTTTAAGCATACTAACAAGTGGTGCCTTAATAGGATTACTAACTGTAGACCGCGCCCAGGCTCACCCAAGAAACCCAGGAGTTGCAGAGCATCTTGGGGTTTGTGGCAGCCGGGTTGGGGATTGCACTCTTACCGGCTTCCGTCAAGAATTTACAGCGATCGCACGTCGTCTATCGAGTGCTACAACCTCCGCCGAAGAAACTGGAGTTGGCGATCGCTTGGCGGCAAGAAAACCCATCATCAATGGTGCCCATTTTTCTTGAAATTGTGCGGGAAATTGCTCACCAAATCACGCATGAAAATGACCTCTAGATGGAGGAATCGTTACGCGAAATGCTACAGCATCATAACTGTCAGTGATTAAGATTTTAAAGATTAATACTTTTAAAGTATTGCTCATCATCCTAAAAGATATTGGACATCAATAAAACTTCTATCTAAGATGTAGATGTGGAAATAGTTATAACAATATAGGAACCTAAAAATAGTTCCATTTTTGTCTTTTTTCTTGCAGTCTCTCCTTCGCCTATCAATCATTACAAGTAGAAGTGGAATGGGCAGACTCAAAAGAAAAACTGTCTAGCTGGCTCTTCCCTACTCAATGTGAGATACAGCTTATCTGCCTACTGCTAATAAGAGCATTTTAGTAACTTCACAAGTTCCTCATTTTTGGTTCTTATCCTAGCTTCTAGGGGCAGATGAATAAAAGGCAAAGCTGATAGCAGAGGAAGAAGCACATGGAAAAGAAAGACTCGGTAAGACTCTACTTAAGAGAAATCAATAGGATTCCCCTTCTGTAACCAGAAGAGGAAGTAGTTTTAGCTCACCAAATTGCCTAGGGAGGACCAAGCGCAGAACAAGCCAAAAGTAAATTAGTGCAGGCCAATCTGCGTTTAGTGGTTTCGATTATGAAGAAATATCTTAATCGGGGAGTGCCTCTGATGGACCTTATGCAAGAGGGTTAGTGATCGCTACAACGTTTTTATCGCGGGAGCTCACACATGACAGTTACACAAGACAATTTGGCGCAAGATCCGGTCTGTGGCATGACGGTATCCAAAGCAACGGCGATCAAGTTGGAGCGGGGTGGGAAGACTTACTACTTTTGCAGTTCACAATGCCAGCGCACCTTTGAGTCAGAAGCTACGCTTAGTAATCATCAAGATGGGACGGCAACAGACGGACATCAAGAGTATGGGGCGGCCATCCACGACAGGCCTGCACATGGAGGTAGAACCACTGTTGCAAGGGCTCCAGGCAAGATGGCGAAAGACCCCACTAACGCTTGGTGGGAGTCCCCTTCTAAAATCACGCTCTATGTTTTCCTGGGAATCATTGCCTTTTTTCTGATTACTGAACACCGAGCACATGTGATTCCCTTGCTCCCCTGGGCCTTTCTCCTGCTTTGCCCATTCATGCACCTTTTCATGCATGGCGGACATGGTGGTGGAGAAGACCAATCTGGCAGTGGGAGCAATAACAACTCACTCCAAAACAAGGAGATTTCGTGATGCCAAATATGCCTCCTGCCTATGGTTTATGGACACTGGTAATTATTAATTCTCTCGTGTTTATTATTTTTGCATTTAGTTTTACGAAACCCAAAAGCCCTCGCGACTGGCGATCGTTTGGAGCATTCTCTGCCTTCATCGTCGCCTTATTCACCGAGATGTATGGCTTTCCGCTTACCGTATATCTGTTATCTGGCTGGTTACAACGGCAGTACCCGCAGCTGGATCTGCTGTCTCACGATGCCGGACATCTCTGGTGGACCTTGTTGGGCATTCAGGGCAACCCCCACTTCAACTTCCTGCACATCCTTAGCAACATCCTGATTTTTGGAGGATTCATCTACCTTGCTTCTGCCTGGGATGTCCTCTATAAAGCGCAGCAAAGTCATACTCTGGCGACGTCTGGTCCCTATGCCACCATTCGCCATCCTCAATATGTTTCGTTCATCATCATCATGCTGGGATTCCTGTTGCAATGGCCTACCATTTTGACCTTGTTAATGTTTCCAATTCTGGTGTTTATGTATACACGTCTAGCACGTCAAGAAGAACGGGAAGCCCTAGCAGACTTTGGTGAGGAGTATGCCCACTATGCCGCAGAAACCCCTGCCTTTTTCCCTTGGTGTCCTACTACTCAGAAAAAATCATTCGATTCAAAGGAGTCACTCCATGACCACTAGTTCTTACCATAACGAACAACCTCGTTCCAATCGCAATCAAGTGGTTGCGACGTTGAATCCGCGATCGCTCTTTGCTTCTACAGCAATCATTTCAGGCGTATTCTTCACTGCTTGTGTTCTGGCGCTTGCTGTAGCACCGCAGGCAACGATGGCCTTCTTCAATTACATCCTTCATGCTGATTTGACGAACATTGCCCGACCTGTCACTCCTAGCAACTTCATTGTCGGTCTTCTGGCCTGGTCTTTGGGAACAGGGCTATATGCGGCTCTGGTCGCCTGGATCTATAACCGTCTTGCTCTTTGATAAGGTAAGACGCTCAAGATCAACAGACAACCTTTAGACTTTTCAACCTTCGCTTGTGGCGTGGGGAGTGAACTTTATTAATCACCATTCAAATACGAGGAATTGATTATGAGTGATCTGATTGTGATTGGTTTTACAGATGAGTTCAAAGCACTGGAGGAGCCTTTCTATGAAACCGGATTACCTGATTGTTGGCAGTGGTTTATCAGCACTGGTCTTTGGTGCGTTGATGGCAAGCTCCGGCAAGACCGTGCAAATCCTTGAAGCCCATGAGCATCCAGGAGGCTTTGGCCATACATTTACGATGGCTAAAAAATATACATTTAATGCCCAATTTCACTATGTCTGGGACTGCGGTGAAGGGCAAACGGTCAATCGGGTGCTCAAAAAGCTGGGCTTGGATCGAGAGGTGACGTTTGAGCGGTATGACCCGAACGGCTTTGACCATATGCGAATGCCGGGGTATGCCTTAGATATTCCTTCAGAACCGGAGGAACTGATCCAGCGATTGTCAGCGCTGTTTCCCGCGCATGGCGATCGCATTCACCAATTTGTCAACGAAGTCGAAAAGACTGGCGCAGGCTTGAAAGAGATCGCTCCTCCAGTCAAGCCGATTGAACTGCTTAAACATGTAGGTGAAGCGTTTTGTGCCGTCCAATATCTCAACAGCACACTTCAGGATGTCTTTGATAAGTTTCAGCTACCGCAAGAAGCGCAAACACTTTTAGCTCTGCAATGGCCTGACTTTTTGCTACCTCCGAATCAGCTCTCTTTCTATGCTTGGGTCGCATTGTTTAGAGGCTATCAAGCAGGCGCATTTTACCCAACTCAGCATTTTGAGCATGTAATCAATTCGTTAGTCAAAGTGATTGAATTACACGGAGGGCAGGTACTGCTCAACCATGAAGTCATGAATTTCAGCGTCACAGACCGAACAGTCACGGGAGTGGAGGCGATGGATCTAACCACCCATCAAACTCATGAATTCGCAGGCGACACCGTGATTTGCAACATTGACCCAAAAAAAGCCGCCAAGATGATTGGTGAGGAAAAATTCTCCAAAACCGTGCGCCAGAAACTCAACTATGAATATTCGGCGTCCAACTACATGGCTTATTGCGTTGTCAAAGACCTTGATCTCCGAGACTATGGATTTGGCAAGTGGAATCTCTCCCATACAGGTCATCAGGATCTGAATGAAGCCTTTGCTCAGATGTATGAGCGTAATGATTTTTCTAATCCTAGCTTTGCCATTACAACGCCCACTTTATTGACCGAAGCAAGTCGGGACTGCCCAGAGGATTGTCAAATTGTCGAATTCCTTACCGTTGCTAATTACGACTACTTCAAGCAACTGCAAGCGCGCGATCGCAAAGCCTACAACCAGAAAAAACAGGAAATCTTGGATTCCATTCTGGATGTCGTTGAAAAACACTATGTACCGGATTTCAGAAAGCATATGGTCTTCCATATCACGGGCAGCCCCACCACCAATGAACGTTTTTGCTGGTGCCCAGATGGCAACTCCTACGGCTCTAAACTCACGCCGCGCAACATGGGTCTAGGGCGGTTGAATCACGAAACCTCACTCAACCATTTCTATTTCTGCAATGCTTCATCCGGCTATCCGAGCTTTGCTCTCACATTCTGGACAGGAGCGCATCTTTATCAACGTTTATCTGGCGACATGATTTTAGACAACGGCTAAACAGACGGTCGCTAATTATTTATAAACTTGGAGGTCAACTATGAGAATTGCAGTCATCGGTGGTGGAGCGAGCGGTATGGCTACAGCTTACTGGCTTGACAAACAAGAGCATCATGTCACTGTGTTTGAACGGCAGCCCATGTTAGGGGGACATATTCGCACACTCAACAAAAACGTCAAGCCCAACCAATCCGATTGCCACGAAATTTTGGAGAGTGGGGTACTCGAATTTCCGACTGCATTTCATAACTTCATTGCTCTCATGCAAGAGCTAGGAGTGGAACTATTACCTGTCAATATCGGTTCAGAGCTGTTTCCCAAAGAGGGCAGATACTTTTTATCGGAGGTCGCGATCAAGAAGAACTTCATAGGTATCCAACGCCTAATCGAATATCTTCGATTCGATAGCCTCTATCTCCGTTCCGCTGGATTATGGCTGGAAACGCGATTTGCTGACATGGAAAATTTATACGACCAGCCGCTGTCTCACTATCTGAAAGACGATAGGACTGGCAGCCTCTGGCTCAAGTTGCTGACGATGTATAGTTACTCGATGCCGTTTGAACTCATCGACGATTTTCCGGCAGAGTTGGCAGTTCCGACGTTGCGCGACTACATCGCAGTCGGCTGGCTCAGGGTTGAAGGCGGTGCATATTCTTACATTGAAAAAATTCTGGAACGCTTTCAGGGAGAAGTTGTATTAAATATGGAAATCACCAGTATTTCCAGAAGTCCAGATGCCGTAAAAATCAAGCTAGCGAACGGTGAAATGCAGGAGTTTGATAAAGTCGTGTTTGCCACGCCACCCGACCAGGTGATGGCGCTGTTAGCTGACCCAACCGATGCTGAAACCAAACGCTTCTCAGCATGGAAAGCCAATTATGCAACCACTACAGTTCATATGGATACTTCCATGTATGACAACCAAGGCATCCGGCAACCATCGGAATTTGATTTCTTCCAGACAGACAGTCGCTGGGGATATAACGGTTGCTTGAATCAGATTTGCGGAATCTCGTCTCCCCTGCACCATTTTTTATCGTTCCAACTGGAGGAGTTGATTGCCAAAGATAGCATCATTCACATTCAGGAACATCACACTCCGTTGTACAACACTGAATCTTTTCGATACCGAGATGAAGTGATCGCCACTAATGGAGAGAACAACACGTACTACGCAGGAGCTTACCTTGGGGATGGATTGCATGAAGGAGCTATTATCTCTGCCCTGCGCGTCGCTAAACTCATCGGTTAAGCCTTAACCTAATCCATTTGAATTCATTATCGAATTTGAAATTCAGGAGGTTGCTATGTTTGAAAAAATACTGGTTGCTGTCGATTGTTCTAAATCGGGGAAGCGCGTTTTTACCGCTGCCCTGGCCCAGGCAAAAGCCAACAATGCCAGACTGATGGTGCTACACGTGTTGTCACCCGATGAGGAAGGTTGCCCGGATACCACTGGACTATTAAACACCTATTACTATCCCGGAACGAATAGTGAAACCGCAGAACATTGCCGCCGGATCTGGGAGCAATTTGTCCAGCAGGGGTTGGCCATGGTTCAAGCCTATGCCGCTGAAGCAACTGCTGCTGGCATCCGGGCTGAATCCACTCAGAAACCCGGCAGTCTGGGGCGAACAATTTGTGAGGTGGCCTGTGATTGGGATGCCGATCTGATTGTGATTGGGCGGCGGGGACACTCTGGCTTGAGTGAATTGCTTCTGGGTAGTGTTAGTGATTATGTCGTCCACCGTGCTCATTGTTCAGTGCTAACGGTGCAGTCTCAGGCCAAGATCAGCCAACAACCCGCTCCCCATCAGGAAGCCGCAAGACTTCTATAGAATTTCACCTCGAATAAGGATGAAGGATAACCCATCCCGTTGATTGAACCGACCCGCTCTCCTTGTAAGGGCTTCCAATCCATTAGCAGGAATATTAAGCGATGAAGAACGATCACAAACAGCATCCCTCTCTCGATCACGAGCAGCATCAACACCCACCCCAAACGCAAGGACATGTTGGGCACGCCGAGTCTGGGCAAAAACTTGCATCTGCCCCTCACCCGCAGGATAAACATGCAGGGCATAGCCCAGAGATCTTCAAGCGACGCTTCTTTATCTGCCTGTTATTGACGTTGCCAGTTCTCTACTTTTCACCTGATATCCAGGGTTGGTTTAACTACCAGGCAGTCCAGATTCCAGGCGCAAACCTCATCAGTCCGGCCTTGAGTACCATCATCTACTTTTACGGTGGATGGGTTTTTCTCGTAGGAGCCTGGCGCGAATTTCACAGTCGGATTGCCATGATGACCCTAATTGCTCTGGCGATCAGTGTTGCCTATTTCTACAGTATGGCAGTGTTTTTCGGATTGTCGGGGATGCCATTCTACTGGGAGTTGTCAACATTGGTTGACGTGATGCTCTTAGGGCACTGGATAGAGATGGCTTCGGTGGAGGGAGCCAGCAGCGCCCTCGAACATCTGGCAGATTTAGTTCCTTCTGTGGCGCACAAGTTCACCAATGGCCAGATAGAAGATGTGCCGGTCAGTCAGCTAAAGGAAGGCGATCAGTTTCTGATTCGTCCGGGGGAGCAGGTTCCACTCGATGGCACCGTGATAGACGGGGCTTCCAGCGTCAACGAGGCATTTCTGACGGGAGAATCGCGCCCAGTTGTGAAACGACTGAACGATGAAGTGGTCGCGGGGGCAGTCAACGGAGAAGGAGCACTGACGGCGCAGGTGACTCGCACCGGTGATCAAACCACCCTGAGCCAGATTATGCGACTGGTCGAGGAAGCACAAAACGCCAAGAGTCAGTTTCAGGCGCTGGCAGATAAACTGGCTTACTGGTTAACCCTCATGGCGATCGCGGTTGCCTCCCTCACCTTTTTCGTCTGGCTTGCCGTCGGCTCCGATCTGGCTTTTGCCATTAACCGAGCGGTAACGGTGTTGGTAATTGCCTGCCCCCATGCCCTGGGATTGGCAATTCCGCTGGTGATTGTGAATGCGACTGCCATGTCTGCTAAAAATGGCATTTTGGTTCGCGATCGCCAAGCGTTTGAACGCGCTAAAAGCATCAAAACGATCGCCTTTGACAAAACTGGAACATTGACAGAAGGTCGGTTTGGGGTGCAGCAAATCTACACAGAGGGGATGCAAGAGACCGAGGCTCTGGCAATCACAGCGGCACTAGAGACGCTTTCCGAACACCCTCTAGCCCAGTCAGTCGTCGAAGAAGCCAACCGTCGTCAAATCCCCCTTGCCAAAGGTTCTGATTTCCGAGCAATTCCAGGAAGCGGCGTGGAAGGCACCGTCAACGGGCAACTCTATCGGGTTGGACGCCCCGAATGGGTGCAGGAGCTAGAGCTACCGTTTTCAGAAGTATTGCAGCAAGGACTGAAGCAAGCTGAATCTCGCGGTGAAAGCGCGATCGTCTTGATGGACGAGCGGCAGGTGTTAGCCGTGTTTGGATTGGCGGATCAGGTGCGCGAACAGGCACGGGAGGCGGTGCAAAAATTGCGGGAAATGAATGTGCAGGTGGTGATGATTACCGGCGATGCGGAAGCTGTTGCCAAAACCGTTGCCAATGACCTGAAAATCGATCGCTATTATGCCCGTGTGAAGCCTCAAGATAAAGCGGCCATCATTCGCAAGCTCAAACAGGAGGCACTAACTGCGTTTGTCGGAGACGGGATTAACGATGCACCGGCACTGACGGAATCTGATCTGGGACTGGCGATTGGGGCAGGCACAAATGTGGCAATCGAATCTGCAGATCTAGTCCTAGTGAAGAGCAATCCATTAGATGCCACTTATGCTCTCAAACTGGCAAAAGCAACCTATAGCAAGATGATTCAAAATCTCTTCTGGGCAACCGGGTATAACGTGATTGGGATTCCCTTGGCGGCTGGAGTTGCTTATCCACTGGGCATTCTTTTGACTCCTGCAGTGGGAGCCATATTTATGAGCCTTTCGACAGTGATCGTGTCAGTTAACGCAATGCTATTGCGTCGTGTGAGGCTTTGATTCAGTAATCAGGAAGCAGTGTTCTCTCACCCTTCGACCCATTTTTTTCTGTTCATACACCACTTAGGAGTAACCATTTGAAACCATGAAACTACAGCTAAAAGTTCCCGAAATGACCTGTGGCGGTTGTGTAAACACCATCACCAAGGCAGTTAAGACAGTTGATGCTAATGCCGTCGTTCAAGGTGATCCAACAACCAAAACGGTATTAGTGGAAACTCAAGCTTCTGAAACAGCAATTAGGGCAGCGATTGCCAATGTTGGCTATCCCGCAAGTTAACCCACTGTGCCATTGGCTCTGAAATTGAACTCAGAGCCAATGGCTGAATTTACAATTTTCAGACTACGGGTGCTATAGCGATACCGCAAAGATGTTCTTGTTTGAGGAACCCTTCTATGAAACTAGATTGCAATCTTCCGATCACACAAAAGAGGCTTCCGCCCATTTTCCTTAGCAGGGCTCAATCGTTTGGAATTACTCAATGAAACGAATTTGGAGTCAATGTCTCAAAGAATTGGCGCAATTCCAGCGCGATCGCCTCACAGTCGCCCTAGCATTTCTGTTACCGCTCATCTCGCTGCTGATTCTCGGCTTCGCCATTCGCTTGGAGGCAAAAAACATTCCTCTGGTTGTTCAAGATCTGAACAACACTCCCCTCAGCCGCAGCTACATTGAGCGCATCTTTGCCACTAACCAGTTCACAGCAGTGTTATGGCCCGGTGGCGATCCGGCAATTCACGCCCTGGATCATGGTTTTGCTAAGGTTGTTGTGATCATTCCTCCCGACTTTAGCCGCCAGATTAAATCCGGGCGTGGCAGTGATGTTCAGGTTTTGATCGATGGCACGGATACCAACAACGCCAGGGTCATCCAAAACAGCATTCACACTACCACGACTTTTTTCCTGGCCAATGCTGGGGTAGAAACCACAAGCAATCCACTCAAACCCCATCTGCGTCTTTGGTTTAATCCAGGACGCAAAGAATCCCTCTACATCGTACCGGGGGTATTTGGGTTTCTCCTCTGGGTATTTCCCGGTATCCTGGCTGCGATGGCCATGGTGCGCGAGAAAGAGAAAGGGAATATCGTGCAGGTCTATGCTTCCAGTATGACTGCTACCGAACTCTTACTCGGTAAAGGGCTAGCTTATCTTTTTATAGGTCTTGGTGAAGCCCTGGTTCTCATGCTCATCGGCTCGCTCATTTTTCAACTAGGATTTGCTGGAGACCCGCTGCCGCTTTTGATTGGCACCCTCCTTTACCTGGGAACCAGCGTAATGTTCGGTCTGATGATCGGTTCACGGGCAAAAGATTTAATTTCTACGATTCAAGCGATTTCCTTAATTGGCTTTATGACCGCACTGTTGCTGTCTGGTTTCATCTATCCGATCAAAAATATTCCCTTCCCGCTGGTGCATCTTGCTGACCTTGTTCCAGCCCGTTATTTCATTCAAATCAGTCGTGATGCCTTTGTTCGTGGCACTGGATGGCTCGGTATTTGGTTCCCTATGGTGATGATTGTTGTTTTAGGGCTACTCTTTTTCTGGACCGCTAATCGGACATTACAAAAGATGCAGTTACCGGATTAAAGCGTGATGAGGTTTGAAGTTTAAAGCATCTTAAACATAACCAGAATATTTCTATCTCTATAGGCCGTCTTCCCAATGCTGTTTAAATCTACCCGTCGCCTCATCCCCAGTTCCTTCCTGGCTTTGGTAATGAAGGAAATTCAGCAGATTCTCCAGAACAAAGAGATTGTTGTCTTGCTGACGATCGCGCCAATTTTGCAAATTATGCTCTATGGCTTTGCCCTGAATCCTGACATCAACAAAATCGATCTGGGCATCGTCGATTATGCCCATGGGTCTGAAAGTCGAGAACTGGTTTCTGCCTTGACCGAGAACCAAGTATTCGTGGCAAAACAATTCTCATCAAGCCAGGAGGAATTGGGTCAGCAGGTGCGAAACGGTAATGTGACGATCGGGTTAGTGATTCCACCACAGTTTAAGCAGCAGTTGACTCAGAATAAATCAGCGGATCTACAACTTTTGGTAGATGGAGTTGATGCCAACACGGCTGGCATTGCCAGTGGCTATATGCTTCGCATGATTCAGCAGCATGGTCGCCAACTGTTGCCCAATTCAACGCCACCGTTAGTACGCCCTGTGCACACGTTCCTCTATAACCCTGGTTTAATCAGCAGTTGGTTCTTTGTACCGGGGGTGATTGGCATCTCGATCACGCTTGTAAGCTCCCTGGTTTCGGCACTTACTGTGATCCGAGAGAAGGATACTGGAACGCTGGAACAATTGCTGATGACTCCAGCCGCTACATGGGAAATCCTGGTTGCCAAAATTGTGCCGCTGTTTGTACTGCTGATGGGGACTGTACTGTTGGCACTGGGGGTTGCTCGTTTGGTGTTTGGGGTGCCTATCAAGGGCAATTTTCTCTTGCTCTTATTGCTTTCAGGTTTGTACTTATTCGTCGGAATTGGAATTGGAATTATGCTGGCAACGATTGCCCAAAATCAGCAGCAGGTTGTATTAACGGCATTTTTTATCAACATTCCCCTGATTCAGCTTTCAGGCGCGATCGCCCCCATTGACAGTATGCCGACCTTCTTTCGCTACCTGTCATGGCTGAATCCACTCCGACACTTCGTGCAGATCCTCCGAAGCATCCTGCTGAAAGGAGTTGGTCTGGAGATGCTCTGGCCGCATGTACTGGCGTTAGTTATGTTTGCGGCTGTTTTCTTAAGCATTAGCATCAGCCAATTTCGGAAGCAACTTACTTAACCATCAAATTCTTGCTTCAATTGAGCAACCCACGCTTTGATCCGCTCATCAGTCAACTCAGACTGATTGTCTTCATCAAGAGCAAGACCGACAAATTTCCCGTCCCTAACCCCCTTAGATTCGGTAAATTCATAGCCTTTAGTAGGCCAATATCCTACGGTCTGTCCCCCCTGCTTAGCAATTTTTTCCTCTAAAATACCGAGCGCATCTTCAAAACTATCAGGATAGCCAACCTGGTCTCCGGGGCCAAAATAAGCAACCTTTTTGCCTGTGAAATCAATATTATCTAATTGATCATAGAAGGTTTCCCAATCACTTTGCAGCTGACCTACATTCCACGTAGGGCAACCAATAATAATGCGTTCAAAGCGCTCAAAGTCACTTTCCTCTGCTTTTGCAACATCGATCAGTTCCACTACAGAATCACCGCCAAATTCCTTCTGAATTTTTTCTGCATCCGTTTGCGTATACCCTGTTTCGCTACCATAAAATAATCCGATGTCAGCCATCATTCACCCCTAATGGTTAGCTAATGAAAAATTAAGCTCATCTTTTCCCATGGAGTTCACGCTAGAGAGTTATGGAAAGAATTACCTCTACCCAGCGAGATAAAAAATTAATTTATAAATTTGCTCTTCTGAAAGATGAAGATTTTGTCTCTGCATGGTTTACATTTCACCACAGCCATGTCGGTTCTGTTTAGTTGTCTGCGCTTTTGGGGAGTCAGAGTTTTTGAAACACACAGTAGCTAAATGCCTGTTGGCTATGAAATGGCGTTTGATGAAGTTCTCTGTCGCTGTGTATCAATTTGAAATTTTGCCCCAGGATTTCCCAAAGCTCATCGCAATCATAACGATTAACATTTAAGTTGCTGCATTTTTCAGGGCCGTCAGGCGCGAATGTTGACATTACAAGAATACCGCCAGATTTAAGCGTTTTTTCCACCAAACGTACATATTTAACTTGGTCTTCTGGCGTGATTAAAAAGTGAAATACGGCACGATCATGCCAAAGATCATAGGTATTTGATGGCAAATCTGTATTGGTGATGTCAGCAACTAACCAGGACACTTTTTTTGCTATGTCACCAAGTCGTTGCTTGGTTTGAGCAAGCGCTGATTCTGCAATATCTAGGATCACAAGCGAATCATAACCGTCAGCTAAAAGGTAATCTACGAGCGTGGATGTTCCACCACCAACATCAATCACTGCCGGATGATTTATTGCAGGCGTAAATTGATGAATGATTTGCAGTGATTTTTCTGGTTTTTGCTGATACCAAGAAACGCCATCAACAAGTTTAGTCGAATAGATATTATTCCAATGAATTTTATGATCAGTATTCATAAAAATTTCCTTGTCTAGTCATAAACTTGATGGGATCAGTTTTGTACACCCAACTATTTATTCAACTCTATACATTTGCAGATTAAATCCACCACAGACGTCCTTTGCCTACACTTCTGCGGTTAATTCTGCCTGCAGTCCAAATTATACCGAGATATTCTGATCCAGAAAGTATTTTAGCACTTGTTTTGCACTCTATGCAAAACAAGTGCTAAAATACACAGATGGAACTCCATAGCAATTACCATTTCCATGTGGTAACTTCCCCTAATGAGATTGGTTTTATTGTTTATAGGAGTTGTGAATGCGAAGGCGTCAATTTTTTGCAAGTTCATTGATAGTAAGTCTTTCTAGCTTTGGTTTAGGTACGCGACTATTCGCCCAGCCATCCCAGCGTTTGTACGACAAATATCCAGAACCTCCCCTCAGTCAAGAAGCCTTGAAGAACCTACCTCCTGCCTTCCAAGAGGCTTATCTTTTTGCAAAAACCAATCCCAAACTCCTCAAGCAGTTCCCCTGCTACTGCGGATGTGGTCAGTCAGTCGGGCACAGAAGTAACCTTGACTGCTTTGTTTTTGCCGATGGTGTCTACAACTCCCATGGTTCTCGTTGTGATGTCTGCGTCGATGTAGCCTTAACCGCAAAGCATAATGGGCACTTGGGCATACCTATACAGACAAGCATTAAGCAGTTGAATCTCAAGTACAAAGGTGCGCCGAGAATGCTGGGCTTTCCTGCGTGATACAGAATAGTTGAGTTGAGCGCAAGCCCTTGAAGATCTGAGTGTGTCTCTTCTGCCAGGATCTGAGGTTAACATTTAAAGTTAGGCAAAAAACTGGGAATAGCAGATCAGTGTTCTCAGCTTTCACTTTATTTTTCAGCGGGTGCAAAACTACTCCTCAAGACTGATTCGCGCGTCAAAGAGGAGGCATATCCTATATGCACACGCTTTAATCGAAGGAGATTGAATCATGCACCATGTTTCTCAGTCAAGTGTTGATGTAGCAGTGCACTGTGCTTACGAATGTGAACATTGTGCTGATTCTTGTATAGGTGATGAAATGATGGCAGAGTGCGCGCGAATCTGTCGAGACTGTGCCGACATTTGCTGGACTGCTTCAGCTTTTATGAGTCGCGGTTCTCGATTTATTGCCCAGCTCGTGAATACCTGTATTCAAATTTGTGAAGCTTGTGCTACTGAGTGTGAAAAGCATGATTCTGAGCACTGTCGTAAGTGCGCTGTTGCTTGCCGGAGCGCAGCGGATAGCTATCGTAAAATTGCGACGGTAGGCGGAGTTGCATAAATGACGCGTAATAAACAACTGGTGCCGAAGCAGTGGATGCTACTTCGGCACTAAGCACGCCCGTGAGACCTCTTAAAAATAAGTAAATATCAGAGCTTTAAGTAGTTTTAGAATACTGTCCCCCTACTTGTTGAGAATAGCCATGAAGTTAGAACTAATAGTCCCAAATATATCCTGCGGCAGCTGCGTAGGTACGATTACTAAAGCCATCGAAGCTTTGGACCCGCAAGCAAAAGTTGTCGCCGATCCAGCGAGCAAGCTGGTCACTATCGAAACTGAAAAAAATGAAACTCTTGTTCGAGAAGCGCTTACCCAAATAGGTTATCCTGCCTCCAACAGTTCAGTCCCAGAAGACCATGAGCATGCTCAGAATCCATTTAAGCCTGCTGCAGTTTCCGAATCAAAAACTGATGTTGAACCAAAGGTAGATGCCGAGGAAGTAGCCTACCAAACCACCATGAATAAGTTCTGGTTTGCTGTTGCTGTTGCAGTACCGATCCTCGCCCTAATGGTCCCAGACTACGTTCCAGCCCTCTATGAATGGAAAATGCAGTGGCATTCTGCTATTGGCATCGTTTCAGCGCTGATCACTCTGCCTGTCCTGACTTATTCTGGCAAACAGTTTTTTGAAGGTGCCTGGAATAGTTTCCGCAATCACAATGCCAACATGGATACCCTAGTCGCCCTTGGCACGGGCTCAGCTTGGTTCTACTCAACAGTAGTGGCCGTTGTCCCAGGATGGTTTCCAGAAAATAGCCGGGGAATGTTCTTTGACGTAGCGGTAATCGTTATTGCTCTAATCCTCTTGGGGCAAGCTCTTGAATCACGGGCACGGAGCCAATCGAATGCAGCTGTGCGGAAACTTCTAGAGCTTCAAGCGAAAACAGCCCACGTCATCCGAGATGGTCAAGAACTGGACCTTCCCATCGAAGAAGTAATTGTTGGTGACACTGTTCTGGTGCGCCCTGGTGAAAAAGTACCGGTGGATGGCCTGATTCTAGATGGGCAATCTGCCCTCGATGAGTCTGTTGTCACAGGTGAATCGGTGCCCATCGATAAGCAAGCAGGCGACCGGGTAATTGGGGCAAGCCTTAACAAGACAGGCGCTTTCACTTTCCGCGTTACCAAAGTTGGTAAGGATACTGCCCTGGCACAGATTGTACGCATGGTCCAGCAAGCTCAGAATTCTAAAGCGCCGATTGCTCGCTTAGTAGATGTCATTGCTGGTTACTTTGTGCCAACAGTAATGATCATTGCCATTCTTACTTTTATGGGCTGGTATAACTTTGGTCCAGCGCTCAACTTAGCGGTGATCACCATGGTGACGGTCTTAGTGATCGCCTGTCCCTGCGCCTTGGGTCTGGCTACACCTATGAGCCTGATTGTCGGCATCGGTAAGGCTGCTGAGCATGGAGTACTGATCCGCAATGCCGAAGCCCTAGAAACAGCTTCGAAGCTCACCACAATTGTGCTCGACAAGACGGGCACGATTACAAAGGGAAAGCCTGAACTCACAGATGTGTTCCCACTTTCAGGGTTTACTTCAGAGCAGATCTTAAGCCTAGCTGCTATAGCGGACAAGCGCAGTGAGCACCCTCTGGCTACTGCCATTGTCCAGGGTGCTAAGGACAAGCAATTAGCTGTTGACGATCCCGAGGCTTTTGAAGCAATTCCTGGGCAGGGGGTCAGCGCAAGCGTAGGTACACAGTCTGTGTTGGTGGGCAATGCCAAATTGATGGAGCGTAACAACATCAGCCTGGATAAATTTCAAGCGGACGCTACCCGCCTTGCCGACGAAGGCAAGACGCCCATGTTCGTTGCTATCGACGGTCAAGCTGCTGGCATCATTGCCGTTGCCGATACGGTTAAAGAAGATTCCCAAAAAGCGATTCATGCCTTTCAGCAAATGGGTATTGAAGTCGTGATGATGACTGGTGATAATGAACGCACTGCTTCAGCAATTGCCAAACAGGTGGGCATTGAGCGTGTATTTGCAGGGGTACTTCCTGAAGATAAAGCACGCTACATTCAACAGCTACAAAGTGAAAAGCTGGCAGATAGTTCTCCAAAGCTAGTTGGCATGGTTGGTGATGGTATTAACGATGCTCCTGCCTTAGCCCAGGCAGACGTTGGCTTTGCCATTGGAACTGGAACTGACGTAGCAATTGAGGCTTCGGACGTCACTTTAGTCGGGGGAAACTTACGCTCTGTTATCTATGCCATTCAAGTATCCAAGGCAACCCTGGATAACATTAAGCAAAACTTGTTTGGTGCATTTATTTACAACGTTTTAGGCATCCCAATTGCGGCTGGGGTACTCTATCCGTTCCTAGGCATACTGCTCTCCCCGATCATCGCTGGGGCTGCCATGGCCCTATCGAGCATCACTGTAGTAAGCAATGCCAATCGATTGCGTTTCTTTGCTCCAAAGCAATTTCAGGAGATTTAAACATGAATACGTCACAAATCCTAGTCAGTATGGTCGGCTTCGGATTAATCGGTTGGATCATTTGGTATTTCTGGCTTTGGAAAAACGAAAGCGTCAGTGCTGAAGCATCAGCCGGAGGGGTCCAGGAAATCGATATTACCGTTCAAGGGGGATATCGTCCTGCTGAAATAGTTGTGAAGGCTGCACAGCTAGTACATCTGCGCTTTACCCGTCGGGAGTCCTCTGCTTGCAGTGAAGAGATTATCTTTCCCGACTTCGGTATTCGCACACACCTCCCGCAGGATCAAACAGTGACTATCGATGTAACTCCAAAAGAAGCCGGAGAATATGAATTTACCTGTGGGATGAACATGCTACATGGCAAACTTATCGCTCGCTAAAGTTCCGAATCTAATTATTGGAGCACAAAAAAAGTGGGTTACATCAGTAACCCACTTTTTGCAGCCTAGGGGAAATGCATTTAAGAACACGCGTTGCGTGCCTGAGAACATTTCCTGTGCCTATTTTTGAACCGTGACACGCCCATCGCTACCAACAGACTGAGCAACTACGGTATGACCGGTACGCTTTACTTCAGCGAGGGTCTTGGTAACTGCATAGCGCTGATTGATTGAGTTGATCAACTCGGTCTGGTTGTGCTTTTTAGCAACGCCCCAAAGATCTGCAATCAGATCAAAGGAACCATCAGGGTTACGAGACCAACCGAGGTCATACTCGCCCTCAAGAACAGCTACGATGTCAGCACGGACGCGCTGGCCATTGTAACCACGAACATCAGCTTGGGTCTTGACGCTGACTCCAATGTCACGCAGAGATGACTTAAGGATTTCGGCATCTGTGATCTTGGTACGGAGTGTGCTGAAATGAGACATGGAACTTCCTCCTGAAGAATACAAAGATAGTCTTGGTTTTGGTTAAAATTCCCAGAGATTGTAGAATGACCAGGGCTGCGGATGAAGCAACCTCAGCATTGCGGAACCACCTCCTCCGGGTTAACAATGGGGTAAGTCATGGTTAGAACTCCATGCGTTGGTATTCCGCTACCGTAGAAGCGGCGGGCCGAGCTCTTTGCCGAGCCCATTCCCGCAGGCTGTTCACCTGTTCGTGATGGGTCCGCGAAAGAGGCTGAGTAGACTTCAGAGCAGCAAGTACATCAAGTTGAGTGAACTCACGGCTCTGGGCGAATGCTTCATACATAGCTGCAACAATTCCCTGTTCGATTTCTGCACCAGAGAATCCATCGCAAGTTGAAATAAACTGGTCCATATCAAAGCGGGCAATATCTTTGCGACGCTTGGAAAGGTGAATCCGGAAGATCTCCCTGCGCTCCTCGTAGTTAGGAAGATCGACAAAGAAGATTTCGTCGAAGCGCCCCTTGCGCAGAAATTCGGAAGGTAAACGGTCAATGCCGTTTGCCGTAGCAATGACGAATACAGGGGAAGCCTTTTCCTGCATCCAGGTCAGGAAGCTACCAAAAATTCTGGAAGAGGTACCGCCATCGGAGTCAGCTGAACCACCAGCTCCGGCGAAGGCTTTATCCACCTCATCAATGAATAGAACGGCGGGAGAAACTGACTCGGCAACCCTTAGGGCATTGCGCAAATTGGCTTCAGAACGACCTACCATCGAACCGTCATAGACCCGACCGATATCCAAACGCAGGAGCGGTAATCCCCAAAGACGGGCCGTTGTCTTGGCAATCAGCGATTTACCGCAGCCAGGAACTCCCAGAATAAGCATTCCCTTAGGTTGAGGAAGGCCATACTGTCTAGCTCGCTCTGTAAAAGCATCGGCTCTTTGAGTTAACCAGCGCTTTAACTCTTCCAAACCGCCTACGGACTCCAGGGTATCCTCTACTTCTAGATACTCCAGGATGCCGTTGCGCCGAATAATCTGCTTTTTCTCAGAAAGAACAATATTGACTTCATCTTCTGTAAGCTGGCCAGACATGACTTCCGCTTTGCGGTACACCTTATCGGCTTCATCACGGGTCAAGCCCAGGGCTGCTTTTAGGAGCTTTTCTCGATTCTCTGTCGTCAACCGACGACCGCGACCATTTTTCTTGAGATGAACGTCGAGCACCTCATCAATCTGCTGCATGTTGGGTAGCGGATATTCCACCACCACTACATCTTTCTCGAGCTCAACGGGAATGGTTTGAACAGGAGACATCAGAACTAAGGTCTTCTGAAGCGTCTTGAATCCAGCGACTGCGTCTCGCAGCCAGCGAGTAACCTCAGGATTTTCGATAAAGGCGTGTAAGTCCTTGAAGATAAGGATTGCAGCCTCTTTCTGACGCACAGCCCACTCAATAGCCGCCTGAGGGGATACGGTGTTGTGCTGAGTTAGCGTACGAGGTTTACCATACTCCACAATTCCGTGGGTAATGGTCCAGATAAAAAGTCGCCGATTGGACTTCTGCGCGATGCTAGCGAGAATCTCCTCTGCTCGTTCCTCTTCAAAAGAAACAAGATAGACCAGAGGATATTGTGCTTGTATCAGAACTTCAAGTTCGTGCATATCACCAATCACCCATAAGGACTAAGGAACTAACAAAGGATGCTGCGTATCGACTAACACGTTTAACAGGTTACTAGCTGCTCTTCCTGCTCTGGTTCCAGAACTCCTTCCTTTACCTGCATGGAGCGCGGCAAGGTACGAAGCTCCTGGTCTCGCAAGATTAAAGCAGTATCGCATTGAGGACAGGCGTAAACCTGATTGGCTTGCCCCAATTTCCCGTCTACGACATCAGGATGCGCTAAGTAAAACAACAAAGCTTCCTCGGCCAAAGCAGACATCGGCTGGTCATCCACTGCAGAGCGGATCTTTAGTTTTCTATGCAGCTCCGGAGGGAGATACAGAGTAACTTTTTGCTTGCTTTCGTGATTATCTGCCATACCTTGAGTGCGCCTTACTGTTTACCGTATGTTGTAACCAGAATATACTCCGTGACGCTAAAGCGTCAGCTTAGAAATATTTCTTTACAATTAAATAACTCAGTTGATTTTGGTAAGCCTTTTCACATCTATGCTGTACTCACAATAGAAATAGCATTTGTAAAGCAGGGAGGCCCTTTGGATACGGATCGTGAACTGCACGTGTTGACAGACGAGCTAACGGAAGGAGGAACCTGCCCTCTGCCGAGTTCTCTAGCTATGGCCAAAGTGCAATGTGGTTACTTGAACCTCCAGCGGGTCACCGTTGCTTACAAAGAAGCTGAGACCTCTAGTGAAGAGGCCGCTCACAAGCTGGTAAAGGCATTGGAAAAACTGGGTTGCCAGGTGCTTTGCAGTCCCAGCGGTCCAGGCATTAACCCTTATCCGCGATTTCAAGAAGAGTTTGGTGCAGAGTCCATCGATTTGGCGATAGTCCTGGGTGGAGATGGGTCTACCTTAGCGGCTGCCCGTCATCTATCCCCTCTAGGCGTCCCCATCCTCGCTGTTAACATCGGAGGCAATTTAGGTTTTCTGACCCAGCCCTCTGAGGTACTGTATCGGGGAAAGAAGGGAGATCTGGGAGCATTAATTCAACGCTTGCAGGAAGGTGACTATTACCTGTACGAGCGGAGTATGCTCCGGGCCAGCTGCTTGAAGGGAACCCACAAAGCAACGGAAACAGCAGGGCCCTTTCATTGTCTTAATGAGATGATCTTGAAACCCTCCATTGAGGACCGTTTACCCACGGTGGTTTTGGAGTTGTCCATCGATGGAGAAGTGGTTGACCAGTACTACGGGGATGGCATTATTATCAGCACCCCGACAGGATCGACTTCCTATACCCTTTCTGCCAATGGTCCGATTCTCTCTCCTGATCTCGGCGCTGTCGCCATTACGCCGATTTGTCCACTTTCTCTATCGAGCAGACCGATCGTACTTCCAGCTAGTCACCACATTGAAGTGCGCGTTTGTAACAGCCATGACCACGAGGTAAAGCTGTGGGCTGATGGTATTTTGGCCGCCCCAATAGAGAACGACGAATGGGTCTCGATAGAACAAGCTCCAAAACCAGCTCAGTTTCTGATCCTTGAGAAGGATTACTCCTACTTCGCGACCTTGAGAGAGAAATTGCATTGGGGCAGTGGCCGCCCTAACCGTCGTTAAGGAAACCTCCACCACCCTAGTAAGTCTGCAGAGCACTATCCAAGGTCATGGTTAAAGGCTTACTCGGAACCAGCTTCACAACAGTTTGTTGTTGTTGGGCGTAGCCTACGGCTGCTCCTGTACCTGTGCCAGCTAAGAGTGCCGGTAGGGCTAAACCTCCTGTCACAATTGCTAAGGCGACACCTCCAGCAAAACCATAGGAAGCCCCTTTAAGCGCTGGGTCATCTGCGACCAGCTTGGAGTCTGTAGATGTTGGCACATAGGGCGTCTTCCCGATGAGGCTATAGCTGCGGCCTGCGATGGTTAGAGTCTTGGCCTCAAAACGATTCCCTTCCATAACCTGTTGTTGGTTGGTCTTATAGCTGGAGCGGTCCCGACTTTCCGTGTTGCGGAAAACAGGTACAAAGTTTCCATCCACCGTGCTTCCCCGAGGAATTACTACCCGACCATTCTGATCCACAACGTTCTCCGTAACCTGAAGGGTGACGGGCATGGTTTGTAGAGGATTGAAAGCCGTTTCTGCGGGCACGGCCACAGGAAGGGTAGAACCTATCGGCAAGTATCCTGCTTCTGCCGCCGCTATAGGAGCTTGAGGCTGCGTGGGAGCCTGCTGTGGTTGCTGAGGTAGAGGTGATTGTTGCTGCGCCGTTGGAATATTAAGATTTGGCGGCGGGGGTACTACTTGGGGAGTCGTAGGGCTAGGAGTAGGATTGGATGCCTGACTGGGTGCTTGGCTAGGCATGCTGCTAGGAGCTGGACCTAGGGGCGGTACCGGATTAGGATTAGCGCTGGGTATCTTAGCAGGAGCTTGACTGGGAGCGGGTGTTGAGCTTCCAGGACGCTGGAATGTATAGTCTTGTGCTAAGACTATTTCAGCAGAATAGCCAGAAGCGTAGGCGGTTAACAGTAACGTTGCGAGAAAACGACGGGTCATAAAATTATCCCCAATTTGGCCCCGAGTATAGCGTAGGCTTGTTTTCAACGCTATAGGTGGTGTTCATTGAAGCCAATGGGTCTTAAAAAAAACGGAGGATGAGCGTACTTTTAGCGACAAAATCTGGTACATTCCGGTGATATAGGTTAGCCACGGTCTTTAACGTATTAGTGTGCAGGAGGAATATTCTTGAAGAAAGTAGAAGCCATTATTCGTCCTTTTAAGTTAGACGAAGTCAAAGGAGCTCTGGTCAATGCGGGCATCATCGGGATGACCGTGACGGAAGTCCGAGGGTTCGGTCGTCAAAAAGGGCAAACGGAGCGCTATCGTGGCTCTGAGTACACCGTGGAATTTTTACAAAAACTCAAAGTAGAAGTCGTGGTGGAAGACGATCTGGTGGATACGGTGATTGATAAAATCGCTATGTCTGCTCGTACGGGTGAGATTGGAGACGGCAAGATTTTTGTTTCTCCTGTAGATGGGGTTGTTCGTATCCGTACGGGCGAGAAGAACCAAGCTGCTCTTTAAGGGATTAGCCAACAAAAACTCAACCATGGCTGCAAGGTCATGGTTTTTGTGTATGGATAGCCGAGGCTGATGTTAGCCTTGAAAACAGCGTATCAAGCAAGCTATGCAACCTTCCCCGGTCGGTATCGATCGCCCATCTCTCTTACCTCCACTCAAAACTTGGTTATGGAAGGGTCATCGCATTGGGTACCGTCAGGCCGGAAACGAGGGTACTCCCTTAGTCCTCGTCCATGGTTTTGGTGCCTCCTCGATCCACTGGCGGAAAAACTTTGCTGAGCTATCTCAGCAGCATCAAGTTTGGGCGATAGATTTGTTAGGCTTTGGTGCTTCGGCCAAACCACGAGAAGTTTCCTATACCTTTGATACCTGGGCTGCCCAATTAGAAGAATTTACACAACAGATTGTTGGCACTCCCAGTCTTTGGGTCGGCAATTCGATCGGCTGTATTGTTTGTCTTCAAGCGGCGGTAGACCGCCCAGATTTAGTCCGTGGCTTGAGTCTCCTCAATTGTTCTTTGCGTTTACTGCATGAAAAAAAGCGTCAATCCCAGTCTTGGCTCAAACAGGTAGGCACCCCGCTGGTTCAGCAATTGCTTTCTCAAACACCCTTAGGCCGCCTATTTTTTGACCGTCTGCGCAATCCTCGGGCGCTGCGCAATGTTCTACTACAGGCTTATGCTCAGCCAGAAGCGGTCACCGATGAATTGGTAAACCTGCTCTTAGAGCCTGCGTCGGAGGAGGGAGCCTTAGAAGTGTTTCTAGCATTTATTAACTACGCCTCCGGTCCGCTAGCCGAAGACTTACTGCCGAAGATAGAGTGTCCTGTGCAGTTTATGTGGGGCGAAAAAGACCCCTGGGAACCGATCCAACTGGGACGGGCCTATGCTTCCTATCCCTGTGTCGAAGAATTCATTCCTCTCCCAAATGCCGGGCATTGCCCCCAGGATGAGGTGCCGGAAGTGGTAAATGGGCATCTTTTGCGCTGGGCTGAAAGAGTATTTCTGGCGTAACAAGGCTCGTGACAAAATCAGAAATACCTATTTAGAAGGGATTAGGGGCTTATGGAGGCACAGCCACGGGAAGTGGTCTTATACCTAGTGGAAGATGATGACTGCCCCTTTAAACGTTGGTTAGATGCTCTGCGAGACAGACAAGCGAGAGCTAGAATTAAGAAACGAATTGATCGAGTTAGGCTAGGCAATCTGGGAGACTTTAAGCCTGTTGGCGAACGGGTCATGGAACTCAGAATTGACTATGGAGCGGGCTATCGAATCTACTTTGTCCAACGTCTGCGTTCAGCGGCTAGCATTTTTCGTAACGCACTGGGATCTTGATTCCGTCCGCTGCAATGTGCTGGTTAGACTGCTGGCTGTGCAACACCGCTTTATTGTTCTCTTGGTCGAACTTCAAAAGCTAACTCATGCCGATAAAAACACACGTTAAACTCTGCAAAAAAGTTCATATGTCCGAGAATTACAGGCGCATCTTTCGATTGAGTCCAGGCAAATACAAGCAAAACAGGCGAAAACGGAGTAACTGTACCAGACAGAATTAATCCCCGCGCCTCACTATGAGCTAAGTTCCCGCTCAATGGAATGGAAAGGGTCTGATCTTCCCAGACCGCCCCTAGTTCTATGCCAATCTCGTAAGGCAGAACATTGACACTTGCACCTGTATCCAACAATGCCATCACTTGTACAGAAAGGCTTTCGTTAGTAAGGGTCAATGGCAAAAATGGCATGATACTTGATCGGCCAAGGTCATCAGTTCGCTCAGTGAACGAGTAGCGCTGACCATCAAGCATTAGCAGATTCCCTTGCAGCTACCAAAAGATCTGCTAATGCTTGAACTGCCACATGATCTGTTTGAGGAGACCATACTACTGCTTCTGTCAACGCCATCTGAGCTAGCAGTATATTTTCCGAATCACTTTCTTCAGAAGGCTCTAGAATGCATCCTTCTTCTTTAGCAACTGCGAGAAGGAGAAAGTGGATCAGTCGAAGCTTGTCCTGATGAGATAGTCGATCAACGGCGGGTAGAAGTTCATTGAGTGGCATATCGCTTTTCTGAGAGGCTTTGGTATTTTCCATTCTAGCTTAGAGTAATATGTCAGCGCCCTCCCGTCTGGCTCAGGGCTATTGTTAGATTGCTTTACTAAACTATAACGGTTGAAAATATACTGTCATTGAAAAATCTTTCGGTTTTAACAATACGTTGCTAAAAAGTTTTGATAACTTTAGGCAGTCTAACCATCATCTTTCTGCTCTGCGGCGGGGATAAAAACACCCAAGATCGAGATATTCTCAGAGCAAAGCAGTACTGGACGGATTTTCAGGAAAGACAAAATGCCAACCCACAAGAGCTACCACTCCTATCTGATCGAATCTTTGAAAGATCCGGCAGAGGCGGCTGCTTATCTAGATGCTGTCCTAGAGGATGGCGACTCTAAGCATATTCTGCTGGCATTAAAGAATGTAGCAGAAGCCCGTAGAAGTCTGATGGTCGCTTCATCCAAACCTGATTTTGATTGGCAAAACTGCTACCAGTTGCTTGCTCAGGGAGAAGCTCCAGGACTGCTAGTGCTCACCGCACTCTCAAGAGAATTAGGCTTAAAACTATCTGTGACTGTCTAAGAACGGCAACCTGCTTGATAAGCAAACCTGGCCGGAACAGTCTTAAACAGTCTTCATTAGAAGGGATTAGAAGAGTAATCTTGCTAAACGTGAGCGAGTGCCCTCTTCTCCACAGTCCCTCCCAGAGCGGACATTGCTTCTGACGAGTACTTATAAAGTAAATCCATCGGCTTTAGTACGCAGGCGCACATTCGTTCGAGCGTAGAAGAACCTACGGGTTCAACAAGAAGAACTTACGTTTTGGACAATATGTTTCCTTGGTCAGATCTCAGAAACTGAAAGAGTCAAAGCGCAGGACGCACTAAAAAAAGGGTGCTTGCGCCCTCAGGTTAATCACACAGCTTCTGCCCAAACTTCTGAAGGAATGAAACCATGAAATCGTCTGCTTTTTTGAACGTTGCGTTGGTCATGAGCTTGCTCTCCTCTGCTGCCTTTGTTGCGTTTTCTCCAGCAGCTGAGGCTCGCGTAAAGTATCGCAGAACCTATATCACCCGCAATAATTACTACATCCGCAAACAAGTAGTCATGACCAGACCCGCAGTTACTCCCGCTCCTGCCCCTGTTGCCTCAGTCCCCCAGTTTAGTGCTGAAGCCACAACCCTCCAAGCCGGAACCCCTGTCATCGTTGGCTATGAAGGTGAAAAAGTCTACATTGCCCCCAATGAGCGTCGGGACTTCGAGTTCAAGCTACGTCAGCCCGTAAAGAATAGCCAAGGGAGAACCCTATTACCCTTCGGTAGCGTTGTGGCTGGACGGTTTGAGCCTGCTCCAGGTGGCACCCGCTTCCTTGCTCGGAGCATCGCTATCAATGGCCGTAGCTATGCCCTCTCTGCCCAATCTAAAGTGATCAACGATGTGAAAGACCCTCGCGAAACCAGTACAGGAGCCATCGCCGGAGATGCCGCCATCGGTGCTCTAGGCGGTGTGGTCCTAGGCGGTTTGACAGGAGACCGGGCCATTGCTACAGAAGAAGTATTGGCTGGTGCCGCCGCTGGTGCTGCCGTCGGTAACGTTACAGCCCCCCAAGTGGTAGTTCTGGATGCGAATACCGATCTCCAACTCACCTTAGATAGAGATTTCCAAATCCAGTAGGTTCCTGTTTTCTCCTCACTTGATCTTTCTTTTCTCTTTACTCTTCTCTCAGCTCTCTTAAGGTGTGACTTTAGGAGAGCTTTTTTTTGAAGTGGGCGCTGGTTGAAGCTTCTGGATGGTGCTTAATAATTTTTGAGAACGCTCAGTATCGCCTTTTAAATTAAAAAGACTAGCTGCTTTTTGATAGTCCTCCAGAGCTTTATTTTTATCTCCTAAACCAAGCAGAGCATCTCCACGATTCGCATAAATAGTGGCATCCTCGGGAGTTAAATTCAGAGCTACTTGATAATCATCAAAAGCTCCTCGAAAATCACCAAGACCAGCTCGTGCAATACCACGGCTGACATAGGCATCTGCATATTTAGGATTAATAGTCAGGGCTTGATTATAGTCTGTAATGGCAGCTTTTCTATCTCCTGAACGAGCCCGCACTATTGCTCGATTGTAGTAAGCAATCGCTGATTGAGGATTGATTTTAGCAGCTTCATCATAGTCCTTAAGGGCCGCCTTTTTGTCTCCCAGCTCGAAATAGATATTAGCCCGGTTTACGTAGGCGTTATCAGACTTGGGTGCAATATTAATAGCTTGTGTATAGTCTTCAATCGCTGCTTTTTTATCACCCAAATCATAATGAGCTTCTGCTCTACTTTGGTAGATAAGAGCATCTTGTGAGTTAAGACTGATTGCTTGATTGTAGTCTTCAAGCGCTCCCTTCCGATCTCCTGCCTTAGCCCGAGCCTGACCTCGATAATGGTAAGAAAAAACATCTTTCGGATCCAGGCTCAGCGCCTGACTATAGTCTTCGATCGCTCCTTTCTCGTCATTCAAATCGGCACGGACCAAACCCCGATTTGCATAGGCAAAAACAGATTTTGGATTGATATTTAGAGATTGGGTATAATCTTCAAGGGCAGCTTGCTTGTCTCCCATATCAGCATGAACAAGCCCTCGGTTTGCGTAGGCTTCTGCTAAATTTGGGTTAATAATCAAAGCCCGATTAAAATCTTTGAGCGCAGATTCTTTATTGCCCAAGGCAAGATAAGTGAGTCCTCTGCCTACATAAGCGACCGCAGATTTTGGATCATCTTTCAAAGCCTGATTGAATTCATTGAGTGCTTCTTGGGGCTGTCCTTGACTATAGCGACCCAGTCCTTTGGCATAAGAACTCTCTGTGACTGGGGAGACCTCTGGCGTCTGAGCAGACTCTGTCGTTTTTGACCGTTCTACCTTTTGAGCTTGCTGAGCTTGTTGCGCTTGAGCAAAAACGACATTAGGAGCAAACCCTAAGGGGCTCAACATAAGGGCACATACTGCTACAAGCTGAGTAGGCGATTTAAGTTTCATAATTTCATACTCCTCATAAGAAGACAGGCAGCAGTCTCTTCTAGATTCATTGAAGTGAAGTACTGCTGTACAAATATAGATGTTCTGCATTCACTTTAACGCTAGCCTGTAACGTATAACTTTATAGTTTTGTTACTCTTCCGTTTAATTAGGATTTCAGATGTCACTATAGACACCTTATTACCTCTGTAGATATACCAATCCGATGAATACGACACTGCGTAGAAGTGATCCCCTGGAGATCTTTTCAGGCGTTTTGCTTACTATGGGAATGCATGTCTTAGCTATCATCAGCGGGATTTTTATTATCTTAGGGAGCAATGCCGTATCCAGATGGGGCGGATGGGCACACACGCTTAGCTCGCCTATCACTTATTTCTCAATACTTGCGCTGTTGCTGCTTGGATTAACCCAATTTATCTATGTTGTTCCCCTTCTCGCTTGGTTGCAAGAACAACAGAAAATCGGCCAGAAAACGGGTGTCATGTTTGGAGCCATGCTCACAGTTGTCTTAAACGGCGGCTACTTCTTCTGGCTAGTGATGCTATTGCGATGATAGCGGAGGACGCAGTACTAAATAGAGGGCTGGCCCTAAAAGTGGAATTAGTGCAAGTTTCCATAGTAAATCTTGCTCTGTGAGTCCCCGGTAGCTGAGATCTTGCTGAATTAAGATAGGCAAGCAGGTACAGAGCAATAGAAAATCCAGACTCATCACATGGATGAACCTAACCGTTTGAAATTGAGCCACAAAGTTTGTCCAATTTCCCTGACGCAAACCATAGAATCCAAGTCCAAATACTCCTAGAACCGCAATCAATGCGAACCAGCGATTATCAAAAATTCGCTGTATCCAAGACAAAGGCTTTTGTGACGGTGGTGCTTGAGGAGGAGCAGAAGAGGGCCTACGCAGGGCCAAATAAGGCAGCAAAACAAATCCCCCAAACGCCAGCATTCCCAAAGCAAAAGGCCAAACTGGAATTTTTTGGACCCGACTATCAGGTACGAGCAAAAACCAGTACCAAATCGGCAGGACCCCCATGATATTGAATAGGGCGACCACCAGAGGGTTAAGTCCTTCTATTTGTGCCAAAATAAGTTTTGTGAGGAGCTCAGGGGTATCCGGAGCACTCGGTGGAGCAAAGAATACGGTATATCCCAGAAAGAGTAGCCAGACCGTAAAAAATAGAATTCTCTGGATATTGATGGGTACGAGCATAGTGCGTGCCGGAGTGTACTGATTCTAATATCAGCAAAGCAGACGCGCTTGAGGTAAGACAAGGGACTGCTAATCTTAAGAGTAGGAACATTTGGCTTAGATCTAGGAGAATCCGTTTGATGGAGAAGCGCCGCGTTGTCGTTACAGGCATGGCTTGTTTTACCCCTATAGGCAATGGCCTGGCAGACTTTTGGACTGGCCTGAGTACGGGCAAGAATGGGGTAGGACCGATTACCCAGTTTGATTCTTCCAACCAAAAAGTGCATTTTGCTGCGGAAGTGAAAGGTTTTGATCCCCTCAAATTCATTGATAAAAAAGAAGCCAAACGCATGGACCGCTTCACCCAGTTTGGGGTGGCGGCTTCTATTCAAGCTTTGGAAGATGCTCAATTTGCGATCAATGACCTGAATAGTGAGCAGGTGGGCATTTTGATTGGCTCCGGCGTGGGCGGCCTCCGCATTATGGAAGAACAGCAAACCATTCTCTTAGAAAAAGGACCGGACCGCTGTTCCCCGTTTATGGTGCCGATGATGATCTCGAATATGGCTTCGGGCCAAGCTGCGATTCATACGGGAGCGAAAGGACCGAACTCCTGTACAGTGACGGCCTGTACCGCAGGAACCAATGCTATTGGCGATGCCTTCCGGATCATTCAGATGGGACACGCTCAAGCGATGATCTGTGGAGGGACGGAATCAGTCGTTACCCCACTGTGTATTGCTGGTTTTGCGGCTGCTCGAGCCCTTTCAACTAGGAACGATGATCCGCAACACGCCAGTCGCCCCTTTGATAAAGACCGAGATGGGTTTGTCTTGGGGGAGGGCTGCGGCATTTTACTTCTAGAAGAGCTCACCTACGCTCAGTCACGAGGGGCGAGAATCTATGCCGAACTAGTGGGTTATGCCTTGACCTGCGATGCCTATCACATGACTGCCCCTGTCCCTGGTCATGAAGGGGCCGCTCGAGCCATGCGTCTGGCCCTGAAAGATGCTGGAATTTCGCCGGAGCGGTTAGATTACCTCAATGCCCATGGCACAAGCACCCCAGGCAATGATGCCAATGAATCCCTGGCGATCAAGACGGCCCTAGGAGACTATGCCCATAAGGTATCTATCAGCTCTACCAAGTCGATGACGGGGCATCTCTTGGGAGCTTCGGGCGGTATAGAAGCCATAGCATCCATCTTGGCTATGCAGAACAATCTAGTCCCTCCTACCATCAATCTGGAAACTCCTGACGAACTTTGCGACCTGGACTACACGTCAAAGGTAGCAAAGGCACGCACCATCAACTACGCGATGTCCAATTCTTTTGGATTCGGCGGACACAATGGCTCTCTGATCTTCAAGAAATTTACGGGTTAAATTGCTTAAGCGTGGTGAGCAATTGCTCAAGTTGATCAACCAGCATTATTTCTGGCCTTCGACCATACCGGGATAAATCCCTACGAAAAAGACCATCCACATCACGATCGGGGTGCCGAGAACAAAGAGAGGCCAGTTCAGCTGAAAGATGAAATACAGCCCGGTCAACAAGCTAAATCCGGTGAGCAGAATAGACCAAGGCTGGCACCACCAAGGCTTTTTGGTCCAGACACTTTCCTTAGAACTCATGTAGATCCGCCCAATTTATTAATTGACGCTTGTCTTTAACTCGAAAAAGTCGTTTCTGTAATCTTGGATAATCACATATATCAAAGCTACGTCGTTCCCCGCCCATGAGGTAGACCAAATCTTCCGCAAAAGGGTTGGTCACCGTATGGGGAAGAGATGGAGCACTAAATCCCATAAAATCCCCAGGTCCGACTTCAACCTGTTCATCCCCGATTTCTGCCAGGCCACGGCCAGAAATAATATACAAAAATTCTTCTTCCTGATGATGAAAGTGGAACTGGGTTGTCTCTTTTCCAGACTCTACGCGCACCAGATGAATTCCTAAATGGGACATCCCAAGCAGGTCACCAAGCGATTTAGTATGTCTCACGGCCTTTGGATTTAGACCATGTACCTTCACGGTCGCCTGCATCGCTTCAATGTCCTTCGCCTTTAGAAGATGAAGAACCGTATTTTGACTCATTTCTCCTCCTAGCTTAAGTGGCGCATAGAATTGAGCTCTTCCCTAAGATTATTCCTTGCTTTTGTTTCCAGGGCCTCAAAAGCCTCTTCTGTCTGGTATATTTTTGGTCTTTCCAGAAGACTCTGGAGAAATTGCGTTCTTCCCTTCCAATAGTCCTCATCTCCTACCCAGCTATATTCCCACCTTATAGCCTGGGCATATCTCCTATACTCGGCATCCTCTACGCCCAAAATAGCTAAATCGGCATCCAGCATGATTTTGGTGTAGAGGTCATCTTCTTCAGTGATTTGATGACTCTTGGTTCTGAGAATTAATCGTTTAACTTGAGCGATGACTTCTCCTGGAATAGCTAGACTTTTCAAAATAGATTCTGCATAGTCAGCACTTTTTTCCTCATTATCCTTAGCATTGGAATCGTAGATAAGATCATGAAACCAAGCAGCAAATTCAATAGCTGCCAAGTTTTCTGCTTTTGGAGTAAGCGTTTCCACTACAGAGAGAAAGTGCTGGATGTGGGTAAGGGTATGGTAGTGACGCTCTGGGCTGGAATAGAACCTGCTCAAATCTAAAAATAAGCTCTGAGCCATTTGTTGCTCTACTCCAAATTGGAGAAGCAATTTTTCCCATCTTAGATTCATACTTTCCAAATTCATCTTTGCTCCCTGGCTTCGACTTCGCTCAGCCAGCAAGATGTATGAATGGAAGTAGATGTGTAAAGAACATTCATCAACTCTTATCTTCCGTTGGCTTGGGCTTTTGCTCCCTGAGCGCACTGCCCTGAGACTTCGGCGTGAGCGGTTCGGCTGAGCTCACCGTCGAAGCCTCAGTCGAACGCTTGTCGAAGGGAGCCGAAGGAAGCATAGGGAGCAAATAATGGCTCTTATTCTGACATGCAGCCAGCTTATGCAATAGATTAGTATCTCCCGAAATCAATGCCTGCTTCTTTTTGCGGCTCCAGCCCTGCACCTGCTTCTCGCGATAGAACGCATTCGCCACGTGCTCAAAAAACTCGCAGTAGACTAACCTCACAGGTAATCGCTTCGCCGTATGCTTTGCCCCGTAACCACTTTGGTGCTGCTCCAGCCGAATTCTAAATTAGTCGTGCTGCCCGTGTAATAGCTGTCATCAACACACTCAAGCATATACATATAGGGCATCACTCCTCCAAAATTATTCCCTTCCCTTCGGCTCCGCTCAGGGAACTTAATTCTGCTCAGAGAACTTGGCTTCCCTTCGACTTTGCATTGTTCCCTGAGCGGAGCCGTGTCCAGCACAAAGTACTGCGCTCCGTAGGAGCATTGAGGCAGTAGGCGAAGCCGAGAAGGGAGCCACAACATTCAAGTCAATTATGTGCTTGAGAATACAACAGCTAACAGCTAATTGAATTTGAATATAGCCCTCATCTTAAATACGTGGGAATGCTTCCTGCCCTATATCGGAACTCGGGCCTCACATAGGCTCGGGCAGGCTTGAGCACGTCCATTATGTAAGCGATTGCATGGTTGAAATTATTCACAACAAATACAACAACGGAGTAAGGCAATGTCTAAAGGTTTAAAGAAGGAGGCACTCGGGTTGATCGATACGGTTACTTTGGCGGTGGCTGGATCAGCTCCTTCTTATTCACTCAATGCCACGACTGCTACCCTCGTTGCCGCTGTGGGATTGGCTTCCCCAGCGGCATTGCTGTATGCGGCTATTCCCATGTTCGGCATTTCTTTTGCATTTATGTATCTCAACCAATGGCGATCGGACGCAGGCGCTTCCTATGCCTGGGTAGGTCGCACGATTAAGCCATCCTTGGGGTTTCTGTCGGGTTGGACATTCCTAAGTTTGAGCACCCTCTTTATGGCAGCAGCATCGTTGCCGATCGGGGTTGCCACCCTATCGTTATTTTCAACCGAATGGTCCGAGAACTTGGTCTTAGCGACCCTTGTAGGCAGTTTATGGTTTATTGCCGTCGCCACTATTACCGTAATGGGAGTAGGTTTTGCAGCTAGATTTCAGCGTTTGATGACAGCGATTGAAGTGATTAGTTTGCTGGCCCTGGCGATCGGGGCACTGGTCAAATTTTCTACGGTTCCAGTGCAGTCATTTTCCTGGAATTGGCTCTCACCCACTGGCTTTGGCGACTTTAAGACCTTTATGGCGGGGATGTTAATTGCCACCTTCTATTATTTTGGGTGGGATGTTTCTTCAAATGTGGCTGAAGAGACTAGAGGCTCGAACTCAACTCCTGGCTACAGCGGCGTTTTGGGCATGATTGGCGTTTTTTTCCTGTTTCAAATGATTCAGAACCTCGTCCAAATAGGCATGACCCCCGAACAAATTGACAAGGCTGGAGCAAATTTGCTGGCCGTGCTGGGGAATCAGGTGTTACCGCATCCCTGGGGAAACATTGCAGTGCTGGCCGTGCTGGTGAGTACGGTGGGGACGATCGAAACGCAATTAACACAATGTTCGCGTACGCTGTTTTCGATGGCTCGCGATCGTGTCATTAGCCAACGCTTTGGGGACTTGCATCCGACCTTTCAAACACCCTGGTTAGCCACCTTTGTCATTGGCATTCTCGCGCTGCTGCTATTGATTGGATCGAGTGCCAGTCCTAGTGTGGGTGAAGTGATGACAGGCTTAATCGGCGCGATTGGCGTTCAGGTTTCGGTCTACTACGCGATGACTGGATTTGCCTGTGTCTGGTATTATCGTCAGCAATTGGCGCAAAACCTGCCGACCCTGCTACTCAAAGGCATTTGGCCGCTGATATCAGCTATCTTTTTGTTGATGCTCTTTGTTTATCAATTGACCCAACTTGAGCGGACAATTGCCGTCTTGAGTGTGGGTTCAATTCTGATTGGTATTGTGCCGATGCTTTACTATCGGTTGAAATACAAAAGTCCCTTTTATGCAGAAGCACCGGAGTTCTCTCGTGCTCTGCAGCTGGAAAAAAGTACTGTCTCTTTAACGCAGCAGTAATCAAACAGAGGAGCAATTTCCCTCATTTTGGATTCAGGTTTTTTGAATTCATCTTAAAGATTGCACCCACTGTCTGACCGCTGCATCTTTTTCTCATCGCGATTACTGCCCAATCAGCCGATGCCTCGGCCACATGAAGATCTCCTGTATTGCCTTGTCGCTCCCTTCTCGGCTTCGCCTACCTGTTCAATCTGCCTACGGCAGCAGGTACTTTGTGCCGGACACGACTCCGCTCAGGGAGCAAGAGCCAAAGGGAGCTTAAATTCACGGTCTGCTTCTTTGATGTCTTTTCACTGGCTTTTGCTGGCTGAGCGGAGTCGAAGCCAGTCTCAATACCGTTCCACTGATTTGAACTTCTCGTTATGGATAGGGCGTGCCCCTTCTCCACAGGTGCGTGGCGTCGGAAAAATCTTGGTTGGATTGGCTATCCCTTTTGGATCAAAAACCTTGCGCACCCACTGCATCGTTTCCAGATCTGCTGGCGTGAACATTTCTGGCATGTAGCAGCGCTTTTCGGCACCGACTCCATGCTCTCCAGAAATACTGCCGCCAATGCGCACACAGAGTTTCAGAATCTCACCACCCAGTTCTTCCACTTCTTCTAGCGCGCCAGGAACTGCATTATCGTAAAGAATCAAAGGATGGAGATTACCATCACCAGCATGGAAAACGTTAGCAACTTCATAACCGTGCTTCTTCCCTAGAGCTTCAATTTCTTTGAGCACATAGGTTAGCTTTGTCCGAGGAATGACGCCATCTTGCACATAGTAATCAGGGCTGCGCTGCCCCATTGCAGCAAACGCCGCCTTTCGCCCTTTCCACATTTTTAAGCGTTCATCGGGGTCGGTAGCCACCTTGACATTTCGGGCTCCATTTTTGCGACAGAGTTTTTCAACAATTTGACTGCTGGCTTCAACTTCTACAGCCAGTCCATCAATTTCAATCAGTAGAATTGCTCCCGCATCCCGTGGATAGCAGTTTGTCGCGACTACATCTTCTACGGCGTTGATGCTTAAGTTATCCATGATTTCCATGCCACCAGGGATAACGCCTGCGCTAATGATGTCAGAGACCGTAGACCCTGCTTCTTCCACCGTGGCATAGTCAGCGAGTAGAACATGAACCGTTTCCGGTGCCTTCAGAATCTTGAGCGTGATTTCTGTGGCAATGCCTAAGGTTCCCTCTGAGCCGACAAAAATGCCCGTTAGATCATAACCAGGCATCTCGGGTAACTTACCGCCAACATCAACAATGGAGCCATCCGGCAGGACTAACTTTAGACCAAGAACGTGATTGGTGGTCACTCCATACTTCAGGCAGTGAACCCCCCCTGAGTTCTCCGCCACATTGCCTCCGATAGAGCAGATGATTTGGCTGGAAGGGTCTGGCGCATAGTAAAACCCTGCACCGCTGACGGCTTGGGTCACCCAACTGTTAATCACTCCTGGCTGAACGACAACTCGCTGATTTTCCAGATCCACTTCTAAAATTTTGCGCATCCGGGCTGTGACAATCAGCACACAGTTCTCAACGGGCAAGGCACCTCCAGATAACCCGGTGCCAGAGCCTCTAGCGACAAAAGCAATCTCTTCACGGTTGCAGATTTTAATTACTTCTGCCAACTGCTCCGTGGTCTGGGGCAGCACTACTACTTCCGGGCGTTCTCGATAACTGGTCAAACCGTCACATTCAAAAACCACTAACTCCTCAGGAGCCCAGACGACTGCGGTTTTACCGACAATTGCTTCAAATTTTTTGGCGACGGCCCGCCAGTTTCGTTGGAGTTGTTGTAAGGCCATTCAATAATTTCAGTGCTACCACCAGGGTACAGCTCCTAAGGATAATAGATAGGCTCTCTTGACCTTGTGACCTGCACTATGGCCCAAAAACTCGGTACGGTAGTCGTAAAAATTGGCACTTCAAGTCTGACAGACCGGACCACGGGAGACTTGAAGCTGTCTGTGATTGGTGGTTTGGCCGAAGAGCTCACCCGGCTTAGACGTTCAGGTTGGAAAGTAGTCCTCGTTAGCTCTGGAGCCGTGGGCGTAGGAGCCAAGCGGTTAGGGATGAAGACTCGTCCGACTACGTTAGAAGGCAAACAGGCCACTGCTGCGGTTGGGCAAGGCTTGCTGATGAGTCTCTATGACCGTTTTTTTTCCTTTCTTGACCAGCCCGTTGCCCAAGTGCTACTGACCAGAGCCGATTTAGTAGACCGTGACCGCTATTTGAATATATACCGCACCTTGAATGAACTTTTTGCCCTCGGCGTCATTCCCGTCATCAATGAAAATGACACGGTCGCGGTAGAAGAACTCAAGTTCGGAGACAACGATACTCTTTCAGCACGGGTTGGAACGCTAGTCAAAGCCAACTGGTTAATTCTATTCACTGATGTAGCCGGATTATATTCCGCCAATCCCCATCTGGACCCGGAAGCTCAACTGATCGCAGAAGTAGACAAAGTCTCTGCCGAGCTAGACCAAGTAGCGGTCGGGAAAGGGAGTGCCTGGGGCACTGGAGGCATGCTCACTAAACTGGAAGCCGCCCGAATCGCTACGGTGGGCGGAATCACGATGGTGATTACGGATGGAGCCATTCCCCAAAATCTGCCCAAAATTCTGGCGGGAGAGGCCATCGGAACTAAATTTCTGCCACAGAAAGAGCCGATGAACTCCCGTCAACTTTGGATAGCCTATGGCCTCGTGCCCAAAGGGAAACTGCTCTTAGACAAGGGCGCCGTAAAAGCGCTTCAAGCCCAGGGTAAATCACTTCTGCCTGCAGGGATCAAGGCGATGGAGGGAAATTTTAAAGCTCAATCGCTGGTGGACCTATGTGATTTAAACGGTTCAGCATTTGCTCGTGGATTGGTTAACTACAGCAGCAGTGATTTGCGTAAGTTACTTGGTCAAAAAAGTGACCGTATTCCAGAAATATTGGGCCATGAAGGCGCAGAAGAAGCGGTCCACCGAGATAATCTTGTTCTGCTGGTGAGGGCTGAGAATTTGTCTTAAGGACTAAGGGAATCACACTGAGCACAGGTGCCAAAAAAATCCAGCACGTGATAGTTAATCACAAAAGCATGCTGGGAGGAGAGTTGACGCTCCAGTTCACCTACCGGGCAACCAGCAATCGGGATTACTTTTTTGCATTCCAGACAAACTAAATGGTGACGGCTATGCCTGCCTTGAGCAACTTGGTAGTAGGCTTGGCCTTCCAAACTGATGGACTGGATTTTCCCTTCTTCCACCAGAGACTCCACTGCCCGATAGACCGTCGCCAGCCCCACAGGATACTCTGTCGCTCTGAGTTGGACATAGATTTCCTGAGCGCTGAGCAGATGTTCGCTCCTTCCCAAGGTATCGAGAACTGCCTGCTGGCCTTTGGTTTGGCGCAGTCCCGTCTGCTTATGCGTTTGAGATAGCATGGATCGACCTTGGGCCTTTTTCATTGAATTTCCTGTTTCATCCGCGCTAGAGACCGCTCCATCTGCTCAAACATTTGGGCTGGGCTTACCCCGAGATTACCAATTTGTTCATGCATCTGCTTCATGGACATCTGCGCCATAAAATCATCGGACAGTTCCATCCGTTTCAAGAAGATGCGATAGCGGCTGAGCAGGTCTTCCATCTGGGCAATGTACATTTCTTTGCCAGCCCGGTCAAACTGGCCGTACTTACCACCCAAGGCTGTCAGATTTTGATAGTCCTGCATGAACTGTGCTGCTTCCTTTTGGACAATGTCAGAATCAAAAAATCCCATGGACGTTCCTACACTAACGGCGTTCTCTTTTATGCTAGCGTGTAGCGTTTACTGCCGTCATTATGTGGTTTCCCGTGACCTGCCCCACCGCGTTAGAGAATGGGGGATTCCGCGAGTAAAGTTAAGAGTTTCCAAGCCGAACAATCCTGCAGCTAAACTATTACTAGATAGGTATTTATGCCCTGAGAGACTGCAAAGGTAGCTTGTGAGCTCATCCCAATCGACACCCATGGAAGATAACGATGAGTTGGAAAGCAACTCAGCCGGTTCTTACGTGCGCGGACTCGCCAAAAAACGCCGTTTCACCGCCCTGAATTTAGGTTTCTTTTCGATATTTTTCTCTGTTGTAGCCATGGTAGCGGCTCTGGTATTTAGGGACGTCTTTTTTACTTCCCTCCTCTGCCTGCTATCGATCTTTTTAGGCTATCGCCTAAATCAACAGAGCCGTCTGGTCTACAATGCGCGGCGGGGAGCCAAGGCCGAGGAAGTCGTATCAGCTCATCTCAAAGAGCTGTTACGGGAAAGAGAAGGCTGGCATTTGTTTAACAACATCTTGCTCAAAGATATCGGCGACGTAGACCATTTATTGGTCGGACCGAAAGGGATCGTGATTGTAGAAACCAAGAGTCAACAGGGAACGATGATGGTATCCCAAGGACGAATTGGTTTTCGGCAACCGATGGGCATGGTTTGGCCTAAGAAAGATTTTGTGGCCCAAACGCGTTCCCTGGCAGATGCGCTGCGGGCTTTGGATTTGACGGTTCATCCTGTGCTTTGCTTCACCCGGGCGGAAGTGAAACCGATGAAACTGCGGGGAGTGTATATCACTGATATCGCGCATCTAGACAAAGAGCTGGATCGTCATGAAGGGACGCTGGACGAAGCTAAAGTCCATGACATCATCCAGAAAATAAGAGCGATTGCTCAACCTCAAAAGTCTCCTAGTTCCAGCGATAAACGATAAATTCGGCGGCGTGGCAATCCCGTTTCTTCTGCTAAAAGTCGTGCGGCCTCTGAGGGAGACTGCCCTGCTTTAAGGAGACGTTTTAACTCTTGCGCTAAAGATTCATCGCTGAGGTCTCTCGGTTGATGCTCTGTAATGCCAGCTAAGACAAGGGTGAATTCTCCCTTGGGTTCGTGCTCTTGGAAATAGTGCTGGACTTCTTGCAGACTGCCACGCCCTACCTGTTCGTGGATTTTGGTAAGTTCACGGGTCCAGACCAGAGGACGTTGCGGGTCAAGCATGGTGAGCAGTTCTGCCAGGGTTTTTCGCAAGCGGTGAGGCGCTTCATAGAAAACGATGGTCCGAGGCTCCGTCTTCCAGGCGGTAATCTGTTCTCTGCATCTAGTCTGGCTGTCATCCAGAAATCCTTCAAAGACAAAACGGTCGGTAGGCAAGCCCGAAATAATCAGCGCAGATAAAACAGCATTCGCTCCTGGCAGTGCCACTACAGGGATATTCTGCGCAATGCAAGCTTGGACTAATTCCACTCCGGGGTCGCTGACTGCGGGTGTTCCAGCATCACTGACCAAGGCCATCGTCTTGCCCTGCACCAGCTGTTCGACAATTACTTGCACTCTTTTTGGACCACTGTGCTGGTGATAGCTTTCTAGCGGCGTAGTAATTGCAAAGTGGTTTAACAGTTTGCGACTATGGCGGGTATCCTCCGCCAAAATTAAGTCCACTTCTTTGAGCAACCGTAGGGCTCTCAAGGTAATGTCTTCTAGGTTTCCAATCGGTGTTGCGACGAGGTAAAGGGTCATTGGAGGCTATAAAATCTAATGACCAGTCTGCGCTAAACTAAGCGCTGTGAAAACAGATAGCCTCTTCTACCGAATTTTTCAGACCCTGCCAGGCAGTTTCTTCTCTCTTATTGGTCAGTCTCCAGAACAAGCCGAGGGCTATCAATTTCGGTCCGTGGAAATTAAGCAGACTGCCTTTCGTATCGATGGCATATTTCTGCCGAGTCGTCCTGCCCAGCCCGTTTATTTTGCAGAAGTGCAGTTTCAGGAGGATCCTCAATTTTATGCTCGGTTCTTCTCTGAGATTTTTCTGTACTTGAGACAGTACCCAGAGCCCAGTGATTGGCGTGCGGTAGTCATTTTCCCTGGCAGGAACGTGGAGCCCGATGATTCATCTCACTATCGAGCCCTGTTGAACTGTAATCAGGTGGAGCGAATTTATCTGGATGAAGTAGATGAAGAAGGAGCATCCATGAGTCTGGGTATTCTTAAACTGGTCGTAGAACCGGAAACCACAGCAGCAGAAAAAGCAAGACGACTTCTGGAACAAGTACGGTCTGAGGCAAGGGAGCCTATCCGAAGGGATATGATAGAACTAATTGAGACAGTGGTTTCCTACAAGTTCTCTAGTATGAGCGACGAGGAGATAGAGGCAATGCTGACGATAACAGACAGTGAGTTCGAGCAATCTAGGCTTTATAAGTCGATAGAGAGTAAAGGCAAGCTGGCAGGCAAATTGGAAGGCAAGCTGGAAACTGTGCCTGAATTACTCAAATTGGGTCTCAGCCTAGAACAAATAGCCCAGGCACTCCATCTGCCCCTAGAAAAAATCGAAGCCGTAGCTCAAGCAACCTCGAATCCAGAAAACCCATAAAAAAGTCCCTAGAATATTTATAGGAGCTATGGCAAGTTGAGCAGATGCGTCCGCATGCCAGATCAGGCGATGAAGTCAACTTCTGTCCCTGCTCTATAGCGCTCAGATATTGCCACGCGAGCAATCTTTACCACAAGAGCCTTCTCAAGCTATGGCGCTGTGTGGGCAGTAACTTAGATAGATTTGTAGACATCGACAACCATTTGATTTTGTCTCTAGATACTGCTAAACCATTCCTAAGATTTTTCTTAATCGGCAGTGGGTTAGATGTACTAACCCAAATTATACTTTTCTATTGGAATCGGCAAAAAAATACTACTAGAATAATCAAAAACATAGACTATCTGAAAATCGAGGGGTAACGTCACTATATCCCTATATACAGAGTCTTTAAAGCTTTTTATATAACTTGAATTCTCTGGATATTTATCCTCTTCTTTAAGCAAAAAACTTAGATAGTTCGAGAACACAACAAGTAGAATATGTTGACTCCCATATGGCTTATTAGATTTGCCTTCAGCCGCTTTCTTGATGAGTAAGAGAAGGTTTTCTAATCCTCCTTCTGATTTAATAAATTTCTTGGAAAGACCACGACCTTCTCTACAGTATTTTCGTGATTCCTTGGAAGTCCAGAACAGACTATGGCGATCTTCTACCCAAATTGACAACTCTTGAGGCATTCGCTCTTTTGTCATTTCAGCTTTTGAAAGAATGTCTTTTGGATTCATTAGATGTGTCAATCTTTGAAATACTCATAATTTTAGTAGTCATTACACAGACAAATTTCTCTACCTAACACTTCTTAACCACAAGGCTATATTCATCAAGCCGAGCCAATCTCAATATGCGCGTCGCAATGTTGGCAGTCAGTACAAGATCAACAGGCAAAGCTACGCCTTGAGAGGCAGGGGATGGAATAACTTCTCAAATTCGCGGGTCACTTCAGCTTGGATGTGGAGTTCACGACGTAGTTCTGTATTGATTTCTGCCAGCTGTTGGCCAACGCCTCGAGGGGCGAGAACGGCTTGACTCTGAGCAATCCCCAACATCGCCACCGTTTCTAACAGTTTTTGCACCAGACAGTCCCGCGTTTGTTCACACTTGTTCAATCCTTCAAGCCATTCTGCAGGCAGGTCTGAAAACTCTAGACGCTGAATTTCTAGACGGACGAGGGTGCGGTCTAGTCGCTCTAGGACCAAAGCTGAATTGCAGGCAGCAATGAGCAACTCACCAGCATAGCGTTCGACATCTGAGGGAATCGATTTGGTTTGAGCGAAGGTTTTGCGCAGGTCTTGCCCCAGATAGACTACATCCGATAGCAAACTCCGGGCCGTTCCAGAAGGCAGTAGCGAAAGCACTTGCACCACTTTCGTTTTTACGGCAGGCGGAAGATCTTCTGAGGTGGGTGACGCTTGCAGCTCTATCAGAGGCTTTCTTGCTGACTGATAGGCCACGAAAAAGAGAACGCTCCCCAAGACCATACTGGTCCACAGCAGCACAGGTAAGGCCCAGAGACCGACCAAACAGCCAAATCCTGTCATCCCTGCTAGAAAACCATAGAAAGGAACTGGGATCAAACGCCAGGCTTGCTTTGTAGGGAGAGCGCGGGCAGAGACCTTATGGGTCGCTAGCTGTGCCACGATAGCGGATGCACTACTGGACGGAACCAAGAGTAAGGGACGAGTCCCTTCTAGGGCTTCCTGTACCTCAACGACAGAAACTTCAAATAGTTCAACGAGCGTATCTTCTAAGACTTGTCTGGCCTCTGGTCCGGCGGGAGGATAGGAGACCACGAGGGTATCCACAGGTTCGGTCGTCGCACTTCTACAGCTGGAACAAACCGAAAGACTCAGCGGATCTGGGGCACTGCATACCAGGCAAACTTGGGCTTTAGAAAAGCTTTTTTTGCTGGAAGCTAAGGTGCGCTGTTTCAATGCCTCAGCCATACTGTGCGCGGTAGGAAAGCGCATCGACGGGTCGGAACGGGTGGCTTGGGCTACGATGCTATCCAACCAGTCAGGAATTTCTAGCCTTTCGCTGCGGGGATGATGGCCTTGGGGAGCCGGGGCTGGAGGGAAATTAGGTGAAGGGCGGTCTGGAAATTTCCCCGTCAAGATGAAATACAAGGTCATGCCCAGTGCAAAAATATCGGAACGGGCATCCGCTCGTTTACCGATCAGTACTTCTGGAGCCGTGTAGTCTAGCGTCCCAACAAAAGATCCTAGTTGGGTCATCGTGATTTGACCTTCGACACGGGCAGAACCAAAGTCTGCCAAACGCGCTAAGCGGTCTTCTCCGACCAAAATATTCAAGGGCTTCACATCGCGATGCAAGACTCCTCGACGATGGGCTAGAGCCAGAGCCTGAGCTATGTCGTGACCAATCTGAGTGGCAAATTCTGCGGACAAGGGACCCTGTTTTTTTACGGTCTCTTGCAGATCTGCCCCAAGAACCAACTCCATGACAATAAAATTCCAGGGGTCTTCTTCCAATAAGTCAAAGACTTGAACAATATGAGGATGGGTTAAGGCCCGGACGGCTAGCACTTCCCGACGTATCCGTTCACGGGCGATATGAGCGACCGCTGGGGGCGGAACAATCATCTTGAGCGCTACCCGCATTTCCAGCTTGTGGTCTTGAGCTTCATAGACTATGGAGTGGCCTCCGCGACCAATCTCGCGCAGCAATTCATAGCGGTCTTGAACTCGGGTCCCTAGAGCAAGATAGGTCATCGCTTAGCCTTCCATCTGAAGGAGATTTTTCGCTTTGCAGCCGCACCCGCTCTCAATCGTCTGCAGTACGGATAGGGCATTCTGTCGCCAGCCATCATTGCTTTGATAAATTGTCAAAAATTGCTTCAGGTGGAGCGTAGCGCGGTCGTTTTCGCCAATCGCATACTCCGACATCCCTGCATGGTACAAAGCCATGAAGTTGTAGGGCTGATAGCCAACCACCAAGCGCATAATCGGGCCAGCTGACTCATCGTCCCCCGCATCAGCCACCGGATGACCAATATTGAAAACGATGGTAGCTGCATAATCTTGGTCACGGGTTGATAATCCGTCTATAGTCGCTTTGGCAAGCTTCGTTTTTCCAGCCAGGGCATAGCATCCAGCCTTGTACGCAGACCCCTCAGCGTCCTTGGGTGAAGGGGAAGACTCTATCGCCGTCGCTACTTCTACGGAATTGCAATGGGCTTTGATTTGGTTAAACCAGCGTTCCCCTGGAGAATTTCCAGCCGCGCTCACTGAAGAGGTACTTGGGGGAGTGTTTACGGAAGCATCTGTCTCAGAGGTCAGCACATGAGAAGTCAAAACCAGAGCACAGAGCGCGATATAGGCTGAACCAATCCAATACAGAGTACGCAAAGTCCGCCTCTTCTACTAAGCGTTACAGTCCCCAGAATTCCCGGACCACAGCGCTTTTTACCCTGCTACATCAAGACTTCACGATTGTCTTACCAAGGGAAGAGTGGCACTTGATAAGCCGATAGTTGTCCATCTTTTGTGACCAGTATTAGCCCATCAAGGATGGCTTGGGCTACCAACATCCGGTCAAAAGGGTCTCTATGATGCATGGGCAAACGACCAGCGAACTGAGCGTGGTTAGCCATGATCAGCAGGACTATAAATCTTGCCTGGGCGATAAATTCCAAAAGGTTTTCAGCAGTTTTTAACTTCCCTATGGCTTCTTTGATAGAGATTTCCCAAATGCTAGCAGTACTGACAAAGACTTCATTCTTTCTGTAGACAATACTGGACCGCATGCTTTCGGATAACTCAGAATCGTCTGCTAAAGCCCACAGCAATACATGGGTATCTAGCAGCAATCTCATACATTTTCACCATAGAAGGCTGCTTCAAGGTCTGGGGGGAGCTCATCGAAATCTGGGGATATCCATAATTTTCCTTTCAATGCCCCCAAAGCTCGATCTTCTTGCTCTTCTTGATAAGCGATCAACTTGGCTACAGGCTTCCCCGCTCTGTTGATAATCACCTCTTCACCCGCTAGGACCATTTCAACCAATTGGGAAAGCTTGCTCTTGGCCTCATGCATATTTGCTTGATACATCGATAAACCCTGAAACTAGCTAAGTCCAGTCTAGCTAACTCGGTGCAAAATGAGCTCTGAGTGACATGGCTGGAGGACAACTCATTACTTTATTTTGCTCTGAAATTTGGCAAGGGCTTCTGCAAGAGATTGCATCGTATACGGATTTGCTTCCACATCTACCCGTCCTAGGAGTTCCTGGCAGGTCTTAGAAGTCTGAGGACCAATGGAAGCGATGGTTACGGATTGCAGGATAAGCGTGAGATCTAACCCTGCCTGTATGCATAGGGTACAAAAATGACGGACGGTTTTAGAACTGGTGAAGGTTACCGCTTGTACTTGTCCAAAGGAGAGCGCTTGAATAATTGCTGGAGAGACTTGGTCGGGGCAGCGGGATTGATAGGCCGGAACTTCTACCACATCAGCTCTCAGTGCTCTTAAGCCTTCGGTCAGCACTTCTCGCCCTCCTGACTCCACGCGAGGAAAGAGAATTTTTTGGCCTGTAAGCTGTTCACGGTCGGGGAATTCTTGAAGCAGGGCATCTGCCACAAAAGCCCTGGGGATGAAGTCAGGAATAATCCCTTGACGCAGTAAGCTTTCTGCCGTTTTTTGACCGACTACGGCAATCTTGACGCCACCTAAGGCCCTACTGTCTAAGCCCACCGCCCGTAAACGCTCAAAGAAATAGTGAACGCCCTGCGCAGAGGTCAGCATCAACCAATGAAAACTTCTTAGGTCCTGAATCGCCCGATCCAAGGGTTCCCAATGGCTAGGTGCCGTGATTTCTAAAACAGGCATTTCCAGGACCAGCGCCCCGTAAGAACGGAGGGCTTGTGTTAGGGAATCCTTCTCACCCGTCACTGCTCTCGTTACCAGTACCTGCTGCCCAAAAAGTGGTCCTTGATCAAACCATTGATACCGCTGTCTGGCTTCTACCACCGAACCAATCACGAGCGTAGCGGGAGAATCGAGGACTTTCTCCCCTTGGAGGATGGCTTCTAAGGTTGTAGTTTGAACCTTTTGTCTGGGGGTACCGCCCCATTGGATAGCCGCCAGCGGTGTAGTCGTGGATTTTCCCTCCTGTACTAGACGCTGGGCAATGGCTGGGAGATTGCGGGTTCCCATCAGAATGACCAAAGTCTCCAGTTGAGCTACTCCTGCCCAGGGAATAAGGTCGAGATTATGGCCTGAAAACACGCCAAAGCATCGACTATCTGTTTTCGTTGTCAGCGGAATCCCCGCAAACCCAAGCGCTTCCAACGAAGAACTGATGCCGGGTACTACCTCGAAAGAAAATCCTGCGTCCACTAAAGCATCCAATTCTTCGGCTAGGCGTCCAAACAGCCAAGGGGAACCGGCCTTCACCCGTACGACTTTGTAGCCTTTCTGGGCGTACTCAATCAGGAGTTGGTTGATTTCCTGCTGGGATATGGTTTCTTGTCCTCCTCGTTTACCCACAGGAACGAGGATGGCTCTAGGACCTATGACCTTCTGCCATTCGATGTCTAAAAGGTCGTCATAAAGGACCACTTCCGCACTACGCAAAAGTTCTAGACCTCGCTTGGTCCAGTAATCCAGTCCTCCTGGGCCCGCACCTATGAACGATACTTTCTCAGTGTTTTCCACAAACTTGTTAAGACCGATATACAAAACCCAGCATATCGGTATGCGAGGGGCTAAGATCCCTGAAGGGTACACTAGGCTATGCTTAGTACATACTCGAAGACTTTTGGCCCGGAACTTTTGGGTAATGGGGCAGGTCTGTCTTTGAGAAGTACGGCTGTACAGTAATTTAGCGCATCTCTCTCCAGAAATGGTTTGTAAAACTTCGCTACAATTAATCAAATCCGATCCCTACATGAGCCTGCAATGATTTTCGAAGACATTCTAAAATTCCTCTTCAATGATTGGTGGATCTCCCTGCCGATGATTGCTGCCTCGGTCATGACGATAGCCGTAATTTTCGAGCGAGCGCTGTTCCTGAACCGCAACCGCCGAGATGTTGGCAAATTCGTTGAACGCGTCCAACGGGAACTTGAGGCAGGCAATATGAATTCTGCTCAGTCCATGGCAGAAAATATGGGCGGCGTCCTAGGCGATGTAGCGCAAGAAGGTATTCGGCTGCTAGAAGTAAACCGCAGAGGCTTTGAATCAGCTTTTGACATTGCGACAAGCCTTGGTTTGCGCAAGTTAGAGCAGAACCTTTCTATATTGGGAACGATTGGAGCGGTAACACCCTTCTTGGGACTACTGGGAACGGTAGTCGGAATTCTTCGTTCCTTCCAAACTTTTGCCCAGGCTGGGGCTAGAAGTAATCAACTGGCCTCTGAGATCGGTTTCGCGCTCATTGCTACCGCTGCTGGTTTGGTCATCGCCATCATCGCCGTAGTGGCCTACAACATCTTCCAGAGTATTCTGGGCAAATTTGAAGATGATATGCAGCTCTTAAAGCGCCTCTTCCTCAGTTTTTCTGAATCTAGCATGCCCGCCAAGATGCCTGCAGGTAAATCATCGGCCTATTCTCCATCCACCGACCAACCCTATCAAAGCTATTAGCAAGAGGTTCCGACCATGGCAGTAAAGATGGGGGGAGGACGAGGTTCTCGGAGTCGCGGTGGCTTTACAGAAATCAACATAACACCGCTCACGGACGTCTTCCTGGTCCTGGTTATTATCTTGCTCATCACCGCACCGTTGATTCAGGATTCGGGCTTAAAGGTAGAACTTCCTACCTCCAAATCGGGAGACAAGACGGAGCAGAAAAATATTACGGTCGGCATAGACGCCAAGGGCCAATACGCTTTGAATGGAACCAAGATTAGCGGCGATGCGCTCCTCCCAGCTCTAGAGAAACAGGCTAAAGAGACAGGACAAACGGTCTTAGTAGTGCAAGCGGATGCTAACTCTAAACAGAAAGATGTAGTTCGGGTTATGGATGCAGCGCGACAAGCTGGTTTGAAAAAATTGGTTGTGGCGACTCAGCAAAACTAAAACCAGTTAAACTGCATAGCACATTTTTCGGATTCCAAGATTCGCCAAGTTGTAATATATAGGGTTGCCCCCTGACAGCTCACTATAGGTAGTACGCAGGCTTTGTCTAAAGAAAGCCTATGCCTTCAGGGGGTATCAAAGCTTCATTCCCAGTTGAATTTTGATAATACGCTCAACCGCTTTTACATCCTTTGAAGAAAGGGTCCCAAGCTGATTCTTGAGTCGTTCTTTGGATGCTGTTGTCAACTGGTCGGCCATGGCCTTGCTTTCCTTGCCATCCACCATCACGATTGCCTCGCTGGGATACAGTCTTCCAGTGTTAGTGGTTAAAGGGATTACCTGCACTCGGTTTAGGGCAGCATTAGCCGCATCATTGCTAACGATAACAGCAGGGCGAGTCTTACGAATTTCTCCTCCTAGGGCTGGTTCGAAATCAACCCACCAAACCTCACCCCTAAGCATCCCCTACATCCCCGATGGTGCCCTCGATCCATTCCATTGCCTCCCGTTCCCGCTCAGTGTCTGCGGCCATTGCTTGATAAGCAGAGGCTAGATCTTCCTTGAGGACATGAGGACGAGCCAAATCCTCGATGAACTGGCTGATATTCCCTCGTCCTACGACTCGATGGAGTGCATCATAAACTTCTTCATCTAGGGTGATGGTCATTTTTTTGTGCATGGCTGTACTTAGGACGTATACATATACGTATTCTATAATACCCTGGACTGGCTGCTAATCCTGGGCGAAGACTTTCTTTATTGCAAGTCTTGACCTCGATAAAATCAAGCCTTTACAGGTGTGGGGCATAATTGACCCAGAGGGAGCATCGCGGAAAAAAAGATGACTAAATTTGATGAGCTTTGCCAGGCATATGCAAATTCAAGAAAGAATTACTTCAACAAACCTCTCTCTCAACCCCTCGTCTAAAATCGAGAGAACAGAGCAAGAGTCCGGTTCCCCTTCTCCCAAACTTGGGAGAAGGGGTTAGGGGATGAGGGCATCATTAAACGGCAACTTTGTTCAAAATAGCAGTCAATGTATCCGCTACCTGTTCAGCTTGTGAGTCAGTGAGTTCTGGGAAAATAGGCAGGGATAGAACTTCCGCTGCCGCTTTTTCAGAAGCGGGAAGAGCTCCTGGTTGATAACCGAAAGATTGGAAGGCATTTTGCAGATGAATTGGGACTGGATAGTAAATCATCGCCCCGATGCCTGCTGCTTCCATTTCTTTTACCAAGCGGTCCCGGTCTGGCGCTCTGAGCGTGTATTGATGATAGGTATGGTTATTGCCTGAGGCAGTTACTGGAGTCTGGACGGGTAGATTTTCAAACCGTTCATTGTAGAACTGGGCAATTTCAGCCCGTCGATTATTCCAGCTTTGCAGATGGGGAAGCTTCACTCGTAAAATAGCTGCTTGTACTTCATCGAGTCGAGAGCAGAACCCGACTTCATCATGGTAATAACGGACATTGGAACCATGGGCTCGCAGTTTAGAAACCTGAGCAGCCAGGGTTGGGTCAGCAGTGACGACCATACCTCCGTCACCAAAAGCGCCTAAATTCTTAGTCGGATAAAAACTAAAGCATCCTGCCGCGCCAAAAGAACCGGAAGGACGACCTTTATAAGTAGCGCCAATCGCCTGGGCACAGTCCTCTACTACTTGGATTCCATGCTCCTGAGCCAAGCTCATGATTGCGTCCATATCAGCCATTTGACCAAACAGGTGGACGGGCATAATCACCTTGGTCCGAGCCGTGATCTTCTGTGCTACCTGCACAGGATCTACGTTAAAAGTTTCCGGATCAATGTCCACAAAGACAGGAGTTGCTCCACAGTAGGCAATCGCTTCTGCCGTTGCAATAAAGGTGAATGAAGGCGTGATCACTTCATCACCAGGGCCGACACCGCAAGCCTTGAGCGCAAGATGCAGCGCATCGGTTCCGGAGGCGACACCAAGACCTAAGGTCACATCGCAGAGGGCAGCTACTTCTTTTTCAAAGGCTTGGACGTTGGGACCGAGAATATAGCGGCCATCCAGCATGACATCTGCCAGCACTTCCTTGAATTGTTCTTGAAGCTTGGCAGTTTGGGCACTGGTATCAAAAATGGGAATCAAACTGGGACCTCCGTCCTTGGCGTCGGGTTGTCAGCGTCGTTGGCATTTTGAAGGGTGCCATCTACAGCCATCTGCTCAATCAAGCTAGCCAGTCGCAAAGCTTTCAACGCTTGTTCTCCACCAACAGAAGGGGGTTCTCCTCCTCGAACACAGTGAATGAAATGTTCCAATTCGGCATGGAGCGGTTCGATATTTGTGGTCGAGACTTTCTCAATCAGACCATCTTGGCGATAAAGGACCTGACCATACTCTGTCATATAGTTACTAGTAGTTTGACGGTGGATCAGGATTTGATGGTTCAAAAAATCTGCTTCTACGAGAGAGTTTTTACAATGGGCCGCTAAGGTCCGAATCTTTCGATGGGTGACTTTGCTGGCGGTCAGCGTCGTGACAACCCCATTGGCAAAAACTAAGATGGCAGTCACAAAATCCAGATAGCCAGAATCTGAAGCTCGATTGCCAAAAGCCTGCATCTTCACAACTTGAGAAGGGACCAGTTCCAGGACAAGGTCAATGTCGTGGATCATCAAGTCAAAGACCACACTGACATCATTGGCCCGCTGAGAATAAGGACTCATGCGGTGAGCTTCCAGGGCCAGGACTTCTTCTCTTTTGAGGACATTGGAGAGTTCGCGGAAGGCTGGATTGAAGCGTTCGATGTGGCCTACCTGTAGGATCAGATCCCGTTCAACAGCCTCTTTAACCAGGGCTTCTGCCTCTTGAATATTGGCTGCAATCGGTTTTTCAATGAGGATATGGACCCCTGCTTTCATGCACTCCATACTGACGTCGTAATGAAGGCGAGTGGGAACTGCGATGCATACAGCATCTACATGGGGTAGCAATTCTCGGTAATCATCAAAGCACTTGATGCGATATTTCCCAGCCGTATCAATAGCGCGTTCTTTGCTGGTGTCAGCAATGCCCACAAGCTCAACGTCTTTGAGAAGACTAAGCACCCGGGTGTGGTGCTGTCCCATATTGCCTACGCCAATTACTCCTAACCGGATCGGTCTCAGGGCTTGGTGCAGAGGGGGTAACGAATCAACCGTATCGACCATGTAAGAAAGCTCGTTTATGTTGCTTATGCAGAAGACTAAATTGATAAGGATTGTATCACGCGCACTTCCAGGCCACATGGATCCCTGTTCTGCGACCCGTCCTTTCTACTCTTCCTCATCCGACTCATCTAGAGGACGGGCATCCCAGCGCGGTCTTGTAGGTTTGACAACTGTTTTTTCCGGTCGGTGACGTTCTTTCAGCTGTTCTACCACCAAAGGTTCTAAATCTTGGCCTGCATAATCCGCTATAAACAATAAGTCGTAAATGACCAAAACGCTTTTGCGACTAACCGTATAACGAACGAGTCCGCAGACTATGCTATCAAAAACTACTATGGCATAGCGCTTTTTGAGGTCTCCCAAAACGCCATAGGGACCAAATCCCAAGAGATCCATCAGGTCTTGATACTGAATAAAGTCTTTCTTACGAACATCTCTTATGTGCAGCATGAAATTGTGTACTAACATTGCAGATATTAACGAGGCTTGATCCCCGTGATTGATGTTCAGTCTACTCGGCTTCGTCTCCAGAGCCCAGAACGGCAAGAGCGGCTCAGAGCTCTTCTATCTTTACGGGATGAACCCGCTGAGCTATGTGCTGACTTGGCGCGCAGCATTATTCAAGACCCTGCTGTTCAGCTACGGGCCTATACCTGCGTTTTACTGGGCAAAAAACCCTGTGACCTATCCCTAGAGCTCCTCCTCAAAGTATTGCAGGAAGACTCAGACCACGGAGTACGTGCAGATGCCGCTGGCGCTCTAGGCAATCTGGAAGATGTAAGGGCCTATGACGCTTTGGTTCGGGCTTTCTACGAAGAGACGGAGTGGATTGTCCGTTTTAGTGCAATTGTAGCCCTGGGCAATCTTGGAGACGACCGTGCTTTCAATATGATTGTGGACGCCCTCAAACAGGGAGATGGTCTGATGAAAGAGGGAGCCGTCAGTGCGTTGGGAGAGCTAGGAGACATCAGGGGCTTGGCTTATATTTTGCCCTTCGTTGCTTCTGATTCTTGGATGATGCGCCAGAAAGTAGCTCAAGCGCTAGGAAGTATTGGCAGTCCTGAAACCTTGGCTCCTTTGAAGTTTCTGGCTAAAGACTCGTCTGAGACCGTAGCTCAAGCTGCTGAAGCAGAACTATTACGGTTGGCAAGTGTTCCCTTAGATTCTGAGCAATAAACAGCTTCGCATAGCAACTTAAGCTGTAGATTAAAATGGTGAATATAAGCGTGCAGCTAATGTCATAGCTGCATCACACCAATACGGCCATCAAAGTTTGTTTGTTGACCCTAGCCACCTAAATGTACCCCTCTCTTATGAAAGACTACTCCTTCTTGACTGAAGAACATGACGCCTGCGGTGTAGGGTTTTTGGCAGATACCAAAGGCCGTCGCACCCATGACATGCTGACGAAGGCCTTGCATGCCTTAGATTGCATGGAACATCGAGGAGCCTGTGGCGGAGACAGAGATACGGGAGATGGGGCAGGAATTCTTTCTAATATTCCCTGGGAACTACTAGAAGCCGAAGGAATCGTACTTCCTGCTCCAGCCCATCGAGCGGTGGGTATGGTCTTTTTGCCGAAGAGAGAAGGGGCTGAAGAGTCGAAAGAAGCTGTTGCTTACTGTACAAGTCATTGTGATCAAGTGCTGGCAGAGGCGGGATTTCGGGTTGTGCAGTGGCGCAAAGTGCCTGTCCGTCCTCAGTTCCTTGGCAAGCAGGCGCGTAAGACCTGTCCTGATATTTATCAAGTGATTTTGGAATCTCCTTCTCAGTGGTCCGAAGACCAGATGGAACGAGAACTATTCTTGGTCCGCAAACGGATGAAGCAGTCTTTGATCGACAAACCTGAATGGTATAAAGAGTTCTACGTCGCTTCCCTTTCGAGTCGTACCATCATCTACAAAGGCTTGGTTCGTTCTGAAGTCTTGGGCATGTTCTATGACGATCTAACCAACCCCAACTATCAAGTTTCTTTTGTAGTCTATCACCGTCGTTTTTCTACGAATACGGACCCTCGTTGGCCTTTGGCCCAACCTCTGCGGATTCTTGGTCACAACGGAGAAATTAATACGGTCATTGGCAACCGTAATTGGATGAGAGCGAGAGAAGCAGACCTAAGCCACCCTTATTGGGCAGACCGTTTGGAAGAGCTAAAACCTGTTGTATTCCCGACAGGTTCTGACTCGGCCAGTTTAGACAATGCGATGGAACTCTTGGTACACTCTGGGCGTTCTCCGCTCCATGCTCTGATGATGCTGGTGCCCGAAGCCTATCAGAACCAGCCAGAACTGGCAGACCATCCTGAAGTAGTAGATTTCTACGAATACCACAGCGCTTTGCAAGAGCCCTGGGATGGTCCGGCCCTGATTGCTTTTTCTAACGGGAAACAAGTGGGGGCGCTCTTAGACCGCAATGGCCTGCGTCCTGCCCGCTACATGATTTTGGACGACGATACGGTAATCGTTTCCTCCGAGGCTGGCGTGGTCGATGTCCCAATTGAACGGGTCGTGGAAAAGGGTCGTCTGGGTCCTGGGCAAATGCTGGCTGTAGATTTGGAGCGGGGAGAAGTGCTGCGCAACTGGGAGATCAAGGCTCGGGTCGCTCAGGAAAAACCCTATGGCGCGTGGATTGCCGAGCATCGCCGTCATATCAGTAGCCCCAGTTACTTAACGGAAAAAGCTTTCGAGGCTCCAGCGCTTCTGACGCGCCAGATCGCTTTTGGCTACACCGCTGAAGACGTGGATGTAGTGATCAATCCGATGGCGGCTGAAGGAAAGGAGCCAACCTTTTCCATGGGCAATGATGCCCGCCCTGCCTTTCTCTCCGATTTACCCCGGTCTTTGTACGACTATTTTCAGCAACGGTTCGCTCAGGTAACCAATCCGCCGATTGACCCAATCCGGGAAGGTTTGGTCATGTCTTTGGAGATGCATTTGGGAGCGCGGGCCAATCTCCTCAGTCAAACGCCTGAAGCTGCTCGAACTATTCATCTTAAGAGTCCAGTCCTGAGTGAGCGCCAATTGGAAGAACTTAAGCAGCAACCAGAACCCTTTGGCGCTGCGGTGCTCTCTATCGTCTTTAACTTAGGCGACGGCCCTCAAGGCTTAGAAAAAGCCTTAGAACAGCTCTGTGTCGAAGCTGAAACCCAAGTCAAAGCTGGGAAATCTTTACTTATTCTCAGTGACCGGGCATTGGAGGCGGACCATCCAGCGATTCCGCCCTTGCTCGCCGTAGGTGCGGTCCATCACCATTTGATTCGGGCCGGCCTACGAATGAAAGCCAGCCTGATTGTCGAGACGGCAGCCTGTTGGAGCACTCATCATTTTGCCTGTCTGCTGGGATATGGAGCTAGTGCAGTCTGTCCCTACTTAACCTACGAGACGATCCGCCACTGGTATGACCATCCAAAAACACAGATGGAATTGAGCCAGGGAAAGTTAAAACTCACCGTCATCGAAGCGCAACAAAAGTATGTCGAGGCTGTGGAAGCTGGAATTCTCAAAATTCTCTCGAAGATGGGAATTTCTCTCCTGTCTAGCTATTCAGGAGCCCAAATCTTTGAAGCCTTGGGCTTGGGACCAACCTTAATTAAGCGAGCCTTTGACGCCACGCCTTCGCGCATTGGGGGTCTGGAGCTAGAGGACTTGGCGCAGGAAGTAGTTAGCTTTCACCAACAGGCCTATCCAGAGCTAACAAGTACAAAGCTTGTCCAGTATGGTCTTTTGGCCTACAAGCCGGATGGTGAATACCATATCAACAATCCGCAAATGGTTAAGGCTCTACACGCAGCGGTGGGGCTTAAAGAAGATAAGTCTGGCTTATCTGAGCATGAACTCTATGAGCGGTATTTGTCTATTGTCCGAAATCGTCCGCCTACCGCGATCCGAGACCTGTTTGAATTAACGTCTGACCGAGAGGCAATTCCCCTAGACGAAGTGGAATCCGTGGAGTCTATCCTGCAGCGCTTCTGCACGGGCGGGATGTCTTTGGGTGCGCTTTCTAAGGAAGCTCATGAAGTCTTGGCAATCGCCATGAATCGGATTGGCGGTAAATCTAATTCAGGCGAAGGCGGCGAAGACCCGCTTCGCTATAAGCCAATTCAAGACATTCAAGCCGATGGTACTTCTCCCCACTTCCCTGGCCTAAAGGGATTAAAGCCTGGAGACCGAGCTGGCTCTGCCATTCGCCAAATCGCCTCTGGGCGTTTTGGGGTGACTCCCGAGTATCTGAAATTGGCAGACCAGCTAGAAATTAAGATCGCTCAAGGGGCGAAGCCTGGGGAAGGCGGTCAGCTTCCTGGACACAAGGTATCAGCCTATATCGCTGCGCTCCGGCGTTCTAAGCCTGGCGTTTCGCTTATTTCACCTCCTCCCCACCACGACATCTATTCGATTGAAGATTTAGCCCAGTTGATTTTTGACCTCCATCAGATCAATCCCCAGGCCAAAGTCTCAGTGAAGCTGGTGGCGGAGACCGGAATTGGAACGATTGCATCAGGCGTGGCCAAGGCCAATGCGGATGTAATCCAAGTCTCTGGGCACGATGGCGGAACAGGCGCTTCGCCGCTTAGCTCGATCAAACATGCTGGTTCTCCCTGGGAGCAGGGCTTAGCAGAAGTCCATCAGTCTTTGATTTTGAATGGTCTACGCGATAGGGTCCAACTCAGGGTCGATGGCGGCCTGCGCACAGGCTGGGATGTGGTTTTTGCGGCCATGCTTGGCGCGGATGAGTATGGCTTTGGCACGATTGCGATGGTGGCAGAAGGCTGCATCATGGCCCGCATTTGCCACACGAATAACTGCCCCGTAGGCGTCACCTCTCAAAAAGAAGCGCTCAGGGTTCGTTTCCCTGGAGTTCCTGACCACGTAGTGAATTTCTTTACCTACATTGGTCAAGAAGTGCGGGTAACTTTGGCTGGCCTTGGCTTCAAGACTTTAGATGAAGTGCTAGGGCGGATGGACTTACTCAAAGAACGTCCAGTGACTTTAAGTAAGGTCAAAAATCTCGATTTGTCTTTCTTCATGGACGGCGCAGGTACAGCTGCTGACCGCTCTTGGGTATCTACGCGCAGTCTTTCTGCTCACAGTAATGGTCCTGTCCTCGACGACGAAATGATCGCTGACTCAGACATTGAACAGGCTGTTACGCAACACGGCACCGTTGAAAAAACCTATACCATCCTTAATACAGACCGATCGGTAGGAGCTAGACTCAGTGGCGTCATCGCTGAGCGTCACGGTAATGCTCGATTCCAAGGACTGATTCATCTGACATTCCGTGGCTCTGCAGGGCAGAGTTTTGGAGCCTTTTGCGTTCAAGGACTGCGTTTAGTTTTGATCGGTGAAGCAAATGATTATGTGGGCAAAGGCATGAATGGCGGAGAAATTGTCATTCGTCCTTTTGAAGGGGCAACCTATACCCCTTCTGAGAATGTAATCATCGGCAATACCTGCCTCTATGGAGCCACCGGAGGAACGCTCTACGCCTATGGTTGCGCGGGAGAACGATTTGCGGTGCGCAATTCCCTAGCCGATGCTGTCGTTGAAGGGGCCGGAGACCATTGCTGTGAGTATATGACAGGCGGTCATGTAGTAGTCTTAGGACCAACGGGCCGTAATTTTGGGGCAGGAATGACCGGAGGTCTTGCCTTTGTTCTCGATGAGTCTGGAACATTTGCAGAGAAGTTCAATGCAGACAATGGCAAGAAACTTCAACGGGTAAGCAGTCTCGAGGGCCAGACTAAGTTGAAGTCTCTGATCCAGGGGCACTGCCGTTATACAGATAGCGAAAAAGCCCAGACGATCCTAGAACAGTGGGAATCCTATTTACCCCAATTCTGGCTGGTAGTTCCCCCGTCTGAGGCCGAGAGTCTCCTAGTGAAGTCCCAAGGACAAGTTTTAACTCCTGCAGAGTAAATCCTTTGCAATAAATGGCTATTAACCTAAGGTTAATCAAAAGGTGCAATCATTCCTTGTGCGATAAAAAAAATCCAACAGAACCGCACAGTTCCATTGGATTTTGCAAGATCAAGATCACTTTAAATTTGCGGCCTAGAGCGTTAGTGAAAACGTTCTAGGTAATGGAGAGAAGCAAAGCTTATCTCATGCCTCAGAGGTTGCGAAGGAACCATCCACAAGGTGAGCGTGCTCCATACTGTCAGGAGGCATACACTCTTCTCTAAGTTTTTGTGCTTCTTGGACTTCTAGTTTGGCTAGCGTTGCTGCAGTGTCAGCTAAAAGCAAGGCAATAGTTGTTCGCTTGATTTGATCTTCTTCATCTAACAGCTCCCGTCCCAAAAGTCTGACTCTATAACGATACGTTTGAATATCATGTGGGTCTAGTACGCGGCTAATCATGGCTGGTTACAACCTCTTTCGATAAGTGTTCATTTTTATAGGACGGCTATATTTAGCGAACCAAAACTGGGCTAGGTGTTTGGGGAGTTGGGGTGGAAAGAGAGAGACCTCCATCGCCACGATTATTTCCTCTTAGGAAAAACCACCACACTAAGCCAGCGGTAACTATAAGTCCCAACAAGTTAGCCCAGAAACCCAGAAATGGCTGGCAAGATTCATTAATCAAATGCCAAAGACTTCCCAGTAGACAGCCTTGCCAAATTAGATAAGACGTTTCTCGGATCTGGGTTCCAAAGATATAGAGCACTGCGCAAAGGACCCAAGTTAAACAAAACCCTTGGAGCTGCCCAAAAGTTGTGATGAAGATGGGTTGCCAGAGGGCCCAACAGACAAGATTGATCAGCAGGATCAGCGACAGAGAGAGAAGGAGAGGGATAGGACCCACCACCCTGATCGCTCTGTAGCTCCCTTCTAAGTAAAGTTTTAGTGAATGCATAACTCTAGCAGTGAGGATTCTGTTACTTCAGATAATGTATTACAAAAAGTTCAAACACATTACCGTACCATCGCGGAAATTTTGCAGTGAAATCTATATCGCGGAGATCAATACGGAACAGTTACATTGTAAAACTGTATACAACCTGTTCGGAGAGTGCTTCATTTAGGTAATCCTTTAACCTGTTTAAAGGTTGCTCTTTGCGGTCCAGTCTTTGACTAAGATGAGCTAAAGGGTCTTTCTCTCCTCCAGCCAGAAACTCCATACGGGTAAGGCTTTCCCAGCGACTCACCTGTATCAGAAAGTTAGCCAGTTTTTGGTAGGTTTCTTGTTTCGGGTCAAGATACCAAGGTTCTTCTGTCTTTAGCAAGGAACCTACATGTACGATGATACTCCCTGCTCCAAACAGCGCACAGGCAACTGGACGGTCTTCTTCTTGGATCGTTAGATCGTCTGTATCAGCCAGTGCCCTTAGCTGTGAGACTTGGTGAGCTCTCTGACTAGGGGTCTGTTCTCCCACGAAATGTAGACCCAATGTTACGTACTGAGAAGGTCTCTGAGGCAACAGATGGCCCAATTTAAGGGCTTTGGTGTTTAGATAGCGGGCATTAAAGTCTGTTTCCTCAACGATTAGAGGAACTCTGGCTGTGATTTCCAAGTTGTATCCCGAGACTCCGGCAATCTTTCGAGGATTGTTGGTAATTAGTTTCATTTTGCGAACACCCAAATCGTTGAGAATCTGAGCCCCAATGCCGTAGTTCCTGAGGTCAGCAGCAAAACCTAGCCGTTCATTCGCTTCTACCGTGTCTAAGCCCATATCCTGCAGCGCATAGGCTTTTAATTTATTCACCAGCCCAATACCTCGGCCTTCCTGCCGCAGGTAAACCACAACCCCCTCTCCCAGATGGTCAATCATCTTCAGGGCCGCTTGCAGCTGTTTGCGACAATCACAGCGAAGAGAACCAAAAGCGTCTCCAGTAAGGCATTCTGAGTGAACGCGGACTAGGGTCGATTCTTGGCTATCGGCAAAAGGAGCATAGATTTCAGGATCGGTTTGAGCCCGTACAATCGCTACGTGCTCCGAGTTGTCCAGCGTGCTGCGGTATCCAAAAATTTCAAACAGGCCGTATTCTGTGGGGAGCTTGGCCCTGGTCTCTCGATGGACGAGGCGCTCAGTTTGCAGGCGATAGCTAATCAGTTCGGCAATGGAAATGATCTTGAGATTGTGCTTCTGGGCATACTCGACGAGTTCGGGCAATCGAGCCATAGTGCCATCTGGATTTTGAATTTCGCAAATCACCCCTGCTGGGTAGAGGCCAGCCATACGGGCCATGTCCACGGCTGCTTCGGTATGGCCTGCCCGTTCGAGTACGCCCCCATCTCGGGCTCTGAGGGGAAAAATATGTCCTGGTCTACGTAGTTGCTCAGGCCGCGCTAACGGGTTTATGGTTGCCAAAATCGTTTTAGAACGGTCGGCAGCTGAAATGCCAGTACTGACCCCTAGTTCTGGTCCTGCATCGATACTGACGGTGAAAGCTGTCTGGTTCTTATCGGTATTTGCACTCACCATTAAAGGCAATTGCAGTTGGTCTAGCCGCTCCCCAGTCATCGCTAAACAGATCAGACCTCTGGCTTCGATAGCCATAAAGTTAACGATCTCTGGGGTAGCGAACTGTGCAGCCCCAATCAAGTCTCCTTCGTTTTCTCTGTTTTCATCATCAACAACGACCACCATTTTTCCAGAGCGGAGGTCCTCTAGAGCATTGGGGATAGAATCAAAACTAACCATGGGAGTGCGTATCACAAGAGCTATCTCGATCATACGAGAAGGAGGGCAGCGCGGCGGAATCTCCTAGCGTGTTAAATCGGGAAGTCGCGCACCTAAAGGGCTGAGGACAGTCCGGATGCTTTGATCAGGAGCTAGGTAGCGTATGCGTTGGTTATTGGCATCTGCAACGTAAACACCTCCCTGAGTGTCTACCCAAAGGCTGTAGGGAGAACCAAGTTCAGCGTTCAAAGCTTTACCCCCATCTCCCTTCGAACCAAAAGCACCTTTCCCCGCTACCGTTTGAATAATTCCTTCTCGGTTGACTCTACGAATTCGGTCACTGCCCGTATCGGCAACGTAGAGAGACTGCGTACGGCAATCGGGGGCTACGGCAACAGAGCTATTAATAGAAGCTGCTACGGCTGGTCCCCTGTCTCCTTTAAATTCACCCTTTCCATCGCCTACTAACGTTTGGATCGAACGGTCTGCATTAATCGCTCGTATGCGGTTATTGCCTAAATCTGCTACCAACAAACTACCCTTACAATCCAGAGTCACGGACCAGGGACTGCTGAGCTTTGCCTCTAAGGCAGGGCCGCCATCTCCAGAAAATCCTTCCTGCCCCGTGCCAGCCAAAGTTTCAATCGTGCCTGCAGGACGAACAACCCGGATTCGATGATTTCCGTGGTCTGCGATGTAGACGTTGTTGGCCTGGTCTACCGCTACCCCTGTTGGGTCATCAAGCTGTGCCTTCCATGCCAGCCCTCCATCTCCGGAAAATCCGGCTTGGCCTGTGCCCGCTAAGGTTTCAATAGTTCCATCAGAAAAAATTTTGCGGATGCGATGATTCTCATGATCGGCTATGTAGACACTGTCATCTGGGCCCAGGGCAAGAGCCAAGGGGAAAATCCCTGCTTTTTGGGCAGGTCCTCCATCCCCACTCGCTTTGCTAGAACCATTGCCTGCGACCAAGAAAACCCGATTGTCTCGCTCCACGCGCAAAATCCGATTGTTGCTATGGTCAATCACCCATAGATTTCCGGCTGAGTCTTGAGTCACTGCCACAGGAAAAGCAAAATCTTTTAGGGTCGATAGATAGGGCGTACCGCTTGAAATATCGGGTTTAGACGTTTGAGCAGATCCCAGTCCATGAAAAAGGAAGTTCGGTTCTTTGTTCTTAAGAAGGAATTCTCCTAAGCCATAAACTACAAAACCTAGGATCAGGAGGCTGTAAAGCAGCCATCCTTTCAACGTGAGTATAAGCTTTCGGTCAGCCAAGATATCCTTCCCACCAATTTCCCTATTTCAATTCTGAAAAAACTATGGACATTGTATTGAACGGTATAGACCACGCTCGCGTCTGAATTTTGGTAATCCAACAGTCTTTGTCGTCCACGAACAACCTGCACTACGACCATGTGTCTTATATGATCGTACACATGTTACCGCAAGACTCAGTGTGACTGCTCCTATCCCGACGGTCGACCTCCGGCCCCTACGCTGGCCCTTTTTGGCTATCGGGATTGGCTTAGCCTGGGTTGGCTTAGTGGTTTGGGATTATTGGACAACGGGAAATCATCAAGCTGGCCAGTTAATCTCAGAACTTCAGGGGCATGGGGCTTTATTCTGCTTCGGTTTGTTGATATTAAGTAGACCGCTAGAACCGATATTACCTGGCATCACACAAGACCGGCGTTGGTTAGGTCTGACTACTTTTGCCTTTGCATTGATGCATACCCTCACTTCGGTTGAGCATATTTTGGGAGGCCGCTGGGATGGCATCAGTTTTCTTTTGCCAGTCTTTCAAGTGGGTGCTTGGCTGGGAGTGGTCGCTTTAGGATTAATGGTGCCGCTTGTTTTAACCAGTAACCAGTTTTCTATTCGCAGGTTGGGGAAATATTGGAAGCAACTCCATCTCTTGGTCTATCCCGCTGCTATTCTGGGCCTAATCCATAGTATTTGGCTCGGCGTCCACTATTTGGGGTCAGGATGGGATACGTTCAAATTCACCAATGCTTTGCTTTTGTTTACTTTATCTGTATTCATTCTTCTGGCGAAATATTTGTCCATTAAGTCTTTTAGTCGCTCTTCTAACTACAAAAAGGATGAACTTTAAATCTATGAAGTATGCTCTCACTCTCTTTAGTTTACTTGCATTAACCATTACACCTGCCTTTGCCCATGACTTAGAGAAAGACAAAAATGTAGGAGCCTTATTCCACATTGAGCCTGATGACCAGCCAAAGGCTGGGGTGCCCGTGGAGGGGTGGTTCGAGATCCGCAAAAAAGGAGGAAATAGCATTACAGCTCAAGACTGTTCTTGTTCGGTCAAAGTGTATTCTGGTAAGCCTAATTCAAAAGCGAAAGCGATTGGTGAATATACGCTGTCTGGGAACGAACGGGTGATGGCAAAGCTGATGTTTCCCAGTCCCGGTCCCTACACCGTACGCCTAGTAGGTCAGCCGAAGAAGGGCAGCAAGGTAACCTTTGCTCCTTTTCAAATTAATTGGCCTGTGCGGGCTACTCCTTAAACTGAGTTTCGCCCCCCTGCCTCCCCGCAGCTTCCCGTAGGGTAGGTATACTGGGCTTCGACGGTGAGCTCAGCCGAACGTGGGTTGTGACTTCAAAGTGTCCCAGGCTTCGAAGATAGCAAAGAGATAGGATGAACGAAATCATTTTTGAAACCAATCGCTTATTGGTACGTTCTTGGAATCTCGATATAGATATTCAGGCGGCCTTTGAGATTTATGGAAATCCAGAGGTTGTCTGCTTTCTTGGTATAGAACCCGATGAAAGTATTGAAACCACGCGCCAGCAGCTTCAAGAACATCTCGAATCTGCTGATGACGATGACCTTTGGTATGCTGTCGTTGAAAAAGCCTCTGGTCAAGTGATTGGGGCAGCTTTACTGGCGCCTCTCTACGACAAAAAAGAAGAGCAGCTTATAAATGACTATGAAATTGGCTGGCATCTTCGAAAAGCATCTTGGGGCAAAGGTTATGCTACAGAGATCGGGCAGGCTCTAATTAATTACGGATTGAATGATATAAAACTTCCTGCTCTATATGCTGTAATCACACCTACTAACATGGCCTCGATTAGAGTTGCTCAAAAATTGGGTATGACTTACATCGGAAAAACGGATCGCTTCTACGATGAGGGTGATGAATTATTCAAAATCGAAAAGTAATCCATGCCGCATTAGAACTCATGATTCGAACAATATAGTATTCGGCAAGATTATTAGGACCTATTTGTCGGGGGTATGTCACTAATCCAAAATGACTTGAACCGCTTCCTGCAAGGTCTGGACTACTTTCCAGGGGGCTAATTTGCTCAGGTGGTTTTGGTCCCGAATACCAGAGAGAACGGCGAGGGAAGGAATCCCTAGTTTCTGGCCCGCCAAGATATCTGCTTCAGTGTCTCCAACCATATAGCATTGAGCGTCTGTCTCTGCTGTACTGTTCTTAAAAGCGGCATGGGCACGAGCTAGCAGCATCGCTTTATCTCGGATGTCATCATCTTTGACGTGTTCATTGGAGATGCAGTAGCGGTGTTCGGCTGTGAAAAAGCGTTCGAGGTCAAATTTGGCTAGGGCAGGCTCTAGTTCTCGTACGAGGCGCATAGTTACCACGCCGAGCATGACACCAGCATTCTGTAGCTGTTCAAGAGCTGCGATAGCCGTCGGGTGAATTTCATCTAAGGGGAAATATTCGATAGCATGGACTAATTTTTTGCGTAGACGGGCAAATTCTTTAGCTTGCTCTAGATTCAAACCGGAACGAATCCCGATCTCTCTCTCTGGAATCTTTGCGCGTTTATAGTCCCAAAAAGTTTTTTTATCTAAAGGGATAAGGGAAGAACTTTGAGCGGCTTCTCTGAGAACGTGCTGGTAGACCTGATAGTAGCGCTCAGAAACATCAATAATCGGACCATCAAAATCGGTGAAAACCCAGAGCTGCATACATTTAAAGGAAATTAGCCTACTTAGCTTAATATAACCGCGCCCATAGAGCTTGCTCAGACATAATTTCCCCGAATTTCTCAAACCTGCTCTTAATTTTGTAGCGATAAGCTGTAGACCCAGCTCTGGAAAGCCCTTAAGATCGTCTTCATGGAGAACCACACCCACTACCAGCGCCTACAAGTCTCGACCTCTGCCAGTACGGAGCAGATTAAAGCGGCCTATCGACGGCTGGCCCGTCAACACCATCCAGATTTGAATAATGGTTCTGACGTGGAAATCATGAAGCAGCTGAACGAAGCCTACGCCGTGCTGACGGAAGTGAAGCGTAGAGAGACCTATGACCAGACGCTAGAAGATATTCCCCGGCCTTACCATGTGCCCAAAAACCCGATTAAACCCAGAGGCAGCCGGGAAGATGAGGCTCAAGTCCTCTGGCTACAGCGAATTTACTATCCTGTAGCCAGAGCCATCAGTCGCATTGTAGGTTCATTTGAAAGCCGTTTAGATGACCTTTCCTATGACCCCTACGACGATGAACTGGTTGAAGCCTTTGCCGAATATCTGGAAACTTCACAACGCTCTTGTGATATTGCCTGGACCACATTCCGCTCTAAGCCGAATCCTGCGACCCTAGCCCTGGCTGCTGAATATCTATATCACAGCTTAAATCAGCTCAAAGACGGCCTCGATGAGTTAGGCTACTTTGTCCAAAACTATGATGTGGGCCACCTGCATACAGGCCAAGACTTACTGAAAATCTGTGATGAACTGATGTACAAAGCGGAAGAAGCGATGGCCAACTCAGGTCTGGTGCAGAGACGGTAGAGATTAGAGAATTCCCGGAGTTCTAGGACGAATTCTGGCAGCTTAAGCCTAGTAACTGCCAGACTATAAGGTCATTGGGTTCTCAAAGCCTTATACACTGGAGTGTGAGCTTTTTGGAAGTTTTGTGAAGGTCGCGATTATCGGTGCAGGTCTAGCAGGGATGAGCACGGCCATCAATTTGGTGGACGAAGGGCATGAAGTAGTCCTCCTCGAAGAAAAGCCTTTCATTGGTGGCAAGGTGGGTTCTTGGCAGAATGCTCAGGGAGACCATTTGGAGATGGGCCTGCATGTGTTCTTTGGCTGCTACTACAATTTCTTTGCAATGTTGGAGAAGGTGGGAGCACGGGACCGTTTTTTGCTCAAAGAGCATACCCACACCTTTGTCAATCGGGGCCAAGACATTCGCGAGTTGGATTTCCGCTTTATGGTAGGTGCGCCCTTCCATGGCCTAAAAGCTTTTTTTACCACGCCCCAACTTTCCGTTACCGACAAAATTGGCAACTCTCTTGCACTAGGGACTAGTCCGATTGTGAAGGGCTTGGTCAGCTATGAAGCGGCCCTCAAGGATATTCAAGCACTGGATGGCGTGAGTTTTGCCCACTGGTTCAAAAGTCATGGTGGCACTGAATCTAGCCTGAAACGGCTGTGGAACCCGATTGCCTATGCTTTGGGATTCATTGATACGGAGCAGATTAGCGCCCGTTGCATGCTGACAATCTTTCTCTTCTTCGCCACAAAAACGGATGCTTCCAAATTGAACTTTCTAGATGGTGCTCCAGCAGAGCGTTTGCATCAACCCTTAATGAAGTATATTACCGACCGTGGTGGCCAGTTTCGGATAAAAAGTCGGGTCCAAGAAATCGTGACGGAGAATGGTCGCGTTCAAGGGCTATTGCTCAAAGATGGTACGCAGATCAAAGCGGATGCCTATGTTTGCGCAGCTGCTGTGGACGGTGCGAAAAAAATCCTGCCCCAGGCCTGGCGTCAGTTTCCACAGTTCGACAATATCTATCGGCTTACCTCTGTCCCTGTTGCTACAGTGCAGCTTCGTTTCGATGGCTGGGTGACGGATATTGATAATCTGCTCTATACGGCTGATGCTGATTTTTCCTGCTTTGCGGACCTCGCTATTACTAGTCCCAAAAATTATTATGTAGAAGGGGAAGGGTCCCTATTGCAACTAGTCCTCACCCCTGGCGATCCATTCATCACCATGCCCAATGAACAAGTCGCCATGCACACCTTAAAGCAAGTCCAAGACCTATTTCCTTCTAGCCGGAAACTCCAATTGCTGCGCTGGAACGTGGTAAAACTTTCTCAATCTCTCTATCGGGAGGCTCCTGGGATGGATCCTTATCGCCCCAAGCAAGCCACTCCGATCGAGAACTTTTTCCTGGCTGGAGCCTACACCGCTCAAGACTACATAGACTCGATGGAAGGAGCGACCCTTTCTGGGAATTTGGCGGCTCGAGCCTTGTTGGAGAAGATGGGTTAGAAAAACAGTGTATGTCTGAGGAAGATTTTTCAGCGAAGGAAGTGATTTAAACAGGACTTACGCACTGACTGATGGCCCAGGTACAGGTGCTCTCTCTAAACTTGAGGGATGAGCTTCACTAAACTCGACTACTGCCAATACCTGCTCAGGAGCCCCATCAACTTCATCATCACCAACATGGCGGAGCATCTGCAGGGAATTGGCCATGACCGTATTAATCGTTATCTGCGCGGAGAGAAGTTGACCCCTCAACTTTTGTGGGACAACATTAAGTCCCTGTTGGTCCCAGCGCAAAAGGCCTACCTCCTGTTTGATGACACGGTTTTAGACAAGCGCTACGCCACAGCGATTGAACTGACTCGACGTCAGTACAGTGGGAATGAACACCGCGTGATTCTCGGCATTGGCTTGATTAGCTGTGTCTATGTGAATGCTGAAAGCGGACAATTCTGGGTGATTGACTATCGGGTTTACGACCCAGCGGGGGATGGCCACAGCAAACTGGAGCATGTGGCCGAGATGCTTAACGGGGTAGTGCATAGCAAGCAATTGCCGTTTAGCACAGTGCTGATGGATAGCTGGTATGCGGCGCAGAAGCTACTGGCTCAGATTGATGCCTTGGGCAAAATTTACTACTGTCCACAGAGAGGCTTACGCCCCCCTTCCGTCTCCCTATGGGGCAAACGAGGAGAAAAGGGGGAGAGGCACAACTTCCCCCTCTAAGAGATCACAGGGGAGGAAATAGGGAATCGTCTCAGCAGAGGCCCTATGAGGAGAAGCACCCAGTCAAAAGCGCTTACACCGGAATGTCCGCCGACCTCAACCGAATAGCTCACTATGCGATCCAAGTCGCGCCAATCGTAGGGTGTCGGCATCTAGCTTCCGGTAAATCAGCAGCACGTCGGGTTTTATGTGGCACTCACGGTAGTCCGCCCAACTGCCGCTCAGCGTATGGTCGCGGTTGCTCTCGGGCAGAGCCTGATCTATTAATAGTAGTGCCAAGATGGTGGATAAAAGTGGATCCAAGTCTTTGCTGTGGCGCGGTGTTGCCTTGACCCGTTTGTAATCGCGCTTGAAAGCTGATGAACGTTCAATCGTCCGCATTCAAGTCCGTCATCAGGGCATCAATGCTGATGAAGCTCTTGCCCTTCCCGGCTTCAAGCTCGGCAATCGCCTTGCGGGTAGTTTTGTTCGGAACCTTAACCTCAAAGGGCAAACGGCGCTCATCCGCCACACGGAGCATGAGCAAACGGATGGCGTCGGAAATGGACAAGCCCATTGCTTCGAGGGCATCAGCGGCGCGTTCCTTGGTCACTTTATCAATGCGCGCGCGAACGTAGGTATTAGCGGTACTCATGTTGACTCACTTGAGAAGCTGATGCTGGAAGTTCTATTGTAGTCACAATGCGACTACACAGCAAGTTTTGTAGCTCTTTAAACTTGGCTAAACAAGAAGGACAGCATAGGCGTAGCTGCACCAACAAAAAGATCAGCGGCGCAGAGGAGGTCTGGACCGCTAACAGAGACTCTTATAGCTAAAACGCTCTCTGCGGTAATATGGTTACACACAACGTAACTGAACAGTGCAACCATGAGCCAACGCGAAAGTATCACCATTCGTTTTCCTGCTGAGCTTCTGGCGCAAGCAAAGTCTTTGAAGATGGATGAAGAATCCTTTAACGATCTCGTGGTGGAAGCGCTCGACCATGAGGTACGCCGCCGCCAAGGGCTCGCAGCTCATGAGCGTATTCGTGCGCGTCGGCAATCTATTTTGGAACGCACGGGGCTACAATCTGACTCCACTGAGCTGATCCGAGAACTCCGCTCTGGAGAAGGTCGTCGTGGCTAGAGTCCTCTGTCTCGATTCTAGTGTTCTGATTCCTTACCTGACGCCAGAGGAGCACTCTGAGAAAGCGGAACGCTTGATTTTGGATGCGATTGCTTTTTCGATACCGATGGTCGCGCCCTGTTTTGCCTGGGCTGAAGTGGGGTCTGTTTTACGGAAGAAGGTACGAAAGGGATTATTGACTGATGAAGAGTCTAAAGCCTGTTTTGAGGATTTTCAGCAGCTTCCTCTGGAGTTTATCGTTCACCCCGCTGTGAACACAAAGGCTTGGGCGATTGCTACTCAATATAAGCTAGCCACTCTATATGATGCTGCTTTCCTAGCTTGCTCTGAACATTGCGGGGCTGAGTTTTGGACGGCGGATCAAGTGCTGATCAAGAGTTTGTTGCCTTGTCCTAAGTATGTTCGTTCGCTAACCGATAACTAGATTGGAAGTCTGCGTCTCCAAAAGCATTTCATATACATCATTGATCAGGTCGAGCAGTTGAGCTTGGAGGTCAAAGGTTTGCTATTTGAGGGAGTCCGATCGACGTTCTACTGAACGTTCCGCCAATGCTTCTGCAGCCGCTTTCCCTAACACGTCATCCATCCAGGCATTGAGGCTTTTCCCCGCTTTTCGTGCAGCGATATATACCTGCCGATGGCGATCTGGCGTCGTCCGAAACGGAACCTTGCCTGAAAACGGCTTGTTCGGCTCCTCTCCGCGTTCCTGACAAAACTCTAGATACTCCTCGATCGAATCATGAAAGGCTTGCACCGCTTCTTCCACCGTCCGACCTTTGAAGGTGATTACATCCCGAAGGTCAAGGACCCGACCAAAGAGAATGCCCGCTTCTGTATCGACCTCTAGCAGTCCGTTGTACCCCTTATAAGTCAGCATCGTCTTCTCTCTCCGTAATTCCAGCGTTTTCCAGAAATTCTCGCACGGACCTTAGTGCGCCTTTATCCGTTTCCTTTTCAGGGTGAGGCTCATGAAAGACGGCACGTACACCCCTAAGATGAACCCGCACTCGTGAGCCGCGTCCTTGAGTCACCTCGGCACCCAGTGATTCCAACAGGCGGACGATATCAGTCCACAGCATATCTGCACGAACAGGATTCTCGAAAATCGCTTTGAGCGTTTTCGCTTGTTTCCTATTCAGTTTCATAGGGCCCTAAATGATATCAGTTTATCATATCACTTTCTTAGTGGAAGTGTGCGAATCAAGATATCGATGAAGCCATTTTTATCGACTGCTCGCCACTGTATTGTCAAGTTAATGCCCGACTGGCAATAGCCTCATGGAGACTGTCCAAATCTTAAACATTAAAAGTCATAACAAAAGTAGTCACAAGTCAGAAATAAGTTAGTTAATCTCAGGCCTCAACTCAGTAACCAGTAGTTTTTACTGAATAGGTAAGTCAGACGTTTCTAAAAATTAGATATTAATTCATTTTCGGAGCAGAAAGGCTTTTCTTCTCGTTCAAAATCCAATTGAAATCAATTTTTATTCAAATTAATTTTTTGCAACACGACCCTTGTTACTAGCACCAATGCTCAATATATACACAAACCCCTACAACTATCCAAAAGGTAAACTATGGAACTTATCTATCGCGGCCAGCACTACAACTACGATCCTGCTAAAGCTCCTGAGCGTCCCATTCGCCAATCTCCTTATAAGTTGAACTATCGCGGTGTTACCTATCTAGTGCATCGAAATGCATTAGGAGACGCCATTAGTGCAGAGGACGACTCAAACAAAGGCACCATCAAACATAATTTGTTTAATCTATGCCTATGGCCTAATGAAGTTTATGATCTAGCTATAGAAATTCTTCACCATTGATTGCAGCATTCCTTTAGGTTACAAGGTTTGGCAATCAGAAAATTTTCTGATTCAAAATGAGACTTATGAATATCACCGAACAAAGCGCACAGAATGATTGGAATCCTGAACTGGTCAATGATGAGCAGCTATTATCTGACGCTTTAAACAGGCTACCTGGATTCAGCCAGGATCAAATTAGCCCTTTAGTCCAACTATTCGAGAACCCAAAAAGTAGATTTTCGCTTTCAGGAGCTATGGATTTATTCAATCACGACTGCCTTCATATTCTCTTAGGACGTGGTCTTCAAAGCCATGATGAATGTTTTGTAATTGGCGTAGCTATGGGCAATGACGAGAACTTGAAACCCTGTCACGAGAAGTTCTGGAAGTTTTGCGCTCAATATCTCTATCCTGGTGTCTTTCGCGTGCATGACAGGCAAACGTTAAAGTATTTTGACTAGAGTATTGCCTATGGTAAAAAACTTAAGCACAAAAACTTACATCAGATTGAGTTTAGAGAATATCTCGATCGAAGCGTTAGCGATCTAAGACAAATGCTTAGTATTGATCAAGGCATGATGCAAGACTTGGTATCCATCCTAAACTTGCCGAATAAACAAATCTAAAGCTAAATTGGCCTCGTGATTCTAGTTCCCTAGAATTCATGGAGGAATGAACTCCAAAACTTTTTTATCTGCGTGGGTGAATGTACAGACGCACTCGCATATTATTGAATCATCGTTAGACAATGGGGCACTATGTTCGCTCAACTCCCCAAAAGGCGTTTTACTGTTCAGCAATATCACCAAATGAGTGCGGCCAATATCCTTACGGCGGACGATCATGTTGAACTCATCGATGGAGAAATTATTGAGATGGCTCCAATTGGTAGTCGCCATGCAGCCTGTGTTGACCGTCTCAACAGACTACTGAACCGATTTCTAGGAGAACAGGCGCTTATCCGAGTTCAGAATCCCCTATCCCTAGGCGAGCGTTCTGAACCCCAGCCGGACATAGCCATAGTTCAACTTCGTGCAGATTATTACGAAATGGGACATCCTCAATCCCAAGATATGTTGCTCTTAGTGGAAGTTGCGGATACTACCCTTGAATTTGACCGGAGTATAAAAACTTCACTCTATGCAAGCGTGGGTATTCCCGAAGTTTGGCTAGTAGATCTTAATGGCCTAGCTATTGAAATTTATCGAGAACCTTCAGCGGATAGTTATAAGAGCACTCAGAGATTTCAACGAAATCAAACCATTTCAGCACAAGCTTTTCCTGATATTAACTTTGACCTGGTTCAGATATTGGGATAATTTCAAACTCCTGCCCATACATCGGTAGTGCGTCTAAGGCTCGTAAAGCAATCCTGCCCAATGACCAAGTGATCTAAGAGAGAAACGCCGAGAATTTGTGATGCTTTCAGCAGTTGACGGGTTAGGACGACATCTTCAGGACTGGGCGTGCTGTCTCCAGAGGGATGATTATGACCAGCAATAATCGCTACTGCTCCCTGACGAACTGCTTCTCGAAACACATCACGGGGAATGGCAAGCGTTTCATCAGCGGTTCCTAGAGAAACTAAATGCGTTGCCATCACGCGGTTCTTGATATCTAGCAGTAAGACCATGAAGCGTTCTTGGGGTTGAAAAGCTAACTCTGATTGAAAAATAAGATGAGCGGTTTCAGGCCCATCAATAATCGGGCGATCCAGAGGACGGTTGAGAAATGTTCTGCGCCCTAACTCAATCGCCGCCAAAATCGTTGCCCCCTTTGCCGGACCAATGCCATCGATTTCCATCAATTGCTGAGGACTCGCTTCTCTTAGGGCCGATAGCGGATCTTTACTGCCTCTGCCCAGTTCATTCAGCAATAAGTGCGCGAGTCCAACGGCGGAGAGTTTGCCCGGTCCCTGACCTGTGCCCAAAAGAATGGCAATCAGTTCGCCTGTGGAAAGATTTCTGGGACCCGCTTCCAAGAGACGTTCACGAGGACGTTCCGTGCTGGGCAAGTCACAAATGCGCAGGCGATAGTTTGAATTCACAAGGTATACAAAAAAGCATGATCTAGATGTAGATTACCCAACTTGGTCTCGCTTTCCCCGAATCTCGCTTGTCATGGCACAATAGGGAATAATTACTTTTTGTAAAGAACCCTCGCTATGTTTCTCAGCAATTTTGCTTTACTTGCCCAGGCAGGGTTGGTAGAGCCGCCCGTGTTCCTTTTTATCGCAGCCTTTGTTGCTTGCTTAGCCTGCGGATACACCATGCAAGAATGCGGAAAGTTCTATCTGCGAGACCGCGTGGCTAACCGCAGTATGATGCTCGTTCCTTTTCTTGGCGTAGCAGGGGGTACTTTAGCCCTGATGATTGCCGGGCTGAATTTATTCGGATTTAACCTATTCCTTGCTTTTCTAGTCGGATTTCTCCTTGTCGCCGTCACCGCCCGTTTAATCTGGTGGCGCATTGAAGTGGATGATTTTCAGCCTATTGAAAAACGTTAAATCACTACTCAGGGTACTTTTACGACTATCCTTTCACCACAGAAATATAGGATTGAGCACCATAGTCAAGTAATTGTCGATCCTTTGTCACCAACGTTGCACCCAGGATCCGAGCGGTCGCAGCCAGCATTCGGTCTGCTGGATCTCCATGCAGGGTTCCTGGTAAGCGCGAACTCTCGATTGCTATTTCCGGTGTGAGCGGAATAAGTCGCAAACCTGGCGCTGACAGAGCATCTCTTACCCAATCCATGCACACTTTTTGGAAATGGACTCTGCCCTTCGACTCCAACATCCCCACTTCCCAAACAGAGATCGCTGAAACTCCTAAACAACCGTTCGCTCCTGCCTGCTTTATTGCCTCTAGACATTGTTGGGATAAGCGCTCCTCATTGCCATTGATCGCCCAGATCCAGATATGCGTATCCAAAACCAACAACTCGGCCGCCACTATTGCAATACCTCCCATTCTTCATCCAGGGGAGCAATAATATCTCCAGTAACCTGAACGGAGCCTTTCATAAAACCAATGATGGAGTCCGCATGAGCTTCCTGAATCGGAACCAATTTTGCGACAGGCTTACCATGTTTCGTGATGACAATCTCCTCACGAGTTTGCTGAACCTGATCCATTAATTTGAGACATTGGGATTTGAACTGACCAGCTCCAACTTGCATCCAATACCTCCAAGCATGAGTCCTACCTTTATTTAACCATGGTCACATAAATATAACTATGGTTAAATATACAGCTAAGATAAGAGGCTTTGGCGCTAGCAGAATATGACAAGGAAAAATGGAAGAGAAATGACACTTGGTTTAAGCGATAGCAGATACGCAGAACTGCTTTTAGAATTCCCTCCCCGGCCTATCAGATCGGAGGAAGAATTGAAACAAGCACAAGAGGCAGTTAATTCAATACTGGATCAAGGAACGCTGGGGCAAGAAGAGCGTGAGTACATCAATGTGCTCGGTACGCTTATTCATGAGTATGAACAGATTCATCACCCTATTCCTGATATTTATGGAGTCGAGCTACTGAAGGTTCTCATCGAAGAGCATGAGCTTCGACAGAAGGACTTGGTTCCTATCTTTAAGACTGAATCCATTGTGTCTGCAATACTGCACGGAGATCGCAATCTTACCGTTGAGCATATCCAGAAACTTGCGGAGTACTTCCACGTGTCACCTAATGTTTTCTTTGCGAATAGTGAATCCAAGTCTTTGCTGTGACGTAGTGTTATCTTCACTCGCTTGTAATCATGCTTGAAAGCTGATGAACGTTCAATCGTCCGCATTTAAGTCTGCCATCAAGGCATCAATACTGGTGAAGCTCTTACCTTTAGTAGGGCTACACAGCGTAAGAAGGTAAAGGCTAGGTCGGTTCCTCAGCTACCTACTGGCTATCTAGTTAGCTGCGTTTGTTGCGCATTATCACGTGAATCTCACTCCTGGGGCGGATGTCCAGCCCATTGACAATCGCTAAACTTAAGAGTGTATTCGCTTCTACCGAGCTGCACAAACGGTTTGGTTGATAGGAAAGGTACGAACTCATGGACGTCGAAAAGAAGCAAAATCTAGATAAAGCTGGCGAGCAAGGTCAGAAGGATCAGCGGACAGAAATTTCTAACGTGCAGGATGAGCATGGCCAGCAGCCACAAAAGCCTGGGTCCTTAAGTAGTGTCGTGGGCGGATTGATTGGGGCGGCGGTCGGCGGGCTGACTGGCGGCCGAGTCGGCGCAGTGGTCGGCGCGGCAGTCGGTGCGGTTGCTGCCAAAGCTCTAAGGGGCGAGGACCCAGTCGAGCAAGCAAGGGGAGCGGTCCAGAGCACCAAAGAGCACGCTGCAGAATTTATTGGGCAAGCTAAAGAGCGTGCTACTGACCTTATAGAGCAGACTAAAGAGCGTGCTGATGATCTCATTGAGCAGGCCGAAGGTAGGATCGAAGCTATCAAGGAAGTGAAGGACGCCGGAAACAACGGTCCCAAGTCGGAACCAATTGGTCATCTCCCTGAGTCCGAAGCAGCTACCGCCTGGAGCAAAGGTATTCAAAGCGAGCAGCAGGCGAGCGAACTAAGTGGCCCTAGGGACATGGCTTCTATAGTTAAAGCAGCCTACGATAAAGCTGTCGAAATGCAGAAGCCAGCTGAGCACCAGGCCCCTGTTAAATAACTCCGCTAAGGACCACTGTCAAGACAGCGAACCGAAGCCGGGGGTAGCGGCTGATCTTGATCTGCGGTTGCCCCCGGTTTTATGACACGTAGTGCTGGGGTGAAAGAACGGAAGATTCAGTATCGAAAGTCAAGCACTTCTAGATTGGACTTCTGACAAAAAGAAAGACGTAGACGACTCCACCTCTGCCGTCAGCAGAAGTTGCAATCGGTGAAACAAGAAAGCAGACCGAGCAATATTGTGCGAATACAGCTTGTTCGATGAACAGTTTATCGAACGGGACACTGAAGCAAATCGGAGGGCAACATTTCCATGTACCAGAGCCGTTTGAACCCAGACGACAGAACTGACGAAGCAGACAATCCACTCCTGTCTAAAGTGATCGAGCGTAATATTCGCACCATTATTCGCCTTCGCCTCAAAGCGGCTCGTGCGCGAGGGTTGCAAGACCAGATTTCAGATGGCATCACCAAGTTTTCAGGGCAAATGGTGTTTGTCTATGTTCATGTCATCTGGTTCGGGGCATGGATCCTACTGAATACAAAGCTATTTGGGATAGCTCCGTTTGACCCCTTTCCCTACGGATTCTTAACGCTGGTCGTGTCCCTGGAAGCAATTTTTCTGTCCACCTTTGTCCTGATTAGTCAGAACCGCCTCAGCGAAGAATCCGAGAACCGCGCCAACTTAAATTTGCAAATCGCTTTGCTGACTGAACATGAAGTGACGCGGGTGCTTCAAATGCTCGATGCGATTCAAGACAAAATGGGCATCAACAATGATGAAGATAGCGAACTCGCAGATCTGGAAATGGAAACCAAGCCTGAAGATGTGCTGGCTGAAATTGCCCGACTTCAACAGCTTGTACGCTAGACAAAGAAGCCTAATGATTGAGTCGGTGTGTAAACTTAATGCCTCTGACAAAAGTTTGGAGTAAGGACAAGAACTATTTTAGTATTTGCTAACTATCTGTAAATCAGAAAATTCACAACTAGGATTAATATGATTCCCCAGGTTGAGACCATTCCCCTACTACAACTTGCTTCTGGCGATTACCTGTCTATTAGGGTCTATAAATTCTCTGGTAATGCCAGTGGGAAGAAAGTATATGTACAAGCTAATCTACATGGTGCAGAAATTGTTGGCAATGCCGTTATTCATCAACTAATTGAATTTTTTAATGCTCTTGACCAAGAACTTTTAACAGGGGAAATTTGGCTTGTTCCAGTCTGTAATCCTTTGGCGACAAATCAGCGTTCTCATCGGTTTGCTACGGGACGTTATCATGCTTATGATGGAAAAGACTGGAACCGCATTTATTGGGATTTCGAGAAAGTTTGTAAAGACTTAGAAGAATTTGCCAAGTCTCAAATTAACCTCGAACCCGATGCTATAAAGCAGAATTATAGACAAAAAATTAAAGCCAGCTTCGAACAAATCCAAACAAAAATTGATGCTCCTGGTAGTGTCCAGTTAACGGATAAGTTCGCTCACAAACTTCAATCTCTCTGTGTGGATGCTGATTACTTGATTGATTTGCATAGCAACACTGACTATGGAATAAAGTATTTATATTACTTTCGAGATCGTGAAGAAAGTGCAAGACTGTTCTTGCTTGAACACGGTATCATGCTTGATGATTATGATGGAGATGCTTTTGATGAGGCATTCATGAAGCCTTGGCTAGCCCTAGAAAGTGCCTTATCTAAATTAGACAAACCAATCTTATTTGATGTCGAAGCATATACTCTAGAACTCGGTACTGGCATGGAAATGAGCCCAAACTCAGTTTCAAGAGGAGTTGATGGAGTTAAAAACTACTTGATCCAAAAGGGAATGTTAAAAATAGAAGATTTCTCGCGAGGGCAGCCAACATGTACCAACATGAGTGCTAGGCCATCGAGTCAAATCAAAAAATACTGGTCACCTGTAGGAGGCATGATTCAATTTAGAGTTGCTCTTGGATCTTCAGTTAAGCAAGGCGATCTTTTATATCAAATTTTGAGTTTTGACAAGTTGAGTAAATTTCCTACAGTTAAAAACGTCTACTCGGACCGTGCCGGATTGGTTTTCCACACCTCCATCAACCAGTCTTTCAATGAAGGTGAATTTGTTTTGGCCATTATGTGAACAGAAGCTCCATTCCATAACTGCAAGTGGCTTGAAGGGATTATAGAGTCAGCAGAATAGCAGCTAAACTATAATTAGGGCCTGGCAGTCTAGGTCAAAGCAGCATACAGAGAAGATATAAATGGTGCTCTACGTAGCATAATTAGAAGTTACTACACAACACAATAGGAAGGCGCAAATCATGGCAGCTGCACCAACCAAGATTTCAGATTCCGGGTCACCGCAACGAGTGGCATATGAGCTTATGCTTCATATCGCCAAGATCGAGCCCCCTGTAGTTGAAGCCCCTCCCAACCGAGAATACTGGCTCACTTTGTATTCTCAGTGCTTGAAGGCAACAAGCGGCGAGCGCATTGCAGACATTCTTAGAGTGGAGGAGAGACAATCACTCGACCGTCATCGTTAGGCCCTACCTGGAGACTACCAATTTCCGAGGCGTGGGTTGATTTCCCAATGGGCAGGCTTGTTATGAGTCATCCAAAAGTAGTGCATCCTCGACTTCCTCAGCCCAGACGCTGAAAGAACTCAATTCATGGGCACCGAACGTCGTTGTCAGTGCCACATCAGTAGCATCGCGACCGCGCGCCATGAGCACGCGACCGATACGTGGAATATTGTTGCGCGCGTCAAACGCATACCAACGGTCGCCGAGAAATACCTCGAACCATGCGCTGAAATCCATCGGTTCCACCAGCGGTACGCCAATATCACCAAGGTAACCCGTGCAGTAGCGCGCCGGGATGTCCATAATGCGACAGAAGGTGATCGCCAGATGCATATAATCACGGCATACACCCGTGCCTTCATGAAAGGTCTCTAATGCAGTTCGATTGGCGCGCGCCTGCATATAGTCAAAGCGGATATGCTGGTGTACAAAGTTGCAGATCTCGACCACGCGGGACCAACCGGGTAGCGTGTGACTGAACAGAGTACTGGCGATCCCTCTTAGCTCACTGTCCACCTCACAGTAACGGCTGGCAAGCAAAAACAGGAGGACATCATCCGGCAGGTTCTCAACATTGTGCTGTGGTGCATCCCATATCTGTGGGTCTGGCTCCCCGCTATCTTCGACAATTGCATCATTGCGAAACACGACGCGCCCGGATGGAGCGAGGATTCGGCCACAGCGGTTTCCATAGAGATCGAGGTATTCTGACAAAGGAGTCCAAGGTTCTATCTGCAAGCACTCGGGCTTTCTGATAGTTGCCGCACGCGAAGGGTGGAGGTAAAGCATCAGAACCGTCGCCGTAGGCTGTAAAAAAGTAAGTGAAATTTCGTGCCCGACTCTAATTAACATAAGGCTCTGTCTCCTGCGCCCCAGGTTCACCTTGCACACAGGAAGAGATAAAGATCACATCAACCCTACTACAAATTATTGAAGTGGTAGAAATGTTATTCTCCTACCCGACTGGCGAAAGATTCTTTTCGGTCCATTCGGTCAACTAGTGGTAGAGCAAAGCATCCCAGAATAATTTACAGGTGACCCCGCATCGGGCGCATCCTAATCGCCACAGGCAGAGACGCGGAGCATGTCACACGCACAACTAGCTTCGGACCCGCGATGCTGGTAAGCTTCAAGGCGTGGACGGACGAGATGCGCCCTACGGTCAGTCGAAGTCGAGTTTCGCTAGCGGAGAAAGTCAGGGTATGACCTATTGTGTCGGCATATTGCTAAAGGATGGGATCGTCCTCGCGTCCGACTCGCGCACAAACGCTGGCGTGGATAACTTCGCCAAGTTCTGCAAAATGACCGTGTTCGAGCGGGCCGGAGATCGTGTGATCATTCTGCTGAGCTCCGGTAACTTGGCTGGGACACAAGCTGTGATCAGCCTGCTGAAGCAGCGCAGTAATGTCACGGATGGCCCGCCCAATCTGTGGACTGCGCGCACCATGTTCGATGTAGTAGTCCTGGTTTCGGATGCTGTGCGCGACATCGAGCGACGCGATGCTTCCTTCCTGGAAAGCGGTGCGATTTCATTCAACGCCTCTTTTATCGTCGGTGGACAACTCAAAGGCGAGCCGCAGCGGCTGTTTCGCATTTACTCAGAGGGCAACTTCATCGAAGCTGGAGACGATACACCATTTCTACAGACTGGCGAAGCCAAGTACGGAAAGCCGATCATCGATCGGGTCATTGCCCCCACCACCACCCTGGCGGAAGCCACCAAATGCATTCTCGTTTCATTCGATTCAACCATGCGTAGCAACTTGTCTGTGGGAATGCCCATCGATCTGGTTTGCTACGAGCGGGACAGCCTGGAGATCCGTATGCGACGCCGCTTTAACGAGGGCGACCCTTATTTCACGGCACTGAGCACAAACTGGAGCGAGGGCGTTCGCAACGTGTTCCGGGAGCTGCCTGATCTGGAATGGTAGGAGATACTCCAAAATGGAACTCGCGTGGGCCAGGTCAGTCAACAATCCTATGAACCCTGATCGCTCAATAGAGCCTCTACAAATTCGTAACCATTAAAGGGTCTGAGGTCATTAATTTTCTCTCCGACACCAATGAAGCGGATCGGAATTTTCAACTCTTCGACTACAGCAAGAGCAACCCCACCACGGGCTGTACCATCTAACTTCGTTAGAATAACCCCACTCAAGTTAGCCACATCAGAAAATACCTTGGCTTGAACCAAACCATTCTGTCCGGTAGAAGCATCAAGGACCAAAAGCGCTTCAATATGGGCTCCGGTAGCTTTCTTATCGATGATCCGCCGAATCTTAGCTAGCTCTTCCATCAGGTTCTTTTTGTTCTGGAGACGCCCTGCCGTATCTACTAGAAGCAATTCTGTACCCCGCGCTTGAGCCGCTACAATTCCATCGAAAACAACGGCTGCTGGGTCTGCATTTTTACCTTTATTGGCAATCACTTCTACTCCACTGCGGCGGCTCCATTCCTGTAGCTGTTCCACTGCCGCAGCCCGGAAGGTATCGCCAGCGGCCACCAGAGTTTTATATCCAGACTGTTGGGCTAAATGCGCGAGTTTACCAATCGTAGTCGTCTTGCCTACGCCATTTACCCCAACAATCAGCCATACATTAAGCTGGCCTCTCTTTGGGGCATAGCTGACGGGATCGTCGAATTCCAACTGTTCTTTTAATTGTGCTTTGAGGAAATCGAACACCGCTTCTGCGGATAGCGATTCTTTTTTCACCCGAACTTTCAAAGCATCAATAATCCGCTCTGTACTGGCTACTCCAACATCAGCACTGAGTAAGAGATTTTCAATATCATCCAAATCATCTGCGCTAATCGGACCTTTACCTACTACAGCTTTGAGGTCATTGACTAAGCCACGGCTGGTGCGTTGCAGCCCTTTACGCAGCTTTTTCAGCCAGGTGATTTCCTCTACCGTGACATCCTCTGGTCGACGCCCTTGAGCGCTGAGGACTTCTGCAGACCACAGGAAGCCTTCGTCGAAAGCTTCCTCAGGAATCAGCTCAGGAGAAGAAACACTCTCTGCGGAAGCATCAGCAGTAGAAGCATCCCGATTCCAGTTAAAGGCTTTGCGCCAAAACGGGACTTTTTCCTCTTCATCTTCCGGAGTTTCAGGCTCTGGTTCTGAAATTGCTGGAGTTGGAGTGTTTGATGCAATAGCGGGTTCAGAGGCTTCAAAAACGGGGACAGGCTGAACGGGTTCAGCGATTTCAGGCGTTGCAACCGTTTCTGGAGAAGCACCCCGATTCCAGTTAAAGGCTTTACGCCAAAATGGGACTTCTTCCTCTTCTGTCGTCTCGGGCTCTGGAGCTGAAATTGCTGGAGTGGTCGGGGGTGATGCAATAACGGGTTCAGGGGCTTCAAAAACAGGTGTAGGTTGAGTGGGAGCAGGGGGCTCTATAATTGGAGCCTTCTCTAAAGGTTTGGGCTCTTGGATAGGCTCATAGGTGGGCTGAACGGGAGGAGGGGGTTCGACAATTGGAGCCTGTGCCACAGGTTGGGGCTCTTGAATGGGCTCATACGTGGGTTGAACGGGTTGTGCGATTTCAGGACTTTGAACAGGCTCAACCACGGGATTGACTGGTGCCACAGGCTCTGCGGGTGGTGCATCTTGCTTCCACGAGCGTATTAAAGCCAGATAGCCTTCTTCAGTAGTGGGAAGACCAGAAGCAGGTTGCGCTTCTGGCTCTGGAGTTTGAATAGGCTCGACTTTTTGGATCTCCTGAATTTCTGCCACATTGGAGGCAAGGGGTTCTGGCTCTGGTTGAGGTTCTGGGATTGCTTCGGGAGTAACCGCGCGAACTTCTTCTACCTTTTCTACCTTCGGAGGTTCTGGGGGAGCTTCAGGAGGCGGGGTGCGCTGGTTTTGGATAAACGTAAATTCTCTGGCCCAAGACAAATAATCTGGCTGCACCTGAGGGGGAGATTCTTCAACAGGAGTTTCTGCGGATGCAGATGACTCTTCTACAGAAGACTCACTGGGTTCAATAGGGGAAGCATCAGAAGCATCTTCTTTTTTGACGAACTTTCGCTTGAACCAGTCGAATACCATAGCAACCTCATAGCCAAAGACAGCGCGCCCTTAGCGCAACGTCTTTCTATTGTGCCATCTTCATAAATTGGGGATACACCACGTACGCTTATTCAGTAGCCACTATCGATGCTAGAGGAGAAAATCGGCTCTACATGAATCCCCGATACCCGTGAAGGACGAATCATCACGTACTCGCCCTCTAGCTGCAAGGGAATGTGCATATAGTCTTTGCCCATATCCGCCTGCATAAAAATCATTTGGACAATATCGTTCACTTCCTTGGCCGTTTTTAGATTCACAACTTGATGATGACCGCCATCCAGCATGAGATGGAGTGCGAATTCATTGGGTGTTCTAGCCATTTGGTGCTCCTAACGGACTCTTGATATTTTTATTAACTTCCCCAAATTTTCTTAAAATGTCCCAAAACAGAAGTCTGGGAACAGACAAAACTACAACTTGATATTTTTATCACCCTTTAGCTCACCGCACCTATCCGATTGAACATGTAACAATTCTTCATAAGGGTAAGGTTATCCCCTTATTGTCCCCAGGTTATCCACAGGTTATCCACAGATTATCCACAGTTTTAGACGAGGCAATAGAGTCTACAGGCTTGTCAAGAGGGTTAAGTAGATGATTCTGAATGCAACAAGAAATTACGAAGTAATGTAAATCAAACAGGGATAAATAGACGATTCTTTCAAAGACTACAATGCCTATAGTCTTCATGGCGACAAACCTGGGCGTGATTGACAGACCTTCCACTCCTCGGTATCAATAGGATGCATTCACTTCACAAAGAGTACGCAGTCTATGTACATGACCACGGTCAGCATCATGGCGGATATCCCAGAAGAGCTTCACGATACTTTACAAGGGTATTTAGAGAAGCATCCTGACTGGGACCAAAATCGGGTATTTACAGCCGCACTTTCCCTATTCCTGTTGCAAAACAGTGGAGGCGACCGCAGAGCGGCCCGGACCTATCTCAATACGTTGTTTCAAAAAAATTCGTAAACGATTTAGTAAGTTCTAGCAATTTCATAAGCTGTGTGGGAGACGACGGCGGACAAGAACAGTACACTACAGGGTAAATATAGCCATTGCTCCATCGTGATTCTGTGACCGCCATCTTTGACACCATCATTCTGGGGGCAGGCCTTTCTGGTTTAACCACTGCCTACCACCTTACAAAACGGGGATATCGCGTTCTTGTTTTAGAAAAAAATGACCGTCCAGGGGGAGCTGTACTTTCCCAGAGTATCGGTGAGTTTCTGTGCGAAGGAGGCCCCAACAGCCTGCAAGAGACGCCAGAATTTACGAGCTTAGTCAAAGAGTTGGGTTTGGAAGAACGTGTTCTCTTTGGCGACCCAAAGTCCCCACGCTACGTTTACTGGAGGGGTCAGAAAGGGGGGAATCTAAGAGAGGGAAAATTGCTAGCAGTCCCTCTGAGTCCCCCCGCTTTTTTGACTTCTCCTTTAATCTCACCCTTAGGCAAGATCAAGGCAGGTTTAGAACCCTTCATGCCCAAAGGCAAGCCTGATGAATCTATTGCTGAATTTGTAGAGCGTCGTTTGGGCCGAGAACTTCTTGTCAAATTAGTAGCGCCTTTTATTTCAGGGGTATATGCGGGCGATCCGCGAGAACTGAGTGTCGCTGCGGCCCTACCCCGACTAAAAGTTTTGGAAACAGAACATGGCAGCCTGATACGCGGTCTGCTCAAGGGGGGCAAAAAGCGACAAGGACCCGCCCCCGTTAAGCGGCTATGTTCCTTTAAAGATGGATTGGCCGAACTGCCCTATGCACTGGCCCGTTCTCTGGGGGAGGCTGTCCATTATCAGAGCAGCGTCCAGCGTCTTGAAAGAAGCCAAACAGAGCCAGGCTATCGCATTGAGCTAGAAGACGGCAGTAATTATGAAGCGATGACGGTGGTGTGCACTAGTCCGGCCTATATCGCTGCTAAGTTCCTTTCAGACCTGTTGCCGAGTGCCGCTCAAGAACTGAATCAGATTATCTATCCAGCCGTAGCTACCGTATGTGTGGCTTATCCAGATACCGCTTTTCCCACAACAAGCCCATCTCCCTGCACTGGCGGGTTTGGCCATCTCATCCCGCGCGAACAGGGCGTACGCAGTTTAGGCGGCATTTGGAATAGTAGTCTTTTCCCTGGCCGGGCACCCAAAGGTTGGCAGATGCTTACCTGTTTCATTGGCGGAACCACCGATCCTGAAGCCCAGAATCTCTCAGAAGAAGCTCTATTCCAGACTGCCCATCAAGATCTACAGACAGTCCTTGGTGTGAGGGGAGAAGCCAAGAATTTAACCCTCACCCTCTGGAAAAAAGCGATCCCTCAGTATGGAATAGGACACAAAGAGCGGATTGCTAAAATTCTGAAAGCTACTGAGACACTTCCTGGTTTTTATCTGGCAGCCAACTATATCGATGGCGTAGCTTTGGGAGATTGTTTTACACGAGGCAATCGTCAGGCAGATACTATTGTTGAATTCGTCAAAGTCCTCAAAATCACTCCTACCTCTAAGTTTACGCCCCAGAACTGAAGCTTGATCAAAGATAGAGAGGACGGAGGGGCGCTAAATGGGATCGTAAGACCTCCAAAAGTTTAAGAGGAGGCAATTTCAGGTTCTGATTAGCCAGTGCTACAGCCTGTTGCGTAATCAGCACTAGAGCCCTAGCCGTCAAACTTTTAGGGTTATCCAAATTCATTTCAAAAGCGGCACGCCAAGCAGCATCGATCCGGTTAGGTACAAAGTTTTCTAGGTAACTATAACTGGCCGTACGGCTTGCCAAAAGTAGGGTAGCGGTTGTATCGACATTCAGAATCGCAATATTGAAATAGGGCCTATAGATTTCAGTGAGACGCAAGAGTTGTGATTCCATGCAGTCTTTCTTGTCCAGCGTATCCACGCTAGAAGCTAGAACCGGCAATTCCAGGATGCGGAACATTTGTTGGCGAATATCCCGCCAAACAAGACCCACTTCTTGAGAGTCAAACCGAGCAGGCAAGATTACTTGGGGTTTGTTTTGCTGTCTGAAAGCATCCAGTAATTTTTCCTGGTAATCCTCTAACAATCTGCCGGAGACCAGCTCCTGTTCTGCCCGTACCCCTTTGCGCGCTTGGCGGTCTAGATCGATCGATAAAGGAATCTGCCGATTGGCCACCAATTCTCTAGATTGAATAAAAGAAAGCTGCATCGATAGCTGAACGTTGACCATGGCCTGTTCATGGACGATCCGCGCAAGGGTCTGATTATCCATACGCGCAAGCCGACTGACAGACATTTCTGCAATCTGTTCGGCTTCCAAGGTTTCTGGAGCGTTGGTCCCTAAGTCTGAATCTTCAGCTTCAGGTCTGATGGGAGGCCATGAAGAAAAATGGGAAGGCTTCTTGTCCTCGGATCTATCGTTAGGGCCATCTGGCGTATCTTTTCGATTATTTAGCTCCATATCTGCCAACAGCCTCATACGTATTGCAGTGTGCCCAGAATTATTAGGACTCACTTCTGGTCGTCCTTAGACGAGGTGAAGATCTGATGAAGAGTCCGTTTGAGAGTGAGAAGAACGCAAAAGTTTGTGCAACTTTATATTTATGGAGACTCAGCGTGCAAGACCTATCTGCTCGCCTGCTGTGCCTACTGGCCCAACTTTTTTAACTTTCTATCCTTCCAGCATACTGTCTACCCTTTACAGAAACCCGCAAGATCCCCATACTATGGCTGACTCCTTCAATTTCTTTAGCACCAGACGACCAAAAAAGAGTCAAGAGCCGCTGCAAGGAGAAAAGCCAAAATTCTTATTGATTTTGGGAGCTCTAAGTAGAATTCTGGAGCGTCCTGGTGATTTCCAAGAAAAAATTCAACATGTCTTCAATGTCTTTGAGCAAGACCTTGGATTCCATTTGGGATGGATTGGGCTCTTAGAGGACAACAACAAGGTTATTGCAGGCAAAGGAGGTTTTGCACCCACGCAGGAGACGATCTTACTAAACCGTCGCACGGTTAAACCAGGCGATTTAGTAGACCTTATTTCTCATCATCAGACGCTGATCCAGATTGGCAATCTCCAAGAAGACCTCCGCTGCCGAGATTGGTGGTCTTATGCGACTGAATGGAACATCCAAGGGACGATTGGTTTCCCGATTATGCACCAAGGGAAATGTCTAGGGGTAGGAATCCTCGGTTCAACCCGCTGGGGAAGACCTTTAGACCGAGAGGCAGAACAAGGAATCTACCTCTTTGGCAATCTCCTGGGCACCGCCTTAACGCAGGATACTGGCAAGGTCGCGAAGCAAGAGTCTCTCAACTCCCCCTTGTACACGCTGGCGGACCGTCTACGCCAACCTCAGGATGCAGACACTATCTTCCAGACCGTCTGTGCAGAGGTACATGAACGGATCCAACCCTCACGAACCGCCATCTATTGGCTTGATCCAGACCAGAGAGACTTTTGGGTAAGAGCAATGGTTCAAACCATCCCTCCCCAAGAGCAGACGAAAACACATACCAAAAGAGCCGTCCCCTCCATCAGTCTTGGTCAAAGATTTTCCCTAAAGGAACTGTACAGCCTCCATCAAGCCCTAAAAGCGGACCGCCTAGTCTCTATTCCTGATTGCCTGAATGATGTGCGGGGATTGATCGGACAAAATTATTTGAAGCGGACTCAACTCACTGCGCTCATGGCTTATCCGATCATTTATCAGAATGAGCTACTGGGCTATCTATCCGTGGAAATGTGCACAGAGCCAAGACTTTGGACTACAGAGGAAAGTCGCTTGCTCACTGCCCTCGCTCACTTGATCGGGGTAACTACGATGCAGGTGCGCCTCTACGAGGTCAGTAAGCGCCAAGCCTTAGAGCAAACCCTGATCAACCAAATCACCCGTGATATTCGAGATTCTCTAGACCCGGACCAGGTACTACGAGCAGCTGTTCAGCGTTTGGGAGAACATTTGAATGTAGACCGCTGTCTAGTCTTGGACTACAACCACACGCCTGAGGGTCCCCTAGATATTCTTCATCAGTACTGTGGAACGGGAGTAATCAAGTTCACGGGTAAATTTCCAGCACCAGGAAGTGCTATTGAGAAACAAGGATTGACCTCCTCTACCCCTGTGGCTATTGATGATGTTGAAACCGACTTCCGATTTTTGTCCTGGCGCAAAGAACTAAGCATGGGGGCGACCCGTAGTCTGCTGGTCTGCGGCACGGCCTACCAAGGTCAACCCAATGGCATTCTCTGTCTCCATCGCTGCTATGCTCCTCAGAACTGGACCCAAGAGGAGCGGTCGATTGTGCAAGCGGTGGCGGAGCAAGTAGGCGTGGCTTTAGGACAAGCGGTCACCTATCACCAAGCGAAAGAGCAAGCCCTGCTAGAACATCGACTCAACCAGGCGGCGCGGCATATACGCGGAGCTGGCGACTCTAAAGCAATTTTGCATCAAGCCTTGGTCCAACTCACAGACGTTCTAGACAGTGCCCAAGCCGTCTTTTTACGCCAGGAGCCTAATGCTTCAGTCTTGACGTTGACAGAGTCCTTTCGTCGTCCTTTATTTAGACTCTCTTTTCTTCCTCAAGTCGAGCCAGAAGATCCTGTCTTTTCTCTCCTGGAACGTGATTCCCTATCCTTAGAAAATCCATTTGTGCAGGAAGTTCTGCACTATTCCGAACCTATAGCCTGCAGTCAGAATGACTGGTTCCAATGGTCTCTGGGCACCGCAATCAAAAGTTTAATCGCAGTGCGGGTTCAGTCCGCAGGCATGATTTTGATTCTGGATGATAAACTGCGCACTTGGTCTGCTGGGGAACGACAACTTTTTTCTCGCTTAGTCCAGGAAACGACGCTTGCCTATAATCAAGCCTGTGCCTTCGAAAAGCTACAGGACCTGAGCTATCAGTTAAAGCAGCTCAACGAGTACAAGAGCAATATGGTTGGCATTGCTAGCCATGAAATGAGGACTCCTTTAGCTTCGATGCGTCTCTATGTAGAAACCATTCTCAATGAACCAGAAATTGATAAAGATCTAGTCCATGAACTGATGGGAGGCATGGAAAAAGAATGCGCCCGACTCACCAATCTTTTGGATGACCTCACGACTTTGGTGAATCTAGAAGCGAGCAATTCCGCCTGGAATTTCCAAGATGTTTTTGTAGAAAGCATCATTCAAAAAGTTGTTCAGCAAGCGAAACCAACGATTGCAGAATTTTCCACTGACTTTTCTGTTGAAAAGCTAAGCAGTGAACTCTGTTTAAATACCGATAGTCAAAAACTGATAGCTGTTCTGCACAATCTGATTGATAATGCCTGTCGGCATACACGCATAGGGTGTCGTGTAGTCTTTAAGGCTGTCCCTCAAGGCCAAAATATTCTCTTTACCGTAGAAGATAATGGTCCTGGCATTCCGACCGATAAGCTGAATAGCCTCTTCCAGCCCTTTGTCCGCGTTCAAGATGTGATGAATCACTCTAAGGGAGGCGCGGGCCTGGGACTTGCCATCTGCAAAGAAACAATCGTTCAGATGGGCGGAGAAATTACGGTTACCAGTGAAGTGGGGAAAGGCACTGCATTTAAGGTTCTGCTGCCTATCAATAGCTCTGATATTAAGAGATAAAGCGTTTTAGAAGGTATTTGAAGTTCCCGTTTTCTGCCCATCAAGTAAGCTGGGAAAGCCAAAATATTTGTTGAAATTGACAAATGACTCTTGCCGTATGGATTCTAGGCGATCAGCTCAATCTAGAGAACTCTGCGCTGGACGGATTGCCTGCAGGGGCTCCAGTCTTAATGATTGAATCCATTGCTCATGTGCAAGTACGCAATTACCATCAGCAAAAGCTAGTTCTTGTCTGGTCGGCAATGCGGCATTTTGCTGAGAGGCTGAAGGAACAGGGATATCAAGTTCACTATGTTGAACAGGCACAAGATTTTGAGCCGGAACTAACCACGTTTATCAGTAATAATCAGATTACTGAATTGAAGGTCATGGAACCTGCGAATATTCCCTTTCAGGAATTGCTCCAGAATCTAAATTTGGCATGCAAACTTACAGTTACGCCGAATAATCATTATCTCTGGTCAGCCCAGGAATTCTGTCAGTGGGCCAAGGACAGAAAACGGCTCTTGATGGAAGATTTCTATCGGGAAACACGCCGTCGCTTAGATATCCTGATGGATGAGGGCAAACCAGTAGGCGGACAGTGGAATTATGACCAAGACAATCGCAAGCCTCCTAAGAAAGGATTGAATCTACCAGAACCGTTAAGCTTCAAACCTGATTCCATTACGCAATCTGTTATCGACTTAGTAAAAAAGAATTTCGGTCAAAATTTTGGTCAGGTGAACTCTTTTAGCTGGGCTGTCACGCAGGAGGATGCGCTCAAAGTATTAGAAGAATTTATCCAGCACCGACTTGCTCAATTTGGTCCCTATCAAGATGCGATGATAACAGGCCAGTGGACGATGTTTCATGGCTTGATTTCACCCTATCTCAATCTTGGAATTCTGAGCCCCAAAGAAGTGATTCAGCGCATTGAAAAAGCCTACCGAAGCCGAGAGCTTCCCTTAGCCAGTGTAGAAGGCTTTATCCGCCAAGTAATCGGTTGGAGAGAATATATCCGGGGGCTCTATCTCCTCAAGATGCCCGAAGGCTATGCTCAGAAAAACTGGTTTGACCATCAGCAGCCCCTTCCAGATTTTTTCTGGACAGGAGAAACCTCTATGAACTGTCTCAAAGAGACGCTAGAACAGACGATAGAGACAGGCTATGCCCATCATATTCAACGATTGATGATTCTTGGAAACTTTAGTTTAATTGCTGGATTAAATCCGCAAGCAGTAGAAAACTGGTTTCATAGTGCTTATATTGATGCCTATGATTGGGTGATGCAGACGAACGTATTGGGGATGGCTCTATTTGCAGATGGTGGCGTACTTGCCTCTAAGCCCTATGCCGCTTCCGCAAACTATATCAACAAAATGAGCAACTATTGTGAAGGCTGCCGCTATAACCCCAAAGAACGATTAGGAGAGGATGCTTGCCCCTTCAATTATCTCTACTGGAACTTCTTAGACCGTCATCGGGAGAAACTCAACCAACAGGGAAGAATGGGACTTGTTCTCGCCCACCTAGATAAATTAGATGAAAAAACGAGGACAGCATACGCTTCTCAAACCACACATTTTCTCAACGCTCAATCTAAAGGTTGAGAGATAGCAAAATTTTCTGCCCTTAGGCACGCAGAGCGCTTAGACTACCGCTATCTTCCTACTTGCAGAACTATGGCTTTTCATCGCGCGAGTGGCGTGCTCCTCCATCCCTCTTCTTTGCCTAGTCCCCACGGCATCGGAGACTTGGGCAAAACGGCTTATGAGTTTGTAGATTTTTTGGCAGCAGCCGGTCAGACGATTTGGCAAATTTTGCCCCTTGGCCCCACGGGTTTTGGAAATTCACCCTATATGTGCTTTTCTGCGATGGCGGGTAATCCTATGCTAATTAGCCTGGAAGCGCTTTGTGAACAGGGGCTCGTTGAAGTAGAGGATTTGGAAGTGTTGGCAGAGCTTTCCCAGGAAAAAGTAGATTTCGCTAGGCTTATCCCGCTGAAGACCGTACTCCTGCAAAGAGCGAGTGAAGCCTTTAAAGAGAAAGCCAGCCGTGAGCAGATGGATGATTTCATGCATTTTTGCAGTCAGCATGTGCACTGGCTCAATGACTATGCCTTGTTCATGACCTTAAAAGATAACCTCAAAGAGGAGGAATGGAGCGCCTGGGGCGTCGGTCTTGTGGAACGCGAACCCAAGACCATAGAACGCTATGAACGTCTCTATCGGGCAGAGATTTTTTGCCACAAGTTTATGCAGTGTATTTTCTTTGATCAATGGAAAAAGCTGAGGCAATATACCAATGAACGTTCTATTTCTCTGCTTGGAGATATTCCTATTTACGTGGCCTACAATAGCTCCGATGTTTGGGCCCATCCAGAACTTTTTTATCTAGAAGAAGATACCTATAAATCTACCCATGTGGCAGGAGTCCCTCCAGATTATTTTAGTGAAACAGGACAGCTATGGGGAAATCCTCTATACAACTGGCAAAAGCTGAAAGATACAGGCTATAGCTGGTGGATTGATCGGTTTAAGATGATGCTTAACTATGTAGATATGATTCGGGTAGACCATTTTCGGGCTTTTGAAAGCTATTGGTCTGTGCCCTCAACAGAAACTACAGCGATGGACGGAACCTGGGAACCAGGACCGGGCGAAGACCTCTTCACTGCCTTAGAAGCAAAGTTAGGAACTCTTCCTATTCTTGCGGAAGACTTAGGCGTGATTACTCCGGATGTAGAGGCGCTGAGGGACCAGTTCAATTTTCCTGGCATGAAAATTTTGGAATTTTCCTTTGGCTCTGGGGCAGGCAATCCTTACTTACCCCATAATTATGGCCGCAATTTTGCCGTATATACTGGAACTCATGACAATGATACAGCTGTAGGTTGGTTTAATCAGCTATCTGAGCATGAGCAAGAATCCGTAAAGAAATATCTTGGTCATTTCAGCCCTGACGGTATTCATTGGGACTTGATTCGTCTCGCCTTTATGTCTATTGCTGACTTAGCGATTATTCCTCTGCAGGACTTATTAGGATTAGATGGCCAAGCGCGGATGAACTTTCCAAGCACGACAGAAAACAACTGGATTTGGCGGTATCAGCAGGGAGATTTGAGTGAACAACTGGCTGAGCGATTGGCAGATCTTTCTCTGACCTATGGTCGCACTTCTTATGAGGTTATAGAACGTGGCAGAAAGAAAGAACATCATCACGAGAATCATGAGTAGAGGGCTATGGCCATTCAGATAGGCATCGTTGGAACAGGATTTGGGGAAAAGGTCTATATTCCAGGCTTTCAAGCCATTCCTAATGTGAAAATCGTTGGCATTTGGGGAAGAAATCTAGCGAAGACACAAATGCTGGCCGAAAAGCAGGATATTCCTTTGGTTTTTGCTACCGTCGAAGAGATGGCTCAGCATCCAGATATTCAGGCAGTTGCTATCAGTAGCCCTCCCCATCTGCATCATGAACAATCCATGGCGGTACTCAAAGCAAAGAAAGCATTATTCTGTGAAAAACCAGTTGCTTTGAATGCTGCTGAAGCAACAGAAATGCTAGATCTGGCTGAAGCTAACCAGCTCATCCATGGCGTCGATTTTGAATTTCGGGCCGTTCCCCATTGGCAATATCTAAAGCGACTTTTAGAGCGAGATATTATTGGCAGCATTCGCTTTATAGAAGTGGCATGGCAAGTGGAAGGCAGAGCAGATGCGAAGCGAGCCTGGAACTGGTATTCAGAAAAAGAAAAAGGAGGAGGGGCCTTAGGAGCGATTGGTTCCCATTGTTTTGACTATTTGGAGTGGTTTTTTGGCCCCATTGCCCAACTTAGCGCTCAACTCTCAACGGCTATCAAAGAACGTCCCGATCCAATGAGCCCATCAGATAATTTAAAATCGGTAGACAGTGATGATACCTGTAACTTGCTCCTTGAATTCGAGCAGGGAACGCCCGCTGTTGTCTCTCTGAGTACGGCGACTTGGCGGGGACAGGGCCATTGGATTCGCGTCTATGGCGAGTACGGAACCCTAGTTTTAGGTAGCGATAATTTATTGGACTATATCCATGGATTCAAACTCTGGCTAGCAAAACCAGGAGAAGATTTGGTAGAGCAATTTATTCCTCAAGACCTCCAGTTTGTTCACTCCTATCCAGATGGCAGAATTGCTGCGTTCATTGGCATGGCGGAGCGATTCATTCACAGCATAGAGACGGGCCGCCCGATGACCCCTTCGTTGAAAGAGGGATTACGCTCTCAAATCCTGATTGATACTGCGCACCAATCCTATGAGCAAAAAATCTGGGTTGCTGTTTGACGGTTCTGCTTATTCGCGCCTTAGAATAAACCGCTTTTCAAAAACGGGCACACACAATGCGTGTGAAACGGAAGGGCGGCAAAAGGGAGCAACATCAGGGATAACCAAAGGAAGAAGCCAAGACTAAAGCTTTTTGAAGAGTCCGGGCCCGCCAGTAAAGCTTCTACGCGTTCTTCCAAGCGGCTCGGAGATTGGGCCGCTATGCCTGCACAGAACAGTTCGGATTCTACCGGAGTCGAGCCAGAATTTACGACCAAAACCAGCGATTCAGCTAAAGCAAAAACATCTACCTGCTGGGCTGCCCAGCTATCGGCGCGTAGTTCCCGCAAGGCTAGAAGTTCTTCCCACAAAGATTGTGTATTGGGCAACCAGTACGTAGCTCTGCGCAACCATCCAAGCCAGAAGAACCAAAAGGTATCCCGGTAGTAGTGGTGAGCCTGCTCATGGGATAAGACTGCTTCCAGGTGTTCTTGGTCCAGACTATCGAGTAAGCCCTGACTCACCAGTAGCTGAGGATTCCAGAAACCGACTTGGGCGATAAAGGGAGCCGCAGTCTCGAGGCGGCGGCAAGAAGTCCCCTGTACCTCGACTAAGGAATAGGTCTGGATTTTGCGGAGAAACTTTGTCCCAGACCATGCTAGTTTCGATCCCTGAATAGCAGAGAAGAACAGGAAACCCCAGGCCAAGCCATAGGTTAGATTTCCATCCCAAAAGCTAAAGGTCGCACCCCCAGAACCCATCCAGAGAATCGCAAGGGCTGTTGTGATCAAAAGACAAGGGGGAAGCAGAAATGAAGTTAGGGTCCTTTGCCAGCGGACAGACCAAAGCCCTTTTCTTATAGAACTTTCCTGACGCACAAACCAACACAGGGCCAGTACACCACAAATCATCAGCAGATGCATTAGGGATTCCTCCGCTGTAGACGCACTTCCTGAATGCGGCTCATGATCGCCTGCAGCTGTTCTAAGCTGTTTTGGTCCAAACTATCGGCAAAGGCAGCAATGATCTCAGGGGTACTCACCGAGAGAAACTTTTGCAACTGATTATGGGCTGCTAGACTCTGGGCTTCTTCTCTAGAAACCACAGGCTTCCATTCAAAGGCCCGTCCTTCCTCATCACAGGTCAGCCAGCCTTTCTGAGTCAGACGCCGTAGAACAGTAGTTACCGAAGAGTACGTCAGCTCTCGGTCTGGATCTGCCAGTATTCGCTCATAAATATCTTTCGTGGTCGCAGAATGGAACTCCCAGAGAATTTCTAAGATTTCTGTTTCTAAAGGACCTAGAGAAAGCCTATTCGGTCGGTTATTAGGAAGAGGAGCCATTGTTAGTTCTATCAGACGCAACTAGAGTAACACGCTCATTATGTAGCCACTTGAACTTTGACACCGTGTCTTTTGACATCTAATACCTAAGAAGACAAACTTACAGAAGAAACGAGATAGGGGCTGACTATATGTTGTATGGTCGGCCTACTTTATTTTGGAAATTTAAGGTTTGACAGTCTGTCATTTGACGTATGGCGATGTCTCAGAGAGCATTGCAGAGCTTTTTAAATTGAACTTCTATCATGAAACCTTACTCATGGGTCCTAGCTATTTCTGTTTCTATCTTTAGTGCTACTGCTACAGTTGCTCAAACCATCCAAAAACTTTCTGAATTACCAACTCCTACCCAGTCAGCGCAAGGGTTACAAGAGGGAACTCCTTCAAAAGCGCAAGAGGTTGCAACCTCAGCACCTGAGTCAGAGAATGTCCCAAAAACTTCTTCAGACGGAGAGACTCCTCTATTCCAGCCAAGAGTAAAAAGCAAGCAGACAGGGCCTTCGCAAACCTCTCCTTCCTACAGCATTCCTAAGGGGGAAATTAAAAAGAAGGGAGCGCAGAATATAGGTCAGACCCTAAAAGGAGCACCTGGATTTGCCATCAATGATGTGGGGAGAGGGGCAGATATTCACACGGGGAGCTATTACCGAGGACGCTCTCTCAACGATTCAGTGATTTTGCTAAATGGCAGGCCAATTGGCAACAGAATCAGTACCTACCATGGTGGTACAGACTTAAATGCGCTGCCCGTAGAGGCTGTTGAAAGAGTAGAACTCTCCAGTGGAGCTAGTTCCACCCTATATGGTTCTGAAGGAGGTTTTAGTGGAGTCGTTAACATTATCCCCAAAGAAGGAGTCGGACCTGCTCAGCTGAATGCCAAAGTAGAATTCGGTTCTCTAGGGCAATCTGACTATCGAACCAGTTATGGTGGCTCTGATGATAAAACGAGCTATTTATTTAGTTTCCAAGATTCGAAGGCAGAGAATAATTATCCAGTCCCATTCGGGTCCACTAATCGAGATCCTAACGGCCGATTCTTTAATTCTGATACTTCCCTTACCAGCTATTCAGCGAATGTATCTCTCGAATTAGACCAGCGCAATACTTTAAGTTTTGATACAACTAAAATAGTTAGCCGCAAGGGTCTTCTCTATTCTTTTAACCCATTTCTGACAACGCTCAATAGAGACCGCTTAGATCATGATGGATGGAATCTTGGTATTTATTGGAAATCTCTACTGACAGAGAATGGTGATTCTACGCTAACCACTACGTTGGGTTATAATCAGGACTATTTCAATACCTATGGCCCCACGGGTAATCTGTTAGTTTCTCGTACGGGTACGCTCGATACCAAGCAACTTACCGCACGCATAGAACATCAGCTACTCACCTCTAAGACCAATACCTTGCGCTACGGGGTAGACCTGCAAAATAACCAGCTCATTGGCAATGTTGTTAGCACCCAAGCTGGTCGCAGTCGGGCTACAGAAGATAGATCATTGCTTAATACAGGACTTTTCCTATTAGATACCTGGAATATTAGTAGAGACCTCACGCTGGAACTAGGCGGGCGAGGCAGTTTTGATGGTCAGTTTGGGAATTACTTTAACCCAAGTGCTGGCCTGAAATGGGATGCCAGTACGGGGGTTGCTGTGCGTGCGAGTTGGGCTGGGGCACAGCGCAATCCTGGCTTGGATCAACTGTATGTTTTCGACACGGTGCACGGTTGGGACCCAAATCCCGACCTAAGGCCTGAGACAGGTTCATCTTGGAATGCAGGAGTCGATGTCCAGTTTTCTCCTGACTTCACGGGGCAATTTACCTACTTCGGCAGTAGTCTGTCCAATCGCTTGCAAGCGGTCAATGGAAAATGGCAGAACATCGGACCTGTAGAAGTTGGAGGCTTTGAAACAGCGCTCAAGTGGCAAATGTCCCCTGAGTTTTCTAGCTTTTTGAACTACACCTACACTGATGCCCGTGAGATTGTGACAGGATTACAAGACAGTCTAATTCCCTATTCCGTGGCTCAAGTAGGCATTAGTTATCAACACGAAGGCTGGCAGGTCAATCTACTTGCTAACTCTAGTAGCGGTTCTCGCAGGGCCTTCTTTACCCTTCCTGGCGAGAAAACAACAGATTTCTCTGCTCCATTTACAACCCTAGATCTAACGGCCAGAGTTCCCATCAGCCGTAGTACTGCGGTGAATGTTTATCTGGAAAATTTGGGTGGAGCGAGCTTTGAGAGAGTCAATCGCATCTACACACCACCGGGAATTGTTTATCGTATGGGACTTGAGACAACTTTTTGATAGGGACATTAGACTTTTTGCGCCCCCCTGCCGCCCAGAGGAGTTCTTCCCCTCTCCTGCAGGAGCTACGGTGTACACAGATCTTGGAGTCGCTCCCCTGCCCCCCAATTCTGGGGGGTTCTTAACTCAAAGTCCCCCAAAGTTGGGGAATTTAGGGGGCGGTTCAGATGGAGATTTGAGGTGGTTTCGGCTTGTGTGTACACAGTAGCCTGCAGGAGAGGGGATTAAGGGGTGAGGTTCTAGCTATAGGCTTCCATCGGTAGGCAGGAACAGACGAAATGTCGGTCCCCGTAGGCATTGTCAATGCGACTGACTGCAGGCCAGAACTTGTGCTCACGAGTCCAGGGTGCTGGGTAGGCGGCCTGTTCGCGGGAATAGGAGTGGTTCCATGCGTCGGATAAGAGAATTTGAGCCGTATGGGGAGCATTTTTGAGAGCATTATCTTTGCGGTCTGAACGACCCTCTTCAATCGCTCGAATTTCTTCGCGGATGGCAATCATCGCGTCACAGAAGCGGTCCAATTCTTCTTTAGATTCGCTTTCCGTGGGCTCAACCATCATCGTGCCTGCTACCGGC
>JBBRSB010000015.1:0-98940 GCA_038245785.1 Gloeobacterales cyanobacterium | reverse complement strand
GTAAAGGGGATGGGGAACCCGGACTGAAAACCCTTTGGCGCGGCATCGGCGTGCTCTTTCACCTACTGGAAGGGGCACAACTCACCGCTAAACCCTAGCCCCTGAGGCTATCCTAGAGACTTTTGCGTAATGGATAGCCTTCGAGGGGAGCTGTCCCGTAGGGACTGAGGGGTTTCTCTATGGTTCGGGGGTGATGAACTGCTCGTAGGCATTCCATCTGTTTCCCCCAAGAGCTGTATATTTGACGTTCTGCACGCGGTTGCGAACAGCCGTTAAGGACAAGTTATTCAGCAAATGGATAACAGGAACCTGTTCTTGAATGATGATTTGAAATCGTTTGTAGTATTCCTTTCGTTTAGGCTCATCTATTTCCTGTGCGCCTTTAACAAATAGATTATCTATTTCTTTTTCCCAAGGATATATAACGCGCCCAGGGTAATCTTCAATTTTGTATCTCTGTTTATCCACGACATTAGGCTGTGCATTATACATATGGAGCTGGCCATCGGTACGCCATAAATTAGCTCCACTGTTCGGTTCAATACCTCCTGTAAAACCAATCAGAACTAAGTCCCAATCATGAGTGACATCTAGCTTTTTTACAATGGTATTAAAGTTTAGGGGCAAAACATCTAAGGTTATTCCTATTTTATTGAGATCTGCCTTTATTTGGGAGCCCAATTTAGCTCGGTCTGTATTCTCTGTATTGGTGACTAAAGTGAAGCGGACTATATTGCCACTCTTGTCTCTAAGTTTTCCATCGCCTCCCGGAGAAAAGCCAGCTTCTTTTAACAGTGTTTTCGATTTTTCTGGATCAAATTTGTAGACAGGTAGTCCATCTTCGGGCTTGAGATAGAAAGGACTAGGCACTGAAATAGGTGAATCTTGCAATGCGCCAAGTCCACGATAGATATTGTCTAACATCGTCTGGCGGTCTAAGGCATAAGCGATAGCCTGACGGAATTTTAGATCATTGAACCAAGCACTCTTCACAGGATCTATGAAAGGTTTGTTATTAGCTGGATTCTTTCCTTGTAAAAGGTTAAAAGAAACAAAAAGCTCTCCAAAATCAGGTCCGCCATTGTAAATCGTATAGTTGCCTTCTTTTTCCTTGGGTTTGAGCAGTTCAAAATCTTCTCCTCGCAGTGCATAGGCATCTGACTGTCCCGAAGTAAACTTGAGTAAGACCGTATCCAAATTCGGAACAATTTGTATAGTTCTATTAGTGATGTAGGGCTGCTGGCGTCCATCTGTATCTTTACGCCAATAGTTAGGATTGTTCTGATAGCGAATTCGCTGTCCTGGCACGTATTCCTGGAATTTATATAATCCATTGCCAACAATTTTTTTCACATCAGTTTCAATAGACCAAGTAGTTAAGAATTTTGGTTCTCCCTTTGTATTAGTCTCTTTGACGGTCTTCTCCAAAACATGTTTGGGCAGAATAGCTAAACCAACCGAACGCATGAAGGGGGCAAAAGGCTCTGGCAGGATAAAAGCTATGGTTTGAGCATCTACTTTTTGAAGCTTGGGTAATTCTTTCTTCTCTCCAATACGGAGAATATCTCTAGAGTCGGTAGGAATTTTAAGATTGAAATAAACATCATTAAAAGTGAACAGGACATCATCAGCAGTGAGCGGAGCTCCATCGGACCATTTCAATCCCTGACGCAGGGTAAAAGTAATCCGTTTACCGTCTTTACTTATTTCCCATTTTTCAGCCAGCTCTGGCTCAACCTCAGTAGTCAGTCCGTTTTCCGTGACCAGGCCCTCAAAAACCAAACCCAAGGGCCCTGTACTAGAAGTCTCCCCTGCAAGAGCTAAGTTAAAGGTTTTGGGGTCTGCGGTAGTCGTCGATAGATATTCTCCACCGATCTCGACAGGCTTATCACTCGCTTTGGGCTGAACTACACCCGTTTTAGTTTCAGTGCTGCCACCACAGGCAGTTAGGGTTAGGCTCAGACTAAGAACAAGAGTAGACCAATAGATTTTTTTCACAGGCATCTTTCGAGCGTAGGCGCACGCCGCTTCACGTCACGTCTTTTGTACTTTACTGCAAAAGCTCTAGAACGGGGTACGGACCTTGGGTGGTTTATAGTTCATTTCCTTGAGTTTTCGCTTCATCTTGGCATAGTACTCGCCCAAGAACTGCTCCATGGTCGAGAGTTCACCAACGCCGACACCAAAGGCATCACAGGTCGGTTTCATGTCGACACCAAAGGATTCTCCAGAAGCAATCACTTCCGAGAACTCAAAGAAATCTGCAGAATAACGGGTCCATTCAAAGTATTTTGCAGCTTTACGCATGAACTTTAACAAGCCTAAGGGCAGGCGGGTAACCTTAGGCGCCCTCGGCCAGTCTGCTAAGTCATCGCAGAGACCAATCAGTTCATCGGGTGTCCAGAGTTCTGTGCCACAGAGAGCAAAGGTCTTATTGTGCACTTCTGGTTTGGTGAGCGCCATGCAGTAGAAGCGGGCAGCATCCAAGGTGCTGATATAGGAAACACTAGAAGGCTCCCCCAATACCCAGGCGGTCTTTTGTTCCAAAATCGGAATTGCATACTGAGAAATAACTCCCTGCAAAAAAGCACTGGGTCGGAAAATGACATAGTTCATGCCTGAAGCTTTAAGCTGCTTCTCACAGTCCAGTTTGATACCCATAAGGGGGACATTTGGATATTCATCACATTTGAGGATAGAAGTGAAGATGAAAAGCTTGATACCCGCTTTTTTGGCCCCTTCAATCAAAGCTTGATTGCCTCTGTCGTCTACAGAGTAGATGGTATTTCCCTTTAAACCAGCGCCAGCACTAGCCGTAGTAATAACGGCATCAACTCCTTCGAGGACATCGGGCAGGTTCTCTAAATTGTTCAGATCTCCCTTGTAGAGAACAGCACCCCATTCTTCTAAGAACTGCGCCCGAATCCGGTCTCGGACTAGACAACGGACACTGTGGCCGTCTTCAATCACTTTTTTAACAATCTGTCGGCCTAGGGTTCCAGTACCACCAACTATTAAAACATTCATTAATTTAAATACTTATGTTTATAAAAGTTTACAAGATTATGAGGACAAAATCATGGGTGTTCTTGCCTATCGCCCTTTATTCTCGACTGCGACCAGCTGGCGTTGCTCAGCTATGACTTTTTGGCCACAGTTGCGGCAGGTGCTCCCGGAAGGAGTGGCAAGCAAAACATTTTCACAATTGGGGCAAGGCCCCTGGGCCGCATTCCAATAGAGTGAAATCCCAAGCGCTATAGCCGTCAGAATCACGATCGCCAGGATAAAGCCAATCTGGATACTGCCCGTCGTAATCGGGAAAACGATAGCAGCGATAGCTCCTCCACGTAAGACGCCCCAACCGACTCCGAATAAAATGCGCTTGGCCGTGGTCAATTCTTCCATGTTTTATTGTAAAGAAAACGTAACATTTCCAGATTAGCGGGATCTGCGACCGTTCGGCATATAAATAGCAGAATGCCCACAGGATACTCCTGAAGCCAAAGGTTAAGATAGGGTTAAGAAGCCTTGGTGCAATCAATGGAAGCATGTAAACCTTACAATGAACCTGCCAATTTTTGCCCTTATTCCCGCCGATGTCATAAAAATCTTTCTGGTACTATTCCTTTCCTTCTTAATTGGACTGGAGCGGGAAGAACAAAAGTCTGCACCGGGTAAATACGTTTTCGGAGGTGTCCGTACCTACCCCTTAATTGGACTGATTGGCTATGGTATGGCCTTACTATCAGCCACGCAGTTGCTGCCCTTAGCTGCTGGTTTTTTGATAGTTGGCGGGTTAATGATGATGTCCTACTGGCACAAAACCCAGTCGTCTAAAGAGGCAGGATTAACCTCTGAAATGGCAGGACTATTGACATATCTGGTCGGAGCCTTGGTCTACAGTGGGTACTTTTGGGTCGCTTCAACCCTCGTCATCATTAGTCTGATGCTGCTGGAGCTGAAGTCTATTTTAGAAGGATTGGCGCATCGCTTTTCTCCCGATGACATCTTCACCTTTACCAAGTTTCTGTTTCTTACCCTCGTAGTTCTGCCCATTCTTCCGAATCAGGCATTTAGCTCCTTTCAGATCAATCCCTTCAAGACCTGGCTAGTGGTGGTGGCCGTCAGCACAATTTCTTACGGGAGTTTTCTACTGCAAAAAGTAGTGAAAGGTCGAGGGGGAGTCATACTAACAGCGTTGCTGGGCGGTGCCTACTCGTCTACGGTGACGACCGTTGCTCTGGCAAAGCGATCAACGATTGATCAACGTCCTCATGCTTACGCTGGCGCCATTCTCCTAGCTTCTGGAGTCATGTATTTAAGGTTAGGACTGCTCGTAAGTTTATTTAGTCCAGCACTGTTCAAGGAACTCATAATACCGTTTATAGTTTTGGCGATCGCGGGGATTGGAGGTGGTTGGTTATGGGCAACGAAAGACGACCGCAGCCATTCTCTCGCTTCAGACAAGCAACTTCATCCTGCTGAAAATCCACTAGAACTGAAAGCAGCATTCTTGTTTGCCTTCCTATTTGTGGTCATAGTGATTCTGACACACTATACGGTGGTGTATTTGGGAAATCGTGGTGTGTACGTCCTGGCAGGCCTCATGGGCGTAACCGATGTTGACCCGTTTATTTTAGGAATTACGCAATCAGCTGGACAATCCATAACTTTATCAGCGGCAGGTGCCGCCATTTTGATTGCTGCCGCCAGTAACAATTTGATTAAAGGGATTTATGCGATCAGTTTCGGCGAGCGCCAGACTGGACAACAAAGTTTTGGTTTACTGCTCATCCTGGCTATTGCGGGGTTAGTCCCCTTGTTATGGTTGATCTAAAAACGACTACGCATACCCCGCAGCTTGTGGCCCCAGAGCTACGTCGAAGGGCTGCGATTAGGCTTGTCATTTCAGGAAGAACCATCCGTAAAGCGTTGGTAGCTTATTTGGGGTAAATTGCTTAAATCGATCTGAGCAATCCTTTCTGGGCCAAGCTCATAGAGTTGCTCTAAGAGCTTATCGACCTGATCCAATAAGGGTGTTAGTTCTACACCATAGTATCTGGGACAAAAATATTCTAAGCGGTCTATTCCTGAGCGCAGTAGCGTGACAGCTCCCTGCCAATTTTTATTCTCTAGGTGATATAAACCGACCGCAATTTGGATTAACCCCTGATAAAACAACTTAGTTGGATGTTGGGATTCGAGCCAGATAGCTTCTATCGTGTCATGACAGTTATAGAACTGACGGTTGTTAAATTCCTCTAAACCCCGCCAAAACTCATCCATCAGGAGTTGTAATCCACTTCCGTAGGTATGTAGCTCTGAGAAGTTCCGACATAGGGATCATCGGGTCTGAGGAATAGAAGGCAATGACATTCCTTTCGTTCTCGCATCGGAACGCAAGGACAATTCCAATAGGCCGATTTTACTTCTGCTTCTTTGTCTTCATAAAAACGACAGGGGCACAGAGGAGAACCCAGCTCTTCTCTATGCTTGGCCAGTCCCTCAATAACAGCCTTCGTAATTACGGGATCAGAGCAAAAGAAAGTTTCACTACGCCGCGCATATTGTTCAGAGAAATGGATCATACTTTCCAAGGTTTCTTGGCTGGCCTTGTTCTTGCCTCTTTCTTCTCCAGTATTACCCATACGACATTCTCAACTTTTGTGCCACTTCAGTGTAGAGCCATTATTAGAAACTAAATGATAGTTGTCTAAACTTTACTTATCTTTAGGGACCTTGAGTATTTATTACTAGTTGCCTAACTCAATTTGGGCCAAGTACCAGGCCGCTAACGTTTTAGCATCCGTTTGGCTGTGTGCTTTTAAGAAGGCTTGCCACTGTTCGGTAGACCAGCACAGAACTTCGGTGATGTATTCATCTGCATCAGCCTCAACCTTTTGGACAGCAGGCTGACTATCTCGCGCTAAGTAAACGTGTTGAACTTCTGAGGAATAGCCAGGCGCTAGAAAAAACGTTCCCAATAAAGTCCAATTTTTGCTCTCGTAACCACTTTCTTCTAGCAATTCTCGCTTAGCTGCTTCCAGCCATGATTCCCCAGGCTCTAAGGTGCCTCCCGGAAACTCCAGCGTGCACTGGTCCAAGGTGAATCGATATTGGTTTACAAGCACCAATTCCTGCCGAGGCGTAAGCGCTACGATGGTCACGCCTCCAGGATGCTCAAAATATTCCCGCTCAATAACTTCTCCAGAAGGGAGGACCAGCGAGGCCACCCGGAACTCCAGGTGACCAGACCAGTGCAACTTGTCTTTCAATCGTCGCAGCATCACAACCTGCGCTTTTTTTATACCTATCTAGTTTTTCAGGTCTTGCACCGCTCGATAGTAGCCATCCTCATCGTTGTAGAGATGGCAAGAGCGGACAATCCCTTTCATCAGAGGCCAGTCAAAACGGGTCTCATGAATAAACGGCCCCCAACGAGCTTTGATTTCTTTATGGGCCTTGGGGAGGTTATAGGAAGGGATAGCTGTACTCACATGGTGAGGAATATGGACATTGATGTTATGGCAAAGGTACTCTACCCAGGCTGGGAAATCGCAGTGGATGGTAGAGAATAATTGGCCTGTAACCGCTGTCCATTGCTGCGCTTCATAGAAAGGAATATCGAAACGAGTGTGGTGAATCAGGGTGAAGGTGCTCATCCAGAAGTGGTAGACCAAAAAAGGCATCAGCCAGAAATTGGCAATCGCCCAGAAGCCACCCAAGACGCCGCCCGATACGCTACCGATGTAGAACAACGTCGGAAATAGGACAAGAGCAAAAGCTTGGACCAGGCGCATAGAGAAGGTGGCATCCTTGCGGTCCTGCTCCCGATAGAGTTTAGGATTGAAATGGATCGCTAGCCAGTGACCAATCGAGGCCAACCACCAGAAGTAACCACGAGCCTGGGAATAGAGAAATTGGGTGACAGAAGGTAGAGACTGGAACACTTCTGGACGCAACGGTGCCCAGGCATTATCTTCTTCAATGTGGTTGGTGTACTTGTGATGCTTGTCATGCATGATCCGCCAACAGTGGAACGGATAGAGTAAAGGCAGAAGCAAAACGTGCCCCACCAAGTCATTCTCCCAACGTCGCGGAGAAAATGAGCGATGGCCTGAATCATGGGCCAGCACGAAAAATCCGGTTAGGGCTGTGCCCGTAAATATCCACAACAAGGGAAAAAGGGCAGGAAAGGGGTTCAGAGCCAGGCTGACATAGCCCAAGGCTACACAGGCGATATTGGAGACCAGAGAGACATAGGCCTTGGTCATATTCTTTTCAAAAAGTTCACGGGGTAGACTTTTGATTACAGTTTGGAGATCGGCCTGGGCTTCCAGCTCTTTTATTTGTTGATTATTGCGGGATTTATAGGATTCAGGGGCATTTACAGTTGGGATCTTGGCTGGGCTGGCCATCAGGGTCTCCGAGGGGATGTATTAAGCGAACCTTTACAAACTTAACAGTAAAGGTACCCCAATGGTTGAGAGTCTTTACCTAAAACGCAGGCGTGCTCCAAATCTACCTCCTTCTGCGGCCTCCACAGATACAGAAGAAGCGGAGTAGGATATTAATGGCTCCATCTATCTCCACATCCACTGGCATCTACTGGGAAGCGAGCAGAAATTTCCACCATGTTTGAGTTTAAACCTATTGATTTAGAGCAGCATGCCCCTTGGTGTATTCGCTTTCGCGGAGATTCTTTGTTTTGCAGTTTTGGTTCTACGGACCTGTTCTATGAGGGAGAGGAAGAAGGTTCAGAACGCTATCTAGCATGGCTGAAACAACGCATGGAAATCATTCCAAACAGCTGCGTACACCTCTGGGAAGACGAACAGATTATTGGACAGATAGAAATGAAAAAATTCCATGACGATCCACGAGTTGGCTATATCAATTTGTTCTATCTGATTCCGGAATATCGTGGCCGTGGTCTAGGAAACATGCTTGATGAGTATGCAGCAGAATTTTTCAAGCAGATTGGCTGCACCGCTGCCCGCTTAAGCGTCACCCAAACAAACCTGAGAGCAATGAAATTCTATTCAAAACAAGGCTGGCAAGATGTGGGACCCCGAGATGGAAATCCTGGGGTCCACTACATGGAAAAGCAGTATGCAGCTCACCACTGAAACCCGTGCAGTTTTGGCAAGGGAGCCGAAGTAGAAGTTACGCGTAATAACCGAGGAATTTTTCCGCTGTCATAGACCCGGAACTCACTTTTCACGCTGGCGCACTCGTCTCGAACCGCTTGGTTCAGAACCACGGAACCCTTAGGATCAGAAACAGAACGATGAAAAGTTCCAGGTGGAATCTTGAGGATTTCGCGGTCTGCATCTAAACGCACGATGTGGAAGGGATAGTTCCAAGAGAAATTGACAAGATAAAAAGTACGTCCTCCAGAGAGCGCCAAAAGGTTATCTTCTTGGTGAGGATGTAAATAGAACTGCCAATAGCCACGCTCACTGTCCGGTGGGCTGATGGCAGGGCCTTCATGAATGACCAAATCACGGACATTGGATTGCTGAACCGTAATATCGAAGAACCGGACACTCGGCGTGTTCCTGAACCTCTTATAAGAGACCAATTCGAACACAACCACACCTCACGTTAAGTCTTAACTATTGTTAAGCTCTCACACCGATTCAAGCAAAAACGTTACCTGTGAACACTTTGTCCAATCTTCATACATCTCTGAAAAAATGCAGGAACGTCACGAACAAAGGCTGTTCATAACGTTTCTGGAGGCAAAATAGCGTAATTCTTTCTCGACTACATAGGAGGCTGGAGGAACCGTGGCTTCCCAATCTGTTCTTCGGACTGAGGTCTAGCCGTTCTGGTGATGGTGGGCACCGAGGTATGCACTGCTGCCATGCTCTCTTGCTTGACTTGAAGGCTCTGGACTTTAGGCGCTGGTACGGTTGCCTCTGCATAAAGCGGAGATCTTAGTTCTGGAGCATCGGGCTCTAGCACCACTCCCCAAGCTGCAGGAATGACCACATTTTCACGGGCTGACCACTGGACCAGATAGAACAACCCATTACGCCGCTCCTGGACAGAAATCAAGGTGAGTACACGACCAACCAAATGAGGAACCAACCTAAGCGTTTCTTCCGTGCGCTTAATTAGAATTTTGTTAGAGGTAAAGTGGCTCATTTGGACTCCAGGATTCAAAAGGACCGAAGGCTATGCAGGCAATCCAGCTTTTAAACTTTGTTATTCACACTATAGGAAAGTACTCCTATGAAATGCTTCCGTAAAAACTGGGAATTTAAAATACCTCTTCTCAAGGACATGCGGAAACTACCTGTACTTACTCTTCTTTATCTAGTTAGTAGAAATGGAGTTAAAATCTTTTGGGCAGGGAAAAAAATAAATGTGTACTTTAAAGAGTGCTCTAAAATACACGGATAGATTGCAGTAACATACGTACGCCCTTTAGATTTTTTTAACCTGAGCTGGCGTCTAGTGGTTCTCGTTCCTAATGGCCACCTGGGAGTGCACTCAACGAGGAGTAATAAAAATATGGAGGCTTTACCTTACATGAATTTATTTTTTTCTGCGCTTGGGCTTATGTTGTCACTACTAGCGATCGGCATTGTGGTTTATCTAATCACTGCTCGTCGTTATCAATCCTCTAACACGGTTGCTAATTCCTACGACCAGTGGACGGAAGACGGAATTTTGGAGTTTTACTGGGGTGAACATATCCACCTGGGACATTACGGTGCACCGTTGCGACGGAAGGATTTTCTGACGGCGAAATCCGATTTTGTCCATGAAATGGTTCGCTGGGGCGGTTTAGATACATTACCCCCTGACACCACTGTTCTGGATGTTGGCTGTGGCATCGGGGGGAGCAGCCGCATTTTGGCACAGGATTACGGTTTTGCAGTCACAGGGATTACCATCAGTCCTCAACAGGTTAAACGAGCTCAGCAGCTAACGCCGAAGGGTCTTAACGCTCAGTTTTTAGTAGATGACGCAATGGCACTTTCATTTCCAGATGCCAGCTTTGATGTGGTTTGGTCGATTGAAGCAGGTCCCCATATGCCCCGTAAAGACATTTTCGCTAGAGAGATGATGCGGGTTCTAAAACCTGGTGGCGTGCTGGTGGTTGCAGACTGGAATCAGAGAGACGACCGCCAAACCCCGCTTAATTTTTTGGAGAAACCCATCATGAAGCAACTCCTCGATCAGTGGTCACACCCTGCTTTTTCAAGCATCGAAGGCTTTGCTGAACTTTTAGAGGCAACGGGGTTGGTTAAAGGAAACGTGACAACAGCAGACTGGACGAGGCAAACCCTTCCCTCTTGGATCGATTCGATCTGGCAAGGCGTAGCTCGACCTGAAGGCTTAGTGCGTTTCGGCCCATCGGGTTTCATCAAGTCTCTAAGAGAAGTCCCGACTATCCTACTGATGCGCCTAGCTTTTGGCGCGGGGCTGTGCCGATTTGGAATGTTTCGTGCACTCCGCTCAGACTCGCTGGTACCGTCAAAAGAAGCAGATTCAAATAAAGCGCTTCCGGTCTAAAGCCCTTATAGCTTGGCCTGTATTGCTATGCCAGGAGCATAGAACATATATGCTGAATAGTGTTTCTGCTACCTCTACGCGCCTGTGCCTGAGATCACCTTGAGCCAGCTTTCTTGGTTAGTTGCCATGACCTTGGCCTTTCTTGGAGTCTGGTGGTTAACCCTGTATTTGGACCGCTAAGGCAACACATAATTCAGTTGCTTATTTATTACGGCGGCTGAAGAAGCCAACAAAAAAGAACAATACAGCGATACCCGCTGCTGCGGCCCAGCCAATCGTCCCAGCATTAGCCAGCGAAGAAGGCGCGGGTTCGGCTTTGAGCGTAAAGTTGTCCAACTTAATGCCGTCTCCTTCACCCAGCGCTAAGTTCCAGACAACCTTCATGCTGCTTACGGGGTTCTTGAGGATCGCATTCTGTTTTTGATCAAACTGGAAGGCTGCAGAGGTCCCTTTAATCGGATTGATCGATACCGTGAGCGGAGTTTCTCCAAACGAGGCGGATACTTCGTCTTTGTCTATCTGTATTTCCTGCCGACCATCGCTCTCATCAATGGCAGCTCCCCGATAGTTTAGGGCTCCGACTGTAGACCCATCGAGCGCGTCCATCTCGCTGGTTGCTTCTATGGTCAGATTTCCGGCCAAGCCCAAATTGACGACTACGGGCTCTGGTTCCTGTCCAAATTTGGGGGGTAAAGCTTCTAGACTTAGCTTTGCTGTTTTCTTAGGTGTGCTAGTTTCAGATAAACGGAGGGAAATAGCAAAGGGTGAATCTGAATTTTCATTGAGCGTGTTTTGGTATTGGATAAATCCTGAGCGCTGGTCCTGATCCTTCGGCCCATTATCTTGGATAGATTCTGTAGTCTTCGCTGTTTTTAGGGTCAACTCTAGAGCTTGAGCAGGAAGACTTGCTAAGACCACTAAGACCAAGAGCCAAAGACCGACACGCATACAGAACTACCAAACACGTCTTTATGCTCTAGCGTACGCCTTAGCGATCATGCAGGGAAGAAAACTCTTCTAACAGCCCCCTTCGGCTAATTCGGTAATACTCACCCGTTTGCTCCCAATCAAGTCTTGCCACGTGGAATCTAGCTCTGGCAACTTGACCCGTTGCTCGACTCCATCTTTCTGAAAATAACCCATCGATTGCTCAGGGTTGTAAAGCATAGACTGTACTTTTCCCGACTCCAGCAAAACTAAAAATTGTTTGTAGGGCACAGCCGGTTTTTGGGCATACGCCACTGCGCAACGCAACTCTCGAGATACTCCAGGCAGCATGTCCGTTTGGCTTAATAGAAGCCAGCCCATCACACTGGAACTGAGGAGTAGGAGGAAGAACGCAGGAAAGTTAAACTGTCGCGGGGTCTGCATACTCTCAGGGTACAGGGATCTAAGCAGGAATGCTTATCTTTGAAGCTGCAACAGTTGAGAGAACCTGACTACTTCTCCCACAACAATGATCGCCGGAGGATCAAAATTCTCCTGGGCTACCCGCTCCACGACCGTGCCTAAATCGGCAATCAAAGTCTGCTGCTGAGGGGTAGTGCCCCAACGAATCAGGGCGATGGGGGTTTCAAGAGGACGACCCGCCTCTAGAATAGCGGCCACAATTTGAGGTAATTGCTGAACCCCCATATAGACTACTAGCGTTTGTGCTCCTTGCGCCAACGCTTTCCAGTTGACCTCCCAACCGGGCCCAGGAGTAGCTTGGTGGCCCGCCACGAAAGCGACAGAAGAGCTGTACTTGCGATGCGTGAGTGGGATACCGGCATAGGCAGGCACCGCCACACCAGCGGTTACCCCAGGCACTACTTCTACAGGAATACCGTGGGCAATCAGGTCCTCTAGCTCTTCACCCCCTCGACCAAAGACAAATGGGTCTCCACCCTTCAAACGCACCACAACGGCATGCTCTTTTGCTTTAGCTACTAAAAGAGCGGTGATTTCTTCTTGAGGAAGACTATGACGCCCACTGCGCTTCCCCGCGTAGATTTTCTCCGCCGCTGGATTGATCATCTGGATTACCTGCGGACTGACCAGTGCGTCGTAAACCACCACATCACTGTGCTCTAGCAGCGCCTTGCCTTTGATAGTCATCAGTCCAGGGTCTCCTGGTCCAGCCCCTACCAAATAAACTTTCCCTATAGGTATACTCATACGCTCCGCCTTGTCAAACTCGTCGGAGATAATACTTCTTCCACATGAGATACCACCAACTGCGCAAACCCTGCACGGTCTGAAAGAACTTGCCCCAACCTAGTGGAATCCAAATCCATTCCTCGAATAATTTCTGCCAAGTAGTCTGTCACGCCTCCCGAGAATAAAAAGTATGGAAGGACAAGGGCACGGTGACCTTGCCGATGCAGAGAAGAAAGAGACTGCTGCAGTGAACCTTCTTCTTTCAGAAAGGCTGGTAACACCGGAGCTTGCACAAACTGCGCCAGAGATTCGGCCAAGAGGCCAATCTGTAGATTCGCCTCTTCCCTACGGCTACCGTGGGCAAAAAGAACCATGCCCTCATCAGGTTTAAGCTCCGTAGTGCGGGCTAGAAATTCAACCAGTCCTGGCGACTTACCCAGCACCTTGGTTTGTTGCACGCGCGCTCCGACCTGAGCCATAGCTTCTGGAATATCAACCTCAGCATGCACTCCAGACAGCAAAAACAGCGGAAGGACCGTCAGCATAGAGAGCTGGTGAACAGAGAGAAACTCACTAATCTGTTGCTCAAGAGGCGCAGGTCCCATCTCTAATACTCCACAGCCTACTGTGACAGTGGGCAAAGCCTTCTGTACCTGCTCGGTCAAATCAAGCAGCCCCTTCTGAGCCCGAGTGTCTTGGCTCCCGTGGGCGCAGAGAAACAGACCGGGCTGAGCAGATGAAGCTATAAAAGAGCTTGAACGCACCATAGGCTGCGGGTTTTCATTGTGTCGATACAAGTCCAGATTAACGCTCATCCATAAAGAATGAGCGATACTGTAATCAGAAAAAGTGCATTTTGAACATTTATCGCAAGGTTCTTGGGGCACCCCTCTATGTACAAAACCTAGGAAAATCTTGAAGACCTTACGATAAAGAGTTAAGTTAGGTTAAGAAGCTCTCACGAGACTACCGTATGAAATTTTCCTGGAGAAATGCTTTGTTAGGGGGTATTGCCCTAGCAGTAGTAGCCGCACTCCTCTTTAACACCTCTTTTAACCAGACTGCGCCTCAGAGTCCGAACAACGCAAGTTCTCAGATTCCCTACAGCGAGTTTCTGAGTAATGTTCGTCAAGACCGAGTCACTAAGATAGACATTTTTGATAACGGGCGCACTGGAGTCGTATCCATGCGTGACCCTATCAACGGGACTCCGTCCAGATTCCGCGTGAATCTTCTGCCGGGTGACCAAGCCTTCTATCCCTTGTTAAGAGACAAGAATGTAGATATCACTATCGTTCCTCCTAACAACAGTGGAGCGCTTGTAGGCCTCTTGCAGACCTTGCTCTTGCCTATCTTGCTGTTGGCTGGTCTCTTCTTCTTGCTTCGCCGCTCTGGTGGCGGGGTCGGCGGCCCTGGTCAAGCAATGAACTTTGGCAAGTCCAAGGCTCGTTTCCAAATGGAAGCTAAAACCGGCATCAAGTTTGATGATGTGGCCGGGATTGACGAAGCCAAGGTAGAACTCCAAGAAGTCGTTCAGTTTCTGAAGAAGCCTGAGCGGTTTACGGCCGTGGGAGCAAAAATTCCGAAAGGAGTCCTCTTAGTCGGTCCTCCAGGAACGGGTAAGACCCTTTTGGCTAAAGCGATTGCGGGAGAAGCAGGCGTTCCCTTCTTTTCTATCTCCGGTTCTGAATTTGTAGAAATGTTCGTCGGGGTTGGTGCTTCACGGGTCCGTGACCTCTTCAAGAAAGCTAAGGAAAGTGCTCCTTGCATCATCTTTATTGATGAAATCGATGCGGTAGGTCGTTCTCGGGGCGCTGGCATTGGCGGAGGGAACGATGAGCGGGAACAGACCCTTAACCAGTTACTCGTCGAAATGGATGGTTTCGAAGGCAACGCAGGCGTTATCGTCATTGCCGCTACCAACCGTCCTGATGTGCTTGATGCGGCCATCATGCGTCCCGGTCGTTTTGACCGTCAGGTAACGGTAGACCGTCCTGACTACAAGGGCCGCTTGGAAATCCTCAAGGTCCATGCGCGGAACAAGAAATTGCTTCCTGACGTGAGCTTAGAGCGTGTGGCGCGTCGGACTCCTGGTTACTCTGGAGCAGACTTGGCCAACGTCTTGAACGAGTCCGCTATTCTGGCTGCTCGTCGTCGTTTGGAGGCTATTTCTTTCAAAGAGATTGATGACGCTATCGACCGGATTAGTACCGGACTGGTTCGTCCTCCTTTGGTCGATGGTAAGAAGAAGCGCTTGATTGCTTACCACGAAGTGGGACACGCTTTGGTCGGTACTCTTTTGGCTGAAGGTGACCCTTTGTCCAAGGTAACGATCATCCCTCGTGGTGGTGGAACTGGTGGTTTCGCTCAGTTCTATCCTTCCGAAGAAATGATTGACAGTGGCATGTATAGCAGAAGCTGGATCATGGCCCGGATCATCACAGCGCTGGGTGGTCGTGCTGCTGAAGAGATTGTCTTTGGTGATGACGAAGTAACGGTTGGTGCTTCCAGCGACATTCAGAATGTAGCTCGTCTTGCCAAAGATATGGTTACTCGCTTTGGAATGTCTGACCTGGGACCGATTTCTCTAGCAGGCCAAGGTTCTGAAGTCTTCCTGGGCCGCGATTTGATGAATCGTAGTGAGTACTCTGAAGAAGTTGCCCAGCAAGTGGACCATCAGGTCCGCGAGATTGTGGAATTCTGCCACAGCGAAGCCAAGCGACTCCTTTCTGAGAATCGTGACCTTCTAGACCGCTTGGTAGACCTCCTAATCGATAAGGAGACCCTTGAAGGCCAAGAGTTCCGCGATGTCGTTGCCAAGAAGATCCCTCTTGCAGAGCGTCACAGAAACGCTTCTGCGATTACAGCGTAAGAATTAGGTACTCGTGCTAGAAACTCCCGTCCATGAAGACGGGAGTTTTTTATAGAGAGTTCGACCTGTAATAATTAGCAAAATCTAGAGGGTTTGAGGTTGTGGGAAATATGAAGAGAAGAGCTATGAACAAGGGATTAGGCATTTTGCTTCTAGGGGCGATGGTGACGAGTACTTCTCTACCCGCTGTGGCGAGAGAAGACCGAGTGGTGGATGAGCAACTGAACGTATCTTTCGTACCCCTTCCTTACTCCAAAACAGTAAGTGGCTCTAAAGGAAAGCCGATTCATTACATCATGACTTTGCCCGATAAGACGGTTTCCGTGTACACAGGTTCTTTCCCTGATAAAAAATACGGTACCGTGCCTCCGATGGAACCTGCCGCGCTTAAAGCCACCTGTAACAAAGCTCAAACGCTCTTGGGGAAGGGATTCTCACTAAAAGAAAATAAACGGTTCCTCCTGGCGAACCGCAATGGGGCTGAGTGCCGCTTTAACGATGCCAAGGGGCGGACCATCCACTGGATTGGGGCTCCGGTGGCCGCCCATCTGATTTTCTTCTATGCCGATTGGGCCAAAACACCTACCACGGAGCAAGTGGCTATGTTCCGTCATCTATTAGGTGGAACCCGCGTTTTCTAGGCTTTTCAACGCGTACGCAGCCTGCGAAATGGAATAGTACAGCACGTCCACCCCATAGAAGTAGGCCTCTTTTTCATAGACCAGACCTAGTTTTTCTAGTACGTGCTGCGAGGCTATATTCTTTGGGCGGGTAATGGCAGCGATGTGGTCCAAAGAAAGCTTTTCAAAGCCATAGTCTAGAAAAGTCTTGCCTACTTCCGTTGCCAGTCCCTTACCCCAGTAGGGCCGGTCTAGGAGATAAAAAATATCAATTTCCGGAGGAGCGTCTACAGGTCTTGCAGGGTCATCGGGCAAAAACTTAAGTCCTCCGTGACCGATTAATTTTTCGGTCTCTTTATCGATCAAAGCCCAAGCTCCGAAGTCATGCACTTGCCAATGCTTAATGAAATAACGAATGACCCAAGCAGAGGCATTTTGAGCGGTTCCAGGGTCTAGAAAAGGCCCGCCTGGCAGAAATTGAGTGACCTCTTGATTCTGATAGATAAGCGCATGGTCCTCTAGATCTTCTAGGGTGAATTTCCTCAAACGCAGTCGAGCTGTTTCAAGTTCGCACATCTTGCTATCAGCATCCTTAGTCATCTATCAGCATAATAGTGATAGAACGGAATTTCGGCTATCTATGAATCTTGTAGACATTCTCAAAGAGGACTATCAGCGCTTTCCGCTCAACCAAACCTACGGTATCTATGCGGAAAATGTTTTCTTCAAAGACCCAATCACTGAGTTCCGAGGAATTGCTCGCTACCAACAGATGATTGGATTAATGAATACTTTTTTCAAGTCCCCAAGCATGGACCTGCACAATATTCAACAGGTGGGTAATCGAATTCATACCCGCTGGACCTTGCACTGGACAACGCCCCTACCCTGGCAACCGCACATTGCTATCAAAGGCCGTAGTGAACTAGAAATCAACGAAGAGGGCCTGATTGCGTCACACCTCGACTACTGGGACTGCTCCCGGCTTGACGTTTTGAAGCAGCATTTTGTTAGCAAGACCTCGGGGTAGAAACCCCTCAGTCCCTACGGCCCAAGCTCCCCTTAAGGGGAACTTGGGCCTTTCGAGCAGAGAAAGCTACAGGGTTAGGGTCTAGAACATTACTCGAACAAGCTCATTCCTAGAGCTTGCGGCAGCGAGTTATCGCTTTGGCAGCGTCTACACCTAAATCCCATTAATCCTGCTGCTCCCAGAGTAGTCTCCCCTTCGTAAGCGAAGCCTTCCCGTTAGCGTTCGCGTAGCGTCTCTTCAAGAGGCAGCTTGCCGGAGGCATAGGGTGGGGAGCTGTCCCATAGGGACCGAGGGGTTGAATGACTACTTTTCTTAATCAGTCCTGCCCTGTTCATCAGCATAAGCGTTATATTATGGCTACACGGCTAGGGGTGCCTGTACAGGCTGAGAACAGACCCTGAGAACCTGAACTGGCTAACACCAGCGGAGGGAAGCCAATCATCCAACCTATGGGAGAGAGCTTATGCGCAGCGAATGGATCGCCCGTCGTCGAGGCCATGACAATGTTTCACAAATGCACTATGCCCGCCAGGGAATGGTTACAGAAGAAATGGCCTATGTGGCCAAGCGTGAAAATCTCCCAGAAGAACTAATTCGTTCGGAAGTAGCCCGTGGCCGGATGATTATTCCCGCCAATATCAACCATCCGAATTTAGAGCCAATGGCGATCGGTATCGCTTCTAAGTGCAAGGTGAATGCCAATATTGGCGCTTCTCCCAACTCTTCCAATATGGACGAAGAGGTGGCCAAGCTTCATCTGGCGGTGAAATATGGCGCTGATACGCTCATGGACTTATCCACAGGCGGTGGCAACCTGGATGAAATGCGGATCGCGATTATCAAGGCTTCCTCTATTCCAATTGGAACCGTTCCTATCTATCAGGCCCTAGAGAGCGTTCACGGCGATATTGAAAAATTGACCCCTGATGATTTCTTGCACATCATTGAAAAGCATGCTCAGCAGGGGGTGGACTATCAGACTATTCACGCGGGTATCTTGCTAGAGCACCTGCCCCTTGTCAGAAATCGGATTACTGGAATTGTTTCACGCGGTGGCGGTATCCTTGCTCGCTGGATGCTCCATCACCACAAGCAGAACCCGCTCTTTACACACTTTGATGACATCATCGAAATTTTCAAAAAGTACGATGTCTCTTTTAGCCTGGGGGATTCGCTGCGTCCCGGTTGTACCCACGATGCTTCAGATCCAGCCCAGCTAGCTGAACTCAAAACCTTGGGCCAACTGACCCGTCGGGCGTGGGAGCACGATGTGCAAGTAATGGTGGAAGGTCCTGGTCATGTGCCGATGGACCAGATTGAATTCAACGTCAAAAAACAGATGGAAGAGTGCTCAGAAGCACCTTTCTATGTCCTAGGCCCATTGGTAACCGATATCGCTCCAGGCTATGACCACATTACCTCAGCCATTGGTGCGGCCATGGCAGGTTGGTATGGTACGGCCATGCTCTGCTACGTTACTCCGAAAGAACACTTGGGCCTACCAAATGCCGAAGATGTGCGCAATGGTTTGATTGCTTACAAGATTGCTGCCCATGCTGCGGATATTGCCCGTCATCGTCCAGGAGCGCGCGACCGGGATGATGAACTCTCCCACGCCCGCTATAACTTCGATTGGAATCGTCAATTTGAACTATCTCTAGACCCTGAACGGGCCAAAGAGTATCACGACGAAACCCTGCCTGCCGACATCTACAAGACCGCAGAGTTCTGCTCCATGTGTGGTCCCAAGTTCTGCCCGATGCAGACCAAGGTGGATGCTGATGCGCTCACGGAGTTAGAGAAGTTCCTGGAGAAAGAGAAGCAGCCTGTTCTTCAGCAGGAATAACTTCATACCTGCCTTTTTATTAGAAAGGCGGACAAGCTAGCCACCCCCATAGAATTTTCAGAAGGTTCTATTTGGGGTGGTTTTGTTTAGCTTCTTCCATCCTCAGCTTGGCGGTTTCCTCTTGAACCATCCTCGTGCTTCGGGTGGCAAAGTCGAGGATAGTGGTGAGTTCCTGAGTGCTATATCGTGCCAACAACTTAGTTGTCTTTTGGGCGATAGAAGTAAACAGCGGGTTGATCTCGAAAGCGCTCTCTGGGACTGGCTGGACAATCACCTTACGGCGGTCGTTTAGATCCCTCACTCTACGCACATAGCCAGCCTTCTCGAGCCTATCGATAACGCCTGTAACTGCGCCAGTGGTTAATCCAGTCAATTCGGCCAGTTGTCCAGCAACGATGGGGCCTGAGCGGCTAATGATATCCAAAACTTTGTGGTCGGTGGTGTTTAACCCGAGTCGCTGAGCGACCATAGTGTGAAACAGCACCGTTGCTTTGCTGTTCTCCCGAAGAGCTTGAAGGAGCGAATCCAGCAGGTTTGTGCGTTCATAAAGCTCCCTTGACAAGACGAATAATACCTCTTAGCCTATTAAGTATCTTATATTGCTAAGATACTTAGTTTGATTTATCAAAATATTACACCAGAGTCGAGCAATAGCGAGTGATGAGAAGAATCAAACGCTGAGGAGGCGAAGTGATGAACGATCTTGGGTCATTTGAGGCTGAGGGACAAAAACGCAACGACCAGAAGCCTCGAATATCAGAACAGGAGGCCGCAGAAGTTTTCGGCCTTGCGGCCCGGCTTCATGCTGAGAAAAACAGCGGGTATTCCCCAGAAGAGCTTATGCAAGCAGGAGTGGAAGCTGGAATACCGCCAGAACTGGTTCAACAGGCTATTAAAAAACTCCATGCACGTTCATCCCAACAACAAGCACATCCGCCTCGACGAATCAGAAGTACATTTTCAGAATCCCTCATCGCAGGAGTTTCCCGGTTTTTCTCTAGAAAGAAGGTGTCTCTAAGTAAAAAAAATCTTCGGGGTTCTAATCTGGAGGCAGCGAACTTGAGGAATAGGGACCTGAGTGGATTTTTCCTGCAAGGGGCTAACCTGAGAGATGCCGATTTGAGCGATGCCAACTTGCGGGGTGCGAACTTAAAGGGTGCCAATCTTGAGAGCGCTAATTTACAGGGTGTCGATCTCAGTGAAGCTATCTTGCTCGGTGCCAACCTTGAGAATGCCAATTTGGACGGTGCCATCCTCACCGACACAATCTTAACGGGTGCAAATATCAGAGGAGCCGTTTTATCTAATAGGAAGCAATCATTCGTTTATTGAATACCTTCAAGATAATAAGTGCCTGAACAAACCTGGTTTTTGTCAATGCTTACGATAAGCTTTGGGCGTTGTTCCAGTCAGCTTACGAAATACATTAGTCAGATGACTTTGACTGGTAAATCCGCACTGAAATGCAGTCTCCACAATCGTTAAATTTCGATTTTTTAGTAATTGTTTGGCCTGTTCTATCCGCTGCTGAATAATGTACTGATGGGGCGTAATATTCATAGACTGCTTAAATAAACAGATGAAATAGTACGGGCTCATTCCAGCGACTTTTGCTAAATCAGCAATTTTAATGTCTTGACTGAGATGGGCCTGGATGTAGTCCAAGATCTGTTTCAGGTTGTAGCGCGATAAGCCATCTTTATAGTCGGACAGCTTGGGTGATCGGACAGAGTGCTGCTGCAATAGCCACGCTGCTAACATGGTCGCTGCTGATTCGCCGAACAACTTACCTGTGGGATGCCCTGCTTCTATATCAGCTTTAAGCGATAGGCCAATTTGGTAGATAAGAGGATCGGCCATAGCGCCTTGGAAAATCAGTTCAAGGCAATCAGGATTGCTGAATTCGGAGGCCACTTGTCTGACAAATTCAGGACAAAGCGTCAATACCGAAAATTCCACTGGTCTGTCCCATCGAATCCAGGTCGCGGTGTGAGCCGGGGCAATTCCAATATCGCCCTTGCCGCGAGCATAACTACTGTACTGCCCATCAACCCGACTTTCCTGCTGAATTTGGGAATGGGCAATCGAAATCAAATGATGAGGCATTACGTGTTCGCGAAGCTCTTGAGCGGGATGGTAAAAGTGCATAAACAGCAAGCCTTTCCACCCAATTTGCTGGCTCGATAGAATCGGAGGACGAGACACAAGCTGAACAGATTCTTCTGGTTTTGTCATATCAACGATCAGGATTTCTCGCTCTGTCATGCTGCTTGCTCATAACAACAATTGAACTCAGATTTCACAATTTTTTGATAAGTTTTGCAAAAAACTGCAAGACGCTCTAGTCGAGCTGCCTTTAATCTCAACGTATTCAATTGCTTCTAAGGATTAAGTACATGAATAGTTCCGTAAATTTATTTTTACCCTTTCAGTTAGGTGCTCTTAGCCTACCAAATCGTATGATTATGGCTCCGCTCACCCGTTGCCGTGCTGGGAAAGATAATATTCCTACGCCACTGCTCACCATCTATTATGCGCAAAGAGCTTCAGCCGGACTGATTATTTCAGAAGCAACGCAGGTTTCGCCCCAAGGCCAGGGCTATCCCCGAACACCGGCATCCATTCTCCTGAGCAGGTCGCGCAATGGCGGCAGGTGACAGAGGCGGTGCATGTTTCCGGCGGACGCATTTTTATGCAACTCTGGCATGTCGGGCGGATTTCCCATCCCTCGCTTCAACCCAATGGGGCCTTACCTGTGGCACCGAGCGCGATTGCCCCTCGCTTTGGTGAAGCCTATACCTATGAAGGAGAGAAACCCTACTTTACACCAAGAGCATTGGAAACTGAGGAAATCTCAAGCATTGTTGAACAGTATCGCCAAGGCGCAGAAAATGCCAAAGTAGCAGGCTTTGATGGCGTAGAAATTCATGGTGCCTTTGGATATTTGATTGACCAGTTTCTGCAGGACAATTCCAATCAGCGCACGGATCAATACGGCAGTTCGATTGAGAATAGGGCCCGCTTGCTGATGGAAATCACGGAAGCTGTTGTTGGGGTCTGGGGGCGAGGAAGAGTGGGCATTAAACTCGGTCCCAGCAATACCTACAACAACATGGCGGATTCAGAGCCAATCAAGCTATTTAGCTACGTTGTCGAGGCGTTGAATCGCTTTGACCTCGCTTATCTTCAAATTATGGAAGCCAGTGAAGCTGACCTTAGACACGGGGGTCGAAAAATTCCCACCTCTATTTTTCGGTTGCTCTACAAAGGAACGCTCATGGTCAACGGCGGCTATGAAAAAGAAAGAGCAAATACGGTTTTAGCAGAAGGATGTGCAGATTTAGTTTCCTTTGGCACTCTGTTTATCTCAAACCCTGATTTACCCCTGCGCTTTCTCCTAAATGCACCCTTAACGCCTCCAGACAGCTCAACGTACTACCCCTCATTTGAACCCGTTCTTGAAGGCTGTCCTGACTCAGGAGGTTACACAAACTATCCATTCTTAGTGACAGAGCGAGCCTTGCAACCTGTCCTCCAAGAGGTAAGGTAGAGACCCCTAGCATAAGAGAATTTAACGCTGTAAATGGCCTTGCCCCCCTTGGCAAGGGGAGCGTACGGGGGGTCTTCGCTCGACGCCCATTATGGAAACCAATTCCAAATAGCAGGCTCACCACTGACCATTTCTAGATAAAGCCCATCCTGCTTATCCGGTCTGACATATTTTGCCAAGAAATCAACTTTCCAGACGCGTTCCTTACTTTTTACTGGATTGACCAGTTCATTTCTCTCGACACGCCATATAGCCCCTTCCACGGGATCGATAGCTCCATGTCCAGATAGGGCAATCGCTTGAAGCGCAGCTTCAATGCTGAAAGGGCTTCCTCTATGGATAAGCCGAGGCTGAATAAATCCCTGACTTTGAATCCGTTCACTTAGGGCATCGAGCGTGGCCCGCTTATCTCCTTGCATCAGGTCAAATACAACGAAAGGCTCGTGGAGAAGTTCGTAGCAAGTGCCATGGGCTTGCATCAGCCATTCCCCACATAGACGTTCTCCGTCTTTCAGAACTGCTAGAAAACGATCTTGCTGGGCGTATACCCATTGCGCAAATCGCCAGTGCTGCTCATAGGGAGACGTATCTGCCAGGTAACCAGCTCTGCTCAGGGGATAGAGCATCCCCTCGACACGCGCTACCCCAACGTTAGAGCCATCCAGTTTTTCCTGCACGATAACGCAGTCATGCTGGTCGCGTAGTTGCTTGGTGGCAATCCGCTTTTGTCCCTCATGGCATGTATGGTCTCCTGGCCCCATGCGAGATCCAGGTAGGTGAGGAATATGCCCATAGTTCTTGATGCCTAAGGGTTTTTTGTTTTTAGCGAGTTCCATGGACTACAAATCCTTAACGTACATAAGCCGCTCTCCCGTAAAAACGACGAATGAGGATGCTGTTATGTCGAGTAGAGATAGCTGGATCTTTAATCAGAATCCAGCCAACTCTAGAACTAACCCTTAATACACACCACCTGTTTCAAAGTGGCTACAACTTCGACCAAGTCCGATTGATAGGCCATCACCTGTTCAATCGATTTGTAGGCACCGGGAATTTCATCCAAAACGCCTTCATCTTTACGACACTCGACGCCTTGAGTTTGTTGAATCAAGTCGTCCAAGGTAAAGTTGCGCTTGGCTTTATTCCGAGACATCGTGCGGCCTGCACCGTGGGAGCAAGAGCAATAACTGTGTGCATTTCCCTTGCCCTTCACGATGTACGACTTTGCGCCCATTGAGCCAGGAATAATGCCGTAATCATCCTCTTGAGCACGGACTGCACCCTTACGGGTGACGTACACTTCCTCTCCGAAATGCACCTCTTTTTCTGCATAGTTGTGATGGCAATTTACAGAAAGTAAGGGCTTGGTCGATTTGCCGCCTGCCAGATGCTTTTCAACAATCTGCTTAAAGCGGTCCATCATCACATCTCGATTAAAGCGAGCGTAGTTCTGCGCCCATTGCAAGTCGTGCCAGTAGGCGGTGAACTCAGGAGTGCCAGCCACAAAGTAGGCTAAGTCTAGGTCCGGCAAATGGGTTTCGGCCAGTTTCGCAAGTCCACGAGCCGTGTGGATATGACACTGAGCCAGTTGATTGCCAATCCCTCGCGAACCAGAGTGCAGCATCAACCAGACTTGATTATCCGTATCCAGACAGACCTCAATAAAGTGGTTGCCGCCGCCGAGAGAACCCATCTGCTTCAAGGCTTTTCCTTCCAGGTCCTGTACCCCGGAATGAATATTCTTAAAATCCTGCCAACCCTGCCAGTTCAAAACAGACTTATCCGCTGCTTTGTTCTGATTGAATCCAACTGGAATCGCCGCTTCAATATCCTTACGTATTTGCTTGAGCTTTCCTTCTAATTGGTCAGCAATGAACGGAGTTTTAATCGCACTCATCCCGCAACCAATATCAACACCGACCGCCGCAGGGATAATTGCTTCTTTGGTTGCCACTACGGAGCCAACCAAGGCCCCTTTACCCAAATGGACATCGGGCATCAAAGCTACATGCTTAAAGATAAAAGGTAAGGAAGCTACATTTTTGGCCATCTGGATTTCTTCATGACCCAGAGGATGACCAGCCCAAGAAAGCACGGGCTTTGCTGTAGAAATTTCTAATTTTTCGTAGGCCATAATCTTTTACTCCTCTAACTATAAAATACTACATTTGTATTACACAGCTGTTAATCACGGCCCTAGTATTCCCGTAGGGCAAGCGTTTCATGCTGGGCGTCTTGCCACATTTCCAGCGGCATAGACATAAAAAAGCTCCCGCTTCTGCACGAAAGAAGCGGGAGCAAGAAAACAGGAGGGAATTTCTTAGAGCCTAGGTTGGTGCCTGTCTGAGCTGTGTGCACCACCCGCTTCGCATTTTCAAGTTTCCTGTGACTGCCAGATTCTGCAGTCCACCGACATAAATGGAGTTCTTGCCTACGCCCTGCATGCCAACGACACCGCTGGAGCGGCTAAAGGCGCGTGGCTTAAAGGTGGCAGGAGTGCTGAACAGCATGGCAAATGTGGTTACAAGGACCACAAAAATAAAGACATTTAAATACTACACTTGTATTATTAGAAATGTCTACTGGCCTTGGAGAAAAATTATGCATAGCCTATCCCCCTCAACAGCACCCCGGACCTCCACCACCGACATGGAAGTGACCAGTATTCGCTTTGAACGAGAATTGAAAGAGAAGCTTAAAGAATTGGCGGGTGGCCAAGGGTATCAAAGTCTAGTCCGAGATATTCTCTGGGAATATGTCCAGCAGCGCTCCGAAGACTATCGGCCAAACATCACGACTTCAGACATTCGGATAAGCATCGCGGCCGTCGCCCAAAGAGAAGAGCGCTGTGCAATCACCGGAAAAGCAATTCAATCTCATGAGAATATGCAGCTTGGGCTGACGACGGATGGCAAATTAGTCCCTCTAAGTGCAGATAGCCTAGGGAGTTAGGAAACCCTTTCTGGACATGCCATCCTGATAGTTATGCTTTTTAAGGTTCGATCAGACAAGAATTGCGTTAGCAGTATCTATCCTCCTTTACTTGCTAAGACAACCACTTCCTTTTTTAATCGATCCCCTACTTCATCCTCAGTCATATCTAAATCGTAATCCATTTGCAATCCCAGCCAAAATCGTGGCGACATATTAAAGTAATGGGCTAAGCGAAGAGCAGTGTCTGCCGTAATTCGTCGCTTGCCATGAACAATTTCATTAATCCGTCGGGCTGGAACTCTCATAGCCAAAGCTATTTGATTTTGGCTGAGGTTCATTGGCTTTAGAAATTCTTCTAGAAGCACTTCGCCAGGATGAACTGGCATCAGTTTGTTTTCATTCATTCTTTCACCTCAAGGAATATATTTTACTGAACTGTGCAAAACTAAGCTTTCACTATTTCTAGATGGCCAAATTACTATTTAGACTGAATTTTCTGCATATCCTCTCTATTTGGCCGCTTAGGTGGATATTGTCAGCTCTTATGTTCAAAATCTTAATCACTTAGCTCATCATGATTCGTAGCCCACGACCCAACGATTAAGACATCTAAACCCAACCGAGCCTTAACGTTGCTCCTGGTCTGATAACTGGAACAGCCTAACCATGCATTCAAATCAAAGCCATTTCGCTGCACCCTTCACTCATGACCAGGAATAAGTCGCTGAACTTCTATGGGGACATCAGCAAAGGCTAGCGGAGTAATCGTGCCTGTGGTTAACGTTAGTTCTGTGGTGTAGCGACCATTTACTAAATCACGAAAGACGCTTAGCTGGAAGTCTTGCAGATTTACGACCCAGTATTCTTGAATCCCTGCCTCTGCATAGATTTCTTTTTTACTGCCCAAATCTTTACTCAGCGTGGCTTTAGAGAACTCGACCACCCAAAAGATGTCATCTGGATAAGGATGGTGTTCTAGATAGATAGAGCCTAGAGGTTTGACGATGGCGAGATCTGGTGCGGGCTCAGAATCATTAGGGAGTGTAATCGGCTTTGCATCCCGGATTTTGACGCGCTCACCCAGCAATCCTCGCAAATAATCCGCCGCCTCTGTGTTGTAGTAGGCGTGTGGTTCTCGCTCTGGGGGCATAACAACAATCTCTCCTCGCAAGAGTTCAACAGGCTGGTCATCGAAAATGCCTGCCTCAATAGCCTGGTGGTAACGGTCGAGGGTCCACTTGTAGGTTGTTGCAGTCATGGCACTTCTCTTCGCGGAGCCGCATACGCCAGGGACGTTTCACCGATTCTGGCAACTCAAGTATGGCATGCCTGCAAAGGAGAATAATCCTTGACTCTTTGTTAAGTGGAGAAATTGCATGGGGGTAGGTCAGTCACTACACTGAGAGCCATAGACCTGATGCAGAAAATCCAGTCCAGATAAGGAAAGGGCGAATTCTACGTATTGGGTTGAGCTTCCCTTAACGAGGATATATTCCTATGGTCTTTACTCCCACCCGCTTACCGGTCCTCTCAGAAATTATCGACGATTTACCAAATATTTCAGGATGGGAAGCGGAGGTCCAGTCTGTTGTGCAACAAGACCAGCCTGTATTTTTGCCCCGAACCAATATTCGTCTGGAAAATGTTACCGCTGCTTTTGCCGTTGCCTTGCATATGCACCAGCCTACTATTCCTGCCGGTCATGATGGAGCGCTGATTAGCAACCTCCAAGACATGTTTGAGCATCCTCATGATGGAGACAACCACAATGCGGGCGTTTTCTCCTGGTGCTACAGCCGCATTGCAGACTTCATTCCCGAACTGGTAGGCAATGGCTGTAACCCCCGCGTGATGCTGGATTACTCAGGCAATCTCCTCTGGGGGCTACGGCAGATGGGGCGAGGAGATGTCCTCGACAACCTGAAGCGAGTGACCTGTGACCCTACCTATCAGCCCTATGTGGAATGGCTGGGAACGATGTGGAGTCATGCCGTTGCCCCTTCTACCCCCATCCCAGACCTGAAGTTGCATATCCAAGCGTGGCAGCATTATTTTGCCAGTGTCTTTGGCTGGGAAGCTTTGGCCCGTGTGAAGGGATTTTCTCCTCCAGAAATGCACCTGCCAAACCATCCGGATACGCTCTATGAGTACATCAAAGCCTTGAAAGAATCTGGCTATCGCTGGCTGATGGTCCAAGAGCATTCTGTAGAAACCTTAGAAGGACATGGCTTACAGAACAGGAATCTACCCCATCGCCTGATTGCCCACAATTCTCATGGCGAGACGATCAGCATCACGGCGCTGATTAAAACTCAAGGCTCTGATACGAAGTTGGTAGCTCAGATGCAGCCCTACTACGAAGCTAAAACCCTCTCGCGCCAAGAGATTTCCGGTATTTCTATCCCTCCTATCGTCACCCAAATTGGAGATGGAGAAAATGGGGGCGTGATGATGAATGAATTTCCCGATGGCTACAAAAAGTCCTGGTACGAAATGTCCCAGAGCCAGAGCGTCGTCGGTCTAAATGGCACCGAGTATCTGGAACTGATTGAAGCGGCAGGCTGTAGGCCCGAAGACTATCCTGCTTGTCAGGCCGTAGGGCAACATCTTCTCTGGGAGCAGGTTTCTCCAGAATCTGCAACGCCTGAGAAAGTGACTCAAGGGATTGAAGAGGTGAAAAAGACCCATCACAACTTTCATATGGACGGTGCATCCTGGACCAATGACCTCAGTTGGGTCAGAGGCTACGAAAACGTGTTGGGACCAATGAATCAACTCAGTGCGATGTTCCATCAGAAAATAGACCCTTTGATGGCAGCAACGCCTTCTTCCGGGGAACCCCTCACCCGCCAAACGCGCTATCGAGAAGCCCTGCTATACAACCTCCTGACCCAAACCAGCTGCTTCCGCTACTGGGGACAGGGGACTTGGACGGACTATGCACGGGAGATTCATCGCCGTGGTGAAGAAGCGCTGCAGAAGTTCTGATGCCTAGCCCCAAGCCCCTCTCTTGTGGGAGAGGGGAGTTTCTCCATTTTCGTGTTTTATAGAAGAGGGATGCTCCGTTCCATTCCATTTGGTCTATGCCCCTCTCCTGCGGGAGAGGGGTTGGGGGTGAGGGTCCAGATCTGACGATAAGGACATTGACGTGTATGAAAGTGAGTAAGATTACGTCTATTGGGCGGCCAGTTGATTTCAGCTATCCGACGAATCGGGCGATAGGTATTTTCTCCACTGTGGTGCTCGTCATCACCATGCTGCTCCAGCTATTTGCCGGAAAGGATTTATTCACGGCTTGGTTTTGGGGAGTTGGAGCTGGGCTAACCGTGTTCTTAGCTTGGGCCTTGTGCCGGGAGCTGGATCCCGACCACGATAATTCTGCCTTTGCCGCAGCGGGATTAGCCTTTGTTGGTCTGTTCTTTCTGGGACTTGCAAACTTGGGGCGGCTGTTCTGGTTGCTCTTGGCGGTGCGGGTTGTGAATCGGACCACAGGTCTGCCTGCAACTATAGTTGACTCGCTCGCTGTGGTGGGATTAAGCGGATGGCTGGTCTATAACGGCAACTGGGGATTTGGATTGCTGACAACTATTGCCTTTTTGCTCGATAGTCAGTTGGCTCCTCCGTATAAGCAGCAGCTCATTTTTGCGGGCTTAAGCGCGCTCTCCACTGTTGCCCTTGTAGTTTTGCGGGGACCGCTGTTCCCTGAAGGCGGATTTTCCTGGGGAGCAGGGGCGATAGCTCTGGGATTTTCTGCGGTTTTCATCCCTGTAATTCTGGGGTCGAGCACCCTAAAGAGTATGGAAGATGAATCGGGGGAAGGAATGAAGCCAGCCCGTGTCCAAGCAGGGCAAGTTTTGGCCCTGATGGCAGGAGTAGAAATTGCACTCTGGAGCGGCACCTTGGGCTTTAAATCGGTGATGCCTTTGTGGGCTACGGTAGTTGGTGCCGCTGTTTATGGCTTTTTGTTCGTGCCTAGAAGCAAAAGACAGGGGTAGTTTGTTCGAGAGACCCCTGGCAGAAGAGAACTTTAAGCTGGAAATGGCCTTGTCCCCCTTCGTAAGGGGGACTCTAATTAGATTCCACCGAAAAATCGTTCAATTGACTTTCTAGTTTGAATATATAAATATCTAATTCTCAGAACAATTTTATCTTTCCAAATATTCCTGAGGGGTAAGGACATGGTCACGGACTATGTTTTGTTTATTCATGGGGTGAATACCCGAGAAGAGCGAGAAAAAGCGACCTATGCTGATAACCTCTTCAGACTGATTGAAGAAAAGGCAAATGATACCGAGAATAACTTACCCTTGACGCTTAAGTCGATTCCTCTCTATTGGGGAGATGTGAATATTGCTACCGAGCAAAAGCTACTCAGTACACTCCAAGACTCACCTGACTGGAAGCACCTCTGGTTTAGAGAATTTCGAGAGAAGCAGATTCTTCAGTTCGCAGGGGATGCGGCACTTTACATCAGTCGCTATGTCGGTTCTCAAGTTGTTCAGCAGTTGGCAGAACAGTCTCAAACAATGCTGAAAGGATGGCAGCCTAAAGACCGTCTGCACTTAGTGACCCATAGCTGGGGAACAGTAATTCTTTTTGACGTCTTATTCGCAGCCCGTTGGGATGAAGATAAAATACCTGGCTATCCCTACGCAAAAGCTATTCGTGATTTTGTCTTTGGGGTAGAGCCCAATCCAGAAAAGGGGATTCGCCTTAGTAGTATTCATACTATGGGCTCTCCAGTTGCTCTTTTTAGTCTTATTGATGTGAAGGAGAATCCTACGCTACCGAATACCACGGGGACAGACATCAATACACACAACATTACTAATACCCATGACATCACGCCCCGATTAGAGGAATTGCTAGAGAATCTCTATCAATCTCTTGGAAAAAAATTGCTCTGGAAAAACTTTATTCATCCTGGAGACCCCGTAGCTTATCCTTTGGCTACTTTGATGACTCAACTGGTAGATGGAAATGGTAAATATCTCGACGTCCAAGATATCGTCATGCATAACAAGGAGCTATTTGACTTCTTTACCCAAGCGGTAAGCCAGAGTGTTCTTGCTCTGTTACACGGGGGCGACGCCCATAGCAGCTACTGGAAGAGTGAAGAAGTGGCTCAGACTATTGCTCAAACCATTCGCCGTTCCGCTAAACAGCCTGTAGCTTAGACCATTGCTCAGGCGTATAGGTCTTTAAAGAAAGGGCGTGGATCGATACACCCATTTCTTGGGACAGGGCATCATAAATAAGGCGATGTTGCTTCAACATTGGTTTGCCTACAAAAGCAGGAGAAACTACTACTAAGTTGTAGTGACCACCCTGACTATCCATCCGTCCTCTATGGCCTGCGTGGAGATGACTTTCATCTTCAATTTCCACCACCAAGGCATCGAGTTTTTCCTGAAGCACAGTCTGAATTTTAGTAGATAGATCCATAAGGAGAGAGAAGTCTAAGAGTAGATTTCATTTTAGGCGCATTCTAGGACGTTAAAGTAGATATATAACCATCCGCTTCCTATGTAAGAGCGGACTGATTGTGGAATATAGACAGTGCCACTAGCGTCAGGAGAGCCTTATGCACATCGCCCCTAGCATCACCCAACTCATCGGTCGTACACCGCTAGTACAGCTCAACCGTATCCCTCAGGCAGAGGGCTGTGTTGCCCAAATCGTCATGAAGATGGAAAGTATGAATCCGGCTTCTTCGGTAAAAGACCGGATTGGTATTTCGATGGTGGAAGATGCGGAGCAGGGCGGGCGCATTGTCCCTGGACGCACCGTTTTGGTAGAACCAACTTCGGGGAATACAGGGATTGCTTTAGCGATGGTTGCTGCGGCCAAGGGGTATCGCCTCATTTTGACGATGCCGGAAACGATGAGTATGGAAAGAAGAGCGCTGCTCAGAGCCTACGGAGCTGAATTGGAACTCACCCCTGGTCACTTGGGAATGCGGGGAGCGATTGAGCGGGCCAAGCAGCTCGTGGAATCCACTCCCAATGCCTATATGCTGCAACAGTTTGATAACCTGGCCAATCCCAAAATCCATCGCGAAACTACAGCGGTAGAACTTTGGGATGACACCGATGGCAAGATTGACATTCTCATCTCCGGTGTAGGCACGGGCGGCACCATTACGGGCATCAGCGAAGCCCTCAAAGCCCGCAAGCAAAGTTTCCAAGCGATTGCCATTGAACCCGAAGCCAGCCCTGTACTTTCCGGTGGGCAGGCGGGTCCCCACAAGATCCAGGGCATTGGAGCTGGCTTCGTACCCAGCGTGCTCCGGCGGGAATTGATAGACGAAATCATCCAGGTTTCTGACGCCTATGCTTTGGACTACGGTCGTCGTTTGGCCAAGGAAGAAGGGCTCCTCTCTGGGATTTCCAGTGGAGCCGCTTGCTGGGCTGCAGTGCAAGTGGGAAAACGTCCAGAGAATGCAGGTAAGTTGATTGTCTTTATTCAGCCAAGCAATGGTGAGCGCTATCTTAGTTCTGCGATGTTTCAGCCCCTGCAGACTGAATCTGAAGTGGCCGTCCGTTGAGCTATGAAGGACTTATGAAGTTGTTGCAGCTCTAATATAAAGGACTTATGAAGTTGTTGCAGCTCTAATATAAAGGACTTATAAAGTTGGCAATAAGGGTTCATGAAAAAGATTAAGTGAATCAAAAAAATTCCCCTCTTTTCTGTGACGAAACACAACTGTCACGTGATAGTTCCCCCTGTTTAGGGAAAAGATAAAGTAGGGCAGAACAATTTCACTATTGCCTCAGTGAGAACGTCCTGTTCTTCTCTATTCTTGGTGGTCCTCTATGTTCATGCTCTCTCCCGATGATATCTCTCCTCTTTTTGTTGCCTCCACCCTTTAAAGGCCCTAGGGAAGGTTTTCTCTACAGAAGTGAGGTCTACGTCGTAGAGGGAAGCTATGCATACATGGAAGATCGTGTGGTAATTGCTCTATTTATCCTTTATCCGGACAACGGGGTATTCTGGATTTAACCTTGAGAAACGATCATGATTAAAGCATTGGTCAATATAGTGACTGGGCTTTTTATTAAAGTGCCAGTCTTAGTTGGAACTATTAGAGAGGAAAGAACTACACAAGAGGTTAAAGACTTTCTTAATCGTTATCCTGAATTACTAAACAAGCCTATAGAACAGACTCAAATTCTTACAGTCGAAGAAGGTCAGTTTATTCATTGTTTTGAGGAAAATATGGAAGTTGTCTGGATTTGCTGCATAATGCGCACAGAATCAGCACTCCTTAGAGAATGTGAAGGGGATGAAACCGTTTCTATGAGTTTTGAAGAATGGGAAACAGAAGCACTAGACATTCGCAAGAGGCATCAAGATTTTATTAACTGACCTCTGGCTTATTATCGCAGCCACAGTCCGGAGATTATCTTCGTTGATCATGCAATACGACAATCTAAGGACCTGATAGCCATTATATAAAGCTATCAGGTCCTTTTCTATGTCTCGCAGCTTACCAGCACCACTATGGGCACTGCCGCCCTTTCTCCAAGTTCCTCCATCAAGTTCTATTGCAGTTTTCGATGGTGCGGGCGTGTACGCGCATCCTAGAAGATAGAAGTCAATACTGCATTGTTCTACAAACTCCTGGCTTCTTTAAAGTATGTCTGCCCTTCTCCTTGGAAGTAGATGCTCTCCCCGTATATCAATCCGAATCCCCTTATATCGGCAGATATGCTGATTGGGAAAACACGCAGATTGCCTAGAGCTATCAGTTGGTTAGACCGATACTAAAAACATTTTATTGTGCAAGCATCACGGAATCAATTCGACACCATTAGATTCTTTGGCTAACTCCTCGGGACTCATCTTTTCATAGATTTCAAACGGTTGATGGATCCAAGGATTATCGGCCAGATAGTCCACGTAATAGTCAGGAGCAATCACAGAATGCGCTTTGTACCAAAGACAGGCGGTCCGCACTTCCTGCACAGAAGTGCCATAGTGCTGTTTTAACCAATCAATAGACTTTTGCAGAGTGACCCCCGAATCTACCAAATCATCCACAAGTAGAACATGACTGCCCATCTGCGCATTGGTCATCGCCACATCGCGGGAAAAAGTTAGGTTGCCGCGTACTTGATTATGTTCTCCTCCATAGGAAGAGGCACAGAGAATGGCTAAAGGTTGGTCATAGATCCGACAAAGAATATCACCAACCCGCAATCCACCTTTAGCGAGGCAAACAATTTGGTTGAAAGCCCAGTCAGCTTGATAGACTTTAGCGGCAAGCTGCTCAATTTTCTGATGATATTCTTCCCAGGAGATATAAAGGTCTGACATATAGAGTCCTAGCGTTTGGCCTCAACCAGCCGTGCAAAGTAGAACTTGTCATTGATCGCTGCTCGATTGCTCAAGGTCCATCCTAACTTTTGCAAGATCGCTAAAATGTCCTTCTCTCGATGCTGATAGGCACGGGTTGTTTTGCTGGCACCGGGAAAGAAACCACCAATCTTTTTCAAAATAGTCAGCAAAGGCGTTTTGGGAGCGAAGGTGAGTAAGAGGCGAGAACGGCTTAACGAACTCAAGTGAGCCAGCATTTTTTCCACATCCTGCAGGGGATAGTGAATCAAAACATCAAGACAGATGACTACATCGTATTTTCCGCTAATCGCTTCTACTTCTCGCACCTCAAACTGGGGGTTTTGGGTGCTGGCGAATTGTTGATTCCGAATTTGGATTGCTTCTCCAATCATTTTTTCAGATATATCAAAGCCTGAAACTTTGGCACCCCGCTCAGCCAGGGGTAAGCTTAAAGACCCCAGACCACAGCCTGCATCACAAACACTGACTCCGGTGAGGTCTGTGCCCAGCCAGGTCAAGACGGTATCCATCGTTTGTTGATGGCCTGTGCGGATAGATTGCTGCACCCGATTGACAGGTCCCGTGCCGTAAATTTTCTGCCAGCGCTCAAAACCTGTGCTGTTGAAATATTCCCGGACGACATTCTTATCACTGGTAGCGTTAAGCGGACGTTCAGTATTTTGAGGACTCATGGCAAAGGGTAACGCTGGTTAGGGGAGGTCAGCCAGCATTATCTGACACTTTTTGCCACTTAAGGCGAAATAATTCCGCCGCCCAAGAGAACATCACCCTCATACCAAACGGCTGCTTGGCCTGGTGTAATCCCAAACTGCGGTTCATCAAAGATAATTCGGATTTGATCGTCAGGCATCGGCACCAATGTGGCCAGGACCGGACTACTGCGATAGCGAATTTGCACTTCGGCACGAATCGGCTGACTTGGTTCTGCGCAAGATACCCAGTTCACTCGCTGGACTATAGTTTGGGCTTCAAAAGCATCTTCCCGTGGGCCGACAATGACACGGTTATTTTCTACCTGGATATCCAGCACATAGAGCGGATGGGCAGCCGCCACACCCAAGCCTTTTCGTTGACCAATGGTGTAGTGATGGGCTCCATCATGTTTGCCCACCACAGCGCCTGTAGTATCGACAATTTCACCCGCTACCGGGTCTAGATGCTCATCTAAGAAGTTCCGCATCGAACCAGCAGCTTCCACTAAGCAGAGGTCCATACTTTCTGGTTTATCGGCTACAGCGAGTCCTAATTCACGAGCAATGGCTCGGGTTTGGTCTTTGGTGGTTTCGCCCAAAGGAAATACGGCTCCCATCAATTGGTCTTGGGAGAGTTCATAGAGGAAGTAGCTCTGGTCTTTATTGCGGTCTACTGCCCGACGCAAGCGATAGCGTCCGTCTACCTGGTCTACCCGCGCGTAATGCCCGGTAGCAACTTTGGGAATCTCTAATTTTTCCCGCGCATAGTCCAGCATCAGCCCAAATTTGAGGTCTTTGTTGCAGCGTGAGCAGGGCAAGGGTGTTACCCCATGCTTATAGCCATCGACAATGAACTGCACAATCCGCTTATCAAATTCCTCGCGCACATCCACGATGTAGTGGGGAATGTTCAACTGGTCACACAGTTTGGCGGCATCTTTCATACCATCGGAGCAGCAGGAACCTTTACCATTCAGTAGCCACAGGGTTAGCCCTGCCACCTGATAGCCCTGCTGGACCAAAAGAGCCGCTGTGACGGAGCTATCTACCCCGCCGGAGAGACCGACCACTACTTTTTCATTGCCAGACATAAAAGCATACAGATCAAGACTCTGATCCTAGCATCAGCACCTTCAATCCCTTTCAAACCGGTTGTACTTTTGATTAAAATCCTGTTCGCTCATGTAGGCCAGACGAATAGAATCAAAGGCTGCTTTAAAGCCAATGATGCTAGCGCCTAAAGTGCTAGCGATGAATAGAGGACTCAAATAGAAATCGCTCGCGCTTGAAACGATAGAAAAAATAATTCCAAGAGTAAAAAACACAATCAGGCCCACCTGAACCCAGCCTTCTTTTAATTCGCCTAAGTAAAATTTATGCACGGCAAAGGGGCCTAGAAATAGAGCCAGTATCGATGCGGTATCTTTGGATTTTTCTTTCTTCAACATACGCAACTTCTATTAGAGACACTGATGGTGGTGGCAATTCATTATGTCCCATTTAGTCATTGTAACTTGATTGCTTAGCTTCTCTCAAAGTCTCTGACAGAAGCAGTCAGAACACACAACAAACAGTCTGAACATAGAGTATATTCAGAGAATGGTTTACTAGACGCAGAGAAATTATGGTGGAACGTTGGACAGATGACAGGCTGGATCGCTTGGCGACAGACATAGAAGCTTTGACTCAATCGGTTCGTGAGTTACAAGGTGCAACCCGTGAGCTGCAGGGTGCGACCCGAGAACTACAGAACTCGACCCAAGAGCTGCAGGGTACAACCCGAGAATTGCAGGGATCTACTCAAAAGCTCCAAGACTCAACCCTAAAGCTCCAAGGAGTTGCTCAGGCCCATCAACAGGTCGTTGAAGCACAGCAAGGCCAGATCGGAGATATGCGCCAGGAGTTGCAAACTATGCTGACTATCAGCCAAATGCAGCAAGAAATTGTTGCTTCTCTAGCTGTTCAACAACGTGGATTGCGAACAGAGGTGCAAAGGTTGATTGAGAGACAAGGACAAAGGGCCTACATGCAGAGCTTATTAACTTCAAGCAGTTCTCCCGATTAATTCCGGGCTGTAAAAGTGTCACATTGCTTGATATTCCCGCTCTTCAATCCCTTACTGAACCAGGAAACCCGCTGTTGCGATGAACCATGGGTAAAGCTTTCCGGGACCACGTATCCCTGTCCCTGCTTTTGCAAGTAGTCATCTCCAATCTGAGCAGCCGTATCCATCGCTTCTTTCACATCTTGTCCATTCACCAAATTCCGCTCAGCGGTATAGTGTCCCCACACGCCAGCAAAGCAGTCGGCCTGCAGTTCAACCCTCACCGATAAGGCATTTCCTGTAGTCCGGCCAGAGCGACTTTGCGTATTTTTCACCTGGTCCGAAATACCCATCAGATTTTGCACATGATGTCCAACTTCGTGGGCAATCGCATAGGCTCGGGCAAAGTCAGCGCTGGAGCCAGCCGTTGCCTCAATCTTCCGAAAGAAAGCCATATCCAGGTAGACTTTTTCATCCGCCGGACAGTAAAACGGTCCTACAGCCGTGCTTGCCATGCCACAGGCTGAGTTGACGCCTTGGTTAAATAACACCAGCTTGGGTGGCTGATAGGACATTTGGAGCTGTTGCTGAAAGATACGGCCCCAGGTGTCTTCGGTGTCTCCCAAGACTGCTTTGACAAATTGGGAGTCCCGGTCATCGATCGGTTTAACCTGTGAGTTCGGATTAGGCGCAACTTCTCCGCCTTGGAGTAGATTCAACACCTCCACAGGATTCACACCGAAAACCAGGCTCGCGACCAGGGCAACCACAATGCTACCGATGCCGACGCCTCCAGCCACGCGCCCGCCGGAGGATGCCCCTCTCTGGTCTTCGACGTTGTTGCTGCGGCGCAGGTCTTCCCATTTCATATCAGCAGGCTCTTATATATGCAATTTTCACTAAAGTAGCCTGCTTCCTCTGTTTTTGACAAATAGCAGAAAAGATTCGCAATAACAGCCAAGACCCATACGTTGTTTCGAGGAATGGCAGGTGATCACTGCGCCGGATAAGACCCTATTGATTTGGGACAATGGTGCATGGTTGCCCAATCCGATGGATGGAATTTGGATGAACCCATTTCATTTTTTGCGTATATTGAATTTCCTGTAGAGACACGATATATCGTGTCTCTACGTAACCATCCAATGATGGATATAAATATGAAATGGCATCAACGCAACAATAAATACAAACCACAGGAATAAAATCGTCCATCCAATACCGAGCGCGTACTAGAGCTAACGAGGCAACAATGTAATGCTTCCGTATTTGGAGTTCCTGAGATAAATAGCAACATCAGTAGTGAAGAATTGTCTGAACCAGTGCAGCGGGTTCAAGTAATTCTGGCAGAATTGGGTGAAGAGGTTGTTGCGTTGTGGGCAAGGAGCCGAACCATGAAAAGTATTAAGGTGCGTCAGCACACCAGGGCAGATGGCATTCTACATCTTGAGATTCCCACAGAAATCCAAGACGGTGAAGTAGAAGTTACGGTAACTTATCAGAAACTTGCACCGCAAGAAGTCGATGAGCGAGGGTGGCCCGTTGGTTTTTTTGAACGAATCTATGGGATCTGTGCCGATGATCCAATCGTGATTGATGATGAAGGTATTTCAGAAGCACTGGATGATGATATGGAAGGAGTATTCGATTAGCAATGTTTTATTTGCTCGATACCAATGTTTGTATCCGTCTTCTCAATGGAACATCTGCCGCAGTTCAGCAACGGCTCAAAGCGACCAGGCAAGGCGATGTAGTAGTTTGTTCCGTGGTTAAAGCGGAATTATTTTATGGTGCGATGAAAAGTCGAAATCCTGCTCAAACGCTAACTCGATATCATGAGTTTCTTGAACCGTTTGTCTCTCTTCCATTTGATGATGAGGCTACGATTGCCTATGGACAAATCCGTGCAGATCTGGCAGCAAAGGGAACACCTATTGGGCCAAATGACCTACAAATTGCTGCAATTGCCCTCACGCACAACCTGATGCTGATCACCCACAACACTGGAGAATTTAGCCGTGTGAATGACCTACGCCTTGAAGATTGGGAGGTGGAATCTTGAAAATAGTATCGCTTCTGACCTGCTGAGATTGATGTCCAAGTAAAGAGTGGAGCATTACAGGAGATTTGCCATGACTAAGACAACCAGTCAGATACTGGACACAGTTCACGAGATCGCGCAAGATCTTCACGCGGTGGGCTTCATTGACGAGCGCAGGATGCGTTCGTATGATGCACTGTGCCTTGCGCCCATCCCAGAGTATTCCAGTGAGAAGATCCGCGCCCTGCGAGAACGACATAAGCGGCGATTGCCCTAAACAGTCACAAATTGAATACCAGGAACACGATACATTGGCTTTGTTGGCTTTTCGGTCGTGATGAATTCATCAGCTTCAAGCAAGATTGCAGCAGCTACATTTAGGGCATCAAGTCCGGATAGCCCATAGGTACAAGCTAATTGATAGGCTGATTGAGTCAGTGTGTCAAAATCGCTTATCCAGTGAGTTACGCCTTGAAAGAAGGATTCATAGAATTCTTGTTCTATGATTTGTTGGTAACATACTGACTTTGGCAGGACTTCCAGTTTGATAAAAATGCTGGAACCAAAAATGCGATCGCCACCAGCCAAAATATCTAAAGCCAATTGAGAACGAGGGGAACTCCCGCGAGCCGCCATGATCAGAATACCGGAATCAATAAAAGAGAGTACCATTAGCCGATCGTGTCTCGCTCTCCCCGTCGCTCTGCAATTTCCCGTTCTAGTTCAGCATCGCTCAAGAGTGAGACTCCAGATTCGACAAGGCGGCTGCGGATAGCCCGGAGTTTTTGTCCAAGGGGGCTATCGGCGGTGAGAGAAGGCTTTGTCAGGTGATTGACAAATGCTAAAACTTCCTGCTGTTTTGCTGGGGGAAGGGTGCGCCATTTTTCTAGTAACAGTTCTTCTGTTGTCATGATCGCTCTCCAGATTTCGATATTACCTTTTTATCCTGGTTTAGGAACGGTCATTAGCAGCCATGACGCCATTAATATAGCTGAAAATTTCGTCGAGTTCGTCGATCGCTTCTAGCTCAAGGGTTTCTTCTGGGGTAAGGGTATTGGCTTTTTTCTGCTCAAGCAAAGTTTGCAGCCGATCGCCCAGTTCATCGGTGAATTTGAACAGCGTAAGGTGATTAATCTGCTGAACTTGCAGTCCTTTAGGGATTAGGGCGGAAGGTTTAAGCAGTGTAGTCATGATCATCCTCTGGGCATCCACGTACTATCTTACTTTTCTTCCCTTTGGCTGCTCCTTCTTCTCGGCACGAATACGCTCTAGTAATACTGATGCTGGCTCATCGTCAGGATTTTGGGAAACTAATTCACCCTTGAAGGCTTTGGTAAGGGTGGTTGTTCAAGACGATCGTATAGTTTGCTTGCTTTTTGATACTGCTGCTCTATCAGATCAACTGCTTTGAAAAGTTTCTCGATTCTTTCTACTACAACCTTCATTTCTTTGATAGAGCATAGAGGTATTGGTAATGCACTAACTTTAGAAATGCTAAGAGTATGAAGACCTGCACTTGAAGAAGCAACTTGCTCAATTGCACGACGTCCACTGGATGACAATAACCAATAGAGTGCAAATTCTGACAAAATAGAATCTCCTACTCTCATCTTTATTAGATGATTTTGGTGAGCACATGGATCGACTTCACCATTCCAGAGAGCAACTCGTCCAATCTGATCAAGGCTTCCATTGCCCTCAACAATTAAAAGATCTCCTGACTTGAGTCTAACCCGTTCCCATTCGGTCTCGGCAATTCCAATTTCCAAAATTTCATTAAGACGAAGTTCATTTGCATAAACATTAGCCACACGAAGGTAAGGGACTTTTTTTTCAAATCTTGTGCGACTCTGGTTTTTAGTCAGTCCTCCTGTAACCTCTGCTACCTGACCTACATTTCTCCAAACCCATTCATCTGGCAAACTTGGTAATTCATCTAATCGACCATCAATTAAGGTTTTATTTCCTATCAAAGGTGCAGAATTGTTTTCTTCCCTCCAATCCGCTGTCAGATCACCTCGAAAAGCAGCCGTCAACACAGCTTGTTTATAACGTTCAATCAGCTTAGGAATCCGCTCCAATTCCTCACGGGCATAGCGGCTGCGGACAAATAGGCTGTCCAGCTTGGCAACAATGCGGCGTTGTTCGTTGAGGGGAGTTACTGGAAGCAGTATCCTATCCAAATCGTCTTTGTTAAACCCATTCTGGGCAGACCTAGATGTAGACAATAGTGGGTTTTGAAAGTAAGGTGTTTTTAACAAGTAAAAAATATATTTTCTATCAAAGTACTGCCTTAAGAAAACTACTTTAGCTAGAGCCACATTATATGCACCAGTTTTGCCAGTGAGAATTCTCCCAAGACTTGCTCCATAACGAGCTATGAGAATATCTTCTTCATTACATTTTCTCCATTTATGGGAATCTTTAATGTAGATTGCCTTTTCATCACTACTGAAATCACGAATTTGCAATAGCCTAACTAAACCGTCTTTATACGATTCTGAAAATTGTGATTTAGGAGGTTGTGTACCACCTTGTATATCGAGGAAGTCTGTAAATTTTGCTTCAACCCACCCCTTCGGCAGCTCACTTACACTGCTGCTTTCTTCTAGAGCTTCTTCATCTGTTTGATCATTCATTAACTTCAATCACCTCAAAATGATCGCAATAGCTACTAATTCAATAGAACAAAACTTTACTCACGCTGCTGGGCTTCTTATCGCTTCGGCTAGACATAAATAACACTCTTGGTAATGCGATCTGCTACAGAGTGATTACGAATACTTGCAACACCTGCCGTAGTCAAGACATCTACTTTCCTGCCCAAACAACTCTCAAGATATCCGCACAGCTCTATAAACTTCAAACCAATGGGCTGCTCAAACTCTATAACGAGATCGACATCACTGTTTGCTGTTGCTGTTTCCGTTGCAAATGAACCAAAAAGACCAATCCTTTTAACGTGATATTGATCTTTGAGATAAGCAAAATTTTGCCGTAAACAAGCAATAATTGTTTCCTTAGTAGCATTCATGGATAAATCACCTCAGATAGAACCCGATCACGAATGCGAGGCTTAAGGCCACTTTGGGTTACTACATCCACCTTGATCGTAAAGAGTTGACTCAAGTAGTCTCGCAGCTCAATCAACTTCAGCAAATTAGGGGGCTGACTATAATCCACCAACACGTCCAGATCGCTTGTCTCTGTTTGTTGTTCCCTGGCATAAGAGCCAAAAATACCCAACCTCGTAATTTGATACGTTTCCAATAACGACAATTTTTGATTCGCTAAAATCTGTAAAATCTCATCCCGCGTTTTCATCGCCCACCTCCTGCATCAGTGCCTCAATTTCTGCCAGAGCCGTGCGTAAATGTCCGGCGATAGCAGCCGCAATCTCCTCCGGCTCAGTCATCTCGTCTTCTGGGTCATTGCTCGTGTCTCTGAGCCAGGCAATATCTAAATTGTCGTTGCGATCGGCAATCTGCTCACGGGTAAAACAACGGAAACGCCCTTCTTCTCCCTGGTCAAAGCGGGGTGACTTGCCCAATGGGTCATCACCAAAGACTGTTTCAAAGTCAGCAAAATCAGCCACGGTCAAGAGCCTGGTCTTACCGAAACTGTTCATGTTTGCCCGCATGTCATAGACCCAGACAGATTTGGTATTGCCTCGGTCGCTCTTGCCACGAGTGAAAAACAGCACATTCGTTTTCACCCCTTGGGCGTAAAAAATTCCCGTCGGCAATCTCAAAATAGTATGCAGATCACACAGTTCCATAAGCTGCTGCCGCAACTTGCGACCCGTATTGTCCTCAAACAGCACGTTATCCGGTAAAACTACCGCCGCCCGTCCGCCTGGTTTCAGGGCGCGATAAATATGCTCTACAAAGGCTAACTGCTTGTTAGAGGTTTCCGCCGTAGTCGAAAAATCAGAGCGCGTTGGTCGTCCGCCGCCCTTCTTCGTGCCAAAAGGTGGATTGGTGAGGATAACATCCGCTTTCCCCAAGGATTCTCCATCAGGAGATAGGCTATCACCACACTCCACGCTGCTTTCAATCCCGTGCAGCATCAAATTCATCAGGCAAAGTCGGTGCGCATCGGGCACCAGCTCCAGTCCTCGGTAAGCCTCATTGCGCTGGGAATACACCTGCTCCTTGGTCAGCGTGTAGAGATCATTCGTATGCTTCTTGATGAACTGATCAGCCGCCACCAAAAACCCCCCCGTCCCCGCCGCTGGATCTTGCACTACCTCTCCCGCCTGGGGCTTAACCAGCCGGACAATGCAATCGATCAACGGACGCGGTGTAAAGTATTGGCCTGCCCCTGATTTCTTCTCGGCGGCGTTCTTCTCCAGCAACCCTTCATAAAGATTGCCTAACCCTTCCTCACGGGCCGAAAACCAGTCCAGTCGGTCAATCGCATCCGTCAATGCCTTCAGATTGGTTGGCTTCCTTAGCTTGGTCTGAGCATCGGTAAAAATAGCCAGCACAACAGCGTCTGACACTTTTTTCTGAGTGCCCAGATCGAGCAGGAGCTGCCGATAAAACTCCAGTTGCTCCAGACCTTCCCGCTGGTCTAGATCAGCCCAACGGTACTGATCTGGCAAACGGCTTTCACGGCCTGTCTCAGCCAGCATCTTCAGAAACAGCAAATAGGTCAGCTCCGTGACGTACTCGTTGTAGGTAATGCCATCATCTCGAAGGATATTACACAAACTCCAAAGCTTTGCGACAATATCGCGGGTCACGTTGCTGGGACTGATCAAGCTGTCTTTCGCCATAGTTCCTCGTTTATGTCTCCTAGAATTGCTTCCAGCTGTCCATCAAATATTCGGTTAAGTCGGTTAAACCCGCCATCCGCCTGGAAGGGTTCCTGGTCAAGGGCATCCCGATCAACAATAAACTCACGGGCGACCTGTTCTCCAATCCGCTGTAACCATTTGCGCTGCGGGTCCGTCCATGACCGCTTGCTCAAGATGCTTTTCATGGCGTTCTTTACCCGCTCGTCATAGGGAATAAGCGGATCACCCAAATCTGCCTGACGGATGAAGCCAATAATAGAAGCCGCAATGTCCTCATTCTTGGCATCCTGCCATGCCTGCCGCAGATTGGTTTCTGAGTAGCCCATCTTATCAAGCTCTAGTCGCAATTCTCGAAGCTGGGCGCGGGTCAGCTCACGTGGTCGCTGCAATACTACCGTCAAAGCCGCCAGTTTATTGACGTTATCCCGAATATAGGCGGTAAAGCTGTCCAGAAAGTCATCAGGTTTTTGAGCTGTGCCATACCCACGGGTCACGGCTATCACCTGATCCGGATGATTAGAAATCGGCATGTACAATCCACTACCTTCAGCATTCCAGTCCAAAATCCGCCCGATACCTGACCGCTCCTTGACCCACCCTGTCAGTTCTGGCAGTGAGGATGTTCTAAATCGCTCCAGAGTGGCTTCCGGTGTTTCGCCAATCTGAGCCTCATAGCTTTCCTTGGCCTGCTCCGGTAGCCGTCGCAATTTTCGGCCCAGCTTCACCAATATCTGATCACGTATTTCAGCGCGGTGGATGTCGTTAGTAATCTGGGCAAACTCATCAAATAACTGCTCCAGGGTGATGTTCGGATTCACCACTACGGGTTTCATCTCAGTTAAAGCTTGCAAATTGGCATAAAGGTCAACCGCATCAAAAATTCGGAAGGTCTCCTTGCCAATTTAGTTGCATTGTCTGGTGGCCCGTCCCAACATCTGCTCATAGAGAATACGACTATTTACCCGCCGCAAAAACACCAGGTTAGTAATGCTAGGCACATCAATGCCTGTCGTCAGCAGGTCAACCGTCACCGCAATCTTAGGCATGGCATCATTGCGGTAGGAACGGATCAGATCACCCACCCGATCCACACTGCCCGTAATTTTGCGAACAGCGGCATCCTCAATCTCGCCGTAATAGTCCTCCATCGCCTTTTTAACCTGCTCAACCACAATGTCAGCATGGGCATCATTGGCGGCAAAAATCAGGGTTTTTCCGGGCAGATTGGGGTCAATGTATTTGGCCAGTTCCCTCGCCACCGCCTGATTGAACGGTATAGTTACGACCTTCTTGTTAAACTCATCCACCTCGAAATTCAGATCATCGGGGGCATAGGTTTGCTCGATCTGCCGAGTAGTGGGATAGATGACATCCATCGCTTCTCCGGTACGAAAGCGGATGCCCGCTTTGCTCAGGGAGGTCTGGATCCGAACGGGTGGTTCATGGTCAATCAAGAAACCGTCAATCACCGCTTCTCGATAGGAGTATTTGAAAACTGGTTCCCCGAAGATTTGCACGGTGTGCAGGGCAGGCGTGGCGGTCAAGCCAATCTTGACGGCATCAAAATGTTCTAGAACGCGGCGATACTTGGAAACATAATCATCCTGGCTGCGGAAACTCAGTTCGGCATCGGACATTTCCCGATCGAGCAAATATCCTCGGTGACATTCATCAATCAACAACAGGTCATATTGATCAATTGGTGGAATGCTCGCTGGCTCACTGGCATAGAGAACCCGTTTCACTAGCCCCTGAATGGTACAAATGTGAACCTTAGTTTCTGACTCTGGGGTAACGTCTCCCAGCCCCTGCAACCCGAAAATATCGGCAAAGGTCTTGGCGGTTACGACTTTAGTGGTGCGAAACTCCCCTGCTGCTTGACTCCCCAAGGCACTGCGATCGACTACAAAACAGACACGACGGAAACGCTTAGCCGTCAACAAACGATAAAGAAGAGCGATTGCCAGCTTGGTCTTGCCAGTTCCAGTAGCCATCGCCACCAGCATGGCGCGGTTATCGTCTTCCAGACTGCTTTCAACAGTTTCAATCGCCCGTTGCTGATAGGGACGCAAAGGGAAACCAAACTGATAAGGCTGGGTTTTCAGGGCGGCGTGGGCTGCTTCACGGTCAACCCCTAACTGGGCTTCCAATCCTTCCGGCGTGGGCCAGCCAGCCAGGGCGCGGCGGCGGTTGGTGGGTTTACGAACATCCCGAAACCATATCCCACTCTCCGTTTCAATCTGTTTCAGATATGGCCGTCCATTTGTTGCAAACACAAAGGGGGCATGAAACTCACTCCATGAACCGCCGCCTATTGTCTCAAAACCATCACCCGCCTGAAACCCTTTAGCATATCTCTCCGCTTGGTCAATCGCGGCTGAAACATTCTTCCGTCTGCGCTTAGCTTCAATAAAGCCTATACAGCTTGTTCCAATAAACAGCGCGTAATCAGCTATGCCTTTGGCGGTTGGCCATTCGGCGATCGCCATGTTCTTGCCCTTGGCTGGCCTTATTCCCTTCCCATAACGTAAATCCCTGGTATCAGCCGACCAGCCAGCATCCCGCAATTGCTGATCAATAATCGCCCTTGTCTCATCCTCATCCAAGTCGATGACCGAAGCAGCCTGGTCAGCCAGAGAAATAATCGCAGCGGTCTGTTGCGCGGGTAACTGCTTAGCGGTGGCCTGAAGCGAAGCCAATTGCGCTTCAAGGGCTGCTCTGGCCTGTTCAGATTCTCCAGCCAGTTCTTCCCACAGTGACCGTTCTTCTGCTTCCTTACGGGCCTTCTCCTCAGCACTTAGCAACACCTTGGCCTGTTCTTCCGCTGCCAGCCTTGTTCGCTCTGCCTCGGTGCGCGTCTCTTCAAGAGCAATATGTAGGCGTTCCAATTCCGCTGCCAGCTCTGCCGTCGCATCAGCTGGATTGGGAGGCGGCACAAAAGCACCAGCTTTGAATCTGGTGTCCGCGTTAAATGTTCGATGAAACCAGATGGCTAGTTGTCGAGCCATCTTCAACATGGTCAGAGCTTCTGCATGATCGCCAGTATATTCATGGGCTGCCCTGTTTCCTGCGACCCTGATTTGATAGAACAGATCAGCTACTTCATGGGACAAAACCCGCTCAATTTTCAATCGGCGCAACAGGTCTGCCTGGGGTTCCTCGGTTGATACGAACAGCCCTGTCCTAGCAGCGGTCGATTGTGCCAGTAGTTCAGCAAACTGTCGTAACTTGATCAGGCAGGTGCTGGGGTCATCTCGGAAATATCGCTCAGCCAAAGCACTAAGGCGTACTAACTGCACGTCATGAGGTCGCAAAAACTCAAAATTGGCTGATTCTATTGTCATACTTTGCGCTAATCAGTCCATCTAATCGCAACGGCATCCAGAAACGTCTTTACAGTTTATGGTTTTGAGTGTCCAATTTTTTGACTATTCCTGAGAAATGAGCCAATAACTTGAAGTGGGAGAGCCTAAGATCAAGGTCTATAAAAGGATTCACAGGTTCGTCTGATACATTTGATAGTTCCATCATGCGATCCTACCTCTGCAAATCTGCTTTAGATAAGTCTGCACTTTTTTATGTAGAGTTCTAACATTTGTGTATCGTGCGCTACTTACCAATTTTGAAAACTAGACCTAAAGCCCTAAAGTGTTAACAACAAAGCTCATAAGTCTCTTGCTACATAGCGTATGCAAGATATGACACTTTAGGACAGTTGCAAAAACTTAATGTTCTCCGTATGTACGGATTTTGATAGTCTGATATCAATTTTTTAGAGATATTTGCAGTGCATATGATTACCAGAAAAAGTAAGAGCCTAAAAGACAAATAGCCCTGTTTATTTCCCGCCTGTTACGCTCTGCCCGCCAAAAATTGAGCAGCAGTTAGGTTGAGTTCTGGGAAGGTAGGAGACTGAATGATGTCATCGCCTCGGAATTCTGTGGAATCGTAAAACTGATGGTCCAGCAGGCAAAGGGTAATTTTCTCGGTGAGGGGGTCTACGATCCAGTATTCGGGGATTTCTAGGAGTCCGTATTCTGCGCGTTTTGAGCGGTAGTCATCGGTTTTGGTAGATGGGCTGACAACTTCGACGACCAACAAAGGCGGTGGTTCATTCAGGTCAATTACGGCCTCGCGGTCTGCCATCGATTCCCATTGTGCAAGGGATAGAACAGTGACATCGGGAATGCGGCAGGTGTCCCAGCGTTTGCCACGAGGAGAGCGCACACCAACAAGCGCAGGGAGAGACACCCAGGGTTTCCCTGATTGAGAAAGGGCATCATCAAACTGACGCACCAAGAAACGGATGACGGCTCCATGTTTTCCGGTACCCAGGCTCATGGGTACAAGTTCTCCATCAACCAATTCATAACGGGTATCTGTGCCGTCGTCATAGATGAGGTATTCCTCGAAGGTTAATTTTTGGGTGATGATGGTCATGGAGATGGCTCCAGGTCAGGATTCACGCCTGAAAGACTTTCCTTCAGTATAAAGTACACCTCTATGTTCATCAGTAGCTCATTCGGTGCTTCTTCAGACAAATAGAGCGACACTAAAACTAGAGTATAAATTTTGAACTCCTAAGTGGAGGACCTATGAAAATAAAGGTGACAGAACAGGGTGCACTCATCCCAAAAGAGTTCCTGGTGAGAGTGAAGGAGGTAGAGATTCGGAGGGAAAACAATCTACTAATAATTTCCCCAACCATCGAAGAAGAAGATCTGACTTGGGAACTGGGTGAAGACACTATCTCTTTTGGAGGGGTGGACGACGTTGAAAATTATGATGTGTACCTTTACCCTCGGAACAGCTAGTCCGGTAAGGCAAGGTAGCATGGTCCTATGATTCATGTCGAAAATGTCTCAAAGACCTATGGCAAGCAGACCGCTTTGGCCTCAACCACCTTGGTCTTCCAACCTGGTGCGACCACAGTTCTTATCGGGCCGAGTGGATGCGGTAAATCTACGCTGCTAAGAATTATTGTCGGATTGGTCCGTCCCGATGGAGGACGGATAGTTCTGGGAACGCAAGAATTAACGGCGGAGAATGCGCAAACGGTGCGTCATGGGATTGGTTACGTGATCCAAGATGGCGGCTTATTTCCCCATCTCACGGCGGAGGAGAATGTCACACTCCTCGCTCGCTTCCTCAAGCGCTCTTCCGATGAAATTAGTCAGCGGATAGCGGCCTTATCCGATTTAGTCCAACTTTCTCGGGCGTCTCTATCCCGATATCCGAAAGACCTATCCGGAGGGCAGCGACAGCGGGTAGGCCTGATGCGAGCACTGATGCTAGACCCAGCGATATTGCTATTCGATGAACCGCTGGGAGCCTTAGACCCGATTACCCGCAGCGAACTGCAAACCCAACTCAAAAATATTTTCACAGACCTGAAAAAAACCGTTGTCCTGGTCACCCATGACATGGGCGAAGCCGCCTATTTTGGTGATGAGATTGTTCTGATGCGCGAGGGTCGCATTGTTCAGCGTGGATCTTTAGACGACCTGCTCGAACGCCCGGTTGAGCCCTATGTCACCGACTTTATCCGTGCCCAGCGCTCACCGCTACCCTCCCTTGAGGAACAGATACGTTGAGAATCTGGCTAGCCTTCTTAATCGTGCTAACGCTCACCCCAACGGTCTTTGCCCAGGAATTGACCGTCGGTTCCAAACGATTCACAGAGTCGTACATCCTCGGCGAAATCATCCGACAAACGGCTAAGGCAACCCAAGAGGCCAAAACTACGCACAAACAGGGTTTGGGCAATACAGGCATCGTTTTTTCTGCCTTAAAAAGCGGCAGTATCGATGTTTACCCTGAATATGTCGGCACCCTGGACAAGGAAATTCTCAAAAACAAAGCTCCAGCAGATATCGCCACGCTCAATCGGCAATTGGCTCCGGAAGGTTTAGGCATTGCTGTCCCTCTTGGCTTTAGCGATACCTATGCCCTCGCCATGCGTGAAGAAAAGGCGGAGAAATTGGGAATCCGGACCCTTTCCGATTTGACAAAACACCCAGAGCTGAAACTCGCTCTTTCCCCAGAATTTCTAGGTCGTGCTGATGGTTGGCCTGGTCTGCGAAAAGCCTACAGGCTCCCGTTTGCTACACCACGGGGCATCGACCACGGGCTGAGCTATGAAGCGATGGCCCAAGGGCAAGTTGATATTACCGATATCTATACGACCGATGCCAAAATCAACCGTTACAAGCTGCGGGTGCTGACCGATGACCGTAAATTCTTCCCCTCCTATGAAGCCGTGCTTCTCTATCGTCTGGATATAGCGAAACGTCTGCCCAAAACCTGGGCAGCCCTGCAAAAGCTCGAAGGCAAAATTTCAGAAAAGCAGATGATTGCCATGAACGCAGAGGCTGAACTAGAAGGTAAAAGCTTTGCCACCATTGCCGCCCGATTTTTAAATCAAGCGGTGAACACGCCGACTACTACCGATGAGAAACAACCCTTTCTGGCCAAACTCTTCGGAGATGATTTCTGGAAATTGACCACGGAACACATTACGTTGGTCTCTATTTCTTTGGCCTTTGGCGTTTTGGTCGGTGTCCCGCTTGGCATTTGGGCAGTGCGGGTACCTCAGGCCGCTCAACCCATTCTTTCGATTGTTGGGATAATCCAGACGATTCCATCGCTAGCCCTTTTAGCTTTTTTGATTCCTCTTTTCCAAATTGGAACTCCTTCTGCCTTAGTAGCCCTTTTCCTCTATGCTCTGTTGCCCATCGTCCGCAATACCTACACTGGGCTCTCAGATATTCCACCTTCTTTGAAAGAATCCGCCCTTGCCCTTGGCTTGCCCTCGTTCGCTCGTTTGCGCTTGGTGGAGCTACCTCTAGCGGCCCGAACCATTCTGGCAGGCATCAAAACTTCGGCGATAATTAACGTAGGTACCGCGACCATCGCAGCCTTCATCGGAGCGGGAGGCTATGGCGAACGCATCGCTTCTGGCCTAGCGCTGAATGACAATGCCACCTTACTCGCTGGAGCGATCCCGGCTGCAGCCCTCGCCTTACTCGTTCAATTTGGGTTTGATCTATTGGATCGCTGGCTCATTCCAGCAGGATTACAATCTAAATCGTCCCCAATTGTCACAAATTGAAAATTTCTCGATCCTATCGGCAACTTATAGGTTGGAAGGGGTGTCCTGTAGGCGATGAACCTCTATTACGACCAGATAGCCAGCATCTATGATGTGACAAGGGCTATGCCTACCTCCATTGATAAACAGGTGACAGAAACTGTTTTGCGCCTCGTGGAAGCGACTCCAGAGACAACATTTCTAGAACCAGGGATTGGCACAGGATTGAATGCCCTACCAATTATCAAAAGAGGGTACTTCTATACGGGCCTTGATATCTCTCAAAAGATGCTCAACCAGCTCCGTCGAAAGTTGAAAGAGGTCCCGGACAAAGTGACGCTTCTCGAAGGGGATGCTTCGTCGCTGCCGTTCGAGGACCATTCTTTTGATGTGATTCTGACTCGGCACCTGCTGCATCACCTTCCTGATTGGCGTCAAGCGTTACGTGAATTTTGTAGAGTATTAAAGCCTTCTGGGTTATACCTCTACTGTGAGAGTCCTTGGACTGCCCACCAGAGAGAGTTTGAAGCGCATTGGCGGTCCATACTGGCCACTCAAGAAGGATTCCAACCTCCTGCCTATGAGTCTGAAGACCGAGCCAATCTTGAAAAGGTCAAAAGTTGGTTTACGGCACAAGGAGCCACGGTTGAAACGGTAACGGCTGCCCAGTGGCGTGTTGAACAAACGGTTGGGGAACTGTTGGCGATCTATGAGACGAGAGACCACGGATCCTGCTGGTTGGTCTCCGATACGGTTTTCCCACAAGCGATGAAGAAGTTCAGGCTATGGTGTCATCAGTACTACGGTTCAGAGGAAGTATCTCTTTCTTCTAGCGCTAAGCTTGAGATAACCGTGGTCCGCAATTTGGGCTAGAGTCACCAGCCCCAAGTACCGACTGAGCCCTTAAAGGGCCCGACAATATTGGCAGTAATCCAGCCGCCGTAGAAATCTCCTTCCTGAGCATCCACTTCTTCTCCCTCTACCGTGCACGTGTCCATTTTGCTGGCATAGAAAGCGATATAGCCTTTGAGCGGTTGGAAGGCAGGGGATGGGTTTTCATAACTCCAGGCGCAATCTTTTTCTTCTCGACTGCCTACTTTCACCGTCCAGTAGTTAGCAGACCCTTTGAATTCACAAAATGAACGGCGCTGGGTCAGCGTCAAAAATTCCATGCGGATGTCTTCCGGTGGCAGGTAATAGACGGGAGGATGACTGGTTTCTAGAACCCGCCAAGCCTTTTTGGTATTGGCAATCGTTTCGCCATTGAAGGTGATAGTGAGATGTTTGGGTGTGGACTCCAAACGGGGTGGACGAGGATAATCCCATACAGATTCTTGACCTGGCTGGGGTTCAATGCGTTGAGAATAGGGCATGTTTTCAATAAGGGGAATTACAACAAATTTCAGGCCCTTCGATTCTAACGCCCTTCTTATTTTTAAGAAGAGGACCGAAAGAACAGCCTATTGAACCGAAAGATTGTCTATTGCAGATAAATTCTGAGGCCCTTATTATCTCTATCGTTAGCTTCTGAACTTACTGTATTAAGCGAAGAAAATTGATAAATAGTTATATTTCTATTTATCAATTGTGGTTTAGTATCATTTTTATCCGAATGCTCCTGAGTCAATGCAACTCTTCGGCAGTCTGGTTCTTTTAGTACTGTTCTGCATTGAAACAGCTAGTCAACGTTTTGGCTGAGCCATCGCTGGTTTTTGCCGTTCGGATCTTGAATGGAAATTTTGAGCGGCCTCGATTAGGCCAGTATTTCGCATGATTTTTTCTGGAGAGAGACTTATGACTTCATTGCCAAGCAAGGGTGGTTCCTCACATGGCGGCGTTCGTGGCGCAGATTTCGATCGGCGTTCCTCTCAATTCGAGGGCCGCTTCGGCCGCATCTTTCGGAGCTTGCCGCCAGCTAACTGGTCAGAGGCCGCCCTGCGCAAACTGGCCGGTGACGGAAATCAAGCAAACTGTATGTCCGCTGAGCCAGAGAAGGACGAGAGCAACCCACCTTTGCCGATTGCCCCACGCGAAGATGTCGACGACGAGGGCAAGCCGCATACCTCTCGCTTGCACGACGACGAGGAGAACAGTGGCATTGATGCAGGCTACACCTACCTTGGACAGTTCATCGACCACGACATCACGTTCGATCCGGCCAGCAGCCTTCAGCAACGCAACGACGTCGATGCGCTGGTGGACTTCCGCACTCCGGCGCTCGACCTGGACTCCCTTTACGGTAGCGGACCTGACGACCAGCCGTACCTTTATGAGAGCAATGGGCGCAGGTTCCAGCTCGGTCGGAAGCTTATTGAAGGGCCAAACGGCAAAGTTATCGGGCACGATCTGCCGCGTCACAGTTGGTCCGAATCCGGGAAAGATTTTCACCGCGCCCTGATTGGAGACAAGCGCAACGATGAAAATGTCATTGTCTCCCAAATGCACTCGGCATTCCTGCAGTTCCATAACCGACTGGCCGATGAGCACATACATTTAGACTTCAGCGAGATCCAGCGGCTAGTGCGCTGGCATTACCAGTATGTTGTGCTGCATGATTTCCTGCCCACGATTGCGCGAAGCGATGTTATCGATAGCGTACTGCCCCATCTGAAGAGCGGCCACTCGATCTTTGACGAACCGCCTAAGCTGCGCTTCTACAAGCCCCGCAACGATGCTTTCATGCCGATTGAGTTCTCGACGGCGGCTTACCGCTTTGGCCATTCTATGGTGCGCCCGATCTATCGATTGAATACCAAACTCAGCGGCGGTAATCACCCTGACACCACCAATCCGGACGAGCGCAGTCGTGGCATTGATGGGCGCCAGTTCATCTTTGCTGGACTAAAAGAGCGGGGGTTGAATGGCTTTGATGCTTTCCCTAAGGAATGGGGTATCGACTGGAACCTATTTTTCGATTTGACGGGCGATAAGGACCAACGTGTTACCAAGAATCGGACGCAGCCCGCCTACAAAATTGACACCTCGTTGGTAAACCCCCTTGCATTCCTACCGGAGTTCTCGGTGGTGAATGCAAAACCGCCACTCACTAGCGTGTCGCAGCTCCAACCCCCGGCGCAACCAAATCAGATCCCTAATTTGGCCCTGCGCAATTTGATGCGTGGTGTGGCGATGGAATTGCCCTCTGGCCAGGATGTGGCTCTTGCTATGGGTACTACGCCCCTTGCCGATGACAAGCTCAAGGTGGGAAAGGCTACTACGAAGGAAGAATTCGATGCAGTACCTTCTCTAAGTCAGGTGGACTCAAGTTTCATCGGCAAGGCACCCCTTTGGTACTACTTGCTGGCAGAGGCTCAACATGATTGGTACGAAGCTGGAGGTAAAAGCGAGACCCCGATTAAACTGGGCACCATCGGCAGTCGGATTGTGGTCGAGACCCTTGTCGGAATCATCTTGAATGACAGTCATTCTCTGCTGAGGCAGGCACCCGCCTGGGTGCCGACGATCGGGAAGGGTAAAAACTTCGACATGGCAGACCTGATCAAGTACGCACTGAAGATCTAGGCCCTATGCGCTTGGGCTAACAAAAAACCCAGCCCCCATCGGAGGGCTGGGTTTTAGTATTAAAACGGAAGCTTAGTAGCGACCGCGTCCACCGCCGCCGCGATTGTCATTAGAACGCTCTGGCTTCGGCTCAGCTTTGTTCACGCGGATGGCACGGTTATCCCAGTTGGCGCCGTCGAGTTCTTTGATAGCGGTGTCTTCAGAGGCTGCATCTTCCATGTCTACAAAGGCAAAACCACGGGGACGACCTGTTTCGCGATCGGTGGGGATTTTTACAGCTTTCACAGTACCGTACTCAGCGAAGGCATCCGTAATCGCTTGTTCACTTACGGAGAAAGGCAGGTTGCCAACAAATATTGTCATTTTCGTCTCTTTAATTAAAGCAACTAAACCAAGCGAACAAGGACAAGAAATGACCTCACTGCTGGATTAGATTTGCACATCCTAACAAATCCAGCCACCCTTTTCCTTAGAGAATCATTAAACGCTCGAAGAAAGAGGATTTCTGCCGATCATTCCGGGCGCTGGAGGACCTAAAATCACGAACTGACCGTTCTCTCCATTCGGAAAAATTTCTTTTGCCCTTCCCGTTTTTGAAGCGATGGTTAGGGGAAGATAGTCTTGATATGACCTACGAGCCTCTCTATCACAAGTACCGTCCTCAAACCTTCCTGGAAATTGTTGGGCAAGAAGCGATTGTCCGGACCCTAAGCAGTGCTATCCGCTCAGACCGGACAGCCCATGCCTATCTATTTACGGGTTCTAGAGGCACGGGTAAAACTTCCACCGCCAGAATTATGGCCAAGTCCTTGAACTGTACCCAAGGACCGACGCCGACGCCCTGTGGGGTCTGTGAACTCTGTACCAGCATCACGCGCGGTTCTGCCCTAGACATTATTGAAATTGATGCGGCCAGCAACACGGGCGTAGACAATATCCGGGAATTGATTGAACGGGCACAGTTTGCTCCAGTCCAGGCGCGCTTCAAGGTGTATATCATCGACGAAGTACACATGCTAAGCAATGCAGCCTTCAATGCCTTGCTCAAAACTTTAGAAGAACCTCCCAATCGGGTGGTCTTTATCCTGGCAACTACAGATGCTCAGCGGGTTTTGCCGACGATTATTTCCCGCTGTCAGCGTTTCGACTTCCGCCGCATTCCCCTAGAAGCGATGGTTGCTCACTTGACCCACATTGCTGCGGTCGAAGGGATTTCGATCACCCCAGAAGCGCTAGAACTGGTCGCTCAAATTTCCCAGGGCGGACTTCGGGATGCCGAGAGTTTGCTCGACCAACTCAGCCTTTTAGAAGGAGAAATCGGCGTCGAAGCAATTTGGAATTTGGTAGGGGCGGTCCCAGAACGGGATTTGCTCACCCTCTGGGATAGCTTGAACGCAGGAGACAGCATCCAGGTTCTCACCCAAACCCGGCGGCTGATGGATACGGGCAAAGAGCCAATCCAGGTGATCCAAGACTTGACCGCTTTCTGTCGAGATCTGATGATTGCCCAACAGTCTCCTGGCCGTCGAGATTTAGTCTCGGTGACCGCTGCCACCTGGACGGCCCTTTTAGAACGGGCAAAGAACATTAGCTTGTCCCAAATTCTTGCGGTTCAAGAACGCCTGAAAGCTTCAGAGCCTTTAGTCAAGAACACGACCCAGCCCAGGTTATGGCTAGAGGTAACCCTGCTCGGACTCCTGCAAGAGCCGGAAAGCAAAGCCCTTGACTTGCCCCCGAGAAGCGCACCGCCTAGACCTCCAGAACCCACTCGTTCTGTCCCCAGTGTCCCAACCGTCGTTAAATCTACGGCGGAGACCCCTCCTTTTGAAGAACCTGCCAAAGCATACCCTGCTGTTCCAGCCTCTAGAAATACAGCGTCAGAATCTCGTCCGCTCCCCCCTAAGTCAGTTCCCGCGAACGTGCCCGCAAGAACTCCTGCCGTTGCTGGCTCCAGCACCCTGGCCCGTGACTGGGATAAATTTTCCAGCCTTTTAGACATTCAGTGCCGTCCCTTTTTCACGGAGCACATCAAACCCGTATCCGAAGCACCGCACAAAGTAGTTTTTGGAATTTCCAGCCTCAACTTAATCAGACAGTTCAAGTCTTTTCTGGCTAAAAAGAGACTCGACAAAGCATTCCTAGGAACCTTGGGCTATATCCCGATGGAAGTGACTTTTGTTCTAAGCAAAGAAACAGACCTCCCTCCAGAAGAAAGGCTCCCTGAAGTGGCGGTATCTTCACCCGCTCAGGCCTTTCACGCCGCTGCATCCACCGCTTCTGCCCCAACGACCACGAGAGACCTCCCCTCACGGGCTTCTATTCTGCCGAAAGAAGACGAGGAAATGACGGCCCCACCCAAACGGGAAGAGGCGCTACCTCCCACCAATGGTTCATCAAGACCTGCTGCAGTGGCTGCCCCCGTAGAACGTCCGCGTAAAGTTGCACTCCATGAGATGGGGGAATTGGACCAAGCCTCCCATTCCTTGGCTGACTTTTTTGCAGGTCAGATTGTGTCGGAATCCGATAATGACATACCAGGCAAGACCGATCCGCCCCTGATCGTCCCTGTGGAAGCGGCTGACGACGATGATGATGACATCGACTTTTGACGAATTTTGCCTAATTCCACGAAAACTGAATATACTCACCTAAAGTTTTGGCCCGACCTTGGCAGCGCTGAAGCTTTGTTTATCTTGATGAGGGTTTCTCGTGGCACATTCCCCTTTATTTCAATACCTTGTCCGAATGCTCCAACAGGCACGGCGAGAAAATCGTAAAGATGAAGGTAATCCTTTACCGCTGACTAAAGCCGAATTTCAGTGGACACGCCGTCATTTTGTGAAATCTGCTGCTTTAGCTGGAGGAGCAGCTTTAGTATCGGTATCCCACGCTAAACCCGTTTTCAGTAAACCGAAGCCACAGGGGAACTCAAAAATTGCCGTAATCGGGGGTGGTCTGGCTGGGTTAAATGCGGCCTATCAACTCAAGAAACAGGGATATATATCTACGGTCTACGAAGCGAATAATCGTTTAGGGGGGCGTGCTCAGTCTGTTACAGGAGCAGTTGGAACTGGACTGATATCAGATATGGGAGGACACCTGCTCAATACGGATCACGCTGACATGATTGCTCTAGCCAATGACTTTGGCTTGCCCCTCTTCAATCGGGTAGAAGATGCAGCGAAATTTTCATTTCCACCAACGGGTTTTTACTTTAACAATAGAATACGTTCCGAAGCTGAAATTGCAGAGAAGCTCCGCCCGCTTGCTGGGCAAACTGCTAAAGATGCAGCCCTTCTGGATCAGGATTTCGATCGCTATGGACCCATCTTTGATCAGTCCTCTGTGGAAGATTATTTGAACTCCAATGAAGATAAGATTCCTGAGCCCTTTATTCGTGAACTGATTGTGGGCGTGATTCGCACGGAGTATGGGGTTGAGGCGAAACAATCGACCGCATTACAGCTGCTCTTTGCCCTGCCAACGGTGAATAGAACTGAGGTTGACATAGCAAGTTATAGCGATGAAGTTTTTGTTGTTAAGGACAGTGTTAGTAAAATTGTTGATGGTCTAACCACTGCTCTAGCTGGACAGGTTCTGCTTAAAAAATCTCTAACAGCGATCAAATCTTAAGGCAAAGGGTTTAGATTAACCTTTGCGACGGGTGAATCCGTTAATGCAGATTATGTCGTTCTCGCGATTCCCTTCACTACGCTCCGAAAGGTTGATATCGAAGTTAAGCTTCCCAATACTTTGCTGCGGTTTATCCAGGAAAGCAAACTGGGTATGAATGAGAAAATCTTGGCTGGATTTAATCAAAAGGTCTGGCGTCAAAGCAATGGTTTTGTAAAGACCATATCAGCCGATTTAGGATTTGCTCAAGGTTGGGATGGTTCTCAGCGCCAAGCAGACAGACCTGATGGTGAATTTACCTTCTTTTTTGGTGGTAAACAAGTCTCCACTATTCAAGGAAGGAGCACACAAGCTCAAGGACAGCGATTTGTGGGTTTATTGGAGCAAATCATTCCCGGTGCTGTGGCTGCCGTTAACGGTCAATTCTTCCGAACCCAGTGGACTAACAATCCCTTCAGTAAAGGGGCTTACTCTACGTTTAGTCCTGGACAGTACACGACGTTTAAGAAGTTTCTTTATGTCGAATCAGACGATCCAAATAAGAAACAGGAGGTCAGTGTTGGCAATCTGGTTTTTGCTGGAGAACAACTTAGCGATAAGTTTTACGGATTCATGGATGGTGCTGCCCAAACGGGTAGATTGGCGTCAAATATAGTTATGCGGCTTGCTGAGGCTAGCCAGGCTCATGCTGAACCCACCAATTCTTACATCTCATGAAATGGAACCCTGAAGATTACGCTAAGAACTCTGGCGCTCAGCTTGTCTGGGCAAAAGAATTAATTGCCAAACTCCATCTCCAAGGTCATGAAACACTACTGGATGTGGGTTGCGGCGATGGAAAGATTACCGCAGAATTTGCAGCAGCGGTTCCCGATGGCTTGGTGCTTGGCGTCGATAGCAGCGTGGAGTTTATAGACTACGCACAAAGACATTATCCAACTTCCCAATATGCCAACCTTCAATTCTTGCAAATGGATGCTCAGAAGCTTGAAGCAGACTATCAATTTGACGTTATCTTTTCTAACGCTACGCTCCATTGGGTGGATGACCATCAAGCTTTTCTAGCTGGCTGCTCACGCCTTTTATCTCCCCAGGGCAAGCTGATTCTTTCCTGTGGCGGTGCAGGCAATGCCGCAGGAATTCTTGCTGCCATAGATAGGCTCATTCAAGGACCGCGCTGGGGGCCTTACTTCACCACGTTTGTGTTTCCCTATTTCTTTTATTCCGATGCCCAGTACGCTCACTGGCTAAAGGAAGCAGGATTAAGCCCCCAACGATTGGAACTGGTCGAGAAAGATATGACGCACCAAGGAGCTGAGGGCTTGGCTGGTTGGCTACGCACTACCTGGATGCCTTACACCGATTGCATTCCTGAGGAATTGCGTGAAGCCTTTATTTCTGATGTTGTACAGGACTACTTATCGGTTCACCCTTTGGATGCTTTAGGTCAAAGTCACGTCAAGATGATTCGATTAGAAGTAGAGGCTAGTTTCGCCTCCCTACCCAACCCCTGAGTCCCTATGGGACAGCTCCCTTCGACTCCGCTCAGGGAGCTCCCTGAGCGGAGTCGAAGGGAGCCTCTTCTGGAAGGAGAAGGATGGATGGGATTTAGCTACAGACGCTGCCAAAGCCATAGGTCACTTCACATTGGTGAAACAGTGTGTTGAGAGTCAAGGGCTTGAACCCTTAAATCCCCTCTTCGGCCAGCTCAGCCATCTTCCACCACTCTCTAAGCGACTGTACGGGTGCTAGAGGGAGTAAGCGGCAACCTAGGCTCAGTCACGGTAGCCAGTATCTAGGGGTCGTCAGTTTACCGCTCACTCTCAACATACAAGGGGTCAAGCATGTGGCTTAGTCGTAGTCACCCATACCACCGCCGCCGCCACCACCGCCAGATCCCTTGTCATCAGGCTGGTCTACAACCAGACATTCAGTGGTCAGGACCATACTGGCTACAGAAGCTGCGTTCTGGAGGGCAGAACGCGTTACTTTCACAGGGTCAATAATGCCAGCCGCGACCAGATCTTCATAGACACTGGTTTGGGCATTGAACCCATAGGAAGGGTCCTTGGAATTGCGGACCTTCTCACAGATGACAGAACCTTCCAGACCCGCATTGATAGCAATCTGACGAGCAGGAGCTTCCAAACCACGCTGGACAATCTTGGCTCCGATTTTTTCTTCAGGAATGGTTAGACTAGCAGCAAAGTCATTGAGCTTATCGGCCAAGTGTAAGAGGGCTGTGCCACCACCCGCGACGATACCTTCTTCAATCGCCGCCTTAGTCGCATTCACTGCATCTTCAATGCGCAACTTGCGGTCTTTGAGTTCGGTTTCTGTAGCAGCACCAACCTTGATTACGGCAATACCACCAGAGAGCTTAGCCAGACGCTCTTGCAGCTTCTCCGTGTCATATTCGGAATCGGTTTCATCCAGCTGACGGCGGATCTGAGCGCAACGGGCTTGGACAGCTTTTTCTTCCCCTTGGGCCACAATCGTGGTCGTGTCCTTGGTGACCATTACTTTGCGGGCGGTGCCTAGCTGTTCCAAGGTGGTGTTTTCCAGCTTCAAACCAGCACTTTCTGCAATGCACTCGCCTCCAGTCAAGATGGCAATGTCTTCGAGCATGGCCTTACGACGGTCCCCAAAGCTAGGAGCCTTGATCGCTACGACTTTGAGCACTCCACGTAGAGTATTGACCACCAGGGTTGCCAAAGCTTCTTTCTCAATATCTTCAGCAATGATCATCAGCGGTTTCCCAGCACGGGCAACCTTTTCTAAGATCGGGACGAGGTCTTGGATGATCGAAATTTTCTTATCTGTCACCAAGATGTAGGGGTCTTCAAAGACTGCTTCCATGCGTTCTTGGTCGGTAACGAGATAGGGAGAGATGTATCCACGGTCAAACTGCATCCCTTCGGTCACTTCCAATTCAGTTTCCAAGGACTTGGATTCTTCGACGGTGATTACGCCTTCCTTGCCCACTTTGTCCATGGCAGCTGCAATCATCGCCCCAATTTCTTCGTCATTCCCAGCAGAAATGGCGGCGACTTTGGCAATGGTCGTGTTGTCTTCAACGGGCTTGGCAACTTTCTTGAGTTCATCGACGACGAAGGCCACGGCCTTATCAATCCCGCGCTTCAAGGACATCGGGTTGCTACCAGCGGCTACGTTCTTCAAGCCTTCTTTGACCAAGGCTTGAGCAAGCACGGTTGCGGTAGTCGTACCATCTCCAGCGACATCATTGGTTTTAGAAGCGACTTCACGAATTAGTTGAGCGCCTGCATTTTCCAGATGGTCTTCTAGTTCAATTTCCTTGGCGATGGTGACCCCGTCGTTCACAATTTGGGGAACGCCAAATTTCTTCTCTAAAACAACGTTGCGGCCTTTTGGACCAAGGGTAACTTTTACGGTATTGGCGAGAGCGTCAATCCCTCTCTCTAAGGCCCGACGAGCCTGTTCATCAAAAATAATCTGCTTGGCCATGTATTTCTCCTACGAGTCGTAATTTTATTTAGGCAAGAATTGCCAGAATGTCTTTTTCAGCAATCAAAATGTAGTCTTCGGTGCCCAGTTTCACTTCCGTTCCGGCGTACTTGGAATACAAAACTTTGTCGCCGACGGTAACATCAACCGTGGCATAGGAACCATCATCCTTGCGCTTGCCTGGACCGATGGCGACGATTTCTCCCGTTTGTGGCTTTTCTTTGGCACTGTCGGGCAACAAAATTCCACCGGCTGTTTTATCTTCAGCGGCTACCAGCTTAAGAAAAACCCTGTCGCCAAGAGGCTTAAGAGTGCTTACATTGAGGGCCATGGCTGCCATATCATTCTCCCTGATTCACAAAATTCAAAGGTGCACAGGCAAAATATTAGCACTAAACCATGGTGAGTGCTAACACCTAATAATCGCTAAAAGAGTTCATGCATCGAGGAGCGTTTCGGCCATGTTCTTGGGCATAACTTCCTCTACAAGCCAATCGGGGACATATTTAGACAAATCGGAAGCAGGGTAGCTACCCGTAGCTACTGCCATCACGCGGGCTCCAAAGTAACGGGCGCAAGCAATATCTCTAGGGGTATCGCCAATGATGATTACGTCTTCTGGAGTAATTTTTGGGTTTTTTGTTCGGCCCACAGCAATAGCAGGCAAGTGGTTACGGTCACGAGCATCACAGCCATAGGCTCCCACCGAGAAGAAAGAATTCATCTGGACGGGAGCGAGCTTTAGTTCCGCTCCGGCTCGGACGTTACCTGTCACAAGGCCGAGGGCGGCTTTGCCTTGTTTAACTTCTGGGGCCAGAATTTCTAACAACTCCCGCATGCCGGGGAGTGCCTGAACGATGTCCGGATTATCGGCGAGTTCTTTCTGTAAGGCCTGTGGATAGCGATCTAAAATTTCTTCGATAACCTCTGGCGTAGCCGCCACCTCAGCGACTGCCAGCATTTCTTCAATGATTAAGGGGTCCGTCTTACCTGCCAGGTTTAACGAGGCATGATAAAAATTGGCTTCTGGTAAACCGCATACTTGGCTGCAGGTTCGGAGGTAGGCTCGTTTGCCTACACCCCGCGCTCGAATAAGCGTTCCGTCAATATCAAAGAGCAGAAGACGCATGATACTGTCCCTAACCTTGGTAATGCCTTTAGCCTTCAATCGTAAGGGGAGAGACGATCAATAAACAGAGAGATCTCTCAGGGTTTTATTCAACCGACGATGTTTAGACCTTGCAATCTACGCACACGGGGTAAGGCGATCGATAGGTTGATGAACGTTTGCCAAAGAGCGTATAGCGATTATCTCGAACTTGGGTATACACCCCATCGCCCAGCGGTTTCATACCAGGCAAGGCGCGGTAGGCTTGAATAAAGATTGCTCCCATAGGCAGTAGACGGGCGATTTCTTCGGCCGCTTCACTGCCTTGCCAGCGCTGGTTTTCTTTCAAGAGAATCATGCCCATTTCACAGTCTTCTGGCGTAATTCCAAACTGCTCTAGGCCCGCTTTATCTTGCATGGGCAGGTAGAGAAATAATTGTCCTTGGTCGAGTTTTTCGAGTAACTGAACCAAAGTGACACAGAGGTTGCAGTTTCCATCGTAGATAACCGTGTATTGCACAGGACTTTGCCTAGCTCGCTACTTCTATCGTACGCAAAGAACGCTGCTTGCGACGGGTGGCACACACTTGATAGAACTCTTCAAAGACGATACTTCCTTCTACCCGTCCATCTTCCCAGGTGCCATTGAGCCATTCGGGATGCCACTGAATCCCAACGATCCACTCCTCTTCGTTGATGCGTTCATAGGCTTCGGTAATGCCATCAGGAGCTTGGGCAGTGGGTTTGAGGTCTGGAGCTAAGTTTTTAACGGCTTGATGGTGGACCGTATTTACCAAAATTTCAGGGGCAGTGTAGAGTCCCTCTAGCCAAGAGGGCTGGACCAGATGCACCAGATGGACCAAATGGTCATACCGTTCTCCACAGCGATGCTGTAGCGTTTCTGGCTGTTGGGTATTGATGTCTTGATATAAACTGCCGCCGAGGGCAACGTTGATGATTTGGGCTCCGCGACAAATGCCGAGCATGGGTAAGCCGCGTGTTCTTGCAGCATTAATGAGCCGAAATTCATAGCTATCACGAATGGAATCACCGTGCCAATCTTCGTGGAGGGGCTCTTCGCCATAGGCGAGGGGAGAAACATCGGCACCCCCTGAGAAAATCACCCCGTCTAAGTCTTGTAAGACTAAGTGCGCCCCTTCATCACTTTTGAGGTCAAGCAAAGGGGTGGGAATTGCTCCACTGCGGGCAATCGCCAGAGCCATTTCCTCTTCCACATAGTGGAGGGTTTTGCCGCGAAATAAAGCCCGTTCTGAGTCTGCATGGGAAAAAGAAACAGAAATACCGATTCGGAGCGGAGAAGATTCTCGAAGATTCATGGAGGCTAGCTAGGTTCTATTACTGTTACTTTACGCGATGTGCAGTGCAGTATTAATATGCAGCCTTCGCACAGAGTATCATCCGTTTCGGTGCGTATGCCTCCAGATAGTGCCCTTGCAGAATTTTATGAACAGACTTTGTGCTGGCTAGGAAGGCCACGGGAGTCCTACCGTTTGCTGAGCGAATCGGTGATTCCGCGTTTGGCAACCTGGGTGCGAGGGACAGTGGAAGACCGCTCGGTAAAGGACTGGCAACCGGAGGATATTGAACCGATTCTCTTCCCCGTTGCCCAAATTGGTCATGACGCAACGGTTTTATCCTGCGAAGCTCTACTGCTCTGTGGCACTGGCAGCTACTACAATCCCTGTGATGTAGCGATTTTTGTCTTTGTCCAGCGTCCCGAAGAACGCTTTAGTGCTCTATGCGTCCGGGTGCGTGCGACCCAAGCGCAAGTGCTACGGGGTCCTTCTGTCAGTGTTGGTGAAGTCAATCTCACTAAAAAAGACCGGGACTATATCAATACGAAGTTTTTAATCTGGCCCCACAATTTGAAGCCCTGTGAATCAGATACTTTGGTGGCCCAGGGATTTGCTTTGATTCAGTTAGAGATGGCTGCCCTCACTCCTTAGATTTTCGCTAATAAGAGCCTGAGTAGTGGGTTGCTTATAACTGACTTCCCAACTCCTCTCCCAATACTCGCCAGTCGCTTCCAAGGGCTCGTTGGTCTGCTGGATATGGGCTTTCAACGCTGCGTTTATCAGGGTTTTATAGTTGCAACCCCCGTCAAATGAACCTACTCACTTCATTATCCAGCCGAATGGTAATGCGCGTTTTCTCAGCACCCAAGGGGTCGATAGCACCTCGTTTCCCCTTGCTAAAGTCATATTCTGTTTCCATTGATTAGCCTCCTTTGCGGTCTACCAGTTCTCCCTCTAGCTCCCTTTCAATCGATGCAATCCAAAACCTGGGAGATCGAAATCTGGAATACTTTGAGCCGTATCCAAAAATAGCAAAAAGAATACGATATACTTTAGATATCCAAGATGGATTTAAGGCTTGAAGTGCTATGAAATCACAGGTCGGTCAGTGGGGCAACTCTCTAGCGATTCGCATTCCAAAGTATGTTGTTGAGGCATTGGAACTAAAGCCGAATGATGCTGTTGAATGCTCGGTAGAAGCTGGGAAGCTTGTTGTACAGAGGATTCAGACTTTGCCTGAACTGAGTTTAGACGAACTACTAGCAGGAGTCACCGAACCGTCCGAACCCGAAGTCGATTGGGGCAAACCGATGGGAGATGAGGTCTGGTAGTGTATCTTCCAAAGCGTGGGGACTTCATCTGGATAAGCTTCGACCCGCAGGCTGGACATGAGCAAATGGGCAATCGTCCGGCACTGGTGGTAAGTTATGACAGATTTAATCAAAAAGTGGGCTTTGCTTTTGTTTGCCCGATTAGCAATACCCAGCGTCAAAATCCTTTCTATGTGAAGATTCCAGAGGGCGAGGCGGTAACGGGAGTGATCATGACTGACCAAACGCGATCACTGGATTTTAGAGCTAGAGAAGCAAGGTTTATGGGTGAATGTCCAGAAATATTACTGCAAGATGTTTTGAGACGAATCAAGCCGATTTTATTTCAAAGCTAAGTCACAAAATTTGATGTATTTACTAATTAAACCATGGCAAATATAACGGAGTTGTGATAACGTTGATGTTATCAGACTTCGGGAGTTCCAGTGTCTGAGTGGAAGGTTGAGTTTTATCAATTCCCAAACGGAAACTCTCCAGTGTTGGAATGGTACCGCGATCAAGAACCAAAAGTTCAAGCGAAATTTGCTCGTATCTTTGAATTGCTCAAGAAAGAAGGAACAGCCGTAGGCAAACCCTATGTCGCTCCCCTTGAGGACAAACTTTATGAGATTCGAGTTGAACGCGATACCAACATTTATCGCACGATCTACTTTGCTTACACAGGCAAACAATCTGTTCTACTGCACAGTTTTCAAAAGAAGACGCAGAAGACTCCCAAAAAGGAGCTTGATCTTGCTAAAGAGCGAATGAAATCATTTTTAGCTGAAGAAAAGCAGAAAGAATAACATCTCAGACACAAGCTAATTCCCACAAAAAAGGTAAGCAGTCATGACCACTAACACCATTTCCTGGGACTCCATCCGCGATCAGGTACTGGCAGATCCAGACGTAAAAGCTGAATACGACGCATTAGAGGCAGAATTTAACCTGGTGCGGCAAGTCATTGCTTTGAGAAAGGCAAGTGGTTTGAGTCAGCGAGAATTTGCTAGGCGAATTGGCATTAAGCAGCCCCAGCTTGCCCGAATTGAGTCAGGAAAACAGATTCCCAAGCTTGAGACGCTGACTAAGCTTGCTGCTGGAGCTGGTTATACCCTTGAAGTTCACTTTGTAGCGCCCAAAGGCAAGCGGTATCCTAAAATTGAGCCGTTACAAATTTCTGATAAGGCAAAGGTTGGGAACAAGTAGAGTCAACGCTGCAGTGAGTATGTCTATCCCTGCAGATTTAATAGAACTACTTCATGAAGCAAAGTGAGCGTTTGTTTTTGTTATTCCGCCAAGGCAAGCCGCGTTTTAATCACAGAATCTGGATTCAGACTCATAGAATCAATCCCTTGCTCTACGAGGAATCGAGCAAATTCTGGATAGTCGCTGGGGGCTTGACCGCAGATGCCAATTTTGCGTCCGTGCTTTTTAGCCGTGGCAATCACCATCGATATCAACCGTTTGACTGCTTCGTTGCGTTCATCGAAAAGATGAGCTACCAGAGCAGAATCACGGTCAAGGCCTAAGGTTAGCTGCGTGAGGTCATTGGAGCCGATGGAAAAGCCATCAAAGACTTCCGCAAATTCATCGGCCATCAGGACATTGCTCGGCAATTCGCACATGACGTAAACTTCCAGGCCATTTTCGCCCCGGACGAGGCCATGTTTGGCCATCTCTGCCAGAACTCTACGGCCTTCATCGGGGGTGCGGCAGAAAGGAATCATCAAAATGACATTGGTTAAACCCATCTCATCGCGGACCCGTTTCATCGCCCGACATTCCAGAGCAAAACCTTCCCGATATTGCTCGTCATAGTAGCGAGAAGCGCCCCGCCAACCCAGCATCGGGTTCTCTTCGTGGGGCTCAAACGTCTTGCCGCCGAGAAGATTGGCATATTCATTGCTCTTGAAATCTGAAAGCCTTACAATGACAGGCTTTGGATAAAAGGCGGCTCCAATAATGCCCACGCCTTGAGCGAGCTTGTCCACAAAGAAGTCAGGCTTATTGTCATAGCCTAAGGTCAGCCTTTCTATCTCTTTGCAAAGCTGCGTATCAGGCTCTCCCTCAATGCTGCAAAGGTTGGGATAGTGGACGAGGGCTAAGGGATGAATTTTAATTCGGTTGGCAATGATGAACTCCAAGCGAGCCAAACCGACACCATCATTGGGAATGGCCGAGAGGCTAAAGGCTTCTTCCGGATTGCCCACATTCATCATCAAAGGCGTGCGAGTGGACGGCAGTTCTCCCAGGTCCGTCTCTTGAACTTCAAAGGGCAGCAGGCCTTCATAGACTCTGCCCTCTTCTCCCTCAGAGCAAGAAACCGTCACCTCTTGACCTGTTTTCAAAAGGTCGGTGCCGTCCTCTGTGCCAACAATCGCCGGAATCCCCAATTCACGAGCAATAATCGCCGCATGACAAACCCGCCCGCCCTGGTTGGTCACGATAGCCGCTGCCTTTTTCATGATCGGTTCCCAGTCAGGGTCCGTTCTATCGGTGACCAGCACTTCTCCAGCTTGGAATTGACCTAAGTTTTGTGCGTCCCGAATCACCCGCACGCTGCCCTGACCGATCGCTTCCCCGACACTGCGGCCCCGCACTAAGACCTTCGCGGTGGCTGCTTGACCATTGAGAAGGTGATAGCTACGCAGAACATTTTTGGATTTCTGCGACTGCACCGTTTCAGGGCGGGCTTGAACAATAAACAGTTCACCCGTGATGCCATCCTTGGCCCATTCCATATCCATGGGCGTAGGAGTCTGGCGGACGCGGCTATAGTGGTCTTCAATGATGCAAGCCCAACGGGCCAGACAAAGAATATCTTCATCCTCTAGAGCAAAACGCTGACGCTCTGCAATAGGAACCTTGACATTTTTAGTAACTTTGGACCCTCCAAGGTCATAGATCATTTTCAGTTCTTTGCTGCCCAAGCTTTTATTTAGAATCGGTCTATAGCCCTGGCTTAGCGTGGGTTTGAAAACAACATATTCATCGGGGTTCACGGTTCCCTGGACTACATTTTCTCCTAAACCATAGGCAGCACTGATCAGAACTGCATTTTGGAAACCTGTTTCTGTATCAATAGAAAACATCACGCCGGAACAGGCTAAGTCCGAACGCACCATCTTCTGGACACCGATAGAAAGTCCTATGGCGAAATGGTCAAAGCCTTTCGTTTGTCGATAGGAAATAGCCCGGTCTGTGAATAGAGAAGCAAAGCATTTTTTACAGGCTTCTAGAATATTTTTCTCGCCGTGGACATTGAGATAGGTCTCTTGCTGACCGGCAAAGCTGGCATCCGGCAGGTCTTCTGCAGTGGCGCTGGAACGCACTGCACAGTCAGTGTTTGGGCCATATTCTTCGCAGAGTTTTTGGTATGCATTACTAATTTCTTGCTCTAGCGCAGGTGGAAAGGTAGCCTGTAGAATTAAGGCACGAGCTTGAGCACCGCGTTGATGCAAATTATGCATATCATTCGTATCTAAATCAGCAAAAATATCCCTGAGTTTTTGCTCTATTTTTGCTTGTTTAATGAAGAAATAATAGGCCTGAGCTGTGATTGCAAATCCATTGGGAACACTCACAGGTTCTTGACCTTCGGAAAGTTCTTGAATCATTTCTCCTAATGAAGCATTCTTACCTCCGACTTTAGCGATATCATGAATTCCAATTTCCTGAAACCAAAGTATTAATTTGTCATCATCTTCTACATATTGTGTATTATTTTGCAAAATTCTTGGAGTGCTCGTTGACATTCGATTTCTCCTCTTTATTTATTATTAGTTTAGATCCATAAACATAGCAAAGCAAACCAGAGGGAGCAAGATATTAAGGAGCTTTAACAAAAATTTGTCAGTGGTCTGACCATAACCCTAACTCCTTCCGCCGCTGCTTGGTGTGTCTTGCTCTCCGTACATTTCTTGGTGCCTTTGCTTTAATTCCAGGTACCTTTTATCTTCTTTTACCTTTTGCCACTGCTCGTAGAATATATTCGCTGATTCTGCCTTTTCCAGGTCTTCTTCGCGCGGCAATACCGTTTTGCTGTCTTCGGCGTACTTTCGCCCCGACTTGTGATTCGCATATCTTCGCGATCTGGTGTAACCCATTTGCAGAAACTTACGAGCCATGTCCATTCCTACAAAATCTTCTTTTGCTTTGTAGTCTAGAAACATCTGATAAATCTTATGGGCTGAGCTGCGAGCAATCTGAGGTGTTTTAAATCTCCAGTGAGGTAGGATCTCACTCTTGTAGGGTTCGACAAGGAGTACACCTTGTTCGCCCTTACCTACACAGTAGAGTTCGGGTTGTTTTCTGAAATCAAGGTTGGCAAAATCAAGAGCGTAGTTGAATTTCATATAGGCAATTAGTTAAAAATCCCTAAGCATCCATTCGCTATTACTTAGGCCAAGTGAAGTAGAAAGTTGCGCCCTTGCCAATCTGGGACTCTAGATGAATAGACCCTGCTTCAGATTCAACAATTTTTTTGACAATCGCTAGTCCAATGCCTGTACTATCTTGACTATTTTGAGGATTTCCTGTCCGGAAAATTGTAAAAATATTTTTTTGATAATCCAGAGCGATTCCTGGCCCATCATCAGCGACTGCAAATTCATAGAAATCGCCTTGGTCTTCTACAGAAACATGCACTGAGCCATCTATACGGTCATGATGTTTGAGCGCATTTCCAATCAGATTAGCAAACACCTGAGATATCAGCAGGCGTTTTGTGTAAAGGATTGGCAGATTTGGTGGGATGGTAAGGGTGAATGTGGGCGGGGGAGCAACGGAGTCAATTACCTCAAACAGCAGTTCTTCCACGGCAACCAGCTCGATCGTGGAGTCCGTTCGTCCCACACGAGCATAGTTGAGCAGTCCATCGATCATGGCAGCCATCCGATACACTCGGCTGCGCAACAGTGTCATTTGCTCCTGGGTATCTGCTGACAGTGATCCTTCTAGGTCTTCTTCGATCCACTGGGATAGATTGGCAATGGCTCGCAGGGGAGCTTTGAGGTCGTGGGAAACAATATGGACAAAGCTGTCTAACTCCTGATTTCGTTTTTCCAGAGTTGCTTGGGCGGATTGGAGATCGGTAATATCAGTATTGGTGCCAAACCAGCGCAGAATCTGTCCTTCTGCATTAATGATCGGGATGGCCCGCGACAGGAACCAACGGTAGGTTCCGTCTTGACCTCGCAGCGGGAACGTATCTTCCCATTTCTTACCTGTTTCTATACAGGAGCGGAACCGCTCGACCACACGATCGAGATGTTCGGGATGATGGGCTTGCCGCCATCCCCATCCCTGCATTTGGTCCAAAGTTGTACCCGTGTAATCAAACCAACGGCGGTTGTACCAGAAAATCCAACCGCTTGCGTCCGCCATCCATGCCAGCTGCGAGATATTATCGGCCAGAGTGCGGAATCGATTTTCGCTCTCTAGTAATGCCGCTTCTGTGCGTTTGAGATCGGTGATATCATACCCTTCCCCCACGATCGTCACGACTCGCCCTGCTTCATCAAAAACAGGTTTGAGGGAAAAGTTTGTAATCATGATCTCGCCATTACCATCAGGAAATGCCACTTGATAGCGAACAAATTCCCCATTGGCTGCCTGCTTGATGGATTCTCTTAGTTGTTGCTGCAGCTCTTGAGAATGTCTCCACCAGGGGGTTTCCCAGAATTTTTTACCGACGATATCGTTCTTCTGAGCGGCGATTGAGTCTAGTGCCGATTGATTAACTTCTAGCAAGACCCCATCAAGGCTTAATAGTCCAATAAACTCAAAGGTTTGGTCAAAAATGGCACTGAACTTACGTTCGCTTTCCCGTAATGCCGATTCTGACCGTTTACGCTCGGTGATGTCAATGCCGGAAGGAATTAGAAACTCAACGTGTCCTTCATCATCGAATAAAGGCGCTATGCCAAAATCGATGGTGATAAAGCGGTCTTCTCCTAAGCGAACCTGCACATCATAACGAACCGATTCTCCGGTTGCTGCTTGTTGAATCGCCTCCCGCAGTTGATCTTGAATCTCTGAATCGTAAGACCACCAGTAGGCATCCGGGAAGGGTTTACCCAACACATCTTCCGAAGACAGCGAAGCGGCTTCTAAGGCGGTTCGATTGGCTTCAATCAACGTCCCGTCTGGGGTCATAACGCCCACGAAACTAAACAAGCTGTTGAGGACTCGACGAACTTGGGATTCACGCTGGCTAATTTCGGCTTCTACCCGTTTGCGCTCGGTGACATCGATCGCGGCTAAAAGCGCATAATTCGGACGGGGAACTTCATCAGAACGGTCGAAAAAAACTTGTTTGCGGACGTTCAACCAGCGGACTTCACCGCTCGGCCAAACTACACGATGCTCGCGGGCAAACCAACCCGCACCATGGGGATTCAGCACCTGCTTGATAATTTCCAAGAGTTCGCTGCTTTCGTCTGGGTGGAACGTAGCGTGGATGCGATCGCGTGATACTTCTAACTCGTCAGCGGCGAATCCATACATAGCGGCAGCTTTCGGCGAAAGTGCGACCCGATCTGAGGCGTAATCAAACTTAGCAAGCGCGACACCTGCAACTTGAATCCCTATGCTTAAATGCTCCTCAAATTCCTGAGAGTGTTGAATGAACACCCGAAAGCCCTCGTCATCCTCCTGCAATTGAAGCCGCAAGCGGGCTTTCTCGGCCGCACTTTGGATCGCTAACTGCAGTAGTTCGGGCGTAAGAGCCTGCTTAACTAAATAGTCTTCTGCACCTGATTTGATGGTGCGTACTGCAATGCTTGTGTCTCCTTCAGCCGCTACCATGACGACGGATGGACGACCAACCTGACCTTGGGCATATAACGATTCTAGAAAGGTTAACCCCTCTACGCTAGACAGAGAGCAACCGAGCAGCACAGCATCTACTTTACTAGTTCGGCACAACTCCACCCCTTCCACGGCTGATTTTGCTTTCAACAAGCGATAACGACAGCTTGCGTCTGACTTCAGGTAACGCTTATATAGCGCTTGGTCTGCCGGGGAATCTTCAACAATCAACAGTGTGTACAGGGGGAGAATCATTAATCACTTTCCACAGGCGACAGATTCGTTGAGGTTATTTCCAATACTGGTGCAGTCAGGCAGTTTTGGAACGATTGTACCCAATTATTATGGCCCAGCTCATAAGTAGCGGCATAATCTTTCATAGTATTTATCTTATTCTTGCTTTTCCCCAGACAAATATCAGGGTATCTGAGGGAATATGGCAGAACATTGGCTTCTAGTCCGTGGCAAGAGTTCACATCATAGAATGTGTGCCTACATGAATCGTGACTTTGAAAACAGAACGGGTTGGGGGCATTCGTTGGACGGACTTCGATAAGATCCAGCGTTCGATGAAATGGAGCGGACCTTACACTTCTATCCTTTGGCCATGGAAGATGGCCACAATGGACTACAGCTTGCCAAGGGTGACGCAAATCCCTTTCAGATCTCCGCTGCGTCTATATCCTCTGGCCTTACGCTACGACGGTAACGGTTCCAGCTCTGTGCTTTGGTTCCGGGATTGCTTCGTCACGCTCCAGAAGAACTTCTAGGTAGAGTTCAATAGCTCCTTTTACATTGTTCTGGACTTCTTCGAGTGTGTCTCCAATACTGACGCAGCCAGGCAAGTCTGGAACTATCGCCCCCCAGTTATTCTCGCCCTGCTCATAAATGACAGCATAATCTTTCATAATGTTATTTTAGTTCTGCTTGTCTCCAGATAGATGCCAAGGTTCCTGGTGGAATTTTGCAGAACGTTAGTTTCTGGTATGTGACAAGAATCCATATCATGGAGGATGTGACCCCATGGATCATGTCTTTGAAAACAGAAATAGTTGGGGGAGTCCGCTGGACAGACTTCGATAACCCCGAAGATCCAGAGTTCAATGAAATAGCCCAGACTTTGCACTTCCATCCTTTGGCCCTGGAAGATTGCCGCAATGGGCTACAGCTCGCCAAGATTGATGACTATGGCGAACATTTGTTTATCATTTTCAATCCCCTCCGCTTGGACCCCACCTCTATGGATTTGGAGATTCAAGAGGTAGGCGTTTTTCTCGGTAAAGATTATTTGGTCAGTGTTCATAAGCAGCCTTGTAACCCTGTAGACCTTTCCAGCAGAGATGCCTCGCGCTTCTCGATCACAACCAGCGGTCGTCTGTTCCATGCCTTGATCGACAACACCGTAGATCAATATTTGCCCGTCCTTGATGCCATTGGAGAGCAGATCGATATCTTGGAAGATCAGGCCTACGAAGGCCCTTCTAACAAATTTTTAGAAAATGTTTTCACCCTCAAACGGAGCCTGATCACCTTTCGTCGGGCCGTCGGGTTCCAGCGAGAAATGCTCAACACACTTTTGCGCTATGACAATGAATTGATTCCACGGGCAATGCAGCCCTACTTACGGGATGTCTATGACCATGTGCTTCGGGCGCAAGAACTGGTAGAAAGCTATCGAGACCTACTGACTGGCATCCTGGACATTTACCTGACTTCTCTTTCCAACCGCACGAATGATGTAGCCAAACTTTTAGCCTTGATTGGAACCTTATTTGTTGTCCCTACGCTCATTTCCGGCATTTTCGGGATGAATGTGCCCTTGCCCTATGGGTTGAACAACAATCCCCACGCTTTTTGGTGGGTGATTGGGGGAACGGTCACGATTACAGGCTCAATGCTGGCCTGGTTTAAATACCGGGGTTGGTGGTAGCCCATGTTGCCTTTAGTTTATAGTCCGGACTATGTGACAGCGATGCCCCAGGGACACCGCTTCCCGATGAGTAAGTTTGCGCTTTTGCATCAGCGGCTGCTACAAAACGGGATTGCGACGCCTGAGCAATTTCACTGTCCTCACATTGCGCCCCGTGACTGGCTTTGCCTGGTTCACAACCCTAGCTATGTACAAGATTTTTGTGAAGGGACGCTGGACCCGAAAGCCCTACGCAGGATTGGGCTGCCCTGGAATCCCGGTTTGGCCGATCGGACCTGCACTGCCGTAGGCGGGACGGTCCTCACCGCTCGCTTGGCTCTATCCTCTGGCCTGGCGTGCAATACGGCTGGAGGAACCCATCATGCTTTCCCTGATTATGGTTCTGGCTTTTGCATCTTTAACGACATGGCAATTGCTACCCGTGTCCTTCAGCAAGAGGGTTTGATTCAAAAAGTCTTGATTATCGATTTGGACGTGCATCAAGGCGATGGTACTGCCTTTATTTTCCGGGATGACCCTTCGGTCTTTACGTTCTCTATGCATTGCGAAGAAAATTTCCCTGGGCATAAGCAAAAGAGTGATCTAGATGTTTCCTTGCCCCAAGGCATGGGAGACGATGTCTATATCCAAGTCTTGAAAAGCCACCTGTTGGGCTTGATGAAAAGCGTACATCCAGACCTGATTTTCTACGATGCTGGCGTAGACCCCCATCATGCAGACCGTCTGGGTAAGCTCAAGCTAACAGATGAAGGACTTTATCGTCGGGATGTGGAAGTTCTCAGTACGGCACTGGCCCTGGGATATCCTGTAGCAGCGGTAATTGGCGGCGGCTACGACGACAATATGAACGCTTTGGTAGCCCGTCATGCGATTTTGCATCAGGCTGCCAGTGATATCTATCAAAGGTTTAAGCCTTAGCACTCTCCAGCTCGTTAAGATAGATAAAGAGTGCAACCTGACATTTTGTTAAAATTCTCCGCTGCTGAAACCCTAGATATCCCCGTAAACGGCACGCTACGAGAAGCCGAGGATTATCTGCTGCAAACGCGACGCATGGTCGAGCATATGGTCCATCCCGCTTCTATTAAGCATTTAGGAAAGGACCGCTGGCGTATCCGAATGAAACCAATCGGCGCTCTGGGATTCGTCTTGCAGCCACTTATTGAGTTAGAGATCCGGTCAGTCGGTTCTGCCAGCTCTAAGGATGCTCCCAGGAGCGTGCATATGCGCTCTTTGAGTCATCAAATTATTGATAATGATTGGCTGGCAGACAAAATAGATTTTTCGTTTGAGGGCGTCCTTCAGGCTATGGGCTCTGAGCAATATCCTCAGTATCAAGGTCAGGCTGACCTCTGGATCACTTTCCCCCTGCCTCCTTTTTTGCAAATGACCCCCTTCAGTGTGGTCGAGGCGGCAGGTAGCAGCATTGTGCACGGTGTGTTGAGCAGAATTAAACGAATCTTGCTGACGGACTTAGTCAAGGACTATGACCGTTGGCGGCTGGAAAGAGCACAGCAATTACAGCCCGGAGAAGGACATGGACATGTCTGAACGATATGGCATTTAAAGAAATGATCAAATTTGCACGACAGCGCTGGTGGCTGCTCTTGGGTACGGCTTTAGGTATCGGAGCGTCTGTCTGGTTTTTATTTCCCAAACCAAAAACGACAGAAGATAGCAGCAAATTGGTAGCAGTAACCAGAAAAACGCTGAAAACTACGCTCACGGCAGCCGGGGCCGTTCGACCCGTTAAAACCGTGAACATTAGTCCCAAAACGGCTGGTCGTCTCGCTCGGCTTCTGGTGGAACAAGGGGACCGTGTCGTTAAAGGCCAGGTGATTGCTCAGATGGACCGTTCTGATTTAGAAGGACGGTTACAAGAAGTTCAAGGGACAATCGCCCAATCGATGGCTCGCGTGGACCGTCTGAAAGAAGGCACCCGCACTGAACAAGTAGGTCAAGCCCAAGCTCGTCTAGAGTCCTTAAAGGTAGGCTTAACCCTCTCTCAAGCACGCTATAAGCGGAATCAGGAACTGTTCCAAACAGGCGCGATTTCTCAAGATGCCTTGGATGCGGCTCGCGTAGCCTATGAACAAGCCCAGGCTCAGGTTAGAGAATCTTCTAAAAATCTGGAAGAACTGAGAAAAGGCCCACGCCGCCAGGACATATCCGAAGCTCAAGCCCAGGTTCAACAGGCCCGAGGACAACTATCGGTAATCCAAAGTCAATTGAATGACACGGTGCTGCGGGCTCCCTTCGCTGGAGTGATCACGCAGCGTTATGCGACTGAGGGCGCGATTGTCACGCCGACGACTACGGCTTCGACCACCGCTTCCGCCACCTCTAGTTCAGTGGTGACGATTGCTGGAACTTTGGAAGTGTTAGCCGATGTACCCGAAGCAGAAATTGGGGCCATCCTTCCCAATCAAAAAGTAGAAGTCCGTTCTGAAGCCTTTCCAGAGCGCGTGTTTGCTGGAGTGGTGCGTCTGATTTCTCCAGAAGCGGTAGTCGTTCAGAATGTGACCAGTTTCCAGGTGCGCGTCCGTCTGTTGCCTCAGGACAAACTCCGTTCTGGTATGAACGTAACAGCTCTATTCGTAGGCAAGTCCATTCCTGGCGCTCTTGCCGTTCCAACTGTGGCGATTGTCACAGGTCAGGGAAAAACAGGAGTCCTCACTCCCGGTCCTGATCCCGAAAAGCCAAACTTTGTCCCCGTCACTATTGGTCCTACCTCCGGTCAAGAAACCCAAATCATCCAAGGCATGACCGAAGGCCAAAAAGTCTATCTCGATCTGCCTAAGGGCTACACGCAGGAAAAACTAAAAGACCAGTTGAAGTGAGATATCCTTGCCAAAAAAGCAACTTTTTTCTAACAGCACGCGCTCATTACTGTCTCAACATCAATCAATCCTTACCCTGTTGATTAACGGTATAAGAGCTAGACTAGAAGTATACAAAGTACTTTGAGCTTTATGATGACAAGTCTTCTGCCTTTGAAATTAGAAGCACCGTCTGCTCGTCTGTGGTTACCCGAGCGTGTTTTGTTTACTCCAGCCGCTTTAGCCGAACCCTATGGTCAGCGGATGTTAGCCCACGCTCAGTTTCTGAATTTGCCGATTGAAGAGTTGCCACACAACCGTATCACGGGTCTTCGAGGTGAAAACGAGCGCGATACATACAATACGAGCAAGCGCACTTTAGCAGTTGTTACGGCGCCGCCAAGTTCGTTTAAACTAAGTCCGATTCCTCCATCTGCTGATTGGCAATTTCATTTAGCTGAAGGTTGTCCAGCCCATTGTCAATATTGTTATTTAGCAGGTAGCTTGTCAGGCCCACCGATCATCCGCGTTTTTGCTAACTTACCGCAAATTCTAGAAAATCTAGCAGCTTATGAGGGTGATAGCTGCACGTCTTTTGAGGTCAGTTGTTATACCGATCCTTTGGGCATCGAACATCTTACAGGTAGCCTTGCTGAATGCATTCGCTATTTTGGCATGCGTCCGCACGCGTATTTGCGTTGGGTATCTAAATTTGATGCGGTAGACAATCTACTCGATTTGCCACACAACGGCCATACACGCTGTCGTATGAGTGTAAATGCAGCACCTGTTTCCGGGAAATTTGAAGGTGGGACGGCATCCGTAAAAGCGCGATTACAGGCATTGCGGCGTTTAGCATTACCACGCAACCAAGGGGGAGGTGGCTACCCTGTCGGCTTGGTGATTGCGCCGATTATGGCAATGGATAACTGGCGGGAACATTACACACACTTGCTTGACTCAATTACGGAAGCACTCGATTTTAACTGTGACCTCACTTTTGAGTTAATTACCCACCGCTTTACTCCAGGCTCAAAAGAAGTCTTGCAAACATGGTATCCACAATCGAAGCTGGATATGGATGAGGAGAAGCGCAGTCTTAAGCGCAACAAATTTGGTGGGATAAAGTACGTTTATGATTCCAGCACTATGAAAGAGTTACGTCACTTTTTTAAAAGCGAGATTCAACGACGTTATCCTGCAGCCCAGATACTTTACTGGACATAAGGGTATTGATGCGCCTATAGATGTCAAAGTAACAGAGCACCAACCATCACGCTATTAGTCTTGAGGTAAAAGTGTTGAATTTCAGGATTTTTGCAATAGATAGAGTTTATTCTTCCAAGGCTTAGACTTTAAGATAAATTGCTATCTCCAGGATAGTTTTATGCCCTGACTGTCATAGAATCATTAGCCAATTTCCCATCTTCCATATGTACAATGCGGTCTGCAATATCTAAGATGCGATTGTCGTGGGTAACGAGCAAAATCGTACAGCCTTGTTCCCTAGCCAGGGTCTGCATAAGATTTACAACATCTCGTCCTGACTGTTTATCCAGGGCTGCAGTCGGTTCGTCGGCAAGCACAATTTTGGGACGGCTTACCAAGGCACGGGCGATCGCTACCCGTTGCTTTTGTCCTCCGGACAGATTATCTGGATAGTAGTTTAGATGTTCTCTCAGGCCAACATGCTCTAGTATTTGTGCCGAACGCTGCTGCATTTCTTCTACTGATAAATCCTTGTGCAATTCCAATCCCATCCTGACGTTTTGCAAGGCTGTTAGGCTAGCATGCAGATTATGAGACTGGAAAATATAGCCATTCTGGCGTCGCGCCAAAGTTAATTCCGTTGGTCTGGCTCCATGGAGTTCTTTTCCTAACACATGAAGAGTGCCAGACTGGGCAGAACGTAATCCACCAACAAGTGTAAGCAGCGTCGTTTTACCGGAGCCTGAAGGCCCGGTCATCAGCACAATCTCACCCGTATTAATTTCTAAGTTAATATCAAACAGAACTTGCTTACTGAGTTGACCCTGACCAAAGGAATAGTTGAGGTCGTGAATGGAGATAACCGATTGAGATGAATAAGACTTAGACATGATTTAGACCTAAAACATATCAGCAGGGTCAGCAGATTGAAGTTTGCGGGTGGCGATCACCCCCGAAATAGAACACATAACAATGGTTAAAATCAGTACTGTTGCTGCTCGCCCAGAGGTCATATAGATAGGCAGTGAAGTCGCATTGGCAGCCAGTTGATAAAGTCCCAAAGGCAAAATCAATCCGGGGATAAAGCCTAAAAAGGCAAGGATGAGGGCTTCTTCAAACACCACACCGAGCAAGTAGCTGTTGTGATACCCCATTGCCTTGAAGGTGGCATATTCTTTTAGATGGGTATTCACATCGGTGGAAAGGACTTGGTAGACGATTACCACGCCAACCACAAAGGCCATTGCCGTACCCAAACTGAAAATGAAGCCAATTGGGCTTTCTCGTCTCCAGTAGTCCTCCTCAAACTGAACAAATTTCTGGTGGGTCATCACCTTCACATCATCAGGGAGGTGAGCCTTCAAAGCCATTATCACCTGCGCTGGGTTATAGCCTGGCTCAAGATAAAGCAAACCCAAACTGATGCTGGCGGCTTCTCTTCGAGGAAAGAGCAGCAAAAAATTCTGATCGCTGGTCATCAAAGTGCCGTCCGCTCCAAAGGAAGCACCTAAAGTGAACAGCCCAGCAATAGTGATCGTGCGCTTTTCAATTTCAGTCGTTACGCTTTTGTTTTGTCCAACTTGGGCGATCGTTTCCTGATATTCTCCTCTGGACTTTCGGTCGAAGAGAACAGTATCTGGCAGCTTAATTTTGCTCAACTGTTGGTTCATTTCTGGCAAGTCAAAAGCTGGATGATCAGGATTGAACCCGACTGCTTGAATCGTTGTTTCTTTACGTGTTTGGGGATTTTTCCAGATAATTGTGTTGGAGTATAGGGGTTGTGCTGACTTCACCCCTAAGATATCTATCGCCTGATACAGTCGTCGTCGCGAAAAAGTAGATAGATTCTGGGCATTACGAGCTTGAGGACTAACCAGAACGAGATCGGTGTCCAGCGCACGGCTAAGGCGCGTATTACTGTCGTAGAGAGCAGCCTGAAAGCCAAGCTGCATGAACATCAGCACATCAGCAAAGGCAATTCCTGCTAATGCAACCAAAAGACGACTTTTTTCATGACTCAGTTGCAGCCATCCAAGGGGTGTTCGCCGTTGTAATTGTTGAAGCTGTTGTATAAATCCAATCACAGTTCAATCCCCACAGTGACTTGCAAATTGGTAAACTTTGCAGCTTTCTGGCTAGATGCATTATCCAGAGCGACATGGACTTCAACAACCCTTGAATCAATGTTAGTACTGGGATCTGTGTTGATAATCGTCTGGCGTCGTATTTGCGAACCAACCCGTTCCACTGTTCCACGCAAGGTGTCGGGGATAGAGTCGCTCGTCACCCGTACCTTTTGGCCTGGATGAACTTTACTGATGTCACTTTGGTAAACTTCTGCGACAGCCTGCATGCGCTTGGTTTGTCCAATCTCAACGATGCCATCGCTGGATATCACTTCCCCAGAATAGGTGTGGATATAGAGAACTTCACCATCCATGGGTGAGCGGACTTCAGCTTGTTTGAACTCCGCCTGCGCCTGCTTCATAGCAGCGATGGCCTGATTGACCGCTGCTCGGTCAGCCTCCACATCGACGGAACGCACTTCTGCAATCTTGGATAAAGTTGCCCTGGCTTTGCTCAGTTCTGGCGGACGGGTGGACTGGGTGCGATTTAGCTGCGCCTGAGACTCTTGCAGACTCTTTTTTGCAGTCTCTAAGGTTAAACGTTTGCTGTCTTGTTCAGAGGCTGAGATCGCGCCTTGTTGATATAGAGCTTGATAACGTTTGTACTCTGCTTCAGCATTGCGCAGCTGCGCTTCTAGTCGGCCAATAGTTGACGCTTTTTCAACAACATCACCCCGTCGTTCAGCCTCCAAACGGGCAATTTCCGCTCTTTGTGCTTCTATTTCACCGCTTTTGGCTCCAGCTTGCGTAATAGCAAGCTTTGTCCGCGCCACGTGCACATCTTCTTTTGCCTTTTCCAAAGCGGCCTGGAGCTGGTCGTGATTGTCTAAAAGAGCAATTAACTGCCCTGCCTTAACCCGCGCGTTCTCTTGGACAAGCATTTTGTCAACTCGATTGCCACTGTTTGCCGTGGGGGCGGAGAGTTTAATCACGGTCCCTTTCGGCTCTAAGCGCCCCAACGCTGTCACCGTTTTGATTTCCGGTAGGCTAACTTCTGTGGTTGGAGCCTGGACGGATTGAGAAGGTTGAAGTTTCCAGAGGATATAAGCGCCCACGCCACTGAGCATTATGACAACAGCCAAAGTGCCCCAGAGACGACTGCACGTTTTGAACGAGGACCCGCTAGCCATAGCATCGTGCAGCATTGGTAACCTCCCAGATCAAGAATTAAAACTAAACTGTTTAGTCTGGTCTTTCCACAATCAAACTAGACGGTTTGGTTTAGTTAGTCAAGAGGTATTCTTGAAATAGGCAATGTATGCACTACTGTAAGAAAAAACGAAATATGAAACAGACCAAGGCTAAAAGTTCAGAGCGTGAGTTATCGCCAGAGAAAGCCGCAGCTATCCTGGAAGGTGCCATGCAAGAATTCTTGACCAATGGCTACGCGGCCACCACGATGGACAAGGTTGCCGCTGCTGCTGGTGTTTCTAAAGCAACGGTCTACAATCACTTTCAAGACAAAGAAGGTCTGTTCAATGCTCTGATTCATCAACTGGTGCAAAAAAAATTTCAGGCAATCTTAGGCTCTCCACATCCAGAAACTCAGGTCTTACAAGGCGACCCGCACATCGTTCTGCGACAACTGGCGACCAATGTGTTGAGCACAGGCATGGGCGATCCGCAGTTTATTAACTTTATGCGCTTAATTATTGGTGAGTCAGGCCGTTTCCCTGAATTAGCTCGTACTTTCGTGCGCAATATCGAAGCTTCAGCTTTCCAGTTTCTTTGCCAATACTTCACCGCCTGTTCAGAAGAACTCAAGTTACTGGATCCAGAAGCAACAGCGCGAATTTTTATTGGTTCTCTCGTTCACTACATGATTGTCCAGGAAATGCTGCATGGCGGTGATATTCTACCCATGGAACGAGAGCGACTGATTAATAATCTGATTTATCTGATTACAGGCAAGCCATCAGCATGAGCATTACGGCCTAATTCTCTGGAGTAGAGCTCCCAGGCGGTCGTAGTCATCTTTGAGCAATAAACTAATCTCGCGGCCTGCTTCCACCAGCCACTCACGGGAACGACTATGGGCTTCATAGCAAGCGCGAATCGTGGCTCCTACCAGTTCATCGGAGGGAGCGCCGGAAAGTTGGAATAGGGTTCTTAAGAAACGCAAATCTTTGCTAAAGCGAGCAATTTCCTGTTTCGTACAACGATGAATGGATTGATGGATAGAAGGAGGCTGCGGCGGTAAATATTGGTGGGTTTGGCGTTTATCGCGATAGCCTACAATCGCTGCTCTGAATTCAGTTTTGAGCATTTCAAAAACCTGGGGCTGCTCTTCTCGGAGTTGCTGCAAGGAAAGTCCAATCGCCCGTGCTCGATGGACAGAATCAATAGGACTCGTTGTTGCAAAGTAAACAACCGCATAGACATCTACATCATTTTCATCATCTCGAGCTTTGACTAACGATCCAAAAGCAGGAGCTTTAGAAAATTCTAAAGTAGGTGGGTCTAGACATTGAGCCAGAAATTCTGTGGTAGTTGTCTCAATGATTTCAGCAATATGATCCGCTTGCTGTGGTTGGCCCCCATAACTGGACATCGGAATACGCATTTTTCCCTTACCTAAGTCCGAATAACGCACTCTTAGACTAGCTATTAGAGATATAGCATCTTAATCAGCTTCAGTCTGCAAGAATTGTACCGCTTAAGATAAAGAAGCAAGTGGATCTTCTAATTCAGGGGTAGGTGCTTCAAAAGATCCACTTGCAACATATTCCAAACGCATTTTCAGCCAACGGATAAAAACAGGATCCGTGGAAATCACAGCAGCAGAAGGCTTGGGAACTTTTTGCGTGATAGATTGCAAGCTGGCTAACTGCAAAAACTGAGGGTTACGCACCAGTTGAAAATCAATCTCTTTCCCTTGGTTTAAATAATTACGGGTCCGTTCGGAGAGCACTTCATCTAGCGGTTCCTCTTCGAGCAAAAATTTCTCACTGGCTGCTACAAAATAATAGGTTTTCACAGTCAATCCCTCTATTGAAACACTCCCCTCTCCTGTGGGAGAGGGGCCGGGGGTGAGGGCTACTTGCCCATTCCTAGCTGCTGGGCTTTTTGATAGACCTTCCCTTCCGTCAGTAGGGAAGGAGCAATGACTACTTCTACCTGCTGCATTTCCTTGAGATTTTTGGCTCCTAAGGTCCCCATAGAAGTTTGCAGGCAGCCCAAGAGATTGTGGGTGCCATCGTCTAGAGAAGCAGGTCCGCGCATAATCGTTTCAATGGTGCCAGTGGTGCCGACTTTGATGCGGGTACCCCGAGGCAGAACAGGACTAGGGGTCGCCATTCCCCAGTGGAATCCGCGACCGGGAGCTTCAGCGGCCCGAGCAATTGGAGAACCGATCATCACACCATCGGCCCCACAGGCGATGCACTTACAGATATCGCCACCCGTCACAATGCCGCCATCGGCAATGATCGGGATATATTTTTGAGTCTGGGCGTAATAGTCATCGCGGGCAGCAGCACAATCAGCGACGGCAGTCGCTTGAGGAACACCAATACCCAAAACGCCACGAGAAGTACAAGCGGCGCCTGGACCAATTCCAACCATGATCCCCTGAGCCCCGGCCTTGAGCAGTTCTAAAGTGACATCGTAGGTGACGCAATTGCCGACAATTACAGGGATAGACATAGACTCGATAAACCGCTGCAAATCGAGGGCTTCCAAGCCTTCAGCCGCAAGGTGCGTAGTAGAAACTACCGTCGATTGCAGGAAGAATAAATCTGCTCCTGCTTCAGTAGCTGCTTTGCCATAGCTCTCGGCCACTTGAGGAGTGGCGCTGACAGCGGCAATGCCCCCTTGGCTTTTAATTTCTTGAATACGCTTGTGAATCAGTTCTATCTTCACGGGTTCGGCATAGACCTTCTGCATCAAGGCTACGAATTCGTCTCTACCGACAGAGGCTATTTGGTCCAAGACGGCATCGGGATTTTCGTAGCGGGTTTGCACACCCTGCAGATTCAATACGCCAATAGCGCCCAGTTTAGAGAGGGCCACAGCCATCTTTACATCTACAACCCCATCCATAGCACTGGCAAGAATAGGGATTTCCCGTGGGATTCCGCCAATCGTCCAGTGGGTATTAGCCATCTGAGGATCTAGAGTCCCACGCCCCGGCACCAAAGCAATTTCATCAAAGCCGTAGGCTCTGCGCACTTTTCGGTTGCGTCCAAGTTCAATATCCACAGCGCTTCTCGGAATTCTAAGTTCTAACTAAGCTACCAGAAAATTGCCCTTAACCTATGGGAAAAACGAGGCTCGACCGCCTATAGTTTCACTGGGGAGCGTAGATATAGCTCTTTCTGCTACAAGGAGAAATCAGACGATGAAACGCCTATGGACACTTATGTTTAGTTGCTTGATGCTGCCGCTGGGGACCATAGGCCCTGCCATAGCGGGGCAGTCTCAGGCTACTAGCACTCAACGCCAAAGCAATCGTCAGAATGCCTTGAGTAGCATCAGGCCCGACTTTTTCGATCTCGCCCTGCATCCGGTGGAAGATGCCCAAGAAAAACATTGGCGGACGGTACTTTGGTCAACGGCGATTACCAATCCCCAGAATCCTTTTGTCGCTCAGGGCTTGGCGGGGATTTTAGATAAGGCCAGTCAACCAGCCTTGAGTGCGGGTCAGCAGAAGATTGTGGCGATGGGAGTCAAGCTCGCCATCCAACTCTATAGTGACCGTCCTGGTCCCTATGCCGCCATTCCAGAGAAGCTTCTTGGAGTAGCCCGTTTCAGTGATGACATTAATTTGACCGCGCTTGCCCTCACGGGTTTGGAAGCGATGCCGACCGTCCAAGACCAGTTAGCCACTCTAGTCGCTTCTACGAAGAAGCGATTTCCTCTATGGATACTTCAAGAACGGATGAAAACCACCTTGGATGACCTGGATTGGCACCTCAATCCTGCTTCGAAGAGCTATCCGCCTCTGCCAGATTTGCTTTCCTTAACCCCGGTCTCTGGCGTGCCGACGATCTATGTTCTCTGCCGCCCTGATCGTAAAGTGCTTTGTCGGGTCCTGATAAAGGACAGTAAAGGACAGTTCTTGCAATCCGGCAGTCAGCCTTGGTCCGTGTCTCTATTGGCTCGTTCTTTGCACAATCTCCGCTGGAATATGCAGGCGGGAAATACGCCTCAGGGTGTTTTCCGAATAGAAGGAACGCTAGCCCCCACACCTGATACCTTCCGCGCCTTTGGACAGTTCCCACGCTTCAAACTCTTTATGCCGTTTGAGAGCGAAGTGAAAAGCTTTTTGCCCAACCGTCCTGGTCCTTTCTTCGGAAGCCTAGATGACTATCGCCAACTGTTGCCTGCCACTTGGCGCTCCTATCCACCGATGGCCCAAAGCTACTGGGCGGGAAAAATTGGCCGCAGTTTAGTCCGCATTCATGGCACCGGAGAAGACCCAGAGCTGTTCTATGGCGATAAGACCAGCCTCGCTTCTACCGCTCAAAGCTATCCCTGGAATCCCAGCATTGGTTGTCTTTCTGCTTTAGAGCGCTATGACACCGCTGGCAATCTGGTGGAAGCCGATATGCCTAAGATTCTTGAAGCATTCACAAGGGCTCAGCCACAACCCCCTATCGTCCCAGTTAGTGCTCCAGTCCAACCGCCTGGAACTAGTGTGATGCCTCCGACACCTGCTCCTACAGAGCCTACGCCTGCATTAGAGACTGCACCAACAGGGGCACCCATGACCACGACCACGGCTTCACCGCCTCCTGCTCCTTTAGAACTTCAGGGATACCTAGTTGTGGCAGATCTGCCCAGCTCTGATCCGAACCCAATTGCCCTCCAAGAGCTAAGTGCAGCCATTCAATCTATCCCTAAATGAGGACATTTGTTCACCGATTATTTATAGATAAGCTATAATTAAGTAAATCTGCTCATGCGCTATTTGTAGAGTTTAGTGTCTTGACGGACCCTCCTATCTAGTGTTTGATAGGTACCACAGAGGGGATCAAACTTCAGAAAGAGAGTCAACTTCTGTAGTCCATTCATCTCTACTGGTCGGTTTTATATAGGGGTATTCATGGTCGCTCAATTAGATATTGCTCCTACTCTTAGTCCTCCACCAGGTTGCGGAATTAATCCGGGTTTGGGAGGCTCGCTGGGTGCTCCAGCGTTAGAAGGGATGGTGCAAGTTTTTACCGCTCCTTACCGGGGGTTTTGCACCTCGGTAGTGTCTCAAGCTATGCGTCTAGCAGGCCAGGGTACGCCTACCTTAATCGTTCAGTTCCTCAAGGGGGGGATTAATCAAGGCCCGAATAATCCAACCCAGATGTGCCAAAACTTTAAGTGGGTCCGCTGTGCTATCGAGCGTTGTATCGATACGGACCAAGTGGAGCCTCAGGAAAGAGAAGCCATCCAAGAAGTTTGGGAATACACCAAACGCCAGCTCCTTGAAGGCCGTTACGCTTTGGTCATCCTTGATGAGCTGAGTTTAGCCATCAATTATGGCTTCATTCCTGAAGAAGAGGTCCTCCAGCTGCTCAAGGAACGCCCTTCCTATGTAGATGTAGTCCTCACCGGCCCTCAAATGCCTGCTGGGATTTCTTCCGTGGCCGACCAATGGACAGAATTGCGCACTACGCTGCGCTAAGAATGCGGTCAAGCTGTCGTAAGGAGTAGTTAAGAAAAAACCAGAACTCTTTGGTTAAAGTAGAACTACTCCTTGTACAGCCGCAAAATACTCATCTTTTAGGCAAAAGCCATGGCCCAATCCCAAACTATAACGATTCCTTGTTCGGTTTCTCCTGGTATGTTTCCAAATGAGTATGCAGTAGAAATTGAACTTGACTCTCACAAAAAGCTTTCTCTTTTTGTTCAAGAATCAGATTTAGAGAAAATAGATTTGCAGAAGGGAATCGCACTTCTCAGAGTAAAGCTGCCTGGGAATCAGGCTAATGGCAAAACAGTACTCCTATACTTACCAACAGAGTCTTTAGAGACAGGGAATCGCTGGATTGAATTTTCTTCTGACAGAATTCCTCAACTGAAATGATCCTAAGTAATGTCGTAATTGTTAATACTACCTAAAATAAATAGTGCCGATCGAGTCCTTAGTCAAAATGCAATGTTCCTAGTTCTTGTATCGCGAATTTCTTCCAGAAACTCTTGTCTTTCATGCTTGTAGTCAAAGTATGAATCTATATCAGCAAGGTATTTAGATTTTGAAAAGTGCCAACCAACTAGTCGACCATCAATATTCCTATCCACCATGAAGTCACCTACAAAATTACTTGGGATAGAATGCAAAAAGAGTGTCAAAACTAGATCATACGTTCTTTCAAGCTCTGAGTTAAGTTCAGTTAGTTCTTTTACACCCTCAAATCCCATATGTCGTCCCGCTTCAAAAAGAGCTAAACTTTCGTAGATTTGGTGTGGAGTAAGATGAACATAATTTGAAAGAGCACCATAAGTACGTTTTGCTTCTGCGCGAAACTCACTTGTTCGCTCCTCTGTAAAGAAGAAAAGCTCAATTTTATTTATAATGTTGATATTTGTTGACTTTAAAAGCTTTTCGTACTTTTCAACTTGCTCTGTAAAATTTTCGTCAAGATATTCTCGTGAAATGAAACAGGCTTTTATGGATAACTCTAGGAGATACCTCAACTCTCTACGACAACTGTTTCTGATACCATCTTCAGCTAACGCTTCAATAGATATGCATGATTGAATAATGTCATAGGCCATGCGAGTAAAAAAATTACGATGTGAAAGCTGGGGAGCTCGACCAAAATCCATCATGCAGAATGATAAGCACATCAAAAGAGAACGGTTGATAACCTGATGACGCTTCCATTCTTCTTTGTATTCGATGGATTCAAGCTCTCGTTCAATTGCAGACTTATCCATGAGTGTTCTGTGATATCACGTTAAAGTTTACCCAGAGAGAACGTCGCCGATCACCGGCCCCATGGGCAGCGGTGGGGTCCGGTGCATTGGCTGGTTAGGTAGCTCGTGCGGAATGTTAATCATAGAAGGCAAGGGCAAGTGCTGGCTGACCATCTTCAGATACGTAGCGCCAGTTGACGAATGCAGAGCATTCGATGAGGGAATCGTAGATTTCCCTGTTTCTCTCACGAAGGAAGTTCACGTTGTGAATCAACAATGTGGTGATTTGATTCTCACCTACATCACCCATGCAATCGATCCAAGCGTTCATGTTTCTCCCATAGTAGTCAGGGAAATCAAACTCCTTAGCGAAAAAGTTGTGAAAGGAATCCCAATCTGTGATTTCTTTCCCTTGGACGATGTGGGTGGTCAATTGGAGCTACCTAACATAGTAATAACTTCATACTATAGCCATCACATCTGAATTGTGAAACACTGCCCTTGGCCTAAAGCCTTACCCGAAGCGGGAATCGCTTACAGATCATTTCACGCCTCTTGTCGGAGCGCTATAGTCATTTGATGCTTCGTTTGGGTGACTGCAGTGCTATTTGGCATTATCGTTACCTCTTGCCTTTGATACTCTTTTTCTCAAACAGAAAATCACTCTATAGTATTTCTGCTGAGAGGCTAGTCCAGAAGCTATAGAGGATGTTTCTCCCCCAGAATTGGGGGCCGGGGGGGCTTCCTCACAAGTTCCTCATATTTGGCCTCTAGGCTTAAAAAAGAAGCAATTCAAGGGGAGGAAAAGTTCTTCCTGAGCGAGTTCAAGCTTTACTTGTTCTTCTTAAGATACTTGGCAAAACGTCAGCTGAGGACCGTAAATATGGATACAACAATGTCCGTATTGGCTAGTTAGTATCGGCGTCTGATTTGGGTGCATTCCTCCATAGGGCTATCACAGTACTGAAAATAAAATAATTGAGAGAAACGTTGTATGGAAGCGGATTACCTGATTGTAGGCAGTGGCTTATCGGCCTTGGTGTTTGGAGCGTTGATGGCAAATTCTGGGAAGACCGTTCAGGTCTTAGAAGCCCATGAGCATCCAGGCGGTTTTGGCCATACGTTTACGATGGCGAAGAAATATACGTTTAATGCCCAATTTCATTACGTTTGGGATTGCGGAGAAGGACAAACCGTCCAGAAAGTCTTGAAAAAGCTGGGTCTAGATAAAGACGTAACGTTTACGCGCTATGACCCTAACGGTTTTGACCATATGCGGATGCCGGGCTACGCCCTGGAAATTCCCTCCGAAAACCGTGAGCTAATCCATCGGCTTTCTGCTCTCTTCCCAAACGATGCCGATAAGATTCGTAAATTTATTAAGGAAGTCCAGAAGACGAGTGAAGGGATGAGGAAACTATCTCCTCCCGTGAACTTTGCCGAAGTGATCAAGCATTTAGATGAAGTTTTCTGCGCAGTCCTATATCTAAACAGTACGCTTCAGGATGTCTTTGATAAATTTGACCTGCCACAAGAGGCACAAACACTTTTAGCCCTGCAATGGCCTGATTTTTTGCTGCCTCCAGACCAACTTTCTTTTTTCGCCTGGGTGATTTTATTTACGGGATATCAACAAGGTGCTTTTTATCCGAAGCAGCATTTTGAGCATGTGATTGAGTCCTTAGTCAGCGTTATCAAAAAACATGGAGGAGAAGTTCTCCTTAATAAAGAAGTCACCAATTTCGTAGTCAAAGACAAAGAAGTGATTGGAGTCAAGGCGACCGATCTCGTCACCCACCGAACTCGTGAATTCACAGGCAAAACAATTATCTGCAACATGGACCCGAAAAAAGCAGCCCAGATGATTGGACCAGAAAATTTCTCTAATTCGATTCGTCAGAAGCTTAATTATGATTATTCACCTTCGAACTACATGGCCTACTGTGTCGTTAAAGATATTGATCTGCGAGACTATGGCTTTGGTAAATGGAATACATTCCATACAGGACATCAGGATTTGAATGAAGCCTTCTACCAGATGTATGACAAGAATGATTATTCCAATCCCAGTTTCGCCATTACAACCCCGACCTTGCTCACAGAAGATAAACGAGACTGTCCAGAAGGTCATCAAATTGTTGAGTTCTTGACGGTTGCTAACTATGAGTACTTCAAGAACCTAAATGACACTGACCGCAAGGCCTATAACAGGAAAAAAGAGGAAATTCTAGATTCTATTTTGGATGTTGTTGAAAAAAACTATGTGCCTGATTTTAGAAAACATATAGTTTTTAAAATCACAGGTAGTCCTACAACTAACGAGCGATTTTGCTGGTGTCCTCAGGGCAATTCCTATGGTTCTAATTTGACACCCCGCAACATGGGGATTGGGAGGTTGAATCACAAAACTTCGCTTAAGAATTTCTATTTCTGTAATGCATCCTCAGGTTATCCGGGCTTTGCTCCTACTTTTTGGACAGGAGCCCTTCTGTATCAAAGATTGTCGGGAGATGCAATTTTGTCAAAGAGCTAATAAGTAGGGTAGTGAACTATGAAAATTGCTATTATTGGTGGTGGCGCAAGCGGCATGGTAACAGCCTATTTGCTCAACAAAAATGAACATCATGTTACGGTTTTTGAAAGACAACCTATTTTAGGTGGCCATATTCGAACACTCAACAAGAATGTGTCCTTTAACCAGTCTGAACCTGGCTTTTTTTTAGAAGCAGGAGTGCTTGAGTTTCCTCGTAAGTTTCATAACTTTTTGGCCTTAATGGAAGAGCTAGGGGTTGAATTAGAACCTGTGACGCTAGGGTCCGCCTTATATCTAAAAAATGGTCATCACTTTCTCTCGCCTGAGGTGATCCGCAAGAACTTCACGGGATTACAACGAGTGATCGAATATCTTAAGCTCGAAAGTCTCTATGCCCGTTCTCTCGGACTATGGTTAGAGCTACGCTCTCCCCGTGAACAGGACCTTCACAATCAGTCTCTGTCTCAATTCATGAAGATTCCAGCGATTGGCAATGACTGGCTAAAATCACTGACCATGTATAGCTACTCGATGCCCTTTGAACTCATGGATAATTTCCCGGCAGCACTGGCGATTCCTGCTATGAGCGATTACGTCTATGTGGATTGGTTACGTATTAAAGGAGGGGTGTATTCCTACATCGAAAAAATTCTGGAACGCTTTAAGGGTGATCTCTTAATTGGCGTAGAGGTCACAGAAATTTCTAGAACAGATGATGCCGTGATGATTAAGTTATCGAATGATACAGCCTATCAGTTTGACAAAGTTGTTTTCGCAATGCCGCCGGACCAAGTGATGAAATTATTGTCTGATCCAACTCCTGGAGAAATCGAAAGGTTTTCTGACTGGAAGGCAAACCGGGCAAAAACAGTGATCCACACAGATACTTCGATGTATGCCCAACACGGCATCAAACATATATCAGAATTTGATTTTTTCCAAACGGATAAGGGATGGGGCTATAACGCTTATCTCAATCAGCTTTGTGGGATATCATCCCCAATTGCCTATAATCTGGCCTTCAATCTAGATGATTTGATTGCAAAGGACAAAATCCTGCATACGCAAGAGCACCATACTCCGCTCTATACTGTTGAGGCTTTCAAGCACAGAGATGAAATTGTTCAGACAAACGGTGAGCATAATACCTACCATGCAGGAGCCTATCTTGGAGATGGTTTACATGAAGGGGCGGTTACGTCTGCCATCCGGGTGGCTGATTTAATTGGATAGGGTACAGAAATTGGTATTTTTAGAATTATTGTTTACGATCAACCAAAAATAATGGTGATCATCAAACCATTAAGTTATCCTAAAACGTTTGTAGAGACACGATATATCGTGTCTCTACAGAACCCCAATCGTGATGGTTATTGATATAAACCCCATTAATCTGAACCAATTTTTATGAATAGGCATAGGGATTTTGTAATTGTTGGACCAAAGTGTCGAATGGTTCCCAATTATCATCATAGGTAATATGGCTCCAAACTTCCTCAATAGCAGGTCTTAGAAGAATAGTCTTGGGATTATGCTGGCGTAAACATTGCGCTACATCGGCTATCTCAGATAAAGGAAGCTCTGATAATAAATGATGATATCGGACCCGCCACGGCTCTGAATACGCTGCCTGATATAGATAACTATCTTTGAAAATATGTTCGGGACCTTTTTGCCAATCATAAGAAAATTGTTCGGTCAATTCAGAAAAGAATTGGTGATAACCCACCTCAGTATCTTTTAGTAATTTAAGCGTCAAATTTAATAGATCGTACAGCTCGGGGCTAATTGATTGATTAAAGCCTAATTTGTTGAGCATTCTCTGGGTATAGACAGCACTGTAGCACTCCTCAAAAGTAGCAAGTCCAACTTCCATATCAGCCATAGAAAGTACAGCTTCCAAGGGATTTTGGAGCATCTTCAGATTCCACTGACAGACTGCTGGCTGATTACCATAGCTATAGCGACCATAGTGGTCAAAGTAGGCTGCCGTGAAAAGAGGATCGTAGCGGTCTATAAAGGCATAGGGACCATAATCAAAACTTTCTCCTGTGATAGACATGTTATCGGTGTTCAATACTGCATGACAGAACCCTACGGACATCCATTGGGCACACAAATCTGCAGTCTTCTCGACAAGCTCTGCATAAAACAGAGCATAGCCATCTTTTTCTGCCTGCAAGTGAGGATAATACTGTTCAATAACGTGGTCTAAAAGGATTTTGATTAAGTCCCCACGTCCTAAATAATCTAACCGCTCAAACGTCCCAAAACGAATGTGAGAGCGACTAAAACGAACCATGACGGAGGAGCGTGTTGGAGAAGGCTCATCCCCACGGAATAGAGCTTCTCCCGTTTCAATCAGACTTAGACAACGGGAAGTGCGAACGCCTAAGGCATGGAGCGCTTCTGAGGCCAATACTTCACGGATACCCCCTTTCAGCGTCAGTCTGCCATCAGCTGTCCTCGAGTATGGGGTTGTGCCCGAGCCTTTGGTACCAAAATCGTAGAGTTCTCCGTCTATCCCTCGGACCTGACCATAGAGGAATCCTCGGCCATCTCCTAAGCGCGGATTGTACTGCCCGAACTGATAGCCGTGATAGCAGAGTGCGAGGAGGGGCCGTCTACTTTGAAACCGACCAAACGCTTCAATAAAATGCTCGTCCGTCACACTGACTGCTTTTAGGCCCAGCTTAGATAGCACGTCATCATTACGAAAACGGAGCAAACGCTGCGGAAATTCAGCAGGTTCTACTTCATCAAAATATTGATTGCCCAAGGCCTCGATAGCAGGCTCATAACTCAGTTCAAGTAAGGAATTTTTCATTTCACGCTCTCTACCCTCCAGAGTTCAAGCAAAAGATAAAAAAGAAGCCAGGCAGTCCTGGCTTCTAAAGAGAAAGTTTGAATGAACTTCCTATTTCATATTCTTAGCTTTTTCAATCGCTTCTTCGATATCGCCTACCAGATAGAAAGCTTGCTCTGGGATTTCATCGAATTCACCTTTGAGGATACGCTCAAATCCTTCCAGGGTCTTGTCTAGGGTGACATACTTACCGGGAGAACCCGTGAAGATTTCTGCCACAAAGAAAGGCTGGGACAGGAAACGCTGAAGCTTGCGGGCGCGGTTTACGACCATCTTGTCTTCAGGCGAAAGTTCATCCAGACCCAAGATAGCAATGATGTCTTGCAGCTCTTTGTAGCGCTGTAGAGAGGATTGCACCGCACGAGCAATATTGTAGTGACGCTCACCAACGACATCCTGCTGAAGCATGGTGGAAGTAGAACCGAGAGGGTCAACAGCTGGATATATACCCAGAGAGGCCAATGCGCGGGAAAGTACCGTCGTGGCGTCTAAGTGGGCAAAGGTGGTTGCCGGAGCAGGGTCAGTCAAGTCATCCGCAGGGACGTAGACCGCTTGTACAGAGGTAATCGAACCATCTCTGGTGGAGGTGATCCGCTCTTGCAAGTCCCCAACGTCTGTCCCCAACGTAGGCTGATAACCCACGGCAGAAGGCATACGACCGAGAAGCGCCGATACTTCAGAACCTGCTTGGACGAAACGGAAGATGTTGTCGATGAAGAGCAATACGTCTTGCTTAGAAACATCCCGGAAGTACTCAGCCATGGTCAGAGCTGTCAGACCAACCCGCATCCGAGCGCCAGGAGGCTCGTTCATCTGACCGTAAACCAACGCCACCTTATCAATAACGCCGGATTCTTTAAATTCGTTGTAGAGGTCATTCCCTTCACGGGTACGCTCACCCACTCCACCAAACACGGACACGCCTGCGTGTTGCTTAGCAATGTTATTGATCAATTCTTGAATCAGAACCGTCTTGCCAACGCCCGCTCCTCCAAACAGACCAATCTTTCCACCCTTGCGGTAAGGAGCGAGTAGATCAATCACCTTGATGCCTGTCTCAAAAACTTCAGGCGTAGTGGTGAGGTCCATGAACTTCGGAGCTGGACGGTGAATCGGTGAAGTCTCCTGGTTATTGACAGGACCAACCTCATCTACAGGTTCACCGATAACGTTAAAGATCCGACCGAGGGTAGTAGGACCAACGGGGACGGTAATAGCAGCTCCCGTATCCAGAACTTCCATACCCCGCACCAGACCATCGGTGGAACTCATGGCTACAGCCCGGATCCGGTTATCCCCTAACAACTGCTGGGTTTCACAGGTAATTTCGATCGGGATGCCTGATTCAGTACTCGCTTTAATTTTCAGTGCGTTGTAGATAGAGGGTAGTTTCCCGTTGGGAAACTCGACATCTAATACAGGCCCGATCACTTGGGTGACATACCCGACATTCTCGGCTCTGGTCATAACCATGGATTGCGCTCCTAAACTGCTGATTGCCTTGCCCAGATGGACTTTAGGACTTGTTAACGTTTGTATACCAGGGTACCACGGTTTTGTGGTCTCATTTGCCAATGCAAAAACGACTAAATATTCGGTCAAGGATAGGTTCTGTCACCTCTTGTCCGGTGATTTGCCCCAAAGTCGTGGCCGCTTCCCGAAGGTCAATCGTCCAAAAATCAAAGGGCAACTTTTGGGCTATGGTCTCTTGGACTCGCTCTAAACTTTCTTGGACCCGCAAAAGCGCTTCTTTCTGCCGCTGGTTAATAGCAATATCTACATTCGCCGCCGTCAAGCCTGTGCCCACTTGTTCAAGCATGGCCTGTTCTAGCCTGGTGATTGAACCTCGGGGGTCTTGAAGAATAGAAATTTTGACCAAGCTTCCCAAAGGCGAGGGAAAAGGCTGGAGCGTTTCACCAAGGTCCGTTTTATTGGCCACCAGAATCACGTTCCCCTGTGCTATTTCCTGGTAGATCGCCGCATCTTCGGAGGTCCAACCTTGAGCATAGTCCACCATCAAAAGGACTAAATCCGCTTGGGATGCCGCTTTGCGAGAGCGCTCAATGCCCATCTGCTCAACGATATCTCTACTTTCGCGGATACCCGCTGTATCTATCATGTGTACAGGGATGCCCTGAACTATAAGGTGGCTATCCACCGTATCTCGAGTAGTACCGGGCAGATCCGTGACAATCGCTCGCTCTGTTTGGCTCCAGAGATTGAGCAGACTCGATTTACCAACATTTGGACGACCGACAATCGCCACCTTCAGGCCAGAACGCAGCAGTTCTCCCCGGTCAGCCGTCGCCAACAAGCCCGCTACTTCTTCCTTCATCGACTGGATTTGTTGGCTAATCGAACGCTCGTTTAAAGCAGGCAGGTCTTCTTCAAAGTCAATCCGGGCTTCTATTTCTGCAATCAAATCTAGGCCATGACTGCGCAAGGTTTCAATCGGACGCGCCAAATTTCCCTGCAACCCGGACAAGGCAATCTGGGCCGCCTGCGGTGAACAAGCTCCCACCAGTTGAGCAACACTTTCTGCCTGTGTAAGATCGATGCGGCCATTCAGAAAAGCTCTGAGGGTAAACTCTCCTGGGCGCGCTAAGCGTACTCCTTGATTCAAACAGAGCTGCAGCACATGCTGGACCGGAACGATACCTCCATGACAGTGAAACTCTACGACCTCTTCACGGGTAAAAGACCGGGAACGAGCCATATAGAGCATCAAGACTTCATCAACCAAGTCTTGGGTCTTGGGGTCTTTGATCCAACCGTAATAGACTCGATGACTCTCCATCGGTCGTGCCTGAGAAGACCGCAACGAAGGCATCAAGGCAGTCGCCACAGACAAAACATCGGGACCCGATAAACGCACAATCGCTACGCTACCGGCTTCTGGGAGCACTGCGGTGGCGATGGCTCCAATCGTATCTTCTGTAGGGAGGGACATTGCTTAAGTTTGGCTATCCAAACCCATGATTTCGGCAAAAATACGCTGCTGCATCTCACCTAGAAGAACGCTCCTTCCCCCTTCATTGGTTAATACATCCGAGAAGGTCATTAACTCAGCGAATCGTTTATTTAAATTAGCCAATCTGTTGCTAAGAATACTGGAAAAACTTTGGTAGAGCTTAAGCATAATTTCGGGGGGTTGCTTGGCCAAGTCTTCCCGCGAAAATCGGTAAAGCGTAACGGTAGTAGCACACACGGCGGAAGCAGAGCGCAAATGATCGCCAAAAAGAGACATTTCTCCAAAGAGCGAGGCCGCACCTAGATTAGCTAAAAGAATATCCCTTGGCTGACCCACGACCAGACAATAGCGAATCTGTACAGAGCCATCTACAACAACATATAGAGAGTCCCCTTGTTCGCCCTGCTGGAAGATCTTCGTCCCCGGAGGAAAGGAGGCTTTTTCCATTCTATTCGTAAGGGTTTGAAGCTCTGTAGTACTCAAAGTTGGGAAAACTTTAGTTAAGGCTTGTCTCAACAACACGCGTTGGGTCATGCAGGTACTCAAACGTAGGAGAAGCTGAGATTATTATTGTGCCATGCCTCTGCCTGTCCCCCAAACTCTGGTATATTAATTTCTTTGGTAAAAAGAAAGTAAGGAAAACATCATGGGCGTCAAGCTAGTCCTCGTCGAGGATGTGCAGAAATTGGGTGAATCAGGGGATTTGGTAGAAGTGGCTCCTGGTTACGCTCGCAACTATTTAATTCCTAAGGGTTATGCTCAGAAAGCTACTCCTGGCTTGATCAAGGCTATTGAAGCCCGCAAAGCGAAAGAACGAGCACGTTTGGCTGCTCTTCGTGAAGCAGCGATTGCTAAACGCAGTTCTATTGAAGCCTTGGCCAAGGTGATCATCTACAAGCAAGTAGGGGAAAACGATTCGATCTTCGGTACCGTTACGAACCAAGATGTCGCTGATGCCCTGAAGACCTTACTGGGTGAGGAAATCGACCGCAGAGAAATCACCCTGGATGACAATATAAACGCTATTGGCACCTACGGCGCTAAGATCCGTCTAGCGCATGAAGTATTTGCTAATATCAGGGTCGAAGTCGCTGGTGCTTGATACAACAGGCCAAGCCTGCTGATACTCGAATTACTGATTCGTTTCAATCATTAGCTTGGTGTATCAGTGCAAGGAGAATTTCGGCAATCATTTACCATGACAGAATTTTCCCCTCTAGAAGACCGTCTTCCTCCTCAAAATATTGAGGCCGAAGAAGCGATTCTGGGGGGTATTCTTATGGATAGTGAAGCCCTCACCCGCGTTGCGGAGCTTCTACGTCCTGAAGCTTTTTATGTAGCTGCTCACCAAGATATCTATCGGGCGGCCCTGCTCCTCAACGCTCAAGGTCTACCGACTGATTTGATGAGTGTCACTACCTATCTAGAGGATAATGGCCTTCTAGAAAAGGTAGGCGGCAAGTCTGCCTTACGCCGATTGGTTGAATTCTTAGTTAATACGGTCAACATCGACCAGTACGCTCGTTTAATTGCAGACAAGTATACGCGCAGACAGCTTATTCGCGGTGGCCAAGAAGTCGTAGCGCTGGGTTACGACACGGCTCAGGAAATCACCCTCACCTTAGACCAAGCGGAACAAAAGATTTTTGCGGTCACGCAGGAGCGGGTTACGCGCTCTGTTGTTCCAGCTTCTGATATTTTGCTGGACATTTTTGAATCTTTAGAACAGCGGTTTACAGAAGGGGCCGAAATCCCAGGGATTCCGAGTAGTTTCTATGACCTCGATAGCCTGACTCAGGGATTCCAGCCTTCCGACCTGATTATTGTGGCTGGCAGACCCTCTATGGGAAAAACTTCGCTCTGTCTCTCCATTGGTCATAACATTACCCAGAAAGCTAATTTGCCGGTGGTTGTGTTTAGCTTGGAAATGTCCAAAGAACAGTTAGTGCAGAGACTTTTAAGCAGTGAAGCGGAGATCGATAGCCATCGGTTGCGCTCTGGCAGAATTAGTGAAAATGAGTGGCAAAAAGTAGGTACGGCGATTGGCCGACTGGCGTCCAGTCCTCTTTTCATTGATGACACGCCCAATGCCACCGTCATGGAAATGCGCTCTAAATGTCGCCGCCTGATGGCAGAGCAAGGTGGACGTTTGGGCATGATTATTATTGATTACCTGCAGCTCATGGAAGGTAGTTCCGATAACCGAGTTCAAGAATTATCCAAAATCACGCGCGGTCTGAAGGGATTAGGAAGAGAACTCAAAGTTCCTGTTATGGCTTTGTCCCAGCTTTCCCGTGCGGTAGAAGCCAGAACTAATAAGCGGCCCATGCTATCAGATTTGAGGGAAAGTGGAAGTATTGAACAAGACGCGGATCTTGTAATGATGGTTTATCGAGACGAGTATTATAACGCAGACAGTCCTGATAGAGGAATTGCTGAAGTGATTCTTTCCAAACATCGGAATGGTCCGACAGGAACAGTGAAGTTACTTTTTGAGAAACAGTTTGCTCGGTTTAAGAATTTGGCTTGATCCCCCCAAGCTAAAAAGCAACTTTGAGCTGTCAGCAATTTCGTCCCTTGTAGCGCCAGCTTCGCAAACCCCTCAGTCCCTACGGGACAGCTCCCCTCAAAGGCTATCCATTACGCAAAAGTCTCTAGGATAGCCTCAGGGGCTAGGGTTTAGCGGTGAGTTGTGCCCCTTCCAGTAGGTGAAAGAGCACGCCGATGCCGCGCCAAAGGGTTTTCAGTCCGGGTTCCCTATCCCCTTTACGCGCTAAGAATCCCCCTAATTGAGCAATCCAGCGTACCGCTTGCTTCAGCGTGGGAGGCTTCTGCGAGCGATTCTTAGGCTCAAACTTGCGCCGCAGTAATCGCCACTCTGCAGGTTCTAAAATCGATTG